>NZ_KQ236955.1:0-489370 GCF_001185845.1 Bacteroides sp. 3_1_13
TTACGACATCGCTCCAGAAAGGAGGTGTTCCAGCCGCACCTTCCGGTACGGCTACCTTGTTACGACTTAGCCCCAATTACCAGTTTTACCCTAGGACGCTCCTTGCGGTTACGTACTTCAGGTACCCCCGGCTTTCATGGCTTGACGGGCGGTGTGTACAAGGCCCGGGAACGTATTCACCGCGCCATGGCTGATGCGCGATTACTAGCGAATCCAGCTTCACGAAGTCGGGTTGCAGACTTCGATCCGAACTGAGAGAGGTTTTTGGGATTAGCATCCTGTCACCAGGTAGCTGCCTTCTGTACCCCCCATTGTAACACGTGTGTAGCCCCGGACGTAAGGGCCGTGCTGATTTGACGTCATCCCCACCTTCCTCACATCTTACGACGGCAGTCTCTCTAGAGTCCTCAGCATGACCTGTTAGTAACTAAAGATAAGGGTTGCGCTCGTTATGGCACTTAAGCCGACACCTCACGGCACGAGCTGACGACAACCATGCAGCACCTTCACATTTGCCTTGCGGCTAACCTGTTTCCAGATTATTCAAATGCAATTTAAGCCCGGGTAAGGTTCCTCGCGTATCATCGAATTAAACCACATGTTCCTCCGCTTGTGCGGGCCCCCGTCAATTCCTTTGAGTTTCACCGTTGCCGGCGTACTCCCCAGGTGGAATACTTAATGCTTTCGCTTGGCCGCTTACTGTATATCGCAAACAGCGAGTATTCATCGTTTACTGTGTGGACTACCAGGGTATCTAATCCTGTTTGATACCCACACTTTCGAGCATCAGTGTCAGTTGCAGTCTAGTGAGCTGCCTTCGCAATCGGAGTTCTTCGTGATATCTAAGCATTTCACCGCTACACCACGAATTCCGCCCACCTCTACTGTACTCAAGACTGCCAGTTTCAACTGCAATTTTACGGTTGAGCCGCAAACTTTCACAACTGACTTAACAATCCACCTACGCTCCCTTTAAACCCAATAAATCCGGATAACGCTCGGATCCTCCGTATTACCGCGGCTGCTGGCACGGAGTTAGCCGATCCTTATTCATATGGTACATACAAAATCCCACACGTGGAATACTTTATTCCCATATAAAAGAAGTTTACAACCCATAGGGCAGTCATCCTTCACGCTACTTGGCTGGTTCAGACTCTCGTCCATTGACCAATATTCCTCACTGCTGCCTCCCGTAGGAGTTTGGACCGTGTCTCAGTTCCAATGTGGGGGACCTTCCTCTCAGAACCCCTATCCATCGTAGTCTTGGTGGGCCGTTACCCCGCCAACAAACTAATGGAACGCATCCCCATCGATAACCGAAATTCTTTAATAGTAAAACCATGCGGTTTTAATATACCATCGGATATTAATCTTTCTTTCGAAAGGCTATCCCCGAGTTATCGGCAGGTTGGATACGTGTTACTCACCCGTGCGCCGGTCGCCATCTTTAGTTTGCAAGCAAACTAAAATGCTGCCCCTCGACTTGCATGTGTTAAGCCTGTAGCTAGCGTTCATCCTGAGCCAGGATCAAACTCTTCATTGTAAAAGTATCTTTTCATCTGTTAAGATGATTTTTTGCTCTGTTCAGGACGCCGTAATTTATTGACCTTATTCAAATACCTATTATCTTCAATCGTATCGCTACTCTCTCGGACAAGTATTGACGGTTCTATTTTTTACTTGTACTACTTGTATTGTTTATCAATATTTCAAAGAACTTGCTGCTTTCGTTTTAAAAGCGGGTGCAAAGGTAAAGGCTTTATTTTTAACTACCAAACTTTTTCGGAAGTTTTTTTTCATTTTTTCTTTTTACTCATTTCTCAGGCTCTCTATGCGAAAGGGAAAGAATGTATAAAAGAAAAAACAAAGGCCGTTTTCTTTGCGAATCGGGCTGCAAAGATAAGAACTTTATTTATTATCCTCCAAAACTTTTCGGAAGTTTTTTTGTTCTTTTCTTTAAGCACAATTTCGCTTTTTCACTATGTCAATTCTGCAAGGCTTTCTTCTCTTGGAAAGCGGGTGCAAAAGTACGCCCTTTTAGTATACAATCCAAATATATTAAACTCTTTTTTCTAAGTTTTTTTGAAAGAATCGGCTAAAGTGCTGAAGGATAATGATGTTGTAGAACATATTTTTTTATCATGAGTGGATTGGGGGCGGAAACGGTACACATGAGACACATTATTATATCACACGCGGGCGCGTAGGCGAACGCAAGAGAGAAAAAGATGCAGAAGAAAGAAATAACAAAATTACAGTCGAATTACAGCTGAGAAAAAGACAACAGGAAGAAAGAGACAAGAAGATGATATAGAAGGAAAACAAGAAAAAGAACGAAATGTAAAAAGAATACTAGGGATATACCACAAAGGGACATTACAAAAGGAGATTATTAAAGGGGATGGATTAAAGAGGATTATTAAAGAGGATGGATTAATTGGAATGGTTAATTGGGCATGACTAATAGAGTAATTAACAGGATATATAGAAAAATATTATAAAAGCAAGAGAATTTATTGTCAACCGTTAGAATACTTGTTCTAAGCAGTCTAACGGTTGACTATTCCATATAGATATGCCGGATAAATACTGAGTATACCGATCAGATTCTATATACAAAATCAGAATATCATTCTTTTTTAGGATTCTCGATCCGCAGGCTGACAAGTTCAACCCACTTCTTTATGCCCAAATCAAAGCCGCCTTTTTCTAATAGATGAAGAGCGCCCGCATAATGAAGGGCAGTTTCCTCCCTACTACAGTTGATCTTACAAGACAACTCACCCAGATAATACTCCAGGCGAGCCATTTGGATATAGTCCAATAAAGTATAATCACCTTCAGTTGACAAATCAATCAATTCTCTTATCAAAGCATAGGCCAGTTCACATTCCGTATAGGTTAAATCCGAGAGAGGTTTGTGCATGACAGGATGCTGAACCAGCTGAACAACAATGCGATTAAAGTCTCCGTACATAGGTTGCGTTATTTACCGCATCAGTTCCCGATGGTGCGAGGGTTTATAAAAAAGAAAGAGCTCTAAGTTTGCAGTTAATAGATAAGAGGTCGGAAATTTATTTTAAAAAAGTCAAGCGAGACGAATAATTACCTCCGCATCTTATCAGGAAAATATCAGTCTTATTATCTTTGTTGTATTAAGATAAAGACTGATAGGCGGGAAGAGGACACCATAAAAGAGAAAGCACTTGAGGCTAGCCCACGTAACGGCCTCTCTCCGCCAAGCTGCAAAGCTCCGATAGAATATCAAGGTTGCGAGCCTATTTAGAGTTTAGAGTTCAAACAGCTTTTACCAGTCTTAGAAAAGTACAGCAAAAATATGAAAAAATTATTTATTGGAATTGATTTTTCAAAGGAGAAACTTGACGCGACGATAATTCTCGCATGTGGAATGAACGAAATAGGCTCCCGTGAGTATGGGTGTTTCCCAAATAACACTACGGGCTACCGCAAGTTATGTAATTGGGTTAAAACAAACGCTTGGAATACAATTGCTGAGGAATGGCTATTCTGTGGAGAAGACACAGGTTCATGTAGTATAGGACTGAGCAAATGGCTTTACGGAAAAGGCTATGACATATGGATTGAGAACGCTTACGCCATAAAACATAGCAGTGGTATCCAGCGTGTGAAAAACGATAAGGCGGACTCAGCAATCATTGCTGAATACGCATGGAGGCAACAGGACAAGGTTGTACCCTTTGAACCATTGAATGAATCCCTTGCGCAACTAAGGGAGATTTTCCTCTATAGGCATAAGCTAGTTGGGCAAAGAGTGGCAATGGAATTACGAAAAGAGGACAAATCACAATCAAACAAGTCAAAAGCAATATCCTTCATCAACCGCAAGAGCAAACACCTTATTGCGGAGATAAACAAAACAATTGCCGAATGCGATAAGGCCATTGATAGCATAATAGAGGCGGATGAGGAACTGAAAGAAAATTATGCTATTATAACCTCAATAAAAGGCGTAGCCAGGCAAAACGCAACCTGTATGTTGGTCTACACAAACAACTTCAAAAAATTCGGATATGACCCAAGAAAGATTGCATGCTATTATGGAGTTGCCCCCTTTGGTAAACAATCCGGAACGAGTGTAAATACACCTGCTCATACAAGCCATTTCGCCAATAAACTTATTAAATCATTATTAGGACAAGCAGCTCATATAGCCAAAATATATAATCCCGAAATTAGAGATTACTATCAAAGACTGATTAGTAAGGGAAAGAAGCCTCAAGTGGCTTTAAATAATGTCAAGAACAAACTCATAAGAATCATAGTGGCATTAGTCAGGAAGAAAGTACCATATGATCAAAATACATACAAATATTATGAAGAACGAGAAGTTATAGAAAGGAAAAAGAACGAGAAGTTAATTTATTGTTAAACGGAATAAGAGATTAGGATATTAGCATAGAATACGTGGAAACTATCTGCTCATGCCAATCATAGGTATCCGCTAAGACCCCCAGTGAACACAAGTGATAGTCCCACGCCCAATTGTGTATATAACAAAGTATATATGCAAAGGTGCGCGAGACCTGTCACTCATTGTCATTCACTGGTAAAAAATTAGCGGATTTTTATGATTGAATGCAACAAATAACCGTTCTCAATAAAAATATTAAAAAGTTACCTTCATCGCTCGAAAGTAAACTACGACAAAAGTAGCAATTTATATTTAGCAAACAAACAATTTTGACAAAGAAATAGGTATGAGACATAAAATTATTATAGCTATATATTGGCAACTTTCAAATCCCCACTAATTTGTCCTTACGACTTAAAGCAATGTATTGATGAATTAAACTCAGGCGGACGTTTGCCCTGATTGTATCAAAATAAAAACGCTCAGGGCAGGTTCCTGCAAACGATTTTCAATTTTCATTTCTCATATTCTCATAGTAAATACAATAACTATATATAAATCAAATGCATAACACTATGAGAAATACTATTCAAAACGGCATTTCTCATAGTATTACCAGCGTTTTATCCATAAAACAACGTATTTCTCATACCTTTTCATCACTTTCAAAAACATTTCTCATAGATTTTCCAAGCGATTCCAAATACTTTTTTACTTGTTTTGCAGAGTATTCAAGTTATTCTTCGACAAAACCGTAATAGTTAGCATGGACTGCAACGAAACACTCAGTAAAAAAAGAGTCTACTACAAGGCAAAGGAAGCATCAGACTATTATGAAGTCAAGCCAAGCTAGAGATGTAATCAGGTAATACTTAAATAATAGATTATAAAATGGACATGCAGAGTATAGAGAGTAGACATTAGCATATTTATGTATAAGCAGCCATATCGTTCCACTAGAGTGGAAAGGTCTGTGCACTAGAGTAGACAGTACCGTTCACTAGAGTGCAATGATCTGCCCACTCCAGTGAAACGATACAAATACTTATAGCAAAACACAACAATGATTAGGATAAAATATAAAGGGATAAGGAGAACTTAATACAGGAAAGCAGTAAAGTAAGGCAAGGTAATTGCTTTATAAAAAGTTACTTATATAAAAAAGGAAGAATAACAATCAGTCCGGAAAAAGACTGGGAGGAACAGAATGACGACCACAAAAAACAAGAAATAGAGAAAATGCATAAAAGGAATATGAGAATAAAAAAAAAGTCTATGAGAAATACACTATTTTCAGCATAAAAAGCTGGTAATATTATGAGAAATGCCGTTTTGAAAAGTATTTCTCATAATATATCTATTTGATTATCTTTCGTTTATCGAAAAACAATGAGAATATGAGAAATGCAAGTGAAAAATAGGCGACAGGAGAAAGTGTGCGTAAGTAACCTGAATTTTGCGTTTTTTAAGAAAGAGCAAAAAGGAAAAGAGCAAAAAGAAAGAGATAAATCCAGAAATCCGGCCGGAGCCATATACTGTATACCCACCGAGCAAAATTCCTTTTCAGTTGTTATTCATACATAAACATATTCTATACAATAAAAAATAATATCATGGAGAAAAATATTTTTCAGTTAGATAATGAGCAGCTCAAAGAAATTGCTCGCTCATTTAAAGCGAAAGTAGAAGAAGGTTTGAACACTGAAAATGCAGAGATACAATGCATTCCCACTTTCATCACTCCGAAAGCAAGTGGTATCAATGGCAAATCATTAGTACTCGACTTGGGAGGAACGAATTACCGGGTAGCAATCGTTGACTTCAGCAAAATGCCTCCCACCATTCATCCTAACAATGGTTGGAAAAAGGACATGTCGATTATGAAAACTCCCGGTTATACCCGAGAGGAGTTGTTCAAAGAAATGGCAGATATGATAACCGGAATAAAACGGGAAAAAGAGATGCCAATTGGATATTGTTTTTCTTATCCGACAGAGTCCGTCCCAGGTGGAGATGCCAAACTGCTACGTTGGACCAAAGGAGTTGATATAAAAGAGATGATCGGAGAAGTTGTTGGAAAACCTTTACTCGACTATCTGAATGAAAGAAATAAAATCAAGTTTACGAACATAAAAGTGCTCAATGACACTGTTGCCAGTTTATTTGCCGGACTTACCGACAGTAGTTACGATGCGTATATAGGTCTGATTGTAGGAACAGGCACCAATATGGCAACTTTTATTCCGGCTGACAAAATTAAAAAATTAAATCCGTCACATAAAGTAGATGGATTGATTCCCGTCAATCTGGAATCCGGAAATTTTCACCCACCGTTCCTCACTGCAGTGGATAATACAGTAGATGGAATCTCCGGGAATCCGGGAAAACAACGTTTCGAAAAAGCTGTATCCGGTATGTACCTGGGAGATATTCTAAAAGCCACTTTCCCATTGGAGGAGTTCGAAGAAAAGTTTGATGCACAAAAGCTCACCTCTATTATGAACTATCCCGATATTTATAAGGAGGTGTATGTAGAAGTAGCACAGTGGATATATAGTAGATCAGCACAGTTAGTTGCAGCTTCACTGACAGGGCTTATCATGTTGTTGAAGTCATACAACAAGAATATACGAAAAATTTGCCTGGTTGCCGAAGGTAGCCTTTTTTGGAGCAAGAACAGAAAAGACAAGAACTATAACATGATTGTCATGGAAAAATTACGGGAGCTTTTCAGTTTGTTTGGTTTGGAAGATGTAGAGGTCGATATCAAAAGCATGAATAATGCCAATTTGATAGGGACAGGTATTGCGGCTTTATCCTGACACCTCCCTGCCTATCATCGTCATTACAGGGTGATCCTCCCAATCGACTTGCTTATAAGAATCTGACAGGAATGTGCCAGAACTCTCTTTTTAATGTAATAGCCCTCGCTACAGATAGTTGTAACGAGGGTTATTCTTCGTTTATAAAGATTTGCACGCACCCTTATCTAACCTATTGCAGATATATCAAATCTATTTCAAGATTTAATATACAATGTAGTGTGTAAAGTGGTTGTTTACTTAATCTTCAAAGCAAAACCACCTCCGGGTGCCAAATGAATCTTCAACTTACTGTCATTTTTTATCCGGATGGATTCACATTTATAATCACGCCCGATCCGGTGAGCATTTGCTCCGTCTTTAAACAATGTAGCGTCATACGTCTTACCACCCAGGAAAGAGCAATCCACTTCGATGTCACGTGCCGTCCAATCGGTGATTCCACCTACATACCAGACATTTCCACTCCGGCGTGCTGTTACGATATACTCTCCCATCTTACCATCAAGCACGATACTTTCATCCCACACTGTCGGAACATCAGCAATAAATCCTGTTGATTCCGGTTCGCGCATATAGTTGCTCGGCGTATCACACAACATATTGAAAGGAGATTCAAATACAACATACAGAGCAAGTTGACGGCAACGAGTTCCCTGACTCATCGGTTCTGAATTGCAAGGATAATAGTTACCTTTCGAAGCATTGCGCATCGCTCCTTGAGTGTAGTCCATCGGACCGGATACTTGACGAGTGAAAGGAATCATCACGTCATACTTCACCTGATCCACCGAAGCTGGGCTCCATTTCATCTGTTCCAGACCATTGACACCTTCAAAGTTCAATACATTCGGGTAAGTACGATTCAAACCGGCCGGTTTGTGCGTTCCGTGCAAGTCGAGGATCAGTTTGTATTTAGCACACATTTCGGCAGCCCGATAATTGAACGCAGTCATAAGCTGATCGTCACGATCCATAAAATCGACCTTAAAACCTTTTACTCCCATGTCGGCATAATGACGGCAAACGTTCTCCATATCACGCTCGAAAGCATAATAACCGGCCCAAAGAATGATGCCTACATTTTTGGAGGCTGCATAATCTACCAATTCTTTCAGATTAATCTCTTTCACCACTTGCATCAAATCCGCTTGCAGATTTACCGCCCAGCCTTCATCAAGTATCACATACTCAATGCCGTTTGCAGAAGCAAAATCAATGTAGGCTTTATAAGTCGGATTATTGACTCCGGTCACAAAATCAACGCCATCCAAATTCCAGTCATTCCACCAGTCCCATGCTACTTTGCCGGGTTTGATCCATGAAAGATCCGTCAAACGGGAAGGGGCAGCCAATAAATAGCTCAAGTTGCTTGCTGCCAAATCCTTATCGGAAGTGGTAACAATGCTCATGCGCCACGGGAAATTCCGGGGTTTATCTACTTTGGCAATGTAAGTTTCATGCTCTTTCACCAACATTTGAAGTTGATTGTGTCCGCCTTGCACCATCTTCTTGGGGTATGGAGCGAAACGTCCCGTCAACCGGTTGTCTCCTTCAGCAGCAGACAAATAGAGACCGGGATAATTTTCCAGATCGGATTCTGTGATACAAATCTTAACGCCTTCGCCGGCATCTACGACTAATGGCAAAAACATCAAACGTTTTTTGTTCAGCTTCGACAATGGATCGGTAGCATAAGTATTTTCGAAGGAATTGAAATATTGAGAGTCATAATCACCGTCCTTTCCAGCTTTTACATACGGCACAGAAGCCACCATATCGGATGGGAAATGATAATCTACTGTTTCATCTACCACGTTGAAAGGCTTCTTCGCACGGCTGACAAAGCGGTAAGCAATACCATCATTGTACGCACGGAACTCTACATTCCAGTCTTTTTTAAACCGAAGAGTCAGTTCATTATAGTGGTCTCTCAATTCACTGGCACGATAGAAAGGAGAAGGAATCATCTGATCTACTTTTTTCCCGGAAGTGCCGGACAACTTTGCTTTCTCTCCCCAGACTTCTCCGTTATCCAATGTCATCGAAATTGGAGAAGGAGCAAGGATCTGCCGTCCGTTACAGTGGATGTCATAAGTCAGCTTATCACCTACGGTAATCGTCGTTTGAAGCTTTCCATCCGGAGAGCTCAAAGTAAATTGTTTTTGCGCCTGTACCGTAAGCGTACATGCAACAATACATAAGAATAATAAAATCTTCAGTTTTTTCATGGTTTTAATTATAGTAGTTATCAAATTATAGAAGAACGATACAAAAATAAAATAATATAGTATAGCAACCTATATGAAAACTAAAAAACAGAGATAAAAAAGAATACGTGATTCTATCTTTTTCCTGTCAGGAATTGAATACAATCGACTTCTTCCTGCTGATAAGGTACTCCGGTAGGACGATAGATATCATGAAACCATAATTCCGGTTCTTCACCCGACGGAATGACGTCATCCCAGGCAAAAATAGTATTTGTCTTTCCTGCAACAAATCCCCAATTGATGGCGCCTACCTTTTCTTTTTTCATCAAAGGAAGAACATTACAAAAGCGGCTGTCATTGCGACGGGCCATATATTCGGTACAGATCAACGGACGGTTAAGCATCTTCAGAAATTTGATACATTCGCCATGCCGTTCCTCATTATCGTAATTATGATAAGAGATGATGTCCGAATGATTCAACACAAACGCATTCAGAACATTCTTCCGGGGAGAATTATAGTCCCATACACCGGCAGTAATCGGTTGTGACGGTTTACAATCGCGCACCCAACGAAAGACATTCGTCAATAAGGGCAAAGAAGTTTCCTCGTGTTTACTATTTCCGGGTTCATTATACAAATCCCACATCAATATCCGGTCATCGTTAGCATAGGTTCGGACAATATCTTTTACATACTCTTGTAGAAAAGGATACAACGTCAGTGTGTCTTTACGCAAACTACACGAAGGGTCCTGCACCCAGCCGGAATTATGTACACCCGTCTTCGGTTCCGGTTGCTTGCCATAAGCCGACTCCGGATTCCAACAATCATCAAAGAACACAAACATAGGGCGGATTGAATATTGCCCGCAAATATTCAAAAAATCATCCATACGTTTCTTCATTCCTGCCGCATCATTTTGCCATACGACACTGCTCAAGAATACGCGTAAGGTATTAAAGCCCAGTTCATGCGCCCATGATAGCTCTTTATCAATCTGTTCAGGATCGAAAGTATCCGCACTCCACATTTCTATCTGATTGATTGCCGTTGCCGGAATATAATTGCAACCTACCAGCCAAGGCTGATTGTCATACCATTCTTGTATCTTCTCTTCCGTCCAACGACTGTTGTTTGAAGAATTAGAATCCTGTGTACAAGCGCATACACATATCCCCACTAAAAAGAATAAAAACACAACATTAACACACCATTTATTTTTCATGCTATTTTCAATTGATTAATATAAAAGATTTCTTGTTCTTTTAATCCCCGTTTATTTGATTATTTATGCCTGTCGTCTGACTGTTCCTTCCACACCACTACTCCTGCAGGTTCGAGGCGTGCACTGCCGATCAATATCTCCGCCTCATCGGGAATGGCTATTTCCTGAATGTCCGATGTATAATTCAAAGCGATGTAAAAACCATCCCGCCATTCCTTCACTACTCCGTATGGTAAATCTTCAGTCGGTACGCCGGCTTCCTCATATACACGACGTACTACTTCTTTCTCCAACTTCCCGTCATCGGTATCCGTTCCGATATAGGTGACCGTTCCTTTACCCAGCCTACGGTGTATCACAGAAGCAGCTCCCTTATAAAACTGGTCCGCATACACAGCCCAAACATCTGTTCCGGCAGCCGGAGTTAGTACGTCCGCCCAATTGTTCCAGGCGTATTCCTCACCGCCGAAATCTACTTTTCCGTAGAGACTGTGAGGCAGATGGTCATAGTACAAGCTGTTTATTCCGGCCAGTTGGTGGATGGGAGCAGCTAAAGGAGCCTCCCACAGTTTGGCATTACGGTCTTTCTGTCCGGTACGGCAGGTCAGAATCAGATGTCCTCCATTCTTCACGTATTCAGTCCAACGTTCTACCAAATTGTTATCAAGCAACTGATAAGCCGGCGCAATCAGGAAGGGATAACCCGAAAAATCCTCCTTCTCCGAGATCACATCGACAGGAGCGGCAAAGGACTTCAACAGGTTGTAATACTTATGTATGTGCGGCATCGTCCACCACTGGTCTGTCTGACGCTGGAACTCCATTTCCCAATAGTTGTTCATATCGAAAAGCAGTCCAATGCGTCGGGAAGCCAGCTGTTTGGGCATACGGTTTTTCTTATCGTAGGCGGCACGAAGCTTTTTCATCTCCTGCGCAATACATACATATTCTTCACCACCTGGAGAAAGAGTCACCCCGTCGGTCATTATCATGCCATAATGGTATTGTTCACTGCCTTTCAGAGGTTGACGGAAACGGTAATTGCACACAAACTTCCCGCCACCTGCAAAAACGTGATACACCCACATACGCACAGCGCCGGGTAGGGGTTGTGGATTATACACTCCCCAGTTCACCTGACCGGGTTGTAGTTCCATCACTCCGAATGTTTTGCCTACACGGTTACGAAACTGGTCATTAGAAAACCCGAGATCTTCGGGAATTCCCATTCGAAAGCCCTGGCTGCCTATTCCTTGATTATGTCCGGTCACCAGATAGCGGGTGTAGGTCAGAAAGTCCGTATGATCGATCCGTACCGGGTCAACCGGATTGAAAACAGGAATCAGGTTGGTAGTGATCCATTGGTCTTTATTAATATGCTGCCGGAGTATATCTGCCTGCATATTAACAAAGCCCGCCAATTCGTCGGCCATGAAACGGTTCAGATCGAGCATGGCATGAGGATTGGGCTTATCGGGTACTTCCTGCTGACTGGGAAGACGCACTTGGTCGAAGTCCTGATAAGTTTCACTCCAGAAAGAGGTTCCCCATGTATCATTCAGTTTGTCGATAGTTCCATATTTCTTTTGTAGCCAGATGCGGAATTTTAGTTGTGCATTTTCACTGTAATCCACTACTCCGTAGTGTCCCGGCTCATTGTCAATCTGCCAGCCGATAACAGCAGAGTGATTGCCATAACGAATTGCCAGACGGGAAACAATGTTTTCTACATAACGACGGTAACGGTCGCTACTCCAGGAAGCATGCTGACGCCGTCCGTGCTGAATGGAAACTCCATTATCCCGCTGAATCAATATATCGGGGGACTTTTTCGACAGCCAGGCAGGAGGTGTAGGAGTAGGCGTACACATGATTACTTTCAAACCATATTTCTCCGCCAAAGAGACTGCACGATCCAGCCACTCAAAATCATACTTTCCTTCTTCCGGCTCCATCATGGCCCAAGCGAACTCCGCAAAATGGGTGAACTTGATCCCCATCTCCGACATTTTCTTCAGATCACGTTCCCATTGGGAGGAATCCCATTGCTCGGGGTAATAATAAGAACCCAAAGCAAACAACTCTTCCGGAGGAAAAGACTTATCGACCGGAGACTGGGAAAAGGTTGCCAATGAAAACAATAAAGCTAAAACCAATAAAGATTTCTTCATGGATATTATTTTTAGAATCTATATAATAAGACATTTCTAAAAGAGAAAACCACATAGCCATTTATATAAAGAGGTCGTGTTTTGTATAAAACCGGCCTCTTTATGTTATGCTATACTAATATAACTAGTATTTCTTTGTAAACGTGCAGGTATTTGTATTCATATCCAGCTTGACATGATATATACCGGCTCTGAAATTAGCTCCCGGTCCGAAGTTTTCTGTTTCCTGCCATTGATCTCCGTTCCAATAACCGCCCCGGGCTATTAAATCACCTTCAGACACAATAGTCACGTCAAACGAAGTAATTTCATTATTCCAACCTTTTTTCTTATAAAATCTGAACATAAAGTCATTGTTTAAAAATAGATTGGTTTCAAAAATACGATCCCCGGTCTTCACACAACAGATAAAATCTTTCGGGTTTTCCCATCCCCAATTTCCAATATCATCAGCAAGAAGTCCGCTGATTCTAGGATGCCCGAAGGTAGCCCCAGTGATCCATACAGTTTCGGGGAATTCCGCACCAGTCGTTTTCTCTACATATATAAGTTCCCTATTCTTATTATAGGAGATCTTATACTTGCCATCCGGAGCATTAAACTTGTATTGGCCGTTTTCATTCGTAAAGTATTCCGGTTGAAGCATATAATCCAGATAACTAAAACCTTCAAAATCGACAGTCTGCCCTTTCGTGAGATTCAACTCTACACCGATATAATTGGGATCATTAGATTGAGTCAGCTCTGTACCGTTTATTTTATAAAATTCTTCTCCAAGCTGCCCTTCGTCTACCTTATCAATAAACATACATATATTCTTATTCAGATCTATCCGGACACGGTATACTCCCGGCGTGAAATCCGGTCCGGCTACAAAATCACCGGTAAAATGTCCGCCACCAGTACCACCTGTTGCCGGATCACTGTAATACCAGCCTTTACCTAATAGATTTATAGGATAAGGATTAACAGTGGTGCTAGCCAGTTCACCTCCCCACGGACGTTGCTTATAGAATTTAAACTGGAAATCTTTAACCAGATAAAGAGTTGTTTCAAAAACATTATCCGATATCTTCACGCACTGGAATGCATCACTCGGCAAATTGAAGGTCCATGTGGCAACAGTCACCCGTCCGGCTTGAGGATGTCCGAAATTAGAACCGCAAACCCATAAACCATTCGGGTAGTTTACTGAACGATTTTCTAAATATATCAGTTTGTTTACCGGATCGTAAAACAGTTTATAGTTTCCGTCCGCCCCTATAAATGTGGCTTTATCCTTTGTTATATCTTCAAAGAAATCCGGTTGAAGCATCTTTCTCACATCACCGAAATTGCCGAAAGTCACTTCATCGCCTTCATGAAGTTCCAAAGCAATACCCAGGTAAGACGAAGCCTCTTCTAATATACCCATTTCATGCCCGTTAACAAGGAAGGTTTGCTCCTGAATATTTTCATCTTTTGCTTCAAAAGCACAAGTATTATTATTCAAATCAAGCGTAATAAGATATACTCCGGGTTGGAACAGCGGTCCAGGGATAAAATCTCCCCCACTCTTTCCTGCAACCAGGAATGGGGTGGTAAGTGTTATATTGTCTTCCGGTAAAGTGGTAATCTCATTATCACCTTCTCCCCAACCTCTATGTTTGAAGAACTTGAATGAGAAGTTATTAGCCAGATATACAGTGAGCTGAAAAACGTTGTCAGCACTTTTATAACAATAAAGCACATTGTTGGCTCCGTCCATACTCCAGCCACTTGTAGTAACCACTCCCGCTTGAGGATGCCCCCAGTTAGCACCACAGAACCATAATCCTTCCGGATAAGTTGCACCGGCTTTTTCTACATACAGAAGTTCATTAACGGGATCATAAAGCACACTATAATCGCCTGTCTCTCCTTTAAAACGAGCTTTATTTCCGGACAAGTATTCAAAGTAATCCGGTGAGAGGATTGATTCTATACCGTCGGTTCCCGAAAATTCGATTTCCTGTCCCTTTTCCAAATGAAGCTTCTTCCCCTGAAAATTGGAGTAAATTTCTTCATCCAACACATTCCCCCCTACGGAAAGAGGAGAGGCAAGTTTCCATTCCGGCCAATTATCCCATTTCTGTACGTCATCGCTACAGGATGCCGCCAACAGAAGCAGAAAAATCGTATATATATAATATTTCATAATACAGTCATATTAAGATTATACATTTATTTTTTATATGCTTTCAACAAAGCCTGATAAACCGTTTCGTTCACCTTCACAATGCAGCCGTGTCGTGCACCCGGTCTGTCCGTGCCATCCTTTACATTAGGCCCGGAGAAGGTACGCTCTTTCCACGGTCCGTCCATAGAGGTCGACTGAAACAAATGATAGCCATAAGGTTTGGCGGCATAAGACTCCGCATAAATGAACCAACCGCTATGATTGGGCCGTTCGATAAAAATAGGTGCTTCGCGCATCATATCATTCGGAGTGACGGGTGCTCCCGGATTGGTGTAAGGACCGGTCAGATTGGAAGAGGTGGCAATACGGACTGTTTTCCCGGTTTCCGGAGCAACAGCCGGATCGCGTTCATCTTTCAAGATTGCATAATAAACACCGTTTACCTTCCGGATAATGGCATCAATAATAGCCATGTTCTCATCTGTACCAGTGAAGTTGAACAGTTTCTGCGGTTCTGTATACGTCTCAAAATCTTTTGTCAACACATAGAGAGTACGCATACTGTCCCAGTCATCCTTATCCGGATCGTTGCAGGCATGCCAGCTTATAATATATTGTCCGCTGTCCTTGTCATAAAACATCTTGGGTGCTCCCCAATAATAAGTAGTATAAAATCCCTGCGCATTACTACGATTAAAAATCATTTCATCCAACGGGGCAGACGTCCATGTCACCAAATCTTCCGACCGCCACAAAGCCAACGGATTGACTGCTATCATATAAAAAGCCCCATCATGTCCCTGACAAATATCTGGATGCCCAATGTAAGCACTATTGATTATCCGACCTTTATTCAGCGTCTCCCAATTTACACCATCCCGGGAAGCTGCATAATACAGCTTTCCATAATTAGCATTCGTCATGTGAGCAAATAAATATCCGCCATCTGTTTCTACCGGAATTTCTTCTCTGCCTGTTTCTACATCATCCGAGCATGCCCAACTCATTAAAGACAATAATAGACCAATTATATAGTAACTCATACGTTTCATATCTTTATATTCAGTTAATAGGTTTAATTTATATTTTGCTGCGCTTTGCTCTTATCTTCCGCCCAACCCGGACGTTCCCAAGTCTGCTTCAGCTCTTTTCCATAAGAAACCGCCTGTTCGACTGCATAATTAGGAATCGGCATGTACTGATGCGTCGGCATTACTCCCTTCGCTTTATACATTTCCTGCGCATATTTATTAAAACGGATCAAGTCAATTTTACGATTACCTTCATAAAAGAGTTCATGTCCCCGTTCGATCAGGATCGCATCCAGAAAAGCATCTTTGGTATTGGTTGCCACAGCCGGCAAATTTGCCAATCCGGCTCTGTTCCTTACTTGATTTACTGCATTTATAGCAGCCACAGAAGGAACGGTTCCTGTTTTGCGTACTTCTGCCTCTGCATACATCAATAATACATCGGCCCATCTTGCCAAAGGAATATCGGTCCCCTGGAAAGTTGTCATGGTTTCCTGCGGAAATTTATTCATAATATATCCATTCCATCTCACCCCCAGATTGTCTTTATTAATGATAACACCATTCTTGTCTTTATAACTAGTCACAATTGTTTTCAAACGACCGTCGTTACTTTCGAAAGCATCATAGTATTTCTTATCCATACTGAAAGCCTGAAACCATCCGCCTCCCACTGGGAAAGGATCCCCTTTTGCCACATCGGAAGGTAAAGCCCACATCAGGAAAGGATTCGCATTTCCATGTTTCGGGTTACCATCGGCAGCCGGGCTACAACTGACAGCCATAATGATTTCTTTATTGAATTTATTGGCATTCTTGAACAGGTCAACGTATGGGGTACTTCCAGTTCTAAACAAATCATATTTACCTGTATTGAGTTCATTATACATATCCATCGCTCTCTGATAATAGCCTTCCATGTGTTCTCCCTCGTTCAGACAGTGTTTCATCAGGCAGAAACGGGCATAGTCACGCGTATAGCGTCCCAAATCCGGAGCCACCTCGGGAGCATTCTTTGCGGCAAACTCCAAGTCATCCGTAATCCATTGAGTCATTTCGTCCAAAGAAGGACGCACGGTATTCGATAACACTTCCGGATCAATTACTTTTTCAGGGTCCAGAATGACCGGTACAGGACCGTAAACATGTAACAGAAAATACATCATCAATCCACGGCACAGACGCGCTTCTCCAAGCAGATTATTCTTTTTTTCTTCTGTAAGAGCAGTCAGAGGAGCTTTCTCCAAAGTTCCAATGATTTCAGTCATACGGGTTATTTGAGCTGTTTTCGGGAAATGGTTGAGGTTACTGCCATCATCTACATTTCCACGCCAGTAATAAAAGCAATTACTGTAGTCTCCTTTAGTAAAGCGTTCCCAGTCTGCACCTACTGTGGTAGCAGATGCACATATATCAGAAGTGGAATCAAACATACGTACCGTTCCTCCCGACTGTATATGAATACCGTGCTGCAAACCGCCTGAACCCATATCATACGTCCAAACCGTAGTGTATGGCAAGTAGCAAATCATCATATAGGAAACATACTCCTGCTCTGTAGAAGGATATTCTCCCTGCAACAAAGCTCCATAAATATAAGGATCAAAATTATTCTCACAACTACCGAATAATAGTTGCAAAGAAACAAGCATCGGTAAAAAAATCTTCTTTTTCATACGACATAATTTGTTAGATTTCATAGCTTGAAGTTTAGAAGGTTAATTTTGCACCTATTGAATAAACTCTCATTTGAGGATATTGCCCTCCGGTCAAATTAGAAGAGGAAGTGTTGATTTCAGGGTCATATCCTTTGTATTTGGTAAAGGTCAAAGGATTCTGAAAATCGACAAACACACGTATTCCTCTAATATATCCTTTAAATACAGATAACTCTTTGGGACCCAGATTATATCCCAGTGTGATGTTTCTTACACGTATATAAGAGGCATTTTCTCTTGTATAATCAAAGCCCAGATTTTCGGGTAAAGCCACTGATTTACTGATTGCGATACCCGGGAAGCGTCCGTTCGTGTTTGTCTGGGTATTCCAAATATTATAAGAATAGATACCAACATTGTGCGCATCCACTCCTCTGGAGAGACCTCCGACATCTATACTATTGCCATATGCATCATTCCATTTCTTTACTCCCAATTGACCATACATGAATATATCCAAATCAAAGTTCTTCCATGTAAATGTATTCCCGAAACCAAAATATAATTTAGGTAACGTATTATCCATATAAGAGTCATTCACATCAATGATTCCATCACCATTTTTATCTTCAACAATAGGATATCCCGGCATACAAGCAGCAGGACCTAACGAACGTTGCGATTCGGGCATATTACTCTTATCCACATTGATGATACCGGTCGTTTTATAATAATAGAATGCATTCATCGGTTCATTTTTCCTTTTCTGATATTTTTGATAATCATAGTTGGGCATACGTTCTATCCATACCGCATTATAATGGGACAGTGTAATTTGAGAGGTCCATTTGAAATCATGTGTTTGAAGATTCAGCGAATTCAAACTCACATCTACTCCGGTACGTTTATAATGTCCTCCATTGATAGGACGTGTTCCGTGCATTCCCAATAATTCAGTCGGTGCTGTACCCAACAAATGGGTTACGTCATTACGGAATACATCTACACTACCCCAGATTCTATCTCTAAGAACGGAAAAATCCAATCCGATATTTTTCATAACCGTCTTTTGCCAGGTTACATCTTCATAGTTGGCACCAGACAATATGTAAGGAATATAGGTAACTGAATTATTATTGAACTGAACATCTTCACGGGTAGTTGTTACAATACCATATAGTGTTGTACCTAAATTGTCACTACCAGTTTCACCATAACTGGCTCTTAGTTTCAACATATTAATCCAGGAGATATTCTTTATAAATGATTCTTCGTTCATTTTCCATGCTAGAGAAACAGATGGAAAGAGAGCATATTTCTTACTGGGAAAGAATTTATCCGTACCGTCACGGCGCAATGAAGCAGATACTACATAGCGACCCAATAAGTCGAAATTTCCTCTGACAAACTGTGACCTCTTTTCATTTTTATATTTATAAGAAGTCGGATAGAAAGGACCGTCTGCCATGCCTACACTGCTTCCCTGTATATGATCATTCGCATTTTCGTATGATATATCCGAACCATCGCCACTATCGAGATAACGTCCCATACCGGCCATCAGATTCATATCCAACAGCTCTCCAAACTTATGTTGAAATGTCAATGTACCTTCGAGAGTGCTTTGTTGCCTTTTTCCATATCCTAAGTTTCCTCTGGATTTACGTTGCAATGCGTAGTAAACATCAGAAGGTATGTATGAATCACGAGAGGTATTTTCCTTGTTCAATCCATACAACACTTTTGCCGAAAGCATATTCTTTATAATATCAACATCCAATGAGAAATTCATGTAGTAACCACTTTGCTCGGACTTATCATTAATATCATGCATGGAAACAGGGTTAGGCGTCCGGCTAAATACATTATATTTCCCTTCGGCATCGTATACAGGAAGATAGGAAGGATAGAAAATTGCTCCGAAAAGTGCTCCGGCTCCCTGATCTCCTAAGTTCCCAACATCCCCGCCAACAGTAGAGTTCGTGTAATTATTCTGATTCAAATTGACGATTGTTGTCAGTTTCAAAAAGTTAGTCAGTTGGGAGGTGATATTTGTACGCAAAGAGTAGCGCTCCATATCCGAATTATGAACGGTAGCATCTTCTTTATAGTAGTTAACACCCAGATAATATTTAAACTTTTCAGAACCACCGCTAATCGTCAGATTATGATTAGTCACCGCACCTGTTTTCAGCACTTTGTCCAACCAGTCCGTAGTCGGAGCATTGGCTATTTGTGTCGGTGTAAAGATAGGTGTCCACTTATCATCATAAGCGGTATTTCCATAAGGATACTGACCTTTGTCATATAAATAATTCTCCTTACTGAAAACATTGACCATGTTCATCAATTCGGGACCACTCAATACCTCCAGATAAGGATAATGTTTCTGTATGGAATAACTTCCTTCATACACTATGGTCGGTTTTCCTTCTTTTCCCTTTTTGGTAGTCACCAAAATAACACCATCGGCAGCTCCGATACCATAAATGGCGGCAGAAGCATCTTTCAGGATTTCAATAGATTCAATATCGTTGGGATTTAATCCTGCCAATCCTGCACGGTTGACGGAGGAAGGAAGTGATGTGCTCCCCGTACCGACTTCAAAAGAGCCGCTAGGCATAACCACTCCATCTACCACATAAATCGGTGTACCACCTCCACGAATGGAGATATTGATGCCTCCCCCCGGCTGGGGACTGGATACGGTTGCCTGCAAACCGGCAGCACGCCCCAACAACATTCCGGAAATATTACTGGTAGCTGCTTTCGATATTTTTTCTGTTTTTACCGTAGCAATAGAAGTAGTCAGATTTTTGCGGGAAGTCGTACCATATCCCACCACTACCACCTCATCTAAAATTTGCTGATTTTCAGCCAAGGTCACGGATAAAGAGGTCCGGTCGCCCACTTTTACTTCCTGTGTCTGATAACCAATATAGGAAATCTCTAATACGGCTCCCGGTGATACTTCCAACGAGAACTTCGCATCCAAATCAGATGCGGTTCCGTTAGCCGTTCCTTTTTCCTTGATGGTAGCACCGATGATCGGTTCACCATTAGCATCATTCACCACACCTGTGATTTTACGCTTTTTAGTGTCTTTAGAGGTATTCTGCCGTTGCCCTTTCTGGACAACAATATTCTTACCTTTTACCTCATAAACAACATCTTGCCCGTACAATATCTGATCGATAGCCTCATTCAACTGCTTTGCCTTTACACTCACAATTTTCTTTGTATCCAGATCTCCCACTTTATATACGAAAGAATATCCGCTTTTATTCTTCAGTTGCGTCATTGCTTCTTTCACTGAAACATTATTCATTTTCAATGAAACGGCCTGGGCTAGCATTGCTATGTTAAGGCAAAAGAGAGCCACGACCATTAATATGGCCTTCTTCCTGTAATTCATAAAATAAACAAATTATTTAATTAAAACTTGAATAACTCGTTTTAAAAGAGATGTATTTTGCTACCTTTGCATTATCTCTTTTGAAAACATGCTCACGTTTGAAAGTTGTTGAAGAAGAGATTCAGGAGCCGGAAGATGTTCGAGATCTTCCGGTTTTTATTTTTCTCTCCTTATTCATTCACTAAAGACTATTCTGTATTATTTTCTTCCTTCATATTCTTCAATTTCTAAGGTTAAACAATCATAGTATTATAAATCTCTGGTAACCGGTTAATAGATAGTTATATTGCGTTCTTCAATCTTATATTGTATTTTCTCCGTAGATGCCAACGCATCCAATACTTCCTGAATACTTTGCTCCCGACGGACAAAATTACCGTAGAACCGGAAGGTATTTAAAGAATCATTGGCGATGCGAATAGTTACATTGTAGCTACGTTCCAATTCTTTCACGATGTCCGGCAGAAGCTCTTCATCAAAAAACAGGTAACCGTCCGTCCATTGCGAAGCATTAGAGGCTGTGACTGTTTCTACTGTCATCCGTCCGTTCGTTTTATTCAATATTGCTCTCTCATCAGGCGCAAGAATTGCTTCTTTCTCTTTTTTCAGTAAATTATTCAGTTCTACTTTCCCTTCCAATAAAGATACTACAACTTCATGATCCTCCGGGTAATCGCGAAAATTAAATTTTGTTCCCAGTACTTGCAATTGTAAATCCTTAGTCTTTACAAAGAAAGGGAGTTTCTCATTCCGCCGGACTTCAAAATATCCCTCACCTTCCAGTTCGATCATACGATTATCGACTCCGAAACCTTGTGAGTAAGTCATTCGTGAACCGGCATTCAGCCAAACTAATGTACCATCCGGCAAATAAAGCTTTGTCCTCGATCCTAAAGGAGCTTCTACGGATATATCCGCGAATGTGTCTTTTACGTTCACTCCTCCCTGCCAATAAGAGAAGCAGCCGACTGCAAGTATGACTGCAATAATCGCTGCATAACGCCACAACATTGACAACCGGAATCCATGATGAGACGTTTTTTCTATTTCCTTCCGATTTCCGATACGTTTCTTAAATGTATCGAACGCTTTATCTTTATTGTATTTCGACGCAGCTTCACGACTGACAGCAGAAAACCAGACTTCCCGCTGCTGAATAAAGTAATTCTTATTTTCAGGTGATGCAGCTATCCATGCTTTCAGTTCGGCTAAAGCATTTTTGTCCAAACCTTCCGTCAGATAGGTTGCAATCAATTCATCAATATGTTTCTTTTCTTCTTCCATTTTTCTGCGTTCTATAAAGGAGACAGTAGTTTTTTAATTGAGGGTAGTCTGAAAATGACTTTTTTTCGTTTTTACCCGAAAAAAAATAAAAGTAGAGTAATCAGATATTTACTTAGATTCATTTGTAAAGATGCTAATGCATTCTTTATATGATATTTAACCGTATTGACAGAGATGCCTAACTCTTGAGAAATTTCTTCGTATGATTTTCCTTCAAAACGACTTTTATCGAACACGCGACGACATTCGTTCGGCAATTTATCAATGGCTTTATATATTTCCTCTTCCAGTTCACGCTCCAGCAATGCACCTAACGGATGCGAATCGGAGATCGTCATTTTATCGTCTGTTATCTCATCAGGCATTAGAGATGAAAACGCGATCTCACGCTTTTCCCATTCAGAATTCAGATAGTTGATACAACGATTACGGACGGCTCTCACCAAATAGCTACGGATAGAAACGGAAATCGCTAACGTTTCACGAATTTCCCATAAATGAAAAATAGTATCTCCGACAATGGTTTCCGCGAGGAATTGATCTTTTACATAGCCACTTGCGACATGACACAGCAGAGCATAGTGACGGTCATATATGTATTGATAGGCGTCTTCGTTGCCTATCTTCAACTGCTCTACTATTAAAGTTTCAGTGTGCTCCATGAATGTATTAGTCGAGTTAATGGCACAAATTTAGAGAAATTGCAGCAGACTACCTAATATCCATATTAATATCTTCAAGGACATCACAATCCAAAAGAATTATAAAAAACTTCTCTCGTTGATTTACGAGATATAGAATAAAAAGTTATTTTTGCACCGTTTTTTAATTTTATCTTAAACTAGTATTATGTACAAGATTTTTCACGGCTTCCATCTAGTGGAAGCTTATCAGGACTTAAAGAAAGCCAAACGGTTGGCAAAAAATCAGACAGTGGCCAGATGTATAAAGCTAACCGTAGCTATTACCCTTTCCCTTATTTTATGGCTCCTCCCTATTGACACATTTGGTATAGAAGGGTTAACAGTTATAGAACAAAGACTTATTTCTATCTTTATTTTTGCCACACTGATGTGGGTATTCGAGGCTGTCCCTGCATGGACCATTTCTGTATTGATTGTCGTTTTATTGTTACTCACCGTTTCCGATAGCAGCTTATGGTTCCTTACTCAAGGAATCTCAACAGAAGAATTGGGACAGACTGTCAAATATAAATCCATTATGCATTGCTTTGCCGATCCAATCATTATGTTATTTATTGGTGGGTTCATACTTGCCATCGCAGCAACCAAAAGCGGATTGGACGTATTGTTGGCACGCGTCATGCTAAGACCTTTCGGAACCCAATCACGCTATGTACTATTAGGATTCATTCTTGTTACAGCTGTATTTTCAATGTTCCTTAGCAACACGGCTACAGCTGCCATGATGCTCACTTTCCTAACTCCTGTATTAAAAGTACTTCCGGCAGACGGTAAAGGAAAAATTGGTCTGGCTATGGCTATTCCTGTAGCTGCTAATGTGGGTGGCATGGGAACTCCTATCGGCACACCGCCCAACGCAATTGCCTTAAAATACCTGAATGATCCGGAGGGACTGAACCTAAATATCGGTTTCGGAGAATGGATGAGTTTTATGTTACCCTATACTATTATTGTATTGTTTATCGCTTGGTTCATACTTTTACGATTGTTTCCCTTTAAACAAAAAAATATTGAATTACAAATTGAAGGTGAAGCCAAAAAAGACTGGCGTTCCATTGTGGTTTATATCACTTTTGCTATCACAGTCATACTTTGGATGTTTGACAAGGTGACGGGAGTAAACTCTAATGTAGTAGCTATGATTCCGGTAGCCGTTTTCTGTATAACGGGAGTCATCACCAAACGCGATCTGGAAGAAATCAGTTGGAGCGTACTTTGGATGGTAGCCGGCGGCTTCGCTCTGGGCGTTGCTTTACAGGAAACCGGACTAGCGAAACATATGATTGAAGCTATCCCATTCAACACATGGCCTCCTGTATTAATGATTGTCGGCTCCGGACTTATTTGCTATGCTATGGCTAATTTCATCTCACATACAGCTACTGCCGCATTGCTCGTCCCCATCCTGGCCATTGCAGGAAGCAGCATGCGTGAGAACCTATCTTCCTTAGGTGGAGTAGAGACTTTATTGATCGGAGTAGCAATCGGTTCATCATTAGCAATGATATTGCCTATCAGTACTCCTCCCAACGCATTGGCACATGCCACAGGCATGATTCAGCAAAAGGATATGGAAAAAGTCGGAATAATCATGGGAATCATCGGACTGATATTGGGATATACCATGTTGATTATACTTGGTTCCAACAAATTATTATAAAAAATTCTCTTCCCATACAAATAAGCCCTATGAGAAGCAATCATTCTTATAGGGCTTTTTGCTAATCAGTTTTACTTGAAAATCTGGAAAGAATCTCTTTTGATATTGCTATCCGTTGTTTCAGATAGTGGCATACTTCTTCCCACCGATAATATGGGAAAAAGGATGTGACCACCGGAATGGTTGCTTCTTGCTCATTCAAAAGTATTTTGACCCAGACTTGACAGTCCTTATCACGATAAAACACCCATTGCACATTAGCTGCCATCGGAGCAATCTCATAATCTTGCCAATAAATGGATACGGAATCAGGTGATACTATCTGTATATCCGTTTTTCCTATACCCATCAATGCTACAAAAGGAATGACAGTTTCTGCATGCGCAAAACGAAGATCCACCCGATTGTCCGATTGCCCGTTAATTGCCTGCTCTGTCGTTTGAATAAACTCTGAAAGTAACGGCCATGCAATTGCAACCGGCAACATATTTCCAACTGGTGCTGCACTTTTAGTCAGATATTGCCGCAAGTTTTGTGTTTGCCAATAACCATACCATTCTTTATCCTTAAGAATACCTTTCATATTAAAAGATAAGCCTGTATCAGGAAGTATAGCTGCTATTGAGAACAAAGCCATGACAAACTCCCGTTTTTCCTGTTCTGTTTCTTGTCCTGAGGTGAGAAAAATCTTTTTCATGACAGGTGTAAAAACTATCTTATCTTGCACAAATGATTCATACAAAGAAATCCAGTCACCTTTCTCTTTATAATAAACATAAGGCTTGTTCAAATCAAAAAAACGAAGAAGTGGGTTATATTGCTTTCCTGCACTTTTCTTTATTACCAATGAGGAATCCTGTTTTTCCATACCAGAAAGAAAAGCATCCATACTACTAATACAACGAGGAATATAGGAAGCTATCGCTTCAATTCGCGCCGAATCTACAAATATTTCTGGATAATGCAATAGCATACGCTCTGCTATTCCCTTTTGTTCCTGTTCTCCTACTGCCGACAATTCTCCCCATTGTCCTTCGAAAGCTTCGGATAGCCGTAATACCGTAGCAAGCAGTTCCTGACCTTTTACAGTCAATCTTTTTTCCTGCTCCGCCAATATAAGTACATTTCTAACCTTCTCTAATGCTTTTCCCGAAGTCGGGAACCGTGCTCCGTGCCTTCCTAAATGATTGATATAAAAAGGAACCATACCATCATGGTTCAAAACAGATAGATTCTTTATAAAAGGATACGGCATAGCCGTTCCCGCATATTTCTGAATTGCACTTTGCCCGAATAAAAAAGTTATAGGGAAAAGCAGACCAGCTAAAAATATCAATATTGCTTTCATCCGGCAGAATATATATTTGTTTGCCAAACATAACAACCGGACATAGAACAATGTTTATATACGCCACCTACTATTTCTCATTTTTTAAATTGATTGCCGGATAAGATCCTGTCTTTTCCGACTCTCCATACTTGCTCGGACTTACACCATAATATTTTTTAAATACCTCACGGAAATATTTCGCATCCGAGAACCCGACCATATCGGTAATTTCCGCTATTGTATATTCGCCCTGCTTTAGCAATTGTGCAGCATGTTGCAAACGTATCATCCGGATATAATCAGCCGGAGCATAACCTGTCAAGACCTTTAATTTATTAAAGAAACTCGTACGACTCATGTGATGGCGACTGCTAAGCATTTCTACATTAAAATCCGGATCCCCCATGTTCTTCTCTATACATTCCTTGACCGAAGCTATAAATTTCCAGTCCAAAGTATTAGTACAATTAACCAGAAAATTCTGTTCTTCCTCTTCGATACTATTATAAACCTGACGAAGCAAAGCACGATTCGCCAGTAAATTCTTAATCGTTGCCTTGAGTATTCCTACACTGAAAGGCTTGGTGATATAAGCATCCGCTCCGATTTCCAGCCCTTCGAGCATATTCTTCTCGTCTCCCAATGCTGTCAGCAAAACGACCGGAATATGAGACATCTCAAGATCCCCTTTTATCGCTGAACAAAGTTCATCTCCGCTCATTTCAGGCATCATTATATCGGATATAACAAGATCCGGATTAAATTCCCTGATTATGATAAGTGCATCCTTTCCATTCGGACAAGCCTGAATATTATAACTCGTCTTCAGCATATCCACCAGATAATTGCGCAAATCATCATTATCCTCCACTATCAGGATCCGTTGTAAGGAACTGTTTATCTGGGATATTTCCATAGCCGGCAAATCAGAAATACTACCCGGTATGATAGTCTCCGGACGTTCATCCGGCAGCTTGGGAGAAATAAATTTAGCTTTATGAAGATGGCTATTTCCTTTCGGGAAAGTAACTCGTACACAAGTGCCTTGTTGTTCATTGCTCTGAATCTGAATCTTGCCTTTATGTAATTTGACTAGTTTGTATACCAACATCAGCCCTATTCCGCTACCTGTCACTTTTAGATTGACAACATTACTACCTCTAAAACAGTTCCTGAACAATTTCTTCTGTTCGCACGAAGGAATACCAATTCCCGTATCTTTCACCTCAATGCTCCACGTGTTTCCTTCCTCACAAGCGGAAATGCAGACACTACCTTCTTCAGGTGTATACTTCAATGCATTCGACAAGATATTTTTCAGAATAGATCCCATCTTGTCACTATCAAACCACACATTCAGATAGTCAAAATTGCTTTCATAAACAAACCTGACATGTTTCATTTCAGCATATTTGCGAAAAGCAGCACAAACATCATTCATAAAAGTATTCAGCTCATACTCGGAAACATAAAGAGTGGATGAATAGACATCTATCCGTTCGAAATTTATCAAGTTCGTTGTCAGCTGAAGCAATGTATTTACATTCTTAAGAGCCATATTCATATGGGGTAACGCCTGTTCGGTCACCATACGATTTTCTATGACTTCCTCCAGCGGAGCTTTTATCAACGTAAGCGGCGTACGTATGTCATGAGCCGTATTAATGAAGAACCGTGTCTTCTCATCCGACACTTTCTTCTGCTTTTGCAACATGATGATACGAAAGATGATAATCATAACCAATACCAACAGAATTGCATATCCCACCATAGCCCACAAACTGGCCCATACCGGAGGTGTTATAACAATCTGAATGTTCCTTGTCTCATAAGTCTTATACTTCTCTTCATTGGATACGGCACGAATTTGTAACGTATAACTGCCAGGAGGCAGATTTCTGACAAGAATCCGGTTATCCTGACTTGGACGACTCCATTCTTTATGATAACCATCAATTTTCCATGAATAAAGAATGTTGGAAGGATAATCATAATTAATGGATGCCACATCAAGGGAAAATGTATTTTGTCCGTAAGCTAGTTCCAGCCGGTCAGTTTCGTCAATGTCCTTCTTCAAAGGAGATCCGTCATCACCCGGATAAACAGGATGATAAGCAATCATAAAATCACGTAATAACAGGCGTGAGTAATGCGGTTCCGGTATCTGTATATTTGTCGGGAACTTAACTGCACCTTCATTACCGCCAAAAACAAGTGTGCTTTTATTCCAGGCGGTGGCAGAACCTGCATTAAAATTGACACTCATCAATCCTTGTTCCCGTGTCCAATTACGAAAAGAATGTTTCTGGGGGGAATAGATTGTAATACCGGTTTCCGTACCCATCAGAAGACTCTCGTCCTGACGTGGAAGAATTGTATAAATATTGTCAGAAATCAACGCACAGTTATCAGTACGATATTGATGGATAAACTTTTTCTTATTAATGTCATAAACAAGAAGTCCGGCTCCACGGGTACCAATATATAGGATACCGTCTTCTCTCTGGTATAATGCACATATATAGGGAGATTCAACAGGCAGGTCAATATATTGGTAACTCCCGGATTCCTTATCAATCAGGTAGAGTCCCATTCGCGTACCAATCCACATCAGCCGGTCATCCTTCTCCTGAATGGTAGTAATAGAACTTACTCCCGGATATAAACGTACATTTTTAGTCTCAAGATTGATACGCTTCAGATGATAATATCCACCGGACCAGATATCACCTCCCGAATCTTTTTTAATGTCATAAATATATTGGTCGGGACGTACTCCTGCAATGGCGGCAGGAGAAAGATAAGTTACCTTAAAACCTTTCTTCTTCTCTATCTTGTAAATACCCGATGTATAACCACCAGCCCACATTACACCGGGAGAGACTTCACACAGCGCTAAAAAAATGTGATTCTCATCATTCGGTACCGGATCAAAGGAGCTAAAGAAGGAACGCCATTCTTTTGTATCAGTCTGATAGAAACTAATACCGTTACTGGTTGCAAACCAGAGGTCACCGTCACTATCTTCCACTACATCATGAACCTGATCGTTCACCAGTGACCGGGTATTACCAAGAGAATGTCTTATCAGGTCATAACTTCCATAACGGTTGTTACGGATTGTAATGCCAGTGGGATAATTTGCGAGCCAGATGCGATCTTCTTCATCCACATAGACATCATTAATATTATTTCCATTCATCCCGTTATAACTGCTATAATCAGCTGTTATATAGGGTTCACTCATGTAGGTATTCACATCCAGCTTATATACACCTTTTCCTCCTGTAGCCACTAGAAGTTCATGAGCGTTTAAAGCAACGATCTGGTTAACCTCTACATGATTGGGAAATTGACAAGAGATGATTTCTCCTGTTCCCCCCATGTCATATATAAGTATTCCCTCTTTATAGTTTCCCACAAATAACTGTTTTGAAACAGCATGGTAATAAAGTTCATGTACCGGAGCGATGCTTTCCAACGCTTCATCAGGAACCAGCCTTAACTTCCCCTCTTCTATTTCAGCACGAAATAAACCACTCCCCGTACCTATAAAAAAAAGATTACTATCTGTCTGTTCAATGGTAGTTATTTCACCGTCAATCGGCACCGACATATTTAGCACTGTTCCGGTATGGGTATCATACCAGGTAATGTTATCTTTACAACACAACCATATACGGTCATTATTGTCCAAATAACCATAATTCAGAAATGCTTGCGACTTATTTCTGATCAGCTCCGGATGCACATAAGCCAGTTCAAACTTGTCATGCTGCGAATCATACCTAAAAATACGACCTTTCTGACCAATTACCCATAATACATTTCCGTTGTCCATATAAAGCCAATTCAAGGCAATCCGTGAATCCAACGTCATGTTATCGTCTGAAAAGTTGTAATGCTTGATATGTTTGCCATCATAACGGTCTATCCCTTCTTGAGTCAGAAACCACATATACCCCCGTCGGTCTTTTGGGATATGGTATATTTTCTGATTATTCAACCCATCTTCCAGTCCTATGTACTTATAAATCTGTCCCTTGCTTACAGTACCATTAATGAGAAGAAGTACAAACAAAAAGAATCTTCTCATTTTTACAAAACTACTCATGTCTTTCACTAATATTCAAAAAAATACTCTGCAAAAATATGAAAAAATTAATTAAAACGCAAGTCGAAAATGTATTTATATTTTAACCATCAATTATTATTAATACTCATACTCCCAGTTTTAAATTTGTTGAATATTGTAAAGAAGAGCTAGAATTTCAGTTACCCCTTAATCTGTAAAATTTCATAAATGCATAAATAAAAAGCTATTCTAATATTATTAAAATAGCTTTTTATTCATATATCATCTATTAAACAATGCGGTAGTTACACTCTCTTTTCCTAGGTAAAAAGCCTTTGCTTTTATCAGTGGAGCATTACATGCTACCGGAGTTTGCCATTCTATGGAACTTTCCGTAGGCTCACTACCATCGGTTGTGTAGCGGATTACCGCATTGGGAATGGCAGTATTAGCCAGTAGTAATCCATCCCTTATCATAATACCGGGAGGAGACACCCGGAAATTTATTCCCCGCTTTGCCAAACGTGGCAATTCATAATCTACAATACCGGCATTATATTTCCGTTTGGCATCCATATATACTTTGCCGTCCGGAGATAATGCCCACGATGGTTGAACATTCCAAGCACGTTCTACCAATCCGAAGACTTTTGGGAAAAGATAATATTCTACCTGTTCAAAACTACGGATAGTTTCCGACCATATTTGTCCGGATAGACCTTTGATATTCTGATAACCTTCTTTTGTCAAGGGCTGTTTTCCGTTTGAAGCAGCTTTCACATCAACAGGTTCACCTTTCAAATTCCGTCGTAAAGACTTATAAATATCAAAAGGCAACATATCAAACGTCACATATTCATCCACATAACCGCCCCAACGCAATCCCGGTTCTTCCACATGATAGCAATATGCCATGTCTAGATAAAAGTTACCCACATTACAGAGTATAATCGGATAGCCCGCATTAGCTAGCTTATACGGCACTTCATCCCCACCCTGCTCCGGAATGGTGTTCCAGCAATAATTTAATACCTTACTGTTTCTGAAATGTTCATTAACGGTATTATCCGGATTCATAACAATGTCCTGCCATCCGACTGCCTGTATGTTACGTTTGTCCAGCATTTCCAATATTTGTTCCAGAAAATAATCCTTCAGATCCCGTATCTTAGTCAGTCCGTTCTCTTGCATAAAAGTGCGGCAGATAGAAGAACCTTCCCAAATACCTTCCGGCACTTCATCTCCACCCACATGGAAAGCAGTCAGTTCTACTCCTGCATCCTGATACATCCGTACGATTTCATCAATCACTTTTTCAAGAAAATGATAAGTGGAAGGCATGGCAACATTAATCACATTATCTGTGAAATTCTGTGCCGACAGATATTGGGAAGTATCTGCAAAGTCAGTCAAAAGATATTCTTCCGCTTTCGGTTGGTCTGTAGCTATGTATTTCTGATAACGGGCATTCATGGCTTTAATCGCTGCCCGGGAATGTCCGGGAATGTCTATTTCGGGAATAACTCTGATATGCCTTTCTTTCGCATATTTCAAAATATCCATGAAGTCACTGCGAGAATAATATCCATTAGCCAATGAAGCAGTATCTGTCTCATTCCATCCCCAGGCATACGCAGGATAAAGACATGTCTGTTCATCTATGGTATGTCCTCTGCGAGAAGCTATTTCTGTCAATTCCTCCAATCCGGGTATTTCCACACGCCAGGCCTCATCATCACTCAAATGCAAATGCAGTACATTCATCTTATAGAATGATAATATATCGATCAGTTTCAGCAGGTCCGCTTTCTTTGTAAAGTTGCGGGATACATCCAACATAATTCCCCGATGCCCCATGTCCGGATAATCGGTTATATGAAGATTAGGTATCGGAGAAGAAGTTAGTTCCATGTTATCTAATAAGGCAAGCAATGTTTGACAAGCATTAAATATGCCATGTGTATCACTAGCTTTCAAAGTCAACCGGTTATTCTTTATCACGATTTCGTAATATTCATCGGGATATTGACAGGTAATAGGAACCTCCATTTTCTTCAATTCAATGATTGTTTCTTCATCCTTATCGGAAACGCTGCATCTTAATAATGAAGTCAATTGACTTTTCAATAAAAGAGCTTCCTCTTTAAACGCATCATCAAACTTCAGACAAACCTTTTGAGAGAAAGAAGAAACACCGCCCGTCTTTTCCACTTTTTTAGGAGCAGGAAAAAGAAAAAGTATATCACAATCTACCGGTTTGCTGAAATCATCATTCTGCTTATAGAAATAATTTCCATCTGCATAGGGAAAGCTGTTCCTCGAGCTAATCCATTGGGCATCGGGCTTAAAAAGCTCAATCTCAATGGGGACATTTTGCGGTTGTAACGGTTTTCCTTTTTCATCGGTAGTTACCATATAAGCCCCTTCAGGAACCGAGGACACATTAATCACATTTCCTTCACTCAATATGGTAAAAGTGATTGTTTCACCCGGTGGCAATGCCTGGTAGTGTTCAGTCGGGTACATTTTATAGTAAGTCGAACCCAAACATTCAATTTCCAGCGGTGCATTAATAGGTTGCTGATAATAAATAGGTGTCTGATTAAAATAGATCACCCAATTATTAGTCAAGGATTTATTCCCATTATTCGTCAGACAGAATGTATTCTTAAAATATCTGGCCTCCACACTATCTTTTTCCAGTTTCCATGTTAAGGATAGCTGTGAGGAAGGGGGCTGTTTACCAGCCCCGCAACCAAACAGGCATATCCCCAACATCATTATCCATATATTCCTCATAGTTATCATAAGGGAATTATTTAGTTAATGAACGAATACATTCCACCTCTTCTGCCGAATAAGGGGTTCCATCACTACGGAATATATCGTGGAACCACAATGGAGGTTCAACAACATCAGGCAATGGAGTATCCCATGCAAAGATCGTATTTGTTTTTCCGGCTACAAGGCCCCAGTTGATTGCACCGATATTTTCTCTCTTCAGCATTGGCATAATATCCTGGAAAGTACTATTTTGAGTACGTGCCATATATTCTGTACAAATCATCGGGCGACCGTATTGCTTCAATGTATCAATGAGTTGCTGATGCGAATTCACGCCTTCATACGTGTGGTATGTTATCACATCCGAATTTTCCAATTGGAACTTATTCAGATTAGTCAGGCTCATATCCCAAACTCCGGCCGACAGAGGTTGTGACGGATTCACCGTTCGTCCCCACGTAAATATTTTCTGCAATAACGGCAAACTTCTTTCACCGTATCTATATCCTCCCGAACCTCCGGGTTCATTATATAAGTCCCATAATACGATTCTCTTATCATCCTTAAAGGTAGTCAGGATATCTTTCACATAGCTTTCCAATACCGGAAGTATCACTGCCGTATCGCCTTTATAATACAGATCACCCGGGTCACGTGCCCATCCCGAATTGTGTACTCCCGGCTGTGGTTCCGGCTGTTTGCCAGCCTGATATACAGGATTCCAGCAATCATCCAGGAAGACGAAGATGGTAGAGATATGATGCTTGTCGGCAATAGCAAGGTATTCATTGATACGTTTCTTAAAGCCTTCCTTATCTGTTTCCCAAACCAGGTGATGCAAATATACGCGCATACAGTTCATGCCTATTTCTTCCGCCCAACCCAGTTCACGATCAATAGTCACCGGATCAAAAGTATCTGCCTGCCACATCTCCATTTGGTTGATTGCCGTGCTCGGAATAAAATCGCATCCACGAAGCCATCCCCATTGTTTATACCACTCATTAGCCTGCTCTTTTGTCCAGACTTCACGAACAGAGACAGTTTTCTGGTTGCAGGCAATCAACATAACACCAATAAAAAAGGAAAGTAATATCTTTTTCATATAATCGTTTTACTTTATCAAATTAAAAATCTTTTTATTTTCTCCACGTAAATATTACCATATCACCCGGTTCGACTGCTATCGTAGAACCGTCCGGAGTAATCGTTGAACCATTTTTCAACACTCTGCTAACAGAACTATCCACATCAATAGACAGGTTCATCACATTACGAAAATTTCTATTTACTACCACAAGATATTGATTACCATCTTTCTCCAGGACAGAAACAACAGCACCTGTATCACTCGTAGTCAATGATTTTATAGGAGTCGGCAGACTTCCCAAAGCCTTCGTACCTTCAGGTATTTCACTTCCGGTGTGAGATACTGAAATAACCTGTGCTCCCAAGAATATACCCGCAAGTTGCTGTACTTCCTGATTAACTGTCTTGACCAAATCATACACTTCAGTCGGTTCGTCATGTTGAAGTCCGCGATAGGTAAAATACTGGATTGCCTGCGCACCATAAGCCAAATCACTGAAAACTTGTAATCTCAACTCGGGCAATGTCGGTATCTTATAAAAATGAGTTTCATCAAGCTTATGGGAAAGTGCAAGTGCAAATGCCCAGAACGGCTTATTATTCTCTTTAGCTGCAGCCGATATTTCTTCCAGATTCCGATACCAGTCCGGACGGACAATGCTTGGAGCACCATTTATAGATACAATAGGATAATTGTCAAACGAAATAAACGGAACAGGAACTTGTTCTATAAATGATTTTACATTTTCTGAATAAAGCTCTTTTCCCCATGCCCAGTTAGGGTACAGATTTATATAACAAGGATGATGGCTGTCGATGGTTTTAATCTTCTTCACCAATTCGCCCAAACCCGGCAAATCATTCACTTCCGGTTCATCCTTCAAATGATAGGCATACAAAGCCGGATGATTCATCATCGCTTTTACAACCTCTTCGGCAGTAGCAACAGACAAGAGATCCTTACAAGAAGTTATCATTTTCACTCCGGTCTTCTGTGCGGCGTCAAGCACCTTCAATGTTGTTTCCAAATCATCGTACCATCCCAGATAAATATTAATGCCGGATGCTTTCATCACCGGGAATTTCTCCAGCGACTTGTCTGCTTCCACTCCGGTCCATGCTATAATCGGGAATTCTCCATCAGTTGTAGGGATATAAGAATTACCCTGAATAATCTCAATTTCTTGTGTCTTTACTCCATTAGGTACTACGCGGAATACAGCCGTACGTCCGGTTCCTGTATTTGCATTTGCAGTAATTGTCACAGTTCCGTTTCCACTCCCTTTGGCCGGTGAAATGGTAACCCAAGACTGATCCGTCTCGTTTACAAATTTCCATTCCGTATTAGACTTTATCGAATAAACCTCCGTAAAACCGTCATTACCGATCTGTAACTTCTCCAAATTCCCGGAAATTGAGAAAGAAGCTTTCTCCGGATCCATCGAACAAGACATTAATAACATTGGCAACATCGAGAAAAAGAACGTAACCAGAAATTTCTTACTATATGTTTTCATTGATATATACATAATTCTATTGAATATTAAATTAAAGACTATTAATCATGATCCCCTCTTAATTGTAAGGAGTCAATCGTATCACTTCACTGGCTTTATCAATATGTATTGTATAAAGTCCGGCTTTAAAATCAGGACCGGGAATCAAATCACCGGGAGCATTTCTCGTTATCAGGTTAGCAGGCTCAACCGTATATAGATTCTTCGTGTCTTCCTCTTGCGCCCAACCATATCCCCGATAGAACTTAAATCCCATAGTTTGGTCAATGTAAACGACTGCTTCAAAAGCACTTGCCCCTACCTTCTTAAAGAAGAACCATTGGTGAGGATATGCGAAGTCCCAAGCAAGCGTAGCCACATAAGGTTCGCGTGGAAATCCGACTCCAGTACCGAGAATATACATCACCTCCGGATAGAAAACATCCCGTGGACGTTCCATATACATGAAACCATTTGATGTATTATATTTCAAGTTATAAAGTACCGACGGACCATCGAATTTTGCTTTGCTCCCTGAAACATTTTTAAAGAATTCCGGCCGGAGCATATTGGTGACATCACTACCAAAACCTATAAAATTAATCTTGGCACTTTCTACCAACTGAACATCTAATTGAACATATCCTCCTCCCACATCAAAGAAGCGGGACTTATCAATATCAATGCTGTATGTCAGAGTCTTATCAGCCAGGAAGCTCAACATATCAAAAGTGATATTCTCCAATGTATAGCTCCCTACCTTAGGAGTCGGAATCGAAGTAGCTGCATCATCAGTCACAATCGCGATCTTATCGTCTGAATATCCCCATACCAAACCGGAATAATCAGGTTTATTATTTATTATCTTTTCGGCAACTTTAAAATGGTCGCCAATCCCTGCCAAATCCGCCGCACTCGTCCGGAAACTATAATCCGTTTCATTCTGACTCTCCTTGTCCATTTCATACACATTTCCCAAATCATCAACAAGGTATAATTTGGAAGGTGTTTCCGGACGGGTCACCGCCACACTTGCGACCTCATCCAAAGTCAGAGTCGACTCATTGCCACCTAAATCGTTTACAGCTTTTATAGTCACCACAGGACGTCCATTCTGGAAACCGGCAACAAAAGGTAAAGTAGCTTCCTCTTCAATAACCGCAGAACGTCCGCTCAAGCCTTTAGACAAATTCAAGATTTCGGCTCCATCCATTGTCACTAATAATTGGAATGAAACCAAATCATTATATTCATCACTGACCTGTGCGGTGAACTTCACTTTATCACCAGCCGCCACAACCGTTTCACCATTCACTCCCCGCAATACGGCATTTTCTATTTTAGGTTTTGAAGGTGTAGGCCACTCCGGCCATTCACTTGGCTTACTAACATCATCTTTTGCACACGAAAGGAGCAATAACGACGACATGAATAATACATATATCTTTTTCATTTTTCTTAAGATCTCTAGTTTAACAATAATGAATGATGACATTAATTGCGAGCTGCCGCAAGATCCGCTTTCCATCCCTCACGTTCAAATGTCTGTACCAACACTTTTCCATAAGATTCCGAAGCTTGTTGAACCGCATAATTAGGAATAGGCACATATTGATGTGTAGGAGCCACTCCTTTGATCTTCGCTGTACGTTGCGCATACTGATTAAAACGGATGAGATCTATTTTACGCATCCCTTCATACAACATTTCATGTCCTCTTTCCGTAAGTAAAGCATCCAGGAAAGCTTCAACATTCGCTGTTGCCGATGACGGGAGATCACTCAGTCCGGCACGCTTACGCACCTCATTGACCGCAGCAATAGCGTCAGCGGACGGAGCCGCATTGTTTTTACGTACTTCGGCTTCCGCATACATGAGTAATACATCTGCCCAACGAGCTAACGGTATATCAGTCCCCTGAAAAGCCGTAGCTGTTTCCACCGGGAATTTATTAATGATAAACCCGTCCCATGTAGTAGTATTCCGGTCAATCCAGGTTCCTGCAGTCGTATAATATTTAGTCAGGATCACTTCACGACGTTTGTCCGAAGGATCATACGTATCCCAAAATTTCGGAGACACATTGAAAGTTTGTCCCCATCCCTGCCCTTGCAGATAGAAAGGAGTAGGATTTCCCTGATCGTCCACTCGGGCTGCATTATCGGGAGTAGCAAGCATCATCAGCGGGTTAAAGTTGCCGGACTTATTCGTACCATCCGCCGTTTCATCGCAACTGACAGCCATAATCACTTCCGAATTAAAGTTATTAGCATTTTTAAATTGCTCGATATAAGGATTGTCCCCTTTCTTGAAAAGACTATATCGTCCCTTCAACTCGTTATACATATCAATCGCTTTCTGATAATAACCGGACATATAATAGCCTTCATTCAGGCAATGCCGCATGATGCATACACGTGCATAGTCTTTATTGTAACGTCCCTGTTCCGGCTGCGTATCTGCAATATACTGATAAGCATAATCAAAATCAGCCATAATCCACTCCGTCATTTGCTGCAATGTCGGACGCACCAGATTTTCCAGTTTTGAAGGATTAATCAAATCGTCCGGATCGACAATCAAAGGAACAGGACCATATACATGCAATAAATAATACATCATCAATCCACGACAAAGACGGGCTTCAGCAATAAATTCCCTTTTACGCTCTTCGGAAACCACTTCGGTAGAAGCTTTCTCCAGTGTACCGATCACATTGGTGAAGTAGGAAATCTCACTTACTTTCGGAAAGTGGTTCGGGTTTTCATCGCTTAATGTACCGCTTGTATAATAAACACACTGACTGAAATCGGCTTTAGAAAGGAAATAATATCCGCCTCCCCAACCATTATTCCACACAGCCACCTCATCTGTCGGATAATCAAAGAACTTCAGTACACCTCCGGCAGGAATATACCAACCGTGCTGATTGCCACTTGTTCCGGCACCGATCCAATAGGTCCATGTTGTCGTAAAAGGCATATAGCAGGTCATCATAAATGATTCGTATTCGGCTTCAGTCACCGGATAATTAGATACATTCAACGTGCCATACATCTTGGGATCAAAATTATCCTCACAACTGCACATGATAAATGCAATCATGACAAACACCTTAAATAATTTATTCTTGTTCATATTTTCAATCTTTTCTTTCGTTACAGGTTTTCTTAGAAACATATTTTTGCTCCGAAGGAGTATGTTCTCGTCATCGGATACTCCGCTTTGGAGCCGTCGCCACCCGTCTTTATTTCAGGATCGACACCTACAAACTTGGTAAAAGTAAACGGATTCTGACAGTCGATAAAAACTCTGATAGAACTCACATAATCACCCACTCTTCCCAGCTTCTTTCCTGAAAGGTTGTATCCTAAAGTGATATTCCTGACACGTACGAACGAAGCATTCTGATAATCTTCCTCAAAGCCTACGTTACCAGGTAAAGCGACAGCCTTTGTTGAAGCAATACCACGCCGGTTTCCATTCTGATTGGTTTGGGAATTCCAGATAGTATATACATATTTGTTTGAATTCTTGGGACTCGTGTAATACACATCTCCGACAAGTGCCCAACGATATGCATAGTTATAGCGTGTACGTCCGAATTGTCCATACATAAATACATCCAGATCAAAATCTTTGTATACAAATGTATTTCCAAAGCCTATGTGAATTTTTGGAAGTGTATTCCGCATCTTTACATCATCAATCGTTATTTTATTATCCCCATTTGCATCCTTAATAATCGGATAACCGGGCTGTTGCGCATCTGCCGGCAAAGATTTCTGCGATTCGGGCATATTGCTTTTATCTATGTTGATAACGCCTTCCGTTTCATAGTAATAATAAGCATTCACCGGTTCGTTCTTGCGGATTCGATATTCTTCATAATAATAGTTGGGCATCCGTTCTTTCCAAACGGCATTATGATGTGATAAGGTCAATTGTGAGGTCCACTTAAACACACGGGGGATTTCAAAGTTAAGTGAGTTAATAGTCGCATCCCATCCGTAACGTACATAATGTCCATAATTCATCGGGACGGAAGATGTCATACTAAGCGGAGAGGCAGAGTCATATCCCAGCAAGTTGGTTACATCATTGCGGAACATATCAAAACTTCCCCAGATTCTATCTTTCAAGACTGAAAAGTCTATACCTATATTTTTCATGGTAGTCTTTTCCCAGGTAACATTCGGGTAATCAGGACCGCTAAGCAAATAAGGCACATAAGTCACTGAATTGTTAGAGAACTTGATATATTGGGCTGCCAGACTGAAAGTGCCATAAAGCGAACTACCCAGATTATCATTACCTGTCTGTCCATAACTACCACGAATCTTCAACTGGTCAATCCATGATATATGCTTCATAAACGGCTCGTTAGATAATTTCCAGGCCAATGATACTGAAGGGAAATAGGCATATTTCTTTCCCGGGAAAAATTTATCCGTTCCATCGCGGCGAATAGTAGCGGCAACTACATATCTGTCGAGCACATCCACACTTGCCCTGGCAAATTGAGAACGACGTTCATCGGCTGCTCTGAAAGAAGTCGGGTAGAAAGCGCCTTCCGCAGCTTCCACCTTATCAGCAGCAATGTGATCGTTAATCTGTTCGTAGTCAAGTTCAAGTCCATTTGAATCGTTCGTATATCTTCCCATACCGACTACGGCATCGACACGTAACAAATCTCCAAACTGCTTTTTGAAAGTCAACGTGCCTTCCATGGTTTGGTTTCTACGTTCAACATATCCCAAATGCCCTCTTGATTTATACATGTCCATAAAATATATATCAGAAGGAATATACAGATTACGATTAGCATTCTCCTTATTAATGCCATACATCAAACGGAAGGACAACATATCCTTGATTATATCCACATCGGCAGCAAAGTTTAGATAATAACCGCTTGTTTTAGTCCGGTCACTAACTTTTATCATCTCGGCCGGATTGGGGTAATTTGAATATAAGGTAGGTTTTCCATCCTCACCTCTGATTGGTAAATAAGAAGGATAAGTCAATGCTGATTGTATGGCATCGTACCCATTTCCACCACCTCCGCCACCGGAAGTTGAATTTGTATATTCATTTTCATTTACATTGACAATTGCTGTCAACTTAAGAAATGGAAGCAATTGTGAAGAAATGTTTGTCCGAAGAGCATAACGTTCCATAGCGGAGTTTTCTACCGTACCTTCCTGTTTGTAATAATTTCCGGACAGATAATATTTCAGCAGTTTAGAACCACCCGTAATTGTGATATTATGATTATTGATGCTACCATCCTTTAATACACAATCCAGCCATTCTGTTGTTTGAGCGGCAGCTATCTGTTGAGGTGAGAATTGAGGTACCCATTTATTATCAAAAGGTTTATCACCGTAAGGATACATACCGTTCGTAAATAAATAGTTTTCTTTATTGAAAATGTTGGCAACATTCATATATTCTTCCCCACTCAAAGGTTCCAGATACGGATAGTTTTTCACGATAGAATAATTTCCTTCATAAGTGATTTGGGGACGAGTTTCAGTACCTTTCTTTGTAGTGATTAAAACGACACCATTGGCTGCACCAATTCCATAAATGGAGGCAGATGCATCCTTTAAAACTTCGATAGATTCAATATCGGCAGGGTTAAGTCCGGCCAATCCCGAACGATTGATAGAGTTGGGCATAACCTGGTTTCCGTTTCCAACCTCTAAAGAAGTGGAAGGCATCATTACTCCATCCACTATAAAGATAGGAGTACCTGCCCCACGAATTGAAAGGTCAACTGCTCCACCCGGTTGCGGGCTTGTCAACGTAGCTTCCAGTCCGGCAGCCCGCCCAAGCAACATCTGTGACATATTACTTGTTGCGGCTCGCGATATTTTTTCCGTTTTTACCGTTGCAATGGATGTTGTCAGATTCTTACGGGTGGTCGTTCCATATCCTACCACAACAACTTCATCCAATTGTTTTGAATCTTCTTTCATCGTCACATTCAACGTCATCGGTCGGGTAATTTTCTGCGTGTATGTAGTGTAACCTATTGAAGTAAATTTCAGTATCGAGCCTTCCGGAACTTGCAACTGGTAATTGCCATCTATACCGGTAATGGTTCCTTGAGTAGCCCCTTCTATCATAACAGTCACTCCCGGAAGAACCTCGCCGGATTCGTCCACTACCTTTCCGGTCACTTTGACCGGCTGTTTGTTATCCTGTGGTTGAGATGAAACTTTGTTTAATACAATCTGACGTTTTTCAATCGTATAAGATACTCCTTCGCCTTTAAAAAGTTTATCCAGTACCAGAGTCATCCGTTCATTTTTCACAGTAATGCTTACTATACGACTTACATCAACAATATCTTTGTTGTATAAGAAACGATATTCTGTCTGATTTTCGATACTAGTCAAGACCTCCTCTACAGTCACATTCTTCAGTCGCAATGTAATTTTGGCGGATTGTGCCAGGATAGGTATACTGATAGCTTGCAAAGCTATACAAAACAACCATATAGCACAGATTCTCCCCATTTTTACATTCGCAGGTACATTAATTCTCTTTTTCATTTTTCTAATTGAAATAAGTTTCATACCTTTACATGTTTGGTTATTGGTTCTACAAATAAGTTGATTAACGAATAACTGAATCTTTGGAAAGGAAGGTGAGTCAGACCTTCCTTTTTTTTATCAGTTGTCGGAAGCTGAATTCACTGATTATGTCTTTCTCATGGCTTGTATTATTTAAAGGTTAATAAATGTGTTTTTCTCTCGTTTCTATCAATAAGACGTTTCTATCAATAAGACGTTTCTAAAAATAAAAGCCACATTGGATATCGCATTATTTTTTCATCTGCATTATTTTTTCATCAAACTATCGTTTATCCCAAATAATCTTTCTATTTTTACCCCCGACAATAGAACCTTTACTACAATACTATGCCGAATATCCAACAACAGACTTCCGACGACCGTTTTCTGGTAATAGCACTGAAACAGGATGATAAACAGGCTTTTACCCGATTATTCCATGCTTATTATAAAGATTTGGTATTGTTTGGCGGTACTTACATTCCGGAGAAATCTACCTGTGAAGATATTGTACAAAATATCTTTCTCAAACTATGGAATGACCGGAAATCATTGGTAATTGAGAACTCACTAAAATCATATTTACTGAAAGCGGTCAGGAATTACTGTCTGGACGAATTACGCCATCGCAGGATTATAGATGAGCACATTGCTTACGAACTTAAATCGGATTCTATAGATATAGATACGACAGAAAACTACATACTGTATTCTGATTTATGCCGGCAACTTAAAAATGCATTGGAACAATTACCTCCTCAAGAAAGAGAAGTGTTCGAGATGAGCCGATTAGAAAATATTAAATATCAGGAAATAGCCAATCGCCTGAATATCTCTGTCAGAACGGTAGAAGTACGTATCAGCAAAGCATTGAAGCAGCTCCGCATCTTATTAAAAGATTTTTATTTACTACTTTTTTTATTTCTTTTCCACTAATGAATGTGGGATTTTCTTTCTGAAACGTCTATTATATATAAGGTAAAATGCATTATGATAAATAAAGATTCAGACATAGAAATTATAATCTCCAGATATCTCTCGAAAGAGGCTACACCAGAAGAAATAAAGGTACTGGATGATTGGATATCGGCTACTCCCGAAAACTATAGGAGCTTTCTATCACAAAAGAATGTGTGGGAAGTCAGTCACCCGGCTTTTAATCCGGAAGAGATAGATGTGGACAATGCGCACAGAAAAGTAATGGAGCAGATTCTCCATCCAAACCAGCCGTTTTCCGTTCGTCCTAAGTTGTCCTTCCTACACTATTGGCAGCAAGTGGCAGCTATCTTACTTCTTCCTTTACTGATATTATCTGCTTATCTTTATTTTAAACCCGCTTCTCAAATTGCAGAGACTTATCAGGAGCTATTCACTCCTTATGGCACTTGGTCGGTAGTTAATCTGCCTGACGGTTCTAAGGTTTGGCTAAATGCCGGAAGTTCTTTAAAGTATCCGACTCAATTCAATGATAAGCAAAGAGTTGTTTCGATGCAAGGTGAAGCCTATTTTGAAGTAGAATCCGATAAAGAGCATCCCTTCATCGTAAAAACAAAACAACTGACTGTAGAAGCTACCGGCACTGCATTCAATGTGAACGCATACGCTCCGGATCATGTAGCAGCAGTGACGTTAGTAAAAGGAAAGGTCGCAGTCACTCTTGACCAGAAAAAGACGATTTCCCTTTCACCGGGAGAGAAAATTGACTATAATTTGGCCACTTCCTTATATAACGTCAATAAGACCAATACTTATAAATGGTGCTCATGGAAAGATGGAATACTCATTTTTAGAGATGACCCGCTGGAATATGTATTCAAACGTTTGGGACAGACTTATAACGTGGAATTTATTCTGAAAGACGCCGAATTAGGAAAGTATTCCTATAAAGCGACTTTTGAAGGTGAATCTTTAAATGAGATTTTGCGCTTGCTTGAAATGAGTGCACCTATTCGCTGTAAAGAGGTTAGTAACCGCAACAGCAATAATGAGAAGTTTGAAAAGCAGCGTATAGAGGTGAGTAGGATTGTAGGGAAATAAGTTTGTATTAGTACAAACTTAATCGTATGGCTTCAAATTAATTTCATTTGGTAGTATTAAGTTGTACGACACCCGGGTCTCATGCACACCGACACCCGGGTGTTGAACATGCTGACACCCGGGTGTCAAGCAGCATGAGACCCGGGTGTCGTACAATTTATTCTTGCAGTATCTTTTTTTCTTCTCTACTATAAGTTATGATCCCAACCACTATTAATTAAAGTCATTAGTCCCATAACAGTACAGAAACGAATTTATTACTTCATCTTGTATACCAGCGTTCCTCCTTTTACAATATCCTCATGCGAGATTGTTTTCTTCGTATATGGTTCGCCATTCAATGTAATACTATCTACATATTTATGTTCTTTCGACAAATTCTCCGCAATAATCGTGAAAGTCTTGCCATCGGCCAGATGCAAGGTCATCTTCGGCAACTGTGGAGCACCGAATACATATTCCGCACTTACCGGATCTACCGGATAGAATCCCATCGCACTAAGCATATACCAGGCAGACATCTGTCCGCAATCATCATTTCCGCAAAGTCCGTCGGGTTTGTTTTTGTATTGAGTATCAAATATTTCACGAACCAATTCCTGTGTACGTTCCGGACGACCAGCCAGTGCATACAAATAAGTCACATGATGGCTTGGCTCATTTCCATGAGCATATTGCCCGATTAATCCAGTAACATCTGCTAAACTTTCACCTTCTAGCTTAACCGTAAACAATGAGTCTAATTTATTCAAGAAAGGTTTTTCTCCCCCAAACAACTGGATTAATCCTGGAACATCATGTTGTACATGCCAAGTATATTGCCATGCATTTCCTTCCGTATAATCTCCACCGACACTTTCAGAATGTGCCAACGCACTTGGGTTAAACGGAGCTTTCCAAGTTCCGTCAGCTTTGCGCGGACGCATGAACTTCGTCTCCGGATCGAAAAGATTCTTATAATAGTCAGCACGTTTCGCGAAGTAAGCGGCATCTTCCTCTTTACCCATACGACGTGCCATATCGGCAGCAGCATAATCATCATATACAGATTCTAAAGTGGAAGATACAGATTCTGCTTTTATCAGGTCTGTCGGGAAATAACCATATTTCGTATAAACCTCCCAATCCGACTTCAACGGATGAGATACAGTCTGCGTCTTCTTTATTATATTGAAAGCACGTTCAGCGTCAAAGCCACGGAATCCTTTGCGATAAGCCTCGGCAATGACTGATACGCCGTGATTACCAATCATACAGAAATTCTCTTTTCCCCACAATCCCCAAATAGGCAGGAAGCCTTGCACTTCACCCTGTTCGATGAGAGAATTCACAAAACCGTCCACACGTTCGGGAATCACCAATGTATAAAATGGATGAGCGGCACGGTAAGTATCCCACAAAGAGAACGTAGAATAGAAAGCACCAGTTCCGGCTTTTACAATAGAGTCGGCGGCATTACGATACATACCGTCTACGTCCGAAATTTGATTAGGCTGAATCAATGCGTGGTAGAAACAAGTATAGAAATTTGTCTTTTCATCATCGGTACCCTCTATTTCAATACGGCTCAAATAGTTATTCCATTCATTGTGGGCGGTAGCTCTTACTCCTTCAAAATCCCAGGCAGGAATTTCTGCTTCCAGATTCTTTTTAGCCCCATCTATGCTGGTGGTGGAAAGAGCCACTTTCATCATCAGCTCGTCTCCCGGCTGCATGTCAAAAGAGGCAATGATGCGTTTTCCTTTTTCTGTTTCGCCCATCGGAAGATAAAGTGAATCGACTACCGGACGGTTGAATTTCATCACAAAGAAATAATCCTGATTGACCCATACCGTGTTATTGACATGCCCTGTCAGTGTTTGAGCATCTTCCCAGTTCACTTCACAACTATTAACTTGTGAATGATATTGTTCTTCTCTCCATGCAGGACCATGTTGCAAGTCAATCAATATAGAGGCAGAATCAGCCTTGTGATAAGTATAGCGGTGAAGGGCAGCATGGATAGAGGCAGTCAGTTCCGCTTTTACCTGTGGATCAGAGAGCTCTGCGGTGTAATATCCCGGAGTAGCCGCTTCTTTATCTTTAGGGAAATGACTACGATAAGCATCCCACGCACGTACACGTGTACCGGTGACCGGCATCACCAAAATATCACCTAAGTCCATACATCCCGTTCCATTCAGATGTGTTTGAGTAAATCCCCAAATCAGGGAATCCTCATAAACATATTCAGAACAGTAGCGCCAACCAACTGCTCCCGTCACAGGACTGGTCTGAATCATACCGAAAGGATAACACGCGCCGGGAAATGTATGGCCATTATCTGCAGCACCGATAAAGGTATTAACGTATTGAGTATAATCCTTTGTTTCCGCTTTTTCAGTCGGAGTACAGGAAGAATAGAAGAACAAGCCTGCTGCTAAAGCTGCAGCCACAAAAGGGGTTTTTCTTTTCATGGTAATATAATGTTAAGTTAATGTCGCATTACATATGCTGATATTTATTTAATTTTTCACGATAATAGTTGTGCCACAAAATTAGAGAATTCTTCTCATTTAAAAGGATTAGATACAGACAAATATACTTAAATCTTACAGGAAAGAAGCTTCTATTTATATCGATTCGCTGTGATAAAACAAAAATTCGTACGACTTATTGAATAAATATCAACTCAATTATTTATCTTTGTTAGCTTAATAACAAGCTGACGCAAAAACAATAAGTATAATGAAAGATTTCTTGAAATTTACACTTGCCACGGTGACAGGTATCATTTTGTCAAGTATTGTATTATTTATAATCAGCATGGTAACGCTGTTTGGCATCATGTCCGCTTCGGACACGGAAACAATCGTAAAAAAGAATTCCGTAATGATACTCGACTTAAACGGAACGTTAGTTGAACGTACGCAAGAAGATCCGCTAGGTATTTTATCACAGTTGTTTGGTGACGAATCTAACACGTACGGACTGGACGATATTCTCTCTTCCATCCAGAAGGCTAAAGAAAACGAAAATATCAAAGGGATTTATTTGCAAGCAAGTTCATTAGGTACCTCCTATGCTTCCTTACAAGAAATCCGCAACGCACTGCTCGATTTCAAGGAGAGTGGAAAGTTCGTCATTGCTTATGCCGACTCCTATACGCAGGGGCTTTATTATCTTTCCAGCGCAGCCGATAAGGTGCTGCTCAATCCCAAAGGAATGATTGAATGGAGAGGTATCGCTTCCGCTCCCCTGTTCTACAAAGACCTGCTACAAAAAATAGGAGTTGAGATGCAGGTGTTCAAGGTGGGAACTTACAAATCTGCCGTGGAACCGTTTATTGCAACAGAAATGAGCCCTGCCAATCGCGAACAAGTGACAGCATTTATCACTTCCATCTGGGGCCAGGTGACGGAGGGGGTTTCTGCTTCCCGCAATATTCCAGTAGATTCTCTGAATGTTTATGCCGATCGTATGTTAATGTTCTATCCGTCAGAAGAAAGTGTAAAGTGCGGATTGGCTGATACTTTGATTTATCGCAATGATGTGCGCAATTATCTTAAAAAACTGGTAGAGATAGATGAGGATGACAATCTCCCGATGGTAGGATTAAGCGACATGATGAACGTAAAGAAGAATGTACCCAAAGACAAAAGCGGCAATATCGTAGCTGTTTATTATGCATCCGGTGAAATTACAGACTATCCGAGCTCCGCAACTTCCGAGGACGGAATTGTTGGTTCGAAAGTCATTCGTGACCTGCGTAAATTGAAAGATGATAATGATGTGAAAGCTGTTGTACTCCGTGTCAATTCTCCGGGGGGAAGTGCTTTTGCTTCAGAACAAATATGGCATGCAGTGAAAGAGTTGAAAACAAAGAAACCGGTCATTGTCTCTATGGGTGATTATGCTGCGTCAGGAGGGTACTATATCTCTTGCGTTGCCGACACGATTGTTGCAGAGCCTACTACCCTGACCGGTTCTATCGGAATATTCGGCATCATTCCCAATGTAAAAGGATTGACTGATAAAATCGGTTTAAGTTATGATGTAGTTAAGACGAATAAATATGCTGATTTCGGGAATATCATGCGCCCGTTCAACGAGGATGAAAGATCATTGCTTCAAATGATGATTACCGAAGGATACGACACCTTTGTCAGCCGTTGTGCCGAAGGACGCCACATGACAAAGGAAGCGATCGAAAAGATTGCCGAAGGCCGTGTATGGACTGGGGAGACTGCTAAAAAGTTAGGACTGGTAGACGAATTAGGCGGCATTGACAAAGCACTGGATATTGCCGTGGCAAAAGCCGGTATCGAGGGCTACACCGTTGTTTCTTATCCTGCAAAACAAAATTTTTTTTCTTCCCTGCTTGATACGAAACCGACGAATTACGTAGAATCACAATTGCTGAAAAGTAAGTTAGGTGAGTTCTACCAACAATTCGGTTTACTGAAAAATCTGCAAGAACAATCCATGATTCAGGCTCGTATTCCGTTCGAACTGAATATTAAATAAACTGCCATACATGGACGAACACTTTATCAAGATACATAAGTGGCTCTACCCTGCCTCCTGGCTCTACGGAGCAGCGGTAATGATGAGAAATAAACTCTTTGACTGGGAAGTGCTCCAATCAAAGAGTTTTGATATACCTATCATCAGCGTAGGTAATCTTGCTGTTGGAGGAACAGGGAAAACTCCGCACACTGAATATCTGATAAAGTCTCTTTGTAATCAATATAATGTAGCTGTATTAAGTCGGGGATACAAACGGCATACGAAAGGTTATGTGCTGGCTACTCCGGAAAGTACGGCAAGAAGCATTGGCGACGAACCGTACCAGATGCATCAAAAATTCCCGTCTGTCACAGTAGCTGTCGACGAAAAGCGTTGTCATGGCATAGAAAAGCTGCTTGCCCTGCAAAAGCCTTCAATAGATGTTATCCTGTTGGATGACGCTTTCCAGCACCGATATGTCAAACCGGGATTGAGTATTCTGTTAACGGATTATCACCGGCTGTTTTGTGACGACACTTTGCTCCCCGCAGGACGACTTCGTGAGCCAATTAACGGCAAAAACCGGGCACAAATCGTTATTGTCACCAAATGTCCGCAGGACATCAAGCCTATTGATTATAATATCATCACGAAACGACTGAACCTTTATCCATATCAACAGTTATTCTTTTCATCGTTCCGGTATGGCAACCTGCAACCTGTGTTTCCTATGATGGTTCCGGACACAGATACCCCTTCGGCAAACAATGAAATTGCTTTGTCCTCACTGACAAATACAAATATATTATTGATGACCGGAATTGCCTCACCGGCTCCCATTCTTGAAAGGCTGAAAGATTGTACCCAACAAATAGATTTGCTATCGTTTGACGATCATCACAATTTCAGCCATCGGGATATCCAGCTTATCAAAGAACGGTTTCATAGGCTGAAAGGAGAACGCCGATTGATTATTACTACCGAAAAAGATGCAACACGCCTGATTAACCATCCGGCTTTGGACAAGGAATTGAAACCATTTATCTATGCCTTGCCTATTGAAATAGAAATATTACAGAATCAACAAGATAAATTTAACCAACATATTATTGACTATGTTAGAGAAAATACAAGAAACCGCAGCTTATCTGAAAGGTAAGATGCACACCAGCCCGGAAACAGCCATTATACTTGGTACCGGACTTGGCAGTTTGGCAAACGAAATCACCGAGAAGTATGAAATAAAGTATTCGGATATCCCGAACTTCCCGGTATCTACCGTCGAAGGTCATAGCGGTAAGCTGATTTTCGGCAAACTAGGCAATAAGGATATCATGGCTATGCAAGGACGCTTCCACTATTACGAGGGTTATTCGATGAAAGAAGTGACTTTCCCTGTACGTGTGATGCGCGAATTAGGAATCAAAACCTTGTTTGTATCCAACGCCAGTGGCGGAACAAATGCAGACTTCGAAATCGGTGATTTGATGATTATCACCGACCATATCAACTATTTCCCCGAACATCCGCTTCGTGGAAAAAATATCCCATACGGTCCTCGTTTCCCGGACATGAGCGAAGCATACAGCAAGGAACTGATCTGTAAAGCTGATGAGATTGCCAAAGAAAAAGGAATCAAAGTACAACACGGAGTGTATATCGGTACACAAGGCCCTACTTTCGAAACTCCTGCCGAGTATAAACTATTCCATATCCTTGGCGCCGACGCTGTTGGTATGTCTACCGTTCCGGAAGTAATTGTAGCCAACCATTGTGGTATCAAAGTATTTGGTATTTCCGTCATTACCGACTTGGGAGTAGAAGGAAAAATCGTAGAAGTAACGCACGAAGAAGTTCAGAAAGCAGCCGATGCCGCTCAACCGAAAATGACAACAATCATGCGCGAACTTATCAACCGTGCCTAAACAATCACCCCGATTTATGAGAACTGAAATAGCATCTCTCGGTGAGTTTGGTCTGATCGACCGCCTCACCGAGGGAATCAAACTAGAAAACGAATCCAGTAAATATGGAGTGGGCGACGATGCCGCCGTTCTCTCCTACCCTTCAGAAAAGCAAGTATTGGTAACAACCGACCTGCTTATGGAAGGTGTACATTTTGATCTGACTTATGTTCCCTTGAAACATTTGGGATATAAATCAGCAGTCGTTAATTTCTCCGATATTTATGCCATGAACGGCACTCCCCGGCAGATTACGGTATCTCTTGGCCTTTCCAAGCGTTTCAGCGTAGAGGATATGGACGAGCTTTATTCTGGTATTCGTCTGGCTTGCCAGCAATATAATGTCGACATTGTGGGAGGTGATACAACTTCCTCCCTTACAGGACTTGCTATCAGCATCACTTGTATCGGCGATGCTGACAAGGATAAAGTGGTGTACCGTAATGGAGCAAAAGAAACTGACCTGATCTGCGTCAGCGGTGACTTGGGAGCAGCCTATATGGGTTTACAACTATTGGAACGTGAGAAAGTCGTACTAAAAGGTGATAAAGACATTCAACCGGACTTCACCGGCAAAGAATACTTGTTAGAACGCCAGTTAAAACCGGAAGCACGTAAGGATATCATTGAGAAACTAGCTGCCGCCAATATTGTCCCAACCTCTATGATGGATATTTCGGACGGCCTGTCATCAGAATTGATGCATATCTGCAAACAAAGCAATGCCGGTTGCCGCGTGTACGAAGAACATATTCCGATCGATTATCAGACGGCTGTTATGGCTGAAGAGTTTAACATGAATCTGACGACTTGCGCCTTGAATGGCGGAGAAGATTATGAACTACTCTTTACCGTTTCTATCGCCGATCATGAGAAAGTATCACAAATGGAAGGAGTGCGCCTCATCGGACATATCACCAAACCCGAACTTGGCTGTGCATTGATTACGCGTGACGGCCAAGAATTTGAATTGAAAGCACAAGGATGGAATCCATTGAAGGAGGATAAACAATAGATTTCATTATATACTTGAAATATTTTTATCCTATACAGCACTGATAATAAGCCGACTAGCTTTTTATCAGTGTTTTTTATTTCCAGAAGACTTGCAGAATCCAAAAGTTTCACTACCTTTGCAACCGCAAAAGAGATATTACCGGACCGAACAACCACAAGGTGCCATAGCTCAGTTGGTAGAGCAAAGGACTGAAAATCCTTGTGTCCCCGGTTCGATTCCTGGTGGCACCACTATCGATTCGGTAATTTCTCAGAACCCATTGAAATTCAGTCATTTCAATGGGTTTTCTTTTATACTCCAATACGCAAATTCCAGCCGAAAAAGAAAAGCAAAAAAGATTCTTCCTTTACTGACAAATATAAGATGAAGGAAAACAAAGAGAATCTTAGAACTAAAAAATCGGTGTTTTTTCAGACCATGTCTACAAAAAACCACCGATTTTTAACTTTTTTACCGACTTCCTGCTCATCTTTCAAGTTGACAGAATAACTAATTGTACTTACCAACTTAAAGAAAAAGATTATGAAACAAGGAACAATGAAGATTCTGTTTTTCGTTCTCAAAACGAAATTATTAAAAAATGGCGAAGCACCTATTCTAATGAGAATCACAATTAACGGTCAATACGAAGAAACAAGAATCCATTTTTCCAACTTATTTTTTACACTTAAAACATTAATCACCCACTTTAAAGTTCATTATCGCACCCGGGGCGCTGATATCAGTAATATTGAGACTAGGAATAGAACCATCCAACCAAGATAGCATTGGGTTTATTCTACCATTAACCGATTTTACTTTTTTGCCAAAAAGAACACGGTTATCATTACCGGTTGCTACAGGCGGTTTTGTTGAAGTATCGTTCATCAAGTCTATCCCGTCAGCCTGAACAAGACGGAACCAAGGAGACATGGGAGCTTTATCATCTTCCACTACATGCCAAATAGCCAATCCTATATCCATTGGATGACCCGCTACATTATGTGTAGGATACCATTTACTATGATTAAGTGCCTGGATAACAAAATATTCTTTCGGATTTCTACGATTCACGTAGCGATATAATGTATCTCTCGCATTGGACTTAATTGATATTTCTCCTTTAAAATCAGATGAAATATCAATCACTTCTGCTGTTTTCAAAGTAAGCAATATAGGTGCACAATAATCAATGGGCGCATTCTTACTACCAGCATTCCATCCCATCATACAAAAAGAACCGGCACTTCCTTTGATAGATAGATTATCCCCCTTTTGATATCCTACATCGGGAAGGCGAAAAATTGCATGAGAGGATTCATGAGCCATTATCCTTACCATATAGTCCGGTCCTTTTCCTATGTCACACAATCCAATATGGTTCATCGGAATATACTCATTACCACTTTTAAATGGAATGGCAGAATGAACCCCATACGCTGAATATCCAAACGGCACCAATACTAACCACGAAGCAATTCCATTATCAGGTTTTCCTTTGTATCGGGTTAATCCGGGAATACCATCAGGATACTTCTCTTGTACTTTCAGAATCACCGAGTCGGCAAATGCCTGTCCCCAATCCCACGGTTTATTCGTGTCCGGATTTTTACCTGTAGAGTTTCTAAAGTAACTCATATTTTTATTAAAGCGAATGCGAACAATTGTATGGGTGACTTCATATTTCCCATTTGTCTGGTCCTTAAAATACTCATACAACGATCCGACATTATTCGACTTATTATAGCCACTCTTTTGATTGAGTAAACTATCAATAGCAGCGTCGGATGCCTCATATTGAAAATCATCAAATTCGGTAATAACAGCCAGACCGTGAATTTTTTCCTGCGCATATATCCCTAAAGAGAGAATTAGGAACAAGGCTAGAAAAAAAGTATTTTTCTTCATGCGAAAACTCATTTTTAAAATATACCTATTTTGTTATCTTCACTACAAATCCGCCACCGGGAGCCATGTGTAATTTCAACGTCTTATCTGATGAAACTTTTATTACTTCCCGTTTATAGTCTTTTCCTACTCTATCAGCATTGATACCGTCCTTGAAAATCTCAGCATTAAATTCACCTTCTCCCAAGAAGGACAAGTCAACTTCCATATCACGAGCTTTCCAATCGGTCAATCCACCTATATACCACGTATCTCCTTTCTGACGGACCATAACAATATACTCTCCTATTTTACCGCTGATAGGAAGAGTCTGATCCCATGCAGTAGGAATGGAAGCGATAAACTTCGTACACTCTTCCTCTTTCATATAGTTGGTAGGAGCATCACACAACATATTGATAGGAGAATCGAAAATTGTGTAAAGTGCCAACTGACGGCAACGGGTTCCCTGGCTCATTGGTTCTGTATATACCGCATGGAAGTTCTTCATAATCACGTTATTCATTGCTCCCTGTGTATAGTCCATCGGACCGGCTACCATACGGATGAAGGGTACAGTCACATCATAGAGCACCTGATCCGTTCCCGGTTCAGCCCATTTCAGTTCTTCCAACCCGTGAACTCCTTCAAAATTGATTGTATTCGGATAGGTGCGTTGAAGCCCTGTCGGCTTGGACGTACCGTGGAGATCAATCAGCAGTTTATATTTTGCTCCTGTTTCGGCTGCTTTACGATTGAAATCAATGACACATTGGTCATCACGGTCCATAAAGTCAATCTTAAAGCCCTTAATTCCCATAGCTGCATAATGCTTGCATACACGGTCCATATCCTTCTCGAAAGCACGATAACCCGCCCATAATATCAAATCCACATTTTTACTTTTCGCATAGCTGACCAATTCTTCCAAATCAATTTCAGGAATAACCTGGAACAAATCAGCTTTACCGGGAACTGCCCAACCTTCATCCAATATCACATATTCGATGCCGAACCTAGACGCGAAATCAATGTAATATTTATAGGTTTCATTATTGATTCCTGCACGGAAATCCACATTATAGATATTCCAGTCATTCCACCAATCCCAGGCAACCTTACCCGGTTTAATCCATGAAAAATCGGTGAATTGAGCCGGAGTAGCCAGTTTATAGACCATATCATTGCACAACAACTCTGTGTCATTCTTTGAAATGACCATTACACGCCAGGGAAAAGCGGTAGCTCCCTCCACTTTGGCAATATAAGATTCACGGGATTTCACTACGCCTTTAAGTCCACGTACTTCGTCCACCACTTTCTTGGGATAAGCGGCAAACGTACCTTCCAAAGAAAAACCGGAATCCCCATGCTTTACGTACATACCCGGATAATCCAATAAATCGGCCTCGGTAATACATATTTTCTTTTGATTCGCTCCCTCTACCAAAACTGGTAAAAAGGCAATCTGCTCCTTGTCCCATGCAGACAAAGCTGTCTCTACATACGTATTTTGGAAAGAACTGTAAAAAGGATCTTTTTTGCCCTCGTTCATTCTTCCTTTCGGAGAAGCCACGAATAGTTTCGGGTCATTCGGGAAACTAAAAACTGCCTGTTCACTTTCTACCATAAACGGCTTTTTCAAACTGGAAACAAAACGATAGGCGACACCGTCTTCGTATGCTCTAAATACTAGGCTATATCCACCCTTAAAGTCAATCGTCAGTTCATTGAACCTATCTTCGATTGACTTCTTTTTGTAGACAGGCGGGTAAATCGTTTCATTCACCGACCGCCTGCTGACTTTCCTGACTTTCGGATCCACGCCGAAAGCTGTTCCGTCCGTCAGTTTCATGGAGACAGGAGAGTGGTCTATCATCACATCCCCTTCGTGGAGAACAGAGTATTCAACATTCTTATCATTTACACTCACATTCACCTGCACCCTGCCGGATGCATCCTTCAGTTCATACACTTTTTGCGCACAAACGGTCAAAGGCGCGACAGCCATTAGAACCGGCAAAAGTCTTCTCATCATACGTTTCATAAACTAATACTTTTTATATCTTACATTCTTTTTATTTACATCTTAATTGCGTTACGGCTTACGGATAAGGACAAAAGGCGAATATAACAGAAAGAAATTCCTGTTAAGAAAGTATTCAAAAAGCCTTCTTCTGTTTACCCCTGTTACACTGTCCGTTTAGAAATCAATTGTCACCTGATAGGTATCCTTATTCTCAAAGAAAGTTTGTTGCACTTCGTACTCGGGAAGCCAGACATATTTCTTCTCTCCTTTATATTCCGCCTCGAGCAGGAAGGTGAACCAGCGATTGTAAGGCAACTCGTCAGTGTGTAAAGGCGGAGCCGGTTTATCATATAAGCCAGGAACGCCGGTAATCAGATATTCTCCCTTTTTATCCGTCTCATAAGTGCGATAGGGAGTTGCAATCAAGTCATTGAACTTTGCACGCGAACCGTACAGGTTTAATTTCACTCCCTTCTTCTTTTTGCCTTTCACCGTTACAGATACTTGAATATTTTCAGGAAACATCTGCTTGAAAAATCCGGGGAAGTCACGGCCCGGACGTTTGGACTTTGCCGTATAATTAATGATATTGACGGCATAGGGACTCCATTTATACGTCTTATAATGATTGTTCATAACGCAAGAGTCCGGTTCATACTGCAAATTATTCACCGGATTGTTTTTCGCCCGGATTCTGTCGGCATATAAATCCGTCACTCCACGATAGTGTCCGAACTCATGCGCCACTCCTCTATGGAAATAGTCGATTCCGAACAAATCTTCATGTTCCGTTTTACTACGGCCACGGCAAACAACCATATTCAAATTGTCCGCACCGCCGCTACAATACCACCCTTTCGCACTTTCTTCATCATCAAAATCGAGTATGGAATCAATAATCAACAGTACGTCATGGTCAGGAAAGCCTGCGCTCCTCTTATAGACATTCTCCAACTGCCGGGAAGAGCAATCATAGGTCACCTGCCAATCGGGAACATAACGGAAATAATACTTGAGGCGTCCTTCTCCGGCCTTATTCCAGAAGTCATTCACTTGCCCGAAGAAAGCATCCAGTTTTTTCTGATAGGCCGCCTTTCCGCCCCAATGCTCTACTCCCGCTTTATCAACGGCAATAAATACCCGATATTCAATCGTATCCAACGGCTGTGGAGCTACCTCTCCCTGCATTGGTTTCGCATCCAGCCCCAAGAAAGAAGGCAGTAATGCAGGAATGAGCAACCATTTTCTCCAGTTATTTTTCATATTTGTTATTTAGTTAAGTGTGTATTTTATTTCTTGCAAGTCACGGCTATTTCCACCGACCATAAAAGTAAAGTCCCCCTTCTCAACCACAAACTTCATCTGATTATTGTAGAAACCGAGCTGTTCGTCTTTCACATCAAACGTCACCGTCCTGCTTTCGCCCACTTTCAGCTTAATCTTATCAAATCCCTTCAACTCCTTGATAGGACGGGTAATCGAAGCTACTTCATCACGGACATACAACTGGACAACTTCTTCACCTTCATACTTTCCCGTATTCTTCACAGTTACAGCTACACGCGCATAAGTATCTTTTCCATTACCCGGAAGCAGCTTCACATCCGAATAATCGAAAGTGGTATATGACAGACCATAGCCGAACGGATAAGCCGGTTCGGTCGGAATATCAATGTATTTCGCACACCATCCGCCCAATGCGGTAGGACGTCCGGTACTCTTATACTGATAGTACAGAGGAATCTGCCCGTTATGCTGCGGGAAAGTCATCGGGAGTTTCCCTGAAGGATTGTAATCCCCGAACAATACATTACAGATGGCATTACCGGCTTCGCTTCCCAACCACCAGGTACATAAGATAGCGGGAGCATCCCGGCGCACTTCATTGAAAATGACAGGACGGCCGCACATCATCAGTACAACCACAGGTTTGCCCGTCTTTACGAGTTCGGAAACCAGTTTCTGCTGCTCCGAAGAAATGGAGATATCCCCTTTTGAACGCATCTCTCCACTCTCCCATGCCTGTTCGCCCATCGCTATCACAACTACATCCGACTGGCGGGCAGCAGCCAATGTCTGTTCCAGATTCACGATCTGATTCTTTTTCAAGTCGTATCCGTCATTATAATTGACAGTTACCCCCCGCTTTTCCATTGCCTCATACAAAGTGACTACCTTACTCACCTCGGCACAAGACCATGCGCCACACATATCTTTCTGTGATTTAGCCAATGCACCAACCAAAGCAACTTTCTTAATGGAAGGAGAAAGCGGAAGCACAGCGCCTTCATTCTTCAAAAGTACAACGGAACGTTCGGCCACATAACACGCTTCCTTGCGTGATTCTTCCGAACCGATCACCGTACGCTCTCTTTCCTCATCACAATAGCGGAACGGATCATCAAATAATCCCAGCTTATATTTCTGTTCAAGAATACGTCTGACCGCATCATCCACCAGTTTCACTGATACTTTGCCTTCCTTTATCAGGGTAATCAGATTCTTGGAATAGCATTCACTTACCATTTCCATATCCAGACCGGCTTTTATGCCTTTATAAGCAGCCTCTTTCTCATCTTTCGCATAACGGTGGTTTATCATTTCACCTACCGAACCCCAGTCGGAGACTACGAATCCTTTGAATCCCCATTGATTTTTCAGAAGTTCTCTCAACAAGAAGCTACTTCCGGTAGCCGGTTCATTATTAAAATCATTGAATGCACTCATAAATGTGGCGGCACCCGCCTCAGCACCCGCCTTATAAGGCGGCATATAGAAATTGGCGAACTGTCCCATCGACATATCCACGCTATTGTAGTCTTTTCCCGCAGTAGAAGCTCCATATCCCGCAAAATGCTTGATACAAGAAAGAATCGTATTTTCTTTCGACAAATCATCTCCCTGCAAACCGCGTACACGTACCATAGCCACCAGTGAGCCATAATAGGGGTCTTCTCCTGCCCCTTCCATAACACGTCCCCAACGGGCATCCCAACTGATATCCACCATCGGAGCAAACGTCCAGTGCAATCCGGCTGCCGACGCTTCCTTCGCCGCACACCTCGAACCTCTTTCTATGGCATCCAAGTCAAAACTGGCAGCCTCAGCCAAAGGTAACGGAAAACCTGTACGGAAACCATGAATGACATCCAACCCGAAAATCAAAGGAATCCGCAGGCGCGATTTCATCGCAGCCTCTTGATATTTGCGGGTATTGGCAGCACCGGATACGTTCAAGAGGGAGCCTATCAAGCCTTTGCTTATGTCTTCCGTACGGCTAATGCGCGTATTATCGGGTCCTGTGGCAAAGCCGCCGGAACATTGGCTCAACTGTCCCACCTTCTCTTCCAGTGTCATCTTCTTCATCAGACCGGACACGAAACGGTTCATCTTACTCTCGTCTGTTTGACTTTGCGCCGCACTAGTCAGCACAAAAATCATCATACACAAATATGCTATCAGTTTCTTCATGGTTTTATAGTAATAATTTGTTCGCCTTCTTTTATTCTATATTTCTTGCCGTTTATCTTCAGGGTATAAGGTTTATTGCTTTTCACCTGCACTTGCTGACCATTGGCTACAATATCAGTTATAGTACTTCCAAACCTAAGATTCCGCAATCCCTGCTCACCCTGACCTTTCTTATGCCATTCAATCAAATCCCGGGTAGCGTCAATATTATAAAAGCCCAATACATTTTCAATAAAAAGAGAAATCGGCCCCAATGCAGACCAGCCGCAAAAATCATGTCTCACCAACTCCCGTTTATCCTTATACTGCCGTTCGGACGGTCGGGGAGCCGAAGGAGAGTAACATTCCCAAACGGTTGCCGGCTTAAAAGTCCGATAAGTTTCGGACATCTGGGACAACAGTTTATAAGAGTTCTCATAAGCAATATCATAATATCCGTAAGTCTCAAGCGCCTTGGTAGACATATAAGCAAGTGGAAGCCATACGGCGCCCCGCCAATAATCCCCAATCTCATGATTATAGTCCTTGTCACTTCTGGCAACAGACGGCCAAGGATATTTTCCACCAAATTCGTCCGGAGCATCAGCATATTTCACCAGACGTTCCGCTTGTCCCTTATCAGGTATTTCGGCAAGCATCGACCAATACACCGCCGGAGTTCTGACTTTCACAAATGACGTATCTTTCTCGGAAAGGTCATAATAAAATCCGTCCTTTTCATCCCAGTAGTATTTATTCAACAAAGCCTTATTCTCTTTATATAGGGCTGCAAACTCCTTAGCAGTCCGCTTGTCTCCGAGTTCCTTTGCCAGACGTTCGATATACAAAGCCGAAAGAGCCTGTTGTGATACCGCATCCATCCACAACAATTCTCCTTTACGACCTCTGCCACGGGGAGTGTTGTCCATACCACTCTGCACCCAGCCCCACCGATAACCGATGTCACTTTTCTCCAAAGCAATCCATGCGTGTCTGAAATGCAACTTAGTCCCGCGTTTCAAAGAGTCGAACCAATAATAGTGGCGTTGCAGGAACTGCTCATCTTGCAACACTTTCCTAATACGTTCCTTATTCCCCGTCATCTTATAATATTCATATTCCACCCATGAATAGAAAGGCGGATTATCCGGATGCTGTATTCTGAGTGAAGAAGATTTTTTATTCAAGATTGACTCATAAAAGTTATCCAAGCTCTCTATTCCGGGAAAAACAGCAGGAGCATACCGACAGAACAAAACCATAAATTCCGTATCCCAAATCCAAATCGTATCATCCCAAAGATTCTCGTCCATATAAGGAGACTGGAATACACCTTCCTGATATTTCACCCGTCCCCAAGCGAGTTCCCAAGTTTTCCAATAAAGGTCGACAAAGTGAGGATTCTCCGGGAAAACAGGTTGAGGCAGCAATTCCCTCTTCAGTTCTCCTTTCATGAGTTCCTGCGCGTCCAGTTGAGTAGGAATGAATAATAATAAGATATATACTATTAGTTTGTTCATAACTGGTATTGATTTAAAAGTTGATGTTTACACAAAACCGAATCGTCTTTTCAGCTTTGCATCACAAAGATAGCCGCCCGGTAAATTCATCAAGGCGAATTGCGTACAAAAGGACAATAATATCGTAAACCACCCTCTTTTTTCGGTCTTCCAAACTTTGCAGAGAAGTATGCTTGTCTGTTTTTCGCCTGAACTTATACAATTTTAGCCTTCAAACATCTAGTCGTACGAGATATTATCCAGTACTTTAATTCCTTCCTTTTGTACACCTGCCACAAACAAATTCTTTAAAGACTCTGTTGAAACAGACATAGCCGGTTTAAATTCCGGAGAGTTCATATATTCCAGCAAACTGGCGTAGAATTGCAACCCTTCGGGAGTATTGCGTGCAGTCTCCAAATCAGCCATGCAGACTAACAGTTTACCGCCACCGACATTCAAATCGAATACCAGGCCCAGTTTATGATTACGCTCAACATTGTCAATCACTTGTACAATAGGACGGTATTCTTCTGGCATATTGTCCAAAATCAGCGGATAACTATTCTTGATTATCGGATACCACTGCCAGTTTGTATGGAAATCCGTTGGGAAGTCCTTGAACAAGGCATGTTCGGGATTAGTCAAGATTCCTAATGTACCCGGCGATGCAGGTTTCTTAATACGGTCACATATACTCTTGAACATACGATAATTCCAATAATCAGTTTGAAAGAGTCCGCCTACTGTTACTTCCTTACAATCCTCTTTGCCCGGCATCAGCAAAACTTTTCGACCTTGTTTCAGAGCACTCAACACCTCATCCGTTAATTGACGGGCAACGACTATACCCTCCGTATTCAACTGCTTCTTTGCCGGATATATCCATAAAGGATAAGTATTGCGATACGAAGTTCCGGCAATCTTCAAAGATAATTCCGCCTTACACGCTTTTTCAATATCCGGTAATGTCAGACGAATCGTACCGGCAGTTAACAATCCCAAACCGGAAGGAACAGACATTTTACCTTTACCGAGTGACCGCTTTCCTGTTTTCAATTCCCACGACACACTTTTTCCTTTCAAAGAATGTTCTCCATAATTAGCTATTTCAACATTCCCCTCAAAGGTTTCCTGTCCGGTCCAGCAAAATTTGGCTGTTGTCAGCAAAGGAACAACCTCACAACAAAATTCTCTCCATTTCTTCGGTTCAATCAATCCTTTACTGTCCATGAACGCGTCCAGGATTCCGACATAAGCCGAACCTTGCCCCGGATAATCCTGCAAATCGAGTAACTGAAAACCTGCCATTCGTTCAGAGCGCAAATTCATCTCAATATCTGCCCGATAAAGTTCCACAGACCATGTACCGGACGCTTTAAAGAAATCATCAGCCTGTTCCAGCATACCCGCTTTCTTCAATCGGTCACGAAAGACTTCAAAGTTCCAAGGTGCCAATACACCTATATATTTTTTCATTTCTTCATAATCCGGATAAGTCTGAAACTGCCCCGTTTCATGTCCTATCACCGGAACGGGAGACTTCTCTAAAGCTGCGTCAAAATTCATCACCGAGTTAGGATAGGTATTATTCAGATAACCTCCCTCTGCCGCATCTGCAAAAGAAAAAGATGCACGGGCATGTGTTGAATATCCCTCACCACTACCTACACGGCAGGTTACTAAGAAATCTTCTCCCGGGATATGTCCTTTCGACCCTAAAAAGATATTCGAGCCATAAGTATAAAGATGCCTCGGTTCTATCGAACGGAAGCGGTTCACGAAATCTTTCATCACATTAATATCTCCCCCCAACTCATTACCTAAAGCAAAAAGAACGAAGGAAGCATGATTGCTATATTCACGCATGATATTTTCACCGTCTTTCATCAAGAAGTCCATTAGTTCGGCTGATTCTTTCTTGAAACCTCCCCAAATAGGTAGTTCCGGTTGCAAATAAATTCCTTCCAAATCAGCAGCTTCAAAACAAGCGGCAGGCGGACACCATGAATGAAAACGACAGTGGTTCAAGCCATACTCTTTACAGATTCTGAAATAACGACGCCATTGTTCCAAGTCCATTGCCGTATATCCGGTCAATGGAAATACACAGGCGTCATGCTTTCCTCTAAGAAAAGTCTTTGCTCCATTGATGGTGAAATGAGTCTGCTCCGCCTTAAAATCACGCAATCCGAAACGGACAGTCCGTTCGTCAATGCCATTGATTTCTGCCTTTAGCTGATACAAAGCCGGTTGAAGATCACTCCAAAACAATGCTTTACTGCCTAGTTGATAAACAAACTCATATTCCTTACAGCCCTCTTTCAGGGCATATTCCGTAGCCTTTACTTTATGCTTTCTGGAAGAATTAAACGCAGCAGCCGACAGGCGGATTTGTTTTCCGTTGATACCATACTCTTTCGATAATGTGATTTTCACTTTTACAGAACGGTCTGCCACCGAAGGGAAAGTTTGGATGGATTCCATAAACAACGGATTCATTGCCTGCAACTCTATCCGTCCGATAATACCATTCCAATTGGTCTGGGTAGACTCCGTACAAGCATGTGAACTTGAACGAATCTGTTTAGGAATACTTTTTCCGTTATCAATGCGAATGGTCAGTTTATGTGAACCGGGAGTCAGGAAATGAGTCAAGTCATATTCCTGTGGGGTAGACAAATAATTATTCTTACCCACTTCCTGACCGTCGATCCATACTGTTGACGGGCGGGTACGTTCCAAGAACAGCACGATATGCTTACCTTTCCAGTCGGCAGGAATCTCTATATTCCTGCTATACCATGCAGCACCCTCGTATTTATAATATCTGGATAAATAAGTTGTTTCCGATTTATTGGTATTGGCAATCCCTTTCTTATTAGAGTCAGTTGTGCCAGGCAACACTACCTCCTCCGGCAAACTCATATCCCAAAACTTTTCCTGTTCACCTTTCTCCTGAGGATCCAATGCAAAATTCCACACGCCACTCAGATCAATTGTCCGACGCGAATCCGCCGTCTGCGACCATGACGAACATAAAAAAACAAATGATAATAGAAGAGCTCCGATTAATCGACAACGCGTAACTTCATTCATAATAATACGATTTAATGTTATTGATATTTATCTGATGACAAAGATAAAGCGGAGAGCAAATCAACAAGACGAATACCGTACAAAAAAACAATAATATCGTAAAGAGACACACTATTTACCCATTCAAAGCAACATATCCTTTGCCCGACGGATAAAATATCCAAATATCCCTTTCATTGCTTCATCCCCTTCCACAGCCTGCAACTCCGGATGAAACTGAACACCCCAAACATTTTTCACAGCAACAGATTCGATAGCCTCCACTATCCCGTCGTCAGCAAAAGCAGTTGCCTTAAATCCGTCCGCCAGTTTCCTGACAGCCTGATGATGAATGGAACTAATCATTACTTCTTTTTTCCCAAGCATTCGATATAATTCACTGTCCACCCGGCAATGAATGTTATGCCGTGAGACAACAGAAGCGTCCAGAGATTTATGAAGAACATCCGACGGGCATTGTTCCGGCAAATCCTGATATAATGTTCCACCAAAATAAGTATTAATAAGCTGCATTCCCCGGCAAATACCCAAAACAGGAATCTGCTGTTTACAAGCAAACCGCAACAGGGCATAATCAAACTCATCTCTTTCCTCACAAATACCACTACACTTGGAAAGAGGTATTTCGCCATACATGGAAGGCGATACGTCACCGCCACCCGTTAAAAGCAAAGCATCGACAAGAGAAACAACAGACCGCAAAATCTGCATATCATCCGTAAAAGGGATAAGGAAAGGGATGCCCCCGGCCTGGACGACAGCATCCACATATTTCTTTTTCACTGCTATTCTCTCAGGAATGTCAATCTCGGTAGAAATACCTATAACGGGAGATTCTCCTTTCATCATCCTTCTCGGTACTTTTTAATCCACAGCCTGAAGTTCCAATGCAAGACTGGAATATTCACCTTTCAGCAAAGACTTCAGCACAATACCTTCTTGCATCAGCAGTCTGCCACTAATCACCTTACCATTTATGCCACAAGGTTTACCTTTATCTGCCGGAGTCAAGTCCGTAATCCGGTAATTCTTTGCCGGGTCAAGCCCATTCATTTGTACATTCGGCACAATCATATTGATAAAATGTGAAATCTTATAAGCATAGAAAACCGCCCTGTTCTTTTCGGGAGTAACATACATCAAAGAAGCCACCCCTTTATTCTCATACGGTGACATTAGTCTGTACAAGTCTCCGAGCTGTACTACAGGGCGAATGTCTTTATAAGCCTCAATAGCACGTTTAGCAAACGCCTTGTCAGCATCACTCATATCCTTGGGCTGAATTTCCATTCCCAGACGCCCGGACATCGCCACATCAAACCGGAATTTCAACGGAATGCGACGGCCTGTCTGATGATTCTTATCCGCACTTACATGTGAAGCCATGGCTACAGCCGGGAAAAAACTGGAAACGCCCCACTGCATATATATTCTCTGCAAGGCATCCGTATCATCACTGGTCCAAAACTCATCAAAGTAGGGAAGCAGTCCATAATTCACACGTCCGCCGCCACCGGCACACAATTGAATTACCAGACTCGGATATTTGTTACGGATCCGTTCAAGCACTTTCACCAAACAGCGGTTATATTCGATATATAAATGCGATTGTTTATTTTTAGGTAAATATGAAGAACCATAATCCAACAAACTACAATTGTCATCCCACTTCATATAAGCAATCTCCGGATGTTTAGTCATCAGGTTATCCACAACGCCGAAAACAAAATCCTGCACCTTCGGGTTGGTCAAATCCAGCACCACCTGAGTTCCGCCACGTCCGGTAGACAAAGGACGGTTGTCAATTTTCAATATCCAGTCAGGATGCTTCTCAAACAACTCACTTTTAGTATTCGCCATTTCCGGCTCAATCCAGATACCAAACTTGATACCATGTTTTCTAGCAGAAGCCAATAATCCCTCAATTCCTTCCGGTAGTTTCTCACGACAGACCTCCCAGTCGCCCAAACTGCTATTTCCACCATTACGAGGGTATTTATTTCCAAACCATCCATCATCCATGACAAACAATTCACCTCCCATGGCAGAAAAAGCCGCCATCATCTCGTCCATTCCCTTCTGGTTGACTTTGAAATAAACACCTTCCCAACTGTTCAGCAAAATATCGTGCGGCCTGTTTCCTTGATTCATCTTATACTGGCGTGCCCAACGATGAAAAGTCCGGCTTACCCCTCCTTTACCATTCATACTATAAGTCATGGCAAATTCGGGCGTTTTGAACACCTCTTTCGGTTCCAGTATATAGTGAGAATTTTCTTCATTCATACCGGCTATAATGCTTAGTGCCGTGTTGCAAACATTTAGTTTCAGTTTATAGTTACCACCCCAAGCCAATATTCCTCCGAGAACCCTTCCGGTTTCCTCCTGTGGCTTACCGTCCAAGGACAACATGAAAGAAGGATTATCAGTTTCCGTATTCACCAAACCGTCTTTGTTGGTGATCACTTTTTGTCCATTAGTCAGTTTCTCTTCTTCCATTGTACACTCAGCTCCCCAAGCACCGTGGAAATGAGTCAACCAGTTATCCCCCCGATACATGGGAAGGTAAGCAGAAGCAAACTGATATAGTGTAACAGGCTTCTTCCCTTCATTGATTACTTCCGTCCAAGTTCCGATGACATCCGTTCCCGAATAAATCTTGTAGCATTGCTTTATTTTAATAGGATACACCTTATCTTTCAATATTACTTCAGTAATTTCTCCATCCGCAACCTTATGCTGATTCACAGTCTCCACTCCCAAGTCAAGTGACATATTGCCATCCGGCTGGGTCATAGCAATAGCTTTTTCACCCAACGACCGCAAACCAAATGCCGGATAACTTTCCGAATTCAACGCTAACCCGGCATCATAAATATGTTGTATTTGCTCGGGAGTTATAGCCACTCCATAATACTGTATTTTTGATTTCTCACCAGCCTCCGCCGAAATCAGCAAAGACGTCCGGGAAGTTGAAATCAAATAATCTTTAGCAAATAAAGAAGAAGACAACAACATAGCCATTGCTGTCATTAAACAATTTTTTGTATTCATATCTTTGTTCTATTCTTTTTGATTTCTATTTGGAGGAGAAACAACATCACATGGTCGTAGCATGCAAAAAAGTACCTTCCAATTTTATTTTGTAAGGCCATTCCGCCACCTTCTCCATTTTTTTATGATATGCTATATGTTTATCCGGTGCTCCGGTTACCACAAGCCACAGGAATTGAGTATTATCAGGCAAAACAAATTTCACAGATTGATTCACGCCATTCACCGCTTTATTCATCTTGCCATACACCCTTTTACCATCCTGCTTCACTGCCACAAAGCCATATCTCCATCCTGCATTCTCTTTTGCCTCCGTATAGAAGTCTTTGTCGCCCGCAATACCTTCAAAAGTTAACCGCACTTCTGTTCCACCACGTGGAACTTTCAATCTGACAGCGTTATACCCATAACTTTGCGGACATTTCTCCTTTGCTATCTGATACCAACCGGCATCGGCTTTCACCAACTTACATTGATGCTGATTGGCATAAGAACTGCAAACAGACTTGATGCGGGGAAGGTCCCAAGTTACAAAACGGCTTGCCGCATCATAAATTTCTTCATTAAACTGCTCTTGAGAAGTTTTTGTGATTCGCATATAAGTAGATGCCGCATCTTCATCTTTCAACGCTTCCCTCCACAACCGACCGATTATTGGCAGTCCATGTTTATAAGACCAATACTCCAGGAACTGTGGTGCACAATAATGATTTGCCTTATGGAATAATGTATAATGCGTTTGTTTCATATAATTATTCAGATGATAATTTTCAAGAGTTACCCAATCGGGATGCACCTGCCAAAGCATCCATTGAGACGTATACTCATAAAGTGTTGTCCCCGGAAACCCTCTTCCACTGTCGTCATCGGATATATATTGAAAAGCATGACCTAACTCGTGAGCAAGTGCACAATAAGGATAGCTATTTATCCTGCACGGACGAAACCAGCACATTCCCACTTTATCATGGGCACCACCATAGACAGTTCTCTCCTCGTCGTCGTACATCCATATAATCATTTTATACTTATCAGTATATGATTTACCCTTCTGTACAAATTTCATCTTGTCAACAAAATATTTATAATACCGCTCTCCCTCAGTCAATATTTCATCCGGATAAAAGCGTTTACCCTCATCCATATTTATCGCAGGGTCTTTACCAAAAGACTTCTCCCAGAAGAGAACCAAATTTTCGGATTCGGCCTTATAATCATATCCAAATCTTCCATCGGAAACATTTAAGCCATGTTTCTTTATATCTCTTTCCGGAACAAATACGACTTTACTTACTGATTTAGCTTGCAATATTTGCATATTTAGGACAAGCATTAATCCTAAAAAAGACAAAATAAGATTTTTCTTTTTACACATCTGAATATTAGCTTATTTATATTACTTGCTTATCACTTTTATACAATCAATAATAATATCATCATCTAATGCCTTTACAACAAGAGTGTGTTCCTTCATATTATCCAATGGTTGCTTCAAAGTAACGATTGCCTGATGACGTGCAACATTTACACGCCAAGGATCTGTAAAAGGCTTTTCCCATATAGAGTGAATCCCCGTATCTTTACCATCTATAGTAACTTGTACACGCAAATCCCCCCCTGTAGCCGGTTGCATAGGCAGAAAACCCAACTGTATTTCATATTCCCCCTCTTCGTTTACCTTTAATTTATACTCCAATGAAGAATCTTTACCTATTTCAGTAGCCTGATAACTATGTCCCAAACCTTTGATTACTCGATTAAAGCCAGTCTGTTTGACAAACTCATTCCCTTTGATAACATATTTACTCTTTGGATTAGGATGACAAATCTTTGTATTCACATGCGTATAAACTGGGGACTCAAACACCGGCAACCGACGTGGCTTCATATCCATAATTAGATTCCACTTTCCATTGGATATCTTTTTATTATAGCATTCTGTTAATTTAACGATCTCATTATACGCATTCAATGCCGGCTGACCGGCAAGCAACAATTTTTTATTCATTTGTGAAGCAGCCCTGACCGGATATTCTACCAACTGGTAATAAGCATCAGTACGATCTGGCGAGATAGAAGCAGCAAGCTCTGTAGCCGCTTTTTCTATTTTTTCATAGTCGGCAAGTCGTTCTCGTGCCTCATCTTCGGTAAAATCAGGTTTTCCTACCGGCATCAGTCCTCCTCGGGGATAACCACTAATTTCCACCCGATTAAATCCCATGTGCTCAGGGCGGCGAACAGCAGCCAAACGGTAATACTCATTCATTATGTTAGCAACTGACTTTGCATTCTCCTTACCAAATTCACGCGCAGCCCAATTTTCCAGATGATTTCCCAAATTTGTATAATCAATGGCATCAATATTCCAAGCCATATCCATAAAAAGCTCCGTATCATACTCAGCAGGTTTAATATCACCAACATTCAAAATCCAAAGTTTACGTGCATTATGCTCCCACGCACGACGCATTTGCAGATAAACAAGTGCCGGGGGAGTAGAACATAACCAGAGGTAATCGTGAGGGGAGCCCCAATATGAGACATGATAATAAACCCCTGCCCCTCCTTTTCTTTTCTGCTCTTCGGCATTACTCAAATTGGTAATATAACCATTGTTATCGTCAGTCCACATCAAAGTCACATAGTCGGGCACATTCAGACTATCCTTATACACATTCAATACTTCTTTGTAAAGAACCATTGTTTGTGGTATTTTCTCTACATCAGGATTGATATATTTTGCCAGTAACTCTTTCTGTACGTCAAACACTTCATGAAGCGCATCCCTATACTCTGTTGTAGTATTCACTCCTTCCATTCTTCCATCATGAACACCTCGCATGCCTACAGTCATAAATGTCTCCGTACCGGCAACTTCTTTCAGTCGTTCCGCCCAATAGTTGATTACATTTTCCCGGTTAGTCTTAAAATTATATCTCCCCAACCGGGCCTTATACCATTCACCAGCATTGTTCCTCATCATAGGTTCACAATGGGAAGTTCCCACTACTATACCATACTTTTGCGCAGCCTCTTTATTTCCTTTGATAGTATAAAAAGGTGTTGTACTCTCATGCATCGCAGGCCATATCGTATTAGCTCGCAAACGCAACAACAATTCAAATATTTTAGAATAGGTTTTAGGCCCTATATGATTAGGGATGGAACTAGGCTCAAACGTCCTACAACTCCAAGGCACCAACCCCCAGTCCTCATCATTGAGAAATATTCCGCGATATTCTACTGACGGACTTTGTATTGTAACCACTCCCTTCTTTATTTTCACAGACGATTGAGGCTTTGGAGTAACATCCGCCCACCATTCCCATGGAGAAACACCTATCATACGTGACAGTTCCAGAACACCGTATGCAGTGCCTCTGGGGGTGCTACCCACAACGACAAGCTGTTTGTCATTCAAACATATTATTTTAAAAGCCTCCCACTTATTAGTAATCTCCTTAACAGAAATCTTCCGTTTACTTATCAATCGATCGGCTGTTGAGCCGCTACCTATAGTTCCTATGATAATTTCTGTACCTGATTCAAGTATATCTTTACCTGCTACTTTTGTAAGATCGGAAGTAAAAATATCAATAGCCGTTACCACAACTTCTTGCTCCGTTCCATCCGCAATAATACGATGTTTGCCGATTAAATCAAATCCCGAAGCACAGACAGGCAAGAAGCTCATCAAAAAGATATTTAGAAAAAAAAGGTGTTTTTTCATGATGAATAATGATATATAATTCAAGATTAATCTATTCTAATAATACCTACTGAAAACCTATAAATAATCAACCTTTAATCCCTAAAAAGTCACATCAATCTTATACGTATCCTTACCTTCAAAATGAGGCATTTGAACTTCCCACTCCGGCATCCATACATATTTTTTGCTGTTTCCTGAAATAACCTCTGCCAGAAAACCAAACCAGCGTCCATAAGGCAAGTCATCCGGTACATTAGCAAACCCATTGGCCTTTGGGTTAAAATATTTTTTAACATCATTCAACACATACTGACCATTAGTATCAGTTTTTCCCTCAACAAACACTTCAGGATAAATATCACGGTTACGACCGGTAGCTCCTGCACGAGAACCATATATTTTAACAACAGCTCCTTTTTCCGGTTTTCCTGATACGGTGACATTTATTTCTATTTTCTTCGGATATAAACTATTAAAAAAATCAGGGAACACTTTTCCGATCTGCTTTGCTCCTGCCGACAGGTTCATACAATTGACAGCATACTCACTCCATACACCATCACTTGTCCATTTCATAATGCAAGGGGGGACATCAAATGATTGATGACTAACCGGATTGTCCTTTGCATCAATAAGGTACTGATACATATCCGTCACTCCACGATAATGCCCCAACTCATGGGCTAAAGTCTTATATGTATCATCGGTGAAAATTTCCTTTTTCTTTCCTGGATTAGCAAAAACAGTAACGACTGAACGGTTATCACTACCACCACCATGCGCTGCACCACCATTACCTGTTTCACCATTATCTTGCAGACAATCGAATAATACAGTAACATCATACTTGCTAAAATCTATCGGGTCGTTATAAACTCTTTTTCGAAAAGTTGCATCTTGCGATGATCCCTGATAAACAACTATATCTGCTACCGTATAACTATATTTATATTTCAGTTCTTTAGATCCGGCATTGAAAAAATTGCTTGTTTTACTGAATAATATATCCATTTCCGATTTTACTCTTCGCTCACTGCCTCCCAAATGCCCTTTTACACTCGCTTCATCCACATACACCAATACTCTAAATTCCAATTCATCAGGCTCTTCCACCACAGGAGGCTCGGGAGGCGGAAGTTGTTCCGGTTCAGAATCACTGCTACAAGCGCAGAATACAAACGTCATCATAAGACCGACCGCAAAAAACCAAATAGATTTCATTGTTTTCATAAGCTTACATTTTATCACAATTTAATTTCAAACACATAAGGTTCTTCTTGCCCACCATTCAAATACTCGGGGACAATATCCAGATCTGACAACCATACATACTTCGATTCTCCATTATCCAGCTCTACCTCTACGACAAAACAATACCAACGGGTAAAAGGGAATTCATCTACCGGGCTCTTAGGAGGCAAATTCGGCGCACCATTGTTTTTATATTCCGGAATAAACATCCGATATATATCATTAATAGTAAACTCGCCATTCCCATTAGTTTTCTTGGTCATATAAGGAGCTCTCTCCGGGTCGTTGTATATATCCCTGAAGGTAGCACGTGATCCCCAGAATTTGACTGTGGTACGTTGCGGTTTTCCATCTTTGGTTACCCGGACCAACATTTGTTTTGGATATGTACTCTGAGTCATATCCGAAGTTATTTGTTTATATTGAGCATTATGATTAAATATAGCCGAACAATAGTCACTCCATTCCTGATAGCCTGTCCCCATATTACATTTAGGATAGTCATAAGCCTCATGACTGACGGGATTATTTTTGGCTTCAATCATATACTGATATAAATCCTGTGCACCGCGAACATGCCCATATTCATGGCCCAGATTACTATATGTACCTTTTTCCGGCCATTTCTCTTTAAAAATATTCTGCTCTCCATCAAAATAGGCCTGCACTACAGACTGCTTACTTTTTCCGCCTCCTCCACAAGAGAGTCCGCCTTCACCTTTGGGACAATGTAAAGCCAAGAAAAGAACAAAATCATACTTATCAGTATTCAATTCACCATAAGCCTTATCCTTGAATTTATTATATTGCGTTTTACTCTTTTCACCGGGCCCAATCTCATAAATGACCAGATTATCATCTCCTTCTCCTACAACCCATTCGAAATAGTAATTAAACTTATTGGGGCTCTCATTCCAAAAAATAGTAGTATTACGAAACATGGTTGCCAAATTTTGTCTGAATTGACGCTCGCCTCCATACAACTCCTCTATATCATTCTTCTCTGCCCACACCTGCGCACGATAGGTAATTGTCTCACCTATCTGTGGTTGTTCCGGTTTCTTATCAGGAGCCGGAGTAGTGTCCGGCTCGGTATCAGAACTACATGCAGCCCCAATAATAAGGCTGCATGCAATTAATGTACATATTTTCAAGTTCTTTATCATAACCATTATTCTATTCTACAACAGCTGAACGGTCCGCAACAAATACTTCGTCCAAGCAAAGGACATGCCCCTTCGAATTTGTCCAATGAGTTTCATAGACAGACAAACGAATATAACGCTTCTGTTGAACTCCTAAATCAAACCAACGAACTATACCTTCATAATGATCGTCATTAGTATTACTTTCGCCTTTCAATTCTGCCACCGTAAAGCCATTACCCGATACTTTGTCCACAACCGTCTCCCAACTATTGCCATCGGCACTAACCTCTATCTTCACAGTCTTCGGAGCCGGAGCAGTCCATTGCAATCTAGGCATCAATCCCAAATGGGTATACTCACGTGAAATATCGCCCAAATCAAAAACAAAAATATAAGGATTTGAATCATTTCCGCCATCAAATTGTACATGCTTCTGATTACTCTTATTAGGAGTCCATTCATTATTGATTAATTTCTTTATAGATCCATCATTTACTTGTGTCTGAACATTAGAGCTACATTTCTCACCTAGTATTTTCCAAGAAGTTTTATCAAGGACAATACCATAACCATACATTCCTTGTTTCAGAGTTTTTTTCGCCGTACTACCGGATTTCTTGTTTTTAATCACAATTTCAGAAGAACGTTCTTGATTAGTGCTATTGTTAACAGCAAGCTTCGCATATACTTTTCCTTCTTCTTGCGTTAACTCCAGCCATTCTTTACCTCCTGTGACTTCCAAATCTGCCGGATTTATATTCTCACAAGTAGCAATCAGAAGTCTTTCATTAGCATCCGAAGAAACTATAAATTGAGTTTCTGACTGAGAGTACTCTTCATTCCACACTATTTTTTCCTCTCCATACTGAACAATCTTTACTGTCTTCTCAATTGTAAGTTCACCGGCAGTTGCTGTAAATTTCACCAATGCCTCACGATAAACATTAGCCGTATTTTCTTTGATAGTCAGAGCCAATGTCTTAACTTCCCGTCCACCAGGTAGCATGACCGGCTCAGCAGCTTTTACGACCCAATCCCCATGCTCCTCGTTCGGAAACGTAATTTCCACATCACATGAAGCAGTTCCTCCATAAGTCAAAATGTTCAAGTCTCTTTCACCCGAAGAAGTAAAATCTCTAGGCAAAGTTACTAACAAAGCACTTGTAGCATCTTTTGTAACAGAAATATTTTCCGGAAAATCCTGTTCATCAATCGTTCCAACGCTTAACAGTTCCTCCACATTTCCTTGAATGATAGTCACCATTTTCTTTACCGGTACTTCCCCTTTTGTAGTAATCACTACCGAAGCCTTCCGGTCTTTAGAAGTTCCATTATCAGCTATATTTAATAACAGTGTAGCTGCGCCATTTCCTTCCTGCGTTGAAGGGGCAATCCATTCTTCTTCCTCATTAGACATATAGACTACCTCTACTCCCCAAGCCTTATCAGTCTGAATATCCAGTTTCACAGCACCCTGATATTCTGTGGGCAACGTCACCTTCCAATGGCCATCTCCCGCTTCTTCCAACAATTCGTTGGAAGATACGGTTAATGCATCGGGAGTCCAGTCCACTTCTTTATCATCATTACAAGCCTGCAAACCAAGCAGACATAACAGTAATAAATATATATATTTCATATTCCTTCTGTTTTAAAAGTTTTCAATACGTCAATCTTTCAATGAAACAAAGATTTCATCCAGACAAATAGTACCACTCCACGTTCCCCATAAAGAGAGCCGAATATACCGATGAACCATACTACCTCCTAACTGATGCCAAGCTATAAATAACTTATTCATCCACAAGTTACTCTGTCCATTAGGATTTTTATTTATTTGTTCATCTGTGAATGCGATTCTACTTTCATCACCAACAAGCCTCCAGTCAATATTATCATCACTGAGCTCTATTTTCATATATTTAGGAGAATTTCCTATCCATTGAAGCCGCGGCATTAATCCTACCGCATTATAGGCATGAGGATTTTCACCCAAGTCAAAGACAAATTGCACCGGTGTACCTTCCGAAGCTTTATCTACTTCTATATAAGAAAGAGAGTTCTTCGCGCCCGTATCGGACTGTGCTCTGTTTGCAGGCCAGAAATTATCATACAGTTTAAAGAAAGTATTTGCCTTGCCGGCAACATTATCACTATAACCGACAATATTCCATAAGGCCTTATTCAACGTAAGTCCAGCATCTTTAATTCCTTGTCGGACAGTAATATCTTTCTCCAGCCAGTTTACATTATCCTTCAAAGTAATCGTCGCAACACGTTCTTGCCATATTGATGAGTTCTTGCTATCTACCGTAATCTGAATTTCACCATTTTCCTGTTTCGGCGTTAACCAATTTGCACCTTCCGAATTATAGGTAACAGTAAATGAAAAGTCCGAACTTTCACTTATACGAGCAATAGTTTCATCTGTCAACGTATTTTCTGAAGACAGAATAACGTCGCTTCCTTGTAAATAATCTGATGTTTCAAAAGTAATCTGCGCATCCAGCGTTCCTTTGACAACAGTCAACTTCAACCAGTTCGCATCTTTATCTGTTCCGACTTTTTCATTAGTAGTACCCATGCGTATAGGAAGAATCCATTTACCATCCGGCATTTCCGAGGGCTTCAATGTAAGGTAATTTTCTGCGTATTTTTCGCCAACAGCAAGATTCACACTCTCTGCATAGTCAAATCCTTCCTCCAATAGATGTTCTTTTTCCTCTTCTGTCAACAAACTTTCATCAATGCTATACGTAACAGACAGGTCTTCCGTTGTATTAATATCAAGCCTTGACGTAATGTCAATTTCATAATCGGTGGTTGATTCAGAAAAATCTACAAAAACTTCTCCCCGTTGTTCACCATCAGTGCCATCGAGTGCCAAAACCGGCTTCTTAACCTCCAATGCTAGAATAAAATGAGCCTTATCAACATACACATCTTCTCCCGGCGTGCGGCTGTTAACGGACAGAGGAACATAATAAACTCCATATCCTTTTTCGGTCAAGAGCTGTTCTATTTTCAACGTCAAGGGTACAGCTACCTCATCACTTCCGGCTTCAATAACAAAATCACGTTCAAATGAATAATATTTAGCGTCCAGCATCTCATAGTTGGTGCCATTATCCGTATTATACTGAATCAGATAATTATAATCCAGCTCTACTTTCCCGGCAAATTTACCTTGATAATAACCGGCCTTATGAATCCAAACATTGTGAACGTAATCATTAGCATTCATCACATAAAGGGTTTCCTTTTGCAAATCACTGTTCGGAAAGTAAACTGTATCCTCCATCATATAATCAGTCCGAGTATCGGAGCAGGAGGTGCCCAGTAAAAGAGCTGCAAATAAAAAACTTATATATTTTTTCATCATTCTCATCCTTTTTACCATTTATAATTCTGTACCAAAGACTGGTTTTTGTTAATTGCACTCTGCGGAATAGGGAACAAGTAGAAACCAGGTGTAAACACACGTTTCTCTACAACTGTCCGCTGGAAGAATTCATTCGGATATTCCTCTTTACCGGGAGTCCCCTTAGCCTGAATATTCATGCCATGGATATTCCCCTTTTCTGTGGACTCCGCAGTCAACCAACGACGGCAATCATAAAAGTTAATACCTTCAAAAGCAAACTCTACACGACGCTCACGATGAATCAAGTCTCTCAGTTTTGCCTGATCATTCATTGCCTCCGGATATGCTTCCTCAATATTATTCAATCCGGCACGGCTACGAACTTCATTCCAATATTGCAGCAACAACGGATCATCCAAATCACCAACTTCTATTGCAGCCTCTACATAGTTCAACAGAATCTCTGCATAACGCATGTAAGGCAATTCACGCTTTACACTTTTTTTAGGACTGGCCTCAAACTCCTCCATCGCAAATTTAGCCATATTATACCCTGTCGTAAAATGATTATGAGAGGCATCCGGACCATTATTGCCATTCTTGTACATTTCCAAATAAATTCGTTCTGTAGCTTTCTTCGGAATAAACCAGGACATACCTCCATACACTACAGACACATAAAAACGGGGCTCACGACCTACATACATATTATAAGTCTTTCTTTCTTTACCTTCACAAGGATTTGTAAACTGGGTAAACCCATCTTCCACGTATCCGGCATCAGGATCAACAATCGGTGTAGTACGGTCTTCATCAAGGTATCCTGTAATAGGAAAGCGTCCGGTTCCAGACATGGCATAAGAGTCTACAATTTCCTGAGTAGGATTGTATCCTCCTCCCCAACCACCATTACTATTGGGAGCAAGACGTTGATCCATCCAACCGTCATCTTCCAGAAAAGAAAAAATCATTTCTGTATTTTGCGATGTAGTAAATACCGATTTATAAGATGCATAAGGATCTATCTCGCCTTCATTAGCCCCCTCTTTATACAAAACCTTAACAAGTTCATAAGCATTCTCTTCTATAAGGTCATAAGCTGCCTGACGAGCTTTCTCCCATTTTTTGGGGTCCGGTGTTGTCGGAAATAAAGGAGTTCCGTCTGCATTACGAATATTGGCATACTTAGGATTACCATTAAATTGCGGACTGGCCGATTGCAGCAGAATACGGGCTTTGTACGCCATCGCAATACGCTTATTCATACGAGCATACGTTTCTCCCGTCGACTTCAGAGGCAGATAAGAATTATAAATCAGGTCATCAAACTCATCAGTGATCCATTCGACACATTCATCCCAAGTGTTACGCTCACGTAGCATATCTATACCTGAAAAATCCGGTTGTTCATCTTTCAGTAATATAACGGGACCATACATACGCATCAACTGTGCATAAAAATAAGCACGTACACAACGCACTTCCGCTTTCCATTGCTCACGAAGATCATCGGTCAGACGCGGATCCGGACATTTATCCATATTCTGTAGAAAATACGTTGCCTCACGAATAGCCTTATAGAAAGTATACCATCTATCATACTGTGCGGACGAAGCACTCCATACTCCCATATCAAAGGTTCCCACGTTAGTATAAGCCACATCTACATCACTGGTACTATACGTATCGGGCATTTCATAAGGACGAGTTCCCCGGATGTAAGAATATACCCCGAACATTGCATTCTGCGTAGACGAATAAGTCTCATAAATCTGGTCGGGAGAACGCAAATCCTCAGGAGACGTATCCAAGAACGAGTCACAAGATGACATAGTTATGGCAGCAACAGCCAAAAGCATTATACGTTTCATATATTTAGATTTCATAATCAACATATCTTTATAGTATTAGAAATTAATATTTAAACCTACATTAAATACACGTGTGGGCGGGTATTTTCTTCCGTCTCCGGAACCCAGCTCCGGGTCAAACAGCTTTACATCCGGTGCCCAAGTGAGCAAGTTCACTCCCGACACGTATAGACGTAGATTCTGTAAAGCCATCTTTTCCACCCATCTTTTGGGGAATGTATAACCGATTTCTGCATTCTTCAGACGAAGAAAAGCCGCATTACGTACCCAAAAAGACGATTTCTTCGTATTATTATTATCCAAAGCGTCACTCGGACGAATGGTACGCGGATAACGTGCATTCGGATTAGGATTGTCTATCGTCCAACGATCTTCCATCACACCTTTCAAGAATCCATTGTTATTTTTATAACCGGAAGTGAAAGGAACTATAGTCGAACCTTCTTCAAATATAGAGACACGTGCCGTACCCTGGAAAAATATAGAGACATCAAAACCTTTCCATTCTACAGCCCCACCAAATCCATAAGTAATTTCAGGTATATCACAGAATCCGATAGGCATCTTATCATAATCATCAATCCTTCCATCACCATTCAAATCACGATATTTGATATCACCCGGACGCAAACGGCTATGGTTACCTTCACTGAACTGTATTGGGCTGCGGTCTATTTCTTCCTGTGATTCGAACAATCCGACTGCCTGCCAACCAAATTTTTGATAAATTTTCTGTCCTACAGAGTTCATCCATGGATACTTATTCAAAGCATCACCATTACGAAGGATCTCATTATTGGCATAAGTAAACGTACCACGCCCGGTCACATTCACCTGCCCGATTTTATCATGATACTCCAATGAACCATCAAAACCCCAACTCTTCATCTTACCCACATTCACCATCGGCATGGTAGTCATACCAACATAAGCAGGAATATTATTATTGCGCACAAAAATATGGTCACGCACATCATGATACCAATCCCCCTGAATTTCCAACTTATTAAACAATCCCAGTTCAAAACCATAATTCTGCTTGGTTGAAACCTCCCAGCCAACATTCGGATTGGCCACTTCATTTACACGTTCACCCTTCGTCTTTGTATAGTTACCATATACATAATCCCCCGTAGTAGCTACTGTTCCTAAATAAATAAAGCGTACATCTCCACCAATCTGGTCGTTACCTACTTGTCCGACAGACGCCTTCAACTTCAACTTGGAAACCACATCCGTCAATGGGGCAAAGAATTTTTCATTGGATATATACCATCCTACAGCTACAGCAGGAAAAAAACCGACGCGATGACCCGCTGCAAAGTTTTCCGAACCGTTATACCCGAAGTTTCCTTCAATAAAATAACGGCTGTCATAATCGTATGTCAGACGTCCCGCAAGACCTTGATTCTTATAAGGCAGCGATTTGATAGAAGTTATATTATCTTTATAATTTGAATTCCTATAGGTTTCATTCTTTACCCGTTGATTATATAAGAACATTCCACCTACGCGATGTTTACCAAACAAACGGTTATAAGTGATAGAAGCTTCTAAATAAGTAGCATTATTACCTCCCGACTTATTATCAAACCATGGACCTCCCTTCGCATTTTCAGGTTCAGAGTTAAATACCAAATCCCCATTGGCGTCACGACGAATGGCATGCCAGATTTCATCTTGTTGTGTATGCTTGTTACCATGCCATGCTTGCGTGTCAAATGCAAACTTGACATTGGCTTTTAAACCTTCGGTTATAAAAGAGAAGTCCTGATCCAAACTAACCATAGAGTTCAACGTACTCTTCCAGTCTTCCATATATCCGGATCTGGTAACCTGCCAATAAGGATTAGTCACTCCTTTTTCTCCGGCCCAGTATCCGTTGGAATATTGAATGGGGAAAGCATTAGGATCCAAAATAAAGGCACTTTTCCAAACTCCATCCGAATCAGCAGCATCTCTTTTCTTAGTCAGGAATCCCCCTAAGGTCAATGATAGTACTGTCGTAGGATGCAAGTTAATATCTACATTCGAACGGAAGTTATAACGTTGATAATCCGGATTACCATTATAAGAATCTCCCTTTTTCCCGGTTTCAAACAAACCATCCTCATGGTAATACCCGGCAGAGATAAAATAGCGTGCTATCTCACCACCACCGCTTACGTTGGCCGTCACTCTCTGATTGAATGTATGCTTCCTAAAAACAGACTTCAACCAATTTACATTCGGATATAAATCCGGATCCGTACCATTTCTATAATAATCAATTTCCTCCGGACTATATGTCCCCGGGGCACCTTCATTATACATTGTTGCAAAGTCCACCGCATCTGCCATTTCCGGAACTTTGGTAGGCTGCACCATACCGGCTTCCATCTTTATTGAGATTTTAGGTTTTCCTTCGGAACCGCGTTTTGTTTTAATCAATACCACACCGTTTGCACCACGAACACCATAGAGTGCTGTTGCAGTAGCATCCTTCAATAAAGAAAAACTTTCAATTTCTTCCGGATCAAGAAGGTCGAGCGAGCGTTCCACACCATCGACCAAAATCAACGGTGTTTTATTGGCACCGAATGTAGAAATACCACGAATCCAGAATTCTGCCGAACTACCCGGAGAACCATCACGCTGAATAGAAACAACACCACCCAACTGTCCTGCCAAATTAGTGGAAATAGAGGCACTCGGCACTTTTAGACTCCCAACGTTTAACGTACTGATAGAACCAATCACACTTTCTTTACGTTGTGTACCATAACCGACCACCTGCACCTCTTCAAGTACAGTATCATCCGCCTGCATTTCAATAAGCAAATTATTGGCGGAAGGAGAGACTTCCTTCTCTATATTAGCATACCCTATATAACTGATTACAAGGGTTACAGTTTTTCCACCGGGAATAGTAATATTAAAATTACCATCCATATCAGTAGTAGCTCCCACACTAGTATCTTTCAACCACACACTGGCTCCAATAAGAGTCTCTTTCGTTCCTTTATCTATTATTTTACCAGTCAGCTTTCTTGTAGTTTTTTTCCCTTCTTGATATACTTCAGCCACCGTATCGGAAGCCCGTACCAACACGAAAGGTGCCGCAAAAAGATAAATAATGATAAAGACACTAACCAATCGTTGCAATGAGAAATTTAACTTTCGTGCAATTCCATTCATAATACATGATTTAATGTTATTAATTTAAGTTTTTAATGTTTTTAGATTGTTGCAACCAAATTCTAAATTACATCCACAAAGTTAAGCAAGAATGAAAATAATGTTGGCGAATTCCGTACAAAAGAACAATAATATAGTAAAGCTACATTATTTTTTCTCATTTCTACAAGCTAATCACCAATGTTTATCCTAAAAATGAACGATTTTACCTATCAAAAAAAATACGGGTTATCTTTAACCACATAAGGTTTGCCTGTAGCAAGCCCTACATCACAATAATCTCATCTACTGACATGACTCCATCTCCCGCTTTTACTTTCATTTTTATATACCTGACATTCCAATGACCATTAAAAACATACTCCTGATACTGTAATGCCGGAATATCTTTCAAGCTTTTCTTTCGAACAATCCCTCCGGAAAAATAATTCTCCCCCATCATTGGAGAAGAGGATTTCCACCTGTTGGGGTAAATGTCGCCGTGCTCCTGCCCTCAACTGCATCCAACGGGTGAAAACAATACGAATCTCCTGTTCTTCGCCCAAATCCATTATAAGCTCCTGCTCCCCATAGAGATTCATCCAACTACCATCTAAATATGTTTTTCCTCCGGTATAGCCATCAGCAAGAATTTGGCATGAATGTTCCGCATGGAAGATTATACTTTCTTTCCGATGCCTTTGTGATAATAAAAATATCGGGTAAATACATCACCCTGCATATTTCCTTTTTTAAATGCTGCAGCTTTCACACATAATCACACATTTAACTTTAGGAGAAAGGGCACCGGAGAATATTGCCAACAAGTCTATCGAAAAATATCCTTTTTGTAATTCATACTCCATAGGTATAGGAATAACAGAGATAGTTCGCTCCTTTTTACTAAATGAACAAGATGCGAATAGAAGAAAAAAATAAAACTGATAAAACGCTCTTTTGTAGAAAGAAACGAGGCATGGCAACAAGACCAAACCATAGTAATAAAATGTCATTCGTTAGATATTAGTATCCAAATTAAAAATAATATTCATCCCACAAAGATAAGCTTACGAATAACACACAAAGAAAACTTGCGTACAAAAGAACAACAATATTGTACAGCCTAATAACATCTCTTATCTTGAAGTTGAGCCGTATTAATGGACGGCGCTATCTTGCCTTCCTATTTTATATAAACTACAGAACGTCCCGAACCGTATTTTTTCAGTATGCCTTCTTCGAGGAAAGCACGGATATCCTGCAATGCCTGAGGTTTGGTTTTTCCCACAAGCATGGCATAATCCTGACGGTTGATACACGGATGTTCTTCCAAAAAACTTTCCAACCGCTCCAGGCATCTTTCTCTATCCAACGGATTCTTTACACGAAAAGGCGAATGATAGCGTTGTAGCACAAGCTCGCTCTCAATATCCTTTTTAAACTGGCGGTTCACACGAAAATTGATATCTTTCAGAGATACGGACGGTGAACGTAAATCTTCGGCATTCATCACCTTTTTATCAACAGTCACTGAAAGAGTAAAATAACCGACGTCGCCCAATTCAACAGAAAACCCTTTTAAAAGTAAATGTTTCAATTCTTTCGATATTGCCTCAATGACACCCACTACTTGCGCGTGAGGCACATGCTGCATAGCAACAACCTGCTCTACAAATTCTTCAGCTGTATAGCTGCCTTTCAATACTACGCGCGCATGCAAAGGTTGATCTTCCCCGCTTTTTGTGAGATCGGGAGTCTCATAAAGATCATAATTTACGCTCATTGCCTATTAGTTTTTTTGTAGAAAAGACTTATTTCTTTTCTCACATAGATTAATTTTCTAAAGCACATTCCGGTTTTCGTTTGACTATAGTCAAACGATAGTTCAACTTAAGTCATTCTTTCGTTCGACTATAGTTGAACGAAAACTGGAATGCTAATGAGACAAATATACGTAGAATATACGTATACTAATTTATATGGAGCAGGATTTTATTCTTAGAATCTCATCTGTTCATAATTCTTAGCCAACCCTCCCTCACTTGTTTCCTTATATAAAGAAGGCAAATCATGACCGGTCTGTTTCATGACTTCAACTACCTTATCAAATGATACCCGATGTACACCATCGGTAAAAGCTGAATAAATATTCGCATCCAAAGCGCGCGCGGCAGCATAAGCATTACGTTCAATGCAGGGAATCTGCACCAAGCCACACACAGGATCACAAGTCATACCCAGATGATGCTCCAAACCCATTTCCGCCGCATACTCTATTTGCGACGGACTGCCTCCGAACAATTGACTGGCAGCACCGGACGCCATTGCGCAAGCTACACCTACCTCGCCTTGGCATCCGACTTCAGCACCCGAAATAGAGGCATTATGTTTTACTATATTTCCGATCAGTCCTGCCGTTGCTAATGCCCGCAAGATACGGATGTCACTAAATCCACGAGTTTTCCACAAATGATAAAGCACAGCAGGAAGTACTCCGCAGGAACCACAAGTAGGAGCAGTGACGATAATCCCTCCCGAAGCGTTTTCCTCACTTACCGCCAACGCGTAAGCAAAAACCAGTCCTCTGGAACGAAGAGATTCTTTATATCCCATCGCCTTAATATAATAAGAAGAAGATTTCCTCTGAAGATTCAATGCTCCCGGAAGTGTACCCTCCGTTTCCAATCCCCGCTCGACTGCTGCTTTCATAGCTTTCCACACTTCGCCCAGATAATCCCAGATAGAAGAGCCTTCACATTGCTCCACATATTCCCAGTAATTCTTTCCGGAATGCTGGCACCAAGAATAAATCTCAGTCATGGTGTTCATATCGTAAAGTTCGGGAGACATTTCTTTAGAAGTCCCTTCCTCTTCCAAAGCACCTCCTCCCACACTAAAAACGGTCCACTTACCTATCAACTTTCCTTTTTCATCAAAAGCTTCAAAAAGCATTCCATTCGGATGAAAAGGAAGAAAGACATCCGGCTTCCAAATCAATGTCACCGGTGCATGAGGTTGCAATACTTCCAAAATTGCCGTATCAGTCATGTGGCCTTTTCCTGTGGCAGCAAGACTTCCATACAAAGTGACCTGAAACTTTTTTGAACCGAGATTTCTGTTCAGAAATAAAATAGCGGCATTGCGTGGTCCCATCGTATGGCTACTGGACGGACCAATACCTATTCGATATAATTCTTTAATTGATTTCATTCTAGGATGATAATACTTAATATTTATGAGAATTTACTTAAATGTACCTATTAACACCTTAAGCGTATCGCCTTTGACTATGGATCTTACAGAATATTTGTCTTGAAGTAAAGCAGGGTTAAAATTCTTTTCATCGAAATGAAACAATTTTGTAGAGTTATCTGAAGCAGGAGCAATGTACGCTTGATCTTCTTTCTTACTGTAATATCCCCAACGCAATCCTTTAGCCGTTATATAACTAAAATAGATTCTATTTTTGGTTTCCCGTACTACAAATAATTTCCATTCATCTTTATTACTTTGGTTATCTCTATTCAAGTCCTGAAATTCATAAATTGGCATTTTATCGCCCACATAAAAGTAAATATGCGGATATAGAATATTATCGCCTATTTCATATACAGTTGTTCCCCAAAATGGCTCTAAACAAAAATAACGAGACTCATATTCATAAAAAGAGCCGGGGAAATATGGAGTATCAAAATTAGCTTTAGTATAAACTCTATTATTCGGTTCCCGATAAAGAATATTTCCCCTGCTATCAAAAATGGCGAACAAAGTAGTACAATTACCAGATTGATTGTTGACATATCCAATATATTTATCATCAGATATTTGCATAAAATTAGCAATTTGCTCCTTAAATTGCTTCGGCTTTGTAACTTGTTTCACTATTTTATTAGTTTGAACATCCATGCCAATCCAATCTTTAAAGTTGTCTCCATATAAGATATTCCTCTTCACATCAAAATGTTTGCAAGGCCAACCAATGTGATTGCCATAGATTTCTTTTATAAATTTCCCATGTATATCAAATAGATAACTCTCATGATTAAATTGGGTCGCAACTAAGTATTTCTTATCTCTTGTTAAATAAAAAAACGCATTTTTCAATACAACTGTATCTGGTATCATTACATTAATAGTCTTAATATCATATAAGACATCTGAGATAGAAATCTCTTTAACAATAGCTTTTGTTATATCAACCTTATATTGCTGTGCTATGCAAAACAAGCTGCTACTTAGCGTTAAAAGGAAAGCGATAAACTTATTCATAATATTAATAGCATACATAATAATATGGAAAACTCTGATCACCACTACTATCATCTACAGGGATATGGTTTTACGTTATATCCCATTTTTCTCAACTGGTTAATAAGTCCTGCATTTCCTGGAAGATGCATAGCACCTACAGCGATTAGAGTGGAACCTTGGTTTATTAATATGGGAATTTTAAGCATCCAGGCATCATTGCGCTCTTTTATTAATTTTAATTTATATTCATTCTGGAAATTACATTCTTCTGAATCGGCTTTTATTACCTGCCCGTTTGATTCCATAAACTCTTTCATCTGGTTTTCAAAACTCAAGCAACTTAATTGTCGGGCACGATATAGAGAGTCCAAGTGTTTGTAAGCATTATTAATCATGTCAGCATTCTTCAAAATAAAAAGTAGACTCGAAGCTTGCTCTTTCAATGCAACTTTATACTTGGATATATTGACCTTTTCATTCTTACTTGCAATCTCCTCTATAGTTTCAAGAAAAAATATTTTTTTCGAACTGTGGTGTGCAAGCCGTAATAAATAAAAATCCATGCTACTTTCTTTTTTTATCCTATTATATATGTTGTATCTAATATAGATATTCTGCCAAAATGCAGGAACACGTTCAGCATAACGAGGATTTCCTGATGACAAAACAGAATCTACAAAAGCAAGGTCCTTAGTATTGTACAACATCGAATAAGTGGTATCCGAAGGCATAAGAAAATAATCGTTAGAAATGGTTGGTGTCTTTCTTCGAATCGAATCGAGAGCCATCATATCTATTTCTGTAGCAACTTGCTCTACAACAGAAAGAACTTTCCGCATTCCGGGAATACTATCAAACATAAAACTGAATTCAACAGTATGCATTGTACCTAACAGATAAGATGATTTCTGCAACCCATTTCCGGAAATCTCCCACAACAAAGCATCTTCCAGCTTTACAGGTGTTTCCGTTACTTGTGCCTGACTGAGTATGCTACTCAATAAGGTAATAACTAATAGTTTTTTTATGATTTTCATTTTTTATATTTATAGATTACTTTACCAAAATAAGATACCAAAGAAAATGTCTTAGATAAAAAAGCATTTAAGTTCACCTTACTTCTTCAGTATTTAAATACTTTATAGCAGCTTCTAAAACCTCATCACGTCCTTCACGTATCCCCTGAATTGTACTTTTAACTTCAATATCAGGAAGAATACCGATTTGCTGGGTTTCCGACTTATCGGGATAGTAAACGCCAAGCCCTGTAAATGTAGCTCTAAAGTTACCCGGCAAAATGAGAAAGGAACAATTGCCATCGGCACCGGCAGTCGTACTTCCCATAACAACTGTGTTTGGGGTACATCTATATTTCATAGTCATGAACTCCGCATGGCTTTGTGTTGTTTCATTTATCAAAATTACTTTTTTACCTTGATAATAATCTTCATTCTCTTTTCCCACCTTTACTACAGGACCGAAAGTGAACAATCCCGGTTGCAAAAGGCTTCCGTGGGTAAATGTTGCAAAATCTGTAGAAGACGGATACAGAAGATTATACTCCCAATATCCATTAATTTTCTCCATTACAGGATAGGCTCTCAAATCAATAATCATACCCTTAGATTTTATTTCTTGGGGAACTTCTCCACCGATGGTACTTCCCATATACAGATATAAAATATCCGGAGAAAGGTAGGAAATAAGCGGCTGCGGCTTTTGAAAGACGGTAGATTCGCACATTTGATTCGGCACGCATCTGATTCTTGTTTTTTCAATAGCCCCGTTTCTTTCATAATCCACATACAATAGTGTATCATTGGACCATAGAAGTTCATTTACAGCTATCTGTCTCTGCAAAGTTGCTTCATTAGAAGCTGATATATAGGGCGTGATACGTTTTACTATGGAATCTACCTCTTCACTGTTGACACGTACAATTACATCTCCAGGCTGCAAAGTCCGATCCTCTTCACCCTTGAAACTAGATTTCAATTCATAATATTCTGTCACTACCGCTTTGTCTTCAATAAAACGTATCACAACAGGCACTAAATATTTTTTTATCGGTCCGCCATAAATACCGGCATGAGTATCATGGACTTCTGCTATAAATCTTTTCAAGGCATTCTCATAATCCATTCTGTCCGTTATTTCTAAAAACGCAGGTATATTATCCAGCAATACATCATCCCAACTGTTCTTAAGAAGATATTTATAAGGAAAATAATACTGAATTGCATTCCATAATCGGAATAAAGATAAGAGCTGATAACTAATATTCGGAAAGATACATTTAGAATATCTTTCCTCATGCGTAAATACGGCCTTTCCTATATTCTCATTTCCTAAGTTCACGTAATAACTTGTCGTATCTCTCTTGGCATCCCGAATTTCTTTTAATTTATCCGACAGCACCGTTCCCAGACTGCCTTTATCTTCTATCCATTTCAAATCGGGAAGTAACTTTATAGAGTCCGATGTGCACAAAGTATAATTTCCACGCTTCTTTTTAAAATCAAATTGGTCTATCCATTCTACTAAAACCTCATTTCGTTTTTCTTTTGAGGGGAGAGATACTAAAGAAGGCATTACGCAAAGCAATTCGTGATCCCAATCATACTTTCCTGCACGTACTTCTGGATGATAATATTTCATGAATCCCCAAATCTTACATAATAAAGATAAATTTTCCACATCTGAATCAGTATATTCCCACATGGACATTTCTACCGGCACGTTATTATTCCTGGGTGAGAAAGTACAAGAAGAAAGCCACACTAGCATTGCAATAAATATAAATCCGCATTTTGTGTCGTAAAGTAAAATTCTTTTCTCTTTAAATTCGACATATACATTTGATTTTAAAGCAAACCAAAAACCTTTCTTTTCCATCATATTTATCTCCTTATTTTAATTTAATCCTTCCGTTATCACCTTCCGTATCGGCATCAGGAATCTTTGCAGTAAGGAAATGTCTTCGGTTATGATATCCGCCTGTCCCTCCATCTCGGGCAAGAAGGGCAATTCTTTATCATAACTGGTCCTCAACCCGGAGGGAAGCTGAATGTCTACCATATAGCTTTTAATATTCTGCCCGTCCACCACCGGTATTAAAGAGATGTTCTTCACCGTCCCTCTCACAACACCAAACTCTTTATCCGGATAATTGCTGAACCGTATATTCACTTTCTGACTTTTTTTTACTTTTCCCGAACGTTCCGTAGGCAACAGTGCCTTCCCGATAATCTCTCCCTTATACGCGGGTACGATATTAAAAACGATACTCCCCGCAGTTACATTCTGATTGTTTGTCCAATACTGTGTCAGCGTAATCTCGCCATCCACCGGAGTAATCAACGCATAGTTTATCTCCCAGGCATCTATTTCCGCCCTTAATTGATTGATTAGCGAGCGCAGCCGCGTTTCCAGCGTGTTCTTCTGGTCCAGATATTGATATTCGGTATCATACAGGGACTCGTTCATCTGCGCCAGTTGAATCTGCAGGTTCTCCAAGGAGCGGTCCATATTTTCCGCCGAAAGAAAAGATTGCAGGTACCTGCTGTAAGATTCTTCAACGGCTTCTTTAGAGATAAGCCCCTTGACGCCCAGCAGCGAGTCTCGGGCATATTGCTGGTGAGCGATCTTCGTCTGGGCTTCCGACAGCTCTTTCTGTTTCAACATATTCGTATAATAAACTTCATTCTGCACTATCCGCGCCTTTACCAAACCGATCTTTTTCAAATGATACGCCACTTCCTTAAACTGCCGGTATTCGGACATCGACAGATAGAAAGAAGAATAAAGAGACTGCAAACCGCCAAGCTGAAGCTGCCGGGAGGGAACTAAAGAAATGGTATCCAAATTGCCCTCCGCCTGCCCCACCAACTCCTTGAGCCGCAGTATATCCTCCGTCTTTGCAGGATTCTCTATCACTGCAAGCAGGGTGTTCGCCGCAACCTGCTGGTTGTTCTCCACATACAGTTCCTGCAACTTTCCCGAAGTCCTCGCCACCACGGCGGATACAGGCGTAGTCCCCGTCAGGGTGACTGTAGAGCTGATGATATCCGGATATTTGAACACGGCACTCCCTATTAGCAGAATCACAACGACACAAGCTATCATCGTTATCCCCCAACGAAGAATCCAGGAGGGAACAGCACTCAATACCTCATTGAATTCTTCACTTCTCAATTCTATTTCCCGTTTCTTGTCTTCCATACGCTATACCCCCAATTCCAGTTGATTCTTCACCAGCGTGTAGTAGGCACCTTTCTTGGCCGTCAGTTCCTTATGGGTGCCCGACTCAATCACCTTGCCGGCATCCATCACGACAATATTATCTGCACTTTGCACCGTACTGAGCCGGTGCGCCACTACTACCACCGTCTTGCCCTTATAAAACTGCGTCAGATTATCCAGGATAATCTTTTCATTATTAGCATCCAAAGCATTGGTGGCTTCGTCGAAGAACAGATACGTCGGGTTCTTATAAATGGCACGCGCTATCAGCAACCGCTGCTTTTGCCCCTGGCTCACACCGTTCCCCTCCATACCGATCTTGCTGTTGTACTTCTGCGGAAGCGATTCGATAAAGTCCTTGATATTGGCTGTCTCTACGGCATTCAATAACTTTTTTGTGTCTGCCGACTCGTCACTGATAGTAATGTTTTTAGCGATAGAGTCGGAGAAAAGAAAACCTTCCTGCATCACGGCTCCGGTGTTCTGCCTCCACAGATGGGGATTGATGTCTTTGAGCGAATACTTGCCCACTTTAATGTCTCCCTTCACCGGATTATAGAATCCCAGCAGAAGCTTGATTACCGTCGTCTTGCCGCTGCCGCTGGCACCCACAATGGCGGTCACCTTATCATGCGGAATGGTAAGACTCAGGTTCTCCAGCACATAGTCCCTTTCCGCACTGTCATAACTGAAACACACATTCTCCAACGTTATATCCCTGTTCTCCGGCAGCACATTTATCTTATCATCCACCGACCCGATTTCTTCTTCCTTATTATTAATCTCATTGAGCCGTTCAAGACTTATCTTGGCATCCTGAAGGGATTGGCTGAAGCTTATCACCTGACCGATAGGACCCGACAATTGCCCGATGATGTAGCTGATGGACATCATCATACCCAACGTGATATCCCCATCCACCACCGCTTTTGCCGAAAGGAAAGAGATAAGGAGCGAAGTGGTCTGGCTAAAGAAGATGGAACCCACTTGTTGAACCTGCCCCAACGCGGTGCCTTTGATACTTATCTTGAACAGTTTCACCTGTATGGATTCCCATTTCCAACGTTGTTGTTTCTCACAGTTGTTCAGTTTGATTTCCTGCATACCGGTAATGAGCTGCACCATATTGCTCTGGTTGGCGGCGGCTTGGGCAAAGCGGGCGTTGTCCAGCTTGCGGCGGTAACGCATGAAGGACAGGATCCATGCGACATACAAAGCATTCCCCACCAGAAAGACTATTAATATGGACAGGTTATAATAAGCCATGATGCCGGCGAAGATAAAGAAGTTGAAAAAGGAAAAGAGGGTGGACAGCGTGGTTCCGGTCATGAAGGATTGAATACGCCCGTGGTCACCAATGCGTTGCAGGATATCCCCTATGTTTTTTGCATCGAAAAAGCGGATAGGCAACCGCATCAGTTTGGCTATGAAGTCGGAAATCAGGGTGATGCTTATCCGGGTATTCATGTGAAGGCTGATCCAGCTCTGGATGAAGCCCACTCCCATTTGGGTAATCGACAGCACCAACTGCGATATGAGTATCAGCGTAATAAAGTTCAGATTATTGTTCCCGATACCCTGGTCCACCATAGCTTGGGTCAGGAAAGGAAGGATGAGCGAGAAAACACTGCCCAGCAGCATTCCGACCATAAGCTGGAACAATTGCGACTTGTAGGGGAACAGGTAGCGCAGGTAGAAAGAGAGGTTTTTCTTTTGTTGCTCCTGGTCGTCTATGCGTTCGTGGAATTCGGGGGTTGGGGTCAGTAACAAAGCAAATCCGGCTTCCTTTCCTTCGTCTTTGGTGCTTATCCAGCATTTCTCAAATCCGGCTTTGTCGATAGGATACTTTCCTTTGGCGGGATCGGATATGCTGAACGTGTAGTCTTCCGTTTTACTTCTCCATAAAAGGTTTTTCTTCTTCCGAATGTCATACAGGACTACAAAATGATTCTGGTTCCAATGAAGGATACAGGGTAGAGGGACATCCTCAATTAGTTGTTGCAAACTGATACGCACTCCCTGCGTACGCATGCCGATGCTTTCGGCAGCATCGCTGATGCCCAGCATGGAAACTCCCTGACGGGTGATGAAGCTTCTTTCCCTCAGATTTTGGAGGGAATAGCAACGGCCATAGTATTTGGCGATCATGCGCAGACAAGAGGGACCGCAGTCCATCGAGTCTAGTTGCTGGTAGTGAGGAAAAGCTTTAATCATTCTTATTACTTACTCTACTGTAATGTTGCTTAATCACTTAAATCATTCTACCTGTTTTAACTGACACAGATTATTCTGCCCAATAGCTCTTTCATAGTCAGATGGAGCCGGACAAAAAAACTGATAAATACATTCACTGCAAGGTTGCGAGTTACGCACAACTCTCCATGCTGTGTTTACTGTCAATTCTTGATAAATAATATCTAAAATCTTATCTGTACCTATATTTCCTAAAATTGAGGTATCGATATTAGCTTTGACGGATCCATCCGGTAAAATATACAATGTTCCAAAAAAATTAGAATTAAGTTTCTGGTTTCTAAAAATTTCTCTCATCGAAATAACTTTAGAAAAAATATCCTCTTTATTTAAAAAAATACTCTTCTCAAAGAAACTTAAATTTCTTCCATTGAAAAATGGATGTATTTCGTATTTTTCTATGTTGAATGAACCTAGCAAATTTTCGGCCATATAATATTGTTCCTCATCTTCTACAATCAAGTGTAACTGAGTATTTTCCCTCTCCACGACTTGCCATATTTCTTGAAATTTCTTTCTTTTTATGGGGAACGTGACAATTAATTCCAATTGTTGGGAATCGATTAATTTATGCTTCTGGTAATTCTCATAATGCATATAAAGATGCAAAACCTTCGGATACAAAGCTGACAATCTACACAACTCCTCTAAGTGAACATATTTCAAGATATTGCCGCCTAATATATTGATTTTTTTTATAGGGAAATAGTGAAGTTGTTCAAATATCACTTGTAAGTTTTCAACAGATAATTCTTCCTTAGCATTATTTGTTGTACAACAATGTATTTGCTTATTATAATTCATACACTCCTTACAAGTGTTTTCACAAGTTGCATTCAAATATATATTTATTTCAAGAAGATATTTACTGATATTTTTTCCGAGAAAGATTCTTTTATCCTCGTGTTGCCTATGTTTATCTATATCTTTTTGCAGATTCAAAATCGGCACTAATCGAACCGGCTTTGGAAGATTCTCTTTTATATTTATCAAATCTCCCATTTTCTTATCAATTATCTCGTGAATAAAAACACCCACATCGGTTTGTAATTCATCTTGAATTAAAATGACTCCCAAATTTTCCGGTTCATATAACCGAACAATAAGTGCAATATTTTCCTCTTGCTCCGTTTCAATATTCTCACCGAATTTTGTGTCGTAAAGTAAAATTCTTTTCTCTTTAAATTCGACATATACATTTGATTTTAAAGCAAACCAAAAACTTTTCTTTTCCATCATATTTATCTCCTTATTTTAATTTAAACCTGAATTTCAGAAGAGCGCTGAGAGGCCGCAAATCATATTTATAATAATGGGTACTTACATCACTATAGGACGCAGATATATATCGCTTTGCATTAAACAAATTGTTTACTCCCAGCTCTATATCAATACGTTTATTTTTCCACTTGATGCCAGCGTCAGCAAAGGTGGTATAGCGTTCGTTGGTTGAATTATTATATTGATGTTCTATATTAAGATTCATAGTGATTGCCTTGGTAGGAAAAATATTTATTCCTATAGTTTGCGAAGTTCGCTTAATAGAAGGAAACTCGGAGGAAAGCCCTGCCACATAACTTCGACTCCAATTCCAGAAAAAAGAATAATTCAAGCTTAAGAACGAAAATGGACTAACATTCAGACTGCTACCTGCTCCATAATTACGAGAGCGAAAATCTAATATTTCATTTTGAATTAGTTGTTGCCCGTCTACCCAATTACAATTGCCAGATGCTTTCCACGTAGCCGACCAGAAGTTCAGTCCTTTGTTTAAACTCAAATTGATCCCGTAATTTTCTGAGGTCACAGGATGTTCAATCGTAGTTTTAACACTCATAATGCCCAGATAGTCGTAACCATATAAAAGATTCTTCCATAAATGCTTATAGTTAGCCGTAAGATTAGCAAATAATGCCTTAAAAACGTTCCGGTAGCTCACAGATATACTGGCATCGGCAGAACGTGATTCAAAAAGCTTGTCTGCCGTATTACGCAATAAACTGCGGTAACCTTGCATAATGAACCCCGTATAACTTGAATTCATATCCCCAAGACTTTTACTTATTTTGCTACTAGTATAAAGGGCAAAGTCACCATATTCGTACTTTAAGGCAACAGACGGGTTGATTAATAGCCGGTCATAATGAGACGTTATATCCGGAACTTTGTCATTATCTGTCAGCCTGTAATAGACGAGAGGTATATTAAAGGATACTCTAAAATTTCCTTTATCATAGGTGTAACCTTGAAATAAACCTGCTTGAAATGTATTATACCAAAGATCATTACGTAGTGAGTCTGCCGGATTATTGGATATACCTTCCATTTTTACCTCAGTTAACTCCGTATCCAAATGTCGAATATCTGCACGTCCCCATAAAGAATAATTCAACCGGAAATCTTTTATACTATAACCATATGATAGCCTCAGCATGGATGAAAAATCTCTCGCATCCAATTTTTGACTAAGAGATTTTATAGATGTATCTCCCCAATAGTTAACGGGAGATACCGTCAACGTATGCGGTTTTTGACAATACCCTGTTGAAAAATAAATTGTATAAGTGTGTTTCCTTCTTGTTTTGACCAAATTCATAGTGTTGTCAACAGACAAAAAAGGATGATTAAGATGCTGGGTTATCAAATCATCTTTCAAATCCGTATTACTACGTGTTCTTCCCGTACCAGTATCGTTGTCCCAATTAGCTTTCAGATTAAAAGCATTACTAAAATAATGCTCTTTGGCGTTTACATTAAGCCTGGATACCACTTCCGCATTGTGAATGTGGCTAACGGAATTTATCCGTTCCTCAATAACAAGCTTGTCATTTGAAGGTAAATATTGCTCATAAAGTGAATAGCCTTCTTTTTTGATACGATCGTCATAATACAGAATGCTCGTCGTTAATTCCGTATCTTCATTAGGTTTTACCAGATGGTTGGTTGTCACAGCATTTGAACGATTGTCCATGTAACGTTTCTGAGGAATGGGAGGAGTACCAGGCATTTGTATATGAAGCGGACTCCCGGATGGCATATATACTCGTTCATAATCATAGTGAGTGCGGAACTCGGAAGCAACATTGTCCCCTGAATTATTACCTTTATATATAGTCATATTTTGTTTTTTCTTACTGAAATACAAAGCCGTCAGTTCAGCATTCCAAAGTATAGGCTGGTAACCTCCTCCCGCTAATCCCATGAGAGAAAGTGTGCCTTTAGCGCTATCTTTCAATCTAAGATTAATGGCAACGTCATTGGTCGGCAACTTTCCTCGCAACGCTTTGATAGGCTGATGATTTTCAAGAACCTGAACAATGGAAACAGCCTTAACCGGAATGTTATTGGTCGCAAGACCATATTTCCCTTGAAGTAAATCCATATTTTCCACATAGAATTTACTGATTTCTCTTCCATTATAAGAGATTTTACCATTTTCCGCAACATCAATTCCCGGCATTTTTTTCAGAGCATCTCCTATCACGCGGTCGCTCTGATCGGTATAAGCACCTACTAGATAATCCAGCGTATCTTTGGTTTGCTTTATCTTAAATGCATTCACCCTTACTTCTTTCAGCTGCATAGCTTGTTCGCTGATAACAAAATCAACTCGCTGCGTACGATTCGCTACCGTTTTGCTATGCTTGCCAATAAGCATTCCCGTTACAGTTAATGTAATGCTATCAGCTTTTCCTTTATAAATAATAGTATAGTTTCCTTTTGCATCACTTTTACTGAATCCCGAAATGGCAGGGCTTCCCTTACCCTGTATGGTAACATTAGCCATAACCGGTTCTCCCGACTTATTTTGCACATTGCCGGTGAAAGTAGTTTGTGCCGATATTCGACATACAAACAACAAAAAAATATGTATAGTCAATACATGTTTCATACAGTAAACACTTCTTCCATTATTTTTTTATAAGCCTCTGGGTGCTTTTTTAAAAAGTGCATCTGATGACTTACATAGTTTTGAAAATTCTGTTCATTCATATACCCATAGCAAACAGGCTTGCTATCTATATTTTCCAGATTAAAGATACACTGGATACATGCCCTGCTATTTCTGCACTTGCTACATTGAGATTCTACACGAGCATAATATTCATTATACTTATCTGCAATCCACTCGGGATTCAATTCTATTTCATTTTCCGTGATTTTACCTAAAGCGAATTGATGTCCAATACGCTCACATGGAAGAATTTTCCCATTTACCGTAACAAACATCTTCTTCGAGAAGGGTAAGCAAGTTCCTGTTGGAATGTTTTGAAGCTTTTCCTTTTTCTCGAAAAGCAAATCTGTATAGTCGTTATATACAAATCCACTGTATTGATGAAGAAACAGAGTAAGACTACGATAATTGCCCGTATTCATAAACATATCTCTTTCTATTTCTTCATAATGTTCGGCTTGGTGCAAACTTTCCTGTGAGTTTTTATATGTCCGTTTGAACTCCTCAAGTTTATCTTTCCGAATACCTACATTATTCAATTCACCAATTCGTGGAATTTTGTCATATTCTTCCTTAAAAAAACGATATATCTCTTCCACTGAATTCTTATTATGCAAAACTGCATTAAAATTAACATGGGTACGAAAGTAGTGCGGATACTTTTCTTTCAGTTTATTTACATTTGTCACAATACGTTCAAAAGCACAATTTCCTGCCTTGTCCACCCGATATTCAGTATTTTCTTTATTTCCATCCAGACTAATCAACAAATAAAATTCATTTTCTTGTAAAAAATCCATATACTTGTGAAGTAGCAATGCGTTGGTAGTCATCGAAAATGAAAATTTCCGATGCGGGCAATGAACCTTATGCTTTATATGATGCACAATCGTTTCAATAAAAGAAAAATTTAATAAAGGCTCTCCTCCATAAAATGAGATAGTGAGATTACTCGTAGCGGAAGTATTTAATCCTGAGTTCCACAGCTTCTCTAAATAATTGATTAGTAGAATAGCCCGCCCAGCTGTCAGCATTTTATCTTCCCGCATATCATAATCCTCATAAAACTCTCCATAAGCACAATATTTGCATCGGAGATTACAAGCATCAGTAACTTCAAAGACCAATTGTGGTAAATTTGCAAGGGCAGAAACCACATTATCAGATGTTATATACTTAATATTATCCATATTTCTTTTCATTATCAGGTATGTATTTGAAATTTTATTCTAATTCTAAAGGTTCATAATCTATTTTCTTTAATGGCTTGGTACTAGTAAACTTTATACCAGCAACTTCAAAATAGTTTTCATTGAGTTGTTTTACTAATTGTAACAGCTGCTTTCTATCAATAAGTCTATAGCCCATATAAGAATACTTTTTTATTGGAAAACTTATTTTGCTTTTTTCTATTTTTACACATTCAAAATCATACAGTTTTTTATCATCATAGACCTTCAAAATGAGTCCGGGAAGTCCTGCAAATTTCCAAGGACCATTTTCAATAGGGATATCCATAGTAAACCATGCTACATAACTACGTCCCCGAAAGTAACACATAGCCTTTTGGCATAAATAACCATTTATAAGTAATGTATCTTCTTTGATTTGCCAGTTTTGAGAAGTATTTTTTTCAATAGACCAATATCCATTTTTAATACCATATGGCATACGGACATATTCGAGCAATACGCCTTTACGAAAATCTTTATAGAACTCAGAATAAGTATAACACAACCATTTATTAGGATATCTACCAAGTTCACCCAAACGAGGAACAGACTGTGCATGAGGATGCTTTGCTTTCCAATCAGCAATAAGTGAATCCGAATTAAAAACAAACGAACTATAGTATTTCGACGAATATTTTCCTATTTCTAAACACTGCAAATCTTCATAGGTACCAAGAGTATTTATATCAAGCGCATTCAATGCATAATACACCTTTATATTCCCCCAATCTATTGTTTCCATTGTAGACATATTTCTCGACAAAGGTCGCATAGGTACTTGGGATAGTGCATTTACCGATACCAATAACATTATTATATTTAAATACTTCATAATTTAATTTTATACATTTATAGCCGCGTCGAAATAAGAATTAAAACTCATCAATAGAATTACACTCCCTTTTCAACACGACTAAATTTAGTTATTCTACAGAATACTCCAATAGTTAGCTACTCTATTGCTCATAGCCCTGCAAATTGACTATGATATTTTAATGTCATCAATTAAATATTTCATTCCACAAACCATATAGTCAGATATTTCATACTTTCTGTTCAACCATTACTTACTCCAATTCTAAAGGTTCGTAAGAAACAGGTCCGGGTAATTTTCCACCATTAAGCCTGCGTACCCCCATTACCTTATAGAAATCCTCATTAAGCATTCTTTGCAGTTTCAGTAATTTCAATCGTTCCACAGGTTTATAATGGCTAAAATCATATCGCTTCAAAGGGAATTTAAAAGGCTCAATTTTGATACATTCCCAAGTATAGAATTGATTGTTATCGTATATTTTTAATATAAGTCCCGGCAAACCTCCAAACTTCCAGGGGCCATTACTGATCGGAATATCCTTGGCAAACCATGCAGTATAATATCTACCGCGAAAAAAGCATGTTGCTTGCTGACATAAATATCCAATCACAGACAGTGTATCGCTGCCAATATTCCAATCCTGCACAGGTATCTTTTCTGAAGATTGGTAACTAGGTACGCCATGCGGCATACGTGCGTACTCAGTCAGCAGATTTTCTTTGTAATCTTTGAAATATTCTGAGTATTGATATTCAGACCAATAATCAGGTATCCTACCTAAAGGACCTAACCTAATAGGACTTGATTGTGCGTTCGGATATTTTTTATTCCATTCATGTACCAATAAATTATTATTAGATACCCAATAGCTATAATGTCTTGACAAATTTGTTCCTATATCTAAATATTGAAGATCAATATATGTATCCGGTTTGTTAATATCCAATGCATTAAAGGCAAATGCTATTCGCACAAAAGCTGTATCTACAGCCCTTGACTCTTGAAATTCAGGCAATGGAGCATAAGCTTTTCCTTGTTTTTCCTGAGATTGAGCATATCCAATTATAATAAATATGAATATCGTTAGCAATAGTGATGTTTTCATTTCTTTTTTGTTTAAGAGGACAGATAGAATAGAAAAACATTCCATCTGTCCTACATTTTGGTTAACCGTGTATATCAAACCACTCGGGATCGATGAATTCTGTATATTCAGGATCACCTCCACAATTTACATACTGATTGCATCCTTGTAAGGAATATCCACCATCACCAATCTTAGAATTCGCACTACTATTGTCTGAAGAAGAACTTCCTCCTTGATCTTCCCAATAACACGAACAAGTACAACAGTTCCCACCCCTTAAGGCGTTCATTTCTTTGTCTTCCAGACTTGCTTCAGACAAAGCATTCAACTTCAATTTTCTTAGCTTTTTCATTACACTAAATTTAGTTATGCTGCAGAATACTCCAATAGTTAGCTACTCTATTGTTCATAGCCCTGCAAATTGACTATGATATTTTAATGTCAACAATTATTTTTCTTACAGCAATTACAGAATCAGATATTTAGCACTTTCAGTTGTATAATACATTTACTTCATTGTTCTAGTTCCAAATAGAAATGACGCTTTTGCTCAGGCAACTTTCCACTTCTTAGAGTTACACCTGCGATTTTAAGATAATTTTCATTGACCTCACGCTGTAATTGCAATACTTTTTCTCTCTTTCGTTTCCTCTATCTATTATAGTCATTATAGATCTTTATCGGAAATTTATTTTTATTTTGCTCAATTCTTACACACTCATAAACAAACAAACGTTCCACATCGAATACCTTTAATATTAATCCGGGTAGCCCACCAAACTTCCAAGGGCCATTAGAGATGGGAATATCCATACTAAACCATGCGGTATATTCCCGACCTCTAAAAGTACAAGTCGCTTTTTGACAACAGTGCCCTAAAATCATTAAAGTATCCGCATGGATTTCCCAATTCTGAATAGGTATTTGTTCTGTATATTGACTATTTTCTTGGTATAAATACATCGGCATTCGAGAATATTCTGTAAATGAATTTAAGGAAAAACATTTAAAATACTCTGAATACACGTATTCTGACCAACTTGAAATCTTCCCCTTTTCTCCAAGTCGACTAGGAATACTTTGAGCATCTCTATTCTGTTTTCCCCATTCTGTTACAAGCGAATCTGAGTTGTACACAAAATAGCTGTAATATTTTGATAGATGTGACCCAATATCCAGCCTCTGCAAATCATCGTATGTCTTAGGATCAGATATTTTAAGTGGATTCAAAGCATACCAGATCCTGATAAATCCAGAATCGACAATGGTCATACACTCTGTGTTTTTAGGTAGGGGAATAGGTGGAATTTGAGCCTTTCCCAAAATACTACATGATAGTAAAAGACAGAGCGGTAATATACGATACTTCATAATACATTATTTATTATATTGTTGCCTACCTAAAAATCTCAACTTTCATTCTAATTCAAGAGAATGATAGGGAATCTTTTCGTAGCGTTCGTGAATCTCTCTTTGGAATTCTAGAAGTTTTAATCGATCGATTTTCTTATAGCTTTCATAATTGTATTTTTTAATTGGAATTTTTTCCTTAAATATTTCAATTTTGACACATTCAAATGAATATAGATTATCGATGTCATTGATTTTCAATATTAGGCCAGGCAATCCATTAAACTTCCAAGGTCCATTACTAATGGGAATATCCATCGCAAACCATGCTTCATATTCTCTTCCCCTAAAAAAGCATTTTGCTTTTTGACATAAATAGCCCATTAATAATTTAGTATCATCATATATATTCCAATTTTGAATTGGAATAATCTCCGTAGTCTGGCTATTTCGGTTTCTCAAGAAAAAAGGCATTCGACTATATTCTGTAATTTGTTTTTTTGAATAATCGATGAAATATTCAGAGTATTTATATTCAGACCAGTGATCTGGATCCTTTCCCCCAGGTCCTAACCGACGTGGTCTACTCTCAGTATGTGGATTATGATTAATCCAAGCTGTACAAAGAGAATCTGAATTAAAAATAAAATAACTATAATATTTAGCTACTTTATCTCCTATTTCTAAACGATGAAAATCAATATATGTATTTGGATTATTTATACTGTCAGCATTGAATGCATACCAAACTCTAATATAACAAGAATCTATAACAGACATTTGATCTGTATTCTTTGAAGAAGGAGAAATAATTATACCCTTACGAGTTTGAGCACATAGATTTGAACACACACATAAAATCAGATAAAATATACTGGTTATCAGAGAGGATTTCATTACATATTCCATTCTTTATTTCTATTTCCTAAATATTTACAAAACACAATACAAGGAGATTATCAAAAAACTATTTAATATCAATTAAAAAAACAGCTATTATACAATATTTTCAATAACCTCCTCGGAAGTGCAGTTTCAACTATTAACTTGTACCTATATATACCTTAATAATTAGAAGGCAATGGTACAACTTCATTTGGCTCATCACAATAGACAAATTCATTGCAACCTTGAGTAGATTCAGCGCCAGTTTTATAATTGGCTTTCATATTATCATTTGAATCTGAACCACCACGGTTTTCCCAATAACAGGAACATGTGCAACAGGTACCGCCTTTTAAGGCGTTCATTTCTTTGTCTTCCAGACTCACTTCAGACAAAGCATTCAGCTTTAATTTTTTTAGTTTTTTCATTATTGCTAAAATTAGTTGTTCTGCAGATTTTTCCAATAGATAGCTACTCTATTGTAACTCTAATGGTTCATATAAAACTGACGAAGGAAAACGACCACCATTTATTGGCATCAATCCTGCTGCTTTATAGAAATTTTCATTGAGCATTCTTTGGTATTTTAATAGTTTTAATCGACCTATCTGTTTGTATTCCTGAAAATCATACCTTTTAATTGGAAACTTAAAGTGTTCGACCTCTACACACTCAAAAGTATATAGCTGTTCATGATCATACACTTTAAGTATTAATCCAGGAAGACCGCCAAACTTCCAAGGTCCATTACTAATAGGAATATCCATTGAGAACCATGCTATATAGTTTCTACCTCGAAATTCACACGTAGCTTTTTGGCATAAATAACCGTTCACTGTTAATGTATCATTTTGAATCACCCAGTTTTGCACAGGAATATATTCAGAATATTTACAATTTGGAATTCTATGCTGACGAGGCATACGCGCATATTCTGTTAACAAATTAGCCTTATAATCTTTGAAATATTCTGAATATTTATACTCTGACCAAAATGCAGGTTTACTACCTAGAGGGCCTATTTTCATAGGAACAGTCCGAGAGTTGGGATGCTTCTTTAACCAAGTCCAAACAAGTGAATCATTATTAAAAACAAACTGACTATAGTATTTAGAATAGTATTTGCCTATTTCCAAACGTTGCAAATCAATATAAGTTTCCGGATTATTTATATCTTCTGCATTAAAAGCATATAAAATTCGGATATAAGCAGTATCAATAGCAAGCATTCTTTCAACATTTCTTCTCCCTGAAAGCGGTGCAACCACTTTCCCTTGTAATCGTTGCGCTACAATATTGCTGCTAACAGATAACAAAATACCAATAAAATAAATTCCTATTTTCATTACATATGCTAATTCAAATTTATTTTTGAAAGGAGAAAAGAAAGTTTATGCATATCCTCCTCTTCTCCTTTTAAGATTTACCAAACATTATGCATGTGCTTCAAAGTCATAGAATTGTCCTTCATAACCTTCACCACACCATCCATATTGATTACAGCCTTGAGCCGAATCAGTCCAAGACTCATGATTAGCTCCCATATTATCCTTTGACGAGGAACCTCCTTGTCCTTCCCAATAACAAGAACACCCACAGCAAAGCTCTCCTCCTCTAAGAGAACTCATATCTTTGTCTCCTAGACTTACCTCAGACAAAGCATTCAGTTTTAATTTTTTTAGTTTTTTCATTATTGCTAAAATTAGTTATTCTGCAGAATTTTCCAATAGATAGCTACACTATCGTCCATAGTCCTGCAAATTGACTATGATATTTTATTGTTAACAATTAAAATTTTCTTTTGAAAGTTCACATCATTCTATATGCCATGATTCTGCTCTCAATCTCCTCTTTATACTTCAGCATATAATCATCCACATACTCATTGCAATACAAGGCTATATTACTGATAAATTCTTTCAAACATTCATCTTCCGAAAAACGCCATTTATGAATATCAGGATAGTCTTTCGTTATAAAAAGAGAATCTCCACGATTTACCCTATTCATCCAATTCTTAAAAGACCTACACATATAGTGGTTTATATTAGCTATATCGGTTCTTCCCGGATATTTCTTTTCTTGAAAGATACGTTTGTTGACATCCACATGCAGATGCCCATTCTTATATCTAAAAAAATGAGGAGAATTTATTGTCTCAATTGCCTGAGGTCTTGAGAATGTTTTCACATCCCTACCCGGTAGATACATTCTCCTCGTTAATGAGGATGTGATAAGACCTTGAGGATTCTCAAAATAACCATTGTGTCCAAACACATGCCAGTCCAAGGATACAGCAGAATAATCCGCATAATCCTTCAAAAAGGATTTAATATCTTCATGTTTTCTTAATGTGATAAACTCATCACCGTCTATATATACTACCCAATCATAACTGTAACAATAATTTTTCAGAGCATGTCGATAAGCAAAGAATTGATTTTCTCTTTTCCCATCTGGAGAAGATTTATACCAATTAACAACAGTTACAAATTCCTTATAAGGTTTGAGGAAATCTCGCAAAGGAAAATCAGGATTATCATCATACAAATAAAAATGGTCGATACCCAACATCCGATGATATACTATCCATTCATCAAGGAATGGTTCTTCATATTTTAATATAGCTGCAAGACAAACAGTTTCCATATTTTCTAAGTATTTATAATAGATATAGAGGTAATACATCAAAAATATCTTCCGGACATGCGCCCATCAAATAAAGTAATGCTAATCCTATTTGCGAATAACCGTTCCAATCTTTCAATGAGGTTCTGTCTTGATATACACCTACAATAATATCCTCATATTTCTGTAAAGAATAGGTAAGCCATTGTTCCGACAATTGCAAATAGTTATCATTATTGAGGCTTTTACCCAAATAATGATAAAGAACACTCCATTTAAAGCCACCGGAAGATAGACCATCTATATCTAAACTTAAAAATTTCCGAAAGCCAGGTTCATATACATCCAAAAACGATTTGACCATTTCCAAACAATTTATTTTCGAATGACTGCAAGCCCCAACTAACATTGCACACACCTCGAGAGGCTTAAGCGTAATCAAACAATTTTCTTGCTTAATATTCGCAGAAACGATTGCTTCAATTTGATTGAGGAAATTCTTCACATGATTCTTAGCAGTTTCAGCATTTACTATGTTCAATGCTGATAGTTCTGCCATAACATCAACCAAACTAATCAGTTCACCATAATGTCTTGGCGGATTTACATTATTCACCATCTTCTCCAAACATGTTCTTCCGGCAAGCGAAACAGTCGGTTCTGCCATATTCAACGAATAATGTAATCGCATACTGAGATACTTCCCACATCCGACAATTTGATAAGTATGCATTTTAGAATAATAAGGCCTCCAACTTTCTAATAACAAATCAAGTTCTTCAAGAAGTTCATTCGTGTCAATATCTATTATACGATGTCCAACCAAATACTCCACTGCTGTTCCAAATCCAAGCAAGCCATCCAGATAATTTACGGGAGTTTTTTCATTTATCTCCTCGCACAAGGCTTCCAGTAATTCTTCTCCCTGTGCTTTCATATTTTGATTCTGACTATATTTTGCATAAAATAAGAGGAAAAGTATCATTCCCATCTTTCCTTCCGCAATACCGATATTCGATACTTGATAACTTTGCTTCAAAAGAACTGAAACAATATTATCCAAACATTTTTTTATACTATCTCTATTTTTCATACTATCAAACGTCTAACAAATTACAGTCTACCATAAAAGGCGAGCATCTTATCCTTCATAACTGACAACGAGAACTTATGCTCAAATATTAATCGTCCATTTTTTCCTGCCTTGCGCGGAAAACTCTCCGTTAAGAGTTGAACTAATGTATGGGCTAAATTCTCTACAGACAATGATACATTATTTGCTTCTTCAAAGATTTTCATCATGTATTTCTGGTTGTCTCCTAACATTTCTTTCAATCCTGTAGAATCAGTGCCAATTAGAGGAATGCCATACATCATCATCTCAATGGCTACATAGCTACATTGCTCATGAAAAGAAGGCATCACTCCTACATCAGCTATCTGATAGAATCTTTGAAGTGTTTTTTGGTCTAGCTTACCTGTAAACGTTACTCTATGCCAAATATGCACACATTCTTTCAGGAAAGTGTCATATTTTCCCTCCCCTACAATCACCAGTCGGCTCTCCGGTATCTTTTCCAATAGAAGCCGGAATGCCCTGATCAGATATTCCACTCCCTTTATATCGTCCAGCCTTCCCACAAAAAGAATAACGCGTTCATTATCTCCAAAAAGCAACTGCCTTTTTCTTCTTAGTCGAATGGATTTATTCCAAGATATAGATTTTTCTTTCAAGCCATTGTATATAACTTCTATTTTATTACCGGATATGCCATAATCCGTCTCCAATAGTTCCTCAGTATATTGGCACAAACAGATTACTTTATCTGCTTTTTCGAAAGCCTTTTGGTCAGAAGCATATTCCGTGGCTATTAGTTTTTCCTGCGGATTCCTTTCAGACTCACTTTTCTGTATAATCTCTCTAAATTGAGTTTTATTCCCCTTTAGTACAAAACACCAATTCAGATAATGAATAGTTAGCACAACGATAGCATCCGGCCATTTGCTTTTTAACAAATCAAACAGAGAGTAATGATATTGGTAATTAAAATGAAAGATATTCTTTTCTGAAGAAGAAATGTAAGGAGCGAGCAGATATATTATATTCCTGTAGAACCGTTCGTTATCTTTAAGGGTCCCACGGGTTTGTGTGCCGGGAATTAATAATCGTCTTATGTTTTTTCTTTTATCTACAATAACCTTAAATTCTCGCACATCAGAGTTTATTTCGATTAATGAAAGGCAAAAGGCATCATTGCCTTTCAGACATTCCTGCATTTGTTTGATATAAGTGCCTATACCATACTGTGCAGCGCGGGTTGTGCTATTAATAAGATAGATATGTTTCATTTTACCAATATTTTAAGACCTGCCTGCCAGGATAATTCTTCTTTGCGCTTTTTACTTGATAGTAGCACTATTTTTTCCAATATATCATCAAAAGAATAAGCAACCTTTTGAGATTCCATATACTGCAACAAGGCAACTACACCTTCAGGAAGCTCGCTATTTTGTTTTGAACTTTGGCAGGCTGTTTTCAAATCTCTCAGATATCGGTCATCAAAAGGAATACTTCCACTGCGAGGGGACGTTAGACGGCTTAATACGTACCAGGCTATACCTTCCAATCCTGTTTCAAACGTAAAATCAGAAATCCGGAGAGGATCCCACTTCATAATTTTCGTATCTAAATCGGATAATACCTCATCTGATTCTCCTTCCATATAGCCTTGCTGCAAGAGATATTCTATACCCCAAGCTATCCCGGACAATCCATTTGAAAAATAAACAGGCATTTCAGTATGGATATCCTCATAGATTTCATCCAAGATTTCACCTGCAAAATCATCGTATATACTATTATTGGTATATTTTGCATAATGGACAAAGAATAGTACCGATCCCATTTTGCCATAGAATAAACCTAAGTTTGTCATAAAGCTGGTATGCAACAGCAAATGGTTTGCAATGGATAGTAACTGTTTTCTCATTCGTATGTTATTAATAAGGTTAAACCGATAAAGTCTGATAACGACGAAAAACAAAATGTTTTTCAAGCATTATTAGTGATGACAAAGATAGCTGACGCATTATTAGGACGTAGACAAAATCGTACAAATAAACAAGAATATCACAAAGCAACATTTATTAAGAGACAAGTAGATATCAAAAGACGAGAATATTCACCAATAATTATCCAAGATTTGAACGATTTTTTTGTTCATTCTCAAAACTTCATTTTCGCTTCTAAAAAATTCAGCTATCATTTGTTTTTGCAACTAATTCTTTCTAATATTGTCCTGAGCTAACTGAAAAACAATACGATAAAAACAAGTCCACATGAAAAAACTCTTTTTTTTAATAGCTATACAGTTGATGTGCGTACATACATTCGTTGTGAACGCGCAACGCATTTTCTCCACCTCATACACGATGGATGATGGACTGGCAGCTAACAGAGTATACAGTATCCTGCAAGACTCATGCGGTTTCATGTGGTTCGGGACCGATGACGGACTGAGCAGATTTGACGGCATCACATTTAAAAATTACTACCTGTCGGAATACGTCAATGCTACAACAAGCAACAGTGTCAAGAAAATATTTATCGACAGTAGAGGTAGAATGTGGATCGGACTAGACAGTGGGATTGTCATTTATGACTCCAAAACAGATACATTTCAACCTTTTCACGCTAAAACGGAAACTGGTGAAATGATACAAACTTATGTTACCGACATGATAGAAGACAATGACGGAGAAGTTTGGATTACCACTAATGGGAAAGGACTCTACCGCTTCTCCCCTTCCGGAGAAGTCAGACTGAAAGTATACAGGAATATTCCCGGAGAAACAAATTGTATTTCGCAAAATATGCTCATGACATTGCAGCAGGACAGCAAACAAAACATCTGGATAGGGACTTACTCGGAAGGGCTATGCTGTTTTAACAAACAGACAGAAACATTTACAACTTATAAGAAAACGAATCACACCGGTAGCTTGTCCGACAATTCTATACAAAAAATTTTAGAGGATACACATGGAAATCTATGGATAGGGACTTTTCAACATGGACTGGATTTATTCAATCCGGAAACAAACAATTTTACCAACTATCAGGACAAGAGTTCGGTCAACTTGCTAGACCATATCCACGATATTAAAGAATACAGTCCCGGAGAACTTCTTATATCGTCCGATAACGGTATAGGAATCTTTAAAGTTGGAAAAGGAGAAATCATACAATCCGACAGTCCGAATCTAAAAATAAGAATCAGTGCGAACAAGTTCATTTATGCCATTTACATAGATAAAGAAGAAAGCCTCTGGCTGGGTTCTTATTTCGATGGCATCAAATTTTATTCGGCATTCCAAAATAACTTTAAATATTACAGTTGTTCACCGGCTTCCAATATACAAGCAGGGAAAGTTATCAATGTAATCAAAGAAGATAAGAATGACTGTTATTGGATAGGCACCGACGACAATGGTATTTTCCGGTTTAATGCCAAAACACAAGAAATTACTCCTTTCCGGGATGCGGCAAGCATAGGTACAACCTACTATTGCATACATGACCTGTTGATAGACGAAGATAAACTATATGCAGCAACTTATGGCAGAGGCCTGGAAGTGATTCATCTAAAAACAGGAAAAGTAGAAAGTTACCTCAACAATCCTAAAGATTCTACCTCAATTCCCTCTTCACGGGTATTCAGCTTGTACAAAGCCAGCAACGGGTGTATTTATGTCGGTACATCCGCCGGTTTCTGTTGCTATAATCCTGAAAAAAACAATTTTACCAGAATCGGTTCTTTCAGTAGCAAGGTGTCTGCCATCATCGAAGATTATTCCGGAAGAATATGGATAGGGACAGGTATAAGCGGACTTTATTCATACAACGTCAGAACTAAAAAGATATCTTCTTATCAACGTTCGGATAAATTGAACTCACTCACAAAAAATGTTATCACTACACTAGCCATCGACAGTAAGAAACGTCTGTGGATTGGAACGTATGGGCAAGGACTTTGCAGATACAATGATGAGACCGATGATTTCACCAGATATGATCATCTGAAACTACCGAATAAAATCATCACATCAATCATCCCCAAAGGAGACCTATTATGGATCAGCACCAACAAGGGGCTTGCCGTATATAATCCGGATACGGAATACCTGAAAACCTATTCTAAATCAAACGGACTTTATAATGAACAATTTACTCCGCGCTCGGGAGTAGAAGTCTCGGACGGTCGACTGTTCCTTGGTTCGACAGACGGCTTTTGTTATTTCTTCCCACAAGAACTACGCGAAAACACCTACAACCCGCCTGTCATCCTCACCAATATGAGCATTTTGGGAAAAGACATACAGGCAGACACCTTAAACTCACCTATCCGACAATCCATAGGATATACAAATGAAATCGTATTGAAATACAATCAGTCCATGATCGGATTTAATTTTGCTGCACTAAGCTATATAGCTCCCAAAGAGAATGATTACCAGTATATGATGGAAGGTCTGGACAACGAATGGCAGTTTACTAAAGGAAGTAACAACCACCTTTCGTATGCAAATTTGCCCGTCGGTGAATATGTATTGAAAATTAAGGGAACCAACAGCGATAAAATATGGAGTGACAATGAAGTTAAATTAAAAATAAAAGTTCTGCCACCATTCTTCCGGTCACAACTGGCTTATCTGATTTATGTCATTGTTCTGCTATTTGTAACTATGCTCACCATACGGTATTACATGAAACGTACGGAGAAACGCCAGAAAGAACGTATCAAAAGGATAAATGATGAAAAGGAGAAAGAGCTCTATAACTCCAAAATCGATTTCTTCACCAATATTGCGCATGAAATCCGGACTCCGCTAAGTCTTATCATCGGTCCGTTGGAATTCCTTATGAAGACTTCAAGTATCAACAATGTATATGGAGAATACTTAAGTATCATTGAGCAGAATTACAAACGCCTGTATGCGCTTGTCACTCAATTACTGGATTTCCGCAAAGTGGATACAGGCTCTTACAAATTATCGTATGATTCCTACCGGATCAAAGAAATTATCAGCAAAGTGGCCTGCATATTCGAACTATCCGCCCGACAAAAAAAAGTGGTTATTGACACTTCTGCCATACCGGAAGACATGAGCGTAGTCACAGACGAGGAAGCTTTCACCAAAATCATCAGTAACCTGCTGAGTAACGCTCTGAAATACGCCAAAAGTTCGATTTGCATCACAGCCATCGAAAAAGATTCCGATATAGTAATCACAGTAACAGATGACGGTATAGGAATTACCGATCAAGAAAAAACAAAAATATTCGATGCATTCTACCAAGTCAAGAACAACAGTGAACTGAACAAACTGGGAATCGGTATCGGTCTCCACATGACGCGTTCTCTCGTCCAACTGATGAACGGGAAGATTGAAGCGAACGACAGGGAAGACGGAGAAAGCGGTGTTGCCATTTCCGTCTACCTTCCCAAACAGACAGCTATCAGTCAAACTGTCCAAGCTGTTAAACGTTTAGAAGACACCATTATTCCGGAGAATAACTCGGAGAATATGGAAGAACACGGCCTGAAAACAATTCTTTCGGACGAACCGCTGAAAAAACAATACGCAGTAATGGTCGTTGATGACAATCCGGAAATACTGGATTTCCTTTCTAAAATCCTGTCCGAAGAATATTTTGTCATTTCAGCGTCCTGCGGAGAAGAAGCGATACAAATTTTAGAAAAGAACAGTATAGACCTTATTATCAGCGATGTAATGATGGCAGAAATGGATGGGTTCGAACTCTGTGAAAAAATAAAAAATAATATCAATATTTCCCACGTTCCTGTTATCCTGCTGACTGCCAAAACGGATACAGAAAGTAAAATTAAAGGATTGGAAGCCGGTGCAGATGCATATATAGAGAAACCATTCTCTCCTTTCCATCTGAAAGCGCAACTGTTGAACCTGCTAAAAAAGAGGGAAAAACTGCAAAAAACATATGCTTCCACCCCATTATCAGACTTGCACTCTACGGTTCATAACACGCTGGATGAAGAGTTCATGAACAAATGTTCCGAGATTATTCAGAACAATATCGAGGATACTGAATTCTCTGTAAATACATTGGCACAGGAACTAGGCATGAGTCGTACTTCCGTATTCACTAAAATCAAAGGGATTATCGGAATGACACCCAATGATTTTATCAAAGTCACCCGATTGAAAAAGGCTTGCCGGATGATGATAGAAGGAGAATACAGAGTAACAGAAATTGGTTTCCTTGTCGGCTTTAGTTCTTCTTCCTATTTTGCCAAATGTTTCCAAAAGCAATTCGGAATGTTACCAACGGAATTTCTCAAGAAAGCGAAAGAAGATCCGACTATATTAAAGTAATTCCCTCAACTCAATATATTTTTTTATTATCCTAGCTATGAACATATAATCCCCCCAGTAAGTTCCTATAATAAAGATAAATCAAAAACGTCTTGTCTCCACGTTCCAGCTTACGTTTTTCAAAGAAGTTCTTATTCAGATTCAGGTTTAGCCTGATCTGAATTTTCCGATTTAGATTTGTTTTCCAAACATATATTGACCGCATTCATCCCTTTTACTCCACGCTCAAGGTCAAATGTAACGATATTATTTTCCGCAATGGTACCAACAACATTGTTTACATGAAAGAAGTACTTTTCAACTCCTGAAAGGTCTTTAATAAAACCAAAGCCTCTTGTTTCATTAAAGAATTCAACACGACCTCGCAAGATAGCCAGTTCTTCTTCCTCTTTCTTCGGTGTTGCTATGATTATCTCATCCAGACTGATTTCTTCCTTTTGAATATTGTCGGCCGGTGGAGTCGAAGTAATCATTCCATTCTCGTCCACATAAGCAATCATATCATCAAAGCTGCTAGTACCCGATAATTTCCTACTTTCTTTCTTCTTTAGTTTTTCTTCTCGTTTAGCGATTCTTTTCTTTTCATTTTCACGTTTACCAACTGTCATGGATTTTGCCATAGAATTTATATTTAGTTTTATATTATACTTTAAAGAGATTGTAAATTGCTGATTTTAAATAATAAAATCAACCTTATTCAGTTTCTTACCCGTCAGCTTCTGAATATCATTGACGAACTTGCGTTCTTCCTGCGAACAGAACGTTAGTGCTGTTCCTTCATTACCTGCCCTTCCAGTACGCCCGATACGGTGTACATACGTTTCGGGTACATCAGGAAGATCATAATTGATAACCAACGGCAATTCGTTAATATCAATTCCTCTGGAAGCAATATCGGTTGCTACCATTACTCTGGTTTTTCCCGATTTAAAGTTTCCCAATGCTGACTGTCTGGCTGCCTGGCTCTTATTTCCATGAATAGCCTGACTGCCAATACCTGCTTTACCTAATATTCTGACGATCTTATCAGCATTATGCTTCGTGCGCGAGAAAACTAATACCGATTGCTCTTCCGCTTTCTGCAAAATTGAGATTAAGAGCTGACTCTTCTCCTTCTTTTCTACAAAATAAATGATTTGCTTTATTGAGTCTACCGTAGATGATTTCGGTGTGATATAAATCTTCACCGGGTTCTTCAACAGAGATTTTGTTAAGGCAATAATGCTATCCGGCATTGTCGCAGAGAAAAACAAGGTCTGCTTTTCTTTCGGGAGCTTTGGCAATATCCGCTTAATATCATGAATAAATCCCATATCGAGCATGCGGTCTGCCTCATCAAGCACAAAATATTGTATCTTGTCCAAGTGTATATGTCCCTGGCTCATCAAATCAAGCAAGCGTCCCGGAGTTGCGACCAGAATATCAATGCCTTTATGCAACATATCAACCTGTGGACGCTGATTCACACCGCCAAAGATACCCCCGTGACGCACACGGGTATATTTTGAATAATCATCAATACACTCACTGATTTGCAAAGCCAGCTCACGGGTAGGCGTTAATATCAGTGCTTTGATACCCTGACGCTTACCAGGCTCTTTGTTTTCATGTAAATGCTGGATGATAGGGATTGCAAACGAAGCAGTCTTCCCTGTTCCCGTTTGTGCGCAACCTAATATATCCCTTTTCGCCAATGCGGCAGGAATCGCTTTTTCCTGAATAGGAGTCGGCCTAGTATATCCTTTTTCTTCAATTGCTTTTAAAATCGGTTCGGTTATTTTTAAATCTTTAAATGTCATAAATGTAATTTGCTATACCTGTACTTACGCCGGAGCATCTGAGAACATTTCATGCAAATGTTTACGATCATGCCAGCACAATTATCAATATAGACTTTGTGATATAATTATTAAACTTACACTCTTGATTTTCAAGAGTCTTCAAATTGCAATAAAGCCTAATAATTCTTCTTTAGACATGAAAAGATCAGGATCTGGGGTATCCTAGTTGCACTACACAGAGGAGTGAGAATTAGCAGAACTTAATTGTTAGATGATTTTCATTTCCGGCAGTCAGACTAAGACAGCCTCCGCAGAGATATCATAAAAGCGGATATAGAAAGACTTTATAGAAAAGCAGAAGAAGGATTTCCTCCGCTTTCCCAAAGTCCGGATATTAATATCTTCTGGAATTGTTGTAACCACCTCCACGGTTTCCACCGTATGACGGTTTTTCTGCACGAGGGCGTGCTACGCTTACTGAAATAACCTTCTGGTCATATTCAACGCCATTCAATTCATCAATTGCTTTTTGTCCTTCTTCGTCGTTCGCCATTTCCACGAAAGCGAATCCTCTGGATTTACCAGTTTCTCTATCCATAATTACTTTGGCTGAAGAAACTTCTCCAAACTCTGCAAATAAATTTGTTAAGTCGGCATCATTAGTGCCATAGCTTAAACCTGAAATGTAAATGTTCATTTAAAATTTTATTAAAATAAATACTAATTTGGAGTGAGGAGGATAATTAAGGACAAGGACTGCTTGCTAATAAAATATTATAAAGAAGAACTATACGATAATGATTCGTAACTCAAACTCTTGGTACAAAGATAATGTAATAAATCAGAAAAATACGTTTATATTCATTCTTTTTCGGAAGAAAGACTATAATTATCATTTGTTAGCATATAGAATATCAATAAACAGATCATTCACCATCTTTTTTCATTCATTTCTGATAAATTCCCACAATATACTTATTTTTGCCACAGCATAACTAACAAAGAATATATCCATGAATAAACCAACAAATACCACCCGAGAAGAAATGTGGGCAAAACAGCATCTATCCGCCGTCGACATTGACTATGCCGTATGGGAACGGGATAAGTCCATGCTTCATCAACTCTCGAAAATGGGTCGTAACTGTACATTTGTTGTCGATGTTTATAAATGCAAATATGCTTACGCCTCTCCGAATTTTGTTGATTTACTGGGATACGACAGCCACAAGATAGAAACATTAGAAAGACAGGGGGATTATCTGGAATCGCGCATCCATCCCGATGATCGCGCACAACTGGCGGCACTACAGGTCACACTAAGCCAATTCATCTATAGCCTGCCTTTTGAGCAACGGAATAACTACTCTAACATTTACAGTTTTCGTATGCTTAATGCGAAACAACAGTACATACGTGTCACCAGCAGACATCAGGTATTGGAACAAGACCATAACGGTAAAGCCTGGCTTATAATAGGAAACATGGACATATCGCCTGACCAAAAAAAATCAGAAATGGTAGATTGCACCGTCCTGAATCTAAAAAATGGAGAGCTATTCTCTCCTTCTCTCTCATTTCAACCTTCTACTAATCTTACTAACCGGGAAATAGAAGTATTACGTCTTATTCAAAAAGGCCTGTTAAGTAAAGAAATCGCAGACAAACTATGCATCAGTATTCATACAGTTAATATTCATCGACAAAATCTGTTACGGAAGTTAGGTGTACAGAATTCCATTGAAGCCATTCGTTTAGGACAAAAGAGTGGATTGCTAGGTTAACACATGCAATCTCTCTCCCCGCACAGTGATCCAATCTGGCTAGGGCATCCATTCCACCACACCCACCACCGGGTGCAATCTTCTCCATTCCTCAAATTCCGGATAACTACGTACACCGCCCTGAATCACAGCTTGATAATACTCCACTCCCATAATCTTTTCCGTATCAGGCGTTTCGTATTTTAATTTCAGGATAGCCAGCCTCATTTCATCTGTCAATACTGCAGAAATGCGTTCGGCCCCCCTTTCAAAATAGCCATCATAACGAGAGCCTTCTTGGATATGAATCATATCCATTTGCCAGAGTTCTCCTTCCATATCCTGATACCATGCATGCCACTCTATACACGCTTCTGCTGTATGTAATAAATTCGTATATTCAATCTTCTTTACGGACGTATTTTCCGCCAATTCAGCCATCGCCCGAAAGCTGGCAGACAAATCCAAAGGGGAAGTATAAATATGAAAATCAATATCCCGATGTTTCATCAATAATCCTGTACGCAACGAACCTACCAGATTCACTTTGGCACCCATCCCCTCCCATATCCGAACAATACGGGTATCCTCTATAATCTCCCAAGCTTTCTGCTGGTTACGTTTTGCCAATTCAAGAATATTCATCTTTTTCCTTATTAAATAAGTATGCAAAAATAGGAAAAAGGATACATATATAGCTATAAATAACTATTTAATCCCTAAATGGGTTGAGCTAACTTTGCCTGCAATTTCAATTCTTCATCATACAACTAAAAAGAGATTATGATATTCAATCAAACAGAGAAACAGGAAAATGAGTATTTACAGCAAGTCATAACCACTATCCATGATACGATTAACACTACCAGTACTTCCGTCAAAGAGCATATAGACACCCTGCAGGAGTACAAGGATTATCTATGGTCGAACAAAGATATCGATCCCCACGAAATCCGTTCCATGCGCGAAAGCATATTAAATCATTTTGCATTAGGTGAAAATGTAATTGACAAACGCAGGCGACTAAGCAAAATACTGGATATCCCCTATTTCGGACGAATCGACTTTCAGGAAAAGAAAGACAAAAGCCAAGTTAGTCCGATCTATATAGGAATACATACTTTCTATGACTTCAATCAAAAAAAGAATCTGATTTACGATTGGCGAGCTCCTATTTCAAGCATGTTCTACGATCATGAATTAGGCGAGGCGTTCTACTCTTCCCCGGCAGGCAAAATTAACGGAGCGATCTCACTCAAACGCCAATATCGTATTCGCAAAGGAAAAATGGAGTATATGATTGAAAGTTCCATAACTGTTCATGACGATATTCTGCAAAAAGAACTATCTTCCAATGCCGACAACAAAATGAAAAATATCGTCACGACAATTCAGAGGGAACAAAATCAGATTATCCGCAATGAAAACGCTTCTGTACTTATTATACAAGGTGTTGCCGGTTCAGGAAAAACCTCTATCGCGCTCCATCGTATTGCCTACCTGCTTTATGCACAGAAAGGACAGATTTCTTCCAAAGACATATTAATCATCTCCCCCAATAAAGTATTTGCCGATTACATTTCTAATGTACTTCCGGAACTTGGCGAAGAGATCGTTCCCGAAACCAGCATGGAGCAAATTCTGTCGGATGTAATTGACAACAAATATAAACACCAGAATTTCTTCGACCAAGTGACGGAACTATTAGAAAACCCGACACCCGACTTTATCGAACGGATTCAATACAAAGCCTCCTTCGAGTTTATATCACTACTTGACAAATTCATCCTTTACATGGAAAACAACTATTTCAAAGCAACAGACGTAAAACTCACCAAATATATCACCGTTCCTGCCGAATTTATTAACGAACAGTTCAAACGATTCCACCGCTATCCCATACGTCAACGATTTGAGACTATGACAGATTACATTCTGGAGATGATGCAACTACAATATAATCTCACAGTTAGCACTCCGGAGAAAAACCAACTAAAGAAAGAGATAAAAAAGATGTTCGCGGGCAATAACGATCTCCAAATCTATAAAGACTTTTTTGAATGGATCGGAAAACCGGAGATGTTCAAGACACGCAAAAATCGCATACTGGAGTATGCGGACTTAGCTCCTTTGGCTTATCTGCATATCGCATTAGATGGGAACAACGCCCAATCTTATGTCAAACACCTTCTGATAGACGAAATGCAAGACTATTCTCCCATACAATACAAAGTGATTCAAAAACTTTATCCGTGTCGAAAAACAATTCTTGGAGACGCTTCCCAATCCGTCAATCCTTATGGATCTTCCACTGCCGGTATGATTCAAAAAGCATTTGTAACAGGAGAAATAATGAAACTTTGCAAAAGCTATCGTTCTACTTTTGAGATTACCAGTTTTGCACAAAAAATTCAATCGAACAATGAATTAGAACCGATTATGAGACATGGAGAACACCCCAAGATTCTTCCATTCAAAAGTACAGAAGAAGAGATCCAAGGTATTGCGGATTTAGTAAACTCCTTCAGGAACTCCCATTATACCTCATTAGGGATCATCTGCAAAACAGAATCCCAAGCAAAAGAACTTGTTCAAAAACTCCAGATATATGCAAACGACATCTCACTTTTGTCAAATCAAAGTTCTGCTTATGTGAAAGGGATTATCATCACTTCTGCCCATATGGCGAAAGGACTAGAATTTGACGAAGTAATCATTCCGCAAACAGATGATAAGAACTATCATTCCAATATTGACAAAAGTATGCTTTATGTGGCAGTCACAAGGGCTATGCACAAGTTAACTTTGACTTATTCTACCACTTTGCCCAGTTGCCAATTCCTATAATAGATGTGTATTCAAACAAACATCGAAAATTAATTAAAAGAAAAAATTATAGCTAATCTCCTATTATTTTCTATTTTTGTACAATGGAAAATAAGGGAATGAAATACGAGTTTACCACAAAAGTTTGGAACTACTCATCAACCGTTGGAACAGGCGGTTGGCACATAGCCTGCCTGCCGAAAGAAATGTCCAAAGAGATAAGAGAGAATCTCGGATTCTTAGAGGAAGGCTGGGGACGGTTGAAGATGACGGCCAAAATCGGCAATACCCAATGGGAAACCGCAATCTGGTTTGACACCAAACTTGATACTTATTTACTTCCTTTCAAAGCAGAAATCAGAAAAAAGGAAAAGATCACAACTGATAAAGAAATAGAGATTATGATTTGGATTTAAAACAAGTGATAAGAAGAACTACCCGCAAAACAAGAGCCGCTTGAACAATCTCAAACGGCTCCGTAACTCCTTTAACAACATGGTTATCGAGCTAATATAACCACCGGTCTATATTCCTTTTTTCTGCACTGAACTCCACTCCAATTTTAACCAACTCACGCCCGTCTACCTGATAAGGTATCAGATAGCCTTTTTCATCAATCTGCTGCAAAGCCTGTTCGGCAGTACCATTCAGTTTAAATTCAAATACATAAATATACTTCGGAGTTTTCACCACTGCATCCGCCCGTCCGCGGGCACTAAGAACCTCTGCTCCGGTAAATTGTCCCATCAATTTGAATACTAAGTAAAATACAACTTGATAATGTCGTTCGGTCTTTTCATTCAGTTCATAAGGGAAATCTGCGAAGAAAGCCTGTAAGCGGGTAAGAAAAGCGTCAACATCACCACTTTCCAATTCACGTACAAATTTACCTAGATAAAAGCCCCGTTCATCATCTACCACTGATGTGTAATAAGGAACCCAAAAATCCATAAATCCATATCGCACTTCATCATTGGGAAATTTCAGCAGGTAGTTTCCAAAACGCTTGTCATACCCCTTTATAGTCAAATAGCCACTCTGATAAATCAACGGAATCGGATTATTAGCATCTACCCTATATTCCATAAACGAAGAAGCATTGGCTTCTACCCCATCAATCAACGTACGCAAATCATACTCACTCTTTTTAAGCAGTTCGACTAAAAAAGTAGGAGTACCGGTTTGGAACCAATAGTTACTAAACTTATACCCGTCAAAAACATTAAGCACACTGAATGGATTGAATACTCCTTCCGCAAACTCACAAAAATGATAGCCATCATATAAAGCCGTCATCTTGTTCAATGTTTCTTCATAAGTCAGTTCATTCGTTTCTGCCAATCGATTCAGTTCAGGAATAAAAGTATCCTCCAATTCTTGTCGTGTAATACCACAAATTGTGGCATATTGAGACGTCATGCTGATATCATTCAGCTGATTCAAATCATTACACATGCCAGTTTGTGCAAACTTAGTCACACCTGTAAGTAAAACAAAATGGAGATAACGATCAGAGCTTTTCAGTACACTATAAAAAGCATTCAAGGTTTTACGATAATCATCAAGCAAAACATCATTGCTCAATACTTTCAATAAAAGTTTATCATATCCATCAACAAGCACTACTACTCCACGACCAGACTGTTCACTGGCACGACGAATTGCACCGGCAAAACGTCCTGAAAGAGTTTCCTCATCCTCTCCTTTGCCATATTTCAGTTCCCATTGCGTCAACTGCCTACTAAGAATTTCGGCTAGAGCCTGGGAAGAATCATGTTTTCTCACGTTCAAATCCAAATGCAGTACGGGATATTTCCTCCAATCCTTTTCCATACCAGCAATAGCCAACCCTCCAAATAATTCTTTCTTGCCCTCAAAATAGGCTTTAAAAGTAGAGAGTAGCAGGCTTTTCCCAAAACGACGAGGACGAGTTAAAAGATAGGCTTTACCTGTGTTAGCTATTCGCCATACAAGAGTGGTTTTATCCACATAGAGATAATCTCCTTTACGAAGTTTCTCAAAATCATGTATTCCAATTGGAAGTTTGCGCAATACTCCGTTCATTATTTTTCCTCTATTTTGATTATTCAAAGATACGCATTTCCACGGGAATACACATACAAACTCCACAAAAAAGTACACAGTTTCACAGACAGCACTACCATGACTCCATTTTTCATCAAACTAGTTTTGTACCAGACAAACAACATCTCACTTCCTCTTCACTTTGCAAATCCAACACACAATAACCAGAACCAACAAAATAATTCCGTACCAATACCCACTTCCGATTATCCTATTAGTAGTTTTTTCAACTCCCGTTTTATGAATCTCTGTCTTAGCACTCATATCCGACAAACTCACAGACTGTGAATTCACTTCTTGAAGAAGTTGTTTCTCATTAACGTTTTTCCTATCCACCACAGTCTTCACCACCATCCCAGCCTTCAATCCAAGCGTATCCACAGGAAACACAAACACCATCTGTTCGATATGCTCTTCCACCACCTCCGAATCCTTTTCCGAAGCAACCTCGTTTTTAACAAGACTTTTTCCTGAGCTACTATTCAAGCTTGAATCAACCCTTATGTCACTCTCCCTGTTTACTACCTCTTTCTTACTCCTACACCCCGACAACAACACCGGCACAGCTAAGGCCACCAGCAACACAAACAGTAACTCCCTCCCACTCCTCAAAAACTCCTTCACATCAAAACAGGGACAAACCTTCACATATTCATAAGGTTCAATCACTCCGTCACCATTCAAATCCGGTGAAGTATCCCGATGTCCCAACACTTGGAGAATATTATATTCCCGCTGCAAATCCATAATAATCTGATAAAGCACCCGTTTTTGAGCATTCGTCCGGGTATCTGCCGGACGCCCGTTCGCATCCAATCCACCGATATAACATATCCCGACACTCCGCTCATTCCAACCTTTACAATGAGCACCGGCCAGAGAAACATCCCGCCCCTTTTCCAATTTCCCATCCAAACGGACCACATAGTGATACCCGATACCGTTGAACCCACGTTCCCGGTGCCAACAGTCAATATCCGCAGCAGTAAAATCCTGCCCGGCTTTCGTAGCCGAACAATGTACTATGATAGAATCTATATTTCTCATGATTATTCATTATTAGTTCAAACGCACCTGTTAATAATCCGAAGGTGGCATACGCTTCACACACCCTCTGGTCTCACACTTCTTCACTTCCGACTCCTTCTGTATCAACTCCACTTCATGACATTTATGTATCCAGTCAATCTTCTCTTCCTGCTCCTTGCGAAGTTCAATATAAAGCCCGTCTATCTTCTCGTCACGTTGAGTCAGCCGTTCTTCCAGCCAGTCCACCTTTTTACGGCGATTTTCTTCTTCCATACTGTTCACGGACGCTTCCTCTTTCCGTGCATCCGTCTTACGGCAAGTGATATACCTCACTAACCATTTCACAGCTTCCAAACCACCCATAGCGGTAAAAAAAGCAAGGATTGTAGTTATTTGCATATTTATATTTTTACGTAGTTATAAAGAAAGAATGAGGCCGAAGCCCCATTCCATACAAACCAGACAGTTCTCAACGATCTATGAATCAAGCCGCCGGATCCGGTGCTTCACCATTACCACCCGAACCACCATCCGGATCCGGAGTTTCACCCCCATCATCAGAACCGTCACCAATGCTACCCGAATCATTAATATGATCCAAATCCTTGAACTTCAATCCATCCGAACGGGTAGTCGTTCCCGTAAATAGACGAATGTCCGAATTGGCACGAAAACAAACACGAAGCCCTGAAATATTGGCGATAGTAAAGTCTTCAGCTTTCTCTGTTCCCTTGCTCTGCGCAGAGAGGAAGAAATACCCTAATCCCTTAATATTCACCGAACGTCCCGAAAGCAAAGTTTTACGCAACAGGGTACGAAAATCTTTCAATACACTAATCGTTTCACCTTCACTTACACCGGAAGTGGACGAAATATCTTTTGCAAACTCATCTAATGTTGCACTCGTATCATACTGATAAGAAATCACCGGATACACTTTCTTTCCTGCCTCTTTGTTTGTAGGATCACACAAACGTTGAACTCTTCTAAACCTAATTGCCATAATTTTTGTCCTTTCTTTTTTTAATGAATTACTGTTTTAATTACTTCTTCGCTAACGTTAACGATGCAAAGATGCAGTATATTCATCGGACATGAAACGACAAGTATTTGTCGGCTCTACAAGCAGTCTGAACAGTATTTTTAAGTCTAAAAACTACCAAATAAGAAGAAAAAAGCGACAAGGAAGGAAGCTAGGGAACAAACAAAAACAAATAATAAATCAAAAGTATATAGACAATATTAGAGAAATAAACCGCCTTGATATATTATGATACACCAAGATAAGTTTATTTCTCCAATATATTATTAGTATGATATTTCTTAAAGGAATATTCGAATATGAATATTCACGCTTTAACTACTTATTCTTTTTATCAATGGTTATTATACTATTATCCATATCACTGACTCTAACAGACATCGTCTTTATAACAACAGAATCCTCTCCCACACCAGGTTCTCCATAAACAATCATAGAACCATAATTTTTCCCATCCATTCTTTTAACAGAAAGTTTCGCATTACTTGTTTCTACTCCGATAATAGACATTTTCGGCTTAAAGACCAAAGTCCCATCTGACAAATTAAAGTTCATAGTAACCCTATAATCCATATCCTCTTTTATAGGCACACATTTGGGAATTTCTTTTATAACCCGAAGCACTTCTTCATTCAAATCAGAATAAAGACCTTTGATAATCCTACCATTCGCCACCTCGCCATTTTTAGTCATGGTAAAACCAACTATTATATCCCCTTCTACTTTGTTATCAATCGCTTTGGGCAGATAATCAATATGCTTTCCAAGGTAGGTAAATACAACCTGCATATTATTCGAACAACAAGAACCGTTATTATGTAAAGAATCAGTTTTTATTTGAGAAATAATAACCGTATCATTTTTCATACCCGACATAATAATAGTATTAACACTTGTCTTATCAACACAATTCTGTGCTTTACCAGAAGAATAAGCTACCATCACTAAAAGAAGAACTAGGGACAGCCATAAAATAGCGTTCTTCATCCCTGTTTTTAAAGATTTCATTTCGTAATTCATAAGATTGTTTTTTTAAATGTGATACATCAAAAATATTTATAATTCATACTACATAACCTATTAAATCAATCTATATTTGTATGCGCAGTCTGCTCATTAACATAGGTAGATAAGAATCACTGACCGGAATCAAAGTACCTTCGATACGGATTCTTTTCCGTTCAATATAATTTATATGAGACAGTGAAATGATATAAGAGCGATGTACACGACAAAAATTCTCTCCAAGACATTCTTCAAAACGTTTCAGACTCACTTGTGAAAGAATAGGTTTTCCTTCTATACGGTGTACTTTAACATAATCACCACCGTACCCTTCCAAATATAAAATATCCTCTTGATTAAGACGCACAATCTTGGAGCCTTCACGAAGATAAACAGCTTGTTCAGCCCGCTTGTTAGCTAACAACTCATTGACTTCCGCCAAAGTGCGGTCAATCTTTTCTAAATACTCCATCAAATCATTGAGCGTAGAAACATCGCCGTCCAAAGTGATACATTTCAGCATAACATCTCGTTTAATTTGTTCTTATTATCTGTTACAAATTAAAGGGAAACATTAGCAAACTAAAGTTAAACTCCGGCAAACAGGGATTCTTCGCAGGTGAGACGTACAATAAGCAAAGGTGAACAGATTCAATTATCTTCCTGCATAAGCCACTTTTTGAATACCGGAGTCTTTACCTTACTTATTATAATACGCTCCGGAACAGGCAATAGTAAGTTTACAGAAAGTCGGTTGCCCAACCAAAGATTTACATCTTTAATTGATTTACGGGATATAATAAATTGACGATTAGCACGAAAGAAAAGCCGTTTATCCAGTTGTTCACCAAGTGTATCCAGTGTACGGTCTACAGGATGTTTTTTACCGTCAAAGGTATAGGCAGTAACTTTCTCCCGAGTAGTATAAAAATAATAAATATCATCTACCGAAAGCGGATAGAACTTATCAGCAAGCATTATCAGCAACTTTTTTACCTCATTACGATTTTTAATAGCAGAATTAGTTTGTCGAATATGCTCCTCTCGTTCCGCCGGATTGAAAAGGAAAAACTTATTCAAAGCATGTTCTAATGTATTGAGTGTAACAGGTTTCAACAAATAATCAATGCTGGTCACCTGAAAAGCCTGTAAAGCATACTCATCATAAGCAGTTGTAAATACTACAGGAGCAGCAATTTCCACTTGCTCAAAAATTTTAAAAGCCAGTCCGTCCGCCAAATGAATATCCATGAAAATAATATCCGGTTGCGATGAACATCTGAACCACTCCACACTTTCTTCAATACTTTCCAGTTCAGCAATCACTTCAATCTCCGTGACCGAATTTTGTTGCAAAACAGCTTTCAAACTGTTTACTGCTGCTGTTTCATCTTCAATAATTATTGCTTTCATATTCACTCCGGTGTATTTAATAAAGGCAGAGAAACCACAAAGTATCCATTAGAATTATCTATCTGTATATTCTTGCCAACCAACATCAGATAACGTCCCTGAAGATTCTTTAATCCAATCCCATTACAGACACACTCTTCCATTTTGGGTTGAATAAAATTTGAAACGGCTAATAAATCTTCTGAAGTTGTATAAATCTCAATCTGTAAAGGATGTTGCATGCTAATAACATTGTGCTTAACCACATTTTCAATCAATGGAAGCAAACTTAGGATGGGTAAACGCTTCTGTAAGCAAATATCAGCTATCCGAATTGAGAAAAACAACTTATTCTCATATCGTACACTTAGTAAATAAGTATATGCCTTAATAAATTGCAGTTCTTCATCGAGGCTTACCAATGTCTTATGATTACTTTGCAGAATATACCGGAAAACATTAGATAATCCATTCAGATACTCAAGTGTCTTTTCCTGCTCTCCCATACGAATTAATGAATTAAGCCCATTCAACGAATTGAAAAAGAAATGCGGGTTGATTTGTCCCATCAGTGCATTATATGAGTTTTGCAGTTTCTCTACTTTTATCTTCTCATACTCTAATTTCATTTCCTGCTTTTTATCAAGCAAGTGAAGTAACAGCATACTTAACATAATAGTCAACAATACAAAAATATGCTCTATCAATAAAGGATTCGAATAAGCTGTTGAAAACACGGTATTCACCCCTACCCGAACCTTATCCGGTTCCAGTACAGAACCAGAAACTGTATCAAGCGTCTTTCCCGAAACCTCTGTTATCATAATTGAACGCTCTGCACAATCGTGAAGAACAGATACATTACATACCTTTCCCATTATAGCCGTATTTATAACAGGATATGCCCTGTACAGCCCTAAAGCAACAATAAAAATACTTCCCATTGCAAGTCCTATCGTCTTCACTTCTTTATGTTGAAACACCTTATCACCCCATCTGTATGTCCATCTATAAAGAACAAACAATACAAAAGAGAAAAAGAAAAACCATAAGACAGAGAACCACAATTCATATTTCTCTATCGCATAAGAAGAACCAGGCAATTTTGAGTCCATCATCAGATCATAACGGCGTATCAACAATGCAAAATTGGCGAAAAGAGAAAGAATCACCGATAGGGTGAATCCAATAAAAAATTCATTTCTTGTTGATCGCAGCATAAGCTCTTTTATTTTTTAATCTACAAAAATAATCAATCTATTCACTTTCCGGCAAGCAGTCCGGTGAAACGGATAAAACAGGCGGTAAAACGCCCGCATTTTATGAGTAAACGGAAAATTAAGCTTTATATTGCACCCCACCCATTCATTTATTTCTATTATTTGAGTTTACTGTGATAGAATATCTCACCTAATGTAAAAGAAACAGTAGCACCTATCACATCCCGATTTAACGTACCTTTTTTCAGTTGCATACGGTCATAAAAAATGCTGGTATCTATTCTTCCTCTAAATACAGGCAAACTCAGTCCTGCATTAAATCGCAAAGAAAATCCCGTGTTTCCATTAATCGTCATATACGAACTGGAAATATTAATTCCCGTCTTATAGGCTACTTGCTTCCAGAAGCTATCTGAAGAATAACCATTGGGAAAATAACATACTCCGATGCGACATTCATTTACATCCCTGAATTCAATTCGACTGTCCGTCGATGTCAAAGAGCTATATTGCTGAAAAGCATAATCTAAAGCATACGTCCATTTCTTATATTGTAGACATCCACCTATGCCAAAATATTGAGGCAAACTTTGTTTTTGACTTCTTTGTTTCTTCTTTTCATGTGCGTTGCCATTTACTATATATTTAGCATTAGTAATATCAAGTTTTTGCCGATAACCATAAACCGCTCCTAATGTGTAAGACAAATCATGGTTCAATGCACGGTGATACTGAACACCTAAATTAGCATAAAGTGCTCGTGCATGCATCTTCCTATCAACAATCAAGTCACTTTGTTGCTCAGACAACACAATGTTACCAAACAAATAACTGATATTCATTCCCAACGACCAATGTTGAGACAGGAGATAAGCATTAGACCAAGTAACTTTTGAAATTCCCCCACTTCCTATAAAGGCAGCATCATAATTTTCATGAGGATTTCCTTCTACCGGCTGGGAAGACTGAAAATAATAACCTACCGAACTATAAGGAGTCAGACTGACTGCCGTATACCACCGCGGAATCACCCGGCCTCCCAACATTAAAGCAGAAAAACTTCCTGTAAAAGCCTGATTCGAACTTCCCCCGGAAGTATACGATTCATTTTTTAGAAATATGGAAAGTTCCGTCAACAGCCGTTTACTCTCCAGCGCTGTCAATCCTGCCGGGTTCTCAATATTAATAAGTGTATTATTTCGCATCCCGTAGGAAACACCACCCATAGCTGCATTTTGTCCGTAAAGTCCGGATTCCAATTCTCCAATACCAAACATAGAATAAGGAGATGAAGTCATAACGTTCTGTGCCTGTGATTTTAGCGCAACCAACAAAAGAAAGATTATGCAGTTAATAGCTTTCATATATTTTATAATTTAGTTGTAAAATAATAGGATGCTGCCCATTGGGGTCACCGAAAGTCAGGTTCTTCAGTGTCTTGGTATAATCATCACTATTAAATACCAACTGAAGATTATGTTTATATTTACCAGAAGTTCCCAACTCATCTTTCATAAACTTGGTAACATCAAAATAGTAATATGTATTTCCGAGAAACAAATCATCTTTCACCAGCTTTCCACCCTGTACCTGCTTTCCTAAATAGTCTTTTACAGCATCAGTCACTACATTATTTTCATCTGCTATGTATAGAAAGATACTATCCGGCAACGCATTATATCCCGAATAAGTCCCATATTCAGGATATATTTTCAATCCGGCTTTTTCGATATGTATATACTCTCCCTGTTCCATAATATTATTAAGATAAGGAAATTCAAGACGAGTGTACCAGCCGATACCACTGAACAATATTCCACGATTTCCTAATTTTTCAGAAGGTATCTCTACCTTTTTCAACGGATAAGGTTCCATAGGAGTACCGTGGCGTTCATGAGTCAACTGATTAAATTGCGTAGTTGTATTCGGCGAGAAAACCAGCTTCTGTTGATTCTCATATCCCCCTTCAATATGATAATGCAATACCAAAGCCGACAATGAATCCGAAACTTGAAAACTCAGCAATGAATAACTTTGCTTTTCATCAGGCATTATAACAATCCCTTTAAAATAATCTTCAAAATGATTGATAGCAACAGACTCATCATGATTGTGAAAACGGGTCAGCAAATCTTGTCCTAACTCATCAGGCAAACGTATTTCCAGTTTCTCTGTAACATGAGGCCTAGGTATAAAAGAATAACTGGCTATCGGTTCGGATTCATAAGCAAATGAAGAATTATTATACAAATAACCATTATCATTCAGAAGAATTTTCTCCGTAAGTAAATGAATAAAATATCGTTGCTGTAAAGTCGTATCACCAACAAAATCACCACTACTGGAAAGTACCAACATTAATGAGTCAAACTTCACCGTCACATCCGCTTCTGTCGAATATTGAGGCCGCACGTAAGGTATGTAGCTGGCAGCAGAGACCTTCCCCCATACCGGATGCACATATCTTCCCGCAAGAACAACCTGTTTGCCGGAAGTTTCCAAAGAATCTATCAGCACAGCAGTCATGACAATGGTACTTGTATCCATACTTATATTGCGCAAATCCGAATCAACCAACCTGTCCCCAAAAGTATTGCGCTCATCATAGCACGATATCACTCCTAAAAATGTGACTAAACAAAAGCCAATAACAATCAACAATTTATGCATATTCTATTTTTGCGGCAAAAGAGGGAATAAGCATTCATTCATACAATTTTATCCCGCCAACCAATACATATCTTCCGGCAACATGCCATTAACAAAGGCAAACCATGTATTAAATATAGCAAGGCCGTTTACCTTCTCAAATACTCAATTTACGGCATAAATCCGGACGCTTACCGATTCGATTTGTCAAGCACGTGAAAGCCTTGTTCTTTTGTATCCATAAAATAATAACAATGTATAATATGATGAAACATCAAAATTTATTAGCACTTCTGTTAACAATGTTCTCTGTTATCACAGTTTCTTGTAGTAACGATGACGAGGATGAAGATTTAATGGGTAAATGGTATCGTGTTTCCGATTTTGACGGCCTGGCACGTGGAGAAGCAACCTCTTTCACTATCGGTAACAAGGGGTATCTCACCGGTGGTTATGACGCTAGAAAACACCTGAATGATCTATGGGAATATGATATGGAACTCGACTTTTGGACACAAAAAGCTTCTTTCCCGGGAACTTCCCGTAGTTCATCCACAGCATTTTCCGTTGGCGGCAAAGGATACTTCGGAACAGGTTATGACGGAAAAAACTACTACAATGATTTCTGGGAATATAATCCGGGCACAAATGCCTGGAGTTCAAAAAAGGATTATCCGGGTAGCGCGCGAAATGATGCCATAGCATTTGGGTTATCAGATAAAGGTTATCTAGGTAGCGGCTATAACGGAAACTATCTGAAAGATTTCTATTGTTATGATCCGCAAACTGATACATGGGAACAAATTGTCAGCCTGGGTGGAAGTAAACGTCGGGGAGCTGCCTGCTTTGTGATAAATGATATTGCTTATGTTTGTTCCGGATTCAATAATGGTGAATACGTTAAAGATTTCTGGAAATATGATCCTTCTCAAAAGCGTTGGATTCAACTTCGTGATATCACAGATACCTCAGATGCAACATACGACAATAAATATAACAGTATCACACGAATTTACGGAGTTGCCTTTGTCATTGACGGGCAAGCATACCTAACCTGTGGTGGAGCGCCTGACTTACGCAGCAATACTTGGAAATACTCTCCTACTAATGATTTATGGGAAGAAGTTGCCAAATTCAAAGGTGCTCCACGCACAGCAACCGCCTCCTTCTCTAATGGCGACAAAGGTTTCATTGTTACAGGCAGAAGCAATAATTACCGCTTTGACGACATATGGGAACTTCATCCATACGAATATGACGATGACAATTATGAAAATAATTAATATCAAAATCAGAACTTGCGTACTTTGGATTAGTTTACTGTCATTACTAACCATCATTCTTCTTCATCACTCAATTATGGTAATTGAGGATGAAGGAGAACCGAAAGCTGAACTGGAAATATTTCAATATGAAAATGGTTGGGGATATCAAATTGTCATGAATCAGAAGATTTTGATATACCAACCCACTATCCCGGCTCTTGATACAGTAATCCCTTTCCCTGACGAGGTCAGCACACGTAAAGTAGGTATTCTAGTCTTAAAACGATTTAATGCTCACCGCAATTTTTCTGTATCAAAGCAAGAAGTTCTTCAATGCTTACCTTCTTATTAACTTTTTTCTATTGTACTATTCTTAAGGTATAGTTTCAAAACAACTATTCCATTTATACTATTTGGCTTATATACATTCAGAATGTATATAAGCCAAATTCAATATACAAACGAAATTTCAATACATTTCTAATCAAATAAATTACATCCTATAACAATAAATCAAAAGCAACAAACATAGTTTTATTAACCTAACTTCCAAACAACTTCTCCCTTTAAAAGGAAGAGGGCGTTTCTCAGTATGCAACGGGTCGTTTCTTTAAAAGAAACGACCCGTTGGTTTTAAAGGAAATTAGGCACATATAAAGCACTATTATACAACGAATTACCCAGTTCATTCAATCATATACTTTCAGCAAAGTTTTTCAATACAAGAAAAAGAATATCAATATCAAAAAATTACAATCTAACAGCAATTATTTTACAAATCAAATCTAAAAAACAATGGTTACAGTTACTTTTCAAATCAAGCCCTATCTAGCGGCTTACATGTACACACGCTACAAAAATCACCTTGACCTCCCCCCAGACCGTTCTTCCTCCGCACTTTCTGCCATCCATCTCCTCGACACCCACCCCATCTACCACTTCCTCCACCAACTCTCCACTCCCCATCCTCCCAATATTTCATGGCACGAAACCGGAAATATCACTTTCACTCTCCCCCACCCAAGAAACGGTAAAAATCCAAATATATATAATTATATAGGTCATGACAGTGCACTTATCATCGAAAAGGCAATGGAAGTAGAAATGAAGGCCGAACTTTACGAATTTCTACTAGACAACAAATACTGCCATGGCATCATGTTCAAAAAGTCGATGGAAACTTTCGTTGAACATTATAATATGGTAGAATTAGTGGAAGAAGAAAGTTTGATAAGAGGGTTTCAGAGGTGGAGGAAGATGATGAAAGGAAAATAATCATTATATGAAAACAAGAACTTTTTCAATCAAACATTATAATTATCAAAAATACTTTTCATTAATTTGTCAAAAACAAGACATAAAGCTATGAAATACTATATAAATCTTTTTTCTCTTAGCATTGCATTGGCATTTTCTGATATTATTTGGAATCACATATCATTTACCCAAAAGTTACCAAATGATAGTACCTGATGGACTTATATGGTATTTTCCACTCTCAGACTTTGGCCTAAAGAAAATTGTGAATACTTTAAACAAGTTATTTTACAACAACAATCTGAAATGAAAGATTATCCTTTTCTTAAAAAAGTACGTTCATTCACAAAAATCAAAGTTTCCTGTGAGAAAGAAACAGTCATAAAAATACCTGATGAAACATCACAAGCAAATGGCGAAATTCGCCCTAAAAGAAATACAGCAACTGTCTCAAATCAAACGTTAACCACCTATGAGACTTTAACTTTCATCAAATCAGCCAACGAAACAGAAAAAGCACTTGCAGACAAATTCCCTTTCTTATATCCATCTAAAAGCCTTATATCCCATTTCATGCCTTCAAATTCAGGTTCAGGTATTCCTTCTATATTATAAATTAAATAGTAATCTCCCGAAGGTTCTTTATACCCTATTTTTTTCAACTTCTCTTTCGAAAAGATCCGAGGCCCTTTAGGAACCAATTTATATAATCTTCCAGTCAATAATTCTCGTTCGCCATGTAATAATAAATAACGCGCAGATATAACTTCTTTACTCAAATGTAGAGAACCATTAGCACTACCAGTACGAGTATTATATAATTTTCTTTTTAGAATCCAATCTAATTGTTGTTCATTTTTATAATACCCAATTAAGACGTATGTCTCATCAGGTAATAGATCACGATTGGCCCCATAAGGTTCTGGCAGAGGCTCACGTAAACTACGATTATTATTTTTACTCAATACAGAATATGTATGATAAGCTAGCTTCTCACGTAAAGAGGTGCGATTTAAGAAATTATCAACTACATCATCAAGAAAAGTTAGAAAAGCCTGTATACTCTTATCATAATCCTTAGGCGAAATAGCAAAGGCTCCTAGCCCAGGAATGATTTCATGAAAGCCATGAATAACTTGATTTTCTGTTCCTGGATAAAGGATATAAGCTCCTCCTGTTCTTCGAATAGCATCTTTATAGGCATGCATTTTTAATAAATCAGCGCGCTTATAAGTTCCTCGCTCTTCCTCTCGCTTCATCTCCGATAAGTCATCGGATACTTCATCATTATTCTTATTTGTATTGTCACGAAGAAATAATTGTTCTATTCTATATTTCGCATCAAAATGTATATGCGTAATCAACTCTTCTCGTTCAGCTTCTTCACTAGTTATGTCTCCTGGCCATATTGTCAATGTATAGTCGGGACGAAAATTCCGAGTCCAGCTTCCTGATAATTGATAGTTATCTGTATAACTAAAAGTTCGATTATAAGAAAAACATATATTTAATTTACGACTATCTGTCTCATATATGCCACTCAACATAATCATTTTACCTTGCTTTAAGGTTAGGTTTAACTCATTACTACAATCAATGAGCTCTTCTTTACTTTTTGAGGGAATGTGAAACTTCTGGCTCAAAACATCTAATAATTTGAAGAAAAGCCAATACTCGTACAATCTGGCAACATCCTTTTTTCCAGCTCCATACACATCTTCACCACCTTGCCAAGTAAGCCGAGCAGCCATATCAAACATTAACCATTTCTGAAAGATTTCCCGATACCCTTCTTTTCTTTGTAAAATTGGACTATTTAAAGGCAGTACATTTATTTCTGAAATATTACGGAACAAAGGATATGACAGATACTGTAACAACTTCTCACAAACTAAAGAAGCTTCCTGTTTTAATCGTTGTCCAGCCTTAGAATGATGTTGTATAGAAGAACAAAATGTTAAAAATGAACGCAACACATACTTTATAAAACGATTTTCTGGAATATCGGCAGTTTCTTTTCTAAAAGCAACAGGTACACAGCGTGGCAATGTATCGAAACGATCTTTCAAAGGATGTTGATTAGACAAAGAAACTCTATTAGTTGCACGAGCAAGTTGTCTTAGCGTATGTTGCCCCCAACGTTTTACATTACAAAGTTGCCTTTCTTCTTCTGAATCAATCCATCTCTTAACTGGAGACAATTGAATCTGATACATCGCATCTGCAAAAGAGTCACTATCAACAAGCGAACGAACAAAAGCAAAACGCTGATAATCTGATCTAGGATCTTTAGTTATATCTACCTCATAACGTTGTATCACAGGAGAACTTTGCTGCATAAGTAGCTCTGTACAAAACTCTGTGATATCCTCTAACATTCTACGGTAGTCATCACGATAACCGACTTTGGCGGAACGAATCTCAAAAGCAACCTCACCTACCTTTTTATTATCCTCTTTTTGTAAAACATCAATACTATATGTACCCACATAAATTCCTGTAGATATACATCCACGACTAATTGCTTGGCGACTTTTGCTATTAGTTAAAATATCTCTATCTTCTTGTAAATAGTAGCTATTCTTATCAAGCTCAAAATCATACATACAACCTTCTTGTAATTGAAAAGGAGATTCTCCATATTCTTTGGCGTCCTCACTTTTAAACAAAGTATTCTTTCGCCTAGCAAAAACATATAAGGTTGTACAATCACCATTATTTAAAGCAATATGTATTGATAACTCATCCATACGTCATGCTTCAGCAAAACTAGTAAAACCATTATCCAACGCTACACAATACATACGCCATATTTTTTCTGCAGACAGCGGATATTTAAATTGGTCATTGTGAACAAACTCTATTGTATTTTCCAGGGTTAACTCGGAACCCTTAACAAGGCAAAGATTCCATAATGCTTTTAGTACAGGTTCCACTTTCTTACGAGAACCATGTAGTTTTGGCAACAATTTTTGTATAATTGCGGCATCAACAATAGCATCACCTTCCAACTTTGTATTAACTTTCTCTGCTAAAGCCATAAATCGAAAAATCTCACAGGCTGTGCGATACCCAAATTCTGCATGTATTTTTTTCAACTCATAAAAGAAACATTCTAAAGAAGTAATAATAGACGCTTTACGCTCTTCAGAGATTTGCAAGCCCCAAGAATCAACTGCCAATTTTACGAAGGAAGTTGCTTGCTCAACGCCTTTATTATTGATAATATCTTTATGAATAGGCTGAAGCTTCTGTAAGAAATCTTTCATGTCCTTCTCCATAATACGAAATTCTAAGACATTAGCACGGTCTAAAACCTTAGGGCTAAACATATAAGTCGTTTCATCTACATTAATCGTTCCTATTATAAATAAGTTACGAGGCAATTTTATAACAGGAGTAATTTCTCTATCTATACAATTCTTCATTAAAGGAATCCCTTCTTCTGACTCCATTACACTCAAAAAATCAGAAAAGTAACGTTCAACATAACTTAGATTCATTTCATCAAGAATTAAGAAGTATGGCTTTCTTGGATTCTTGTTTGCTTCTATTATAAGATCCAATGCTCCATTATCGGGTTTTACATAAGCTCCTTTTTCCAGTGCATTAGGATATCCAATCAAGAATTCTCGATTTGTCCAATCTGCTCCAACAGGAATCATACAAACCTGTTTATCTATATCCTCACAAATCCATTTTGCAAACATCATAGCTAATTGCGTCTTACCAGAACCAGCTAGACCACTTAAAATAACAAAAGGCTTTGTCAACAATGACAAGATAAAACGAGAAACAAACTCTGATGAGAAAACAAGCCCTGTAGAATTTAAATCGTTCATAAATGATTCAGGCTCAAAATCTTTCTCGTCGTACTTTTTACTTTGACCAGATAAAGCAATCAACGAGTCTTTATCTGAAGTTATTATGCTCTTATACTGGGCTATTATTCTTTTCAAGTCTTCTTCAATTAAAGTATAATTCAAAGGTTTGGTTGTATCGTACACCGCATAAACATAAGAATCTCCATATCTATCCGGTATTATATTTCTTTTTTTAAAATAGGAATTAATCGTTTCTACATTAGTATCTAAATTCCAGGTAACAACCGGTACAGTCCCTTCGCTGACGCCATAAGCCAATACCAAAATATTATACTTTTTGTAAAAGAGATATACAGGATATATTCCATTACTAGTTTTTTGTCCCTGTGCTAAAAAAGAAATCCATGGTACACGTGCTAAACTAGCCATTCCGAAGCTTACTTTCACTTGCAAATCATCAAAATACCTTATATAATCCTTAGTTTTCAAACTATTACCTTTAGCTTGTTCCAAAAACTTTACTAATGTTTCCGATATAGAATTGGATTCGTTCTTCAAAACAATTTTAAAACCATTATCTTTCAATATCTTAAAACAAGTAGTACCTTTTCCGCCTTCAAATTCATTACGATCTAATTCTTCTCCATTTGCAAAAATATTAGCATAAGCTAAAACCAATTTAGGTGGAAACCTTTTTCCATTGTATAACAGATCATAAGTGGACGAATGAGCTTGAGGTGGAATACCCTCTTCTTCTATTTTACGGATACCCTGAAGAATATCATCGCGTTTTATGTTTCTAGGTAATTCTTTCATAATAAAGTTATTTGTACTTTTAACTTCCTAACTAAATCACCGTAAAAGTACAAATTATTTAGAAAAATCAAACAACAAACGGGTATATCATAATTATTATTTTACAGGGTGTTATAATAACAACTATCATCGTACTATACCCAAAGGGGGATATTAAAAGTCCTAATCATCATTTTTACACCCGAAACAGACAAATTAAATCGACTTTCTCAGTTATAATCAAATAAGGCCAAATTACCTAGACAAAAATCATTTGGAAAAACATCAAGCCAATGTGGTCGCTATCTGATGTACATTTTCTTAAAAGAACAGGGAAAAAAATTCCATTCTCAAAAACAATCACTATATTCGCAAATCAATAATACTTTATTTATGAACACTGACATTATTACATTCTTAAGATTAAACTATAGTTTATCATCAAGCACTGGATATATTGAAGAGGAGCGTTATATCAATAAATACAACATCGAAGTATATGAAATCCAAATAGATAAAAACGACAAAGAAAGTGCTTCATTAATAGGAAAAGTAAACGTTAAACTTTTCTTATGGGAGCTATGTATAGAAGATAATTATTGGGTTGATGATTTATTTTCCCAACTCGATCATAATGAACTAGGAGGTCTATTATTTGATTATGATACTAATAGTTTAAAAAAAGAATGGCAAGAAGAAATCGACGAATCATTCAACTCAAATATTCTATATTTAGATCGAATTGAAATTCTACCTGAATATCGCGGAAAAGGATATGGTAAACTTATCACGAAAGATATCCTGCTTAGATTAAATAGTTCATATGGAATTGCAATCCTAAAAGCTTTTCCATTACAATTAGAAGTTACTCATCCTAACTCTTCTAAACAGGATAGTGAATGGAATACTAAAATGAATTTTAAACAAATGGAACAGGATAGTAATATCGCAAAAAAACAGTTATACAATTTTTATAAGAAAATGGGATTTAAACGTTATAAACGTAGTGAATACTTTTACCTGAACCCTGCTTTTCAAAATCCCCAATTAGACAAAATAAATATTAATGAATTATCCTAACAACATTTTAATAACTCTCTAATTTTTCGATTATAATCGAAAACAGTTCGCTTAACGTAGACTTTTCCGGTTATAATCGAAAATTTCATTTTATCAGGTCATGCATTAAATCTCCCCATTCACCCCTAAGCCGAACAAGGCGAAATCGCCCAGGCAAGGGTCATCCGGGAAAACCTCAGCCAATGCTGCCGTTATCTGACGGGCATTTTTCAGAGAAAATGTTTCCGCATCCGTCAACTTGAAATAATGGGCTACCCGGCATACATGTGTATCCAAGGGAACAAGCAAATCCCTGCGATCAAAACTCTCCCAAATGCCCAAATCGACTTCCGAGTCCCGACGAATCATCCAACGCAAAAACATATTCAGTTTCTTTTGAGGGCTTTTGGCAGAGACTTCAAGAAATGCACATAGCTTTTCCATCGGTATTCCGGGGTATGTCTTCAAGGCTTCTTCCAGACTTTCAAACTGTGTATAAGCAATGTATAGTCGCTGGAAATATCCATAGAAATCAGCATGTGACAGCATCCGATAAAAACTACCGGTTGCTCCCGATGGGAAATCTCTCTCCCACTGACGGGACAGTACATACTGATAAGGCGAATCTCCCATTAGCCCGTGCAATTCGTCCGCTTTCTTCAAAATCTGTTTGCGATTGCCAAAACTCATAATCGCCGTCAGCAAACCGCTGACTTCGATATCCTGTTTCAGCGTATAACGATGGGGAAACTGCACCGGGTCACTTTGTATAAAGTCTGCGCGATGATACATCTCCGCACACATTAAAAGTTTATTCTTTATATCTTCAGTCATTTCGAGAAAGTATCAAGTATTGAAAGTACAAAAATACATATTCTAGTTGGATTTCCTCTTTAAGTAAATGACGGATTGTATCCCTAATAAAATAACAAACAAATATTCTGCCGTCATATACACAGTCAGAGAAGCATGAAAACATTCACTTAACAGATACAGATAAATCAAATATACAAGAATGGTGATTAACTGGAAGATAAAGGCGAGCTTCGTCTTTCCTGTACCGGTAACAGCATTGATATAAACATATCCGGGCAGTGCAAAAGCATAATTCAACAGCATAACTATAAAAGGATAGAAAGCTAGTCTCACCAGATTATCGTTATTCGTATAAAATCCGATAACCCATTGGTTACCCCAAAGAGCCATAACTATCAATGGAACTCCCACGGCATAACCCAACCTAAGAACTTTATAGCAAACGGGAAAAAGTTCCTTCCCCTGCCCCGCCCCAATTAGATTGCTGACTAATGAACCAGTAGTGGATGCAAAAGAGTTGACAATCACAAAAAAGACGGTAGAAACACTACGAGTAATATTGGAAATAGCAAGCTCTGTCCTTCCCAGATGCTCGATAGCAACAAAAAACAGAAACCAGGGAGCAACGCTGATAAAAGAGTGAAGCATACTCCATACAGATAGCCTCAACAACTTTATTAACAATTTTCCATCATAAACGACCTTCAGCCCATATTTCACTTTATCTACCCTCACCCACATATATAATAGGAGTACGATAAAAGCTCCGAACTCTGCTAAAGAAGAAGCCATAGCCGCTCCGGATATGCCCAGATTCAGTTTGAATATCAGCAGATAGTTAAAAGGAATATTGATACAGATAGCCATGATAGCTGCTGCGGACAATGCTTTGGTCGTTGTTATCCCTACCAGAAAAGACCGGAAAGCTAAAAAAGGAAATGAGAACAACAAGCCGAAGCTACGCCAATCCAGATAATGAATCACTGCCCGGTAAATCTCATCCGAAGTTATCAACCGGTGCAGGATCAAGGGAGAAGCCAAATGGAGCAATAGGCAAAGAATGATTGCCATTCCCGACAGGAAATATAATCCCTGAAAAAATGTACGTCCCGTCTCTTTATAATGTTGTTCCCCATTTCTCCGGGCAATCATTACCTGCAGCCCGATGCTGAATCCGAAGCCCAGCATATAAACAGCCAAATAATAGATTCCAGAAAGCGCAGAAGCTCCCAGTTCGACTTCTCCCACATGCCCCAAGAAAATAGCGTCGGTAATATTGATTAATTGTTCCATCAGAATGCTCATCATCACAGGAAAGTTGATGAGCCATATTTGCTTATATGTATAATTCATTGCTCAACTTAAAAATAACACGATACGGCATACCACATCATAGCAGCACACAGTTCCGTAAATTTATAAAAATGGATATAAAACTCTTTGGCAGGCGAGTAGTTGCCTGTCGGATAGCTGAATAGCCCTGTTAGAAATGATGCTATTCGTTGAGCTTAGCTAGATACAGAGTTTCATAAATGGACGAATATTACTGGTTTATCAATCAATTACGCAACAAAGATAAGAAATCTTATTTTCATATCCCAATGTGGTATGGTATTAGCAGATTACTTATAGTAAAGAAATGTATTAAAAACATTGATTGCAACATTAACAGATTGATTTATATAGATATACCATATTCTAAAGCTAAGGAATGATTCTTAAATATCTTTCTCTTTTGAAAAAAGGCATATCATTTTGAAAAGAGTAGTAACCAATAAATAATCAGACAACAATGAAAGTTTGTAAATTCGAGAAAATTAAAGATGAGGATGAAATGAAGCAAGTAATCAATTGTATTCAGAAAGAACATCCTTATGTAGCTGTAGTCCCTATATTGGCACAATTACAGGAGTGGTTACAGGCTATTTCCATCAGTTGGTTTCACGAAGAAGATGAAGCTTCTCATGCCACAGTCAATGCCATCGAAGCATATTGCTATACCCTTGCCAATCATCTCATTACAGATTTGCACTTAAATCAGGAAATTAAGAACCGGATTCTGGAGTGCATAAAAAAAATACATATACTTGTAGAAGACAAAGCAGATTTGCTGATTGATAAAATGATAAAAGCCGAGGTATACGGATTATCCAGCGATTTATTCACTTATTGTTTACGTCAACAGGGGCTTCGTGCCCAAACATTAGATACCGGCAAACTTATACAGATCAACCTGGAAAGAAAGCCGGATATCCCATATATTCAGGAATCTATCCAACAATACATTGACGAGAACCGGAATGTGGATATTTTTATCGCCCCACTTTCCATTTGCAGGAATGTGTATGGTGAAATAGACTTCATGAGCGAACAACGCAATGATTACTATGCAACAGTGCTTGCCACCCTATTCAAAGCGGACGAAATGCTGTTATCCACCCCTATCAACCATATCTACGCAAACCGGAATTGCCTGCGAGAACAACATTCACTAACTTACATAGAAGCCGAACAACTGATTAACAGCGGAGTACACCTGCTCTACGCAGATTGTATCACCCTTGCGGCACGCTCTAATATAGTTATCCGCCTAACCGATACACACGATCTGTTAACAGAACGCCTCTATATATCTTCCCATGACACAGGCAACAGTGTCAAAGCCATCCTCTCACAGGATTCGGCTACCTTTGTACGTTTTACCTCATTGAATGTATTGCCCGGATATTTGTTTATGGGTAAGATATTGGAAGTTATCAACAAATATCAAATCAATGTCATCTCAATGGCCTCATCCAATGTATCTATCTCGATGATGCTGACAGCCAGCCGGGACACCCTGCGAATCATTGAAAGGGAACTACACAAATATGCCGAAATGGTAATGGACGAAAATATGTCTGTAATACATATCATCGGCTCACACTATCTGTGCACAGCACAGATAAAAACCAACTAATCAGTTCGCTATCCAAACAATTTCTCGAAAGCCAGTGCGTGGCCTGATTAAAATGTATATTCAGATTTTATATTCCTCTATCTTCCGATACAACGTAGTAAGTCCGATTTTCAACAAGCGGGCAGCTTCCGTTTTATTCCCTTTCGTATATTCCAACACACGCGCAATATGCCTGCGCTCCATTGCAGCCAGTTCAAAACTACCTGTACTATCGTCCGAACATTCATAATGAGTGTTCTGGATTTCCAAAGGAAGGTCGCAGATATCCAGCCGTCCACCTTCGCAAACAATCAGGCTACGCTCAATCACATTTCTCAACTCACGGATATTCCCTTTCCACGGCTGTTGTTCCAGCGCTTCCAAAAAAGCAGGAGTCATCTCATTGACGGCATACGAAAGTTTTTCAGAGAAACTTTTGGCGAAAGCAGTCGCAAGAATCCTGATATCACCGGTACGTTCGCGAAGCGAAGGAAGATGCACCTGAAAAACCGAAAGACGATAAAACAAGTCCTCACGGAAATGCCCGGCTTTGATCTCCTCCTGCAAATTCCGGTTGGTAGCAGCGATGATACGCACATTGACTCTTGTCGGCTTGGTATCACCGATCTTTATATATTCTCCTGTTTCAAGGATACGCAGTAACTTTGCCTGCAATTCGAAAGCCATCTCTCCGATTTCATCCAGAAAGATCGTTCCGTTATTGGCCTCTTCAAAAAGCCCTTTCTTATCTTTCAACGCACCGGTAAACGAACCTGCCTTATGTCCGAACATCTCGCTTTCGAGCAGTTCTTTGCTGAAAGACGAACAGTTGACCGCCACAAAATTCTGTTTGCTCCGCTTGCTGTTATAATGTATAGCCTGCGCAAAGACCTCCTTTCCTGTTCCGGTTTCTCCGGTCAGCAATACGGGAACATCTGTCACAGATACCTTCTGCGCCAAAGACACCGACTCTTTCAGCACTTTTGACTCCCCCAGGATAGAATCGAACGAGTACATCTGCCCGACCTTCTTTTCCAGTTTTTCGAGACGGACATTCATTTTTGCTTTCTCTACGGCACGACTAATGAGAGGGATAATCTTGTTATTATCATCTCCTTTTGTTATATAATCAAACGCACCGTTTTTGATAGCCTGCACCCCGTCGGGAATATTGCCGTGGGCAGTAAGAAGGATCACTTCTACATTGGGAGCAATTTTTTTGATATTCAAAACCAGATCCACTCCGTTTCCATCAGGAAGAAAAACATCGCATAAAGCTACGTCGGGCGATTGAATTTCCAGTTGTTTGATGGCAGTTTTGCAATCACCTGCCTGACACACTTCATAGCCCTCAAGTTCCAGCATACGAGCTAAAAGGCTGCGAATCTGGACTTCATCGTCAATAATAAGAATTTTATTCATACAAATTGTCTACATTAATATAGAAGAATGAAAAACAGGGTGCGCAAATATAGTTTTTTTATCTGAATCCATGAACATTTCTTCGACCCTGTTTGTTATTTCCACAGGAAACTATTTACACTATAAACAGATGAAAATAATTATTATTGGGGGAGTTGCAGGAGGAGCCACCACTGCTGCCCGAATCAGACGAGTAGATGAAACAGCAGAAATTATCCTTTTGGAAAAAGGAAAGTATATATCATACGCCAATTGCGGCCTTCCTTATTATATAGGAGGAGTGATAGAGGAACGGGATAAATTGTTCGTGCAAACGCCCGAAGCCTTTTCTACGCGCTTCCGTGTGGATGTACGTACAGAAAACGAAGCGATTTTCATTGACCGGAAAAGAAAGACAGTGACCATCCGGCAAAGCAGTGAAGACACTTATGAGGAGAGCTATGATAAATTAGTCATCTCCACCGGAGCTTCCCCGGTGCGTCCTCCTCTTCCGGGAATCGACCTTAGCGGAATCTTCACGTTAAGGAATGTCACCGACACGGATCGGATCAAAGAATATATCAAGAGCCACGCTCCGCGAAAAGCCGTTATCGTAGGAGCCGGATTTATCGGTCTGGAAATGGCGGAAAACTTACATACACAGGGAGCGAAAGTGTCGATTGTGGAAATGGGCAATCAAGTGATGGCTCCTATTGACTTCTCGATGGCATCGCTCGTCCACCAGCACTTGATGGATAAAGGAGTCAATCTTTATCTGGAACAAGCTGTCGCCTCTTTTAGCCGGGAGGGAAAAGGGTTGAAAGTAACGTTCAAAAATGGTCAGTCCATTTCTGCCGATATCGTTATCCTATCGATCGGAGTACGCCCGGAAACCAGTCTGGCACGAGCTGCCGAACTGACTATCGGCCCCGCAGGAGGTATTGCCGTGAATGATTACCTGCAAACGTCTGATGAATCGATTTATGCCATCGGTGACGCAATCGAGTTCCGCCATCCGATCACCGGAAAACCCTGGCTCAACTATCTTGCCGGACCTGCCAACCGTCAGGGACGCATCGTTGCAGACAACGTTCTCGGGGCAAAAATACCTTACGAAGGTTCTATCGGCACTTCAATCGCAAAAGTTTTCGATATGACCGTTGCTTCAACCGGTTTACCCGGCAAGCGCCTGCGCCAGGAAGAGATAGATTATATGTCATCTACCATCCATCCCGCCTCTCATGCCGGCTACTATCCGGATGCCATGCCGATGAGTATCAAAATCACTTTCGACAAAAAGACGGGAAAATTGTACGGCGGGCAAATCGTCGGTTACGACGGAGTGGACAAACGGATTGACGAACTCGCGCTTGTCATCAAACACGAGGGAACGATCTACGACCTGATGAAAGTGGAACAAGCGTATGCTCCTCCGTTCTCTTCGGCCAAAGATCCGGTAGCACTGGCAGGATATGTAGCGGAAGACATCATTACCGGCAAAACCAATCCAGTATATTGGAGAGAGTTGCGGGACATTGAAATGAAAAATAAGTTCCTGCTGGATGTCCGCACCCCGGACGAATATTCTTTAGGCAGCTTACCGGGCGCCGTAAATATTCCGCTGGATGAGCTTCGTGACCGGCTGGCCGAACTGCCGAAAGATAAAATGATTTATACCTTCTGCGCTGTCGGACTACGGGGGTATCTTGCCTACCGGATATTGACTCAACATGGATTTGACAAGGTGCGTAATCTCTCGGGAGGACTGAAGACTTATCGAGCCGCCACTGCTCCGATTATCATACGCGAAGAAAATGGAAATGAAATAGACGAATCACCCGAACAACAAGGAGGTAGTCCCCAAGTTGGGCAACCTGCGGTTGCTAAGGTTTCGGATACCACGGTTACTGCCACTGCTGCCGTCACCGCCGATGCCCTTGCAACCCCCGCTAAAACAGTTCGGGTAGACGCCTGCGGGTTACAATGTCCCGGCCCGATTTTGAAAATGAAGAAAACAATGGATACACTGGCGTCAGGTGAACGGGTGGAAATCACCTCAACCGATCCGGGATTTCCGCGTGACGCCGCCGCATGGTGCAGTTCAACGGGCAATCAACTGATTTCGAAAGACAGCTCCGGAGGAAAATCTGTTGTTGTCATAGAAAAAGGAGAACCAAAATCGTGCAATATTGTTACTTCATGTGAGGGCAAAGGAAAAACCTTTATCATGTTTAGTGATGATTTGGATAAAGCTTTGGCTACTTTTGTACTAGCAAACGGCGCAGCAGCTACGGGACAAAAAGTCACCATCTTCTTTACGTTCTGGGGACTGAACGTCATCAAGAAGTTGCACAAACCGGAAACCGAAAAGGATATTTTCGGAAAAATGTTTGGCATGATGCTGCCTTCCAGCTCCAAAAAGCTGAAACTTTCTAAGATGAGTATGGGCGGAATAGGCGGAAAAATGATGCGGTATATCATGAACAAAAAAGGGATTGATTCACTGGAATCCCTGCGCCAGCAAGCGCTGGAAAACGGTGTGGAATTTATTGCTTGCCAGATGTCAATGGACGTGATGGGAGTCAAACAAGAAGAACTCCTGGACGAGGTGACCATTGGCGGCGTAGCAACGTATATGGAACGGGCGGATAACGCAAACGTTAATCTATTTATTTAAAAAATGAACAAATGAAATATTTAAATAAGGTATGAAAACAATATGTGCAATGCGTGATGTATTCAAAGCAATGGGAAACTTTGAAACAGCATTTGAAAAAATGTACCAGATAACGCTTAATGAAGCAATGATATTGTGTGCCCTTAAAGAGGCTTCGGACAAAGTGACGGCTACCAACCTGTCTAAACAAACCGAACTAAGCCCCTCACACACATCCAAAATGCTGCGGATACTGGAAGAAAAAGGACTAATCGTCCGATCACTCGGAAGTGAAGACCGGAGACAGATGTATTTCCATCTGACTCAATTGGGTAAACAACGGGTAACTGAACTGGAACTTGATAAGGTAGAAATACCGGATCTACTAAAACCTCTGTTTTAATAAACGGATTTTTCAAATAAATATCTGTAAATAATAAACGGTGAGCAAACTCCCTGATAATAGGGCAGAGCGCTCACCGTTTTTCTTTCCGCCGGGCCAAAGAAATATGTTAATTTTCCGGCAAAAGAAATTTCCACGCGAACCTTTTTCCACCTTTCTTGTTGTTTGTATCAAAAGCCCAAGGTACCTGGGCGTGATTTTTATATAACCTAAACATTATAAAAGATATGAAGAAATTAATTCCTATTTTATTGGCGGTCTTTGCACTCGCTTCATGTGAAAAAGACCCGGACATGGGTAAACTGGATGACAATTATCTGGTATACACTAACTACGACAAGAAAGCCGATTTCAAAGTTCCTACATTCTATCTGGCACCACAGATTCTGGTCATCAGTGATAGTAAAGAACCGGAATATCTCGAAGGTGAAGGCGCAGAACAAATTCTGGCAGCTTATACAGACAATATGGAAGCTAGAGGTTACGAAGCAGCAGCTGACCAGGAAAGCGCAGATCTTGGTATCCAAGTGAGCTACATCGCAAGTACTTATTATTTCACCAGCTACACACAACCTGAATGGTGGTGGGGTTATCCCGGATATTGGGGTCCTGGCTACTGGGGTGGCAACTGGGGTGGTGGATGGTACTACCCGTATGCAGTAACTTATAGTTATAGCACCAACTCCTTCCTGACAGAAATGGTGAACTTGAAAGCCGAACAGGGAGACAGTAAAAAACTGCCTGTTGTATGGACAAGTTATCTGACCGGATTTGAAACTGGTTCCAAAGCTATCAACCGTACTCTTGCAGTAGAAGCTGTCAACCAGTCATTTACACAGTCACCTTATCTTACTAACAAATAAACAACTACAACTGTTATGAAAACAAGAAAAAATATATACTTCAAGGTAGTAGCCTTGGCGGCTATTGCCATCGCCTTCGCCATGCCGGCTAAGGCACAGCTATCGGACAATGGATATGCGAATATCGACTGGCAGTTCAACGCTCCGCTAAGTAATCATTTTGCAGATAAAGCAAGCGGTTGGGGTATGAACTTCGAAGGTGGTTATTTCGTTACTCCTAACATCGGTTTGGGTCTTTTCCTCAACTATCACAGCAACCACGAATATGTAGGTCGCGAAACCTTCCAGATGGGCGCCGGTGAAGTGACTACCGATCAGCAACATACCATTTTCCAATTGCCTTTCGGTGCTGCTGCACGTTACCAGTGGAATCGCGGTGGAGCCTTTCAACCATACGTCAGTGCTAAATTAGGTGCTGAATATGCTAAAATCCGCTCTAATTTCAGCATGCTGGAAGCAAGAGAAAACAGTTGGGGATTCTATGCTTCTCCTGAAGTAGGTATCAATGTATTCCCATGGGTTTACGGACCGGGCTTGCACTTTGCTTTGTACTACAGCTATGGTACCAACAAGGCTGACGTACTGCATTACAGTGTAGATGGATTGAGCAACTTCGGCTTCCGCCTGGGTGTATCCTTCTAAGACTGGCTGACAACTATCAGAATATTACGTTAATAATAAAAAAGGTAAAAGGTAGCTTTTAATATAGGCACCTTTTACCTTTCTTTTTTTATTTTTTCTTCATCGCATCATAAATAGCTCCCTGTATTCGCTCACGAATATGCAGTTGGTTCAGTTTGCGATTTGTTACATCCGGATAAATCCGGTTGCTAAGGAATACATAAACCAGTTCATTGACCGGATCTACCCATGCACATGTACCGGTAAATCCGGTATGACCGTACACTCCGGCAGGTGCGGCAGAAGCACAATTTCCTTTCTTCGGATCATCAGCATCCGGTTTGTCAAAGCCCAAGCCACGCCGGCTGATCTTTGAAGTTTCAGTAGTAAACAACTGGCAGGTTTCTTTGCTTAGATAGCGTTGACCGTCTATTTCTCCTCCATTCAGCAACATCTGATAAACACGGGCTACATCACGGGCAGTAGAGAAAAGTCCGGCATTTCCGGCCAACCCGCCAAAGAAAGCGGAAGCCTCATCATGCACAAATCCCTGCAAAGTCTCTTTACGCAAGAAACGGTCTTTGTTGGAAGGGACAATTTCCGATTTGGCAAAACGGCGTAAAGGCAAGTAGCCTGTATGCTCCAACCCCATCGGTTCGTAAAACTCACGTTGCAGATAGGCTTCCATAGGCATACCGGCCAGTTGTTCTACCAACATACCCAACAGAATGAATCCGACATCACTATATACATAGCGTTTCTGCTTTAACGGAGCTTCCATTATTTTCTCTTCCATCACCTTCCGGAAGGAACGGTTTAACCACAAGCTATCGCAGATTTGAACAGTGTAATCACCGGTCTTGACGGGAGAGACGTATTCACTTTTGAATTTGAACTTCGGATTCGCCCATGAGGTCGTTCCCAACTGTAACGGATGATGTGCGTCTTTGCGTGCGCTGAACAATCTTCCGTCATAGCTATCTTTATCAATGGCTTCTTGGTAGAAAGGAATCCAGGAAGGTAAACCGGACTGATGATACAGGATTTCCTGAATCGTTATATCTTTCTTATCAGTACGTTGCAAAAACGGTAAATGATCCGAAATCTTATCTGTCAGATTGAAACGTCCCTTATCGTAGAGTTTCATGATGGCAAGCAAAGTGCCCGTCGTCTTTGATAGGGAAGCCAAATCGTAGATACTGGTAGATTCGACACGCGGACTTCCTTTACCCGCATAAGTGCCGAAAGATTTGTCGAACATGATATGCCCGTTTTTCAACACTACCACCTGGCAACCGGGATAAGCTCCCTGACGAATACCGTCTAATGCGATAGAATCGATGCGTTTCAGATGAGTGGAAGAAAGTCCGTATTCTTCCGGCACGAAATGCAATGGCGTCTTGGGGGTAATGGTCACTCCTGCTCCCGTTGGAAACAGTTCTCCCAAGCTTGCCGACAACTGTCCGTCTGCGGATGCCTTGGCAAATAACACATCTGCGACCTGACGCTGCACGTCTACATTATAACTATGTCCCAACACGACTGCCGAAGCATGAGCCACGGCCCGCTGAATCTGTAACATCATCTTCCCAGGAGTGAAGAACAGATAAATAGCCGGACTTTGAGGAGCAAACTTCGCAAAGAAAGGCTGATAAGAAGCCAGCCGCTGTTCGCTAATGGCTACAATGATTCGTTTATAGGTAGACAGAGAATCACGCAACCGTTGGTTTTCCTCTTCTGTCTGATTAGCGCGAAGGCAAAAGCGGGCCAAAGAGGTATAACGGGAAAGTTGTTTGGCCAATACATCAGTTTTTCCAGGATTTCCCACTTCGAGCAGTGCAATCTTTTGTTCCTTGTCTGTATGTAGAGGAAGGATATGATTCTTATTGCTCAAAACAGTTATTGCCGCTAAATTCAACCGACGAACCAGGTCACGTGTCTGCGGACTATTAATGCGTTGTTCCAGACCGGATAATTGTACATACGATTTCTTCTTAAGTCCCAACACATATTTATAAGTCAAGACTTTGCGGCATTTGTTTTCAATCTCTTCACGGCTTAGTTCCCCTTTTTCAACAGCTGCCAGTACGGCCGGTATCTCGTCCTTCAGGTTACGGGGAGACAGTACCATGTCATTACCTGCTTTCAAAGCCTGCAAACTGACATTTCCATTTCCTGCCACACCTTTCATGGCAAGCGCGTCGGTAAATATCAGCCCTTTGAACGCCAGTTCATCGGTCAGCAAATCATACACGACATTGCGGGACAAGGAAGACGGAAGTCCGCCAATAGGTTCAATCACCGGAACTTGCAGATGCCCCACCATCATACCGCCCAGTCCGGCACGGATGGCCTCTTTAAACGGATAAAGCTCCACACTATCCAGACGCTCGCGAGTGAAAGGAAGTACCGGAAGCGCTTTATGCGAATCGACATCGGTATCCCCGTGTCCGGGAAAGTGTTTGCACACAGATAACACCCCTCCACCTTCCAAACCGGAAGCATAAGCGATTACCTTATCGGCCACTTGGATCGGATCTTCGCCAAAAGAACGGGTATTGATGACAGGATTTTTAGGGTTTATATTCACGTCCGCCACGGGAGCGAAGTTTACCTGTACTCCAATCTGCCGGCATTGACGGGCAACTTCACGTCCGTACTCATAAAGCAGCCGATTGTCGCGGATACATCCCAGCACCATATTTCGCGGGAAGACAGGCGTACCACGCAAGCGCATAGACAATCCCCATTCTCCATCAAAGGTAATCATCAAAGGAACTTTGGCTTGTCGCTGCGCCCGGTTCGTCAGTTCGACCTGGTTTTGCATCTTCCCGCCGGAAAAGAGAAGACCGCCTACTTTATAAGTGTCGATGACTTCGCGCAGCAGTTCCAGGTTTCGTTTGGTGTCTACCGGAGCAATGGTATAGATGAATAACTGACCTACCTTTTCTTTAAAGGAAAGTTTATCCATCACCGAATCAACCCAGTGCCGGCAGTCCTTGTCCTGAAGGGCTTTATACACCAGTAGAGGTTCAACGGTGGTAGCATTTTGCGCCGGACTCGAAACTGTGCCGACCGCGATAAGGAATAAAAGCGTTACTATTAAGGGAATTATCTTCATTTATGTTTCAATGTCAAATCAAGACGGCCTACACGAACACCATTTTTTCCTGTGTGCATAACAGGCACCTCTTTTCCGTCCATATTCAAGTATGTTTTGGGGCCTTCCATAAATGTATGGGAGTGTCCACCCAGAATCACGTCGATATTGTGTGTTCCGGCAACCAGATGTTCATCCATCTGGATGCCCAGATGAGACAGGCATACGACCAGATCACAACCTTCTTCCTCTTTCAACAAGGTAGCTATCTCGTTGGATACACGGATAGGATCTTCATAAACGACTCCTTCGCATTTATTGGCCTGAATCATTCCTTCCGGCTGGGTTCCGAGGCCGAACACGCCAATTCTCAAACCATATTTCTCCAGAACGACGTAGGGCTTGACTATATCTTTTAACACCGTAGCATCCAGATTATAGTTGGCACAAACGACCGGAAAATCAGCCATCTTAAAAATACGGGCCATATTATCCACATCGAAATCAAACTCATGGTTACCGATTGTCATTGCATCATAGCCCATTTCATTCATCAGTTTGATTTCTACTTCTCCACGGAACATATTATAATAAGGTGTCCCCTGGGAAATATCTCCGCAATCGAAAAGCAATACATTCTTATGATCTTTGCGGAACTGTTCGAGAAAAGCAGCCCGGCGGACAAAACCACCTTTGTTATAATATCGGTCGCCCTTCTGATTGATAGGTTCGATACGGCTATGCACATCGCTTGTTTGTAAAATGATCACTTCTTTGGTATCCTGCGCAAAGATTGAAAAAGTGAAACTCAATGCAAGACATAGCAGGAATAATATCTGAAATCTTTTCATATTCAATATTTTTAGATTCTCCTTTTTTATTTTATCGTAATACGTCCGTCCAGTTTGGAGGTAATCGCTTTGCCTTCGGCTGTTTGTTTGCGTACATAATCAAGAAACAGTCCGCGTAAGGTAGCATCTTCGGGGCATACTCTCTTTTCTGCCTGCAGGAACGCATCCATTCGTCCGTTTCCATCTGCCAGATAGTCGATAGTAGCCACTGTGTAAAGCTGGTCATCTTTTAACGGTTTTCCGGCAATAAATGCGTTCAGCAGCTTTCCGTCTTTTGTGATTTCGAGGCGGATACCGCTCACTCCTTCACCATGCAGAGACGCTATTGCTTCACAAAGCCGTCGCAAGTCTGTCCCTTTCATAGTCAATACACAAAGGGAATTCTCGAAAGGAAGAATTTCAAAAACATCTCCTACCGTGATATCTCCTTCGGGCAAGATATTACGCAAGCCGCCCATATTTACCAATCCCATATCGGCCGGTTTCCCCAATACCTGGGTTGCCGCTTGCTGTAGAACACCCGCGACAAGGTCGGATAGCAAGCTTTCAGGAGCTCCTTTATCCATCTTCATCGCACTGGTACCGATGACTTCATACATCATCGCATCCACCTTTTCCTTATAAGGCTTTAAGATTTCGGTAGCTTTCACGTTGGGGGTGGTGTCCCAAACAGAATCAATCGTTATCATGCTACCCTCTACTTTGGTTACTTCGTACTGTGCCGTAGTCTCGCGTGCGGTCCGGCAGGAAGTAAACAGGAAACCTCCTGCAAACGCTGCCACCATCAGATACTTTACATAAGTCTGTTTCATGTTCGCTATTTTTAGATATGCTACAAATATACAAAAACATTTGGCTATCTGGCAAATAATTCGTTACTTTGCACCGCTTTCGCGCAATCGCTGTCAAGAGAAGAGATACTTGGTATGTTGCGTTGTAACGATGAAACAATTTAATAATAACAACAATGGATTTAATTAAAATTGCAGAAGAAGCATTTGCTACCGGAAAACAGCACCCGAGCTTCAAAGCAGGAGACACTGTAACAGTGGCATATCGTATTATCGAGGGTAACAAAGAACGTGTACAGTTGTACCGTGGTGTTGTTATCAAAATCGCCGGTCACGGAGACAAGAAACGTTTTACTGTACGTAAAATGTCAGGAACTATAGGCGTAGAAAGAATTTTCCCAATCGAATCACCGGCTATCGATAGCATCGAAGTGAACAAGGTAGGTAAAGTTCGTCGCGCTAAATTGTACTACCTGCGTGCTCTTACTGGTAAGAAAGCTAGAATCAAAGAAAAAAGAGTTAACGGCTAAGCCAAACTTTTCGATTCGAAATAAAAAAGGGAACTTCATTCATTATGAGGTTCCCTTTTTTATTGCTACCATCCTCTAAGCAATCCTATTTCTTCAATTTACTGACCGTATGATTATTCAATTCCGCACGGTTTTGAATAAAATAATGGAGTATTCTGGAAACGTTGTGGTAAATCTGAAAAAGACGATTAAGTTTTTAAGATTCCCCGTTATCTTTTTATTATAATGAATGGGTCAAGGGTGAGGGGTGGTGAGGGTAGATTTATAACTTTCGTATTTTTTTTTATAGATAAAAAAGGAGATAGTATAGAAAATAATAAAATAAAAGGTTATAAATCCACCCTCACCACCCCTCACCCTTGACCCATTCATTAGCGCACCGTTTAACTCGTTTCTGCACTGAAATGTTTCTCCTGACATATAAAAATAACAAATAAGTTTCTTAATATTGTGTTATTTTTCTTGTTGATGCAACATTTTATATTTTATACGTTTGTCTATCAGCCACATGAGTACCCAGTAGAAGGGTAATATAATGGGATAAAATATTATTATCAGTGCAATATATCCATGTCTTTGCGAAGCGTCTTTGCCAATAACAAAATCTATTATTGAGTAGGAGTAAATGAAAAAGAGCAAAATAAAGAATGGAACCAAAATACTTCCCAGAATGACTACCCATGAGAATCGCTTTTGACGATTACTCTTTCGATAACAGGTTATAAATTTCAAGTGTAGCAGAAATAAGAATATTCCGTACACTGCTGCCAATCCTTCCGGACCAAAGGTTAACAATATTTTAGCATAAGAATTCGGTTCGGGCTTATAAGTCAGTTCCATGAATTCGTCTTCGGGCAACGAATCAAAATGCCATGTGTTGATTTGTTTGATTCCACCCTCTTGGGGCTTTCCAAGGTTACTTGAATAGTCTTTTATCTTTCCTGCTTGTTCAACAGTAATGTCCAGTGTGCCGAAAGATTTCCATTTTTTGGCTGGCGACAGAGAGTAACGAAAGTTGTATTTAGTTATCCAATCAAGACAGTTTCGCCAGGGATATGCAGTGTATTCCACCCGGATACGATGAGTACCTTGCGAGAGTTCGGGCTGGAAGTACTTCATTTCAAAAGAATAATATGTTTCGCTCGTATTATCGTCCCATTGACATTCTATTTTTCTGTTGTTGTCGTCACAACGATCACAACTGTTAGTGAAATCACTGAATATAGAATCAGAAGATTCTTCCCCCTCTTCTTTTTTGAACGGAATATCGAACACTTTTACCGGACGATCATCAAGCCATACGCAAAAGTCGTCTTTATAGTCAACGGCACAAAAAAGGAGAGGAATTTGCTTACCGACTACGTCACTTTTGATCGTGTATTCTACCTTATATTTTGCAGTATGGAAATTCTCGTCTATCTGAATAAAGATACTTTCATGTAGAATATCCACATGCCTGCTCGAAATGGCACTGGCTGCTTTGGTTCCTTCAATGAAAGGTGATGCCATATTGGCTTTTGCAGAATTACAGATAAATAATAACATCAGGGATATAATGAGGACGGTGAATGAGGATATTTTTTTCATGTCGTATTTCTTCTATTCTTAGTATATGCCACAAAAGTACCAAAAATATAGGGTTATTTATTATTAACTTCGTTTTTTGTATCTCAACCGAATAAACACAACCACAGGATAGCATCTAAAAACAAAGCCCCGAAAGTCATAGACTCCCGAGGCTTCATCACCTTTATTATAATAATGATATATTATTCTTTCAAATCTTTCAGTTCCCAAGCCAATGCACTGGCACCCAGTACAGCAGCATCAGAATCCTTCAATTCGGAAACGAGCAATTTCGTCTTACCTTTATAGATATTCAGGATATTATCATCAATGGCCTTCTGAATCGGTTTCATGATATAGTCACCGGACTTAGCCAAGCCACCGAACAATACAATGGCTTCAGGGCTGGAAAATGCGATGGCGTCTGCCAAAGCTTCACCCAGAATGTTACCTGTAAAGCTAAAGATTTCCTGTGCCAGTTTATCTCCTTGTACAGCTGCATCATATACATCTTTTGAAGTAATGTTTTCTGCAGGAATGTTACGAAGCAAGCTGGCATCCGTACGAGCGGCAAGGAATTCGCGAGCTGTGCGAGCTACACCGGTAGCCGAACAGTAAGTTTCCAGACATCCCTTACGTCCACAACCGCAAAGACGACCATCGCGACGAGCGATCACGTGTCCTAATTCGCCTGCAAAACCGTCATGTCCATATACCATCTGGCCGTTGATAACAATACCACTACCCACACCGGTACCCAGTGTAATCATGATAAAGTCTTTCATACCACGGGCAGCGCCATAAGTCATTTCACCGATAGCAGCAGCATTTGCATCGTTTGTCAAAGCAGTGGGGATACCCAGTCTTTCTTCAAACATGGCAGCCAACGGAAGAATTCCTTTCCAAGGCAAGTTCGGAGCAAATTCAATCGTTCCCGTGTAATAGTTACCATTCGGAGCACCGATACCGATACCTCTGATTTTATCAACGCCACCATTAGCAATAATCAATGGAAGCAGGCTTTTACACACTTCATCAGCGTATTCTTCTACTGTAGGATAACCAGATGTTTTGATTGAACTGCTGGCAATAATAGTTCCGCGTGCGTCTACAATTCCAAAGACGGTATTCGTTCCGCCTATGTCAATACCTACTACGTAGGGCTTTTCCATGTTTGAATTCATGATACTTTTATTTAAAAGGGTTAGTTAATCATTAAGTTTACTGCACACAAATTACGTAAAGAAGATTGAGTCTACAAAATGTTTTTCAAAAAAAGTTCAACCTCTTTGCAACTTTTCGTATCTTGCAGCCGTCTAATAGTAGAAAATTATTAGAAAAACAGAATCTAAATAAAGAAAATTGTGATACAACTAACAAACGTCAACAAGACCTACAACAACGGAGCGCCTCTCCATGTACTTAAAGGTATCAATCTCAATATCGAACAGGGAGAATTTGTTTCCATCATGGGAGCATCCGGGTCTGGGAAATCAACTTTACTCAATATATTGGGAATTCTCGACAACTACGACACCGGAGAGTATTATCTGAATAACGTACTCATCAAGAACTTAAGCGAAACCAAAGCTGCCGAATACCGGAATCGCATGATCGGATTTATCTTCCAGTCATTTAACCTGATTTCCTTTAAAGATGCCGTAGAGAATGTAGCACTTCCTTTATTTTATCAAGGGATAAGCCGCAAGAAGCGAAATGCACTTGCCTTGGAATATCTCGACCGTCTGGGTTTAAAAGACTGGGCACATCACATGCCCAACGAAATGAGTGGCGGTCAGAAACAACGTGTGGCAATCGCACGGGCTTTAATCACCCAACCGCAAATCATTCTGGCAGATGAGCCTACAGGAGCTTTGGACAGTAAAACTTCCGTGGAAGTGATGCAAATTCTGAAAGATCTTCACAAACTGGGAATGACAATTGTGGTTGTCACCCACGAAAGCGGAGTTGCCAACCAAACAGACAAGATTATACACATCAAGGACGGAGTCATCGAACGCATTGAAGATAATATCGACCACGATGCCTCTCCGTTCGGCAAAGACGGGATCATGAAATAAGTAATAAGTATTAAGTATTAATTCCGTGCGATCGCAGCGCAGCCTAATACTTAATACTTAATACCTAATACTTAATACTTACTTATCACTTAATACTTAAAAAATGATTGATATTTGGCAAGAAATATACAGTACCATCAAGCGTAACAAGCTAAGGACTTTTCTCACAGGATTTGCTGTGGCATGGGGTATCTTTATGCTGATCGTCCTGTTAGGCGCAGGCAACGGATTGATCCATGCATTCGAGCAATCGGCTTCCGAACGTGCCATGAACTCCATCAAGATTTTTCCGGGATGGACCAGCAAATCATACGATGGACTGAAAGAAGGAAGACGAGTGCAACTGGATAATAAAGACGTAGATGCTACCGACCATTATTTTCCGGACCATGTCATTAAAGCGGGGGCAACTGTGTGGCAAGGAGGTATTAACTTAAGTTTCGGACAAGAATACGTCAGTTTGAATCTTTCCGGCGTATATCCCAACCATACGGAAGTAGAAGTGGTGAAACTCTTCAAAGGACGTTTCATCAATGAAATTGATATTAAAGAGCGCCGGAAAGTAATTGTGCTCCATAAAAAGACAGCAGAGATTCTTTTCGATAAAACGCATACCGAGCCTATCGGGCAGTTTGTCAATGCCGGTAATGTGGTTTATCAGGTAGTAGGGCTGTATAATGATAAAGGAGACAGCGGAGACAGTGACGCTTATATCCCTTTCACCACCCTGCAAACGATTTACAACAAAGGAGACAAGTTGAATAACCTCGTCATGACTACCAAGAACCTGGAAACGATAGAAGCGAATGAAGCATTTGAAGCTCATTACCGCAAGGTGCTGGGGGCTAATCATCGCTTTGACCCGACAGACCATAGTGCTATCTGGATTTGGAACCGGTTTACCAACTACTTGCAACAGCAGCAAGGCTCGAACATGCTACGCATCGCTATCTGGGTGATCGGTATCTTCACACTGTTAAGCGGGATTGTAGGAGTGTCCAACATCATGCTGATTACCGTAAAAGAACGTACCCGTGAATTCGGTATTCGCAAAGCTCTGGGTGCCAAGCCGCTTTCTATTCTCTGGTTGATTATCGTAGAGAGTGTCACCATTACCACGATATTCGGATATATAGGTATGGTGGCGGGCATCGGAGTGACCGAATGGATGAATAACGCCTTTGGCAATCAGACAATGGATACCGGAATGTGGACGGAAACTGTTTTCCTGAACCCGACAGTAGATATAAGAATCGCCATACAGGCTACACTCACATTAATAATAGCTGGTACGTTAGCCGGATTATTCCCTGCCCGAAAAGCAGTCAGCATCCGACCAATCGAAGCACTTAGAGCAGATTAAGACTATGAGAATAGACATGGATACCTGTGAGGAAATCCTCATTACCATTACAAGAAATAAAACGAGAAGCCTGCTGACTGCATTCGGTGTTTTCTGGGGAATCTTTATGCTCGTCGCCCTGATCGGCGGCGGACAAGGTCTGGAAGACATGATGAAAAAGAACTTTGAAGGATTCGCAACCAACTCCGGCTTCCTTGCCGCACAGAAAACGGGCGAAGCTTACAAAGGATTCCGCAAAGGCAGGTGGTGGAATCTGGAAGCTATCGACATCGAGCGTCTCCGTTCGAAAGTCAAAGATGTGGAGGTCATTACTCCTTCCATTGCCCGTTGGGGTTCCAAAGCTGTATACGAAGATAAGAAATACGATTGCAGCGTGAAAGGATTATATCCGGACTATCTCCACATCGAATCACAAGAAATGGCCTACGGCAGGTTTATCAACGAAGTGGATATACAGGAAGCACGTAAAGTGTGCGTTATCGGAAAACGTATCTATGAAAGCCTGTTCAAACCGGGAGAGGATCCTTGTGGAAAATACATACGTGTGGACGGAATTTATTATCAGGTGATCGGCATGTCTTCCTCCGAAGGGGATATGAACATACAGGGACGGGCTTCGGAAGCTGTCACCCTGCCTTTCACCACGATGCAGCAAACGTATAACTTAGGGGGACGGATCGACGTCATCTGCTTCACCGTGAAGCATGGAATCAAAGTGTCCGACGTACAACCGGAAATGGAGCAGATTATTAAAGCTGCGCATTATATCGCGCCTAACGACAAACAGGCACTTATGTACCTGAATGCGGAAGCGATGTTCTCGATGGTAGACAATCTGTTTACCGGTATCAATATACTGGTTTGGATGGTAGGATTGGGGACTCTGTTGGCAGGTGCCATCGGCGTATCTAATATTATGATGGTAACCGTGAAAGAACGTACCACCGAAATTGGTATCCGCCGGGCAATCGGCGCACGCCCCAAAGATATTCTGCAACAGATTCTATCGGAAAGTATGGTGCTTACTACTATTGCAGGAATGTGTGGAATCTCTTTTGCCGTCATGGTGTTGCAATTGGTAGAGATGGGAGCAAACGCCGATGGAGGAGACGTCCGTTTTCAGGTTACCTTCGGACTGGCAATCGGCACTTGTGCTCTTCTGATCGCACTGGGAATGTTGGCAGGTCTCGCACCTGCTTATCGGGCTATGGCTATCAAACCGATTGAAGCTATCCGCGACGAATAAAGAAGTGCGAGGGATTTCAATTATTAATCGTAAACAATAAAAATATAAATAAAGTCATGAAAAAGTATCTGAAAATCACATTATTGGTAGTCATTGCTATCATTCTTGTCGGAACATTCGTATTCCTTTATCAGAAGTCTAAACCCAAGGTAATCACTTACGAAATAGTAAAACCGGAAGTCACTGATCTCCAAAAGACTACAGTAGCTACCGGAAAGGTGGAACCGAGAGACGAAATTTTAATCAAACCGCAGATTTCGGGTATTATCGACGAAGTGTACAAAGAAGCCGGACAAGCTGTGAAGAAAGGGGAAGTGATCGCCAAAGTAAAAGTAATCCCTGAACTCGGTCAACTGAATTCTGCGGAAAGCCGTGTGCGCTTGGCAGAGATTAATGCAACACAGGCAGAAACGGATTTTGCCCGTGTAAAGAAGTTGTACGAAGATCAGCTGATTAGCCGGGAAGAATATGAGAAAAGTGAAGTAGCCTTGAAACAGGCTCGTGAAGAGAGACAGACGGCTAAAGATAATCTGGAAATCGTAAAAGAAGGGATTACTAAAAACAGTGCATCGTTCAGTAGTACGATGATTCGTTCTACCATTGACGGGTTGATTTTGGATGTACCTGTAAAAGCCGGTAACTCTGTGATTATGAGTAACACGTTCAATGATGGAACCACGATTGCTACGGTAGCCAATATGAACGACATGATTTTCCGTGGTAATATTGATGAAACGGAAGTGGGACGTATCCACGAACAGATGCCGATCAAACTGACAATCGGAGCTTTGCAGAATCTGACTTTCAACGCCATTCTGGAATATATCTCTCCGAAAGGGGTAGAAACCAATGGTGCCAACCAATTTGAAATCAAGGCTGCAATTACCATTCCAGATTCCGTTCAGATTCGTTCCGGATATTCGGCTAATGCGGAAATCGTGTTGCAAAGGGCAAATCAAGTATTGGCAGTCCCCGAAAGCACTATTGAGTTTAATGGAGACTCTACATTTGTGTACATCATGACAGATTCAGTGCCCGAACAAAAGTTCCAGCGTACGCAGGTGACTGCCGGTATGAGTGATGGAATCAAGATAGAAATCAAGAAAGGAATAACTGCACAGGACAAAATACGGGGTGCAGAGAAAAAAGATAAATAATTGAATTCAATGAAAATAATTCGTAAAACCATATCAGCCCTTCTGCTTGCCGGGATCGGAATCACTTCTATCCAAGCACAGAACAACTCCCCGCAAGCATGGACATTGCGGCAATGTATCGACTATGCCATCGAGCATAATATAGAGATTCGTCAATCGACCAACAGTGTTGAAGCCAATAAAGTGAGTGTAAACACTAGTAAATGGACACGTCTTCCGAATTTGAGCGGTAGCGCCAGCCAAAACTGGAGTTGGGGACGTACTGCTTCTCCGATAGACAACTCGTATAGTGACATTAACAGTGCCAATACCAGTTTCAGCTTGGGAACCAATGTACCGATATTTACCGGTTTGCAGTTATCCAACCAATATTCACTTGCCAAGTTGGATTTAAAAGCCGCTATAGAAGATTTGAATAAAGCCAAAGAAGACATTGCAATCAATGTCACTTCCGCTTATTTGCAGGTTTTATTCAACCAAGAATTAAGTAAGGTTGCTCATAATCAGGTAAATTTAAGCAAAGACCAGCTAAAGCGTATCCAAGGACTTCACGGAGTAGGTAAAGCATCCCCTTCTGAAGTGGCCGAAGCACAAGCCCGTGTCGCACAGGACGAAATGACTGCTGTACAATCAGACAATACGTACAAGTTGTCATTATTAGACCTCACCCAACTTTTGGAATTACCTACGCCTGAAGGATTCGTGCTCGAAAGTCCTAAGGAAGAACTAGAGTTCGAATCTCTCACCCCACCGGATGATATATATACACAGGCTCTTGCTTACAAACCAAGTATTAAGGCTGCAGAATACCGTTTACAAGGTAGTCTTAATAGCATTCGTATTGCTCAAAGTGCATTCTATCCACAACTCTCTTTCAGCGCCGGTTTGGGTAGCAATTATTATACGGTGAGCGGAAGATCAGAAAACAGCTTCGGCAGTCAGATAAAGAACAACCTAAATAAGTATATAGGATTCAATTTGAGCGTTCCGATCTTTAATCGTTTTTCTACACGAAACCGAGTACGCACCGCTCGTTTACAACAAATAGACTTATCTTTGAGATTGGATAACGCAAAGAAAGTACTCTACAAAGAGATTCAGCAGGCTTGGTATAATGCTCTAGCTGCTGAAAGCAAGTACAACTCCAGTGAAGTGGCAGTGAAAGCCAACGAGGAGTCTTTCCGCCTAATGAGTGAGAAATTCAATAACGGCAAAGCTACCTTTGTAGAATATAATGAAGCCAAACTTAATCTGACGAAAGCTCTTTCGGATAAGTTGCAAGCTAAATACGACTATCTGTTCCGGACTAAAATTCTGGATTTCTACAAAGGACAGATCATTGAATAAAAAGAAATATATTTGAGTTTAGTATAGTAGTTCCTTCAAACATATCCGTTGGTTCATTCGTTATTATAGAAAGAACTAACGGATATGAAGTATTTTATCATCATAGTGATCGTAGTGATTAGTAATACATTTTTAGGAGTTGCTAAACCAATGAAAAATCAAGCAGAAATCTATTTTGCAGGAGGATGCTTCTGGGGAACAGAACATTTCCTGAAACAAATTCGAGGAGTAGAAAGTACTCAAGTAGGATATGCCAACAGTAATGTTGCCAACCCGAGTTATGAACAGGTCTGTTCAGGAAAAACCAATGCTGCGGAAACAGTAAAGGTGGTTTATGATCCTAAAACGGTAGATTTAAATTTGCTGCTCGATCTGTATTTCAAGACAATTGATCCTACCAGCCTCAACCGTCAGGGTAATGACCGGGGAACACAGTATAGAACCGGAATTTATTATGTAGATAAAGAAGATCTTCCTATCATTAACCAGGCTATTAAACTATTGTCTGCACAATATAAGACTCCTATCGCTATAGAAGTAAAGCCATTGACTAATTTCTATCCGGCAGAGACTTACCATCAGGACTATCTGGATAAAAATCCGGGAGGATACTGCCATATCAATCCTGCTTTATTTGAAATGGCACGCAAAGCCAATGCACCGAAAACAAAAGTGTATCAAAAACCGGATGACTCAACCCTCCGCAAGAAACTGTCGGCGGAACAATATGCAGTAACCCAGAAGAATGCCACCGAACCGGCCTTCCACAATGAATACTGGAATGAGCATCGCCCAGGCATTTATGTTGATATTACCACCGGAGAGCCTTTGTTTGTTTCTACCGACAAGTTCGATTCGGGTTGCGGGTGGCCTAGCTTTTCCCAGCCGATTCAAAAAGATATCATCGCAGAGAAGAAAGATACTTCGCATGGCATGATACGTACGGAAGTACGCAGTAAAACCGGAGATGCACATCTGGGACATGTATTCACAGATGGTCCGAAAGAGAAAGGCGGATTACGTTATTGCATCAATAGCGCCTCCCTTCGTTTTATCCCGAAAGAGAAAATGAAAGAGGAAGGTTATGGAGAATATTTGCCGCTCGTTAAATAGGCACCGCACCGGAAAGTAATACAAATCAATATAAGCTGTTTATCAGATAAACAGAACGGTGGATTTCCTCATAGGGCAATCCACCGTTTTTAATGCAGTTAAATTAAGAGAGAGAAGGAGTTTCACAACTCCTAATTTATTTTTATCTGCTGGCAGTCAACAGAGTTGCTTCATTCGTTGCCGGAGTAGCCACGTTCATAGCCCAGTTCACACTAGATTCTTCAATCCATTTATCATTCCATTTATAGTTCATATAAGCTACCGGCATATTAGCGTCGTTCAATTCGTACACGCTCTTTTCAACAGCCGCATCGTAAGCTCTGTGAGAATCATTCCAACGTGCGTATACCAAAGTGATTTCATTAGAAGAATAAGTATAATCAATCTTGAAGTACGGCAGCCATTTGTCAGTGGAAGCATCCCATTTGAAAGCCTCTTTGGTAGCCATTCTCTTTTGATCGTCATAGGTAAAATCATATTTCATGTGGCGATAAAGAGAGCCATCTAATCTGTAAATCACCTTCGATACTACAAGATCACCTACTGTTTCTTCATTAGTAATGAAGTTATTGTTTTGTGCCTTCACTGTTGCATTAGAGATACCTGCAAATACCATAGCAACTAAAACGATCATTCTGAATAATACTGTAGTTTTCATAATTGTATATTTTTTATTTGTTCAACATTCTGTTTTTTGTTCTTCTGTTTATTAGACGGATCAAGTGTCTCAAACGGTTGCAACATTCTGAACTTTTTTCATGTTTCTTCGTTGTCCGCTTGCGACTATAGATATGCAACGAGCGTGCCAAAAAGATAACAAGCTAATAATCAGAAAGATTGCGAAACAGAGTGGTGTACGAAAATGAACAGTTGTACGCTTAGAATCGAACAACCAATTAAAAAAACAGTTTATATACTACGAAACAGAATATTGTCTACCTTTGCATCCGATAAATTATCAAAATCAAACGATGAAAAAGAACAGTAAGAAACATATTCTTCTGCTGTCAGCCAGTGGGGGGCTACTCATCTGTCTCATCAGTATTTATTTAAGTCGCAACGCTCTCTTAAGAAGCATAGTTGACAAACGTACCTCCCATATTGAGCAAACTCACGGGCTACGTATTCATTACGATAATCTGGAAATGAATGGATTGAATGAAATCATCCTCGAAGGTCTCTCTGTTGTACCCGAACAACGAGACACATTACTGACACTCACATCCACTCGTGTCAAACTGAACTTCTGGAAATTACTAAGCAGAAAAATAAAAATACGTTATGTAGCCGCAGACGGAATTACACTTGCATTCACAAAGCGGGATTCCGTCGCCAACTACGATTTTCTTTTTAGAAAGAAACCAGAATATCTCACTCGAACGTCGCCACAAACGGCCCCCCAAACAAATTACGCAGAAAGAATCAACAAAATATTAAATTTATGTTATGGTTTTATGCCCGAAAACGGACAACTAAACAATATCTGTATCACGGAAAGAAAAAACAATAATTTTGTATCTCTCACTCTTCCTTCTTTTATCATTAAAGAAAATCATTTTCAATCCGTCATCACCATACAAGAAGACAGTTTAGCACAGCATTGGATAGCCAATGGTGAACTGCACCAACATTACAACTCATTAAAAGCAACGCTTTATTCATCTGATTCTCTAAAAGTTTCCATACCTTATATAACACGTAGATATGGTGCTAAGATAACCTTTGACACTTTATCGTATAGCCTGACGAAAGAAATAGGGTCTTCCAAACAAGTCTATCTCAAAGGAAAAGCAAGAGTGAACGGGCTGGACGTATTTCATAAAGCCCTCTCTCCTGAAATCATTCATCTCGATCGCGGACAACTCTGTTACGAGATGAACATAAACGGACACTCATTTGAATTGGACAGTACCACCATTGTTGACTTCAACAAACTCCAGTTTCATCCTTATTTACGGGCCGAGAAGGAGAAAGGAAACTGGCATTTCACTGCAGCAGTCAACAAATCCTGGTTTCCGGCAGACGATCTGTTCAGTTCTCTGCCGAAAGGATTATTCAGTAATCTGGAAGGCATCAAGACAAGTGGTGAGCTGGCTTATCATTTTCTGTTAGACATTGATTTTGCGCAACTGGATAGTCTCAAACTGGAATCTGAATTGAAAGAAAAAGATTTCCATATCATAAGCTATGGAGCTACTTCACTCTCCAAAATGTCCGGTGAGTTCATTTACACAGCTTATGAGAATGGAGTGCCGGTACGAACCTTCCCTATCGGCCCTTCATGCAATCACTTTACACCCTTAGACAGCATTTCCCCCATTCTAAGAATGTCTGTCATGCAAAGCGAAGATGGAGCATTCTTTTATCATCGCGGTTTCCTGCCCGATGCCTTACGGGAAGCACTGATTTACGACCTGCAAGTGAAACGCTTTGCACGCGGAGGAAGTACGATCACCATGCAACTGGTAAAGAATGTATTCCTGAACCGTAACAAGAACTTTGCGCGTAAACTGGAAGAAGCATTGATTGTGTGGTTGATAGAGAATGAAAGACTAACTTCCAAAGAACGTATGTACGAAGTATATCTGAATATTGTAGAATGGGGACCACTCGTTTATGGTATTCAGGAAGCGTCTGCTTATTATTTCAAAAAACGCCCTTCGCAACTGACCACGGAAGAAAGTATTTTCCTGGCTTCCATTATCCCGAAACCCAAGCATTTCCGCAGTTCTTTTGCAGAAGGCGGACAATTAAAGGAGAATATGGAAGGTTACTACAAGCTGATTGCAAAACGTCTTGCACAGCAAGGAGTAATAAGTGAAATCGAGGCGGATAGTATCCGCCCCGATATCCAAGTTACGGGCGACGCCCGGAATAGTCTAGCCGGTGAAAAACCGGAGTCTAGTTCTCCTACCGCTGAGGAGCAATGAGATTGATATAAATAATAAAGGAATAGGTTATCTTCTTGAACTGCTGTTTCTTTCAGAAGAACGGGAAGAGCTTTGAGTGCTATTACTTCTCGTACTTCCGGAAGAAGAGCGTCTTTCTGTTTGTCCGCTGGAAACATTGCTCCGGGTAGAGCTACCGCTGCTTCGAGTAGAACTCGAACTACCGCTACTACGGCTAGAGGTAGTACGACTGCTACGGCTGGTAGTATTTTCACTACTGCGACTGGAATTACTACGACTGGAGCTAGAACTGCCACGATTGGAACTAGAACTGCCACGACCGAAGCTACCACGACTGGAAGAACTATTGTTTCTATCAGAACTGTTATTTCTATTATAGGAACCACTACTATCGTTTCGCCTACTTGAACTTTCCCTTGAGCTGCTACTTGTTTTTCCACTTTCACGGTTGGAACCGCTACTTGTCGAACTTCCGCTTGTCGGCCTGCGATTAGAGCTTGAAGAACCGGAACTTGTTTCCGGACGGGGACGAGTAGACGTACCAGGTCGCGTTGTCGTTCCGGGACGAGACGTATCAGGACGAGTAGATGTGCTTGGACGAGACGTTCCGGGACGTGTTGTTGATGAACCCGGACGGGAAGAATTACCCGGACGTGTCGGTGCATTATGCGGACGAGTGGAAGTATTCGGACGGAACCGGACAGAACCGAAGTCCGAACGACGATAAGAGTGATATACTCTCTGATCTCTCACTCGGTGCGGTGCAGAGTAATGGTTGAAATTAGTATATCTTCCCCGATAGTAGCTTGTATGGTGAAAGTGCGGACGATAATGCGCTCCACAATAAGTACGGTAATGATAAGGCACACCAAAATAGAATAAGCTACGGTTCGGGTAATTGATGTACACCCTGAAACTCCATTTCCCTCCGGTAACATAAATCGGCCGATAGAAATACTCGGCACCGAGAAACCGGCGATACTGCGCATCACTCAATACCCAGCGAAGATCGTCGTTACGGATATCCAAAGCTTCATAATAATCATCCAATGCCCATTCGTAACCACGTGCTACGTAATCCATTATATTACGGACAGAATAAATAAAGTCGTAATTAATCTCATACGCATCATTATATTGCTGTGTACTCAAACTCAATTCATACGCCATCTTATCGGTAAGAAAACGTGTCTCCTTACGTACCTTGCTGGTGCTCATTCCAGCCATTACGGTCATATTGGCAGTCAGACCGACCGCAAAGAGTAAAAACAGTATTCGTTTCATCATTTAATCTCCTATCATTTATTATTCCGATAATATTCCTCAATAAACATGCGTAACATATCTCTATAACCGTACAGTTAATAGTATCAACGCCGACCATACCCTATCACAAAATCATTCATCTTGTCCTTGCTGGAAGTAAATGTCAGGGTATTAATCACTGTAAAGAAAGCTTCTTTATCTACAATGCGGGGATACATTATCTTCATAATTTCCATCCGGTCATCGTCAAATGTATAAAGTTTGGTCAGTTGGAGACATTGGGCAGATGTAAAATCAGAACCGGCCAATGCAGCATTAAGCAACTTTATACGATCATCTTTAAAAGGCTCCTTCTTCATCTCATTATAAAACGTTTGAAAGAGCTGATCGTTCATGACCCTGTTGTAACCATATCCCGGGCGGTGTTCTCCTTGTCCCGGACGATGTCCCCCCTGTCCGGGGCGGTCGGGTCTTTCCGGATGCATGTTATCACGTCCGTCTACCCATATCTCTTTCACTCCCCTACCATCGAAATAAACATAGTCTTTATACAATTTTTCTCCTTTCCATACTCGCTCTCCCGGACGGGTAAAGCGGGTGGCATATACTTCAACAGTATAATGTCCGGGATTCAAATTGGCTATAAAGCAGGTAGTAGTAGGCAAACTGATTTGGTTTCCTCCCAAGTAAACAAGTATCGGAGTATTCCCGCCATCGATACGGATTCCGTTAACAGACTGCGCTTGTAAGGAAAGGGCAGCGAACAGGATGCAGAAACTTATTATAATCTTACGCATAACTTATCTAGTTTTTATTATTTATATCTTTAATCTGATACCACAAAAATAGGGTGAGGAAACTCCCCACCCCAATGATTCTCTCTATTCGTATGTAGGGAAATCCCTATTCTGTTTAGGAATCCGCCAAAACAATGCCATCCTCGTGCAAGGTTATCAGACGTTTCTTATACAAGTCGCCCACTCCTTTCTTAAAGGTTTTCTTGCTGACACCAAACGTGTCGTAGATATCTTCCGCAGGACTTTTATCATTCAAGTTAATTCGTCCCCCGTGCTCTTTGATATAGTCTAGCAGCGTTTTCGAAAAATCGTCAATCTTTTCAAAACCGGGTTTCTGAAGAATCAAATCTACTTTACCATCTTCACGCACCTGTTTCACAAAAGCTTTCATTTCCATCCCTGTCTCCAACGGACAGAATATTTCATTTTCATACAACAAACCGCTATACATATCATCTATAATTGCCTTAAAACCTAAGTCCGTCTTCTGCCAGATAAGAATATTCACCTCTGCTCCCGGAGCATATTCCGGCTTTTCTTTCGACAGATAACGTTCCACTTTTGCTGAAGCCACAATACGGTAACTCTCTTCATCCACATGTGCATGAACCACGTATTTCCGTCCAACCTGCATTTTCATCTTCTGCTCACGGAACGGCACAAACAGGTCTTTCATCAATCCCCAGTTCAGGAAAGCTCCGTATTGATTTACCCAGGAGACTTCCAGACAAGCAAACTGTCCGACCTGCACTAACGGGGTTAGTGTCGTAGCAATCAGCCTCTCATCCATATCCAGGTAAAGAAACACATTCAAAAAATCTCCTATCTTACAATCCTCGGGCACATAGCGGGTAGGCAACAAAATCTCACCTTCTTCTCCACCATCGAGATATACGCCGAAATCGACTTCCTTCACGACTTCAAGCTGGTTGAACTTTCCTAATTCGATGCTCATATTCTTATCTATTATATTAATACTTTCAAGGTTTATTACAAAAGTAGTGATTTACTTGAAATACTGCATGTCATTGGGAAAAAATATAAGACGGAACACATAAATACAGAAACTATGAACATTTTTTCTAATGGAAAAACATGAAAGAGACGTAATTTAGCCACCGTTCTCTATATCCCAAGGTAACTTTAAATACTCAACCTAATACAAAATAGAAATGAACAGAAAAAACATCTATCTGGCAGTTTTGCCTGCATTACCCTGGATTCTGACCAATTGTTGCCAAGCTCAAGCAACAGACAATCGTCCGAACATCATCCTTATTTTGGCGGATGACATGGGATACTCAGACATCGGTTGTTATGGTGGAGAAATACAAACGCCGAATTTAGATAAATTAGCGAGCGAGGGATTACGTTATCGACAGTTTTATAACGGAGCAAGAAGTTGCCCGACACGTGCCAGTCTATTAACTGGTCTTTACGCACACCAAGCAGGAATGGGCTGGATGACTACTGCCGACATGCAACGTCCTTCCTACCAGGGATGCCTCAACAACGAATGTGTAACCATTGCTGAAGTTTTAAAAAGTGCAGGTTACAGTACGTATATGAGCGGTAAATGGCACGTCAGTAGCGAAAGAAAAAATTCCGGAGGCGTCCAGGAACATTGGCCCAACCAACGGGGATTTGATGAATTTTATGGTATCGTAGGAGGAGCAGCCAACTATTTCAATATGAAGTATAACCGGAACAATCAACAGTTTCATTCCCCTAAAGACGGCACATTCTATTTTACGCATGCAATCAGTGACAGTGCCGCAGTATTCATCAAACAGCATTCATTCGAAGAAAACCCTTTGTTTCTTTATTTGGCATATACTGCACCACACTGGCCACTTCAAGCTCTACAAAAAGACATAGACAAATATGTGGATATCTACAAAGCAGGATGGGATCAACTACGTGAGACCCGTTTCCAACGCCAGAAAAAAATGGGACTCTTTTCTCCAGACGTGCAAATGTCTCCACGCGATGAAGCTGTTCCGGCTTGGGATAGCCTTTCAAAGGAAGAACAAAAAGAATTTGCCATGCGCATGGCTATTTATGCAGCCCAAATTGATGCAATGGATCAAGGAGTGGGACGTGTTGTAGAAGAACTGCGTAAAAAGGGGCAACTGGACAATACAATTATTATGTTCCTAAGTGATAATGGAGCCTGTGCTGAATTTATCAGTAGCGGAAAACGAAAGGCAGTAGACGGTAAGGAAGATACTTTCGAAAGTTACCGCAGAAATTGGGCGAATGTAAGCAGCACGCCTTACAAAGAATATAAACACCATACCAATGAGGGTGGAATCGCGACCCCTCTAATTGTTCATTATCCAAAAGGAATCTCCCCAAAGCTCGATAACTCATTCGTTAATGAATACGGACATATCATAGATATCATGGCCACATGCGTAGATTTCGGTAAAGCATCCTATCCTACCACATATAAAGGACATACCATTGTTCCGATGCAAGGAGTCAGTCTCCGACCTAATTTCATCGGAAAAAACACAAAACGCGGAAAAACATTCTGGGAGCATGAAGCCAATATTGCTGTAAGAGAGGGAAAATGGAAGATAGTCACCAAAGTGATCGAAGGGCAATCATTTGACGAAAACGCCATTCACTTATATGACATGAACGCGGACCCGACAGAGCTAAATGATCTTGCGACCACCTATCCTCAAAAAAAGAATGAATTATACACAGCCTGGAAAGAATGGGCCGACAAAGTAGAGGCACTCCCGCTGGATACACGTTCTTATGGAGAACGTCGACGTGATTACAAACGTCGGTGTATAAACGGACAATTCGATGATAACTTTGGCGACTGGAAGTATGGTGCTACCAACACAGCAGAAATCTATTTTTCTATAGACAGCGCCCATACAATCAGTGGAGACAAAACAGCCCGTATCGATATCAAAAAAAGTGGAGACAAACCGGCAAATGGATTTCTGAAATGGATGTTCAATGCCAAAGCCGGAGAAAAGGTCTCCATTAGATTCAAAGTACAAGCAGAAAAAAAGACCCCAATTATATTCCGATTGGAGAGAGAGCAGAACCTGGCTACAAAGCTCATTGATGCCCCCCTTTCTCTTACTACTGATGTCCGTACTTTCGAATTCAAAGATATTCCAATCAAGGAGAATGGAAATTATCAGCTGGTATTTTATGTAGGAAAATCAAATGGAGTAATCTGGATAGATGATGTTGAACTAGACATAAAATAAAAGTAGAATACGGCTATATAGGGTCTGTGGACAGGTAAAAACACATAATTCCTATTTTTAGATAGATTTTTTCTACTTGTCATTTACACCAGAACCTATCTTTGGAAAATAAAATGACCAGACATATAAATCAATAAAATATGAAAAACTATTTAGTAAGCCTTGCACTGGCGGCTGGATGCACAGCCAGCATGTATGCACAACAAACTGAGAAACCGAACTTGGTATTATTTATAGCCGACGACTGTTCGTTTTATGATCTTGGATGTTATGGAAGCCCGGATTCCAAAACACCCAACATCGACCGCTTTGCAACACAAGGAATACGCCTCACGAAAACATACCAGGCTGTTCCAATGTCTTCTCCCACTCGTCATAACTTATATACAGGCGTATGGCCTGTAAGAAGTGGAGCATTCCCCAACCATACCCGCGCCAATGAAGGAACTTTGAGTGTAGTTCAACAACTTCATCCTCAAGGTTACAAAGTAGCTTTAGTAGGAAAATCACATGTGGCTCCCGACTCGGTATTTCCATTCGATCTTTACGCACCGACACTGCAAGGAGGGGATATTGATTTCGACGCTATCCGCAAATTCATCTCCGAGTGCAAAGATAAACATGAACCATACTGCTTACTAGTAGCTTCCCGTCAACCCCATACTCCCTGGAATAAAGGGGATGCTTCCCAATTTGATGCAGATAAACTAACTGTTGCACCAATGTATGTAGATATACCTGAAACACGCAGAATGTTGACGCACTACCTGGCTGAGATTAACTATATGGATAATGAGTTCGGCACCTTGTTATCTATCCTTGACCAGCAAAAAGAGACTGACAAATCAGTAGTAGTATATTTAAGTGAACAGGGAAACAGCCTGCCATTTGCCAAATGGACCTGTTATGATGCAGGTGTACATTCTGCTTGCATCGTTCGCTGGCCCGGCGTGATAAAACCTCATTCAGAAAGTGACGCATTGGTAGAATATGTGGATATAGTTCCCACTTTCATTGATATCGCAGGAGGAAAACCGATTGCTCCGGTAGATGGAAAAAGTTTCAAAAACGTATTGACTGGCAAAGAAAAGACACACAAACAATATACTTTCTCGCTGCAGACAACCAGAGGTATTTACAAAGGTTCTCCATATTATGGCATCCGCTCCGTATCAGACGGACGATACCGCTACATCGTGAATCTTACTCCGGAAGCCAAATTCCAGAATACAGAAGTCTTTTCTCCTTTATTCAAACAATGGGAAGCGAAAGGAGAGACCGATAAACATGCCTGGGAAATGACACACAAATATCAATATCGTCCGGCTATCGAATTATATGATGTGGAGAAAGATCCCTATTGTATGAAGAACCTGGCAGATGATCCCAACTATAAAACAAAAATCAACGAACTGGATAAACAGCTGAAAGGCTGGATGAAATATTGTGGAGATGAAGGGCAAGAGACGGAAATGGATGCATTGAACCATTTGGCTAGCAATCTACAAAAGGATACTACAACCAAAGAGAAGAAAAACAATCAATCAACCAAAGGCAAGAAAAAAAGAAACAAAAAGCATTAATATCAGGATATAGCATAAGACAATGATTATTATCGGGCAACATGCCATTGCTTTCACCATTCGCAATGGTATGTATGAGCCTATACATTATCTTATTCACATATAAACAACCCAATAAAATAATACTATATGGAAAAATCATTAATTAGCCTGTGTTTATTAAGCGGCTTGTCAATAGGCAATAGCTTTGCCCAAACACCTTCCAAACCCAATATTTTATTAATAGTAGCTGATGACTGTGCGTACTATGATATTGGATGTTTTGGGGCTGTAAACAATAAAACACCCAACATAGATGCATTAGCCCGTCAGGGAATTAAATTCAACTGTGCATATAATTCTGTATCTATGAGTACGCCAACCCGTCATTGCCTTTATACAGGAATGTATCCGATGCATCATGGTGGTTACGCAAACCATAGCCGTGTAAACGACGACGTGAAGTCTCTTCCAAGCTATTTGGGAGAACTAGGTTATCGAGTTGGATTAGCAGGAAAATGGCATATCAATCCTTTAGCTAATTTCCCATTTGAAGAAGTTTCAGGATTTCCAAAAGGGTGTACGAGTCCCAAAACAGACTATACTACAGATGGAATCAAAGAATTTATGGGACGTGAAACCTTGCAGCCTTTCTGTCTGGTTCTAGCTTCTATTAACCCTCATGTCCCTTGGACAGGTGGCGACGCCTCCGTTTTTGACCGGAAAAAGCTTCAACTACCTCCACATTTTGTGGATACCGAAGCAACACGCGAATATTACGCTAGATATTTAGCAGAAATAGGACTGCTGGATCAACAAGTAGGAGATGCCATGAAGATTTTGAAGGACAAAGATTTGCTTAAAAATACCCTTATCTTTTTCATATCCGAACAAGGCCCACAGTTCGCGGGAGCCAAATGGACCAACTGGAGTGCAGGTGTAAAGTCAGCGATGCTTGCTTCTTGGAAAGGGGTTATCCGACCGGGGACGGAAACTTCTGCAATCGTGCAATATGAGGATATTCTTCCCACCTTCATTGAAATCGCAGGTGGCAATGTACCTGATGTTATAGATGGAAAAAGCCTCGTAAATATATTACAAGGCAAAACAGAAAAACATCATAAATATGCTTATCATGTTCACAATAATATCCCGGAAGGTCCAGCTTATCCTATCCGCTCCATTTCAGATGGGAAATATCGTTTAATCTGGAACTTAACTCCAGAAGCAACATACATAGAGAAGCATATTGAAAAGAATGAATGGCATGTCTCCTGGAAAACTCAAGACACAGAACAGGCCCGGAGAATATTGAAGCGTTATCAACATCGCCCCGAGTATGAATTGTATGACATAACGAAAGATCCATTTGAACTTGATAATCTTGCAGATAAAATAGAGTACAAACAGAAGAAAGCGGAACTCATTCGAGAATTAGAAAGCTGGATGAAACAACAAAAAGATACAGGGATAGACAAAGATGTACCACGTACACCTAATAAAAAGAGAGCCCAAAATCCCTCTGCCGCTTAACTAAAGCTGTATCTAAATAATCACACAGCAAAATTTATGATTAATAAATAATTAGTACGGATGGATGCAAAATGTATTCATCCGTTAGAAATCCTTTGATTAATTTGTTAACTATATCCTTAATATCATGAACAACATTAAGTTTAAACGATGTCTATGGCTGGTAATCATATTCTTATTATGTCAGTCAGGATATGCACAGCAAGCTATAACAGTACGAGCCAAAGTTGTAGACAGTAGTGACAACCGTCCTTTAATTGGGGCTACTGTAAGTGTCAGAGGGACTTCCCAAGGTGTAATAACTGATCTTGACGGATTCTTCCAGTTAAAAGTTCTTCCTCATCACAAATTAGTTATATCCTATGTAGGGTACAGGAAACTGATTATTGATGCCAAAGAAGCTAAAAAAGCAGGTACAATAGTCTTGTCGAGTGACAGTGAAGAGTTAGACGAAATTATTGTTGTGGGTTATGGTATCCAGAAAAAAGCATCCACAGTAGCATCTATCTCAACAACTAAAGGAGACGACTTATTGCAAGGAGGAAGCCTCAACAGTGTATCAGAAGCTTTGCAAGGAAAACTAAACGGTGTAGTAGCAATCAATTCCAGCGGAATGCCCGGAGAAAATTCCGCCAGCATCTTCATCCGTGGTAAAGCATCCTGGAACGGAACCTCTCCTCTCGTATTGGTAGATGGAATCGAACGTAACATGAATGATGTAGACTTCAATGAAATCGAATCCATTTCCGTTTTAAAAGATGCGTCTGCAACCGCTGTATATGGTGTCAGAGGAGCTAACGGAGTTATCTTACTGACCACCAAACGCGGTTCCAAACAAAAGGCTAAGATAACCTTCACAGCAAACCTTGGATTCAAGCAGATGACAACCAAATTGGATTGGGCAGATTACATCACCTCCATGAAAACATATAACGAAGCACTGGCCAATGATAACAATTGGGACAAACAAATTCCAACCTCGACCATCCAGGCATGGGAACAAGCATACGCCACAGGCAATTATGGCCCATACAATGATGCTTTTCCAGAAGTGGATTGGTTTGATGAGATAACTAAAGATTTCGGTTTTTCTCAAAACTATAATGTCAACGTCCAAGGAGGAATGGAAAAAATGGATTATTTTATCTCATTAGGTTATCAATATGATGGAGGTAACTATAATATAGACAAACAAGCTGATTTTGATCCACGTTATTACTACCGCCGTTATAACTGGCGCGCGAATTTCGACTTTAAGCTGACAAACACCACCACTTTCTCTGCTAATGTAGCAGGTAATATGGGATACCGGAACAAACCGAGCGGAGGAACCAACTTCGCAAAAACATTTCAGGCCCCCAATAATACATTTCCTATTAAATACAGTGACGGATATTGGGGAGATATTTCAGAATCAGGCTATAATCTTATAGCCAATATGAACACCAAAGGGCAGAATATGCTTAAAAAATTTCAAGGATGGTACGATTTTATATTGAAACAAGATTTATCTTTCGTCACGAAAGGATTATCAGCCAAAGCACGTGTATCTTATAATCAATTTATGAGTACAGAATCAAAAATCATAGTAGGGTTAGTCCAAGGAATAAACGGTGCATTTGCAGAAAAGAACTCCTCTATAAGATATTATCGTGAATATGATTATGCGAATCCTATTTATAACGAAGACGGAAGCATCTCCTATCCACTAAAACAAAACAAACGGTTTCCAAGTGAATATCAAGATGATGAAAGATATCCTGTTAATTCGAATTACGATGCATTGAATGATGTAGGAAGGCGTTTATATTACGAATTTGCATTAGAATACAATCGCCAGTTCGGGGCACATAAGATATCGGCACTAGCCTTAATGAACAGGCAGATCATAGAAAACAAAGGAAAAGAGAATGTAATGCAGTTTCCCTCCTATACGGAAGACTGGGTGGGTCGCGTCACTTACAACTGGAAAGAACGCTATCTGGGCGAAGTAAATATGGCCTATACCGGATCTGAAAAGTTTGCTCCCGGTCATCGTTTTGGCTTCTTCCCTTCTTTCTCTTTAGGATGGAGAATTTCAGAAGAACCGTTCATCAAGAAAAAATTCGGAAGTGTGCTTACCAATATGAAAGTCAGATATTCTTATGGCCAGGTAGGTAGCGACGCAGGCGCTCCTCGTTTCAATTACATTCAGATCTATAATCAAGCTAATAACGTCCAGTTCGGAGATTCACAAAATGTTGGTTTCGGTCCAACTTTCAAAGAAGGTACGATGGCAGACCCATTATCCACATGGGAAGTTGCCACCAAGCAAAACTTAGGACTAGAACTTAGTCTATGGAATAAGCTATCCATGAGTATAGACTTGTTTAATGAGCGTCGTACCGGAATTTTAATGGCTCCCCGCACCACACTGGCATGGTATGGTATCGGTCTGCCTTCTTTGAATATGGGAGAAACAAAAAATCATGGATTCGAACTGGATTTAGGATGGCATAATAAAATTGGTAAAAATTGGCGTTATTCCATGAATTACAGCTTATCGATGAATGAAAACCGCATTGTGTTTAGAGATGACCCTTCAGACTTGGAAAGTCATCTGAAGGAAGCCGGCAAACCCATCGACTGGCAAGCCCGCTTTCTGGCAGTCGGCAATTATGAAACAATCGATGATGTGTTTAATCATGCACAAACGGCAATAGGACAAGCTTCTCCTCAAAAAGTAATTCCGGGAGATCTAGTTTATATTGATTACAATGGTGACGGAATACTCAATATAAACGACAAAGCCGCTGTTTCACAAATGAATTATCCACAGACTACCATGTCACTTAATTTAGGACTGGAATACAAAGGCTGGGGCTTGAATGCTATGATTTACGCTCCTCTAGGTGTTTATAAATTGCAATTCGACCAATATTTATGGGACTTTCCCGAAAGTAACATCAAAGCACAACCGGATGTATTAAACCATTGGACTCCGGAAAAAGCAAATACCAATAAAGTTATGCGCCCCGCACTTCATCTGGACAGAGGACATAATTCGGTACAAAGTACTTACTCTTATGCTAATCACTCATATGTCAGATTGAAACATCTGGAATTAAGTTACAAATTCCCCAAGAAACTATTGAAGCCATTAAGTATAACAGCATGCCAGTTCTATATCAAGGGGAATAACTTACTTACATTTTCTAACGTAGATAATCGCGTAGATCCTGAAACAGGAGGTGCGGATACTTATCCGATCGTACGCACTTATACCGTAGGAACACGCATCACATTCTAATATTCAATAAAACTAATTAACCATGAAACGATTCAAAATATTCCTTATATCAATCGTATTGCTGACAATCGGAAGTTCTTGTGAAGATTTTCTGGATAAATCGCCGGATATGGGATTGTCTGACAAAGACGTATATAAAAGTTATGAGACGATCAGAGGATTTCTGGATATTTGTTTTACAGAATTAGAACAAATATTCGGAGATGACAATAACTCTGACGGTTGTCCGCACGTCGGATGCTTTTCGGACGAAATGGTAATGATATTCAATAAATCAACAGTATTAACGCTAAACTCCGGAAACTGGCTAAGAGCTAAACAAGACGAAACATTCGAACTTGGAGTAAAAGGTCCAACTAGTATTCATTCGGCATATAAAGCCATTCGAATTGCCAATCTGGTACTCGCAAACTACACAAAAGTTCCGGGAATGACTGAAGAACAAACAAATGAAATTTTGGGACAGGCACACTTTTATAGAGCATGGTTCTATTTTCAGTTACTCAAACGTTATGGAGGTATGCCTATCTTCGACCATCCATTCCTCGAGAATGGAGAGGAAAAGATTCCTCGCGTCACTTACCATGAATCTCACCAATGGATGATGGAAGATATTGAAGCTGCCATATCCATGCTACCGGAAACATGGGACGACAGCAATACCGGACGTCCTTCCAGAATAGCTGCCATGGCTTTCAAATCAATGGCACAACTATATGATGCCAGTCCGCTCATGCAGAATGATTTAAATTCTACTGAAATAAAAGAATACGATAAAGAAAGAGCTAAATTGGCGGCCCAATCAGCCATGAAGGTAATAACCTATATCAATACGCACCCGGATCAATATCGTCTGATGGATCAAAGTGAATATAAGGATATATTTTATTTTACCTTTCCACCAAGTCACCAGCCCGAACACGTTTGGTATAACCGCGCTCCTATGGCAGGAGGACTCACCACTGTGAAATCATTATGGCTCTACGCAGATCTGGCAGGAGGAACACAAGTGGCAGCCTCCACATATAACGCCCCTACACAAAACATGGTAGACTTATTCGAGAAAAAAGGAAAGGATGGAAATTATTATCCGATCGAAGATTCAAGAGCAGCCTATGACAATCAAAAGCCATGGACAGACCGCGATCCCAGATTAAAGAATAATATTTTAGTACCCGGTGAAGAATGGGGAAAGAATAGCAGTAGCAAACCTCTGTACATCACAACATTTGAAGGAGGAAAAGCTTCTGAAGACATGAAAACTTTGAAAAACATCAACAACCGTCAACAAACAGGATACTTATGTAAGAAGTTTCTATGGCCTGAAGCAAATCGTTATACAGCCCAATGGGATAAATATCGTGTCATCACACCATATATCCGTGTAGCGCAAGTCTATCTGGATTTCGCCGAAGCCTCATTTGAAGCAACAGGAAGTGCGACACAAAAAGTGGAAGAATGCGACTTATCTGCTGAAGATGCATTAAATATTGTTCGCAAACGTGCCGGCATCACAGCTCTTACACAAGACCGGGTTACTGATCCTGACTTATTCAGAGAAGCACTACGCAAAGAGAGAGCTGTCGAATTAATGTTTGAGAATCATCGTTGGTGGGACATCAGACGTTGGATGATCGCCCATGAGCTGTTCAACCAAACGTATCCGATTAAAGGAATCAAAGCGACTCCCGTCGATCCCAAAGTGGCCATAAATAAAATGAAGTTCACCTATACAATAGTGGATGTAACTCCTGAAGTCAGAAATTTTGCGATGCGCAACTATTGGTATCCATTCCCCAAAACAGATGTGGCAAGTAGTAACGGCACACTCCAACAAAATCCGGGATGGTAATTTATTCATTTAAAATTTGTATCACATGAAAAAACATATATTATATAAATGGACTATACTTGCAGCGGGAGTCCTTATTCTCTATCCGGGTGTAGCGACGGCTCAATCTTTGCACGAAGAGGTACTTGCTACCGATACAGCTATCATCGAACGGTTAGATGGAGGAATAACATCACAAAAAGAATTCGTGGGAGCTGCCAATTATATACCTGTTGAAGAATTAAGAAGTTTTCCGGATTTGAACGTCGTCAACGCTCTACAGGGAAAAGCACCGGGACTCATAGCAAGATGGGGAGACGGAGGCTTAGGCTTCAACACATCCAACTTGTTTATACGCGGTCAACACACCAATGGAAACAGTCAGGCTATTGTCATCATTGACGGAATAGAACGATCTTTAGATGACCTTTTGGTAGAGGAAATCGAATCTATAGAAGTCCTGAAAGATGCTGTAGCCAAAGTTTTATATGGTCCGGCGGCTGCAAACGGAATTATCAAAGTAACAACCAAGAAAGGAAAGATCGGGAAACGAAAGATACGTACCACCGTAGAGGGAGGAATCATGCACGTAACCCGCACACCGAAATACCTCGACTCTTACAATTATGCCACGCTATACAACGAAGCACGGGCAAATGACGGTCTGGCTCCCATCTACCAACCCGGACAATTGGAAGGATATAAGAACAGCACCGGTGTTAATGATTTATTATACCCTAATGTAGATTATATGAATGAATTTACACGCAAACAAAGTTTCTACCGAAAAGCTACCGTCGAGTTTATTGGAGGAAGCAGAAATATGAAATATGCGATGGTAGCCGGATATACCGGGGCAAACGGCCTGGAGAAACTTGGAGAAAGACAAAACTTGAATCGTCTGAACCTTCGAGGTAATTTGGAAATTCGAATCACCGATTATATGCGTGTCAAAGCCGGTGTAGGAGCACGATTGGAAATTAAGGATTGGGGAAGCAAAGACGGAACAGGCATCTATAATGCTATTTCCACCAATCGTCCCAATGAATATCCGTTCACTATAGCTCCGGAAAACATCGGTATGCCTCCCGCAGAAGACGGAGTTCCTTATTTCGGAACCAGTGACCGTTTTTCTGATAATCTATATGCAGATGTCGTATATGGCGGTAATTCATCAGAGCGATATATGTCCAGCCAAGCTGATTTAGGATTAGATCTGGATTTTAATAAATATATAAAAGGATTGACAGCAGAAGCATATCTCACTTTCGATAATTATAACGTCACCAGACAATCCTTATCAAAAGTATATGCCACTTATGATATACGTCCGTATAAAGACGAAACAGGCAACGAACAGATACAATTCACGCAAAAACGGAAACAGAATCTACCGAAAGACTATTCCATCTCTAACAATAGCGTGAAACGGACATCCGGTTGGAGAACCAATATATCCTATAATCGGGCATTCGGTATTCATGATCTAGGAGCAACCATCGCATATCGTTATTACAAAACGGAACGACAAGGGCAAAATCAAGATATCATTGACGCCAGTTACTCTCTTCGACTGAATTATGGATACGACAAACGGTATTTGGCAGAAACAGCGTTGGTTTATATGGGGTCCAACAAATTTATGGATGACCACAAGTACTTCTTCTCACCCACAGTCGGCATCGGCTGGGTGCTTTCCAATGAACAGTTTATGAAGAACATCGAAACAATTAACTTTTTAAAACTGAAAGCAAGTTTTGGAGTACTAGGTTATGCAGGAAATACCGGTTATAGTCTATATCAAACTACCTGGAAAGAGAATGGGACGGTAGGTTTGGGTGAACAGAATAAGAACAACTCCTATATCACCTCCCTAATCCGTTATGGAAATCCGAATTTAAAATGGGAAAAATCGGCGGAACTGAATATAGGTATTGAAGGCCGCCTTTTACAGAACCGTTTACGGGGTGAAATTAATTACTTTCACGAAAGGCGTTGGGATATTATAGGAACAAATTCGAGCCACTATACAGATATGATAGGAGATTATCTATATGCAGAAAATAGGGCCGAAGTAAAGAATCAAGGAGTAGAAGCATCTATCAGTTGGTTTGACAGCCCAATAAAGGATTTCTCGTATGAAGTCGGCTTAAACCTGACCTTTTCCAAAAACAAACTGATTAAAGCGGATGAACTGGACAACATAGAAGACTACCGTAAGAAAATCGGGCAACCTACCGATCACATTTTCGGTTTACAGGCAGAAGGATTATTCGGTAAAGATATTCCTTTGAATGGTCACGCACCCCAAAGCTTCGGTCCTTATCAGAACGGGGACATAGCCTATGCCGATCTAAACGGAGACGAGATTATCGATAGCCGTGACGAAACGATAGTCGGTAATAACTTTCCTCGAATTTCATGGGGAATAGATGTAGATTTACACTACAGAAATTGGGGGCTCTATATACAGGGAGTAGCCGAAACCGGAGTAGACAAACTCCTATCGAACACTTACTATTGGAACACCGGTTTAGGAAAGTATTCAGATAGGGTGCTCGACCGCTATCACGAAACGCAGAATCCTCAAGGCAGTTATCCCCGTTTGACCTCCACTGACGGAAAGAACAGCTTCCGCAATTCCAGCTATTGGGTAAGAAACAGTGCCTTTTTCCGTTTGAAAAACATTGAATTGAGCTATACTTTCAAATTCAAGAAGAAAAACATAGCCCAGAATCTGAAATTATTTGCACGAGGAGCCAATTTATTTGTCATTTCCGGTTTCAAAGACATGGACCCGGAACGTCCGGATGCAGGTATTACCAATTACCCGGTACTCGCAACTTACACAGGAGGGCTTTCTGTTACTTTCTAAAAAAAGAACGTAGTTAATTTATAAAAACAAAAACAATATATGAAAATAGGTAGCATACTAATATTATCCGCCCTGTCGTCCTTGTTCCTTTCTTGCGAGGATGTATTAGATACAAAGACAGTCAATGAATGGGATGATAATAAAGTCTGGAAACTTTCAGACTTGGCACAAGGAGTATTAATGCAAGCTTACTCTGCTATTCCTAATACTCCCAACTGTTTTGACAATAACTTCCTGGATGCAGCAACAGACAATGCCGTAACCAACTCTTATGGTTCAGGTGTCTACAAAGCAGCCATCGGAGGGATTACCGGAGCCGATAATCCCATCGGAAACTGGGATGGATGTTATAAGCAAATGCAAAATATCCATGAATTTCTGGAAAAGGGCTTACGCGATGATTTAAGCTATGACCGTACCAATCCGGAAACGGATGCTGCCATCAAAAAACGATTGGAAGGCGAAGCGCTCTTCCTTCGCGCCTGGTGGGGATTTGCACTGTTGCAACGTTATGGCGGCCGTACTGATGAAGGGGAAGCTCTAGGTTATCCCATTATCACTCATTTTGTCACCATAGAAGAAGCGAAGCAACTAGAAAAGTTCAAACGAAACACCTATCAGGAATGTGTACGCCAGATCTTACAAGATTGCGACCTGGCTATGAAAAAATTACCTGCCACTTATACGGGCGACGACGCTATCGTAGGTGTAGGCAATATAGGCCGTGCAACGTCAATGGCAGCAGCCGTCTTAAAGTCCAGAGTAGCATTATATAGTGCAAGCCCGGCTTTCCAATCTTCGGATACAATTACCTTAAATCATGGAAGTGATTATTCAGTTATCGACCCGGAAGGTTATCAAAAGCAATGGGAACAGGCAGCTCTTATCTCCAACGCAGTACTACAACTACAAGATTTTGGTAAATATACTCCGTTGAAAGCCAACAATATCGCTGATGCTCCAACTACAACACCGACCGATTTTGTATTCCGCAGCTACTTCAATACTAACGGGATGGAAGCAAATCATTTTCCTCCCTTTTATAGGGGAACAGCCCACACGGTTCCTTCACAAAATCTAGTGGATGCCTTCCCGGCTATTGATGGTTATCCAATTGGTGAGAGTGCTGAATATGATCCGGATTTCCCCTATGAAAAACGTGACAAGCGTCTGGTTCTAAACGTTTACTACCAAGGACGTTCATTTGGTGATAATAATACCAACATAGATGTTGTTGCCGGAGGCAAAGATTCCAAAGAATTTCATCCCCAAGCGAGCCGCACCGGTTATTACCTCGCCAAATTCATGTCGAGAAAAAAAGATATGCTAGCTCCCATCCAGAAACTATCTGCCATTCATTACAACCCGCTTCTCCGTAAATCAGAAGTATTCCTGAACTTTGCAGAAGCCTCTAATGAAGCCTGGGGACCGAAAGTGAAAGGACCGGACTGTCAGTATTCAGCCTATGACGTACTGAAAATGATTCGTCACCTATCCGGAGGACTTCCTGAAAACGATGCTTATCTGGAAGAAATGAGTGCCAGCAAAGAACAGTTCCGCAAGTTAGTTCAGAATGAACGCAGACTCGAACTGGCTTTCGAAAATCAACGATATTTCGATATGCGTCGCTGGTTGCTGCCATTAGACGAATCAGTAAAAGGAGTGATTGTGACAAGAGACGCTAACGGTACTCTGTCCTATGCCACAGAAACAGTAGAAGAGCGTAAGTTCAACGACGTACGTTTCTACTATCTCCCTCTTCCTCACGCAGAACTATTAAAGAACCCCAATCTGAAAAACAATATCGGATGGGATAATAACTAATAAACGTAATGATTATGAAAATGAAAAAACTTCAAATAGCATTGTTATTCCTATTGACCGGACTCACTTCCTGTTATGAAGATTACATAGAAGATTATGAAACCACTTCTGCCGGATTCGCCATCAGCAATCCTCTGCGAACCGTTATATCCGACCGTAACATGTCGATCTATGTAGGTGTTTCTTTAGGAGGAAAACGCGAAGTGGACAAGGCGGACTGGGCTAAATTCACCATTGACGAATCACTACTCAACGGCACCGGGTTCACACTTCTGCCGAGTAACTATTACACGCTGGGCGACCCGGAAACATTCCGGGTACGCAAATCCACTCTACCTGTTGCAGATGTAGAAATCAAATTCACGGATGCTTTCTATGCTGACGAACGAACCCATGAAGTGCATTATGCCTTGCCCTTCAGAGTGATAGAAAGTTCTATGGATCAAATTCGCGAGGGAGGAGAAACATCTGTTGTTGCTATCAAATATGCAAGTTCTTTCTCCGGAACCTATTATCTGACAGGCAATGTGGTAGAACTGGACGAAGCCGGAAACCCGATAGAATCTACACGACAATCATACGGTGATAAACAGGACATCATCAAAAGTCCCACATGCGTATTGACAACACTAAGCAAGAGTGAACTCATTCGTCCGGGGATTGGAGATCCAGCAACTGACAAAAAGGACAATCTACGACTAACATTTGAAAACAATGGAAATTTCGGTGGCAACTATAAAGTACAAATCGGTACTGAAAAAGGGTTCCGCCCCGTTGAAGCAATAACCGGAAACTACATCCACAAAAGTGAAGAATATACTTTCAACGGTAATGGAGACGTGCCTTGCCCGGAAATTACGCTGAAATATATCTATGAAATGGACGGAAAGCATTATAAGGTTGATGAGAAGCTCGTATTACGTCGTGATCCTATAGATGATCTGCGTATTGAGACTTGGTAACAATATACTAATGAAACCGGAGACTCATAGTATCATAAGAATCAATCATAGAACAAGATGAAAATATCAGTAAGAAAGACGAGCACACTGTCAACAGCGTTACTGGCAATACTGCCCATAGCGAAAGCGTCCGCACAGCACACCACTCCCTCCCATCCCGATAAACCCAATATCGTTATCATCCTAGCTGACGACCAGGGATACGGAGGAGTGAACTGCTATCCGCACATCAAAAAGATTGTAACACCCAATATCGACAAACTGGCGGCAAGCGGTGTGCAATGCATGCAGGGATATACATCAGGACATCTGTCAAGCCCCACACGCGCCGGGCTGATGACCGGAAAATATCAGCAGAGTTTCGGTTTCTATGGACTTTCCACTCCACACGTAGGTGGAATTCCCCAAGATCAAAAACTATTAAGTGAATACTTGGTGGAAAACGGATACGACACCGCATGTATCGGCAAATGGCACTTGGGAGATTATATCCGAAGTCACCCCAACAATCGTGGTTTCCAGACGTTCTTCGGTTTCATTAACGGGCTGCACGATTATTATGATCCGCTGGTAGGAGGCTCATGGGACGGAGTCTACAATGGACTGGCTTTTACACTGGATAATATGGAACCTGTGACGGAGATGGAATATTCCACCTACGAATACACCAAACGCGCAGTGGATTTTATTCAGAAAAATGCCGACCACCCTTTCTTCCTATATCTGCCTTACAATGCCATACACTCTCCTTTGCAGGCACCCGAAGAATTAATTGGAGAACTGGCTATCAATCCGCAGGAAATCGGCAAGGATGATATTGGTCGTGCCATGACTTTCGCACTTGACCAGGGAGTGGGAAAAGTGGTAGAAACATTGGAACAGCTGGGATTGCGCGACAATACCATCATCTTCTACCTAAGTGACAACGGAGCCGTGGAATACAGTGATAAATGGGAATTCAGAGGACGGAAAGGGTCATACTACGAGGGAGGCATCCGCGTGCCATTCATCGTCAGCTATCCAGCCAAACTGGCCAAAGGAACCATCTACAACAAACCTGTGATGAGTATCGACATCGCCCCTACAGTGATGGAACTCGCCGGACTCTCTCATACTAATATGCATGGTGTCAACCTGCTGCCTTACCTGTCGGGCAAAGACCGGACAGAGCCGCACGATGTACTGTATTGGAGTACGGAGAAGAAAAGCAACAATCAGGTATTCAAAAATGAATTCGCCATCCGGCAAGGTAAATGGAAACTGGTTTCCGACCCGCACTTTGAAAAAGATTATGACCTGTATGACATCGAAGCCGATCCCCAGGAAAAACATGGGCTGAAAGATCAGTACCCCGAAAAGTATAAAGAACTGTTCGGGATATATCTGAACTGGATCAACCAAATGCCGGAAGAGCTTGCCAACGGCGAAAACGCCCGCCTGAAAGGGATGGAACTAATGAGGAAATACCAGCGCAATCTAAAGAAGTCCGGCAAAAAAGTAGTTCCACTTTCATTCGGACCGCATGAGAAAAAGAAAAGCAAGCAATAACACGAACCTTACGCCAAGTGCTCTTTAGTGAATTCTGTGGGGGTGACATCAAACTCTTTCTTGAAACATTTCGTGAAATAGTTAGGATCGGTCATTCCCACAGCACAAGCAGCCTCAGCCACATTCATGCCATCCAACAGATGTTTCTTGGCTTCCCTCATCCGAATACTTCTGATGAACTGCGAAGCAGAACAACCTGTCAGCATTTTCAACTTCGTATGCAACAAACTTCGGCTTACACATAAAGCAGAAGTGATTTCAGTGATTCCATAATCCTCCTTTGAAATATTAGCCATAATCAATTCCACCAAATCTTTCATGAATCTCTCGTCACGTGGATTGTTGGTGATCTGTGTGATATTCAGTTCCTCTGTCTGTTTGAAATGCGCGATACCCGACATTCGGTTCTGTTGCATGTTCCTGACCAGAAGTTCCAGATTCTTCGCATTGAAAGGTTTGGGAATATAAGCATCCGCCCCACACAAATACCCTTGTGTCTGCTCTCCCTCATCGGTTTTTGCCGTTAAAAGAATAACAGGTATATGACTGGTGTTTATATCCTGCTTCACGCGCCGGGTCAGTTCGAGACCATCCATCACCGGCATCATCACGTCACTGATAATCAGACTTGGATATACTTTTTGCATCACTTCGCAAGCCTCCTTACCGTTATACGTCTGAATCACCTGATAGTTCTCCATGAAAATCTCTTTCAGGTAATTATTCATTTCATTGTTATCCTCTACAATAAGGATGGATTGCCGTTCTTCCTGCGAGGGGTGCTTTTCCTGCGTTAGTTTATCGGGAAGTATTTCCACCGTTTCTTTGAGACGCATATTATACTTCTGTATTTCGGCCAGCGTAATGCCGTCCTGCCGTCTTTCAGCAGCTTCATAAGCCTGCTCCGATACGTTAAGAATAACGATGAAGTTCGATCCCTCTCCCACTTTACTTTCTATTTCTATCCGTCCTCTATGCAGCTGGATAAGCGATTTGGTGAGCGAAAGCCCTAATCCGAAACCCTCTCTGTGATCTTTGGGAGAAACCTGATAATAAGGTTCAAAAATCCGGTCTTTCACTTCGTCGGGAATCCCCCGTCCACTGTCTTTCACTGAAATGTGTACAAAGGTCTGTTGATCCTCTTCCTGCAAAGAAGCAGTGAGTTGCACATAATCACCGGGGGCAGTGTATTTAAAAGCATTTGATAACAGGTTGTACATAATCCGCTCCAGTTTGGAAGGAGAAAACCATACTTCTTCATCCGTATCATCCAATTTAACAATGAAGTCAATCTCCCTATCTCGGGCAACTATCTCGAATATATTGGAGAGTTCTTTCAAAAAGAGCATTATATTTCCCTTGCGGACATTTATCTTCTCCTGATTCATCTCAATCTTACTGAAAGAAAGCAACTCGTCTATCAGATACTTCATCTGATTGGCATTACGATAAATGATTTCGATATTCTTCTTGTCATGGTTCGTTATTTCCTTTTGCGACAGCAGACGTTGCAAAGGCGAGAGAATCAATGTGAGCGGTGTTTTCAAATCATGCGAGATGTAGGTGAAGAAGTTAATCTTCTGCTGGTTCAGTTTCTCCATATTCACACGAAGATTGTGTTCTGTCTTCAGGTTCATGACCAGCCTCAACCGGTTCTTCGTATAGCGATATCCGATATATCCCAACATTAACAAACAAACAGCATAGAAACCATAAGCCCATCCCGACAACCAAAAAGGAGGAAGCACACGTATATTGATTATTTTCTCTCCTTTCTCATACCAGTGAATACCATCTTCGCCCGCCTTAATTCTCAACCGGTAATGACCGGCAGGTAAATTCGAGAAACGTACCTGATGTTGCTCACCGATATTCTGCCATTTCTTGTCGACACCCTCCAGTTTCATGGCATACATTGTATTGTTATTATAGCGATAGTTCATTCCCGAATATTCTATCTGTACGGATCTTGCCTGCTTGTGCGTCAGGGTAATCGAAGTACATTCGGAGATTGTCTTCTCAAGAGGCGAGTCGGAAGTAGATGGATTTATCAACTCACCGTTCAATGAAATGGCGGTCAGGGCAATATTAAAACGGGATGGATATTTGTATATTCGTTCGGGATGGAACGAAACCAGCCCGTTGATGGTTCCAAAATACAATACTCCACGGGCATCCTTATAAGCGGAGGAATAGTTGAACTGGTTGGTAGGCAATCCATCCTCGGTTGTATAACGCATGATTCCTCCCTTTGCACGAATACAACACAAGCCATTCACTGTGCCGAACCAGATATTACCTGCATTATCTTCTACAATGCCTTTGATCGAGTTGGAGCCAATCTGCTCTTCCGTATATGACGTGATATACTCCCCTTTACTGTTCAGGAGCAACATTCCATTATCATCCGTACCCACCCATATCTGATTTTGAGAATCAACATAAAGATCGGTGATAAATAATTCTTTATTGGGAAAAGTCGCAATTCTCTCAACCGTCTGTTTGCGTTTGTCAAGCCGAAAGACTCCGTCTCTTCGTGTTCCCGCCCAAACGGTCCCATCAGGAGCATTCACCATGCAGAATATAAACTTTAAGAAAGGCTTTTTAAACTTCATCACTTCGTACCCTTTCCCCTCTTTCCTGAAGATGACAAAACCATTCAGACCTCCATACCAGATGTCATGCTCCGCATCTTCTATCATGCAGAAACCGGAATGCCTCCTGTATAAATCCATCGGAAGAAAAACCTTTGTATGCTGCGTCCGGAAGTTATAACATCTGGCTCCTTTCTCGTAAAGGCCAATCCATAAATCCCCCTCATGATTTAGTAATAAAGAGTGTACGTTCGTAGCTCCAATATCCATTCGTTGATGCAATGCTTCCGAGCGGGTTATCTGTCCGGACTTGTCGATACGGTTCAAACCTCCATCTTCGGTTGCAGTATATATATCCTCATCAGGACCTCCGGTTATCTGTCTCACTGCCTTTCCGCTCAGGTGATTTCTGGAATTTCCGTATGAGAATACATGAAAATTGTCTGTTGCATCGATATAGCAGTTCACTCCACCGAAATAAGTACCCACCCACATATTGTGATTGGCGTCCATAAACAGACTATAAATCGGGTTATCGTTCAAGTTGCTCAAATCCCCTTCGGTCTGCTGATAGTGATGGATCAGTCGCAAATCTTTTCCATAAACAAAAATTCCATACTCGCTTCCTAACCAAATGTTATCCATTCCATCAAGAGCAATAGACTTAAAGATTTTAAACTGTTTACTTTCCTTGATGGAGTAATTCTGTTGATTATTTATATCATAAACATTCACTTGCTGGTTCATATTATACCACAGGCGGTTGAATTTATCGATATAGAGTTTGCTCGATATGTGCGATACACTTTCGGGCAATTTCATAAAGACTTTTTTATGCATATTATAACACTTGGCACCTTTCGGGGTACTGATCCATAAAAAGCCATTATGGTCTTCTGCCAATCCGGACACAAGGCTGGCCTCCGTGCCAGTAAGCAGAAACGGCACAAAAGCATCTTTCTTTTCATCATAGGCATACACTCCATTGCTGCATCCCGCCAGCAACTGTTTATCGAAAGTTTTCAGGAAAACCACATTCGGCTTGGTATTCCCCTCAATCCGATAACGTACAAAACGTCCGGTGGAAGACGAATACTTGCAGATTCCCTCTTCAGTAGCAATCCAGATTACATTCTGCAAGCTGTCATTATAGAGTGTATTTACAAAATTATGGCAAAGCGAGTTCGAATCATTTTCATGATATTGATACGTGACAATATTGTATCCGTCATACCGGCAAAGTCCGTTCCGGGTTCCCAGCCAAAGAAATCCCGAATTATCCTGTGTGATGGCGTTAATCGTTTTATGAGGTAGTTTGTCTAAAGTCTCAAATTGTTTAAACCGCAAATTATTATAATGGATAGTTGCGCATAGGCTCATCGCTGTATATAGGAATAAACCTGTCAGTAAGAATCTTCTTACATTTATGCTTTTCATAACTCGTTTCGTGCTTTTAGTTTATGCAAATATAGAGTTTTTTTCATCTTGCCATCCGTAAATATGTTCAGAGGAAGTGGAAATATGTGTTATTCCTCCTTTTTTTACAAATATGAACGACTTTTGAACGAAATATTACGCATCTATTTCCATATAAAATCCTTTATTTGCAAATGCATATAAGAGCTGTAAGTCTGATCTATTAGTAACACTAAACATATTACACTATATGAAAAACTTATTTTTACCACTATTTTTTCTGTTTTTGTCGGTCACCACAAAAGCGCAATTAAGTGCCGGAGATATATTGGCAGGTGTGAAGTCGCATGACAAAGCCCTCCATATCAAAGGCGGGTGGATTCGTGACCCCTATATCGTATTGGGACCGGACGGAAAATATTACCTGACCGGAACGACTCCTGTTGCCGGCGACCCGAGAGAACAGGACGACCAATACAACACGGGATTGGGTAAAACAAGCATCGTAGGTTATCAGGTACAAGTATGGTGCAGCGACGATTTAGCTCATTGGAAATCTTTGGGCGCTCCTTATTCACTGGCAGAAGATTCACCCACTTTCAAAGGAAGAGAAGAAATGGCTACCAAAAATCCATTGTGGGCACCCGAACTACATTGGACCGGTGACTGCTGGGCACTTGTGTATTGTCCGCAAAAACATAGCGGACTGGCTCTGAGTAGCGGAAAAGATATCAAAGGTCCCTGGAAGCACCCCAACCCGGAAGCATTCCTGAAAAAGCATGACCCGTCTCTCTTTAAAGATGACGACGGAACGTGGTATCTACTATTCAGCAACACACTCATTGTCCCTCTGAAACCGGACTTTGCCGGATTGGCAGGAGAACCGGTGCGTATCGATCCGTCCAACCGCAAAATCGGACACGAAGGGGCTACTATGCGTAAGATCGGAAAGAAATACGTGCATTTCGGTACGGCATGGTCTACCGACCAAGGACGCAAAGGATCCTATAATTTATATTATTGCACATCCGATAAAGTCACAGGTCCTTACAGCGAGCGTCGCTTTGCGGGACGTTTCTTAGGACATGGCACTCCTTTTCAGGACAAAAACGGCAAATGGTGGTGTACTGCCTTCTTCAATGGCAACCGACCGCCGCTGGATCCGGACGGTATTGAAAAACGGGACTTGAGAGAGGACGCACAGACCATCAACAAACTAGGGACGACCATTGTACCTTTGGACGTAAAAATCCTACCGGACGGAGATGTATATATCCGTGCCATCGATCCGCATTACGCAACTCCCGGACCGGATGAAGTGCAATCTTTTCAGTAAAACAAACTCTCTATTCAAACTAACAACAAACACTCCATGAATAAACTTGCATTGATAGCAGGCGGACTGGCACTGGGAAGTACAGTTACCGCACAAGAAAAACCCAATATCATCCTGATATTAGCGGACGACTTAGGTTTCTCCGATTTGGGTTGCTTCGGAGGAGAGATAGAAACTCCGGTATTAGACCATCTGGCCGCACAGGGAATCCGAATGACACAAATGTACAACAGCGCACGCAGTTGTCCCTCGCGTGCCAATCTATTGACCGGATTGTATCCCCATCAAACCGGTTTGGGGCACATGACGGGCAGCCATGCCAAAGAGGCGAAAGGTTATGCCGGATTCCGCTCTAACTCGGACAATGTGACAATTGCAGAGGTATTGAAAGAAGCCGGCTACTTTACCGCCATGGCAGGTAAATGGCATCTGGGAAAAGTCAATCCCGTGCAACGGGGATTTCAGGAATACTACGGACTACTAGGCGGATTCAATTCCTTTTGGAATCCCAAAGTATATACACGCCTACCCAAAGACCGCCCTCTGCACGAATATGCCGAAGGGGAATTCTATGCCACCAATGTAATCACTGACTACGCTGTCGACTTTATCGACCAGGCACACAATGAAGACAAACCTCTATTTCTATATTTAGCCTATAATGCACCCCACTTTCCCTTGCACGCTCCTAAAGCGATGATCGACAAGTATATGAAAACCTATCTGCAAGGCTGGGATAAGATACGCGACCAACGTTGGAAACGTATCGTCGGAATGAATCTGTTGCAGGGGAAACCGGAATTAAGTCCACGAGGTGTAGTGCCCGGCAGCTTCTTTATGGACGAAGCACATCCACTGCCTGCATGGGATTCTTTGACGAAAGAACAACAAACGGACTTAGCCCGACGAATGTCAATCTATGCCGCCATGGTGGATATTATGGATACAAACATCGGCCGTGTTGTCGACAAACTGGACAAGAACGGAGAACTGGATAACACATTCATCCTATTCATGTCAGACAATGGCGCATGCGCCGAATGGCATGAATTCGGTTTCGACGGACACAGCGGACTTGCCTATCACACACACGTGGGAGAAGAACTGGATGGCATGGGACTTCCCGGCACCTATCATCATTATGGAACAGGTTGGGCAAACGCTTGTTGCACCCCACTCACCCTATACAAGCACTATGCATACGAAGGAGGTATTTCCACCCCCTGCATTGCCTACTGGGGAAACAAGGTGAAAAACAAAGGGAAGATAGACCATCAACCCTGCCAATTTTCAGATATCATGCCGACATGCGTCGAACTGGCAGAAACGAAATATCCCCGGACTTATCAGGGAAGAGAAATACTCCCTACAGCAGGTACGTCTATCCTGCCCATCCTACAAGGAGAGAAATTGAAAGAACGCTATATTTACGCCGAGCACGAGGGAAACAGGATGGTGAGAAAAGGGGATTGGAAACTTGTATCAGCCTATTTCAAAGAAGATAAATGGGAGCTATACAACATAACCAAAGACCGCACCGAACAAAATGACCTGTCTGCCCAATATCCGGAACGGGTCAAGGAGATGGAAAATGCCTATTTCGAATGGGCGGACAAGAGTGATGTCATGTATTTCCCCAAAATGTGGAATACCTACAATCAAGGACGGAAAAAAGATTTAAAAGAATACAAAACCAAGTAATAACAATGAAGAAGAAACACGTATTGACAATCATGTTGGGTGCTTTATTGCAGACTTCAGTTTTTGCTGCATGGAGCCCGAAAGGAGATAAAATCAAAACTGTATGGGCAGAAAAAGTGACGCCGGAAAATGTATGGAGAAGCTACCCACGCCCGCAGTTACAACGCTCGCAATGGATGAACCTGAACGGGCTATGGAAGTTTGCGGTGACAGACCAGGCCACAACAAAGAAACAAGTGGAGTATGAGGGAGAAATTCTGGTTCCATTTGCCATAGAGTCTTCTCTTTCAGGAGTACAACGCACTTTTCTTCCTACTGATAAATTATGGTATCAGCACAATTTCACCATAGATGAAGACTGGAAAGGCAAGAATATCATCCTGCATTTTCAGGCAGTGGATTATGAATGTCAAGTATGGGTAAACAATAAACTGGCAGGCACGCACAAAGGAGGAAACAACCCTTTTGAGTTTGACATAACGAAATTCATAAATAAAAGCGGCGATCAGATAGTTGAACTTTCTGTGGTCGATCCTACCGATCAAGAATCTATCTCACGAGGAAAACAACAACTGAATCAGAAAGGTATTTGGTACACTCCGGTATCCGAAATCTGGCAGACGGTATGGCTGGAAGCTGTTAATCCGCAACACATACGCCAAATATTACCGGAAGCGGACATTCATAAAAAGACGGTAAAGCTACATTTGGATATAGCCGGAGCCAAAGGGCAGGAAAATATCAAAGTCGAAGTGATGGATGATGGAAAAGTTATCAAGACTATCACACAAAAGGGTATATCCGACATGGAGATAGAGATCCCGAATGCTGTATTATGGTCTCCGGCTTCTCCTAAAATCTATCATTTGAACGTAGAATTATCCGTTAACGGCAAAACCACTGATAACGTAAAAAGTTATTTTACTCTTCGTGAAACCAGCATCAAAAAAGATGCATGCGGCTACAATCGCATCTGTCTCAATGGAGAACCGATCTTCCAGTTCGGCACGTTAGATCAAGGTTGGTGGCCGGACGGTTTACTCACTCCTCCGTCTGAAGAAGCGATGCTGTGGGACATGGTGCAATTGAAAGAAATGGGATTCAACACCATCCGCAAACATATCAAAGTGGAACCGGAACAATATTATTACTATGCCGATTCACTGGGATTGATGCTGTGGCAGGATATGGTTTCCGGCTTCTCGACCGAAAGAAAGCAAGCCGAACATGTAGCTGCTGGTGCGCCAAATGACTGGAATGCTCCTGCCGAACATTCCGCACAGTGGCAAAAAGAGATGTTTGAAATGATTGACCGTCTGCGCTTCTATTCCTGTATCACCACTTGGGTAGTATTCAATGAAGGATGGGGACAACACAATACCGCTGAAATTGTAAACAAAGTGATGAATTACGACAAGAGCCGTATTATCGATGGTGTGACAGGATGGGCCGACAGAGGTGTAGGACACATGTATGACGTACACAACTATCCGGTTTCGTCCATGATCCTTCCTGAATACAACGGTAACCGTATCTCGGTTCTAGGAGAATTCGGAGGATACGGATGGGCCATCAAAGAACATCTTTGGAATCCGGAAATGCGTAATTGGGGATATAAGAATATTGATGGCGCTGTGGCTTTAATGGATAATTACGGCAGAGTGATACACGATTTAAAAACACTCATTGCACAAGGTCTAAGCGCAGCCATTTACACACAGACAACAGATGTGGAGGGAGAAGTGAACGGCCTGCTGACGTATGACCGCAAGATTACGAAAATGCCGACTTCGCTCCTGCATATCTTACATAACGATTTATATAATGTAGCACCTGCCAAAGCCATTACGTTAGTACCCGACGGACAAGGCGGAGCTAAAAATCAACGTAAGGTATCCGTCAATGGCAGCGAGATGAAACAAGTGATGTTGCCTTATTCCGTCCAGCCGAAAGCAACGGTCGTTTCCGAAACAGAATTCGTTTTAAACCAGCCATTGAAGAACTTATCTTTGTGGTTACGCGCCGCAGGAACAGGCAAAGTATGGTTGAACGGTGTTGAGGTATTCCTCCAAGACATCCGAATGACCAAACAATATAATCAGTACAACCTAAGTGATTATTCTTCCTTATTGAAGAAAGGTAAGAATACAATCAAAATAGAAGTACAAGGAACTAACAAAATGGATTTTGATTATGGGTTAAGAGCTTTTTAAAGTACACTTCAAATTCACGTTTTATTTGTTTTCAATAGGCAGGAAGAGATTGCAGGTAAATCTGCAATCTCTTTTTGCCATTTTAAAAGGAATCCGATTATAACTTTTCGTTATCGCCCAAAACTATTTGCAATGAACAATTTGCTTTCTAATATGTTAACTTTGTAGCGACAAAAAGAAAGAGTAAATTATTCACTTTTTAAACATATAAGATTATGGAATTTCTAACCAACGAGAAACTTACGATTGTGGGAGCTGCCGGAATGATCGGCTCCAACATGGCACAAACAGCCATGATGATGAAACTCACTCCGAATATTTGTCTCTATGATCCATTCGCACCAGCTTTGGAAGGAGTAGCTGAAGAACTGTATCATTGCGGTTTTGAAGGTGTCAACCTTACCTATACTTCCGATATCAAGGAAGCGCTGACCGGAGCTTCTTATATTGTTTCTTCCGGTGGAGCAGCCCGTAAGGCAGGTATGACCCGCGAAGATCTGTTGAAAGGAAATGCAGAGATTGCCGCTCAATTCGGAAAAGACGTTCGTCAATATTGCCCGAACGTAAAACATATCGTTGTCATCTTTAATCCTGCAGACATCACCGGCTTGATTACTTTGTTGTATTCAGGTTTGAAACCTTCACAAGTTTCTACATTGGCTGCGTTGGATAGCACCCGCCTGCAAAACGAACTGGTGAAATACTTCCATATCCCCGCTTCCGACATTCAGAATTGCCGTACGTATGGCGGTCATGGAGAACAAATGGCTGTATTTGCATCTACCACCAAAATAAAAGGAGAACCCCTGACCGATTTCATCGGTACTACCCGCCTTCCGTTGACGGAATGGGAAGCACTGAAAGTACGTGTCATCCAGGGTGGAAAACATATCATCGACCTGCGCGGCCGTTCTTCTTTCCAAAGCCCGGCTTATCTGTCTATCGAAATGATTGCTGCTGCTATGGGCGGACAGCCATTCCGCTGGCCTGCCGGAACGTATGTTTCCAATGGCAAATTCGACCATATCATGATGGCGATGGAAACTTCAATTACTAAAGACGGCGTTACTTATAAAGAAATAGCCGGAACTCCTGCCGAACAGGAAGAATTAGAAAAGAGCTACGAACACTTATGTAAACTTCGTGACGAAGTGATTGAAATGGGAATCATCCCAGCCATCAAGGACTGGCATGCTTTGAATCCCAATATTGACTAATCAAACAATATTAGCGAAAGCAGAAGGCCGAAACCTGACGATCTTTTTATCGTTCCGGGTTTCGGCCTTTTTTATTTCATTGCCAATGTCATTCCCACGGAAGAACATTCCTGACAAATCCCTTTAAGGACATAATTAATGCTATGCAAAGTAAATCCTTCAGGCAAATCAATCACCGGGATATGGGTACCTTCCAGGCAGAATGTACGATGACATTTCTCACAATAAAAATGCGAATGTAAATCCTGTACCACACAATTGCAAGAGTTGTCGCAAACGGCATACTTCAACGAGCCGCTTCCATCGTCTATGCTATGTATGAGGTGATGAGACAAGAAGAGAGCGATGGTACGGGATATGGTCGATTTATCAACTGTGTCGAGCAATGTTTCGAGGTCAAGCAATGACACTGCACGCTCTGCCTGCATCATCTCTTTTATCACCAAGAGCCTTATTGCAGTTGGCTTAATGTCTCTTCTGACCAGCTTATCCAAATAAATATCTTCTTCCATCTTTCTCCTATTTTATCATTTTCTGTATTCTGACGGCGTTCATAATAGCAAGCAACGCAACGCCTACGTCTGCGAAGACAGCTTCCCAAAGAGTAGCGATTCCACCGGCTCCCAAAATCAATACAAGCAATTTCACTCCAAATGCCAGTGATACATTCTGCCAAATGATTCTTCGTGTCAACTTTCCTACTTTGATAGCTTCGGCTACTTTCGACGGCTGATCTGTCTGTATCACGACATCGGCTGTTTCAATGGCTGCATCACTGCCCAATCCTCCCATAGCAATACCGACATGACTCAAAGCAAGCACCGGTGCGTCATTCATTCCATCGCCGACAAATGCAATCCGGTTTGCCTCATCCTGACGCAATTCTTCCAGGTGTTTCACTTTCCCTTCCGGCAGCAAGTCGCCATAGGCTTTCGATATGCCGAGCTTCTCCGCAAAGTTAGTAACAATACTCTGTTTATCACCGGATAATATCTGTATGTTTTCAATATTTAAAGCTTTTAAGCGGTCAATAGCTACCTTTGCATCTTCTTTCAAGGCATCAGCCAACAACAGATAACCGGCATAACGGTTTCCAACAGCACAGACTACAATGGTATCTGTTATCTTCAACAATTCTTGCGGAAAGGATATATCAAACTTGGACAGTAACCGGCAATTACCAACCAGAACCGGTATTCCGCCTACCGTTGCTTCCAATCCGAAGCCGGCATATTCTTTCGTATCGGTAACGGTTACGCGTTCTATGTTTTGTTCTTTTGCGTAGTTTACAACAGCCTTGGCAATCGGATGTGTGCTATCACTTTCTACCGAAGCAATCAGTTTCACTAATTCTTCTTCCGAAATATCGCCTGCACTTTTACAAGCCTGCACATCAAAGGTTCCTTTTGTCAGGGTTCCTGTTTTATCGAATACCACCGTATTGATTTTGGTGATAGCATCCAGATAATTACCGCCTTTGAATAAAATACCCAATCGGGATGCCGCTCCGATACCACCAAAATAGCCTAATGGAATACTAACCACCAATGCGCATGGACATGAAATCACCAAAAAGACCAAAGCTCTGTATAACCAATCATTAAATGTGAATACAAATGCAGGATTGATAAGTGAATAGACCAATGGAGACAATACAATTAATACGGCCAGTATGATAACAATCGGTGTGTAAACACGGGCAAACTTGCGAATAAACAATTCTGCCGGAGCTTTACGTTCGGCGGCATTCTGAACAAGTTCCAATATTCGGGCGAGTGCGCTCTTGTCAAAAGGTCTCGTCACTTCAAGTCGGATTACCTTGTCGGTTACAATCATTCCGGCAAGCACTTCCTCCCCTTTCCGAATATTACGAGGCGCGCTTTCGCCCGTTAATGCAGCTGTATTAAAAGCGGCAACCTCATTCTGCATGGTTCCATCGAGTGGTACTCGCTCACCTGCCTTTATTTCTATGATTTCACCGACTTTTATCTTTTTAGGACTTTCAAGAACAAGATTACCCTCTCTAAGTACCAGTGCTTTCTCGGGTCTTACATCCAATAAGGCTCCGATATTACGTTTGGCCTTATCTACCGCTTTATCCTGAAACAGTTCTCCTACTGTATAAAATAACATCACGGCCACTCCTTCCGGATATTCGCCAATATAGAAAGCCCCCAGAGTAGCAATAACCATTAGAGTAAACTCACTGAAATAGTCTTTTTCCCTGATACTTTCCCAGGCTTCTTTCATCACCGGAATCCCTACCGGAAGATAGGCTACGATATACCATATCAAAGAAACATATCCTTCACGGAAGAATGCTAAATCGAGAGCATTCATTATTATTCCACCTGCCAGCAGCAGGAGAGAGAATATCACTTTCCCATATTCATGGAATACCGAAACCTTTACATCAACCTTTTTTTCTGCTGCGCATGAGTGAGCGCCACAACTACAATGTCCCATAACATTCATCATTTAGTTGATGCAAAGGTAGCAAATGATTTATGCAACAAAGTTGCATAAATCGGTTTTAGCACCTTTCAATGTCAGCAATATCGCAACAGCCATTTCCAAACCGGCACGACTTCTATATCCAACTCATTCCCTGAAATTGTCCTTTCTTCATCCCAAGTAATGATATCGGTCTTTCAACCAGCTGAATCTTACTAATTTCTTGCTGACGCTCGGCTATAATTGCCTTTATTATTCGTTTTTCCATAAAATATGCTCTTTATATTGCACAAATATAGCAAAAACATGCTTAATATATTAAGCAAGACTTCTTTTTCTTTCCAACTGTAGCTACTATTTTCTTTAGTTGTCAACTGCTACTTATCCTTTACAGGACGAACTTTGACAGGACAGAAGAAGATTACATATAAATTTGATGATTCTTATTGTCAACCAAAGTTTTTTCCCGATAGTATAATGATTATCACCGGTTTACATGCTGACAATAAGCCATGACAATAGGCTGACAATAAAAAATCAGAACTTTTATTGTCAGCCTGTTCCATTTTATAAGCACCTGAAGGACATCATCGCCTGCAGTAACCATACCATCCACATAGAAAGCAGCTTTTTAAAATGAATCCCCCTATTAAATGAATGTTATATAGCCGGTATCTTTCACTTAACAAGTAGGTATTGTTCCATTAAAGCATCAGTATTGTTAACTCTCCACGGCTGTGACGAGATCTTTCCACAGCCGTGGTAGGAACTCGTCACGACTGTGGGAAGAAGTTACCACGGCCGTGACAAAGTAAAGATAGCGGTACTTTAGTAGAACTATACTGGCACTCTAGGGCAACTACATAGGCACGTTAATGGAACTATATAGGTAGATATCACTTTGGGAGGCTGTTACTAAAATGCGACGTTACTTCAGAACATGCTTCTAAAGCTATTATTTATCAAGTCATAAAAGGATCATAAGAGATAAAAATAAGGCTGACAGTAAAAGTAGATATATTTTATTGTCAGCCTATTATCAGCATCTATTGTCAGGTGATATAGTATTGATATTCATATACTTGAATATCACCCTGACAGTTTGACAATAAAATTGGTATAAATCAATAGAAACGATCATAAAATTTTTAATTGGGAAGGGTAAAGAATTTATAAAAAGAAAGAAAAAGTTTGCCGTTCCCCTAAGAATAAATATCTTTGTAACCGTGGTTACAGTAACCACAGTTACTAATATAATTCACTGACTATGAGGTTTTATAATAGAGAAGAAGAACTAAAAGAGCTAAAACGAATTCAGCAATTGGCATTTGAGGAAAGTTCAAGAATGACAGTCGTTACCGGTCGCCGTAGAATTGGGAAGACAAGCCTCATTATGAAAGCCGTTGAACAGACTCCCACTGTCTACTTATTTATAGGGCGCAAAAATGAAGCAACCTTGTGCGAAGAATTCATCCCACTTATCGCACAAGCCCTGCAAATCTTTGTTCCGACAGAAATCCGAAGTTTCCGAAACTTATTCCAATACCTAATGCAGCTTTCGACACAACGGACTTTCAACCTGGTTATTGATGAATTTCAGGAATTCTATACTATTAATGAATCCATATTCAGCGATATGCAAAATATTTGGGACCAATATCGGAAGTCCTCTCACATGAATTTGATTGTCAGTGGTTCCATCTATTCCCTTATGCAAAAAATTTTCCAAGACAACAAAGAGCCACTCTTCGGAAGAGCTGATAACATAATCAAGCTGTCAGCCTTTAGTCTCTCTGTTCTAAAAGAAATCATGCATGAATATGCCCCGACACATTCGAATGATGATCTTTTAGCACTTTATACTTTTACTGGCGGGGTGCCTAAATACGTGGAACTTTTTTGCGACAACCATATGCTTCACGTGGAAAGCATGATCCATTTTATGGCTCGCGATAATTCTCCCTTTACCGAAGAAGGAAAAAATTTGTTGATAGAAGAATTTGGAAAAAATTACGGAACCTACTTTTCTATTTTAAGTGCAATTGCCGGAGGCAGAAATACACAAGCAGAAATTGAGGCAGCACTAGGAGAAAAAAGCGCAGGTGGCTACCTGAAACGTCTGATAGACGATTATAATATTATCATACGCCAACGTCCCATTTTAGCTAAAGAGAGCTCAACAACTGTCCGATATGAAATATGTGATAATTTTATTAGGTTTTGGTTCAATTACTTCGATCGTAACCGTTCATTGATAGAAATTAAAAACTTTGTAGGGCTGCGTAATATCATAAAAGCTGATTATCCAACCTACAGCGGAAAGATATTAGAACTTTACTTCAAACAGAAATTCGCAGAAAGTTATCAATTCCGTGCCATCGGGTCATGGTGGGAAAACAAAGGGAACCAAAACGAAATAGATATTGTTGCACTCGGTCTTGAAAAAAACAAAGCAGTAGTTGCTGAAGTAAAACGCCAACGTAAAAACTTTAAGCCAGAGTTGCTGGAACAGAAAGTTGAACATTTGAAGAAAAAGCTATTGCCTCGTTATACTATTGAAACAATGTGTTTGTCATTGGAAGATATGTAGTACATAGTTAGGCACGGATGACAGTTTTTCTATGAGATCAGTCCCCATCACCTGTATTCCGTGCCCAATTATCATTGTTGGTTTTCTTCCCGATCTGTTCGGATAAACTCCAGGAGTCGTTCTACCGCCTCTTCTTCAGGAATATTCTTTTCTACACACACCTTGCCTTTATAAAGACTGATTTTGCCTCGTCCTGCTCCTACATAACCGTAGTCAGCATCCGCCATCTCGCCGGGACCATTCACGATACAGCCCATAATGCCGATCTTCAAGCCTTTCAAATGTGAAGTGGCTGCCTTGATACGGGCAATTGTCTTCTCCAAGTCGTAAAGCGTACGGCCACAACCGGGACAGGATATATATTCTGTCTTAGAGGTACGGGTACGTCCGGCCTGCAAGATTCCGAAAGCAGTGGCGTCGACAACGGCATGGCTCAAACTGCCCTGATTGAACAGGAAGATACCATCGCAAAGACCGTCAAAGATCAAGGCTCCCATATCGGCTGCGGATTTTATCTGCAAATTCTCCGCATCATCTTCCGCATAATGCTGGAAGAAGACAACCGGATTCTGCAAACCTTCCGTCATTAGCTGATGCACCAATGCACGGTGCTCACCCAAACGGTTCGGATGGTTGCTTTGAGAGATGATTACCACTTCCGGGTGGTACTTCAAACAGGCTATCACTTCATCTGTTTGGGCCATATAGGGTATAAACAGGAATTTAAGTGCTGCATCACATTCCCCCATCAACGGTAATTGCGCATGATTGAAAGCAGGCCAGGTTCCGGCCTCTCCTTGCCATACGTCCGCATCAAGAATATATTCCACGCCTTCTTCCCGTTGTTCGGGCAAGGCTCTTCCGGCATAAATATAGTCCGGAGTGAATTGCAGATTTACTTCTGTCTTTCCGTCCATGCGGTCGGCAATGACTACGGGCACATGTTCGCCTCCGATATTACGGACCGCTTTTGTCTTCCGGCGTTCAGGAGACAGATAGTTGAATTCAGGTGCCTCCAATCCCGGAATATAAGGATGCTCCTGCCTCAACAGAACATAATCCACCAATTTACGGGCTACCGGAATTTCAGCTTCGGGTGCTTCACTCAAAGATACGCGGATGGTATCGCCCAACCCGTCGCTCAACAATGCTCCGATGCCGAGAGCCGACTTGATACGCCCGTCCTCTCCGTCTCCGGCTTCTGTCACTCCGAGGTGTAATGGGAAAGCCATCCCCTCTTTTTCCATGACGTCCACCAACAGACGAACGGTTTTCACCATTACCACGGTATTGGAGGCTTTGATGGAAATCACCACATCTGTGAAGTTCTCCGCTACACAGATACGAAGGAATTCCATACAGGATTCCACCATTCCTTCGGGAGTATCACCATAGCGTGACATGATGCGATCGGACAAAGAGCCATGATTCACACCGATCCGGATCGCAGTGTGATTCTCCTTACAGATATTCAGGAACGGGACAAACCGGTCATGGATTTTCTGTATTTCTTGCGCATACTCCTCGTCTGTATATTCCAGTTTCTTAAAAGTACGCGCAGCATCTACATAGTTTCCCGGATTGATGCGCACCTTTTCCGCATATTGAGCAGCTACATCCGCCACTTTCGGATTGAAATGCACATCGGCAACCAATGGAACCATATATCCCTGACTGCGTAGTCCGATATTGATATTCATCAGATTCTCCGCTTCCTTGATACCCTGCGTTGTGAGGCGGACATACTCGCCACCTGCATCAACAATACGTTTCGCCTGTTCCACACAAGCCTGTGTGTCCTGCGTAGACGTATTGGTCATCGACTGGACACGAATAGAATTGGGGCCGCCCAACGGCACAGCCCCAATATTTACTTCTGTGGTTTCTCTTCGAAAATAATTGAATAGATCAACCATTTTGATTTATGATTTATGATTTACGATTTATGATTTGATGACTGAAAACACTTTCTGCGCAATATGCAAAGACAATGCGCAAAGACAACATACGATTTACGAAGATATTTCAATCGTCAATCGTAAATTGTCAAATCGTAAATCACATTAGTTTGTTTTATATTCAAACTTAACTTCTTTCAGTTCTTCGTTTGCTTTTACGATTTTCTTTTTCAGTCCTTCTTTGTAAGCAGCAAAAGCTTCTGCCAATTTCTCGTCACTCAATGCCAACATCTGAATGGCAAGGATAGCGGCATTCATCGCTCCGTTTATAGCAACCGTTGCCACAGGAATGCCCGGAGGCATCTGGATGATAGAATAAAGCGCGTCTACACCATCGAGCACGGAGCCTTTTACGGGTACCCCGATCACCGGCAGTGTAGTGTTGGCTGCAATTACACCGGGAAGGGCGGCAGCCATTCCGGCAGCGGCGATAATAACTTTAATGCCACGGTTGCGGGCATTCTTTGCAAACTCTTCCACAGCTTCAGGCGTGCGGTGAGCAGAAAGCGCGTTCATTTCGAACGGTACATGCATATCATTCAGCAGTTGCGCAGCCTTCTCCATAACAGGAAGGTCGGACGTGCTACCCATGATAATACTTACAATTGGAGTCATTTTGATTTACTATTTTACGATTTACTATTTACAATTTAAAGTGAGGTAAGAATTATCCGTTTACCACAGCTTTGTATGCTTCGGCATCCAACAGGTCCTCAACGGCTTTCAGGTCTGCCGGTTTCATTTTAATCAGCCAGCCTTCACCATAAGGGTCTTTGTTCACCAGTTCCGGATTTTCTTCCAATGCTTCATTTTGTTCCATCACTTCACCTGCTACAGGCAGGAAAAGATCGGAAATTGTTTTCACTACTTCGATGGTTCCGAATGTCTCACCGGCTTCCAACGTTTCACCAACAGTCGGTATATCTACGAACACAATATCACCCAATTGTTCTTGAGCATAATCAGTGATACCTACGTATGCAATGTCTCCTTCAACGCGAATCCATTCGTGTTCGTTCGTGTACTTCAAATTCTGTGGAAAGTTCATAATAATTAGTTTTTAGGATTTATACTGTTTTAAAATAAAAATACTCGAAATAAGATGTTGCTCACGGGATGAAGTACCAAAAGGGCACATATCAAGCCAACCGCAAAACCGGAAAGCACCTCACCCAACGTGTGATGTCCCAATACAATTCGTGCAGAACCTAATATACCGGCAATCAATATAAACAGGCATAACCATCCGACCGGATTGTAACCGAACAAAGCACTGAAAGAAACCAGTCCGCCGATCACTCCGCCTATTCCTGCCATGTGTTCACTCAATTTCCATTTCAAATTCACTGCAATGCAGATAATAGATACTACCAAAGAAACGAGGATGATACCTGTCATATACCAAGGTATATTCAGCCGGCGCATCATCAACAGGCAAAACACATACGAGATGATAGTCAGCAGAATCGGTACATAACGTTTCTTGCGCTCACTCAACTCCTGACGGGCAAAGCCATTGATTTTACGAAACAGGAAAATGGTAATGGTAGGTGTCAGTATGGTAAAGCAGTAAACAATTCCCAACACAATCAACTTATATTGTATCGGCATGATACGAAGATAAGAAAACAGGAATAACACCAGAAACGATAAAAACGGAATAGAAAATGGAGTAAAGACCATCGAAGTAGCTCTCGCCACCTGCAACATTGTCTTATCCGCTATGATATGTTCTCTCTCTCTGTCCATCAGCACTAATACTTAATACTTTATACTTAATACTTTATATTCGTTCTCATTTTCGAAGTCGCGCAACCGGAATATTCAACTGCTGACGGTATTTGGCTACCGTTCTACGAGCAATGGGATAACCTTTCTCTTTCAAGATGTCCGCCAATTCATCATCTGTCAGCGGTTTCTTCTTGTCCTCCCCATCAATACACTCTTTCAGAATCTTGCGTATCTCACGGACAGACATTTCTTCACCGTCCTCCGTGGTATACCCATCACTGAAAAAGAATTTGAGCGGATAAATACCGTAATTTGTCTGCACATATTTACTGTTGCTCACGCGGGAGATCGTTGAAATGTCCAGTCCGGTACGTTCAGCCACATCTTTCAAAATCATCGGTTTCAACAGTGATTCGTCTCCTTCCAAGAAGAAAGGACGTTGTAAATCAATGATAGCCTGCATGGTAGTCATCAGGGTATTCTGACGCTGCCGCACAGCATCGATAAATCCTTGTGCCGCATCCATTTTCTGCTTCAGGAACATCATCGCTTCTTTGGATTCTTTTGATTGATTAGCCCTGTTTTTGGTATGCTCTTCCACCATTTCCGTAAAGTCGCGACTCATACGGAGTTCGGGGACATTACGGTTATTGAGGCTTATATTGATGGTTCCGTCATCATACGTTTCCACGATAAAGTCGGGAACTATCTGTTGGAGATTCCTGCCGATCGCTTCTCCCAAAGAAGCACCCGGACGAGGATTCAGCTTGGTTATCTCATTAAGAGCTTCCTGGAAAGTCTCTTCATCAATGTCCAGTTTCTTTATAATCTTCTCCCAGTGTTTACGGGTGAATTCTTCATAACACTCTCTGATGATACGTTCTTCCAGCTCCAGTATCGGGTTGGGCTTCTTCTCTTCATCCTTTTTCCGGCAAATCTGTATCAACAGACATTCCTGAAGGCTACGGGCACCGATACCAGCGGGATCAAAATCCTGCAAGATACAGAGTGCTTCTTCCAGTTCTTCTTCTGTCGATTCGATGCCGGCATAAATCGCCAGTTCATCACAGATGCTCTCCAATGACTTACGGAGCAGTCCGTCATCGTCCAATGAACCGATCAGATACTCCACCAGGTCACACTGATGTTCAGTCAGGTTGCGTTCACGCAGCTGTTCTTTCAGGATTTCATAAAAAGAGGTGGAATCGGAGAACGGAATATCCTCCGCCTGTTCATCTTTCGAACGGTTGTTTTCTTGTAATTTATAATCGGGAATATCGTCTTCAGTCAGATAATCACTCAAAGAATCATAATCGTTGGCATCGCTATCCATGCCATCTTCCGTAGTGTCGGAATCAGCATACTCATCCGCAGTGTTTTCTTCTTTACCTTCTTCAAGTGCCGGATTTTCAAGCAGTTCAGCATGGATACGGTCTTCCAGCTCTACTGCGGGAAGCTCCAACAGTTTCACGACCAGAATCTGCTGGGGCGAGAGCGTTTGTACCTGCTGTTGCGCCTGAGATTGTATTTGACGGGAACCTTGTGCCATATTCGTTTTTGCTTTCTACTATTTCTCGCTACAAAAGTAACTTTTTAACGAGAGATTACACAGATTAGGGAGATAATTTTTAATCCTATAACACAAAATTCGTTATCTTTGTTGCACGAACTTAAAAATTAGGACAATATGTTTGCCAAAGAAACGTATATGCAGCGAAGAGCCCTGCTAAAAAAGAATTTAGGCTCCGGGGTATTGTTATTTCTCGGAAATGACGAGTGCGGACTGAACTACGAGGATAACACCTTCCGTTATCGTCAGGATTCTACTTTCCTTTATTATTTCGGACTTTCATGCGCCGGCCTTTCGGCTATTATCGATATTGATGAAGACAAAGAAATCATTTTTGGAGATGAACTGTCTATCGACGCAATCGTATGGATGGGATCGCAACCTACACTACACGAAAAATGCGAACGTGTGGGCGTAAAAAATCTGATGCCGTCCGCAGAAATTACAAGCTATCTCCACAAGTGCGTCCAGAAAGGGAAAGCGGTTCATTATCTGCCGCCTTACCGTCCCGAGCATAAATTGAAACTGATGGATTGGTTGGGTATTCCCCCTACACGTCAGGAAGGTTCTGTTCCATTCATCCGTGCCGTTATCGCCCAACGTAATTACAAATCTGCCGAAGAAATTGTAGAAATAGAGAAGGCTTGCGATGTAACTGCCGATATGCACATCACCGCCATGAAAGTGCTCCGTCCGGGCATGTATGAATACGAAGTGGTAGCGGAAATGAACCGGGTGGCCGAATCTAACAACTGCCAGCTTTCTTTTGCCACCATTGCCACTATCAACGGACAGACTTTACACAACCACTATCATGGAAATAAAGTAAAACCGGGTGATTTATTCCTAATTGATGCAGGCGCAGAAGTAGAATCAGGCTATGCAGGCGATATGTCGTCTACTATTCCTGCCGACAAAAAGTTTACAGCCCGCCAGCGCGAAGTATACGAGATTCAGAATGCGATGCATCTGGAATCTGTAAAAGCCCTCTGTCCGGGTATTCCTTATATGGAGGTATACGAACTGTCTGCCCGTGTCATGGTAGACGGTATGAAGGCACTCGGATTGATGAAAGGAAATGCGGAAGATGCAGTCCGCGAAGGTGCTCATGCGTTATTTTATCCTCACGGATTAGGACACATGATGGGATTGGATGTACACGATATGGAAAATCTGGGAGAGATATGGGTAGGATATAACGGCCAGCCGAAGAGCACACAGTTCGGTCGCAAATCGCAACGTCTCGCCATTCCGTTGGAACCGGGATTTGTACACACGGTAGAACCGGGTATTTATTTTATTCCGGAACTGATCGACATGTGGAAAGGAGAAAAGAAATTTACCGATTTCATCAATTATGATGTAGTGGAAACTTATAAGGACTTCGGTGGTATCCGCAATGAGGAAGATTATCTGATTACAGAAACCGGCGCCCGCCGATTAGGTAAGAAGATTCCTTTGACACCGGAAGAGGTGGAAGCGTTAAGATAAAAAGCTTCATCAAAATAAAAATAAAAGCCTCATCAAAATAAAAGAAGAACCTTTCTTCTATTCAAAATCAATAGCAGAAGTTTTTCATCCGGGTGAAAAACTTCCGCTATTTTTGTCAAAGTACCAAATAGTCCATCTAAAAGCACATTTTTTCTACCCTCCTTTTCCCAAATCTTGCGTAATATTGCAACAGAATTAAAACAACTCACTTTTTAATGATATAAAACCAATGAATAACACCATGAAAAGACTACTTTTATCTGTATGGCTATTGTCACTTACCTTGCTATCCGCCGTAGCTGAAAACTATCCTTATAAAAGCGATGTGCTTTGGGTCACCGTACCCAATCATGCCGACTGGCTTTATAAAACAGGAGAAAAAGCAACTGTAGAGGTACAATTTTATAAATACGGTATCCCCAGGGATAACGTAACCGTCACTTATGAAATAGGTGGTGATATGATGCCTGTTGCCGACACAAAAGGAAGTGTAACTTTAAAGAATGGCAGGGCTGTGATTCCTGTGGGCACAATGAAAGAGCCGGGATTCCGCGACTGTCGCCTGAAAGCAACCGTAGATGGAAAGACCTATTCACATCATATCAAAGTAGGATTTTCACCGGAAAAACTTCGTCCGTATACAACCATGCCTTCCGATTTCAAGGAATTTTGGGAAAAGGCTAAAGCAGAACAAAAGGAATTTCCCCTAACATATACCAAAGAACATGTCGAAAAATATTCCACTGATAAAATAGACTGTTATCTCGTAAAATTGCAACTGAACAAACGTGGGCAATGCGTCTACGGATATTTATTCTATCCGAAAAAAGAAGGAAAGTTTCCGGTTGTCCTGTGCCCTCCGGGAGCAGGTATCAAAACCATCAAAGAGCCTCTACGCCATAAATATTATGCGGAGCAAGGATGCATCCGTTTTGAAATCGAGATACACGGCCTGAATCCGGAAATGACTGATGAAGAATTTAAAGAAATCAGCAACGCTTTCAATGGCAGAGAAAACGGCTATCTGACCAATGGGCTCGACAGTCGTGATAATTATTATATGAAACGGGTATATCTGGCCTGTGTACGCGGTATCGACTTTCTAACTTCCCTGCCGGAATGGGATGGCAAAAATGTAATCGCACAAGGAGGTAGTCAGGGAGGCGCCCTGGCATTAATCGCTGCCGGACTGGATGAACGGGTGACAGTTTGTGTCGCCAATCATCCTGCATTAAGCGATATGGCAGGCTATAAAGCCGGACGTGCCGGTGGATATCCTCATTTCTTTAGAAATTCGGTAGATATGGATACCCCCGAAAAAATAAAGACAATGGCCTATTATGATGTAGTGAACTTTGCTAAATTGATAAAAGCAGACACCTATATAACATGGGGATTCAATGATGACACCTGTCCTCCAACCACCAGTTATATTGTATACAATGTACTAAACTGTCCGAAAGAAGCCCTAATTACTCCTATTAATGAGCATTGGACCTCTAACGATACGGAGTATGGACATCTGCTTTGGATAAAGAAGCATTTAAAATAAAGAATCAATCATTCCATCTGGATACGGGCAACTCTTTCTTCCCGTAACCTTTCTTCCAGGCATACGCTTTTCTCTTTCGGAGATAAAGCGTATCACCGCTATGCTTTATCGCCTCCCAATTAAATATTGAATGGTGGTAGATGATCTTTTCAAACCAATAAAGGAGGTCATAAGTTATGAATGGTAGTATCATACACCACCATGAAAACAGTAATGACAAAATCAACGCTGGTATCAGAGTCAGAGAAAAGCATTCCCAATATTGCTTTGCATGTATCCGTAACTCCATATCTTCCCAAACTTCCAGATATTTATACCGGGTAAAGAAAAACCAGCCTAACATAAAATAGTGTTTCTTTCCTTTTCCCAAGAACCACTTTGCTAAAAGACTATTATAAAAAATCATATTCACATTTTTTTTGTTGCATGTAGTCCTTTTATAACAGCAAAAGTAACCAAAGGTTCAATATTATAGTTTAGTATAACAGTCATTATACAGTATTCTCCCCTAAAGAATCCTATTCAAATATTGTTTATTTTGTGTTCTCTTGCCTTACTACAACAAAAGGTAATTCATATTTTCTGCAAAGAAAGTACAAATAACGAATATATCCTAATTTTTCTACTTAATATTTAAAGCTACTACCTCCCAAAAATTCGCGCAGTAAAGACGTAGGCGGAATCTCCTTATCCTGTACAGGAACAAAATATTTGATAAACTTAAGTAACCGGTATGCTTCGCAATATTCAGGACAGTTGCGCGGGACACCCATCAGAATAGGTTCGGCATGCAAACGGAGTACTGCAAACTCAAAAAGCAACGCTGAATTAAACATTACGTCGGCATTCTCCTGATAGGGAAAAATCCATTTATCTTCACCGGCACGTACACTCGGCCAGCGTGATATCGTTTCACGTGCCGAATATCCCCGATAATTGAAGTCACGGATAATACGACGCAACAGACGGTTGTCAGTTGTCGGAATCCAGTTATGGTCATCCAAAGAGATGGTGGTCAATGCCGAAACATAAATCTTGAATTTCCGTTCAGCCGGTATATGCGGCGTCAGTTCCGGGTTCAGGGCATGAATACCTTCCAGAATCAGAATTGTATTATCTTCTATTTTCAGTTTATCACCTTTATACTCCTTCTTGCCAAGGGAGAAATTAAAACGAGGCAGTTCGACCTCTTCACCGCGCAGGAGTGCCTGCAACTGTTGGTTGAACAGTTCCAAATCAAGTGCATACAGTGATTCATAATCATAATTTCCGTTTTCATCCAGAGGAGTCTCTTCACGATCCACAAAGTAATTATCTAAAGAGATCGGGAATGGTTTCAGTCCATTGGTCATTAGCTGTATAGAAAGCCGTTTGCTGAAAGTTGTCTTTCCCGAAGAGGATGGTCCGGCAATCAATACCAGTTTTACCCGGTTACCGTTTTCACCACGATGGAATATGGTATCGGCTATCTGGGCTATTTTCTTCTCCTGCAGTGCTTCTGCAACATTTATCAGATCGGTTGCATGCCCCTCTTCACAGGCCAGGTTAAAATCTCCGGCATTGTTAAGCCCCATGATATAACTCCAGTTCAGATATTCTTTAAAGACATCCAGCATTTTTTCCTGCTTCACCACATCTTCAAGCACATTCGGGTTTTCCCGGCTCGGAATCCGAAGGAGCAATCCATCGTAATATTTCACGATATCGAATAATTTAAGATATCCGGTACTGGGTAGCAGATTCCCATAATAATAATCAATGGTATCACCCAATGTATAATAATAGGTATAGAGCGAACCGGAAGTTTCCAGTAATCTCACTTTATCATTCATTCCCCGTTCGCTGAAAACACGCACAGCTTCAGCCGTATGACATTCGATGCGATGATAGGAAATATTCTCCGCGATAATCTCCTGCATCCGTTGCTTGATGCGTGTCACATCTTCCAGTTCGATGGGACGGCCAATCCGTAAATTGCAGAAATAGCCTTTTGAAACAGGATGTTCTACAAACAATTTTCCGTCGGGAAACAGTTCCGTGACAGCCTTAAACAAGACAAAACAAAGCGAACGGACATACGTACGCATACCGGACTGATCTCTCACATCCAAAAACTCTACATCCTTATTATTATAAACTCTGAAGTTCAGTCCCTCGGAGCGATTATTGACCTTGGCACTTACTACTTGATAAGGAAAATTAAGATTAAAACCGTAATAAATATCCAAAAGTGAGCTTCCGATAGGGAATTCTTTGGAAATATTGTTATTTTTGCAACATATTTGTAACATCTGTTTCATCGAGTTCGTTAAAAGGTGAATAATTTGGGACTAATATACTTATAATCAGATAGAGAACAAATAACCATTAAAAATATTATAGATGGAATATTCTTTTTATGATTTTTTAAAGCTCATAGGCTCATTAGGACTCTTCCTTTACGGAATGAAGATTATGAGCGAGGGCTTACAAAAGGTCGCGGGTGACAGATTGCGAAGTATTCTAACGGCAATGACTACCAATCGGGTAACGGGAGTTTTAACAGGAGTGTTGATAACAGCTCTTATCCAGTCTTCTTCAGCAACGACAGTGATGGTCGTAAGTTTCGTAAACGCCGGATTGCTCACACTTGCCGAATCCATCAGCGTTATTATGGGTGCTAATATCGGTACTACCGTGACTGCCTGGATCATTTCAATTTTCGGATTTAAGGTTGATATGGCTGCCTTCGCTCTTCCGCTCTTAGCCATCGCCCTCCCGCTCATCTTCTCCGGCAAAAGCAACCGCAAGTCCATCGGTGAATTCATTTTCGGTTTTTCTTTCCTTTTCATGGGGCTTTCTTATCTGAAAGCAAACGCGCCCGACCTGAACGCCAACCCGGAAATGCTTGCCTTCGTACAGAACTACACGGACATGGGATTCTTCTCCATCATTCTGTTCTTACTCATCGGTACTATATTGACGATGATTGTACAGGCCTCCGCCGCCACCATGGCAATTACATTGATTATGTGCGCCAACGGATGGATCAGTCTGGAACTGGGAGCAGCACTTGTTTTGGGAGAAAACATCGGAACCACTATCACGGCCAATCTTGCCGCACTTACAGCCAATACACAGGCTAAGCGGGCAGCATTGGCTCATTTTGTTTTTAACGTGTTCGGCGTTATCTGGGTCTTGATTGTCTTCCATCCTTTCATGGAACTGGTAAACTGGGTAGTAGATACCTTTTTCCAAAGTAACAATCCGGAAGTTGCCATCTCCTACAAGTTATCTGCTTTCCACTCAATCTTCAATATCTGTAATGTATGTATTCTGATATGGGCGGTTAAACTGATTGAACGTACCGTATGTGCTCTTATCCACCCCAAAGAAGAAGACGAAGAGCCCCGTTTGCGGTTTATCACCGGTGGTATGCTTTCTACCGCTGAACTTTCTATCCTTCAGGCACGCAAAGAAATCCATCTTTTTGCAGAACGTACACACCGGATGTTCGGCATGGTGCAGGATTTGCTACACACAGAAAAGGATGACGATTTCAACAAGCTGTTCAGCCGGATCGAGAAGTATGAGAATATCAGCGACAACATGGAACTTGAAATAGCCAACTACCTGAATCAAGTATCTGAAGGTCGGTTAAGTTCTGAAAGTAAACTACAGATACGTGCCATGTTGCGTGAAGTGACGGAAATTGAAAGTATCGGTGACAGTTGTTATAACCTGGCACGTACCATCAACCGGAAACGTCAGACCAACCAAGATTTTACCGAGAAACAATATGAGCATATTCATTTCATGATGAAGCTGACTAATGATGCACTTGCTCAAATGATTGTGGTAGTAGAAAAACCGGAACATCAGAGCATCGATATCAACAAGTCCTTTAACATCGAAAATGAAATTAATAACTACCGTAACCAACTGAAGAATCAGAATATTCTGGACGTAAACAACAAAGAATATGATTATCAGATGGGGGTTTATTACATGGATATTATTGCCGAATGTGAAAAGCTAGGCGACTATATAGTGAATGTAGTGGAAGCCAGCAGCGATGTGAAAGAGAAAAAAACTTCTTGAGAGCGCTTAATTGAATCATAGAAAAGGAGAATCAGTCTATCATAGTATAACTGATTCTCCTTTTTTATTTTCCCAATCACCCTTCTGACACCTGATATAGAGTAGCTATACAAGGATATTAGACACAAACAACATAAAAATAGAGAAAATCAAAATAGATATGGGTAATAACAAGAAAGCTATTTGATAAATTCTTATTAAATTTGCTCATGATAAGAATCATTTCAGAAAACTGTCTTTAATCTATCATTTTTAATAACCTCAAATGGATATAAAATGAAAACACTATTATTTACTGGTCACAAAATTATTTGCTTATCATTCATATTATTCTTTAGTTTTAATACCAGGGCTGCATCCACTGATTACATAAATTTCAGGAAACTCTCCGTAAATGAAGGATTGTCTCAAAACACCGTATGGGGAATGATGCAGGACGCAAATAACAAAGTATGGATTGGTACGACAGATGGTCTGAACCGTTATGACGGCTATACGTTCACCACCTACTATCACGCTTCCAACGACAGTCTTTCTATTGCAAATAACCAGATTATATCACTTTGCACCGATTCGGATGGCGTGTCGTGGTTCGGTACGCTGGTCGGTTTATCACGTTACAACCCGGAAACGGACAATTTCACCAATTATCTCTTGCCTGATACTCCTTTTCAGGTATTGGCAATAGAGGATGCCTCCGATAAAGGTATCCTATTTCTCGCAACAAACATCGGACTTATCTCCTTTCAGAAAGAAAGTAAGGAATTGCATATCACCCCAACACTTAAGCATCTCACCATCAACACTATTTGCAGAATAAAAGACGAACTATTATTGGGTACTTCTCAAGGTGCATATCTATATTCAATCCATACGAAGAAAACAAAAAAAATACTCCCTGAACTACTCGATACGCCAATTGCCAGTATTATCTATAACACTAAGACCAAAGACTACTGGGTAGGTACCCAAAAGAAAGGAATCTATCGTTTCAACAATAAATGGCAGATATTGAAAAAATATCAGATAGACAAAAGTGATACATTCTCTCCCGCCAATACAGTGCGGGTACTGAAACAGTATACAGACGGACAAATATGGATTGGTACCACCGAAGCATTGTTCAGTTTTGACCCGGAGCACGAAATATTTGAAAAACGCTTGTCTCATAGTTCTATCCGTTCTCTCTTTATAGACAATCAGGGAGGAATATGGGTAGGAACCTACTATGATGGAATCAATTATTACCACCCGTTTGCCCCGACATTTAAAACGTTAGAATACTCTCCTTATTTCAACTCCCTGAATGACAAAGTCGTCAGCTGTATTGTGGAAGAACCATCGACCAAGAATCTTTGGATCGGAACAAATGATGGCGGTGTAAACTATTACGACCGTCAAAAACAGACTTTTTCTTATTATAGAGCCACAAAGCAAGGGAATGGATTACGTTCCAACAACATTAAAGCCATTTCATTAGATAAATCCGGTAATATCTATGTAGGTACACACTCCGGCGGATTAAGCTATATCCAAACAAAAACAGGAAAAATAGAGAATTTCTCAATTCCGCAAATGGAAGCTGAGGACAACAGCTGCTACTCCCTACTGGATGACGGCGAAAACTTTTATGTAGGTTCAATGGTCGGTTTGCTACTCTTCAACAAAACAACCAAAGAATTCAGAAAACATCCATTGGCTGAAAGCAACCCGGAATTATCCGGAATATTAATAAGAGCTCTATACCGTGATTCCTCCGGCAAAGTCTGGATTGCCACCGAAAAAGGACTGTTCTTATACACCGGAACTCCCAAGGTACAACATCTGACAGATAATTTGTCTTCCGACTTTTCAGCTCATATCATAGCTTATTGCATCCACGAAGATAGTCAGAAAAATATATGGGTCACTTCTGCCAATGGCCTATACCAATACGGACCGGATATAAAACTGCACAAACATTATACTGTTAAAAACGGCCTCATCAACAATTGCATATACGGGCTTTTGGAAGATAGTTCAAGGCGTCTGTGGTTGAGTACCAACAAAGGGTTGTCCTGCTTCGACATTGACAGAGAACAATTTCACAATTACCGGCAGGAAGACGGCTTGAGCCACAACGAATTTAACGTATATGGTTACTGCAAAGATTCCGACGGTACTTTCTATTTCGGAAGCCTGAACGGCATCACTTATTTCAGCCCGTTCAAGTTTATGGAGAACCCGTTCATGCCCCAACCTGATATTGTAGGAATATCCCTTATGAACCAATCGGTCACCCATCTCCAGAACGGCATATCCCAAGTACACCGGGGTGAATACGGCCGGCTGCTGGGCATAGATTTCCCCTTCAACCAGCGACAGTTTAATATCCGGTTTACCGTTTCAAACTATCTCAGCAACCAGCGCAATGTGTTCGCTTACCAGCTCAAAGGCTTCGACAAGGAGTGGAATTCTACCGAAGAACGTAATGTCAGCTATTCCAACCTTCCGCCGGGACATTATACCTTCCTATTGAAAGCGTGTAACAACGACGGCAAATGGTGCGAGATGCCGACTGAATTCTTTATACACATCACTCCGATGTGGTATCAGACGTGGATTGCCAAGTGTATCTTTATCCTGTGCGGCTTAGGTATCATCGGCTGGATTATGTATTTCTTTATCGCAAGAACCAGAATGAAGATGCAACTACAGGTTGAGACACTGGAACACAACAAGCTACAGGAAATCAATACTGAAAAGGTGCGCTTCTATATGAACATGTCGCACGAACTGCGTACTCCGTTAAGTCTGATTATCGCTCCATTGGAAGATATGATGAAACTAAGCAGAATGTTGGATAAAAAGCTGCAACGCGACTTGCAATATGTGTATCAAAACAGCCGCAGGCTATTACATATCATCGACCAGCTCTTAAACTTCAGAAAAGCGGAGTCCGGCGCTCTGCCCATTCAGGTAGAAGCGTGTAATATCGAAGAGTGGTTCCGGCAGATATTCATGCTGTTCTATAATCAGGCAGAAACCCGGAACATAGATTATCTGTTTCATTCAGGAATCACCAGCACACAATTGCCGATTGACAAGAAGTATATCGAAACTATCTTAATCAACCTGCTATCCAACGCCTTCAAATTCACACCGGACAAAGGAAAAATAGAACTGGAACTCTGGGAGAAAGAGGATACCTTCGGATTTAACGTAAAAGACAGCGGTAAAGGTATTCCCCAGGAAAAGCTGAGCCATGTTTTCGAACGCTTTTATCAGGTTAATGAGAATGACAAGGGAACCGGCATCGGGCTTTCCTTGGTGAAATGCCTGGTGGACAAACATCACGGCAGTATTTCCGTGGATAGTAAAGAACGACTATATACCATATTCAGCGTTATACTTCCCAAAGATGTAAATACATATACGGCCGAGGAACTGGCAAAACAGCCCGTCAAAAGTTCCGACTCCAGTCTTTATATCGACGAACCCCTATCTTACATCCCGGCAGAAGACAATCAAGAGAACGGCATGGATGAGGATACGAACAAACCTGTCATTCTACTAGTGGATGACAACATCGAAATGTTGGACTATTTGAAGGGTATCCTGCAATCCAAATATCAGGTTATAACAGCTACCAATGGCAAAATAGCCCTCGACATAATGAAAACACAGCCGGTTGATATTGTACTTTCGGACGTGATGATGCCCGAAATGGACGGGTTGCAACTGTGTAAGCTAGTCAAACGTAACATACAGACCTCTCACATTCCGGTGATTCTTCTATCTGCCAAGAGTTCTCTCGAAGACCAAACCTCCGGCATTGATATCGGTGCAGACGATTATATCGGAAAGCCGTTCTCCACCTCTTTACTCAAGGGAAAAATCAATAATATACTGAAAGCCAAAGAACGTTTCCGGCAATATTACTCAAGTACAATCAATATAGATACGGCTAAAATGACTTCTAATGCTATGGATAATGAATTCCTGAGCAAAGTAATACAAATTATTGAAGACAACATCAGTGATGAAAAGTTCTCGACAGAAGATTTGGCAAACAAATTATTTATGAGCCGTTCCAACCTGTATATCAAGATGAATGCCATATCCGGAGAAGCACCGGCAAACTTTATCCGTCGTATCCGCTTCAACAAGGGATGCCAGATGCTGCTTGAAGGACGCTATACCGTTGCTGAAATCAGTAATAAAATAGGTTTTAGCTCGCCTTCCTATTTCACCAATAGTTTTAAGAAACATATGGGAATGCTTCCTACCGAGTATATCAAAAAGCATCAGGAAAAAAGTAATTCCTGAAATCAGTCATTCTAAAGACTGAATGTATCAAAAAGAAAAGTTCCCTCATATTGAAGGAACTTTTCTTTTAAATTAGAATGTCAGGATAGCACGGGCATTGCCACTATTTGTCACTGGCCACCAGTCGTCTTCGATGCCTCCATAGTCGTTCGTTTCTACACCGAAACAGACAAAACCTGCCCAACGCCCCTTACTTTTCTTGTCAGTAGCGGTGCTATACCAATGACGTCTTTCATTACCACCCACAGGAAACAGTTCGCCCACCCCGGCATTTGCCAGAACTTGCAATGAATTCCGAACAACCAAAGATTCCGTCAACTGCCCGCCACTTGCTGTGGCGTATGCTTTTGCAAGCGCATCATATTGCTTGACAGCTCCCCAATACCAACCGCTTGTATTGGCAGGCGCTTTCGTTATCTCATCTTTCTGATAGTTTACGATAATTTCCGCAATAGGATAATCAGACAAGGTTTGTTGTTTTAACAATTCTGTTTTCAGAAAACCTTGAATATCATTCATATCTCCTTTCAATCCTTCGGGAATAACCACATCTGCCGATTTTCTAGGTTTCAGATTAGCGTCATTAGTTCCGTCTCTGAAATCATAAGCCGCTACCACCCAACCATTAATCGTCTCTAAATCAGCCAAGGCTGTCCCGGGATAGTTCTCCGGAGAGTCCAAAGCCGCCGCACCGTTGCTATGCGCCACTGCAAATACCACACCGATACACGGGTTATCAGCATCTGCCACATAATTGGACGAAGTTGTACCATCCTTATAGAAGAAATCACCCACTTTCACTTTACCCTGCTGCGCAATCACAGTCATATCCGCAACATCCCAATCGGCTACATCAATATCATAAGTAATATTAAAGTCAATTTCCGGTTCGGGAGTTTCCTGCATCATAGCTGCGCTCACTTTCACGTGACGGTTACGTACTATAGGGATAAGATTATCAGGAATGTTCACAGTCTGTTCCGGTATTGCTTCTATACCGGTAGTGAAAGTCAAGCTCACACTACCCAGTTTCTGTGTTTCACTGTTAGCGAATGTATAAAATGACAGTAATGTACGTTCTGCCATTACTTCCGGTTTGAAATCCGTCACATGATGTTCCTGTTGCACCGGAGTACCTGCCACCATTCCGGTAGCTACATTGAAAGTAGTAGCTACGGGGAAGATTGTTTTCAGTTCTTTCAGCAAATTAAATTCACGCTGGTTTTCCTCGCGGATACTGATTTTTGAGAATGGGCGTGCCAGGGAAATCTCCATAGCAAGTCCTTCGCCATCGTTCTTTTGCATCTCACCGCTATAGAAGAAAGCATCACAAGCGTCGTTATTAACAAGCTCCAAAGGATTCTTCATGCTCACGGCAGTCAAATCGGACGTATCAAAATATTTATCCGCATAACGGGTAGTTTTAGCGTTGCCGCCCGCATCTAGCTGAGAGGCATTTGCGTCAATATAATCTGCCCAAATCAAACAGTTGTACGTTCCCGCTTCCATTTCAAAAGCGAAAGAAAGCTTTCCCGCCAATGCATCCGGGGTTGTCGCTATCTCTTCACGATAAGCCAACTGGTTGTTCTCCTTACGATAGATTTCAAGAATACAACGCAATTTATGTGAGCTTGCATCCACACGTGTCTCAGACATCTTTTCCGGAAACAAAGCAGACAAGCGGACTTCATTCGCGTCAATGCCAGTAGAAATTTTATCGTCATCTTCGCTACAAGCTGTTAATAGTCCCAGACTGCAAAAAAGAAATATATTAAAGAAAATATTTTTCATATATTCATCGATTTAATTAAATACTATATTTAGAATGTCAGAATAGCACGGGCATTGCCACTATTTGTTACTGGCCACCAGTCGTCTTCGATGCCTCCATAATCTTTCGTTTCTACACCAAAACAGACAAAACCTGCCCAAAGCCCTTTACCTCTCTTGTCAGTAGCGGTGCTATACCAATGACGTCTTTCGTTGCCACCTACAGGAAAAAGTTCCCCTATTCCGGCATTTTCCAAAAGCAACAACGACTCACGAACTGGCAAAGATTCTGTCATCTGACCCTCTTTAGATACTGTCGCATACACTTTTGCGAGCATCTCATATTGTTTGACAGCTCCCCAATACCAACCGCTGGTAGTAGCAGGCGCTTTCGTCTTCTCATCATTTTGATAGTTTACAATCATTTCTGCGATAGGATAATCAGACAAGGTCTGTTGCTTAAGCAGTTCTGTTTTCAAGAACCCCTGAATATCATCCATATCTCCTTTCAATTCTTCAGGAATCACCACACCTTCTTTTCTAGGTTTCAGATTATTCTTGGTATTATCATCTCTAAGGTCATAAGCAGCCACAACCCAACCTTTAATCTCTTTCAAACCAGCCCCGGGATAATTCTCCGGAGTGTCCGCAGAAGCTACACCGCCATCATTTGCCACGGCAAATACCACTCCGATACAAGGATTGCTTCCGCTTGCCTTATAAGAAGAAGACCAGCTACCGTCTGCATAGAAGAAATCACCAACTTGTGGAAGCTCTGACGGTTCCGGCTCTTCGGGAACAAAAGTTCCGTCACCTATCAATTCTCCTTTCACATTGAGTTGCTGGTTCCGCGTCAACGCAACAGCACCTGCAGGAATTTCACGGTTCAGAACAGTACTACCTAATGAAAACTGGAACGAAATGGTTTCCATTTCCAACTTTGCGTCAGAAGGAATGAACACGTAGTTGGAAAACAACACCCGTCCGGCATTATCCTTATCAATATCCTTCTTTATAAAGTTCAATGACTGCATAGAACTCAACGGTTCACCAGTCGCCACATTAAAGCCTGAGGGTACCTGATACGAAGCTCTTAATTTAGTTAATAAAGAGAATTGTTCCGCATCATCTTCCTTAAATACCAACTTTGCCAAGGGACGGGTCAACGTCACAGTCTGTGCGACAGCTTCCGACTTTTTCTCCAAGTCTATCCGGGCAAAGAAAGCGTCGCATGCATCTGTATCAAACAGATTGGCGCCGTTGACATCTTTAATTGTTACCGATTTCAGGTTCTCCGTATTATAAAAAGTATCGGCATAACGTGTATAAATCAATCCGTCTTCCGTAGTAATCTGCTCTTCCGCAGCATCAGCAGTTATAAAGTCTGTCCAAATCAGACAAGTATAATCGCCGGCTTGCAACTTGAAGTCGATTGAGGGGGTAGCACCACCCTCAATCGCTTGTTCCTCACGATGTTTCAGCATCGGTTCATCATCAGCAGTCCACACTTCCAGGATACAACGCATCTTATAAGACGCGGGAACCGTAATTGCCGCACGCGTGGAAGCTACCGATGACGGTAACTTCAAGGAAAAGTTCACCCGACTGTCCCCGTTCAAGGTTTCCACACTTTCCTCTTGCGTACACGCAACGAAAAGCGTCATAAACAAAGCTACTAATATATAAACTATTTTCTTCATTTCTTTCTGAAATTTCTATTAAACAAAAAGTTTACCTTATCTCAACGCACGGGTCACTTGCAGTGGCTTGTCTCCTATTTCCTGCGTCTGTGCCGTACCACGCACTTTATCATAAAGCACGGAAGATTTCTCCTGCATACGCTGGTAAGGCGCACCGCCTAACACCGGAGAGCGGTCGCTATTGTCGAATACCGTGCCCGTCACCGTATTCGCAATAGAAATGGCTGCGGGTTTATCCGCACTCAATTCAGCTTCGATTGTCCAGTCGCCCACTGTAAATGTATCGTCTACCCGCCAAATATTTTCCACGTTGCCGTTTTCACTCACCTGGATAATGGTAAGAATCTTGTTTTGTGCCACCGGGCCGAATTCCGCCGTCAGATGCCACTGTTTGTCAGCCGCTTTTGCCGGTTCACCGCCCGGGAACCACTTGTTGGTAGTCGTAATCTTAGGTGTCTCGTCGCTGAATATCTGCGCTACGGAAGTAAATCCTACCGTCTCATTCACCGTAGTCACTTTGTTTCCCGCTACGTGGAATTCCACCGGACTATGCAGCAACCACTGCCAGGTGGCAGGTTCGGTAGCACCTAAATCATCATAGATAACCACCTTATTGGGACGAAGCATAAAAATCTGACGTTTATAGTTGTTCAGCGGATTATCGCCGAAACCATACTGCTGTGTCTGCGACAGACCCGCTCCGGCAAAACTGTTTATCCAATACGTATTTTCCGTCGTTCCGCAATATGCCTGCGAAGCATCTCCCATAAAATAAGCCAGATTATCTCCGTTCAGCGCACGCTCAATATTGCCATAAGCTCTTGTGGTGAAAGGCTGACCGACACCGTTCACCATCACCGTGTTGTGCCCGCGGGTATTGCGATATTGCAGAATGGCATGAGCATCATTATAAACCTGATAATAACCGGCATTCATATATACGTATTCTCCTTTATAAAGAAGTCGGAAGCTGTTCTGATCCGAGTGCGTATGATTGCCCGAACCATAAGGACTGGAACGGAAAGCAAGAGACATATTGCTGCTGCGTTCGTTCATATCCGAGAAAGCCACTCCTTCACCACTATCCTTATACCATACAAAGTTCTCCAATCCCGGATCTTCATGACCACCAACATTATAAGGGGCATCTCCCTGAGAGATACGATACAGGCGCAAGTCATAATTGCGATATAAATTGTGCATACTCTCCGACGCGATACTCGACCGTTGACATTCCTGCACATACCAGATAGCATTGGGGTCGTTAAGTTCACGAGCCAGGAAATCGGCAAAACCGATTCTGGAACGGGCCGGTCTGTCCTCTCTGTTGAAATCACCGAAAGAAGTATTCTGACTGTCCGGCAACCAGGAATAAACCAGCGCTCTTCCCGCATTCTGGAACCAAGGATGTTGCAAGAAGTCCGCTCCTGTGAGATGAGACAACAGCATAGTCATATAATATAAGGTATACTGATTGGTTTGGAAGTATCCCGCGCCGTTGAACCAGGAACCGTCACGATTGAAACCGTTGGATGGCGCACGTGAAGTCCAGAGTTCATAGAAGTATTGCAAAATAGTCATTGCTTCCGGATTCTTCTGGCAAAGCACAAACGTTCCCTGCACCATTCCACGCAATGTAGCCTGCCAAGTGTGTTCGTCAAAGAACCAGTTCTCCATACGTCCTCTGAAATGATTGTAATAATAAGTGGCGATTTTCATTATCTCCGTCTCAATTTTTGCCATTTCATCGGCAGTCAGGTCATTCTGACATGCATCATAGACGGTACTCAGAATAGTTACGATTTCAGCAGCGGCGAAGTCATTAGTGCGCCAAGTGTCATCAGCCAACGTTTCACCCAACATTCTGCGCACATAGTCCAGCATCTTATCATAATACTTTGTGTCACCAGTCAGCAAATACGCCGTATAAAGATAGTCGAATATGTATTCACTCAATGTAGCGCTCTGAAGATACAAACCTTTAGCGGCATCAATACCTTGTTCGGTACAAGCCCTATCGGCTCTGGAAATCATGTCGCTATATTCCACATGTTCTTTTATCTTCGCTTTCGCAGTCTCGATACCAGCAGCCAAGTGACAGTGAATACGGGGATATCCCACAGGAATGTTTTGCCGGAGCACCGAAAAGTCCGGAGTAACGAACACCGGTTCCTTACCGGTCACCGTAAAGGAGTATACCTTACTCCAACCCGCAGTCCTTCCATCCTGAGCCACTGTACGGAAGCGCCAGTGCCACTGCCCTACCGCCATCTCTTGATGGATGTTAAATACATTCCAGTTCAGCTTTCCCGAACGGTAGGTGCCCTGTTCGGGAAAAGAGGCATCTTGCGACAGTTCGAACTCTAAAAATTCATTCTCTTTTCTTGCGGCCCGCGGCACCAACAGAGGTGCCGGATTAATATAAAGTTCATGTTCCTCACGCGGATAGGGTTTATCCCGTTGGTCGGGATGCACCACTTCCGGCGCCTCTTCTTGGGCATAATCCTCGAAAAAGATTTCCTGATCGTCGCTACACCCTGTTGCCATAAAGAACAACAAGGCAAACATTATTCTTGAAAAGATTTTTGTATCCATATTTTCTTAATTATACTTGTTGTTACCAATCGGGATTCTGTACCAAATTCTCATTCATATACAATTCCTCTTGTGGGAAAGGGAACAGATACATCTTATCATCCCACTGATTCTGTCTCACCAATACTTTTGAATACGTAAAGTTTGTATCGGTTCCTGTTATTCTGACGCCATAGATATTCTTTACGACTTCACCCGTCTTCCAACGGCGGATATCCCAAAAACGATGGTCTTCGAAAGCCAGCTCAATGCGTCGTTCGTTGCGCAATTTCTCCAAGAAAGCATTACCGGTTTCCTCCACATGTTTCATATCCGCGCAATCCCGAACCAGGTTCAAAGCTTCACGAGCCGAATAAGGATAGTCGGTTGGTTTCGTGTCCTCTCCTACCCAATGGTACATCGCTTCGGCATAATTCAGCAGAATTTCAGCATAGCGGAACAAAGGGAAATGATGTTCCTTACCGAGCGGACTCACCGGATTCAGGCTGACTTGTGCATTCATGTGCTTACGCAGATAGTAACCCGTTTTTGTTGCACCTTCCATACCGGTATGCAGACCACCGACATTTGTTTCTACCCTTTGCTTCAGCCACGTAGCACCATTATACAGCACATTCAGGTAAAGGCGTGGGTCACGAGTCGGGTTGCCCAGTTCATCCACGTACATATTACGTACATGCTCTGCATTATCCCAATCAAACGGAGTACCGTTTTTCATTTCAAAAGCATCCACCAAGTTTTGTGTCGGTGTATTTCCTCCCTTCGAGCCTTCATATCCCATCGGTTCATTGCGTGCCTCAAAAGTGCTTGTACGTGCTCCGTCGCGACGTTCGAAAATCAACTGGGGCGAATTGAACAGATTGTTATCACCCATATACAACGGGTCACTGCCTACTTTAGGCAAGCTATATTTATTCATTGCAATCACAGCCGCCGCGGCTTTCGCTGCCTTTTCCCATTTTGCAGGATCGCCGCTTGGGTTATGAAGCCGACTGGCTGCATAAAGCAACGCTCTGGACTTCAAAGCAAGTACGGCTCCCTTCGTCGCACGACCGGTATCACCCCGGTAATCTCTATGATCCACCGGCAATCCATTATCCGCAATAATCTGGTCGCACTCCGTAACGATAAAGTCAACCACCGCATCAAAAGAAGAAGGTTCCACAAAATTGATTTCTTCCGGTTCATAAGTCCGGAGCAGCAACGGAATGTTCCCATAACGCTTGGCAAGCTCAAAGATGTAGAAAGCCCGCAGGAAACGCACCTCATAAGGAAATAAGGTAGCTTTGGCCATTATCTCTTCATAGTCATCATTATACTCAAACTTATTCAGTACCTCGATATCGAAATTCTCCAGGAAAGAGTTAGCGCTTCGGATAGCGTCAAAATAATCCCAGCCGGTATCAATCGTCTTAATGGGACTCCATACATTATTACCGATATCGTAAATCGTATTCTGCTCCCAGCTATAGATAGAATTGTCCGTAGCCGACTCCATCATCGCACCATTGTTGCGATCCAAATCTGTCGGCAGAAAGCCGTAAACGTAAGCTACTAGTTTTTCCAGATTATCATAGTAGGAATAAGCCGTCTCTTTCGTATCGCCATTGGTTTCGTCAAAATCCAGACTACATCCTGCCACTAAAAGAGAAGCACACATTATCGCTATATATGTTTTTATTTTCATCGTACTTTCTTTTTAAAAGTTTATATTCAATCCCAAAGAAATGCTCATCGTATCGAAATAACCCAATGAAAGGTTCTCACAATTCAGATAATCAATATGGTCTAAAGAGAATAAATCCTGTGCACGCACATAGACCTGAAGTTTGTCCATGTGCAGCTTTTCTGACCATTTCTGTGGGAAATTATAATAGACATTCAGGTTACGCAATTTAAAGAACGAACCGTTTTCCAGCCATTGGGTACTGTTGCGATAATTGTTCGCATTGTCCAATGTAGACAGGCGGGGAAGATTGGCAATGTCCTTTGTACTCTCCGTCCAGCGGATTCTGTCTTTCAGATACCAAGTGGAAATATTGTTATTGTTACGAAGCGGACGATAGACATGCGGAGTAGTCAGCATCGTGCTGATACCGCCGACTCCCTGGAAAGTTGCGTCTACTCCGAATCCCTTGTATTCAAATCCCAGATTCAAGCCGTACACCATTTCGGGCACTGTAGTCGACTTACCAATCGCCACTTCGTCATAAGCGTCGATCCGACCATCGTTGTTCTGGTCTTTATATTTCAAGTCACCCGGACGTACCGTAGAAAACGTCTGAACAGGACTCTTACGAATATCCTCCTCATCGCGGAAGTAGCCGACAGCTTCAAGACCGAATGCCTGTCCTACCTTGTGCCCTTTCGCATACAGATAGTCATAAGGCTGATAACCTTCACCGTTTTCCAGCACTTTGCTGTCCATGAAAGAAACATTACCATTGACATAGTAACGGAAATCACGGATTTTATCATTCCAGCCAAGGCTCAGTTCCAGTCCCTTGCTTTCCACTTTACCCACATTTTGCTGCGGAACGTCGATACCAATCATTCCTGATACTTTTTTGTTCGAAACTAAAATATTAGAACGCTTGTCATAGTACATATCAGCAGTGAAACTCAGTTTCTTGAACAACTGCACATCCAGCCCGATATTGTATTTATCCGCTGTTTCCAGCTCCAGTGAACGCATGGGTATTTTCCGTTCCAAATAGCCGGATACTTCAGTGTTACTATCACCGAAGTAATACTTGCGCAAGCTACTCCAATAATGTTTGCCCAAACCGTAAGCAAGATTGTCGATAGCCGAACGTCCATAGGAGAGACGCAGCTTCAGCAAGTCTATAAACGACCGGTCTTTCAGAAAATCTTCATTGGACAACACCCAGGCGGCCGACACTGCCGGATAAAAGCGGAACTTGTCTCCCTTCAGCAGGACGCTGGTGCCATAACGATTGGCTACCACATCTACCATATACTTGTTCCGGAAATTATAACTTGCAATTCCCATCAGAGAATGGCGGTACCATGAGGAATTAACTCCCAACGACTCTTCCATCTCCTGACGATAAAGAGCGGCAACGCTTAACTGGTGATTATTCCATGCACGGTCATATCCCAATTTCACTTCCCAATTACTACGGATAGTTTGTTCCAATACTTTATTAGAGCCACTGCCTATGTTCACTACATATTGAGGATTATCATTATAGACAGTTCCCACTTTACCCGTCTCGTCCGAATATGAAATTACTTCATACGAGTAGGTTTTGGAACCTTCCTGCCAAAAAGTAGCCGTATTGTCATAAGCGATGGCAGCTTCCGCCTTCAAACCTTTCAAAAGCATGGACAAATCCTGTGTGATTCGCATATTCGCTTCCAGTTTTCTCCAGTTAGTCTGATAATATCCCTGATCGGCTATTACAGCCAACGGATTCATATTATGAAGCAAGTTGCTTCCCCATAAACCATTGGAAGTCTTGATTGGAAACGCTGCCGACGGCACCTTGTACAGATTCTCAAAAATAGTACTGATTGTTTCGTCCGGGCGTTTCGACTCATTCAACACCCCTACAATGCCAAACTGCATTTGTGTACAGGAAGTGAGATCTACGTCGATATTCATTCGCAGACGCATATCATAGTTACGAATCTGCGACTTATAACGGTCGGTGTACTCAGTATACTTCTCATTCAGCAAGCCAAAATCGTTTTTATAATCAAAAAGTCCCATATAGCGCAACTTGCTTCCCCCGCCACGCACCAGCAGGTTCAACTGATTGTTTTCGCCCATGCTCCGTGTTCCTTCGTCCACCCAGTTCACATTCGGGAAAATATCCGGAGAGGTTTGTTTTTTGAACGCATTCAAGTCACTCTCGGAATACATGGGGGTCAGTCCGTCATAATACAACGCCTCGTTCATTGCACGGGCATAAGTATAGGCATCCGCCATCTCCGGCTTGTTGACGGGCAAAGTAAAACCATGCTTATAATTAATATCGACATCAAAAGAGTTGTAAGCACCTCTTTTCGTTGTGAGCAAAATGACTCCGTTGGCACCACGTGCACCATACAACGCCGTCGCCGCACCATCTTTCAACACAGACATCGTTTCCACCTCTTCCAGTGTAATCGTGTTCAACGAACGAGGGAAACCGTCGACAATAATCAAAGGGGTTCCGTCGCCTAAACCACCCCGTCCGCGTACGTTCAGTGTCGCTTCAGCATGCCAGCCAACGTTTTGTTTCGCATACAGCCCCGGGAACAATCCGTATAAAGAATTCTGCAAAATCGTAGCAGCCTTGTTCTCAAAGACTTCGGAAGAAACGGTAGAAACCGCCTGTGTCAGATTCGCCCGGTTTTTCTTGATATATCCCAAGTCTATCATCTCCGCATCAAGTCCGTTGTTCCCAAGACTATCTGCTGCATGTTGCTGCCCATTCGCTGTGGTAGACAGCAAAAATGCCATACCGACAATATATAATAATTTATTATTCATTTTTCTTATCTTCTATGTTTAAGAGTTAACCTATCTCCCCATTACCATCCGGGATTTTGAATTAATCCATACTTCTTGTTTATCTCATCCTGTGAGAATGCAATCAGATACCAATGGTCTTTCCAATCATATTTTGCATCAGTTGTCGACCTTTCATAAGTAAAACTACCATCTCCATTCTTTTTGATAGTCAACATCTCCAACGGAGTGGAAAGTAAATCGGCACGTTTCCAACGAATCAAATCGAAGTAGCGCATCTCTTCCGCACCAAATTCAACCACACGTTCGTGCAACAGGATATCTACCAGTTCTTGTCCTTCCACCTCACGGACATCGGGCATCCCGACACGGTTGCGGACTAAATTAATATAATCGTAAGCGTCCCGTCCGAATTCATCTTTCTGCTTGGCAATCCCCAACTGGTTCATTGCTTCCGCAATACTCAAATAGACTTCCGGCATACGAACCAACGGGCATTGGTAAGGCTGGTTCTTCACTTCCTCTCCCTTATCCCTCACAAACTTACGGATACTGTAACCGTATATGGATGATTTATTATATTTTGAGTTTTCCCTGCTTTGCAGTCCGCCTTGATAACATTGCGCCCCACCATTCAGTTTCTGGAATTTATCCTGATTGATTATCAACGTTTCATACAGGCGGGGGTCACGGGTAGGCTTCATGTTCTCATCAAAGAAAGGGTGAGCTTTATGATTCGGATTGTCCCAGTCGAACGGAGTTCCGTCTTTCCACTCAAACATATCCGCATAACTCGAACGTGTGGATATATACCAGTCGTTATGTCCGCGGTCTAAAGATTTCATGCTCATATCATATATAGGATAGCGATGAGACGCCATAATAATCTCTCTGCTACCACGTTTCCAATAGCCATCAACATAATTTTGCCGGGGGTCGTTACCAGTTTTCACAACCTCATGGTAGTTACCATTTTGTTTATTAAGTCTCAGGAATTCAAGACCTGCGTCTAAAGCATTTCTCCAACGTTCCTGGCGGTAATCTCCAAACCATGTTAATTTTTGAGCAGCCGCTTCCCCGTCCATATAAGGCGCATCATTATTAAACAAAGGACTTGCTACAAAAAGACATACACGCAGTTTCAATGCTTTGGCGGCGGCAGCCGTCAGATGTCCGTACTCAGCATCGCTTGCATACCATGGCAAATCAGCAGCAGCCTCATCCAGTAAAGCGACAATCTTACCGACCGTCTCTTCCAGAGTCAGACGAGGGAACAGGAAAGAGTCGTCAGGATTGTAGGCATGGTCTATCCATGGCACTCCCCCATAATGCCTCAGCATCTGTGAATAGTGGTAAGCGATAATGACCTTCATTTCTGCTTTGCGCTGTTTCTTTTCATCTCCGGTCATATCCGGCACACGGTCTACATTTTCCAAGTAAACATACGCTTTCCGGATACCATACAGCGGATTACCAATATTCTGCGTAGTACTATTGGGATAATAGGGAAAACCGATTTCGTAAGATGCCTTAAGGCTACCTGATACATAAGCACTTTCGCGGTTATAACAAATATCTGTCACACCATCCGTATTACCCCAGTTACCACGATAGCCGCGGGATTCCATAGGCAAATAATCCGGCAATGACCTATACGCTTGATTTAAAGCCTGGTCGGCATACTTTTTATTCGAAAAGACGATATTGATATCGACGTCATCACCCGGTGATTTTTCCAGAAAAGCATTACCAAGCTTGAAATCTTCACATCCGGTTGTCATCCCGACCAATAATACCCATAAGAGGGCTCTTATACTTTTGTTCATCTTGATATTCAATTAAAAGGTTACATTGATTCCTAAATTATAAATCTTCATAATCGGATAAGACTGTGCCCGGTTCGGTTCTCCTTCCGGATCCATGAAATCCAGTTTGTCAAATGTCAACAGGTTATATCCGGTCAGTTTGATCGAAATCAAAGAAGCGCCGATAGCATTTAAGATCTTCTTGTTCGTGATGTTATAGCCGATAGTCGCATTCTTCAGTTTGATATATGAGGCGTCCTGCACCCAGGTAGTCGATGTTTGCTTATTACTGTTGTTGGACGACAAACGCGGATATTTGGCAGTGTTTGCCGTTTCCGGTGTCCAGGTACCGTCTGCTATAAATTGATAAAGCACTTGGCGTTTGTCAAACGGGGTCTGGAACGAATATGCCAGTTCCACATTAGCCTCCTTGGCTGCAGTCCAGTTCATGGACGCAAAGAAACCTTTATATTCGATGCCATAATTAAAACCGAATGTATAAAGCGGACGTTTGGAATTACCGATTTTGCAGACATCATCCGCATTAATCACATGGTCTCCATTCAAGTCCTTGTATTTCAAGTCTCCCGGACGCACAGTTTCTCCCGGTTGCGGTAATTCCGGCAGTAGTTTTCCGTTCGAATCAAAATCATCTTCCGTATAGAAGCGTTCCGTCACATAACCGAAAATAGAGCCAACCGACTGTCCGGTACGCCACATATAAGGTTCGTTAGGCTCCACCTCATCCTGATAGATAATCTTATTCTTGGCATAAGACATGTTGGCATCCAACCAATAGCTAAAGTCTTTCACCCGGTCGTTCCATTTCAAGCTGATTTCATATCCTTTATTATCTACCTTACCCATATTGACCACCGGCAAAAGAGAAGCACTCAACGAAGTATAAATAGGAATAGTAGAGCGGGTGATAAGAATATCCTTACGTTTTTCTATAAAATAATCGAAAGTCAGGCGCAGTTTGTCACTGAAGAAATTCATATCGACTCCATAGTTTTGTTTCAGAGCAGTCTCCCACGTCACAAATTTATTTGCCAGACGTTTTTCTTCCGCTCCATTCGCAACCACCGTATTATAAAGGCCGAAATTGTAACCGTCCAAATAATCTTTATAAGCATTATCCTTATCCAGTTTATCCACCACATAAGCATCGGGCAAATACAAGAAACGATTATTCCTCATATTGTCATTACCTACCAAACCGACAGAAGCACGCAGTTTCATATAGGTCAGATAGTTATTCTTTTTCCAGAAAGGTTCTTCCGTGAGAACGTATCCGATAGAACCTGCCGGGAAGGTACCGAAACGCTTGTCCGGTGCAAAATTCTCGGAGCCGTTATAACCGATATTAAACTCAGCCAGGTAACGCGAACTATAATCGTACGTCAGACGACCGACCAGACCGACATACGCGGTAGGAATTGCCTCATATTGCTCGGGATAATACTTTTTGCTTTGATTATAAAGTGCAAGAGCTCCTACATTGTGGTTCCCGAACTTCCGTTGATAACGCAAGCTAGTCTCAAAATACCAGTCTCTTGAACGGTTGTTATTCCCTTGCTTATAAAGAAGTTCTCCGTCCCTGCCACTCGTTTTGTAGACAATTTCCTTATTAAAATTGGGATCACCAATTTCCAGTCCCGGGTCTTTCACCGATGAATAATAAAAAGGAATATAGCTTACTGTTTGAGTAGTTACATCTTTCGTGTAAGAATAAGTAGTATTGTAAGACCCCTTGGCTTCTAACGTCAATCCTTTTGTCACAAAATCCAGATTCTGTGTCAACACCATATCAAAGTTCATGGTGTTGCTTACCTGCCTTGAATAACCGGTGCCGTAGAAATTCTGAAACATTTCATACCCGTTCATCAAGCCGGGGAAGCGGGCAGGATCAGTCACCACCTTCTTCCCGTCCACCAAGCCGGGCGAAGAAAACGGCGCAGAGGTTGCCATCAGATTCCACCAGAAATCTTCATGATTCTTGGGCGCGTTCTTAACCCCGACAATTCCGCCGATATTCAGTTTTAGAACCGTCGATTTGGTCAGGTTCATATCCAGATTGGCACGATAGTTATAGCGAGAATACTGATAGTTACTATTGTAATCCAATTCTTTGAAATTCTTGAAGAAACCATCCTGATAAAGGAAACCTAATGACACGAAATACTTCACATCTTTCGTTCCGCCGGAAATATTCAAATTATGCTGCGTCTGTATGGAAAGCTTCTTGGTCAGATAATCATACCAGTTGACATTCGGATACATAATCGGTTCATCCCCCAAGCGAAACCGTTCCAAATCATAGGGTTGAAATATCAGCTCTTCCTCAGAAACACCATTGTTGCGGTCGAGCATATTTTTCATCACCGCATGTGTATAACTATCTGCAACATCTACAATGCGTGTCGGTGTCTGCACACCCACTGAAGAAGTGACGGACACCTTCGCCTTACCTTCCGTACCGCGTTTGGTTGTCACCAAGATAACGCCATTGGCACCCCGCACACCGAATACGGCTGTTGCCGAAGCATCTTTCAATACAGATATAGATTCGATTTCGTTCGGGTCCATTTGAAAGAAACTGCGCTCCACACCATCTACTAATATAAGAGGTGTAGCACCGGCTTCCGTGAGAGAACCGACACCACGAACAAAAATCTTCGCATCATCGGCTCCCGGTTCGCCGCTTGTCTGAACGGAAGAAATGCCAGGAATAGAACCTGCCAATGAGTTGGATATACTCGCATTCGGTGATTTCAGCAAAGCGTCTCCTTTAATACCCGAAATAGCTCCCGTCAGAGTTTCTTTCTTCTGGCTACCATAACCTACAACCACAACTTCCGACAGAGTTTGGACATCTTCCTGCATTTCAACATTCACAGATTTACGTCCCGCCACTTTCACTTCTGCCGAGTTAAATCCCAGATAAGAAATAACAAGCACTGCATTCTTGTCAGAAAGTTCAATTTCAAAACGCCCGTCTATATCGGTTAAAACTCCGCCTGCGGCATTTTTCACAGTAACCGTCGCACCAATAATCGGCTCACCTTTAGAGTCCTTTACCACGCCCGAAACTTTGAATCTCGCTTGAGACACAATGTTGGACCGTTCCACTGCATTGGAGTTCCTATCCGGGTTCATGTCTTCCGCTGCACTTAAACATACATTGGATAAACAAAGTCCCGCGAATAGTAATGTCCTGCAAGTACCATAATTCATTGTTCTGATTTTCATAATCAAACTTGACTTAGTTAACAATTTACTAATTCTATTTATTGTTTTTTATCTCATTTCTGAAGTGGAATTTCTATCGGAACAAAGTTAAGGACTCTTAATAAGAAGACGTCTCCATATCGTCTAAATCAATTGACATTAGCTTTAGAACGATGTTGTTTTTATACAATTTGATTGAGATTTTATATAGCTACAAGCCGCAACAGCCCAATAAGAGCCGTTCCGGGCAGAAAAGAACATTCGTTCAGGCTATAAGATTCATTGATTTGACGACCGGATAAAGAATATTATCTTTCATAAAGCCATTTATTTATTCCTCTACAATAAAGACTTATTTTTATTGCAATAAAGATTTATACGACACCCGGGTCTCGTCATACCTGACACCCGGGTGTCATCATGTTCAAGACCCGGGTCTCAGTATGTCTGACACCCGGGTGTCAGACAAGTTGTAATTGCACCCGAAAAAGATTTGGTTATAAGGGAAGCATCCATTCAACAGTATTCCCATTATACTAAAAATAAGAGTATCCCAACCACCCCAAGTAGCGATTTCAGTACCGATTTCAGCTCTATTGGATAAATTCAACATTATAAGAGACAAAATTAACGCTCTCTATTTACAATCTAAACTCTATTGAACAACCTTATCACATGCATACGGTTAACATTCACTATTTTTACAAACAGAAAAAATCAAGTAAAACGATAAATTTATAACATGAAAAAGTACAATCTATTTTTGTTCTTCACGGCCCTTCTGCTGGCATCGTGCCAGACTCCTCAAAAGGAAAACTACGAATGGTTAAAAAAGAGTTTGGATGCAGCCTCCGCCCAATTAAAGATTACCGGGGAAAAGTTAAAAGGTACAGGCAAGTTTCCCCGAAGTATCCATCAGGTCTGCGACACTATGTTCATAAGCCGGCAACTGGAACGCGACCCTTCCGTATTCAAGGATTCGATAGAATCGGAATCTACCCCTGAACTGGCAGGACAAATCCTACTCTGCCCTGTATCCGACTGGACCAGCGGTTTCTTCCCCGGTTCATTATGGTATGCATACGAACTGACCCGAAAAGACTCTTTAAAGAATCTCGCTATCTATTATACCAATCAACTCAATCCGGTACGCTACATAAAAGATACACATGACATCGGTTTCATGGTGAATTGCAGCTATGGAAACGCATTGAGATTATCCCCCAATGATACGATAAAAGAGGTTATCAAAGAAACCGCCGATAACCTATGCGGACGTTTCAACGATACTATCGGCTGTATTCGTTCGTGGGACTTCGGAGAATGGAACTATCCTGTGATTATTGACAATATAATGAACCTGGATTTATTATTCAACGCCTATAACTTAACTTCCAACTACCGCTATAACGAGGTTGCAATCAAACATGCCAAAACGACCATGAGAAACCACTTCCGCCCTGATTATACTTGCTATCACGTAGTAAGCTATAACAACGACGGAACCGTAGAATACAAACGCACCCACCAAGGCAAACACGATGAATCCTCCTGGGCACGTGGACAAGCATGGGCAGTCTATGGTTATACATCTTGTTTCAGGGAAACCAAAGACTCCCTATTCCTCACTCATGCCGAGAATGTAGCCAACATGATTATCAGCCGGGTAAAAACCGAGGATTTGATTCCATTATGGGATTATGACGCTATACAGAGCCCGGAAACGCCCCGTGATGCGTCAGCGGCAGCAGTCACGGCATCGGCATTCATCGAGCTAAGCACCCTTACACAGAACGACAAATATTTCAACTATGCAGAAACAATACTGAAAAACTTGTCAAGCGATACTTACCTCGCCCCAATAGGTGACAATCAAAATTTTATATTGATGCATTCGACAGGCTCTATCCCCAACGGTTTCGAAATAGACGCCCCGCTGAATTATGCCGATTATTATTATCTTGAAGCCCTGAAAAGATACATGGACGTGAAGAAAATCAAATACGCTGACCTATAAACGCCATTGAGATGAAAAGAATAACCTTATTTTTACTGTGTGCATGGCTACTGACAGGCTATACAACAGAGGTTAATGCCCAGACGAGTGTTAACGAGAAAGTATTTTCATTACTCAATCTGGACTATCCCGGACTGGAACAAGTGAAAGCACTCTATCAGGCACAGAAAAAAGAAGAAGCGGCCCAAGCATTGCTCAGTTACTATCGGGAACGCAAGGACATCCACCATCCCGACATTAACTTGGAAAACATCCGTCTGAGCCCGGAAAATAAAAAACGCGCCGATGATGCAATGCAGCATATCTTTTATGGACAGGAAGGTTATGAACCTACCTTTTACGGGAAAGATATCAACTGGAAATACTGGCCGATAAAGGATAATGAGATACGTTGGATGCTTCACAGGCATAAATGGTTTATCCCGATGGGGTATGCTTACAGGGCTGGTAAAGATGAAAAGTATGCTAAGGAATGGACATTCCAATATATGGACTGGATTAAAAAAAATCCACTTCTGGAGATTTCCAAAGAAGAATATGAGATTCTGGATAACAGTACCCTTCAGGACGAAGCCGAGAACAACCGTTTTGCATGGCGTCCGCTAGAGGTTAGCGACAGGTTACAGGCACAATTAGTGCAATTTCTGTTGTTTCTGCCCGCCCAATCGTTTACTCCGGAATTCCTGACCGAATTTCTGTGGAACTACCACAGACACGCCTTATTTCTCTCTAAAAATTACTCCAAACACGGCAATCATTTACTTTTCGAAGCACAACGTATGTTGTATGCAGGCACTTTCTTCCCCGAATTCAAAGACGCTGCCCAATGGAGAAGAAGCGGAATAGATATATTAAACAATGAAATCCAGATACAGGTATATCCGGACGGCGGACAATATGAACTGGATCCTCATTACCACCTGGCCACCATTAATATTTTTTATTATGCACTGAATATGGGAACAGTCAACGGCTTCCGGAATGAATTTCCACAAAGCTATATAGACACCATTGAGCGCATGATTATGTTCTACGCCAACATCTGTTTCCCCGATTACAGCAATCCCTGTTTCAGTGATGCTATCTTAACCGGAAAGCAGCCGACTATCAACTATTACAAAAAGTGGTCTGGTTTATTCCCGGATAATCAAGCCATCCGTTACTTTGCAACAGAAGGCAAAGAAGGGAAACGTCCTGATTATCTGTCTAAAGGATTCACAGCCTCGGGCTTCTTTATATTTCGTAATTCATGGGGACAGGATGCTATCCAAATGGTAGTGAAAGCCGGCCCGAAAGGAGAATGGCACTGCCAACCGGACAACGGAACATTCGAACTCTGGTTTAACGGGAAGAACCTGTTCCCGGACTCCGGCTCTTATGTTTTTGCGGGCGATAAGGAAGTGATGAAATTGCGAAACTGGTTCAGAGCAACTGCCGTACATAACACGTTAACACTGGATAACCGGACCATAGAAGTCACCGAATCAGTAACCAAATTATGGCAGCCGGAAGGAAATACACAAATCCTGGTAACAGAAAATCTGGGTTATAAAGATTTGAAGCACCGTCGTTCTGTATTCTTTGTCGACAATTCATTCTTTGTCATTGTAGATGAGGCAATAGGAAAAGCCAAAGGCACAGTTAATTTGCATTATCAGCTCTGTGAAGGAGAAACAACCTTGGACTCCCAAAAGATGTCCCTTACGACAGCCTTAGAAAATGAAAGCAATGTAAAACTACAATGCTTCAGCACTGACAAAATGAAAGTTGTTAAAGAGGAAGGCTGGTATTCAACAGGCTATCGCCAACGTAGCGAACGTCCTGCAATAGCGTTTAATGTAGAGAAAAAGGATGATAAACCGGTGCGTTACATCACTGTAATCTATCCTTTCAAAGACAAGAATAACAAAGACAAGTTCAACGCTCGTTTTAAAAATAAGAATTTCAATGAAAACGAATTGGAAATCGAAGTAAAGGTAAATGGGAAATTGAGAGTTTTAGGATATAAGTTATAAATACAAGGGATTGGTTAGTTTTCAATAGGCAGGGGAAGGGTTAATACTCCTTCCCCTTTGCATTTAAATACGAAGCGGAGACAACGAAACAGCTCTCCCCCAAAAATAAAAAAGACCGGGCATATATCTATACACCCGGCCATTCTCTTCTTAATAATTCTCTCTCTCTTGGTTTTATCCTTCGTACGGTTCAAAATCTTCTTTGCCGACTCCGCATAACGGACAAGTCCAATCATCTGGAATGTCTTCAAAGGCTGTTCCTGGTTCAATTCCGCTTTCCGGATCTCCTTGTTCGGGGTCGTAAATATATTCACAGACCGTGCAAATGTACTTTTTCATAACGTTCGTATTTTTAAATGGTTTTCTGAATAATATAACACAAATAGCTGGATATTTGTTCAACACTATTTTCCAAACTAAAGAAAAAAGCTATCTTTGTAGTCATATTATCAAGCTAAAACAACAATATTATACTATGCTTATAGCACTATTGTCAACTTTAATAGTTTTATGCGCAGTCCTACTAATCAGTTTTTTATGGGAACGCAGGAAATGCCTACGGATGCAACAACGATTGTTCCGTGAATCCAGAAAGTTGGAACGTACCAGCCATATCGCCGGTGCCGTTTTAAAGAATGTACATGCTTTTATTCTGCTAATAGATAACGATTTTAAAGTACTGAAGACCAACTATTACCAAAAAACCGGAACCAGAAAAGGAACAGAAGAAAAAAGAGTGGGCGACCTGCTGCAATGCCGTAACGCATTGGCTGCCGAAGGAGGCTGCGGCACACATAGTTTCTGCGGTTCCTGTCCGATACGTACCGCCATACGTCAGGCCTTCGAACAGAGACGGAACTTCACGGACCTCGAAGCAACTTTATCCGTAGTCACATCGGATAATACAACTGTGGAATGTGACGCAGTAATATCCGGCTCCTACTTCCTTCTCAATGAAGAAGAGAATATGGTTATCACCGTACATGACGTCACCCGACGGAAACAGGCCGAAAATGAATTGAGACTAGCCAAAGAAAAAGCTGAAAAAGCGGATATTTCAAAATCGGCCTTTTTAGCTAATATGAGCCATGAGATCCGTACTCCTCTCAACGCTATTACCGGATTTGCAGAAGTGTTAGGCAGCGCAAATACCGAAGAAGAAAAAGCCCAATATCAGGAAATCATAAAAATGAATGCTGATCTTCTGATGCAGTTGGTCAACGACATTCTGGATATGTCTAAAATCGAAGCCGGAACCTTGGAATTTGTACAGACAACGGTGGACGTCAATCTATTGCTTTCAGATTTACAACAACTTTTCCAGATGAGAGTCAATGAAGCCGGAGAAAATATACAAATTATAGCAGAACCGTCTCGTTCATCATGCATGATCCAGACGGATCGCAACCGGGTGGCACAGGTGCTTTCCAACTTTGCTGGCAACGCCATTAAATTCACCCATGAAGGTAGTATCCGCATCGGATATGAGGCAAGAGATACTGAACTTTACTTTTATGTAAAAGATACCGGAGCCGGAATTCCGGCAGAAAAACTACCGGATGTATTCGAGCGCTTTGTAAAACTGAACAAAGATAAGAAAGGAGCCGGACTGGGACTCTCTATTTCTCAAACCATTGTCACGAAACTAGGCGGTCAGATTGGTGCGGATTCCGTAGAAGGTGAAGGCTCTACATTCTGGTTTACAATTCCTTATCGCACATGTGGTAAACCACGATAACAAATTCGACTTCATAAAAAGTTTTAATTAAACAATTTATCACAATTTTATGTTGTATTTTTGCGGTTCAAACTAAACGCATGTATCTGCATGAGTACAAATAAAAATGACTATTATCATTTAGGACTTACGGATGACGAAGTCCTACAAAGCAGGGAGAAAAATGGTATTAACCTGTTAACACCTCCCAAGCGTCCTTCCCTCTGGAAACTTTATCTGGAAAAATTTGAAGACCCGGTTGTACGCGTACTGTTAGTAGCAGCCGTATTCTCGTTAATCATTTCCATCATCGAAAACGAATACGCTGAAACAATCGGAATTATAGCAGCTATCTTACTGGCTACCGGAATCGGTTTCTTTTTCGAATATGATGCCAGCAAAAAGTTTGATCTGCTGAATGCAGTCAATGAAGAAACATTGGTAAAAGTGATCCGAAACGGACGTGTACAGGAAATTCCCCGCAAAGACATAGTGGTAGGTGATATTGTAATTCTGGAAACCGGTGAAGAAATTCCTGCCGATGGAGAATTACTGGAAGCCATCTCTTTGCAAGTAAACGAATCTAATCTGACAGGCGAACCCGTTATTAATAAAACAACTGTAGAAGCTGACTTTGATGAGGAGGCAACTTATGCTTCCAATCTGGTGATGCGTGGAACGACAGTGGTAGACGGTCACGGCACCATGCGCGTTCTGCATGTGGGAGATGCTACTGAAATCGGGAAAGTAGCCCGACAGAGCACGGAGGACAACCTTGAACCTACTCCGCTGAACATACAGTTAACCAAACTCGCAAACCTCATCGGAAAGATTGGTTTTACGGTGGCCGGTCTCGCTTTCCTTATTTTCTTTGTCAAAGACGTATTATTATTCTTTGATTTCGGTTCACTGAACGGATGGCACGAGTGGCTTCCTGTTTTCGAACGGACACTGAAATATTTTATGATGGCAGTTACGCTGATTGTGGTAGCTGTGCCTGAAGGATTGCCAATGAGCGTCACTCTTAGTCTGGCATTGAATATGCGCCGCATGCTTTCTACCAACAACCTGGTGCGGAAAATGCACGCCTGCGAAACAATGGGAGCCATCACTGTGATTTGTACGGATAAAACCGGTACACTGACTCAAAACCTAATGCAAGTGCACGAGCCTAATTTTTACGGCATCAAAAATGGCAGTGTTTTGTCCGATGATGATATCAGCACACTCATTGCAGAAGGAATAAGCGCTAACTCAACCGCTTTCCTCGAAGAGTCAACGACCGGTGAGAAGCCGAAAGGCGTAGGAAATCCTACCGAAGTAGCTTTATTGCTTTGGCTTAACAAGCAGGGAAGAAATTATCTGGAACTTCGCGAGAAAGCACATATCCTCGACCAACTCACCTTCTCTACCGAACGGAAATTCATGGCAACCCTTGTTGAGTCGCCACTGATCGGAAAAAAAATACTTTATATAAAAGGAGCCCCGGAAATTGTTTTGGGCAAGTGTAAAGAAGTAGTCCTGGACGGACGACGAGTGGACGCCGTAGAATATCGCTCCACAGTAGAAGCACAACTGTTGGGCTATCAGAATATGGCTATGCGTACACTTGGATTTGCATTCAAGATTGTCGGAGAAAATGAGTCAAACGATTGTACGGAACTGGTTTCAGCCAACGACCTGAATTTCTTGGGAGTAGTTGCCATCTCCGACCCGATTCGTCCGGACGTACCTGCTGCGGTTGCTAAATGCCAGTCCGCAGGTATCGGCATCAAGATCGTAACCGGTGATACTCCGGGAACTGCAACGGAAATCGCGCGTCAGATAGGTCTTTGGACCCCCGAAACAGATACCGAACGAAATCGAATCACTGGTGTTGCATTTGCCGAATTGAGCGATGAAGAAGCATTGGATAGAGTGATGGATTTAAAAATCATGTCCCGCGCCCGCCCGACTGACAAGCAACGTCTGGTGCAGCTGCTTCAGCAAAAAGGAGCAGTCGTAGCCGTAACCGGAGACGGGACCAACGACGCCCCGGCTTTGAATCATGCCCAAGTAGGTTTGTCAATGGGTACAGGTACTTCTGTTGCCAAAGAGGCCAGCGATATTACCCTGCTCGACGACTCCTTCAACAGTATCGGAACTGCCGTTATGTGGGGACGCTCCCTGTATAAGAATATCCAGCGTTTCATTGTTTTCCAGCTAACGATCAACTTCGTAGCACTGCTCATTGTCTTGTTAGGTTCTGTGATCGGTACGGAACTTCCGCTGACTGTAACACAAATGTTATGGGTGAACCTGATTATGGACACTTTTGCCGCTTTGGCACTTGCTTCCATTCCGCCCAGCGAAACCGTGATGCTTGAGAAACCCCGTCGAAGCACTGATTTTATTATCAGTAAGGCAATGCGGTCTAATATATTAGGTGTGGGCTCCATCTTCCTCATCGTACTGCTCGGAATGATTTATTATTTCGACCACAGCACGGAAGGTATGGATATACACAACCTGACCATTTTCTTCACCTTCTTTGTCATGCTGCAATTCTGGAATCTGTTCAATGCCCGTGTATTCGGCACTACCGATTCGGCATTCAAGGGACTTTCCAAATCGTATGGTATGGAACTTATTGTATTGGCTATTCTTGCCGGACAATTCCTGATCGTACAGTTCGGTGGAGCTGTATTCCGTACGGAACCGCTCGACTGGCAAACCTGGCTTCTTATTATAGGCGTTTCGTCCACGGTGTTATGGGTTGGAGAACTTATTCGCCTTGTTCAACGTATTATTCACAAAAAAGACAGAAATGAAAAGTAAAGGAATAAAAAACCTTCTTATTGATTTGGGTGGTGTACTTATCAATCTCGACCGCCAACGTTGCATTGAGAACTTTCAGAAATTAGGGCTCCGGAACGTGGAGGACCTACTGGATATCCATAATCCGAACGGACTCCTGATGCAACAGGAAAAAGGATTGATTACACCCGCCGAATTCCGTGACGGAGTTCGTAAAATGATAGGCAAAGCAGTGAGCGACACACAAATAGATGCAGCCTGGAATAGTTTTTTAGTAGACATACCGACACACAAACTCGATTTATTATTAAAATTACGTGAGAAATATGTCGTCTATTTATTGAGCAATACCAACCAAATCCACTGGGACTGGACATGTATTCATCTATTTCCCTACCGCACATTTAGGGTGGAAGACTATTTTGAGAAAACATATCTCTCTTTTGAAATGAAAATGGCCAAGCCCGAACCGGAGATCTTCAAGGCAATCATAGAGGATGCCGGTATCGAGCCGAAAGAAACACTCTTCATCGATGATTCCGAGATGAACTGTAAGGCAGCGCAAAATTTAGGAATTATCACTTATACAGCAAAAGCAGGCGAAGACTGGAGCCATCTTTTCAACAGCAAATAATTTTAGAGATATGCAGATTATACGTGACACATCGGCTATTAACCCGGAACCCAGTGTAGCTACCATCGGTTTCTTTGATGGAGTACATGCAGGACATCGCTATCTGATTCAGCAAGTGAAAGAGATAGCCGCCGCCAAAGGTCTACGCTCTGCATTGGTTACTTTCCCCGTTCATCCCCGCAAAGTGATGAATGTAGATTACCGTCCGGAACTTCTGACTACCCCGGAAGAAAAAATAAGGCTGCTGGCAAACATCGGGGTAGATTACTGTCTGATGCTTGATTTCACTCCAGAAATTTCCCGGCTTACTGCCCGAGAGTTCATGACGCAGCTGTTAAAAGAACGTTACCAGGTAAAATACCTGGTTATCGGCTATGACCATCGTTTTGGGCACAACCGCAGCGAAGGTTTCGAGGATTATGTACGCTATGGGAAAGAAATTGGCATAGAAGTGATCCGCGCCAAAGCATATACCAGCAATATAGAAATAGAGAACGTACCCAATGTTCCGGTAAGTTCTTCCCTGATCCGCAAACTTCTTCATCAAGGAGAAGTAGACTTGGCTGCCGATTGCCTGAAATATGAATATTTCCTGGATGGAATAGTAGTAGGCGGCTATCAGGTAGGCCGCAAAATAGGTTTTCCAACGGCCAATTTAAGCGTGGATGATCCTGATAAACTGATCCCCGCGGACGGTGTATATGCCGTATGGGTGACATTCGATAAAAAGACATATATGGGGATGCTGAACATAGGTGTCCGCCCGACGATTGATAATGGCCCTAACCGGACCATTGAGGTGAATATCCTTCACTTCCATTCGGACATATACGATAAATTCATCCGGCTTACTTTTGTAAAACGGACGCGTCCCGAACTGAAATTCTCCAGTATCGACGAGTTAATAGTGCAACTCCATAAAGATGCAGAAGAGACGGAAGCTATTCTTCTTGCCAGCAAGGCAAACAGTAACAGCAGAGAAACAAAATAAATAATACAATAACCGAACAATAATAATTTAAAAATAGATTCTTATGCAAAAGTCATTTATGAGCATCTCTTTGGTGGTAATAGCTATTTCGATGTTAGCTATGTTTATCTATAGTTTCTTTACAACTAACTAAAGACCAATGAAAACGGCTATCAAACTGATATTAATAGACCTTCTCATTGCGCAGATTGTCGCCCCTATCCTGATTATGATTCCCTGTACAATCTATTTGTTAGTCACCACAGGAGATTTGGATAAGGTTGCTCTGACGCAAATGATTATGATTCCGGCCCAATTAGCCGGTCAGATTATGATGGGTATTTATCTATGGAAAGCCGGCTATATCAGTAAAAAGAAAGCGACATGGTCGCCTGTATCAGTGCCATTCCTAATTTGTAGCGGGCTGGCTATTCTCACCGCTGGCTTTCTGGTATCTGCACTTATGGGACTGCTAGACTGGATACCCAACATCATGGAACAATCTTTCGACATTCTCCAATCCGGTTGGGGCGGTATTCTTGCAATAGCCATCATCGGCCCTGTGCTTGAAGAAATCTTGTTTCGCGGAGCAATCACCCGAGCTTTACTTCAACAATATAATCCGACTAAAGCCATTCTGATTTCCGCGCTTCTGTTCGGCGTCTTTCATATAAATCCGGCCCAGATCCTTCCGGCATTTCTAATCGGTATCCTGCTGGCATGGACTTATTACAAAACAGGTAGCCTGATACCGTGTATACTCATGCACGTGCTCAATAACTCGCTATCCGTATATCTTAGTATTAAATATCCCGAAGCCGAGAATATGGATGACCTGATTAACGGTAGCCCGTATCTCATCGCTCTGGTCGGTTCAATCCTGCTACTTATCTGCACCATACTGACCATGAACAATCTGACTTCCAGAAAGCAACCATAAAAAAAGGGAAGTTTTTCACTTCCCCTCTTTTGCTTTGAATGCTAGTGCATACATTCGTATTTGTTTCACCATCGACAGCAAACCATTGCTACGCGTTGGTGACAGATGCTCTTTCAGCCCGATCTTGTCTATAAAATAAAGATCTGTATTCAAGATTTCATCAGGAGTATGTCCTGAAAGGACTTTAATCAATAAGGCAATAATTCCTTTGACTATCAAAGCATCACTTTCCGCTTTAAAAACGATTTTACCGTCTACATCATCCGCTTGAAGCCACACCCTACTTTGGCATCCTTCAATCAGATTTTGTTCCGTCTTATATTTTTCTTCAAGTGGTTCCTGCTCATTTCCTAAGTCAATAAGTAGTTGATAACGGTCCATCCAATCGTCGAAGTCACTGAATTCTGCAATCACTTCGTCCTGTAATTCATTAATTGACATTATAAATAATTATTTAATCCTGTTATTTCTCATTATAGATCACTTCCAATACCGTCTGGCCTACTGCTTTCAACGTATTCTTATCTATATGCTCCATATTGTCATTGACGGTATGCCATGTCGGAGTAAAGTCACCCTCCTGATTATATGGAATAATATCGATTGTTTTAATACGTGCCAAGCGATTAATGAACAGATGGTCGTCGGTAACAAATCCTCCGTTACCATCCATGAACGTCTTCCCGTTGCCAATCTTCTTCGCCGCTTTCCAGACTTTCTTATTTATATCGGGAGCAAATTCTTCAGAATATCCCTCTTTCATAAACACGCTACCTTCACCGCCCACCATATCGAGCAGGATGCCAAAACGTGCATTATATCCCTGTACATGAGGATTGCGTGCCCAATACTGTGATCCGAGACACCAGAATTCCTCTTTATGCTGCCCCGTATAGAACTGCGGCGCACCATAATCCTCTGCATCCAGCAAAATAATATCGATACCTAACTCCGGTTGTTGCTGATTGACCAAGCGAGCTATTTCCAATAAAGCCCCTACACCACTGGCACCATCATTGGCACCCAAAATCGGAGTATTATGATTCTTCTCGTCAGGATCGTTATCAGCCCATGGACGTGTATCCCAGTGCGCAAACAGAGCGATTCGTTTTTTGCTTTCCGGCTTATAAGAACCGATAATGTTTCTCGCTTTCAACAGAGTTCCGTCATAAGCAATTAAATCTGCATATTGATTAGTCACTTGAGCACCGAAAGCCTCCAACTGACCGGCAAGGTAATTGCCACAGGCAACATGTTCTTTTGTATTAGGAACACGAGGTCCGAAATCCACCTGATTCTTTACATACAAATAAGCACTATCCGCATCAAATTGAGGTACATTCACTGCTGTCTCTTCGCTTTGTTCACTCGTACTATTTGCCTTATTACCTCCTCCGCAAGAGAATGCTGATAATAACAAAAAGGCACTCATTAATACTATCATAGTTTTCTTTTTCATCGTCCTTTCATCTATTAGGGCTTCAAAATTAGTTATTTTCATCACAGCATCGTTCAGATGGAATGGTTTATTAACATATAAACTTCAGTTCCACATTTTTCTTTCCGACCACAAGTTCTACTTTTGCGCCGTTTATAAGCGGAAGATTATAAGTCACGTGTCCTACCGGAAAATTAAAGCAGACCGGATAATCATACTCTTTTACTAAATCCGCCAAAGCTGCATACAATTCCTTACCCAACGAACAGTCTTCTTCATATTCCGTAAATTGGCCGATAATCAGTCCGGACAGTTTTTCAAGTACGCCTCCCAATTTCAAATTATACATCATACGCTCGATGGCATGCGGACGTTCGCTGACATCTTCAATAAACAATATCGTCCCTTCTGCCGGAATATCATAAGGAGTTCCCCGCAAACCGTATGCTACCGCCATATTGCCACCATGCAAAACGCCTTGCGCAGTCCCCTGCTTATTCAGTTTGTGCTTCTCGCACGTATAAGAAGGGATATTTCCAAATAAGATATCCTTCAGATAGTTCGTACAAAGATCATCTTCCGGTTCTACCGTAAGATGACGGGCCATCAACGAATGTAGGGAAGCATATCCATTTTTCTGAAACAGATTGTGCAACGCCGTTATATCGCTAAAACCCAGTAACCATTTCGGATGTTCATGAAAAGCCGTAAAATCAATTTTATCAATCAAATGTACCGCCCCGTACCCTCCGCGACTACACAGAATAGCTTTCACCTTAGGGTCGTCCATCGCGTCCTGCAAATCTTTCAGCCGTTGCCTGATTGTTCCGGCATATCTCCCGGATGAACTTCCGGCATATTTTCCCATAGCCACTTTCAAGCCCCATGATTCAATCCGTTTCTTGGCTCCTTTCAGGAATTGTTGGTCTATCTTACTCGAAGGTGATACGATAACTACTTTATCACCTTTCTGCAAAAAGGGAGGAAATTGAATATCCATATATATTCTTATTTAATTGACTTTCGTTGATAAAATACCAGACTGTCCGAACACATTTGTTTTCATTTGCAAAAATACAGGAAAAAACGGTTCCGTGCACATCCAACAGCCAAAACAAATAAAATATAGCAAAATGTTACATAATGGATGCATTTTTTCGGGTTATAATCGTTATTTTTTCAATCATTTTTCTGATATTTGCTAAAAATCTAACGTTATGGAACCTATTCTAAATTTTGCCCAGCTAACGGCCCATCTCAAAAAGCTAAACCATAGAAAACGAATTGCCGTGGTCTGTGCCAATGATCCTAACACAGAGTATGCCATCTCTCGTGCGCTGGAAGAGGGAATTGCAGAATTTCTTATGATTGGAGATTCTACAATTCTAAAGAAATATCCCACGCTCAAACAATATCCCGAATATGTAAAAACTATCCATATCGAAAATCCGGACGAAGCGGCACGCGAAGCTGTCCGTATCGTTCGCGAAGGGGGAGCTGATATTTTAATGAAAGGGATTATCAATACAGACAACTTATTGCATGCCATACTCGACAAAGAAAAAGGGTTGTTGCCGAAAGGAAAAATCCTCACGCATCTGGCAGTGATGGAAATTCCTACTTATCATAAACTGCTTTTCTTTTCGGATGCTGCGGTCATTCCGCGTCCCACGCTACAACAACGCATAGAGATGATTTGGTATGCTATCTGTACCTGCCGTCATTTTGGCATCGAGCAGCCGCGTGTCGCCTTGATTCACTGTACGGAAAAAGTGAGTGCCAAGTTCCCTCATTCATTAGATTATGTGAATATCGTAGAGCTTGCCGAAGCGGGAGAATTCGGAAATGTGATTATTGACGGCCCGCTGGACGTACGTACTGCGTGCGAACAGGCAAGTGGTGATATTAAGGGGATTGTATCTCCTATCAACGGACAGGCAGACGTATTGATATTCCCGAACATCGAATCGGGCAATGCATTCTACAAATCTGTCTCCCTGTTTGCAAAAGCAGAGATGGCAGGATTACTGCAAGGTCCTATTTGCCCTGTAGTACTTCCGTCACGTAGCGATTCCGGCTTGTCCAAATATTATAGCATTGCGATGGCATGCTTACAAGTGTCAGGAGATTGCGAGTGCAGAAAACAGGCCAGTCAGGTCACCAACTCATCATTCTAAATTCACCATTTAAAACTCACCATTCATGAAAATACTGGTTATCAACCCCGGCTCAACTTCTACAAAGATTGCGGTTTACGAAAACGAGACTCCGTTATTTATCAGCAATATAAAACATTCCGTAGAAGAGCTGTCTGCTTTTCCCGAGGTAATAGATCAGTTTGAATTCCGCAAAAATCTGGTATTACAAGAATTGGAGAATAACAAGATTCCTTTTTCTTTTGACGCAATCATCGGACGCGGAGGTTTGGTGAAACCGATACCGGGCGGAGTGTATGAGGTGAACGATGCCATGAAACGTGATACAGTGCATGCCATGCGTACCCATGCCTGCAACTTAGGAGGACTGATTGCCAGTGAACTGGCCGCCACCCTACCCGATTGCCCGGCTTTCATCGCTGATCCGGGAGTGGTGGATGAACTGGAAGATATAGCCCGCATTACAGGTTCTCCGTTAATGCCGAAAATTACCATCTGGCACGCCTTGAACCAAAAAGCAATCGCGCGGCGTTTCGCCAAAGAACAAGGGACGCAATACGAAGAGTTGGATTTAATCATCTGCCATTTAGGAGGAGGTATTTCTGTCGCAGTCCATCACCATGGAAGAGCCATCGACGCCAACAATGCGTTGGACGGCGAAGGCCCTTTCTCACCGGAACGCGCCGGCACACTTCCTGCCGGTCAACTGATCGACCTTTGTTTTAGCGGTCAGCATACCAAAGACGAATTGAAGAAACGTATTTCCGGACGTGCCGGATTGACTGCTCATTTAGGTACGACCGATGTGCCTGCCATCATCCAATCGATAGAAGAAGGAGATAAAAAGGCGGAATTAATACTGGACGCCATGATTTATAATGTTGCAAAAGCGATAGGCGCCAGTGCTACTGTACTTTGCGGGAAAGTAGATGCTATCCTCCTGACAGGAGGAATCGCTTATTCGGACTATGTGGTTTCAAGGCTGAAAAAAAGAATCTCTTTCCTGGCTCCCATCTATGTTTATCCGGGAGAGAATGAAATGGAGTCGTTAGCTTTTAATGCCATAGGAGCATTGAAAGGAGAATTGCCGATACAAGTTTATAAGTAACATAAACTATTGATTTATCGGTTTCACCTTATTTTACTTTATACTTTTATCTGTTATCTCCTTATTTATCAGCATTTCAAGAATTAGGTAAAATGGATGAACCGCAAACCTTACAATAACATTTATGGTACTTATTTCTTAAGAAAGAGTTACCTCCTCCAATAAAACAAGCTCCCAGCTACGCCAAACAATAGTAATTAACTTCAGTTCACCTTTCGCCTTGGCTTCTGCCACCAGCTCATCTTCACTATAACGAAGTAACTGTTCGCGCGCCTCATCAGCAAGGGCACGTATTTCTTTTTCCGAAGCACCGGCTTTTGCATATTTCACCTCAAGCAGATAGGTGAAAGGAGGAAGTACGGGAACCGACAGACTAGGTTTGAAGAAGAAATCTGCAAAGCCTTTATTCAATTCGTATTCCGGATAAAGTTGATAATAACGATACATTCCTAAATAAGCAAGCAAGAAGCCTTTAATGTGCGCTTCACCTTCAATATATTCACGAATACGGCTTTGCTCACGAACAGCGTTGGCGATAAAATCGAACAAAGGTTTCCAATCTCCTCTGAAAGCCATATTCTCAAATAAAGCACTCATCTTGTTCATGTCTATTTTAAAGATATCATGCTTGATGTAGCCTTGTATCAAGAAGTTAAAAAGCTGTTCTCTTACAACTAAATTCGGTACATGCAGGATGGGTCTTCCCACCATATCTACACCTTTGATGGAAAGAAGTCCGAAATAGAATAATAAAGACTTGAAATTACTGGGGTCCGTCATCTCCAATGCAGAAAAATGAGTAACAATGTCAGTAATAATCTCTCCTTGCTCGGCTATTTCCTTTATAACAGAAAAATTCTCTCCCAATCCATGATCTAATTTTATCAAGTATGCCAACTTGTTAAAGTCAGTGCGAATGTTAGGGTCTACAATTTCTTTAGGCTTTTTATGATGAAGTACAAAAGATTTCAGAAAATAAAGTGCCATGTCAGAATTAAACATACACTGTTCCAATGTATCTTCACTAAAGCAATAATTGTCATAATTGGGTTTCATCATGGCAACTATTTCATCTATAGATTCTTGAAGTACTCCCTGCTCTTTATAATATTCCAGCATCTCACGCAACTCATTCTCACTGAATCCAACCAAATCATTAAACCATGAATCATTTGTGATATTGGTTCCGATGTTAAAGCCACTAGTTACATCATCCATCGTCACCGGACTCACTCCGGTAATAAACAACCGTTCAAGAGCAGCTCCGGTTCCGGTAGTGGCAGATTTTATCACGTTAAAGAAGCCACGAATAAAACCTTCGCCATGCGTTGCTTTCCTGTAAAACTCCGTACCGTAAGTTGAAAGAATGGTATTGGTGAAATTATCGTATTCATCAATAAGTAAATAAATACGAATATTTTTCTTACGGGTAGCATAGGAATTAACCGCAGACAGAAAAGCACCGGGTTCTTCTTGTATTTTCTCATCAAGAACATCCCAAATTTCTTTTCCTAACAAATCTTCATACTTAAAGACAAAATCTTTAAGTTTGCTACAACAATGTAGCTTAAACGATAGTTCTACTTCGTTGACATTGGAACTCACTTCCGAAAAATTAAATCGCATGATGAGAAACTGATTGTGAAGCTTCGTCGGATGCTGACCTATGTATAGCTGACCAAACAACTCGTCAAACTGTTCAGCATGATTTACGTCATAATAGGCCTCTAACATAGCCAAAGTCAGACTCTTCCCAAATCTACGAGGACGTATCAGAAACAGATAAGGCGGTTGCATCTCTATTTTTTCAATGAACATTGTCTTATCTACATAATAATAATTCTCTTTCTGAATTCGGCTAAAATCAGTTATTCCGTAAGGTATTTGTTTCATCATATTGCGATTCCTTTCAATTTATCTGTCTCTTATTTCTGCAGACTTTTTTCAATATTCTGCAAACGGCGTTCTAATGCTGCATACTTTTCATCCTTTTCTTTTAAAAGACGCTCGTAGAGTTCAGTGATTTTGTCGATAGGATTGAAGTTGTTAACTCGACTATCATTAATACTATCTTCGGTATCAGACTTAACTATACCCATGCTGATGTTTGCCCCACCTGCACTTTGTTCTGAATTATTCACCGTATTATTTTCAAACACCACCGTCTGTGCATCCTCCTCCAAAGTCTTGAGATAATCGAAAGGGACATTCAATGCACGTGCAAAGCGTTGCAACATCTCATCATCAATCACCTTCATCTTCTCATATTTAGAAACAGCAGGTTGTGAGAGATGTACTAATTCACTCAAACCCTCCTGGTTCATATTCTTTTCAATACGGGTACGACGTATATTGCGTCCGTGATGGACTCTCCCAATTGTCAATTCTTCTGTTTCCATTTTTATTTTCTTTCTTTTTAAAATCCAACAAATATACAAATGAAAAGTTTCGCTCGAAGCAAATATACGAAAAAAACGAATAGATGTGATAATATGGATAAAATGAATATTACAACCTGACAAATAGAATAAAATGAATACTTCAAACAGCGTATAATGTGTTAAATTATCACGAACTTTACCGCACAAAAGGACAACAAAACAAAAGAGCTTACGAACATGAAAAGAATATTGACAAATAAAGAATACAGGTTCATAAAAGAGCTCAAAGAATTGATGACTAAATACAATGCAGTGATCTCTACAGATGCACAAGGAAAAATTGAGATTGTGGTGAATGAAGACAACGAATCATTTGATTTTGAAGCAGAAAGCACGATCTATTTAGGAGCTTGTTTTTCAGATTATGAGTTAAATGAATTACTGGAAAAGAACTTCGCACACATAATACGAATAAAAGAGGAGTATAAAACAAACTTGTAAACGGATTTATATAATTGAAAAATCATTAATCCAAATTTCTATATAAACACCCCACCAGATTTCTTTAGAACCAACGGCCTCTTCCTTTTAAAGGAAGGGGTCGTTCCTTTAAAAGGAGTGAAGCTTTGGTTTTAAAGCAAGAAAAACGACCTTATTAACAGGTATATTTGCCTGTATCATAAACTTTTTAAATAAAAAAGCTCTTTCAAAGAAATTTTTCTCATATCTTTGCGACGTGTTAAGTTAATAAATTGATTAAGGTCGATTTTTGACTGTTTCGAATCGGGAAGTATGGGGGTACTTTCCGATTCTTTTTTGGGGAGGATATAATAAGGTGTCTTTCATCTTTTTAAAGGTTTTAATAAACTGGATAAATCTAATATATACTAACTCTATATATAAAACAGTTCAACTCCGGAGGATACTAATAAAAAAGAAGGCTGTTTCAAAATTAAATTTGAAACAGCCTTCATTATATATAGAAGCTATCGCTTTCTTACTTCTTTTCCGGTCTTGGCAACAAAACCTTTCTTGAAAGTTTGAATTTGCCAGTTTTCGGATCGATATCAATCAGTTTTACCTCGATTTCATCACCTTCTTTGATTCCGGCTTCTTCTACTGTTTCCAGACGTTTCCAGTCAATTTCGGAGATGTGCAGCAAACCATCCTTGCCCGGCAAGAATTCGATAAATGCACCATAAGGCATAATAGAACGAACTTTACCTTTATAAACTTCGCCTACTTCAGGAACAGCAACGATTGCTTTAATCATGCGCATTGCATCATCAATACATTTCTTGTTTGTTCCGGAAACTTCGATGCGTCCCATACCATCAATTTCTTCGATAGTAATCACAGCACCAGTTTCTTCCTGCATACCTTGGATGATCTTTCCACCAGGGCCGATCACAGCACCGATGAATTCTTTAGGAATTGTCATCGTTTCGATACGTGGAGCATGTTCTTTCAGGTCGGCACGTGGTTCAGCAATTGTTTCAGTAATCTTATTAAGGATATGCATACGTCCTTCTTTAGCCTGGTTCAAAGCACGTTCCAGAATATCGTAAGACAGACCGTCTACCTTGATATCCATCTGTGTAGCAGTGATACCGTCTTTTGTTCCGGTCACCTTGAAGTCCATATCTCCCAAGTGGTCTTCATCACCCAGAATATCAGACAATACAGCATATTTTTCTTCGCCCGGATTCTTAATCAATCCCATAGCGATACCCGATACCGGTTTCTTGATCTTCACACCTGCATCCATCAATGCCAATGTGCCGGCACATACGGTAGCCATAGAAGAAGAACCGTTAGATTCGAGGATATCTGAAACCACACGTACTACATACGGATAGTCAGCAGGAATCTGTCCTTTCAAAGCACGCCAAGCCAAGTGACCGTGACCGATTTCACGACGACCTACACCACGTTGTGCTTTTGCTTCGCCTGTAGAGAAAGGAGGGAAGTTATAATGTAACAAGAAACGTTCTTTTCCGTGTTCCAAAACATCATCGATAATTTTCTCATCCAGTTTTGTACCCAGAGTAACAGAAGTCAATGACTGTGTTTCACCACGAGTAAAGATAGCAGATCCGTGAGGACCAGGCAGAGGACCAACCTCACACCAGATCGGACGGATTTCAGTAGTCTTACGACCATCCAGACGCTTACCTTCGTCCAAAATAGAACGGCGCATGGCTTCTTTTTCTACATCGTGGTAGTAACGGTCGATCAATGCAGCCTTTTCGTCCAACTCTTCTTCAGAGAATTGAGCTTTGAATTCTTCGCGGATCGCTTCGAAAGCAGCAAAACGTTCGTGTTTGTTGTTGTTTCCGGAAGCGGCAACTGCGTAAGCCTTGTCGTAACATGCTTCGCGAACAGCCTTGCGCAAGTCTTCGTCGTTTACTTCGTGGTTGTATTCGCGTTTTACAGTTTTTCCAACCTCTTCAGTCAACTCCATCTGCGCTTTGCAATGAATCTTGATAGCTTCGTGAGCTACTTTCATTGCTTCCAGCAGTTCAGCTTCGGATACTTCATGCATTTCACCTTCTACCATCATGATGTTCTCATAAGTAGCGGCTACCATCAAGTCCATGTCAGCTTTTTCCAGTTGTTCAAAAGTAGGATTGATTACGAACTGACCGTCGATACGTGCTACACGCACTTCAGAGATCGGTCCGTTGAAAGGAATATCTGAAACGGCAAGTGCTGCAGAAGCGGCAAGTCCTGCCAATGCATCCGGCATATCCACACCATCAGCAGAAAAGAGGATGATGTTCACATATACCTCTGCGTGATAATTATCGGGGAATAAAGGACGGAGAGCACGGTCTACAAGACGGCAAGTCAGAATCTCATAATCAGAAGCTCTACCTTCTCGCTTGGTGAAACCACCAGGGAAACGGCCGAATGCCGCAAATTTTTCTTTGTACTCTACCTGTAAAGGCATAAAATCTGTTCCGGGAACTGCATCTTTAGCGGCACAAACAGTAGCTAACAACATGGTGTTGCCCATGCGAAGCATTACAGAACCGTCTGCCTGTTTTGCCAACTTTCCCGTCTCGAGTGTGATGGTTCTTCCATCAGGTAACTCGATTGTCTTAACAATTGGGTTAATCATAAAAATTGTTTTATCTATACTTTTTCTTTCAAAATTCCTGCAAAGATATACATTTATCGTGGTAATCAGGTGGAAATGAGGTAAAAAGTTAGTGGTGAACTGATTTTTTTTCAAAATTAGGATGAAGAACCCGGCAAAATGCTTTGACTAATCTCGAAAAGAAGTATATTTGCATCTCGTTAATAACACACACTATATGAAAAAGGTTACTTTTGCAGCGCTCGCCGCACTTACTATTACTGCTTGTAGTTCCGGTCCTAAATTCCAGGTGAACGGGGATGTATCAGGAGCCGATGGTAAAATGCTTTATCTCGAAGCTTCCGGTCTGGAAGGTATTGTTCCGCTCGATTCAGTGAAGCTGAAGGGGGAAGGTACATTCAGTTTCAAGCAGCCTCGTCCCGAATCACCCGAATTTTATCGTTTGCGGATTGACGACAAAATCATCAATTTTTCTGTAGATTCTATCGAAACGATTCAGATCAAAGCTCCGTATGTGGATTTCTCCACTACTTACACGGTGGAAGGTTCGGAAAACAGCAACAAGATAAAAGAGCTGACGCTGAAGCAGATCCGCCTGCAAAAAGAGGTGGACGACTTGCTGGCAGCTTTACGCAGTAACAGAATGGGGCATGATGTATTTGAAGACAGTCTGGCAACGTTGCTCAACAATTATAAGGAAGATGTCAAAGTGAACTATATTTTCGCTGCTCCCAACACGGCAGCCGCTTACTTTGCCCTGTTCCAAAAACTCAATAATTACCTGATATTCGATCCATTGAACAATAAAGATGATGTGAAATGCTTCGCTGCTGTTGCTACGAGCCTCAACAATGCGTTCCCTCATGCCGTACGTTCCAAGAACCTTTATAATATTGTAATTAAGGGGATGAAGAACACACGCCAGCCACAGGCGAAAGCATTAGAGATTCCTCAAGAGAAAATAGTGGAAACCGGAATTATCGACATCGCCCTGCGTGACGTGAAAGGAAATGTGCGCAAACTGACCGACCTGAAAGGAAAAGTCGTATTGCTCGATTTCTCTGTATTCCAGTCGCCTGCCGGATCTCCTCACAACCTGATGCTTCGCGAACTATATAATGAATACGCAAAACAAGGATTGGAAATATACCAGGTATCTCTCGATGCGGACGAACACTACTGGAAAACTGCGGCAGACAACCTCCCTTGGGTTTGTGTACGCGATGGAAACGGAGTGTATTCTACCAACGTAGCTGTATATAATGTTCGTCAAGTTCCATCTATCTTTTTGATTAACCGTAACAACGAATTGAAGCTTCGTGGCGAAGATATCAAGGATTTGGAAGCAGCTGTCAAGTCATTGCTCTAAGTTGTTATAATTTAGCATATTTCATTTAAATATGTTACATAGCATCTTTTTTCACTTGACACGTATCACTTAAAAGTCTATCTTTGCAAAGAAATAATGATAAGAGGGTTCCAACATGGCTCATGTTGGAATTCTTTTTTGTTTATATGACCATTTAAAACAATTAAAGGAGGAAAACATCATGGCTTATATGTCAGAAGAAGGTTACAAGAAACTGATGGCGGAACTGAAGGAACTGGAAACAGTGGAACGCCCGAAGATCTCTGCGGCAATAGCCGAAGCCAGAGATAAAGGAGACTTGTCGGAAAATGCAGAATACGATGCCGCCAAAGAGGCGCAGGGTATGCTTGAAATGCGCATCAACAAATTGAAAGCTACCATTGCAGACGCAAAAATCATTGATGAATCTAAACTGAAAACAGATTCTGTACAGATTTTAAATAAAGTGGAACTGAAGAATGTAAAGAACGGTATGAAGATGACTTATACCATCGTTTCCGAAAGTGAAGCTAACCTGAAGGAAGGAAAGATTTCCGTTAACACCCCGATTGCACAAGGTCTGCTTGGCAAGAAGGTGGGTGATGTAGCCGAAATCACTGTTCCACAAGGCAAAATTGCATTGGAAGTAGTAAACATATCAATTTAACGTAAAGGCAGGTCTCCTTGTGGGACTTGCCTTCATTTATCAATAAAAGTTATGGCAACAATATTCAGTAGAATCATCGCAGGCGAAATCCCCTGCTACAAGGTGGCGGAAAACGAAAAGTTTTTTGCGTTTCTCGATATCAATCCGTTGGTAAAGGGACACACATTGGTGGTGCCCAAACAGGAAGTAGACTATATTTTCGATTTGAGCGATGAGGACCTGGCTGCTATGCATGTATTTGCAAAGAAAGTGGCCCGTGCCATTGAAAAAGCTTTCCCCTGTAAAAAGGTGGGCGAAGCGGTTATCGGACTGGAAGTTCCTCATGCACATATTCATTTAATTCCTATTCAAAAGGAATCGGATATGTTGTTCTCGAATCCGAAACTGAAATTGTCGGATGAAGAATTCAAGTCCATAGCACAAGCAATCAACTCCTCTCTATAAAACATGATGATGAAATAAGCAAGAGCGTTCTGTGAAGGACGCTCTTTTTTTGTTCCATGCCTTGAAACAAAGTGTTCCACACCGAGAAACTTTTATCGCTCCTTGCTTTCGGCAACTTCTACCAAATAAACTCCGATACAGATAAAAATAATGGCAAACGTCTGCGTCCAGCTAAAACGGTCTTGTCCCAAAGCAAGGGAGGCAATAGTTGCCACAATCAGAATCAGATAACCATAAATGGCAACCACCGTTGTCTTCAGATATTTCAAACCGACAGGCAACAACATATAACTGATAGTGGTCGGAAAAATCAATACGAACATCAGGATAAGGAAAGGTGTCCAATGGAACGGCATGGAGAATACCGGGGCATCAAATCCCGTAATGAACGTTACTATTATAGCAGATACAGCAGCACCGGAAAAAGTATAGCGCAACATGGTTATTGCTCCGATAGCAGTCAAGATACGCTGACTAAGAATCAGATAGACAGCATATACCACAGAGCTAAGAAGACAAAGCATATTTCCCGTGAAAGCATCGGACGCCAAATCATCACTTTGCTGGGTTAAAATACAAACCAATGCTCCTATCAGACCGATAGAAATTCCTATTATTTTTTTTGTGGTCGCCTTCTCCTTATAAAAGAATATCATCATGAGAAAAACCCAAATAGGCTGGAGACTGGTAAAAATAGAACTGGAAACAGGAGTCGTTTTACTCAATCCGGCCAGGTAAAGAAACATAAAGCCATAAAGTCCCAAGGCCCCCAACAGAAAAAGGAGCCATTTATCTTTGGCGGATGATTTCTCCGGAGGCATAAACCACCCGATTACCCAAAAGGCTGCTGCCGCAAACGTGCAGCGAAGGGTTGCTCCTGTCAGCGGACTCATCCACAAAGGCAGAAGATACTTCAGGGCATTCATATTTAACCCGCTAAAAACTTTCGAGACGGCCATGCTAAGATTGGCTTCCAGTTTCTTATTCTTCATTTTTTATTTCAATTGGTCGTTAAACAAAAAGGTATGACGGCGCCGATATGCCCAGAAAAGAGTAACAACAGTAATCAGCAGATTAAAGATAAACGGAAACTCTTGCGATTGGGTATGGAATACCCACTGGAAAAAATCGACGATAAAGGGATAGAGCAAAATAGCCAGGTAGTTCATCATCATCACAAATGCCAAAGCTAATGTGGTCTTTTGCGGTAATGCGGTCTGCGTGGTCTTGTCATAAAGCATGGGCTGGATAATGCCATACCCTAAACCGACCAGAATACACCCGGGAATAATCAGCCACTCTATCGGAGCTATCCAAATTAATAATAGTCCCAATGCCATCGACAACAGGCTATATGCCTTCGTACGTTCTTTAAGCAAGCCTACTATTTTATCCAGACAGAAGCCCGGAGCCGTGATAGCCAGGAAGAAAAGCGAAATCATCAGTCCGGAATTACCGCTGGAAAAGTGATGCTTTTCCATTAAGAAAGGCAGATTGAAGATCACTACTATTACGATATATGTAATCACCCCATAGAAAAGCATCAATTCTATCAGATGCTTGATGTGAATACCATATTTACTGCCTCCAATGTCTATGACAGACTGTCGGGCAGCTTTGCTGTCGTCCGCTGAACTCGTCTCCGGCACAGTCACCGTCGCCGCATTCGCAGTTGCTACATTTGCCGCCGTAGTAGTAGCAGTATCAGACGAAGAAGATGCCGTTAAAGCGGCTTCTCCGGACCGGTCTTCTTTCAAATGTCCCACCAGCAGAATGGAAACCAACGGAAGAAGATAAACAAGAAAAGGCAGGTGCCAACTGACTTCTGCCAGATAGCCTGTCACGGCAGTTGCTATCACTAACGTGAAATTAGTAATGGCAGAACTCAACCCGAACTGTTTCACCCGATAAGTTCCCACAAAATATCTGGAAACCAATCCGGTAGACAAAGGGATAATAAGTCCGGACCCGATGCCGAGCAGAGCACTAACCACAATCAACTGCCACATTCGATTGGATATCAGATACAGAACACCGCTTGCGGCAAAAAGCCAGAGTCCGACTTTCAATACACGGACATAATCGACTTTCTCCGTCAGTTTACCACCCAGCAATATAAAAGGTATAATGAGCAATGATGGCAGTGATGTCAACATCTGTATGTCCAGATCCGTAGCTTTCGGAAATATCTTTGTAAGGTCACCCAATATGGGTGAAACAGCGAGTCCCGGCAATGAAGTCAATGCCGAAATAGACCAAATGGCAATTAAAGTGATAAGAGGAATTGTTCCTCGTCCCGTCTGTATCTTCATAATGCTTATTCGTTAAAAGTTTAGGTTTGAAGAAAACAATAGTCGCTTTATAAAGTTCATTTATTCACCACAGAGGACGCAGAGGACACAGAAGGGAATCTTGTTCATGCCGGTACCGTTTTGAATAAAATAATGGAGTATTCTGGAAACGTTGTGGTAAATCTGAAAAAGATGATTGAATTTTTAAGATTCTCCGTTATCTTTTTATTATAAGATATGGGTCAAGGGTGAGGGGTGGTGAGGGTAGATTTATAACTTTCGTATTTTTTTTATAGATAAAAAAAGGAGATAGTATAGAAAATAATAAAATAAAAGGTTATAAATCTACCCTCACCACCCCTCACCCTTGACCCATTCATTAGCGCAACGTTTAACTCGTTTCTATGCAGTTTTTAGTTAAATGAGAATTTAATACAGACAGAAGAACATAAGAACAAAAAATAAAATAGCAGTTCAATAAGCAACAGAAATAAGTTTCAAAGCGCAGCATTTATGTTCTTTTGTTCTTATGTCTAAAAATAAATGATCATTTAGTTCATTTCAGTACAGTTCTTAATTAAATGGGAATTTAGGGGCGTAGCGCCCCAACAAGGTTCCCATTCGGCATGTTGTCGTTTTAGGCATACCCTGAAAGGGAGGAACTGTATATGATTATGCTCTTTCAGGGAATACCGAATGGAAACCTTGCTCCGGCGCTACGCCGGTAAATTATCATTTAGCTCATTTCTGCACGGAAATGACCAAGATTCACCTTTGTGTCCTCTGCGTCCTCCGTGGTGAATAGGCCCGTTTCAATAAGGGCATCCTCCTCCTTAATAAACGCCAAATAATGTAAAACCCGGAAACTTTCAAAACTATCTGCTGTTGTTGTGGGAAATTCGACGGGGAAAATCCCCATCGCCCTAAACCTTTAAAAAAACAAATTAGTATGGAAGATTTAAATTTCAGAAAAGGTGATGCAAAAACCGATGTATTTGGTTCAGACAGAATGTTACAACCCTCTCCGGTAGAGAAAATACCTGATGGACCTACTACTCCTGAAGTCGCCTATCAAATGGTGAAAGATGAAACATTTGCTCAAACCCAACCACGTTTGAATCTGGCTACTTTCGTGACTACTTATATGGATGAATACGCCACTAAGCTGATGAATGAGGCCATTAACATCAACTACATTGATGAAACAGAATATCCGCGTATCGCAGTGATGAACGGTAAATGTATCAACATCGTTGCCAACTTGTGGAACTCTCCTGAAAAAGACACTTGGAAAACCGGTGCGTTGGCTATCGGTTCTTCAGAAGCATGTATGTTGGGTGGTGTAGCTGCCTGGTTACGTTGGCGTAAGAAAAGACAAGCACAGGGCAAACCGTTTGATAAACCAAACTTTGTTATTTCTACAGGTTTCCAGGTTGTTTGGGAAAAGTTTGCACAGTTGTGGCAGATTGAAATGCGTGAAGTGCCTTTGACACTCGAAAAAACCACTCTTGACCCCGAAGAAGCTTTGAAAATGTGTGATGAAAACACCATCTGTATCGTGCCTATCCAAGGTGTTACATGGACTGGACTGAATGATGACGTCGAAGCATTGGACAAAGCACTGGATGCTTACAATGCCAAGACCGGTTATGACATTCCTATCCACGTAGATGCCGCCAGTGGTGGTTTCATCCTTCCGTTCCTGTATCCGGAAAAGAAATGGGACTTCCGTTTGAAATGGGTACTTTCTATCAGCGTATCCGGCCATAAGTTTGGTTTGGTATATCCGGGACTCGGATGGGTTTGCTGGAAAGGCAAAGAATATCTGCCCGAAGAAATGTCATTCAGCGTAAATTATCTGGGTGCCAACATTACACAGGTAGGTTTGAACTTCTCTCGTCCGGCTGCACAAATCCTGGGACAATATTATCAATTCATCCGTTTAGGATTCCAGGGATACAAAGAAGTACAGTACAACTCCCTGCAAATTGCTAAATATATCCACAGCGAAATAGCCAAGATGGTTCCGTTTGTCAACTACTCTAATGATGTTGTGAACCCATTATTCATCTGGTATCTGAAACCGGAATATGCAAAGAACGCCAAATGGACTTTGTACGATTTGCAAGACAAACTGTCTCAACACGGTTGGATGGTTCCTGCTTACACCTTGCCTTCCAAACTGGAAGATTATGTAGTGATGCGTGTCGTTGTCCGTCAGGGATTCAGCCGCGATATGGCAGATATGCTACTGGGCGACATCAACAACGCCATCACTGAACTGGAAAAACTGGAATATCCTACTCCTACCCGTATGGCTCAAGAAAAGAATCTTCCGGTAGAAGCTAAGATGTTCAACCATGGTGGTCGTCGTAAAACCGTAAAAAAATAAAAAAGATCTATGGATAAAAAAGTAACACTCGCTCAATTGAAAGAAGTGGTACAGGAGGCATACGATCAGGTAAAGACTAATACCGGCGGCAAGAACGCCGACTATATCCCCTACCTGGCAAATGTCAACAAAGATCTCTTTGGAATCAGTGTCTGCCTGCTCAACGGGCAGACCATCCATGTGGGAGATACTGACTACCGCTTCGGTATAGAATCCGTATCCAAAGTACATACGGCTATTCTGGCACTGCGCCAATATGGTGCCAAAGAAATCCTGGACAAGATTGGAGCCGATGCAACAGGCTTACCTTTCAATTCAATTATCGCCATCTTGCTGGAGAACGACCATCCGTCTACTCCATTGGTAAACGCCGGAGCTATCTCCGCCTGCAGCATGGTGCAGCCCATTGGCGACTCTGCCAAGAAATGGGATGCCATCGTAGGAAACGTGACCGATTTATGCGGCAGCGCCCCACAGTTGATTGATGAATTGTACAAGTCCGAATCGGATACCAACTTCAACAACCGTTCTATCGCATGGTTGCTGAAAAATTATAATCGGATTTATGATGATCCGGATATGTCATTAGACCTCTACACCCGTCAGTGCTCATTGGGAGTGACTGCATTGCAGCTTTCCATTGCAGCCGGCACAATCGCCAACGGTGGTGTAAATCCGGTGACTAAGAAAGAAGTTTTTGATGCCACGCTGGCTCCTAAAATCACTGCCATGATTGCCGCAGTAGGTTTCTATGAACATACCGGCGACTGGATGTACACTTCCGGTATTCCTGCCAAGACAGGTGTAGGCGGTGGTGTGATGGGGGTACTGCCCGGACAGTTCGGTATTGCCGCCTTTGCTCCTCCTTTGGATGGATCGGGCAACTCCGTGAAAGCGCAGTTAGCTATTCAATACATCATGAACAAGCTGGAATTAAATGTGTTTAGCAACAACCATATCACCGTTGTTGACTAAAAACTCTCTCGATCTCTTTTATAAGTAGGTAAAGGTTACTATCTCCCGATAGTAACCTTTTTCTATTCCTCCTTATCCCATTGATTTCCCGCTTGACTCCCCACCAGTGTTTTCAATACAAACGGTATTAATTATCAAATACAACAAATTAAATTTACCCCTATGCAACTCCAGTTATTAAAATGAGTATATCAGTGTCACTATTATTCACTCGGATAAGGTGGAACTTCTTCATTTAGAGACAGCAACTAACAACTGTTTGCCTCTGTCTCTTTTCTACAAAGATAGAAAGTTATTCCACTTTTCCTCCCCTTTTCCTTCCATGCTTATAAAGAAAAGTAATAATACTATTAAGAAAAGTATTTCTAAGCTGATTTTCAACACATTACAATTTCTCTCATTCTATCTGTTTTTATCCGCCACACAAGCATATTATGTATTAACCTTCTGTACGACAGCTTTTTCTGCCGATTCCTTTTGGGCGGAAGCCTTTTTCTGTTGTTCCTCCTCTTCGTAATATTGCTTTCTACGCTTGTTGGATTGTTGAATCAGATTTGTAATATAAACCGTAAAGATAGGAAACATCATCATACCCAAGGCAGCCAGCAAAACGGAAAGCACGCGTCCGGTCACGGTCTGCGCTATAATATTCGACCCCACGGTAGTGACATCCATAAAAGCCCACCACAAGGCATCTCCATAATCATTCACCAATGGATTCACCCGATGCTCGAGCACAAAAAATGCCAGACTGGAGAAATACACTGTTGCCAGCAACATCGTCAGATAAGAGACAAACAGGCTCGAAGCCCGGTTGTAAGTCAGCCAGCCGACCACAATAGCAAGCGCATATCCTCCTCTTAATAAAGGAATGAAACGAAGCAGGTAGGTAATCTCATCCGAAAACGTCCATCCATAATATGCGATGATATTCTGATAAGGGATAGCCACCAATAAAAAGATAAAGTGTGTCCGCAGATAGCGTCCTTTATGTTTTGCCAAAAAGAACTCCAACACAAAATCGAAAAGAAACCAAAGGCAGATACATAGCTGTACCTTCATGTAAGAAGACTGTGTATAGAACGGAATTCCCTTAAAAGTATCCACCGAGATACTGATAACCAGAAAAAGAGACATTATTAATATAATAATGTGAAGAATACCATAAATCCCCTTTTTTCCGGAAATAAAATCTGAAAGCGCTGATTTCATAACTACTTAGTTTATAATAAAATGGTTCACATATAATTTAGATTGTTTAGAAACAATCGAGAAAAGTAATTGTTCCGAAACAGGTAAATCGGGGGTTGCAATATCCCGTTCCGGCGATGTTAATTAACGAACTTTGAAAGAGATTGCGGAAACATCTCGCGCAAAATGTTGTTATAACACTGACTTTAAAATATTTTTCACTTAAAACCTTAACTTATGGCAAATATTAAAAATGCAGTGAAGCTGGGTGTGTTTACCCTTGCTATCATGAATGTTACGGCAGTAGTATCCTTGCGTGGACTACCAGCCGAGGCCGTATACGGAATGAGTTCGGCCTTCTATTATCTTTTTGCAGCTATTGTCTTTCTAATCCCTACATCGCTCGTTGCAGCCGAGTTGGCAGCAATGTTTCAGGATAAGCAGGGTGGTGTATTCCGGTGGGTAGGCGAGGCCTACGGCAAGAAACTGGGATTCCTCGCCATCTGGGTGCAATGGATCGAAAGTACGATCTGGTATCCGACAGTATTAACGTTTGGTGCCGTATCTATCGCTTTCATCGGAATGAATGACGTACATGACATGTCACTGGCAAACAATAAGTATTATACGCTCGTCGTCGTACTTATCATCTATTGGCTGGCCACTTTCATCTCCCTGAAAGGTATGAGCTGGGTAGGTAAAGTAGCCAAAATCGGTGGTATGGTCGGTACCATTATCCCGGCCGGATTGTTGATTATCTTAGGAATCATTTACCTGGCAACGGGCGGACATTCCAATATGGATTTCAACAGTAGCTTCTTCCCCGACTTTACCAACTTCGATAATGTCGTTCTTGCTGCCAGTATCTTCTTGTTTTATGCCGGTATGGAAATGGGCGGTATCCACGTAAAAGACGTAGATAACCCTTCTAAAAACTATCCGAAAGCCGTATTTATCGGTGCGCTTATCACAGTGTTGATCTTCGTTTTGGGTACTTTCGCATTAGGTGTGATTATCCCTGCTAAAGACATCAACCTGACTCAAAGCCTGCTCGTCGGTTTCGACAACTATTTCAAATATATTCATGCTTCCTGGTTGTCACCAATCATTGCGGTCGCTCTTGCTTTCGGTGTATTGGCTGGTGTATTGACATGGGTTGCCGGTCCGTCCAAAGGTATATTTGCCGTAGGTAAAGCCGGTTATATGCCTCCGTTCTTCCAGAAAACAAACAAGCTGGGTGTACAAAAGAATATCTTGTTCGTACAGGGTATCGCTGTAACCGTATTAAGTTTGTTGTTTGTTGTTATGCCTTCCGTACAGAGTTTCTATCAAATTCTGTCACAGCTGACAGTTATTCTTTATCTGATTATGTACCTGTTGATGTTCTCCGGAGCTATCGCATTGCGTTATAAGATGAAGAAACTCAACCGTCCGTTCCGTATCGGTAAATCCGGCAACGGCCTGATGTGGTTTGTTGGCGGTCTTGGCTTCTGCGGATCATTACTTGCCTTTATTCTTAGCTTCATCCCGCCCAGCCAGATTTCTACCGGTAGCAACACCGTTTGGTTCTCCGTACTAATTATCGGTGCAATTATCGTTGTCGTTGCTCCGTTTATTATCTACGCTTCCAAGAAACCATCTTGGGTAGATCCTAATTCCAATTTCGAACCGTTCCATTGGGAAGTTCAGGCTCAACCTGCCACTGCAAATGTTAGTGCAAGCAGCGTTAATGCTCCGCGTCCTGCTAATGCAACTTCTGCACACACAGGAGGAACAACTGGGGCAAGCACAGCTACCCCCGGTGCAACCGCTTCTAATGCAGCAACTTCAGGCACAGCATCCTCCGGTTCAGCTTCCTTCGGAAGTTCCTCTGCCAGCAAAGCATCTCCGGGAACCGGAGACAAAGATAAGGATGCACCTAAGTCGTAAAGACTAAACATTCATCCTGTTCATTAAGAAGTTCAAGACAATTCGAAAAGCCTTGAATTTATAAAATCACCCTCACTACAGTCAAGTGAAGCATCTCCAAAAGTCAGATTTAACACTTTTGAGATACACTTCACAACTGTAGTAAGGGCGATTTACTTTATGGCTGTGGCTTAATCAATTCCGGTTTAATCACCCTCGGCAACACAAAGCTGAAAGTAGATCCCCGGTTGACCTTCGAATCGAGTTCGAAGTTTCCACCCAGATTTTGGATAATCGTTTGCGAAAGAGTCAGCCCAAGTCCCGTCCCTTGCATTTCACGATCGAGTTTTATGAAACGTGAGAATATCTTTTTCTGGTCTTCTTCCGGTATACCAATGCCTGTGTCGGACACAAAAAAGTAAACTTCTTCCATTCCTTCCAGGCGGCACCCGAAACGGATTTCACCCGACGCAGTAAATTTCATCGCATTATGTAAGAGGTTAGACAATACCTGAATGATACGTTCTCGTTCCGAATACATCATAATAGGTTGTACATGCGCCTCACAAATCAATTCCACCGGCGAGTTATTCAATTTCGCCTTAAATATCCCATCCAATTCTCTCAACAAATCATTGGCATCAAACTCCTTATATACGAAATCTACCGTCCCGGATTCTATTTGAGAAAGATCGAAAATATCATTCACCAGGCGCAGCAATCGTTCATTATTCTCTGCGATAATATCAGCATACATTTTTCTTTCCTCTTCGCCGGAAGCCGATACCATCAAACCGGAAAATCCGACAATAGCATTGAGCGGTGTACGAACTTCGTGACTCATATTAGCAATGAAGGCAGATTTCAATTTCTCGGCAGAGATGGAATGTTCTTTTTCAATGGTCAGTAATCTTTGCACATTTTTCAGTTCTGTCACATCATAAACAGTCAGCACCATATAATCTTGGCCATGAATATTCAAATAAGTACCCGATACTGATACATCGCAAGGAGTCACTGTCATTTCATCCTCACTCAACAACTTCATCGAGGCTTCCAGATTCTTAAAACTTGCTTTCTTATAAAAAGCCTTACCGATAGACGCACGAATACAACATAGTTTACACTGTTCGTGCTGACCACATTCACCGGCTGCAATCGCGTTTCTACAATGCAACAAATCCCCCACTCTTTTTGTAACCCCACCTACCTGAACAGGCAGACGGTTCAAAGAATAATAATTGGTGTCACAGACTACAAAATCCTTGTCAATCAATAAGAAGTAGGCATTGATGTTCTGTAAAACCAAAGCCAACTTCTTAAGTTCATTCTCTTTATTTTCTTTCGAATGTACCTCTTTTTGAAGTGACTGGCACTTTGCCCACACATAAATGAGGGTAGCTGATAGAACTACTATAATAATAATTGCCAGTGATGACATAGGATTAGAGTGTTTATAATGTTTTGATAGTTTCAGTGCGTAAATTTATAAAATATGTTGCATAAATAGTGAGTTATCTACATATTTATTCTAACAAAAATTCATTAATATTTTCATCGGTCAGAATTTGGCGAAATTTTCCCGCGAAGTTATTGCGGTATTAAAAAATATACTTATCTTTGCACCCGCAAACGAGAAAGGTGCCATAGCTCAGTTGGTAGAGCAAAGGACTGAAAATCCTTGTGTCCCCGGTTCGATTCCTGGTGGCACCACTTCTTAAGCAATCGGAATGTAGCGCAGTTGGTAGCGCACTACGTTCGGGACGTAGGGGTCGGGCGTTCGAGTCGCCTCATTCCGACAAGATAAAGGGTAGCTTTCTGGATTACAGTAAGTTACCCTTTAATTTTATTTAGTCGCCGGGACGAAATCGGGACGGCTATGCAAAAAAAACACCAACCCATTATATCATGAGAAACAGGATTTATCTCTTTACAGTAGCAGTAGCTTCTTTTATGTGCATCAGTTGTACAAAGACTCAAACCACTCTTTCGGAAAATGAAAAGGCAGTCAATCCTCCTATCATGGGATGGAGTTCATGGAATGCGTTTCGTGTAGACATCAGTGAAGACATTATCAAACACCAGGCTGACCTAATGGTGGAAAAAGGCTTGAAAGATGTCGGATATCATTATGTCAATGTTGATGATGGCTATTTCGGAAAACGTGACGACAACGGAATAATGCTTGCAAATGAAAAACGGTTTCCGAACGGCATGAAACCGGTGGCGGATCATATTCACAGCCTGGGAATGAAAGCCGGCCTTTATACCGATGCGGGTAATAGTACGTGCGGTTCCATGTGGGACAATGACACTGCAGGTATAGGAGCTGGTATCTACGGGCATGAACCACAAGACGCCCAATTATACTTTGGCGACTGGGGTTTCGACTTTATCAAAATTGACTATTGCGGAGGAGATGCGCTGGGACTTAATGAAAAGGAACGCTACACTTCAATCCGGAACAGTATAGACAAAGTGAACAAAGATGCTTCCATCAATATCTGCCGATGGGCCTTCCCGGGTACTTGGGCCAAAGACGCAGCAACCTCCTGGCGTATCAGCGGTGATATTAACGCACATTGGGGCTCATTAAGATATGTAGTCGGCAAGAATCTTTACCTGTCTGCCTATGCCGGCAACGGACATTACAATGACATGGACATGATGGTTATCGGATTCCGTAACGACAGCAAAGTGGGCGGCCAAGGTCTTACCCCGACAGAAGAAGAAGCTCATTTCGGTTTATGGTGTATCATGAGCTCTCCTTTGCTTATCGGATGTAACCTGGAAAACATACCGGAGTCTTCTCTCGAGCTGCTGAAAAACAAAGAATTGATTGCCCTCAACCAAGACCCGCTGGGTTTGCAAGCATACGTAGCGCAACATGAAAATGAAGGTTATGTACTCGTGAAAGATATTGAACAGAAACGTGGAAACGTACGTGCTGTGGCTCTCTACAATCCTTCCGATACCGTATGCAGTTTCTCCGTCCCGTTCTCTTCATTGGAATTTGGAGGAAATGTAAAAGTACGTGATCTCGTAAAACATAACGATTTAGGCAGCTTCTCCGGCACATTCGAACAAACGCTTCCGGCACACAGTGCCATGTTCCTCCGCATGGAAGGCGAAACACGTCTGGAACCGACTCTGTACGAAGCAGAATGGGCTTACTTGCCTCTTTTCAACGACCTAGGTAAAAATCCTAAAGGTATTCTTTATGCCAATGACAAAGAAGCTTCCGGCAAAATGAAAGTAGGTTTCCTGGGTGGACAACCGGAAAATTATGCCGAATGGAAGGAAGTGTATAGCGGAGATGGCGGACGCTACAACATGACTATCCATTACTCATACGGTAAAGGACGCCAAATAGAACTGGATGTCAACGGCATTATTACCAAAATAGATTCTTTGGGAGAGGATAATAACCATAACGAAATCACAGTTCCCGTTGAACTAAAAGCAGGATATAACACCATTCGCATGGGTAATAGTTACAACTGGGCACCGGATATCGATTGCTTCACTCTGACAAAAGCATTGTAATTTGACGATATAACCCTCAATATAAAAAGGAGCAACAACGGAATAAAGATGCCCCTAAAAGTTTTTCATCTTACTTTTAGGAAGCACTTTAAAAGCCATTATTGCTCCTTTTCCAGTTTAGATACTGTCTAGTAATTCGTGCAATATTTTATATCTTCATACCTATTTCGCTTCATTCATTCCGGTGTTATTGTAATCTCCGCCTTTTCTTCTATATTCATCTGCAAGCATGCATCTTCTGTCAGAGGAGTCCAGACAACCCGTTTGCATTCTCCTTTTTGCAAATCGTTAGAATGATGACTGCTACCAGTCAAATATTCCGTTCCCACTTCCGTATTCGCAAATGTCCATCTCCACACACCATCTAAATTCAGATAGAAGTTTTCTATTTTACTGTCTTTTGCATGAAATTCCCTCACATTCCCCTGAATATCAAGCGAACGAAGTTGGCAAGAATCAAGTGATACACTATAGCGCCCACGGACAACCAATGAATCCGTTTCAATACCCTTCAAGTTTAATTTCAAACCTTCCGTATCAGTAATTGCGCTAGCCAGCGAGTCCACAGCCAATTTTACGTCAAAACCAGTTGAGTAAATATAATCTTGGTGTTGAAATTTATCAGGAATATTATTCGCACTAAAATCCAGCTTCATAAACAAAGTGTCATCCTTTTGGATTACATTCAAATATTTCCCCTTAGGATACGAAATTTGTTCTTTACCTGACAAAGCGGAAGGAGATTCTATTTGCATTTCTCCGCTCACAAACACACGCCTCTCTTTAAACACTCCATCCTGGCTGACAAATACCTTCACAACATGCACGCCATTCAAGTCCATTGTCACTTGTTCATCACCCAAAAAGGCTCCATTTTCCCAATACGGCTTCCCCGACGTAGATACGAAAATAATAGTTGCCACAACTACAATCAATCCCGAAACGAGGAGGCCTATAAATATATAAGTAGTACGTTTCATAATATTCGTCTTTATTCTATTTCTGCTTTTTTATAAACTCATGATACATTGTCTCTATCTCTTTTATCGGTATATCAAGCGTATACAACTGACGAAAGAAATAGTCCAGTTCTTCCTTTAGAAAGGTATCCTTACGGAGAGAATGAATCAGCTCTTTCGCTCCCGTAGTTACAAAATACCCAATGCCACGTTTATTATAAATAATATTCTGCATCTGAAGATAATCAAAGGAACGCATCACCGTATTAGCATTCACCTCCACAATAGCAGCATACTCTCTGACAGAAGGGATTCGCTCCTCTTCCGGATATTGCCCCAGCAATATCTCATCACAGATTCTATCTGCAATCTGTAAATAAATAGCTTTACTTTCTTTAAAATTCATAGGTTAAGGTATTACATTCGATTAATAATTTCGGACTCTTTAAAGCGGAAATAAGCCAGCGTCCAATTCACCAACGCAAAAAAGATGCCGGCAACAATTATGATCCACCAAATAGTATCTTTGGACTCGAATATGCCTCCCGGATAATATTGACCGTTTTCCAACAGAATCTTACTCATCAAAATGCCGACTAAAAAATACACCATAACTATCACTGTTCCTGCTGCAAATGTTTTCAGGAAAGAGTTCTTTGGCCAAATAGAACTACCCAGTACAAATAAAGATTGAACAAAGAAATAGCCTGACATCAGTGCTCCAAATTGCAACCCAGTGTTGCACAAAGTATAATATTTTTTATCTCCAGCCAAATGCGACAGGGCAACAGGGGCAATGAAGTCTTTTTCCGGATAGGCCAAAGAATAGATAATCAACCGTGTATAATCCGCCAACTTATAAGAAATCAGGAAAACAACCAAATACACTACTGTGAACACAAACCATCGAGAGAAGAATTTCTCGAAAGGAGTTGCCGGAACCATCAACATGGAAGTACGACTCGTTTTCGATTTCATCTTTTCCATTGTAAACGAAGCACTCAAACAGCCGAAGCCCCACAGTCCCCAAATAAAAGCAATCAGAAGAAATATCCACATCGGATCTCTTTCATGACTATAAGTACCTCTATACTCAAAATATCCGTTCCAAACCATTACCACCGCCATCACTCCATACATCAACACCATACGAAGCACATTCGATCTCCAATTCTCTACCATCTCCTTACGGCAAAGATTCATAAAACGAGGCAAACTGAAAAAAGTATCTTTTATCATCGTCTTTTATTTTTGAGTGTGAAACAATCGGGCTATCTCTTCAGGAGCAGCCAACGTAGCATTAAAAAGAAGTTCCAGATTTAATTCCGATTCTTCCTGTTCTTCGTTAGGAAGTATCAGGTAATTCCCCTGAATAGTAGGGATTGCGAAAAGAGCATTTTTCGCCAGTTCCCGATTGTCACTCTCCACAAAGAAAAGTTTGTCGCAAATATTACTTGTAGATTCATCCAGCAACACACGGCTGTCATCCATAATCAATACATGATCGAGCACCTTATCAATGTCACGAACCTGATGCGTAGAAATTACAATCGTCTTATCATCCGACATGCCCGATGCGATAAACTTACGGAACTGACTTTTACCAGGAATATCCAGCCCGTTGGTCGGCTCGTCCATCAACAAAAGAGAAGTGTTTGTAGCAAGCGCAAAGCTCATGAATACTTTCTTTTTCTGTCCCATAGAAAGTGATCCGAGATCAATATCTATATCCATTTCAAAATAATGGAGATATTTAATCATCTCCTCCTTGCTGAAACGGGGATAAAAAGGGCTGTTCAACTCCACATAGCTAACCAGAGAGACTGAAGGTAATTCAAACTCTTCGGGAACTAAAAACATATCCTGCAAAGTAACCGGTAACCGACGGCGCACATCTGTATCGTGAAACACCACTTTGCCGTTTTTAGGAGTCAATAACCCGGACATCAGATAGAGAAGAGTAGACTTTCCCGCGCCATTCTTTCCCAACAGTCCATATACCCTGCCGGACTCGAACGAAAGCGAAAAATCATGTAATACCGCACGCTTCGATTTACGATAAGTAAATGAAAGATTTTCTACTGTAATCATAGCATTTCTGTTTAATGAACAATGTTTCTTAGTGTATTAGTGTAATAGTACACCGCAAATGTAGGCAATCTTTTGAATATTCCAATAGAAAAGGAGAAAAAAGTGCAAAAAAAGGAGGAGCTAAGATCACTCTCCACTCCTCCTGTCACGACAAACAACTAAAATTATTCACTATTTGATGCCGTCCAATGCCCTTTTAGCAGTAGCATTAGCGGGGTCTATAGCCAGAATTTTATTCCAGTATTCTATGGATTTATCTTTATTAGCCTTTGCTTCGGCCTTCAATGCCGGATTCTCGATCGCTAACAAATAGTAATATCCAAGATAACTGTAACATTCAACCAAAGCTGAATTGTAATGAGGATCGTTTTTGCTTTCCAATAAAGCAGCCACTTCCTCATAGAAAGGTTTCGCAAGCCCTTGAGTGGTTTCAGGGTCCAGTGCTGAATTGGCACGAGCTCTCCAGAAGTTACCCAAGTAGCTGTCCGGTGCCGCTTCCGCAATTGCATGGAAAACAGAATCGGCGGACATCAACGCCTGCTTGCGTTCTTCAACAGTGATTGTCAATGAATCAGGTTGCATACCAGCACCGTAATAAAGTCTACCAACCTGAAACTGTAAGTCCGGAGTCTGTTTTTCTTTATCAAGGGATGCATAATATTTCTGGTAAGCACTGATTGCTTTTTTATAATCATTCTTCTGTTCGTAAGCAGAAGAGATATTTTTATATAAATCCGTCTTAGTCGGATCCATCTTTACCGCTTTCTCATATTGTATTACTGCATCATCATATTTTTTCAGACTTTCCAGCAAGTGTCCATAATACATATAATCCAAATAAGAATAATCGGCTTTTTCACATTCATTGAAGAAGATGTCCGCTGCCTTTATCGCTTCATCAAAACGCTTCAAGTCAGTATAGTTATACATTGCCAAACGGTTGAACGCAGCATGATGGGCATTCTTTTGCAATCCCATATTAGCCACTTCGAGCGATTTCTCAAAATCATGGTTCAAAAATAAAGCAAACGCATACTTCACCAAATCTTCTTCCGTAGCAGTAGGCCCCATTGCAAAATTCGCATAAGCTTCTGCCGCTTTACTAAAATCATTTTTTAAATAATAAATCTCGGCTAGTTTTTTGTCTACGGCTGTGTTGGACGGTTCCAGGGCTTTCAATTGGTTCAGCTTTTCAATAGCAAGACTTGCATTGGCTGATTTATAAACATCTGCATATTTCAGATAAGCTTCCGTACATTTCGGATCGAAATAAATCGCTTCTTCATATTTCTGAGAAGCGAGACCCGCATTTTTCTGCTTCATGGCAATATTTCCTTCCAATACAGAAGCAAGAGCCGATTTACCATTCGCTTTTCTGGCAAGAGTTGCATATTCTTGCGCTTCGGGAAGTTTGTCAGCATCCAGATACGTATTTCCAATAGCTACCAAAAGTTCCACATTCTTTTTATTCTTTCCTTTAATCAGATGCTCGGCTTCTTCAGCAGCCTGTGCCGGATTCGTCTGAATAGTTTCTTTCAATTTGGCAACTTCCGCCTGCCATTCGGCATCGGTTGATTGCGCACAGAGCGACCCTACTGCTATAAACGCTCCAGCTAAAAACATTTGTACTCGTTTCATGATAGTCTCTAATTTTAGTTATTATTCGTCTTTCACGTGGACAATACGCACCGGCTGTGTAGCCGGAACAAGTCCGGATTTTAATATAATCCGCTGCCCCTTGTCGGATGTCATAAAAGAAGCAAATCCCCAGGGCAGCCCACTGCGAGGATCGTTCAGTAATGCATAGATGGATCGTGCCAGCGGATAATTACCATAGAACAGATAGGCCTGATAAGGCTTATAGCTGTTCGCAGGAGTTGCCACATCTTCAGCACTGACTGCCATCACTCTGATCTCTTCACGAAAAGAAAGATTGGTCGTATCACTGCGGTTCCCCAGCCAGTTTACTCCAATAACTCCCATGGCATCAGGATTCTTCGCTACATAGTCTATCACTTGCTGGTTGGTTTTCAAGGCACTGACGTTACCTTCAGCCAACGGTTTCCCACCACAGATTGAGTCCATTGCAAAACGTACGGTACTGGAATTCTTATTATCGAACACCACCTGAATCCCTTTCAAGCGGGAATCCGGATTTACCTCTTTCCAGTTTTTCACCTCACCGGTGAGGATGCGACGGAAATCACGTACACTCAACAAAGAATCCGGATTAGCACGATTCACGATCAATGCCAGACCATCCGTAGCCAATTTTATCTCGCGAGGGAAAAATTTACGGCTGTGGAATGAATTCATTTCTTCCTTAGTCAGTGTCCGGGTTGTAATAGCCAACCGGACACTGTCTTTCAGAAGTAAATTAATCGCTTCCACTTCAGTTGTGTAGCGAGGAACAATCCCGGCCAAAGGGTAAAGGTTTTCAAACACCTCTATCTCTTCTTGTATGATAGGTCCGAAACTCTCATCCGCTGCAATAGATACCACACCGGAAGAATAAGTATCCGTCGGCCCTTTCGATTTTGAGTTACAAGCACTCAACACCACCAACGCTACGAGTCCTATCAGCCTAAATTGTCTCTTCATCATCTTTTATTGTAATCTAAACATTACCGGAACGGTGAATTTCACACGTACCGCTTTTCCATTCTGTTTACCAGGGAGCCATTTCGGCATGCTTTTTACCACACGCACAGCTTCCTTATCCAGATAAGGGTCTACACCACGAGCCACACGCACATCAGTGATAGAACCATCACGTTCCACAACGAACTGTATAATAACGCGACCTTGTGTTCCATTCTCCTGTGCAATAGTCGGATATTTGATGTTCTTACCCAAGTAAGCCATCAACTCCTGTTGACCACCGGGGAAAGTCGGCATCTGTTCGACCATATCGAAAACCTTTTCCGGTTCCGGTGCAGCCTGTGTCACCACCTGCTTAAGGTCAGCAATATCTTTACCATTCGCCTCGTCGTTACCTTTTACGTCGGCAATAGAGATGGATACTTTAGTAGCATTCAAATCCTCCTGGCTCTTGATCTCATTATCTTCATGCACCTCTTCATCTTTCTTGATGACAGGAGCAGTAAACTTGATAGAACTCTTCAAAGCAGGGGGAGGAGGCGCAACCGGTTCAACCCGTTTCATCTCTTCCTGTTTGATTTCCGGTTCTGCCAATTTCGACAAGGTAGTCACCTCTGTCATCACTTCTTTCTGCTCCGGAGTTGCCAATTTAAGCAGTGTAGGGATGCTAAATCCGACTGCCGCTATGATTACCACAATCAACATGGCGACATTGTGCCGCTTTGTTGAATTGGCACGCATTCTATATGCTCCGTATGCCTGGTTCTTGCCTTCAAAAATCAGTTGACACCATTCCGAAGAAGCTAAATCTAATTTTGCCATTTTACTTTTCTTTTTTGGGTGTTACATCAATTATCGGCTAAGTTCTGTGACAATCCACCTTTCGCATCAAAATTCTTGATTAAGAATTCATCAGCTTCCGCAATGTCTGTTATCACATATTTACCAATATTACATATCTGCATTTCGTCCAGCGCGTCAATCAGATTCATATAAGAAGCGTCATCCGTAGCTTTAATAATTACGGTCGGGGTATCCTTTCCGCTCTTTATCTCGGAAACCTGCTTCTTAAATTCGTCATCCGTTATCTTAAGATCCAATTTCTGTTGTTTCAATTCTCTTACTTTATTGACAGCAACAGCATTTTTCTGAAGAAGTACGGCACGCAGTCCATTTGCACCGTAGCTAGTTTCTTTCAACGAGGTATAGTCCTTATAATTAGGTTCTCCCTCATAATAATAGAGTTTATTATCAGGCCCCAGCAATAGTGTAATTGCCTGTGAAGCCTTCACCATACTCTTCTGGTTTTCAGTAATATCTTTGTCATTACTCGGCATGCTTATTTCCATCGTCTGAGGTTTGCTCAGTGTGGTACAAAGCATAAAGAAAGTAATCAGCAACATGTTCATGTCCACCATCGGTGTAAAGTCCACCCGGACAGTTATCTTTTTTTGCTTGCTCTTTCCTCTTTTTCCGCCGCTCTCTTGTACTTCAGCACTCATTGTATTTCCTCCTTTTTAATTTTCAGATTCTGCTTTGAGAGAAGTAATCAGATTGTACCGATTTTCCCGCAAATCCTGAAGTGAGTTCATAACGTTCTTTATCACTGAGTATGGAGTCGTAGCGTCTGCCTTGATGGCAATACGTAGATCAGCGTTAGCAGTACGTGCATTACGTACCCACGATTTAAACTGATTATCAACACTATCGCATGGAATACCTTCATTCTTAAGGATCTTATCCCGTTGATCTTCGGGGAGATCAAGATATTTCTGCATACTTCTGATAGGCACTCCAAAAGTAGAAGACAACATAAATCTCTTCTCTTGTTCCGGAGTAAACTTAATGCCATACTCTTCACCCATGCTCTCCAAGACAGCCTGCATATCCTGCTGCTTGTCGAGGCTCATAAATATTTTTCCTTCCGGATCAACCAGAATCTGGAGTACATTAGTCTCCGGAATCTTGATTTCCGATACAGAAGCCGGAGTGGTAACTTGCACTGGTTCCTTCTTCACAAATGTTGATGTCAACATAAAGAAAGTCAGAAGCAATACAGTAACGTCACTCATAGCGGTCATATCTATGAACGTACTTTTCTTTTTAATTTGCGCTCTACCCATGATTAATAATAGATTTTATAAGGGTTCGCAGAATTAGTGAGTAGCTGCAAAAGTTTGCACGATAGAGAATCCGACTTCGTCGAGTCCGTAAGTCAATTTATCAATTTTGTTAGTGTAATAGTTGTAAGAGATAACAGCCAATGCACCAGTCAAGATACCGAAAGCAGTGTTAATCAAAGCTTCAGAGATACCTTGTGACAAAGCCATAGAGTCAGCACCACCACCAGCAGACAAAGCAGCAAATGAACGGATCATACCGATTACAGTACCGAGCAATCCCATCAATGTACCTAGAGTGGTGATGGTAGCGATAATCGGAAGATTTTGTTGCATCATCGGCATTTCCAAAGCAGTAGCCTCTTCAAGTTCTTTCTGGATAGCCAACAGCTTCTGTTCTTTAGGAAGAGATGTGTTCTTTTCCATTTCTTCATACTTACGCAAAGTAGAAGTTACTACGTTAGCAACAGATCCACGTTGTTTGTCACAGATTTCCTGTGCTTTCTTCATGTCGCCGGCAGCTAAAGCGTCTTTGATGTTAGCTACAAATTTAGACAATGAACCTTTACCGAAAGCAGAACGAAGAGCGAAATAACGTTCGATGCTCAAAGCAAGTACGGTTAACAACAATGTCTGGATAATAGGCACGATGATACCACCTTTGTAAATAGTACCCAACATGTTCAACGGGTGATTGTTAGGGTCATTGTTCATAAAGTTGGACGGGTTACCTAATAGGAATTGGAAGATACATACAGCTATTACTAAACAGCAGATGATTACGATACCGGCATTTTTTATACCTACAACCTGAGTTTTTTTAGTAGTTTCCATAATAAGTTTTTTGTTAAGAAATTAATTTTAGTTATTTAGGAAGTAAAAATTTCGATTAGGCACACTGCGCTACAGACCCTGCAACTTTTAAAAGGAAAAAGTCACACAGTTCATACAGAGTACGAAAAAAAACGGATAATAGGGGGAAATAAACTAAATAAGGATATGTCTTAGAGCGAACACATAGTAATCGCTACACGTAATGGAGTAATGTGGATCCTTATCCGAATAAAAAGATTTACTTTGATCTAATACTAAAGAATTCTCTCTTAACACGAGAAACTTATGCATAACGTCTTTCAAGGAGTCATTGATTTCAATGATTCTACGCAGGCGATAATTATTAGAGTTTGATTCAGTTACTAATTTAAATCCTAATTCTACATCAGAAATAGTTAATGACTGCGAGTTATCATAACTAACCGACTGATTATCTACAGAAGAATTACGATTAACATCAGAAGACGATTCTGACAGTTGACAAGAAGCTTCACAGTTTGAAGCATAAGCCGAAAAATTCATAGCATTTCCACCCATGCTAAAAGATAGCATCAGCAGAACAAAAGCTAATATGAATTTCGGCGAAAGTTTCATTGTATTTTTAGTTGTTTAAATCGTTCGTTACAGATTCGGCGACAAATGTAGCAATAAAATGTACACGAGTATCATTGTTCACATCATTTAAGCATAAAAATTTGTCTCTACTATAAGAACAAGTTCTAAAGTGTTTTGTTCTAGGGAACATCATTTTAATTTGTTAAAAAAAGCATCTCTATTGAACAAACTATTATGAGGTTTGTATCTGCTAAAAAGGGCGGTATAAATACCAAAGTACCATTGATAAATCAAAAAACAGAAATTTTGCAAAGTACCCAAAACAGAAAGCCCCTTGATTCGTTGCTGAATCAAGGGGCTTCTCTAAAAACGGCGGCTACCTACTCTCCCACTGTTACGCAGTACCATCGGCGTGACGAGGCTTAACTTCTCTGTTCGGAATGGGAAGAGGTGGAACCCTCGTGCTATAACCACCTGAATAAGGTTATGACATGATGAAAAGTAAAATCTCAAGTTCATTACTAGTATGTTTCTGTTCCCTGTTTCCAGTTTCCGTATCAGTAATCCGCTAAACGTATATACCCAACCGGTACATATTTGAAAGAAAGTGAACGGGCAATTAGTAATGCTCGGCTTTGATGTTACCACCTTTACACCTGCATCCTATCAACGTCATCGTCTTTAACGACCCTAAGAAATCTAATCTTGTGGCTGGCTTCGTACTTAGATGCTTTCAGCACTTATCCAATCCCGACTTAGATACCCAGCGATGCACCTGGCGGCACAACTGGTAAACCAGCGGTCAGTCCAACACGGTCCTCTCGTACTAGTGTCAGAGCCACGCAAATTTCATACGCCCACGATAGATAGAGACCGAACTGTCTCACGACGTTCTGAACCCAGCTCGCGTGCCACTTTAATGGGCGAACAGCCCAACCCTTGGGACCTTCTCCAGCCCCAGGATGTGACGAGCCGACATCGAGGTGCCAAACCCCTCCGTCGATATGAGCTCTTGGGAGGGATCAGCCTGTTATCCCCGGAGTACCTTTTATCCTTTGAGCGATGTCCCTTCCATGCGGAAACACCGGATCACTATGCTCTAGTTTCCTACCTGATCGACTTGTCTGTCTCCCAGTCAAGCGCCCTTATGCCATTACACTCTACGGACGGTTACCAATCGTCCTGAGGGCACCTTTAGAAGCCTCCGTTACACTTTTGGAGGCGACCACCCCAGTCAAACTACCCACCAAACAGTGTCCTCGCAACTACGAGTTAGAACTCAAATAATCAAAGGGCCGTATTTCAACAGCGACTCCACAAATACTGGCGTACCTGATTCAAAGTCTCCGGCCTATCCTACACATCAATTACCCAAATTCAATGTTAAGCTATAGTAAAGGTTCACGGGGTCTTTTCGTCCCATCGCGGGTAATCGGCATCTTCACCGATACTACAATTTCACTGAGCTCACGGTTGAGACAGTGTCCAGATCATTACACCATTCGTGCAGGTCGGAACTTACCCGACAAGGAATTTCGCTACCTTAGGACCGTTATAGTTACGGCCGCCGTTTACTGGGGCTTCAATTCAATGCTTCTCTTGCGATGACATCTCCTCTTAACCTTCCAGCACCGGGCAGGTGTCAGGCTGTATACGTAATCTTTCAATTTAGCACAGCCCTGTGTTTTTGTTAAACAGTTGCCTGGACCTATTCTCTGCGCCCAACTCTCGTTGGGACCCTTTATCCCGAAGTTACAGGGTCAATTTGCCTAGTTCCTTAACCGTGAATCACTCAAGCGCCTTAGTATATTCAACCCGACTACGTGTGTCCGTTTGCGGTACGGGTACCTTAAAGATTAAGTTTAGCGGATTTTCTTGGGAGTATGCTTACACGCACTATTGGATTGTTCCGAAGAACGTTCCATACTATCAGGTTCGACTCTCTTTGTGGATTTGCCTGCAAAGATCAACATCTACACCCTTCAACGGACTATTCCGTCAGTCCGCGGCGCTATCACTGCTCCGTCTCCACGTCACTCCTTAAGGTAGTACAGGAATATTAACCTGTTCTGCCATCGGCCTCACCGTTCGGCTGAGCCTTAGGACCCGACTAACCCTGATCCGATTAGCGTTGATCAGGAAACCTTAGTCTTTCGGCGAGGGGGTTTCTCACCCCCTTTATCGTTACTTATACCTACATTTGCTTTTCCACACGCTCCAGCAAAGCTCACGCTTCACCTTCGACGCAGAGTGGAATGCTCCCCTACCGATCATTACTGATCCCATAGCTTCGGTAAATTGCTTAATGCCCGATTATTATCCACGCCAAACTCCTCGACTAGTGAGCTGTTACGCACTCTTTAAATGAATGGCTGCTTCCAAGCCAACATCCTAGCTGTCTTAGCAATCTGACTTCGTTAGTTCAACTTAGCAATTATTTCGGGACCTTAGCTGATGGTCCGGATTCTTCTCCTTTAGGACATGGACCTTAGCACCCATGCCCTCACTCCTGGGATCGAACTACTGCGCATTCGGAGTTTATCAAGACTTGATAGGCGGTGAAGCCCTCGCATCTTATCAGTCGCTCTACCTCACAGTAGTAATTCCCAAGGCTGCACCTAAATGCATTTCGGGGAGTACGAGCTATCTCCAAGTTTGATTAGCCTTTCACCCCCACCCTCAGTTCATCCGGAAGCTTTTCAACGCTTATCGGTTCGGTCCTCCAGTTAGTGTTACCTAACCTTCAACCTGACCAAGGGTAGATCACTTGGTTTCGCGTCTACTCCTTCCGACTAATCGCCCTGTTCAGACTCGCTTTCGCTTCGGCTACACATTTTGAAATGCTTAACCTTGCCGGAAAAAGTAACTCGTAGGTTCATTATGCAAAAGGCACGCCGTCACAACTTACGCTGCTCCGACCGCTTGTAGGCGCACGGTTTCAGGGACTATTTCACTCTTCTATTCGAAGTGCTTTTCACCTTTCCTTCACAGTACTGGTTCGCTATCGGTCTCTCGGGAGTATTTAGCCTTACCGGATGGTCCCGGCAGATTCACGCAAGATTCCTCGTGTCCCGCGCTACTCAGGATACCACTACGCTTCATTTAGCTTCGAATACCGGACTATCACCGTCTATGGTTTCATTTTCCAAAGAATTCTTCTCACTAAAGTTCTTGCGACATCGTGGTCCTACAACCCCAATATTGCCGTAACAACATTGGTTTGGGCTAATCCCCGTTCGCTCGCCACTACTTGGGGAATCATTATTATTTTCTTTTCCTACAGGTACTAAGATGTTTCAGTTCCCTGCGTTAGCCTCTTGCTATGCAAGATGTCATTCCTTCAGAATGACGGGTTGTCCCATTCGGAAATCTTCGGATCAAAGGTTATTTGCACCTGCCCGAAGCTTATCGCAGCTTATCACGTCCTTCATCGCCTCCGAGAGCCAAGGCATCCGCCATGCGCCCTTGCTTACTTTCTTTCAAACGTTTTATTCTCGTACTGGTATTGGTAGTAGAATTGCTTCCTTCTATCAATATTGCGTACTCGAACACGTACGGTTTGATATATACTTTTAGCTCTTACTAAAATTTTACTTTTTGTACATCATGTCAAAGATCGTTTCTCTTTTTCAGAGAGAGTGGAGAATAACGGATTCGAACCGTTGACCCTCTGCGTGCAAGGCAGATGCTCTAGCCAGCTGAGCTAATCCCCCAAGAGGTTATTCAAGAATTTTGTTTTTTAGCTTTTAGCTTTTAGCTTTCGCTGTTCCTCATTCTTGAGCTTGGTAGTCCCAGGCAGAGTTGAACTGCCGACCTCTACATTATCAGTGTAGCGCTCTAACCAACTGAGCTATAGGACTAGTTCAACCTTGTCTACCTGATGTTAGACTCGGCTTCTTTTTTCTCTTGTTTATCTCTATCTATACTTCTATAGATGGTTGATCTATATATTATAAATAAACAAGTACCAGTAGTACAAAAAACAGAACCTTTAAAGTCATTATTTTTAACGATGGCCGTTTTACATTATTCATGTAGAATTGCATCGTCTTACGACATCGCTCCAGAAAGGAGGTGTTCCAGCCGCACCTTCCGGTACGGCTACCTTGTTACGACTTAGCCCCAATTACCAGTTTTACCCTAGGACGCTCCTTGCGGTTACGTACTTCAGGTACCCCCGGCTTTCATGGCTTGACGGGCGGTGTGTACAAGGCCCGGGAACGTATTCACCGCGCCATGGCTGATGCGCGATTACTAGCGAATCCAGCTTCACGAAGTCGGGTTGCAGACTTCGATCCGAACTGAGAGAGGTTTTTGGGATTAGCATCCTGTCGCCAGGTAGCTGCCTTCTGTACCCCCCATTGTAACACGTGTGTAGCCCCGGACGTAAGGGCCGTGCTGATTTGACGTCATCCCCACCTTCCTCACATCTTACGACGGCAGTCTCTCTAGAGTCCTCAGCATGACCTGTTAGTAACTAAAGATAAGGGTTGCGCTCGTTATGGCACTTAAGCCGACACCTCACGGCACGAGCTGACGACAACCATGCAGCACCTTCACATTTGCCTTGCGGCTAACCTGTTTCCAGATTATTCAAATGCAATTTAAGCCCGGGTAAGGTTCCTCGCGTATCATCGAATTAAACCACATGTTCCTCCGCTTGTGCGGGCCCCCGTCAATTCCTTTGAGTTTCACCGTTGCCGGCGTACTCCCCAGGTGGAATACTTAATGCTTTCGCTTGGCCGCTTACTGTATATCGCAAACAGCGAGTATTCATCGTTTACTGTGTGGACTACCAGGGTATCTAATCCTGTTTGATACCCACACTTTCGAGCATCAGTGTCAGTTGCAGTCTAGTGAGCTGCCTTCGCAATCGGAGTTCTTCGTGATATCTAAGCATTTCACCGCTACACCACGAATTCCGCCCACCTCTACTGTACTCAAGACTGCCAGTTTCAACTGCAATTTTACGGTTGAGCCGCAAACTTTCACAACTGACTTAACAATCCACCTACGCTCCCTTTAAACCCAATAAATCCGGATAACGCTCGGATCCTCCGTATTACCGCGGCTGCTGGCACGGAGTTAGCCGATCCTTATTCATATGGTACATACAAAATCCCACACGTGGAATACTTTATTCCCATATAAAAGAAGTTTACAACCCATAGGGCAGTCATCCTTCACGCTACTTGGCTGGTTCAGACTCTCGTCCATTGACCAATATTCCTCACTGCTGCCTCCCGTAGGAGTTTGGACCGTGTCTCAGTTCCAATGTGGGGGACCTTCCTCTCAGAACCCCTATCCATCGTAGTCTTGGTGGGCCGTTACCCCGCCAACAAACTAATGGAACGCATCCCCATCGATAACCGAAATTCTTTAATAGTAAAACCATGCGGTTTTAATATACTATCGGATATTAATCTTTCTTTCGAAAGGCTATCCCCGAGTTATCGGCAGGTTGGATACGTGTTACTCACCCGTGCGCCGGTCGCCATCTTTAGTTTGCAAGCAAACTAAAATGCTGCCCCTCGACTTGCATGTGTTAAGCCTGTAGCTAGCGTTCATCCTGAGCCAGGATCAAACTCTTCATTGTAAAAGTATTGTTTTCATCTGTTAAGATGATTTTTTGCTCTGTTCAGGACGCCGTAATTTTATTGACCTTATTCAAATACCTATTATCTTCAATCGTATCGCTACTCTCTCGGACAAGTATTGACGGTTCTTTTTTTTTACTTGTACTACTTGTATTGTTTATCAATATTTCAAAGAACTTGCTGCTTTCGTTTTAAAAGCGGGTGCAAAGGTAAAGGCTTTATTTTTAACTACCAAACTTTTTCGGAAGTTTTTTTTATTTTTTCTTTTTACTCATTTCTCAGGCTCTCTATGCGAAAGGGAAAAAATGTATAAAAGAAAAACAAAGGCCGTTTTCTTTGCGAATCGGACTGCAAAGATAAGAACTTTATTTATTATCCTCCAAAACTTTTCGGAAGTTTTTTTGTTCTTTTCTTTAAGCACAATTTCGCTTTTTCACTATGTCAATTCTGCAAGGCTTTCTTCTCTTGGAAAGCGGGTGCAAAAGTACACCCTTTTGGTATACAATCCAAATATATTAAACTCTTTTTTCGAAGTTTTTTTGAAAGAATCTGCTAAAGTGCTGAAGGATAATGATGTTGTAGAACATATTTTTTTATCATGAGTGGATTGGGGGCGGAAACGGTACACATGAGACACATTATTATATCACACGCGGGCGCGTAGGCGAACGCAAGAGAGAAAAAGATGCAGAAGAAAGAAATAACAAAATTACAGTCGAATTACAGCTGAGAAAAAGACAACAGGAAGAAAGAGACAAGAAGATGATATAGAAGGAAAACAAGAAAAAGAACGAAATGTAAAAAGAATACTAGGGATATACCACAAAGGGACATTACAAAAGGAGATTATTAAAGGGGATTATTAAAGGGGATGGATTAATTGGAATGGTTAATTGGGCATGACCAGCAGAATACAGGATATTCAGCGACGCAGCGCCACTAGAAATGATTTCTCATTTTCATTTCTCATATTCTCATAGGTTGCACAATAATCAACTGTAAATCATCAATATAACACTATGAGAAATAAAATAAAAAAGGCATTTCTCATAGTATTACCAGCGTTTTATACTGAAAACAGTGCATTTCTCATACCTTTTCAAGGTATTTCTCATAGTATTTTGACTATTTATGCTATAAATTCTCAAGCTAGATCCTAAACTAAAGACCAGGTTGAATACCAGACTAGACACAGCTTTACAATACATTATCAGTGCTTATTGAAAGTATATAGAGCAGACATTCGCATATTTTCCTACCTGCATCTGTATCGTTGCACTCGAGTGAACAGGCCTGTGCACTAGAGTAGAAAGAACCGTCTACTCGAGTGAAACGATCTGTTCACTCGAGTGCAACGATACAGATAGTAGTAGGAAAAAATGGTAATGATTAAGGAAAAGCATAAGGATATAAGGTGCATGATACACAGGAAAGCAGTAAACAATAGGAAGTTGCTTAATAAACGACATAAGAAAAAGGAATAATCGTAAAGTTCGACGAGAGTCTGGGAAAAGATACAGCCATAATGCATGAGAAAGGAGTAAAATAGATAAAAGGAGTATGAGAATAAGATGAGAAACGATTTAAAACCTATGAGAAATGCATCATTTTTAAGGATAAATGATAGAAATAGTATGAGAAATACCATTTTATATTTTATTTCTCATACTATTATATTATTGATTTACATATAATTACCGTATTATTTATGAGAATATGAGAAATGAAAATGAAAAATCGTTTGCAGAAGAAAAGAACAAGAGGAATCATTCACCAGGCAGGGAGATGTGTAAATTAAACTATGTATGCTTTATTCTCATTCAATCTCATCGGTCGGTGAACGACCAGCGCCAAGGAGCAGGACTACCCGTCCCAACGGACGTAAAATTGCAACATTTTAAACCTATCTACAAATTTTATCGCCAGTTGTCGTGCACTAGCTCCCCAGTTAGCCAGTATGACATGGTCCATTTCTTACATATATTGCGATAAGCGAGGTAAAACAGTTTTTTAAGGGCGGTGTTGTTAGGGAACACGCCCTTGTTTTTTTGTCACTTTCCGTATCTGATGATGACAGTCCTCAACTGTATTTATGGTATAAATCATACGATGCATATCCGATGTGAACTGAAAGTATTCAGTAAGTTTTCCCTACGTTCATAATCCTCACATATGACATTCAGTTCTTTCAAAAGCAGAGAAATATTATTCATATTTTCTTTACCTCAAAAATCCATTTTTCGATTAAGACTACAAATAAGTTTTTCACAGTAAAATCAAACGAGAAACACTCCAGCAAAAGATCCTAAAAACAGACTTATCTCTATTATTATTGATATCCCATTTCTTGAATATTTATATTCAAATATCGGCCCAATTTGAGCCGATATTCTTAATTTAAAGGTATACGCAATATCCAACAACCTATCATTCCCAAGATAACTTTAATTGGAATTATATTCTAACCACTTCTTTATAGTTTTTTTGGTTGTTTGTTGTAATCCTTCAAGTTGGTGTGGATCATCGTTCGCATATCGTATTATCAGATTAGGATTATCTTGTAGATCTTCATACAATCTTATTGCAAAGAAATTATCCTCTTCTGTTACCATCTTCTCAATCAATAATGGGATGATTTCTTTTCCCATAGCCTTTAAATCGGCATATTGAGGTAAATTTCTTGTAGTAGCAGTGTTATTACTAAGCGAGTAATGCCATGCTTCCTTCCATTCATTAAACAAAGATTCAAACCTTGAACTATCTCTACATGTTTTTACTTTTCTAGCAATCATCATCAACTCATCCGGTGAGAAGATTATATTTTCGTGAATATCCTCACTTATTTCTTTCATTGCATTAGCATCTATTTCACTTAGACTACGGGTAGGAGAAACTGCCCCATAGGTTTCCACAGGAACTCCATACATTCCATTAGAAAACACACTTACAAGGTGCCACAATAGCCACATACGCCCCATCTTAGAATAAGGTGCCTCGCAATGGGGACTACCTCCAAGAGATGCATGCAGAGGGGTATTTCCCCAACCCCAAACTACAGGATAGTATCTTGATATTGAGGTTGCCCCTTTCATGTAATCATAAGCGGCATGATACACGGAACTCGCATTTTCATATCCATATCTTACTTGATCCCAAGTACTAAACTCTATCCACTTATTATTAAACCCCAACGAATAGGCAAAACAATTATATCCAGATGACGGATAATTCATAACAACTGTATTGGAATATTCAACTAAAGGAAACGATTTCCTTAAAGCATTCCTTTCAGCAGAAAAGAGAGGTCGTGGGAAAGAGTTCCTGATCAATTCGCGCTGTTCATCTGTTAATTGAGAATCCCAATTATCAGGAAGAATATACCCTCCCCCTGGTAGATTTGATCGTGTCTTAGCCATCGGTCCAATAATGCTATAAATATAATCCATAATTTCAAGGCTATCAAGCAAATTAACAGTTTGTATAGCCACTTCATTAGCCGGCTTTACAGATTCCTCAACGGTACTTACAATATCTTCGCTACTACAAGCAAAAATACACAACAGAGCGAATACTACAGTTAATTGCTTCATATCACAAGTATTTAAGGTGAATATTATACGAATGTATATATTTTTTTCGAGCATTCCTAACACTTTTCTGTTTTTTTACTCAATAATATTCCATTCTTTTGTTATTAAATGATATAGATGCTAGTGACTTTAAAAACCTTTTGAATATTTTAAAATAGCAGCAGCCAGAGGAGATGCAATCGCATGGTTAAATCTTGGAAATATGTATATGACTGGACAGGAGCATCCTTAAAATAGATGACTTCACCTTATCATTTTCAATAATAAGGTGAAATCAGCATACGATTCAGACTGAAATTATTCAGGTAAAATCTGTTCGATCTCTTTCAACTCATCTGCCGTGAATTCCAAATGATCCAACGCTTTTAAATTGTCGGCCAACTGGTTGACAGAGCTTGCGCCCACAATCACCGAAGTCATCCGTTCGTCTTTCAATACCCATGCCAGTGCCATTTCAGCAAGTGTTTGTCCACGTCGGAGGGCTATTTCATTCAACTGGCGGGCGGCTTCTACCTTTTCAGGCGTCACTTGCGAAAGCTGGAGAAAACCCGAAGAACGTGCGGCACGAGAACCTTCCGGAATACCATTCAAGTATTTATCTGTCAACAGTCCTTGCGCCAAAGGAGAAAAGGCGATGAAACCGGAACCATATTCTGCTGCCAGCGGAAGTGTTTCCGCCTCCACCTCACGGTCGAACATACTATACCGATACTGGCTGATGAGACAGGGAACACCGGCTTTTGTCATCATTTCGTAGGCCATACGTGCTTGTTCGGGAGGATATTTGGAGATTCCGATATACAGCGCTTTCCCTTGTTTCACGATATCAATCAATGTCTGAATGGTTTCTTCGACCGGAGTAACTCCATCATAACGATGGCTATAAAAGATGTCGAAATACTCCAACCCTGTCCGACGGAGACTTTGGTCAATGCTCGCCATCAGATTTTTACGAGAGCTATTTCCGCCATAAGGGCCAGCCCACATGTCATGTCCGGCTTTGGAAGAGATGATCATTTCATCCCGATAACCCTGGAAGTTCTCTCGCAAGATTCGTCCGAAATTGGTTTCAGCACTTCCGGGAACAGGACCGTAATTGTTTGCCAGGTCGAAATGGGTGACACCATGATCGAACGCATACTTAATCATGTCGGTTGCTACATCGAAATTGTCCACACTACCGAAGTTGTGCCACAACCCCAAAGAGATTAAAGGTAACTGCAAGCCGCTCTTGCCACAATATTTATAGGGCATACGTTCGTAGCGTCCGGCTGCCGGCTGATAACTGAAAGAGTTTTCCATAAAACAGAATGTTTATATTTTCCTTTCACAAAGAAAGGAAAATATATTTTAATAATACTTTTGAACCAGCCTAAATTTTACGGCAGCATTATTTAAATAAAATTTCCATAACAACCCTGACAGTCTCTTTACTTGAGACAATTAAACAAAAATATAAAACCGTTCTACCCCTTACAAAAAACAATAGCCGGTAGTCCACGTTACCTAAAAAAAATAGAAAAATATGATAACTATCAAGGTTAAATTCAGAGAATCAACAATTAAGAAAAAGAAAGGAACCATCTATTATCTGTTGACAAGGAATAAAGAATACAGAGAGATAACAACTCCGTATAAGATTCATTCACACGAGTGGAATGACAAGCGTTCGCTAATTGCGATATCAAATGCCGAATATCAGCGCAGATATGAACTGCAACTCATTGAAAACTCCATCATCCGGGATATTCGACACCTTCAGCACATTCTGACAAGTGAAAACAACATTGATACCATCATCAAACTTTTCAAAAAAATTCAAGGTGAAAGCCTATTATCCGTATTCAGCAAGAGTGTCACAAATGATTTGTATATCAAGAACCAACCCCGAACCGCAAAATCATATATAGCTTCAGTAAAAAGTTTCCTCCGGTTCAGAAACGGAGTTGACATTTCTTTCGAAGAACTGACTCCTAAACTTATTTCAGACTACGAAAGATATCTGAAAAAGCAGCAGATATGTAATAATACTATTTCATTCTATATGCGAAACCTAAGAGCCATTTATAATAGAGCTGTCGAAGAAAGCTATACAGAACAAAAGCATCCATTTAAAAAAGTATTCGTAGGCAATGATAAAACCATCAAACGGGCAATAGACGAAGATGTCATATCAAGATTAAAAACATTGGATTTATCGTCAAAACCACGATTGGCTTTTTCACGCGATATGTTTATGTTCAGCTTTTATGCACGAGGGATGGCTTTTATTGATCTGGCGTACCTAACCAAAGAGAATATTCAAGGAGAATATATTATTTACCGACGCCATAAGACCGGACAAGAACTTAGCATAAAACTAGAAATATGCTTAAAAACTATTATTGATAGATACTCTCATTACAGTAACGGAACTTTCTTATTTCCTGTTTTATCAGAAAGTACACAGAATTATGATAGTGCCTTGAGACTTCATAATATTCATTTAAAGAAAATCTCCGGCTTCATGGGACTTCCCAAACCTTTGACTTCATACGTGGCGCGCCATAGTTGGGCTACACTAGCCAAGAAAAAAGGTATATCTACACAAATCATCAGTGAAAGTATGGGACATAATAGCGAAAAGACAACCCGAATATATCTCTCATCTCTTGACAGGTCCGTGATTGATGATGCTAATGCCAAACTGATTTCCGGTATATAAGAATATATGCAGGACTGCAAGATGGAATTAAAGTCTATGCATAATCAATTGATTTACAAATTATTGTTCACTGCAATTCTTTCTCTTCAAAAGAGACGGAATAAAATATTTATTTGCAAAATAAACAATTTAAATCTTTACTCGCAAGTATTTCTCAAACAATATTTAAGCTATATTCAAAATAATCAGCCCACAATGAATTCAATTTACCGCAAATATATTTACCCATATTTCATAAATAAAAGGAACTTTTTGCCAACCAAACACACAACTATACATCTAATTATAAGATAATTACATACATAATACAAGTTTTATTCCGTCTCTTTTGAAGAGAAAGAATAGGCAGATATTACATTTTTTTCAATTAACGAAACAAACTGGCAAATAGTACAAACTTAAAAACACACATACAAAAATAATCAACAAGTAAATATAATGAAAATAAGAAGTATTTTCACCCTCCTCATCCTAACCCTCCTCGTTTCATACTCGAGAGCGCAGGATATAGCCATAAAAACAAATTTACTTTACGGAGGTTATACCTATACCCCGAATCTTAGTCTTGAAATAGGTTTGGGTAAAAGAAGCACACTCGATTTAGGCGGCGGCTATAATCCCTGGAATCTTGACGGAACGGCTGAAAACAACAAAAAACTAGTCCACTGGCTAGGCGAAATAGAATATCGTTACTGGCTATGCCAACGCTTCTCCGGACACTTTCTCGGAGTGCACGTTCTCGGTAGCCAATATAATATTGCGCAACAGGATTTGCCACTCATATTCGGAAAAGGTTCTAAAGAATACCGCTTCGAAGGCTATGGCTACGGAGGGGGAATTTCATACGGCTACAACTTCTTTCTAGGCATACGATGGAGTATTGAAGCCAATCTAGGAATCGGATATGCACGCTTGTACTATGACAAGTACAAATGCCAAAAGTGCGGCGAAAAGATCGGAACAGAAAGCAGAAATTATTTCGGTCCTACGAAAGCAGGAATATCACTGATATATTACCTTAAATAGACAAACAAACATGAAAAGACAATATATGCTATTCGTCATCGTGTTGTTGTTCTGCACGAACACATCAGCACAGCAAAAAGAGTATTCCGGGAAAATACACGTCACGACGCTGTCCCTGCAACAAGAAGGGGATTCAGTGTACGTGAAACTCTCTTTCGACATTTCCGGGGTAAACGTAGATTCACGTCGTTCGATCAGCCTGGTTCCCGCTCTGGTAGCGGCAGGCGACAGACTGGACCTGCCCGAAGTAGTCGTCAAAGGACGTGAAAACTATAACGTGTACCGACGGGAAACCGCCTTGATGAGCAACCGGGAAAAAGCGGCGTATGCCGCAGAAGCTCCGTATGCAGTCGTCCCCGGATTCAAATCGGGGAACGCAAAAACAATTGCATACAGCGTAGCCGTGAAATACAATCCGTGGATGGCGGACGCAAAGCTGGATATGTATGAAGACCTTTGCGGCTGCGGCAATCCTGCGCGGAGGATAGGCATCACCATGCTTGCCAACCGTATAACGCTAGAGAAAATAATAGAGCCGTACGAAATAACTCCCAGCATGGCATACGTGCAACCTGTCGTCGAACCGGTAAAAAGACGCGAAATCATCAGCGAGGCTTTTCTGGATTTCGTTGTAAACAAGACCGACATCCGCCCCGATTACATGAATAATCCGCAGGAACTGAAGAAAGTCACCGACCTCGTTGCCGGGATAAAAGACGACCCGGACATCACAGTCCGCGCGATCAACGTAATCGGCTACGCTTCACCGGAAGGCTTGCTGTCCAACAATCAACGGTTGTCCGAAGGCCGGGCCAAAGCACTGACCGATTATTTGGCTTCACAATTCGATTATCCGCGGAGTTTATACAAAGTCGCTTTCGCGGGTGAGAACTGGGACGGACTCAAAGAATGTGTAGAGGCGTCCCAAATGCCGTATCGTAAAGAAGTTTTGGAGTTCATCGGGTCTTTCCCGGCCGAATGTGACTACGCTGCCCAAGTGAGGCGAAAAAAAACATTGATGAACCTGAAAGGCGGCGAGCCATACAGATACATCATCCGGGAGTTCTGCCCCTTACTTCGCAAAGCGATTTGTAAGATTGACTTTGACGTCAGAAATTTCAGCATCGAACAGGCTAAAGAGGTATTCAAAAGCCGTCCGCAAAACCTTAGCTTGAATGAGATGTTCCTTGTTGCCAACACCTACGAAAAGGGATCACAAGAATTTATCGACCTGTTCGAAACTGCCGTAAAACTATATCCCGACGACGTGACCGCCAATCTGAATGCAGCAGCAGCCGCGTTGTCACGCAAAGATACGGTCTACGCCAAGCGATATTTGAGCAAAATAGAAAAATCACTCGATATCCCCGAATACCACAACACAATGGGAGTACTGGAAACGCTTTGCGGCAACTATGACAAAGCAGCATCACACCTGAACAAAGCAATGGAAGCCGGACTGCCGGAAGCCAAGCAAAATCTGGCAGAAATGGCAAAGAAGCAGGAGAATGCCATTCTTATCAGGCAACAACAGTCAAAGAAAAAACAGCAGAGATGAACAACAAAGATTAATAACAGAGATAAATAACTGATTTATAAACACTTTTAAAAAACAGGAAAGCATAACAAAAAACAACCTCCTACAGGTAAGCATTCACCTATAGTTTGTTTAGGGACCAAACTATCAAACGGGCAAAACAAAAGCTAAAGCAAAAGCTGACGCAATTATTAAACATTTTATTTATAAAAACAATGAAGAAAATTATTTTCATGGCTTTATTCGCCGCCACTCTCTCCGCTTGTTCCAATGAGAACAACGAGGTGACCCAAGAAACAACGAACCTGAAATCACTCGATTTTTCTTTTGATGTCGCTACTCCTAAAACGAGAATGAGCGATGACAAAGTGACCACAGCAATAACAGCGGTCAGAAGCAATATTCAAAACATTACCATCGAGTATTTCAACGCATCCAATGCTTCGCTTGGCACGTATGACTTTACACCCGAGCAGGTAGCTACGGCAAAAGGTGACGACCAGACTGCCGCTGCTGCTGGCCGCAAACCCGTTAATATTAGCAACATTCCCAGCGCTACGACTAAAGTGAACGTTTATATGAACGTCGATAAGAGTGCTGCCGACATTAATGACTTGCAGATAGGATACACGAAGATGGAATATCGTGGTACACCTGAAGATATCACATTGAAAACACCAGGAGGGGAAAGAACAGACGGCAGCACGAACGACCTTTACAGTGTCGAAGTTTCCGTGGCGCCTGTATTGTCACGTTTCGAGTTTCACGGCAAGGCATCAGACATTAAGGTGAATAGTTCAGCAAGCGGTACACTACCAAGCGGAGTTGAAAACGGAACAAAAGATCAGGCTAAAGACCATGTAAGCGATGCTACAATTACAGCGGCAGAAAAGGCCGCTCAAGAAGCGTGGAGAAAAGCAAATCCGGGCTCTCCCGATCCGACATGGAGCTTCACATACACTGTCACGTATGAATACGATGCTGCATACACGATTACAGATATTGACGGATATTATATGAATAATATTCCTCTCACCAAAGGTGGAAATCTGGTCATAAATGCCAACAACGGTACAGGTGACTGGAACGATGCAGCTAAGGATAAATATAAAATAGATGGTGATATGGAAAAAATGTTCGATACCACTGTAGAAGCAGACAAAGTTATCGCATACAATTTATTCCCTCAAACAGCGACAAACGGCACAGGTGCCAGCACTACCGATGTAAAAACAAGTATGCCGCACTTCGTCCTGAAACTTGCCACTAACGCAAGCGGTACAGCCTCCACCCGATGGCTGACAATCCGTGCATTGAAAGTTGCGGATGCATTGGTTACCTCTTTCGATGCCGGCAAAGTATATGTACTGAATGCCACCGATATTAATATCAATCAATATTCCGCCAAGCTGAAAGTTACCGCTAACGGTACAGTTGGTCCTGAAATACCGGAACCCGTAGACCCGACAGACCCGAATCCGGAACCGGTAGGCAAAGACCTCGACGTTCTTGTCAAGATCACCGAGTGGACCATTGTCAACGTGAAACCCGAGTGGTAATTACGACCATTACCGGACGTTAAACGACGCATAAAAAAAGGGGGGACGTGGCTGATTACCACTTCCCTTCACAAAGCCGTCTCCCTTCCCCCGGAAAGAATGACGGTAACGGGTGATAACCGCACCCTGTAACGGTTAGTATGAGATTCATTTTTTGATGCAGAATTATGAGAAAAGTCTTTTTCGTAGGGTTGATTGCCATGCTGACAGGTTGTAGCCAGGAGAGCCGCGTTGCTTCGCCGGAAGACTCCGGCATCGAGCTACAAATTAATTTATCGTTAGGCAGCGTCTCCACCAGAGCCGTAGACGACCCCATCACCGGCAACGACGGCAAAGAATATGTATTGCCTTTTACAGAGGTAAAAACGCTGAAAGTCGATTTATATAAATCTCTTGAAGCCGCTCCTATATTCACTTATACAGCCACCGATGCAGAGATTGCAGGCATCAGGAATACCGCCACCGGAGAGTTGGCAAGACTCTCCATACCCAAGATTCCGGTAACAACCCAATACGTGAAAGTGACGATAAACCGGTTTAAAGAGGAGAATCCGCTTATCAACCAGTTACAGGTGAGCAGCCAGGACGACCCGCCCGCCCCTACCATGAACCGGACAGAGATTCCTTACGAAGGAGTTACCAAAGAAATTATCGTCATCCCCGAGGAATCGGATCCTTTCTCCGTCAAGGTGAAAGCCATCGTGGAAGTGGCTCCCGTATTGAGCCGGTTTGAAATCATACCGGGCGAAATCGTGGTCACCAACCCTGCAACCACAGGCGCTTCATTCGACTGGACGGACGGAACCGCAGGCAGAGACAAAATCAAGAACTTCACCGAAGCCGATATCACCGTAGCCGAAGCAGGCGCGCGGGAGAATTTCAGGAAGAAATACGGAACGAACGCTACCGCTGCCGCTATCTATTCCTATCGTGTCCGGCTCATCCGGTCGCCCTTCCCCGACGGCTTCGATATCAACAGCACGCCAACCGGATTCTATTTTTATATGAATTATTTCAAGCCGAGCCTCAACGCCGCCACTATCATAAAGAATACAAACGATGGTATCTCCGACTGGAACATGACCACAGGTTTTGCTGAATACAAGAAAGGAGGACAGCAGTCCAATATGTATGACGCAAGAACATCAGAGACTACAAAGGTGAACGCTTTTCATCTTTTTCCCCAATCGGTGGCGGCAGACGCTACTTTGCAACAAATCAAAGACGGAATGCCTCATCTGATTATGGGCTTTAGTACCGATAAGATAAAACGCTGGCTGACGGTCAGGGCATTCAGCGACAAAAGTAATAATGAAATTATCAACGCATTTAAGCCGGGGTATTGCTATTCCCTCGACCTTGATGATGTCGTTATCACCCCATGGTCATTGGGTTTGGACGTTCGCATTACCGATGGCGATAAAGTGACGGAGTCAGATCCCATCATCAAAGATTTCGATCAGACGTCTCACGTGCCCGAACCTGAAGGCGCAGATCTAGCACTCGGGCTTCGTGTCTCCAAGTGGAGAGACAAAGACTTGGAAGTAGAACTTTAACCGGAGAAAATAAAAGAAAGAATGAATAAAACATATTTCATAGGAATACTCCTGATTACTGCATCTCTTTTCGCAGGATGCACCAAAGAGAACACGGAAGATTGCTTTTCGGGACTCAGACTCGATTTCTACTTCACCCATCATACCGGCAACGGCAATCTCTTCGGCGAAAAGGTGCGGCGGATTCACGTGTACCTGTTTGACACGGAGGGCATACTTCAACTCCACGCGACAGACAACGGAGACAAACTGGAATATAGTTACCTGCAAAACGGACAGATACAGACGGTGTCAAAACCGAACCCGTGGGGAAAGCTCTCTGACGAGTATGTGATGAATCTGGATAAAGTGCCGCCGGGAAAATACAGAATTATATCATGGGCGGATAACGGGCAGAAAGACAACACTACTTATTTTCATGGAGAAATGAAAAATCCGGCAAGCCATAATTTAAGGAAAGACGTCACGCTGGGAGCGACAATGGCGGACGACCTCTATATGTTCTTAAAATGCCGGACGGCATCCGGACTGCCCGAAGAACTTGTTCCGGAAGCAGAGGAGATAAACGACCTGTGGTATGGCGCGGCAGGCTCCCGCCATCCCCAAAGCGATATGTATACCTATGAAACCGTGGAAGTTAAAAACAGCGTGGTCACCGCACGCCGCATCGAACTGATCCGCAACACCAACCTACTGAAAGTCACTTTAAGCGGACTGGAACATCTCACGCCGGAAGTCCGGGACACGCCCGCCGCGAACCGGGATACGGACTTCAAACTGTGGGCGGTTGCTACCGACGAGAGGTATAAGTCCGACAACACATTTGACGGGTACACCCGCTCCGTCCGCTACTCTCCATTCAAGACATTGATGGACGCGAACACGCTCTCTGCCGACATCAAGGTATTGCGGCTGACAATGGACCGCCCGGTGCTTTTATATATCGAGACACCCGGCGGACGCAGGATTCCGGAACAGCCGATTGACATCGTCAGTATGCTGTTCAAGGCACGCAACCCCGACACGGGAGCGTATATCTACCAATCGCAGAGCGATTTCGACCGGATATACGAACATCCGGTGGAAGTACGCATCGGTCCCAACCTGGACATCAGAATCTTTATCGGAGAATGGGAAATTGTGAACGTGAAACCTGCTGAATAGGATATGAAAATGAGAATAAGATATAGAATACTGGCATTGGCCGCGGCCGCGCTCCTGTCGGGCTGCGCCAAAGAATCCGCTGTGATGAACCTGCCTGAAGCAGAGAAAGTGACCGTACAGATAAAGACCAAAGCCCTTACCGGCAGCGTGGTGGAGGGAGTGACCATAGAGAAAGTGCGTTTCATGCTCTTTCAGAATGAGACATTATTAAATAATTATACCACTTCCAACGGGACGCTGAACATTGACGACAGCGGGTTGTTCAATCTTGCTGTCAGCCCGGGAGTATATTATTTCGCCGCCATCATCAACGAGACGCCCGAACTGACGGAGAAACTGAATGCCGTGACGAAGCGTACGGATATCGACGGCGCCGGATTCGACTGGCAAAGCAGCGCGCTGACCTCCGGCAATATGCCGTTGGCCAATCTGGGAGAGATAAAGATTCAACCGGGAACGACGTCCGGACAAGGAATGGCGCAACTGCGCCCCGTATACAATTCGGAAGGCGGCAGATACAAAGGTGATTTCACGACAGCATCCACAACCGCAAGCATCGATATGCCCCGCGTGATGTCGCAAGTATCCGTGTTTTTGCGACAGGACGATGCGGTGACGGAAGAAATAAAAATCAGCAACGTGCAGGTTAGCAATATACCGCGTTACAGTTATCTGATAGACCAACAGGATACCGACAATACCAATCTGAATCTCTTCAACGGTCCCGAATTTACAATTTCCGCATCCGGGGGAGGCAAAGAGTACAACGGCAAACAGTACCACCCCTTTCCTACCGCCATTATTGCGGAAAAATCGTTCTATAAGGATGGAGCAGACGACGAGACAAAAGCCGCCGACCCAGATTATGCCGCTTATATATTTATCAACGCAACCTACGGGGGCATACCCACTACGTACAAGATACTGCTTCGTGAAGGAGATGCTAATTTCAGGCTCCTTCGTAATACCAATTACAATGTGTATGCTACAATTAAGCAAATAGGCAGCAAAGGCATCTATGTGGTGATTGAACCTGTCAAACTGTACAATATCGCGGTTAATTGGGCTCCGGTAGAAGGACTGGTCATCGTGAGTGACCGGGAGGCGGACTTCAACAAGAATGTCAATGTGTGGAGTGACTACACGGCTTATTCCGGCATACTTAAAGTATATAAAGGCGACGCCTACCACGATGCCCTGTTCAAATACGGCAGCCTGATAGCTACCGGAAATGATGCTATAGCTACTGCAGAGCAGGGGTTCACTGCCCCGACGGCTGTTGAAGCGACCAATGATGTAATCTGGTATCCCGGAAATTTCAATGTGACGGGTATCGGTAGCTGGAATGATGTCCCTTATATCACGGATGCGAGCAATATCCCGTCAGGGAATACGCCCGAACTGGTAGCACAGGGTAAGGGAGATCCCTGCCGTCTGGCAGCATTATCCCCTCATCAGATAGGTGTGGAAGGGAAGGTAGACAACCAACAGTGGCACATGGCCAATCCTACCGAATATGCCACATTGATAAAGGCAGCAAACGGGACAGGCAGCGAAAATGATAATGGATACTGTTCTTTTCATGAACTGCTGATACCCAACGTCAAGTACCGCAATGAAAGCGGAGTGCTGGTTTCCTCCCATAATTACAAGGGAAACTATTGGAGCACGGAAAGCAACAAGGCATTCTCCTTCGACAGCCGGAATCCGACAGCAGCAGCACTCGACGCAGCCGCTCCCGGACAAGGATATACCGTTCGTTGCGTAAGAAACAGCATTCCTGAAGCTCGTATAACAATCAATCCTCCTACTTCCGTAGACTATAAGGGGGCAGCCGTCAACGGACTTCCTTTCTATATAGACAGCAACGTGCCATACTGGAAAATGGAACTTATCAAGAGCGGAGACCACGTAGGAACCTCCATCGATTTCGATGACTTCTCATTCGCTCCTTTAGCCATAGGAGTGACGCACGAAATCGAAGGTTCTTATACCCAGACTCCCAAAGCGTACATTGCGCGCAGAGAATCAAGAAACGAAAGCCGCACTTTTGGAGTAAAATTCACTTCCATGCACTTCACCGGTGAAGAGAATACTTATTATTTCACTATAAAACAGAATGGATATAGCATCAGCGGAAAACTAAGTATCAATAATCTGGAAGATAATAATAGAATTAAAAAAGAGGGAGGCAAGTATACCATACATATTGAACTCACTCCTGATGACGTACCTATGCCTGTAGGGGCTGAACTTAAAGTTCGATATACCTATCTTGGTGCTTCCCGTGGTGAAGAAAGCACAATCGCCACCACTATAAATGAAAGCCAACGTGAATATGAGGTGGAACTGAACATCCTCCCTAATAATACGCCGGATGTTATCGGACTGGTATTTCATGTATACATGAACGAAAGCAGTTTGGGATATCGCGAGATAACATCAGATTCTTATTACCAAAATAATTAGTGACAATGAGAAACAGAATAACAAACATAATCATAGTAATGGCAATAATGACTCTGACCTCATGTGTCAGAGAAGAACTTTTGTCATCCTCCCGCAATGGAGAAGAAGGCGAAAGCGTAAAAGTAGAACTTAGCTTTAAGATACCTCCGGCTTCGAGTCCGCAGGAACTACAATCGAGAAGTATGTCCACTGATAATGCTTTCTCTGTAGAATTCTTCAAAGAGGCGTCTCTGACAAAAACGCGGTCGGGTGAGGTGGCAGAGCTATATAATCTGTGGTTATTTCAGTTTCATAGTGACGGCTCCATACATGGTTCGCCCCAGCAAGTATCCGACCAGGTGACGATGGTAAACGAAATGGCTCTATTAAACGTCACGCTACGTGTAGGTACTGACCAGACACTCTACATTGTAGCACTTGGCAAAAAAGTAACCGTAGCGAGCAATCTGATGGAAGTACGGACTATCAAGGAACTTGAAAACCTGCAACTGGACTATGTCGACAACAGAAACGGACTCTATTATTCGCGGATAACCAATGAGAGCGAAATCCCATACGCCGGAGCCGCGAAAGGTATCAGCGTAAATAAAACAGGAAATAGCGACAACGGTGAGATTGTTTACGGCACACCTGATGGTTTCTCCGGTGGCATAGAAGTCAAACGTCTGGTATCACGCATCACACTGAAGCACAAATTCGATGTCACGGAAAACACGCTTGAAGGCATGAGACTGCTCAAAGTACCAACCAAACTGTGTATCAATCCCGCATCAGCAGATAAAGACGTAATAGACAATATCCCGATGGCAGACCTGGAAAGCGACAATGCTTTCGGGGATGCGGACAAGGACACGGATGGTTTCTTCACATCGCAATGGTATGTTGCGCAAAATAAACAAGGAACCATATCAGATATAGTATCAGAAAGAGACAGATATCGGAAAGTGACTGACGGATCGGGAAAAGCACCCGAAGCCGGCACAAATATCGAAGCGTGGTCATATTCTAAAAGTGACCGAAAGCTCTATACAGTTCACCAGATATACGTTGGAAATAACAACACAAACAATTTCGATGTGGAAATAAACAGCTACTATGATCTTCGAACAATCATCAATTCTGTAGATCTTAATGACGGACGTATCCGCTCCTACACAGCCGTCCAGAAAGTTTATCTTTCATCCTCTTCCTATCCCACAAGCAGCGGAAGCGGAACTGGAACAATAACCGGAAAAACCAATGTATATTTTGACGCTCACTACGGATGGCGGCCTGTTATCATCTATGCACAAGGGCGTAAGGTGACTGTCGGCATTTATAAGGATGCACAATGTACGCAATTAGCCAACATGAACTCTGCAACGGAAAACTGGCTTCAACTGTCAGCATACCCCAATTATACGGAGGTGGTACGTAATGGTGGCGCAAATGTGCTCACAAACCAGATAGAAACTAATATTTTCGTACCGACACGGTTCAAACTATACCTATATGCAGACGAGTATATCACTGACGAGAATGGAGTGATTACAGACCCCGAATTCGATAGAAACAAGGTTTATAATGCTGCTACAAACTACCTGCCGACCAATTTCGTATCTGAACGAACTCTCTATGTAAAAGTAACGACCGAAGATATTACCGCTGAAGGAACCTCCCAAAAACGAGAAGGGAAGTATACCATTAAGCAAAAACAAGGACATTATGTCGGTCTATTTGGCGGTGAAATAGAGAATGGACAATACACAGAGGGACTCATCATTGATGCATTTAATGAGAATAATTTCCAAATTGACGATGAAATAGCAACAGCACTCTACATGTACTCCGGATATTATAATGTCATGACCAATTATGTATGGGAAGGAGAAAATCCCGAGACAAACTACTGCAGTTTTATGAACGGCAAGCAAGCAACATTCAATTTAGCAACAAACCCTAAGAACTATGTTGTTAATAATGGGCAAGCAAGCATCATTCCACCTATGCGGAAAATCAATGGTAATATAGATTTATATCAATATAATTATTATAATAGTTTCCATGCAAGATTCTGTCATGATTTAAACAGAGATAAAAACGGAAACGGTGTGATAGATTATCTACCGGATGATCCTGAAAAGAATGAATTTGAATGGTATCTGCCATCCACATATCAGGCATTCGGGATACTGACCTCCGCAGGAACTATCATTTATGATGCCCCGAACGCATTAGCATCGGAACGTACTGCAACCTATGCTCCCGGTTGGATGATGGAGGGGGGAGGCTGGTATTCCAGCAACACAGGTAAAAACAGTTGGAAATTGGTTCGTTGTGTCAGAGACATACCTGTTCCTCCAGAAAGAAAAACAGGAACCAAAGTAACCACATATATAGACAATGGAGACACCTATGCCCTGATAGATTTATCAACTCTGCCTTACGGAATCACAGATAGAACCACTGCAGAAGGGAAAACCGAGCTATATGAGGAACTGGACCTATACAGTTATTCTACAAAAGGTACGGAATATGACCCGGAGAACCCTCAAAAAGATGCTTCCCAACCATTAGGTAAAAAAGTTTTCCGCGGAAGAAAAAATTATCCGCCGAGTAAGACTACTACTACCGTCACACTCCAAACTTTAGTGTCCTCTTTTTCTTCACCAAGATTTATCGTATCACCTACAGACGTATATAATGATGGCGACACGAAAAGTAACTCTGCAAGCAGTATACTTCAAGACACTGAAGGTACTCCACAATCCAATAGTATCACAATGACTTGGGCTGAAGCGAACGGAAGACTCAATACTGCCAATAGTCAAGGCTGGAATATCCCATCAAAAGCAATGAATACCGGATGTTATGCCTATAAAGGTAAGAGCGGGAAAGACGAGCCCGGAAGTTGGCGCGTGCCAAATAGTCGAGAATTATCCATGATTTTAGTATTCGCTCACGAATTAGAACAGTTTTCTTCAGAAACAGGTTTTCAGAAGTTATACGAGGCAAAAGCGGCGAATTATCTCAGTAATGGATATTGGAGTTCCACAGAACAAAGTTCTACTTCATACTCTCTAGACAAAGCCACGAGTGGTCTTATTGATGTAAATTATGGTCTTACTATATACGAAGGTGCTAATAAAACCTCTACAGATAGAAATCGGCTACGTTGCATCAAAGACATTCCGTTGAATTAGCAACAGCAAAGCCAATCGATATTTTATAATTTCTCTAATAAGTCTACCTTTGCCATACAACAGTGCAGGGGTAGATTTATTAGAGAAACTTATTGGAAACTTCATTTCCGCATTTTAACCAACAATTTGTTCCTCACCGAGAAACTGTAGTTTCCTCGGTGTGGAAACACTTGTTTCTCGGTGAGAAACGGATTCTTGGTTTTAAACCAATGTACAAAAGTAAATTCAACTAATTAGAATTGGAAATATATGAACGGCTGAATCTCCGAACTCTTCATCTGAATAACCAGATAAATCAAAGCTACCATCAAAACAGCTTTTCCTACGAAAGGCAAACGGATCACTCCTCGACAAACTGCATTTTCCCAACTATCGGGAGCAAAATGAAGCAGGAAGCCAAGCAACATCAACGCAAACACTTTCCAATATCCTTCTAGTAATTGCGGGAACAGTTGCGGACGGAAAGTGGTGAATATCTGTCCCAGCATATCCATTGAATTCTGGAAATCGGCATTGCGGAAGAATATCCAGCAGAAGCAGACAAAATGGAAAGTGATAATTACTCCAAACACACGGCGCCAACCGTGACTCTCCTCTCCTTTCTTACGTCCGGTGATTGTCATCCACATTTTATGCAATGCTAAAGCAACACCGTGGAAGGTTCCCCACAGTACGAAATTCCAAGATGCACCATGCCACAGACCGCCCAAGAACATGGTAATTATCAAGTTGAGATATTGCCGGAATTTACCTTTTCGGTTTCCTCCCAGAGAAATGTATAAATAATCTTTTAGCCAACTGGATAAAGAGATGTGCCAACGACGCCAAAATTCCGTAATAGAGGCAGACTTATAAGGTGAATTAAAGTTGAGATTGAAATGGAAGCCTAATAATAAGGCGATACCGATAGCCATGTCGCTATATCCGGAAAAGTCACAGTAAATTTGCAAAGCATAACCATAGACTCCCATCAGATTCTCAACACCGGAATAGAGAGTAGGATTGTCAAAAATACGTTCTACAAAGTTGATACTGATATAATCGGATATGATGGCTTTCTTGAAAAGACCGGAAACGATCAGAAAGATTCCGCGTCCGAACATCTCCTGCGAAACGAATAAGGGTTTCCGGATTTGCGGGATAAAGTCGCGGGCACGCACAATAGGGCCTGCCACCAATTGGGGGAAGAAAGATACGTAAAAGGCATAGTCCAAAAGATTGGTTAATGGTTTTATATCTCTTCGGTAAACATCAATGGTGTAGCTTAACGACTGGAAAGTGAAAAAGGAGATGCCGACCGGCAGGAATATATCGAGAGCGGTAAATTCTCCTCCCATCAATGACGCAATCACTCCACCCAGAAAATTGGTATATTTGAAATAGACAAGAAGTCCTAAATTAACTCCCAAACTCAAAGCAACCAATCCTTTACGTTTCCAATAACCCTCTGCACGATCCATAAGCTGCGCAAGGAAGAAGTCGGCAACGGTGACTATGGCAAGCAGGAAAAAATAGGTGCCGCTACTCTTATAGTAAAAATAATAGGAGAAGAGAGTAACAAACATGATACGGGCGGTGTATTTGCGTTGTAACAACACATACACCACCATGAAAGCAGCGAACAACCAAAGGAAGATACCGCTGCTGAATATCATTGGCGCTTGCGGATCGTAGGTAAGTACCTCTTTCAGTCTACTGAAATCTATATCAATGGGAAACATAGTCATTATATGCTTTGATAAGTGCTTGGTATAATAAATTTCCTTGCAGGATGTATCCTTCGGGTAAATAATGTACATGATCGGGGCGCATCAGTTTTGCGTCTGTCCAGTTCGTGCAGGCACGGCGCTTCCCTCCGACTACATCGTACATATCCCACACGAGCAGACGATGGTCTTTTGCATAACGACGAATGGTTTCCGCTGCTGTCGCTGTACGTGGATTGATGACATACGTGCGTCTACGCCTTCGCTGCCGGAAACTTTCATAAGAACCGGGAGGGGTAGTCAGAAGAATGGGTACGTTAGGAAGACTGTCGCGCAACAGTTTCACCAGTTCATCCATCTGATTGTAGTGCACATTTATATTATAACGCCGGTTATGGCTTTCATTGGTTCCGAAAGAGAGAATCAGCAATTCGGGCTTCAGGGCGGCGATTTCGGCAATACGATCCGGATGGGTAAAGGTAAGGCAAGTAGCTCCGTTGACGCCTTTATCTATATAAGAAACAGCACCGAAAGTTTCTGTCAAACGGGTACCGGTGGTTTGAGGGTAGATATGCCCACGTACATGGCTGTCGCCAATATGAACGATACGGACTGTATCTTCGGAGAGTCCGGCACGCACCTGACGGAGATGCTCAAAGACGGGAGCCAGCAGAGCAATACTGTCAATAATCTCATTCCGACCGGTTTCGCGGAAAGCTGAAGGGAAGGATATCTGTACAGTGATCGTATCATTCGCCCAGTTCATTTCCCGTAAGGGCTTTATAAGTTTTGCGACCTTTCCCGGCGGAGGACATACAGGTATACGATCTTGTGCGATTGCTTCCGCAAGGAAACAAGGAACACTCAACATACCGGCGAGAATAAGAATAAAGACAGACTGCAGATTATTCTTGCTCATAAGCACGCCTCCTGTCGTATTGTTCCTTACCATAAATCATCGTTTCATAAAGTAGTCCCGCCAAATGCTTGCCGCCACGGAAGTTTATATGTGTATAATCGTAGTTTGCCATAGAAGGTTTGGCATGCACCAGTTTTGCCATGCTGCCTTCTCCACCCATGGCTTCAAACATATTCCAAAAGGCGATGCCGCTTTCGGCGGCAATGTTCTGCTGATAACGAATCAGATTCTTCACACCGGGCATGGTACGAAGTTCACCGTTCTCGTTTTTAGAATCACGGTCGCCGACGCTCAACAACAGGATTCCTGCTTGTGGGAAACATTCTTTCAAATGCTCGATAGCTGTGAGCAGTCCTTTTTGATAGTTATCATAATTACGTCCCCGTTCGGTAGCTACATTCAAACCATATTCGAGGATAATAAGGTCGTAAGGACGTTGACGGTTAAACTGTTTCAACATTTGTGGAGGAATGCCCCGCAGAGAAAGACCGGAACTGCCACGCAACGAGAAGTTGTCGAGAATGATTCCTTTCTTTCCATCCATTGCCAAACCATAGAACAATGTAGAGTCTGCACGGTCTACTGTCCAACGGATAGAGCCGATGCGCCCGTCCACCTGGATTTGCTGCAATCCGTCGGAAGGGCCTAATGAATAATTCTTGTTTTCTCCTTTGTTCACACGGGCAGAAAGGAGGACGGAGTCTCTGCTATGGAAGAAGATGGAGGCACGCTGGCAAGTATCGAGCAGGGAGGCATATTTATTTTGCCCGCGCAGTTCTACATAAGCTCCGTTGCGGGGAACGAAATAATGACCGGATATGCCTTGTTTCTTCTTATCGAAATAGACACTGTCTGTTACCGCATGACTGGACCATCCGCCAAACGTATGTCGCACCGTAGGACGGTAACCGCTTGTCATGGAAGTGATGGTAACAAAACCTACACCACAACCGCCGAATTGTTTCTGAAGCATTTCGCGTAAGTCAGCCGTAAAGATATCCGCTTCGATAAAGGAATCTCCGAATACGGCAATACGCACCTGTTTGTCATCGGAGTCATCGGAAGAGACACGGTCGAGTGCTTTATAAAAAGGAGTCATCCCCCGGAGAGTGGAATCACTGTAATCTTCAATGCAAGTCATACCTATACGACAGGTATCTACAAAGGCAGGTTTTACAACAGGAGGCAAAGGGATGCTGTCCGAATCAGCTGCGGCAGTCTCTGATTCCGGATAACGAAGGTCGCTCAAAAGGTCTACACGCCTCATCGTGTGCCCGTCAATAGTCAGCGCCGGAAGCCAATGAAGCCCGAGTAAGACTGCAAACACAATCAGTACGAACCACAACGAATATTTCAAATAATTCTTTATTATCTCCATCTTTACAAGTAGATATAGGCACTATTTTAGTTCTTGTTTTTACCCGGTGCCGAGCTACCTCTTCCTCGGTGCCGAACCATCTCCTCATCGGTGCCGGAGGAGGCTTCATCGGTGCCGGACATTTTCAGGCTGCAAAGATAGAGAAAAGCAATAAAAAAGAAGGGAGAATCTACATTATTTATGAGATTCTCCCTTTTTACTTATTTACATGCCGGACATCGGTCAGATAGTCCGTTCAATGTTCCACACAAATGCCCGCAAGCCTAATTGCTCCGTTTCCAAGTCCATCTTATGCAAGGTGTCGAGCAACGGATCGACTTTGCTGTCATCGACTACCGTCAGGATAGCCGAACACATACTTGGCCAGGCATGGCTTCCGAAATGCGGATCGCCTGTCTTTGAACCACGTCCCTGTACTTTTTCGAGGTACGTAAAACCACGGCATCCCAAACGGTCAAGTAACGCCATGATTCGCTCGTAATAAGCCTGATCGAATGTTATCAATACTGATTTCATATTCTTTCTTTATTATTTCTTAATAATACTGTCTTTATTCGCCTGGAAGTAAACATCCAATTCACGTTGACGACGGAGTTTACGACGACGATTCTTGATACCTGTTCCTGCGAATACACAATACAGCGTAGGAATCAGAATCAACGTCAAAACAGTAGATACTGTCAGACCACCGATTACGGCAATCGCCATCGGGCTCCACATTTCAGAACCCTGACCGCCACCGATAGCCATCGGAATCATACCGAGAACGGTAGTGGCAGTAGTCATCAGTACCGGACGGAGACGGCTCTTACCTGCTGTTACCACAGAGTTCAGGACTGCCAGTCCGCGCTCTCGACAAAGAGTGATGTAGTCGATAAGCACAATACCGTTCTTCACCACAATACCAATCAACATGATACCTCCCAACAAACTCATGACACTTAACGTGCTACCCGTAAAGAATAACGCCATCAAGACACCACTGAACGCAAACGGCAGGGAGAACATGATGATGAACGGATAAGTCAGTGACTCGAACTGTGCCGCCATCACGATAAATACAAGAATCACAATCAGGATACCGAGTGTTCCCAAATCGCGGAACGAATCTTGCTGGTCTTCGTACGAACCGGAAATCTGAATGGTGACTTCTCCCGGAAGATCCATTTTATCTATCACTTTATTACCGGCAGCCACTACGTCGCCCAACGGAGCACCGGAGATTACTGCGGAAACGGTCACGATACGTTCGCGGTCTTTACGTTCGATGGTAGGAGGCGCGAAACGTTCGACTACCTTTCCGACGTCTTTCACACGAACGGATTGTCCTTGCGCATTGTAAATGAGAATATTTTCGAGACTTTCCAGACTTGTACGGAATTCGGGCGCATAACGCACTTTGATATCATATTCATCTCCGTCTTCACGATATTTAGACGCTACCGCACCATTGACACGGTTACGCAGGTAGTTACCGGCAGTTGAAAGATTCAAACCATGCATTGCCAGTTTTTCACGGTCAAAGTCTACCTGATATTCCGGCTGATAATCACTACGGCTGATATTTACCTCGGTCACACCTTTCACTTTCAGCAATTCACGTTTCAGACGAGCTGCCACGCTGTCGGTTACCGTCATATCATATCCGTAAACCTCAAAGTCGGCACTAGCCTGTGCGGACATACCTGTGTTGCTACCTCCGAGGATTACCTGTGCTTTACTGAATTCCGGATAGGCTTTCAAATCTTCACGCATCTCATCACAGACTGCTTCCAAAGTGATATCACGATCGCCCGGATCCACCAAACTGATGTTGAACGAAATAATATGCGACCCGTTGTCCTGCATAGATGCCCAGGTATTATCAGAGTCAGCTTGGCCGACTGTATAGTTACAGACTTTCATGATGTCTTTATACTTCGTCAGCCATTGGTTAGTCAACTTCTCTGAAAGTTCCTGCGCTATCTCTTTTCGTGTACCGATCGGCAGCTCCAACTTCACGGCAATACGGGCGTTATCCTGTGCCGGGAAGAACTCCGTACCGATACCCTTTGCACACATTAAACTGATAACGAAGAAAGCAATACATCCCACAATGACAATCGGACGATGACGTACAGCCCAGTTCAGCATCTTCGCATACCAGGTATCGAGCCCGTCGAGTGCTTTCTCTATTGGAGTAAAGAAGAGCTTGAACATCTTCGACGGTTTCTTCTGTAAACGAAGCAACTGGGAACAGAGCATCGGAGTTAAAGATAGTGCAGCGACCGTAGAAATAAACATGATGGCACACATCATCCAACCCAACTGTTTGAAAAGTACACCGGACATACCGCTTACCATTGTCAACGGGAAGAACACGGCAATCATGGTCAGCGTAGAAGCGATTACGGAAATTGCCACCTCATTTGTTCCGTGCACGGCTGCCTGTTTCGGATCGGAGCCACGCTCGATATGGGTCGTTACGTTTTCAAGTACCACAATCGCATCATCCACTACCATACCGATAGCGATAGAAAGCGACGAAAGCGAGATGATATTAATCGTATTTCCACTAACAGCCAGGTAAATGAACGAGGCAATCAACGAAAGCGGAATGGTGATACAGATAATCAATGTTGCACGCCAACGTCCCAGGAAAAGGAACACGACGATGACAACGAAGAGCAAGGCATAAACAACGGTTTCCGTCAAACTGTCGATGGTGTTCAAAATGTTGTCGGAGGTATCGACAATGACACCAATCTTCACGTCACTCGGCAGGTTCTTCTGAAGCCTCGGCAATGCGTCGGCCACTTTCTTGGAGATTTCTACCGAATTGGCTCCCGACTGTTTCTGAACAACAATCATAGCACCTTGCACACCATTGTTATAGGTTTCCTGTGCACGTTCTTCCACAGTATCGACGATTCGGGCTACATCACGCAAAAAGACATTTGCCCCATTATGCGTACCTACCACTACGTCTGCCAACTGTCGGGAATCATCGAATTCACCTTCTACACGCAACGCGTATGTTTCACTACCGATATCGAAGTTACCACCGGGAATGTTCTTATTCTCGGCGCCGATAATGGAACTGATTGTTTCGATAGTCAGGTGATAGGCTTCCAGTTTATTGGGGTCGCAATAGACCTGAATCTCACGTTGCGGCGCACCACTGATAGACACGGTTCCGACTCCCGGAATACGCGCCAGCGGGTTTACCACACGGTCGTCCAATATCTTATAAAGGGCTGACTGACTTTCATTGGCCTGTACGGAAAGCAGCACGATAGGAATCATGTCCGTACTAAATTTGAAGATGATCGGATTCTCGACATCATCGGGAAGCTGCGAACTTACCATGTCGAGTTTATCACGCACATCATTGGTCAGAACGTCAATATCGTTACCAAACTCGAACTCCAATGTAATCAATGACATATTCTCGGAAGAACGGGAGGTAATATGTTTCAGGTTGCTCACCGCGTTCAACGTATTTTCGAGCGGGCGAGTCACATTATTTTCTATATCCGAAGCACTTGCTCCGGGATAAGCGGTCATTACCATGATTGTATTCGTGTCAATGTCCGGATACAAGTCGATAGGTAACTTGGACAAAGAGAAAAGACCAAAAATCACCACTGCCAGGAAGCAGAGGGAGGTCATAATCGGTTTCTTAACCGCGCCTTCGTATAAACTCATGTTATTTTATTTAAAAGCCTCTCCCTGCTCCTCTCCCCAAAAGAGGGAGCCGGAAGATCGTTTTGAAATCAGGTTAATTAATAAAAGCATCGGGCGAAAGGTACTGAACACCTCTTATTTGGAAGAAGACTGGGAAGAGGCTTCCACCTCTACTTCCATACCATTCACCAAACGTGACTGTCCGGCAACTACCACCTGTGAGTTATCCGGTACACCGGATTTCAACTCATACTCCGTACCCATGCGTCTACCCAGTTCGACCTTATTATAAGATACTTTACCGTCTTTATAAACGAATACATAACGGTCACCGGAACCTGCCTGCTTAACGATTGCCAAATCGGGAACAACGACGTTTTCTGCTGTACCGAAGTTCAATGTCGCACGGGCAAACATTCCCGGACGCACACGCTGGTCTTTATTATCCAGTCTGATCTCTACCTGGAATGTACGGGTAGTGGCATCTATGGTAGGGTAAATCAGATTGATGGTTCCTGTAAATACTTCATCGCCATATACATCGAGTTTCACGTCGACAGGAGTACCTTTTTTCACTTTCGTGAAGTAGGTTTCGGACACGTTAATCAGGAGTTTCACCGGAGTGATCTGTTCTACTACAAGTACGGGTTCTCCACCGCTGTACATATCGCCATTATCATAGTTGCGTGCAGTGACCACACCGTTGATAGGGCTTTGCAAAGAGGTATTCTCCAGCAGATTCTTATAAGCGGTTTTCTTCACATCGAGTTGCATCTTCGAAGCATCCCACTCTGATTTGGACGCACCGCCCACTTTATATAATTCGTCGATACGGTTGAATTCTATTTCCTGATTATCTAGTTGCAGCTTCGTCTGTTTCAGGTTGGCTGCATCCATCTGCACAAGTTTCTGGCCTTTGGATACGCGGTCGCCCACTTCCACAAAAATCTGGTCGATACGTACGGGAGACGAAGGAGCTATATTATTCTTTACTTCGGCTTCCACCGTTGCTGTGTAATCTTGTATTTGATCTACGGGACGGGCTTTTACGTCTGCCAGCTTCACAATGGGCTTCGCGTCCACATGTTCCGCAGCCGCTTTGTCTTTTCCACCTGTACATGAGCCCATAAACACAGTTAACAGCAGGGCTACCAATTGGATACTTCTTTTCATATTCCTTAATTGTAATTTTTTAGTTGTCTATCTTTATTCTTTTCCCAGAACCTGATCGAGGTCTGCCTTAGCAACCAGGTAATCGTATATGGACTGATTATAGGTGAGTTGCGCCTGTGTCAGTGACACTTGGGAACTGTTCAGTTCGAGCACCGTACCCTTACCTACATCATAACGTTTTTCGGCAATCACTACCGCTTTCTTTGCCTGCATCACATTTTCCTTGTTGCTGACTACCTGTTCTGTGCTGGCACTCATGTTATTGCGACAACTGACAATCTGCATATTCAATTGTCTTTCCGTATCAATACGGTTCCAATCGAGCTGGCGCATCTGTATACGGGCGGATTTCACTTTCGTAAAGTTACTTGCTTTATATAAAGGTATACTAAGATTGAACATCAGGCTGGAACTGTTGCTCCAGTTGTAATTGAAAAAATTGATATTCGGATTATACAGTGATTGATATTGGTAGGAGAAACTCATTGAAAGAGTCGGCATAAAGTTTGTCTTTAAAGACTTTACGTTCTTTTCAAGCAACTTCATGTTCAAGTCCAACTGCTTCATGGTGGTATTGTTGTCCAGATTTACATTTTCTTCTCTCAACTGGTTGGCAAACATGGCCGTCTCATAGTTGGTCAGACTATCGTTAATCTTTATCTCCACATCGGCTGTGATCCCCATCAGGACTTTCAACTGCAACTTAGCCAAAGTCACCGCATTAGCTGCCGAAATCAAGTTCGGTTTAATACTGCGCATCTGCACTTCCGCACTGATCTTGTCATATTCGCTCACAGTTCCCTGCTGATATTTGGCATTCACCACATTGTAGTTATCTTCTGCCAGTTTATAACTGCCTTGAAGCACTTCATAGCTGTCCTGCGCAAGCATCAACTGATAATAAGCCTTGCTCACCTGATTCACGAGATCCAGTTTGGAAGCGCGTGACTTCTCTACTGCCAGTTCAATATCCGTCTTTGTCATCGACATGGCACGATAAACGCCCGGCACAAAGAGTGGCAGATTAATACTCAACCCTGCATTCGCGGTGTTCGTACCGTCTTGTCCCATCTTGAACGACATATCGTTCAATTTCATTTCAGCCGCTTTAATGGTATGGTCTACCGAACCGGCAATACTAGCCTCCGGCAACAGACTTTGCCAAGCTTCTTTGCTGGCAACTTTCTTTAATGCGACTTCTTCTTCTGCCACTTTAATTGTCGGATTCTCATCCAATGCAATTTCCAGGGCTTTGTCTAAGGTTAAGGTTAGTATATTCTTCTCCGCCTGTGTGTCCTGTGCCTTTGCAAAACCAAATGCACAGAGTGCCACAGCTACCAGAAGAATCTTCTTACCTGTCAATCTTTTCATCTTGTCCATAAACTGAATTTCTAATTTAATCTTACTTGTTTGTCAATAGAACCTCACTCTTGCTCTAATCTGCGATGCGGTTCTTACGATATTCTTGTATAAAGTCTTCCAGTACCTTTGCTCCTTTTTCGGTGGAGATGCCGCGTATATAAGTAAACATGATGGATTCGTACACTTCAATGAAAGGATATTCATTGCAGATATCCGTATTCAGAAGTACGTCAAACTGCTCTCGTACCAGCAAATTAACGATAGCGAAGTTCACATCCGGACGAAAGATGCCCTGCTCTACTCCCGTCTTGAAGAAGGACATCGTTTTCTGCGAATCGCTGTCCTGCCGGTTCTTCATCATCTCATATACCTTCGGATATTTCTTGATGTCTTCAAAAAAGCGTTTATTCGTCTGATGGAACACCTCAATACTTTTCTGAAAGACTGCAAGTATTACCTCTAACACATTATGCGACTGTTCAAAGATTTTCTGCAAGTACTTATCTCTGTCGGCCTGTGCCTTCAGTATACATTCTTTCAACAACGATTCTTTATCCGAAAAGACTTCATAGAGGGTACGTTTGGATATTCCTAATGCTGCTGCAATATCGTCCATCGTAATACTCTTGATGCCTTTTGAAGTAAAAGCTTCTGTTGCTGCCGTTATGATCCGTTCTCTTAACTCTACCCGTTGGGAAGCGTCTTTTCCATGCTCTGCCATCATCCGTTTTTCTATTTTATTAAAATGCAGTTTTCGTTTTCTTTTCATTTCCAAAGGAAAAACGGAACAAAGATATATAGAAAACTCAATTAACAAATCAAGTTTCCATCTATTTATAATCCATTTGGGAATTATTATCATTCAATAGAGTAAAATGAAAACAAGTGTTAATAGGAAATACGGAACAAACATAGGGCAAAGGTAGGAATGAGGGGAATACGAAGTAAAGTTTTATCGCCCGCAGAGGGATTATAATCGACAAATGCCGGATAAATGTCGATAGAATCAGCACTTATCCGGCAACAACAGTCGCCATTATTAACGAAAAGCGAAAAAGGGTTGGTTTATGGTCAATAGTCAATTTGTGTCCTCTTCAGGAAGGCGACTGTTTTATGTATCTCCTTGTACATCACGATATCATCTTTCACAAAAGGCACTTCTTTCCGATAGGCATGAAGGAAACGTTCAAGAACGGGAGAAGTTTTCAGCGGACGACGGAAGTCGATGCCTTGTGCAGCATTCATCAGTTCAATGGCAAGGATATGTTCCAGGTTGTCCATCACTTTATAAAGTTTGGTAGCGGCGTTGGCGCCCATACTTACGTGGTCTTCCTGTCCGTTGGAGGAGACGATGGAGTCGCTCGAAGCCGCATAGCAGTACATTTTATTCTGGCTGACCATCGAAGCGGCGGCATATTGCGGAATCATAAAGCCGGAGTTCAGACCGGGGTTGGCAACCAGGAATTCAGGTAGTCCGCGGAGTCCCATAATCAGTTGGGAGACACGGCGTTCGGAGATATTTCCCAATTCGGCCAAAGCGATGGCAAGGAAGTCATAAGAGATGGCAAGCGGTTGCCCGTGGAAGTTTCCGCCGGAGATGATCCGATCTTCATCGGGGAAGATGGTGGGGTTGTCCGTGACGGAATTGATTTCAGTCAGCAATACGGAGGCAACGTAGCGGATGGCGTCTTTCGTGGCACCGTGTACTTGCGGGATGCAACGGAAGGAGTAGGGATCTTGAACGTGTTCTTTGTGACGTTCGATCAGTTCGCTACCGGCCAGTAGTTTGCGGAAGGCTTCGCCTGTCTCGATTTGTCCCTGATGGGGGCGGATTTGCTGGATGCAGTCCATAAACGGGTCGATACGACCATCAAAGGCTTCGAGAGAAAGGGCGGCTATGAGGTCGGCTTTTTTTGAGAGGCGGAAGGCTTTGAGCATAGCGAATACACCGTTGGCGCTCATAAATTGGGTGCCGTTAAGCAGGGCCAGTCCTTCTTTACTCATTAGTTTGACGGGTTCCCAGCCGAATTCGTCGAGTACGCTGATGGCTTCGCACTTTTTCCCTTTATAGTAGACATCGCCGACACCAATCAGGGGGAGGAAAAGATTGGCAAGCGGTGCAAGGTCGCCGGAGGCTCCAAGGGAGCCACGGTCATAGACGATGGGCATGACGTCATTGTTGAAGAAGTCGAGGATGCGCTGCACGGTGATTACTTGTACGCCGCTATGTCCTAATGAGAGGGCATGGGCTTTGAGAAGCATCATCAGTTTGATAATGACGGGGCGGATTTCTTCGCCTACGCTGCAAGCATGGCTTTTTATCAGGTTCTCCTGAAGCGTACCGAGTTCGTCGGGAGAAATATTTTTGGTACATAAAGAGCCGAAACCGGTTGTTATACCGTACAGCGGTTCTTCGGAAGAAGCTATTTTGTGGTCGAGATAGTCACGACATTTCTGGATGCGCAACTTGGCTTCGGGAGCTAGTTCCAGTTTCAGGTTTTCGTTGATAATTCGTTCGATGATTTCGAAGGTCAATGCTCCGGAACCGATATGATATACATTCTTACTCATACGCGCAGGTCTTGATTTACGGCATCCAACAATTCTTTTTCTCTCCGGCAGGCGGTTTGCTCGATTGTATCGGCTTCGGTTTGCAGTTGGAGGACAAAATCTCTGTCTTTGAGCGAACCGAGGTTGATACGGACGTTCAGCAAGGCTCCCAATACAGCGGAACGGGCGGCCATCATGGCTACACAGGCATCTGTGACGGCATTGCGGTTGCCCAAGCGGGCAACATCTGCTATGACGGACATCATATCCAGGGCTTTGCGGGCTACTTCCAACGGAACGAGGGCGGCTTGTTTGGTTGCTTCCTGAATGGCGGCACTTCGGGCGGCTTTCTCTTCGTCGGTTGTTTTAGGAAGTTTGAAGCAGGCAAAGACTTCGTTGTAGGCAGCGGAATCTTTATCAATAAGTGCAATAAATTCGTCCAGCAGACGGAGGGTGATAGTTTGTGCGTGCTGCATTACTTCTTCACTGGCTTCGTATCCCTTTTTTCCTACGGTGAGCCGTGCTACCATTGTGGAAAGGGCGGAAGCCAGTGCTCCATTCAAAGCGGCAATACTACCTCCACCGGGTACAGGGTCACTGCAAGCTACTTTATCTAAGAAATCTTTTACGGTTAAATCTGCTAACATGGTATTTTGTTTTAAGTGATTAATTGAGTCAACTATTAAGCGACGGGATACAGCATACCGCCTTTAATAGTCATGATTACACAGTTCATGCCTATATAATAAGGTAGAATATGATAGTTGTCGGAATTGAGAACGATAAAATCGCCTTGTTTGCCTACTTCGATGCTTCCGATCCGGTCGGCTCGCTGAAGGGCGGCAGCTCCATTCAGGGTCAGGGCGGTGATGGTTTCTTCGATGCTCATTTTCATATAGATGCAGGCCAGAGCAATGGTCAGCGGGATAGAACCGGAGAAACAACTGCCGGGATTCAGGTCGGTGGCAAGGGCTACCGCACAGCCGGAATCAATCATTTCACGACCGCGTGCGTAGGGTTCTTTCAGAGCAAAAGCGGTCAAAGGTAACAGGGTGGCTACTACTCCGGCATCGGCCATTGCACGGACGCCGGCATCGGAAGCGTGCAGGAGGTGATCGGCAGACAGTGCTCCCAGTTCGGCTGCCAGTTCAGCTCCACCGAGGGAGACGATTTCGTCAGCGTGGAGTTTCAACAGAAAGCCGTGTTCCTTGGCTGCCTGAAGCAGGCGGCGGGACTGTTCGATAGAGAAAACGCCTTGTTCGCAAAAGACATCACAACATTCTGCCAGTTCGCCGTCACGGACAAGGGGAAGCATTTCACGAATCAGGAAGTCGATGTATTCGTCGCTTCTTCCTGCATATTCTTCGGGAAGGGCATGGGCACCGAGAAAGGTGGAGACTATATCGACACGTTTATGCTCGGTGTTGTTCAGGCTACGCATTACCTTTAGCTGTAATAGTTCGGTTTCCCGATCCAGTCCGTAGCCGCTTTTACCTTCTACGGTGGTTACGCCCATTGTGCTCATTCTTTTCAGAAAGCCTTCGGCTGCTGAACGCAGTTTCAGGAAATTCATTTGCCGGGTGGCTTTTACGGTGCTTGCGATTCCGCCTCCCCGCTCCATAATCGACATATAGCTTTCGCCGTTCAGACGCCAGGAGAATTCTTCGGAACGTTCTCCGCCAAATACAAAATGGGTATGGGAATCAACGAAGCCGGGCAAGAGGCAGTGTCCGCGAGCGTTATAATGCCAGTAGTGTTGATAGTAACCGTCGCGGTCTTCGCCACGGTTCTCACCAACGTAGGTGATGATTCCTTTGGTGACTTCCACGGTTCCGTTCTCTATGACTTGCAGTTGGGACATTTCTTCGCCTTTACGGGCGGAAAAGCCGATGGGAGTTACGATACGGGCATTGAATATGATTAGGTTTTCACTCATAAATTATCCGAATTATCTTGGTTTATTCTTGTTTCATTCATCCTGCTTCTTGATCCGTTGTTTTTTATCAGGGCAGGTTCCCCTGTAAACATCCGTTCTGATTTGGATTGAATATTCGCTAACATATTTCTTTACCGGCTATTCCATGATACGGGCTTCCAAGACTTGTTGCATGGAAAAGTTTTCGAGTCCGAGATAATAGGAAGCTGTATCAATCAGGGCTTCCATCGGTACGAGACCAATGATTTCACTACCGACAATCGTAACACCATAGCGGCGGGCTTCGATACGTACCAGTTCGAAGGCGCGGTAAAGGGCAGTACGGGTATAGTCGGTCATGTTTATGGATACCTGGGTGATGTTTCTCTCCTTTAGCTCCACTCCCATTGCTTTCACATAACGGAGCCCTCCATTGATATGGCGGATATTCTTTGCTATCTTGGTAGCTATTTCCAGATTGTCCGTACTAAGATTGATATTGTAGGCTACGAGCGGCATACGGGCTCCGATGGCGACTGTACCTGCGGTTGGATGACGTTCGGCAGGTCCGAAATCTGGTTGCCATTCGGGTAGTTTGATTTTTTCGACCATGCCTTCAAATTCTCCTTTACGAACGGAAGCGAGATTTTCCCGATGCGACGCAGTTGCGGACTTCTCATACAGGAAGACAGGAAGATGATAGATCTCGGCTACTTTTGCGGCTACTTTCTTGGATAGTTCGATGGCTTCTTCCATGCTGGTATTCTTAATCGGGATGAAAGGGATGACATCTACCGCTCCCATACGGGGATGTTGCCCGGTATGCTGATTCAGGTCTATCAAACGGACAGCCACACCGACTGCTTCAACGATTGCTTCGTACAGAGCTTCCGGCTCGCCGACAAGAGTTACAACCAGACGGTTATGGTCTTCATCATTACTGTAATCAAGCAGTTTTACCCCGGCCTTAATACGGAAAGGGGCTACTATCTGATCTATTTTCTCTAAATCACGTCCCTCGCTAAAATTGGGGACGCATTCAATAATTTTATTCCAACTCATATCAAATATCTATTATTATAGAGGTTATATTCAACTGGATAACTATATGTTTTACATTAAACAAGTGCTCTTTACCAATAGTCCTTATATAATCAGGCACGGTTCACACGAGTTTCATACCGAATCACCGCATGGTTTATACTAAACAGCTATATGTTTAAACAGTTCCATATATTATGGGAATTTATTCTCTCATATTAAGAGAATAAATTCCCATAATATGTGATACTATTTTCCCACAATATATGGGACTATCTTCTTTATAAGTTCTTCGTCCGCTACATACGGCATTGTTATCTGATAGTCTCTTGCATGGGAGTCATTAAATGCTTCGCTTGTCTCCATCGCATGCGGATTACGCGCCCATGAGCGACGGGCTACTCCGCCCATCACATCCCAGAGCATTGCCGAACGAAGTATTTCATCTACCCGTTCGCTACCGTCGCATACCATACCGAAGCCGCCATTGACTGCTTTGCCAATACCGACTCCCCCACCATTGTGCAAAGCTACCAGGCTCATTCCGCGGGCACAATTTCCGGCAAAACATTGCACAGCCATATCTGCCATCACATTGCTTCCGTCTTTGATATTCGATGTCTCCCGGAAAGGAGAATCCGTTCCGCTTACATCGTGATGGTCTCGTCCCAGCATGATAGGACCTACTTCGCCCCGGCGGACCATCTCATTGAAACGGAGGGCTATGTTCATTCTCCCGACTGCATCCTGATACAGAATACGTGCCTGTGTACCCACCACGAGCTGATTCTTTTCGGCATCCCGTATCCAGTTGTAGTTGTCAAGATCCTGCCCACGCCGGTTGACGTCGATACATTCCATAGCTGCGTGGTCTGTTTTTATCAGATCTTCGTGTTTGCCACTCAAGCAAACCCATCTGAACGGACCGTAGCCATAATCAAAGAGTTGGGGTCCCATAATATCTTCAACATAGCTTGGCCAGATAAATCCGTCCTTTTCATCAACACCATTACGGGAGATTTCTTTTACTCCGGCATCGTATATGGCTTTCATGAAGGAGTTTCCATAATCAAAGAAATAGGTTCCGCGGGCTACGAGTTTCTTGATAACTTCGAAATGACGATGCAAGGATATATCTACCAAGTGACGGAATTGTTCCGGAGATTCGTGAAGAAGGCGTGTGCGTTCTTCAAAAGTTAGTCCGGCAGGGCAGTAACCGCCTTCGTAAACGGCATGACAGGAGGTTTGATCGGATAATAATTCAATAGGAATTCTTTCGCGTTCGGCATATTCGAGCAGATCTACGACATTGCCGTGATAGGCTATCGAGCAGGGTTCACGATGTTGCATTGCTTGAGATGCCATCCGGTATGCTTCGGCTATATCCGCAGTCACGTGTCCCACCCATCCCTGGCGGTGGCGGGTTTCAATACGCGAACTATCTACTTCGGCTATAATGGAGACTGCTCCTGCTATCTCCGCCGCTTTGGGTTGTGCGCCGCTCATTCCTCCCAAGCCGGAAGATACAAATAAATGTCCCCGCAGATCCTGGTCTTGGGGAATCCCCAGTTTCAATCGCCCGGCATTGAGGAGGGTATTGAAAGTGCCATGCACAATTCCTTGAGGACCGATATACATCCAGCCGCCAGCGGTCATTTGTCCGTAATTGGCAACTCCCATCTGGGCAGCAATATGCCAATCATGTTGATTGTCGAATTGCCCGATCATCATCGAATTGGTTATTATAACGCGGGGAGCATCGGGACGGGAGCGGAAAAGCCCTAATGGATGTCCGGACTCAATAACCAGCGTCTGTTCTTGGGTAAGTTCTTCGAGGTATTGTTTTATCAGTCGATATTGCATCCAGTTTTGGCAGACTTGTCCGGTTTCACCGTAAGTGACTAGTTCGTAGGGATATAATGCTATATCGAAGCAAAGGTTATTGTCAATCATTACCTGAAAAGCTTTGCCTTCAATGCATTGTCCCCGATATTCGTCAATCGGTTTGGCTTTCAGGTCGCCGGCAGGACGGAAACGGTATCCGTAAATCCGCCCGCGAGTGCGTAGCTCTTCCATCAATTCAGGAGCCAATTGTTCGTGCCACTCGGTAGGAATATAACGCAAAGCGTTTTTTAATGCAGTGATTGTCTGCGCCGGGGTAAGTGTATAACCACGGTCGGGAGCTCTCCGGATACCTTCTACAAAATCCGGATAAGGAGGTAGTGTGTTGCCAAGAGTTATTCTCATAATAAACAGAATTAAGGATTACAAACTGTAAGCAATACAGTCTTATAACTCTTCGCAAGATAGAAAAAAAGAAGATAAAAGACAAGAGATTTGACAGATTTATTATCAGAAAGGTATTATTACATTTACAGTTTGATAGAAGAACAAGACACAAGCGATGTCAAAACTCTCTTATGCTTTTATACAGGCACGAATACAAACCGTTTTGTCAAAACAGATAGATAGATCTTTCATTAAAGTAGATAGCAGGGGGCATTACGGTAAATAGCAAAACTATCATTAAAACAAATGGTGGAGCTTCACTAAAGCTAAAAATAGATTTTTCATTAAAATGAATGGAAGGATCATTGGTAAGAACCCTTTCATTAAAATAAAAGAGAATCTTTAGTAAAGCAAATAGCAGCCCCTTCTAAAATCAACGCTATGAAATCGGTGGAATTTGTATAACTAGCGTAACCCGCATCTCAATAATATCATTATATAGATGATTGTATTATTGATAGGGCTTTTCATACGATACCAACCGCAATTAATGGAATTATTTCTTTTGTTTATTCTGCAACTCTAACAGATATTTAAAAGTATGCTTTGCCTCCTGACTATCATCTTTCAAATATGCTTGTTTCAGTTCCGGATAATTCTTCAATAATTGCAGCATTCTATCTTTCCCCAGAAAGTCGACTTTTCCCGTTTCACCATTCAATTCATAGCAAACACGTTTTGTAACCAGACTTGAAGCGGCAAGAGCATCGCCTATATTTCCTCCTAGTTTTACATCATCTTCTTCCACAAAGTTGCCTCCGATGACTGATCCTAAAGGCATCGCACAAAAATAGATGTTTTTGCCTAACTGAACGGCAGGAGCATACCATGCTCCAAAACGCAATTTCTTATAGCGCAACTTACGACAGTTCAAATATAAATTTCCTTTTTCGTCACGCACAGCAAAACAACGCTTCTTCAAACGCCGGCACATCGACTCGTCATCACCGGCCGTTATCCGGTAATCAGCCCCTCCTGTTAATACAATCTGATTTCTGGAACGTTTTTCTACACGCAACACAGCAGTGGTATCGCCATGTTGAGTCAGCAACTCTTTCAGGTTGGAATAAATAATATTCTGCGCAATTAACGGAAGGCTAATCACGCTTATCAGCAAACATAAGATACATCCTTTCTTCATAAGCATCCTCCTTTCCTGTCTAACGCCTTTTCGAGTGGAAAGTTATAAATTTTAGCGGATAAATGCAAGAATGAGAAAAGAAATATTGAAAATTTCTTCCAGCTAACAACAACATTATCAAGACGAGTTATAATCCAAGCCCACACATCTTCCTACTTCCGTTAATAAACAGTAAATCTACTCTTGACAAAAACAAGCTCCTATCCCGACCGTTATGAATTATATTACCTTTGCGCAAAAGATTTAAATTTGTCATGGAAAAACTAGAACAGATCATTACCACATATCAGCAAATCATTCAGAAAACAGAACTGGAGTTACAGAATGCACGAAAACGTATCTATTATATAAGTCTTCTTCGACTTATCTTATTCGTAGGAGCCGTAGCAAATGCCATTATTTTTTGGTCTGACGGTTGGCTATGCCTCTCTGCATTCGCTGTCCTACCCTTTATCTTATTCATTTGGTTAGTAAAACGCCATAATTTCTGGTTCTACCGAAAAGACTTTCTGAAAAAGAAAATAGAAATCAACGAGCAGGAACTACGTGCCATACAATATGATTTTTCCGATTTTGACGATGGAAAAGAATTCATTAACCCGTCTCACCTCTACACTCTTGATCTGGATGTATTTGGCGAACACTCTCTTTTCCAATATATCAACCGCACCGCAACCCCTATCGGCAAGCAACATCTCGCAAATTGGTTCAATGCACATCTGGAGAATAAAGAAGCTATTGACCACCGCCAGGAAGCCATCCGGGAACTCTCCACCGATTTGGAATATCGCCAACAAATCCGCTTACTCGGATTACTCTATAAAGGAAAACCTGCCGATACCACCGAAATCAAAGAATGGGCAGCCAGTCCGAGTTATTATCGAAAACGTACGCTCCTGCGTATCCTCCCAATAGCAGTTACCGTCATTAATTTCTTATGTATAAGTCTAGCCATTTTAGGCATTATCTCGGCTAACATCGCAGGAGGAGTATTTGTCAGCTTTGTATTATTCAGTACTATTTTCTCTAAAGGAATCACTAAACTGCAAACAACCTACGGAGAAAAGCTGCAGATTCTTTCGACATACGCTGACCAAATTCTGCTCACTGAACAAAAAGAAATGCACAGTCATATACTACAAGAGTTAAAAGCGGACCTTACAAGTCAAAATCAAACCGCTTCTCAAGCAGTCCGCCAGCTTTCTAAACTGATGAACGCACTCGATCAACGAAGCAATCTGCTCATGAGTACTATACTCAACGGACTGATATTTTGGGAGCTACGACAGGTGATGCGAATCGAGAAGTGGAAAGAGATTCATGCATCCGACCTACCCCGATGGATAGAAACAATCGGAGAAATAGATGCCTATTGTTCCCTGGCAACATTCGCATATAACCATCCGGATTATATTTACCCCACTATCGCTGCTCAATCTTTCCACCTACAAGCTGAAGCCTTGGGGCATCCCCTAATGGATCGCAACCAATGTGTGCGTAACGGAATAGACATTGAAAAACGTCCTTTCTTTATTATAATCACAGGCGCCAATATGGCAGGCAAGAGTACTTATTTACGTACTGTAGGAGTAAACTATCTACTGGCATGTATAGGAGCTCCCGTTTGGGCAAAGCAAATGAAAATATATCCGGCCCGTCTCGTTACCAGCCTTCGAACCAGTGATTCCCTAGCTGACAACGAATCTTATTTCTTTGCAGAACTTAAGCGACTTAAATTAATCATAGACAAACTTGAAGCCGGGGAAGAGCTTTTCATCATCCTTGATGAAATACTGAAAGGTACCAACTCCATGGACAAACAGAAAGGCTCTTTCGCCCTTATCAAACAATTCATGCACATGAACGCCAACGGTATCATCGCCACCCATGACTTGTTATTAGGGACTTTAATAGAGTCCTTCCCACAAAATATCCGGAATTACTGTTTCGAAGCCGACATTACCAACAATGAACTCACCTTCTCATATCAAATGAGAAACGGAGTTGCTCAAAACATGAACGCCTGCTTCTTAATGAAAAAAATGGGGATCGCCGTCATTAACGACTAATCCCCATCTTCGTATGAAAATCAAAGTTATCTTTTACAGTAACATCTAAAACCTGTTTTATTTAGTAGCAGCAAACTCAATATAAAGTTTCAAACTGCATAGTTTTAATGTGTCGGAAAAAACAAAGTCAAACAGGTGTTGTAGATATATACTTATTGTATTTTACTTTTCGACAAAAAAGCGACTATCGCAGAAGCTTCTTCATTAGTGAAATACTGCACCGATGTTATTGGCTGATACGTGTAAGGTACAAATTGGAATAACTGTACAGCTGCAAACTTTTTATCAGCAGAAAGTATCACATCCATACGTATATTACCACTAGCCTCGCTTTTTATTTTCGAATCAGCGGAGAATGAACCCGAATTTACAAGATTCTTCAAAGCATCCATATGCTTCAAATCAAAGAATACACTATGCTCTTTAGCCACACTTTTTGTTGGTAAATAAACAACCTCCTTTGATTTCCAGAAAAGACGGAAAATTCCCATAAGAAATAAACCTGTCCCCAAAACCATCAAAGCCATACTGGTTGTAGAAGACTTGTCATCCAATTCGAATGTTGAAGCAAAAGCTAAAATACCAATCAATAACATAACAGAAGAGATTAAAACTCCTGAAACACTTATGCGTTTAGCGATATCGGGGTGTGTAGATGCAAATATAGTAGCATCAATCGTTTGAGTAGTTGCCATAATATTTAAAGTTTAATTTATTAGTAAAAATATAAAGATAAAAAGAAGTAGTATCACCAGTATACAGAAGATACCAGTAACCACAAAATAAACAATACCAATAAATATACTGCTAAATAATTATACGCCTCAAGGTGTATACATAGTATTCACTCGATGGCTGGCAATAATAGGAAGTTGTTGTATCATAAATCCGCCCCCAGTGTTGTGATAGTGAGCTCTCACGATCAGCACAACCTTGTAGCGCATTCTTTAAAGAAAAGAAATATTCTCCAAGCTGTACACGTTGAATACGTGTCACAGATATTTGATGGCTCTGCAAATTGGTCAATTCAGCCACAGGCTTACCCGGAAGATCGGGTGCACAGATTTCCCCACGCTGCCCCATAGCATATGTAATATCACACCCCTGCTTATCCACCATTCTTTCGGTAGAGACATTGCCTGCTATGCTATGAAAAGCAACTGTCAGCAACAGAAACAATATTACCTTTACAAATTTTGCCATATTCACCTGCAAATATAACAGATTCTCTCTATGAAAAGTTTAATTAGGATATATTTTAATGTATCTTAGTATTAATAAACGGCAGACAAACAAAAAAGGCTACCTTCGAAGGTAGCCTTTTTTATATCTATAAGAATAACTGTAAAATTATTCAGCCGATTCAGCTTTTGGTTCTTCAGCCTTAGGAGCTTCAGTTGCAGGAGCTTCAACAGCAGCAGGAGCAGCTTCAGCAGCTTTTTTCGAACGACGAGTACGAGTAGCTTTCTTAGCAACTTTTTCCTTAGCCATGTTTTCATTGTAGTCAACCAACTCAATAAAGCACATTTCTGCGTTGTCACCCAAACGGTTACCAGTCTTGATAATACGAGTATAACCACCCGGACGATCAGCAATCTTAACAGAGATTTCTTTGAACAACTCTGTTACTGCAATCTTATCTTGCAAGTTGCTAAATACAACACGACGAGAGTTCGTAGTATCTTCTTTAGACTTAGTAATCAAAGGCTCAACAAACTTCTTCAAAGCTTTCGCCTTTGCAACAGTCGTAGTGATTCTTTTGTGCTTGATCAAAGAGCAAGCCATGTTAGATAACATAGCGCTTCTATGAGAAGCAGTACGACCTAAATGATTGAATTTTTTATTATGTCTCATTTTTTATTCTTTATCTAATTTATATTTAGAAATGTCGGTTCCAAACGACAGATTCAGACTTTCCAGCAAATCATCAAGCTCGGTAAGCGATTTCTTTCCGAAGTTTCTGAATTTCAGCAGGTCAGTTTTGTTGAATTGTACCAAGTCGCCGAGAGTTTCTACGTCAGCAGCCTTCAAGCAATTGAGGGCACGAACTGACAAGTCCATATCAACGAGTTTAGTTTTCAACAGCTGACGCATGTGCAAAACTTCTTCATCAAACTCTTCATTGCCGTCAGTATCATTACTTTCAAGCGTGATCTTCTCGTCAGAGAACAACATGAAGTGATAAATCAGAATTTTTGCAGCTTCTTTCAGCGCTTCTTTCGGGTGTATAGAACCGTCGGTACTAATTTCAAGCACTAGCTTTTCGTAGTCAGTCTTCTGTTCTACACGGAAGTTTTCTACAGCATACTTGACATTACGTATCGGTGTATAAATAGAGTCGATTGGAATTACATTAACATCCGTGCAATACTCGCGATTTTCATCAGCAGGTACATAACCACGACCTTTGTTAATGGTAATATCAATCTGCATAGTTGACTTAGAATCTAAATGACAAATAACTAATTCCGGATTTAACACTTCAAATCCAGTCAAATACTTACCTATGTCACCTGCTTTAAATTCACTGGAATTCTCGACAGTGATGCTCACTTTTTCGCTCTCGAACTCTTCAACTACTTGCTTGAATCTCACTTGTTTCAGATTCAAGATAATGTTGGTAACATCCTCTTTTACTCCAGGTACACTAGAAAATTCATGCTCCACACCATCGATTCTGATAGTAGTGATAGCAAAACCCTCTAATGAAGAAAGAAGGATACGGCGTAATGCATTACCTACAGTAATACCAAAACCCGGTTCCAACGGACGGAATTCGAATTTACCGAATCTGGAGTCCGCCTCCAACATTAATACTTTATCAGGTTTTTGAAATGCTAATATCGCCATGAAATTAATTATTATTTAGAATACAATTCAACGATCAAATGTTCTTTAATGTTCTCAGGAATGTCTGCTCTTTCAGGTATGTGCAACATTTTACCAACCTTTGAAGCCTCGTCCCATTCCAACCAAGCATACTTGCTGTGATTGAAACCTGCAAGAGAATTAGCAATTACTTCCAAAGACTTAGATCTTTCACGAACACCAATCAATTGTCCTGGTTTTACTGCAAATGAAGGAATGTTTACTACTTCACCATCTACAGTGATGTGCTTGTGACTAACCAACTGACGAGCAGCAGCACGTGTAGGAGCAATACCCAAACGGAATACTACGTTGTCAAGACGGCCTTCCAGCAATTGAAGAAGTACCTCACCGGTAATACCTTTAGCAGTAGCTGCTTTTTCAAACAAATTGCGGAATTGTTTTTCTAAAACTCCATAGGTGTATTTAGCTTTCTGTTTTTCACGAAGTTGCACACCGTATTCAGAAGTTTTTCTTTTTCTTGAATTACCATGTTGTCCGGGAGGATAGTTCTTCTTTGACAAAACTTTGTCAGCTCCAAAGATTCCTTCACCGAATTTACGGGCGATTCTCGATTTTGGTCCAGTATATCTAGCCATTTCTTTTAAATATTTAATTGTTTATTCATGAACTCAATTTGTTGCAGCCGCGATTACAGAGAGAAATTAATGTAATCCAAAAACAAAATCAAGATCATTGTGTAAGTTAAAGGTAAATTAAACTCTACGTCTTTTCGGAGGACGACAACCATTATGTGGAAGCGGAGTCACGTCAATGATTTCAGTAACTTCGATACCAGCACCGTGGATAGTTCTAATAGCAGACTCACGTCCGTTACCTGGACCCTTCACATATGCTTTTACCTTTCTCAGGCCAAGATCGAATGCAATCTTTGCACAATCCTGGGCAGCCATCTGAGCTGCATAAGGAGTATTCTTTTTAGAACCTCTAAATCCCATTTTACCAGCAGATGACCAAGAGATAATCTGCCCTTCACTATTTGCAAGAGAAACAATAATATTGTTGAAAGATGAATGAACATGCAACTGTCCATTAGCGTCTACTTTCACATTTCTCTTTTTAGCTGCAACTGTTTTTTTTGCCATATCAACAATTATTATTTAGTAGCTTTTTTCTTATTAGCAACGGTTTTCTTTCTACCCTTACGAGTACGTGCATTGTTCTTAGTGCTCTGACCTCTAACAGGCAGACCAATACGGTGACGTACACCACGATAGCAACCAATATCCATTAATCGCTTAATGTTCAATTGGATTTCAGAACGAAGATCACCTTCTACTTTATACTCTGCACCGATAATCTCACGAATCTTAGCAGCTTGATCATCTGTCCAGTCTTTAACCTTCAGATCTTTATCTACACCAGCTTTATCTAAAATTTTTGCTGAACTACTGCGACCTATTCCATATACATAGGTCAACGCAATTTCACCTCTTTTGTTCTGAGGTAAATCTACACCAACTATTCTTATAGCCATATACTAAATTATTTTTTTTGCAAAAATAACAAATTATCCTTGACGTTGTTTATACTTAGGATTTTTCTTGTTAATAACATACAAACGGCCATTACGTCTAACGATCTTACATTCTGGCGTGCGTTTCTTTAATGATGCTCTTACTTTCATATCTTATTTTATTTATATCTAAACACAATTCTTCCTTTCGATAAGTCGTAAGGAGACATTTCGACTCTCACTTTATCTCCCGGCAGGATCTTGATGTAATGCATCCTCATCTTGCCTGAAATATGTGCGGTAATCTCATGTCCGTTTTCTAATTCAACACGAAACATTGCATTTGACAATGCTTCAACTATAACTCCATCTTGTTCTATTGCAGATTGCTTTGCCATATTATATTGCTTTATCTCCTAAAACTTCTTCTATGAATTTGAATGAAGACAAAATATCAGCTTCACCAGCTCCAACAGCTATCGTATGCTCAAAATGTGCAGCACATTTACGATCTCTGGTCCTCACAGTCCATCCGTCACTTTCCATTATCACTTGTCGGTCTCCCAATGTTATCATCGGCTCTATCGCTATGCAAAGGCCTCTTTTCATCAATGGTCCATATCCTCTTTTACCATAGTTAGGAACCTGAGGATCTTCGTGCATCTCTTTACCGATGCCATGGCCAACAAACTCACGCACTACACCATAAGAATGAGACTCACAATATTGCTGAATAGCATATCCGATATCACCAATTCTTTTACCTTGCACTGCGTTCTGGATGCCAATATATAACGCTTCTTTAGTTACCTTCAACAAGTTACGAATCTCTTCGTCTACCTCTCCTACACAAAAAGTATAAGCAGAATCACCACAGAAACCATTCATGTAAGTTCCGCAATCCACTGATACGATATCACCATCTTTCAGTACGATATCCCCTGGGATTCCATGTACCACCTGTTCGTTGACAGAAGTACAGAGAGATGCGGGAAATGGTTCTCCATATTGATTCGGAAATCCTTTGAAAGTTGGAGTTGCCCCATGATCTCTAATGAACTCTTCAGCAACTTTATCCAACTCACGTGTAGTTACACCAGGCTTCACCAGTTTGGCAACCTCTGCAAGAGTTTTACCAACAAGCAGGTTACTCTGACGGAGCAATTCTATTTCATCTTCTGTTTTAAGAAATATCATTTCTAATCTAAAGAATTAATATGCCGCTACACCAGCGCGTCCTTTAATACGACCAGATTTCAACAGACCATCATAGTGTCTCATCAACAAATGACTTTCAACCTGTTGCAGGGTATCAAGAACAACACCTACAAGAATTAACAAAGATGTACCGCCGAAGAATTGAGCGAATCCTGCTTGCACTCCGAATACACCGGCGAAAGCAGGCATAATAGCAACTAAAGCCAAGAAGAAAGAACCCGGCAAAGTGATACGAGACATTATATCATCAATATACTCTGCTGTTTTCTTTCCCGGTTTAATACCAGGGATGAAACCATTATTTCTCTTCATATCCTCAGCCATCTGAGTCGGATTAATTGTAATTGCAGTATAGAAATACGTAAATAATATAATCATTACCGCAAAGACAAAATTATACCAGAAACTTGTATGATCTGTAAACGCATGCAAGAAACCGCCTGCATCATTTACATTTGAAAAACCGATAAATGTAATTGGAATAAACATGATTGCCTGAGCAAAGATGATAGGCATAACACCGGCAGCATTCACCTTTAAAGGGATATACTGTCTAGCACCACCATATTGCTTGTTACCAACGATTCTTTTTGCATACTGTACAGGAATCTTTCTTGTACCTTGCACCAAAAGAATAGCAGCGCCAATCACTAATAATAAGAATACGATTTCAATTATAAACATAATCAGACCACCGCTCTTATTTGCTACTCTGGACACAACTTCTTGCAACAAAGCATCAGGAAAACGAGCGATAATACCAATCAAGATGATAAATGAAATACCGTTACCAATACCTTTATCAGTAATTCTTTCACCAAGCCACAAAATAAACATACTACCTGCTGCCAAAATAATGGTAGAGGTAACCATAAACAGAGTCCAATCTAATGAAGCATTTAAGGAAGGGCCAGCCTGCATTTTAAGATTGAGCAAATAAGAAGGGGCCTGAACTAACAATATAGCAATCGTCAAGTAACGAGTATATTGATTCATTTTTCTTCTGCCGCTCTCACCTTCGCGTTGCAACTTCTGGAAATACGGTACAGCGATTCCCAATAACTGGATTACGATAGATGCAGAGATATAAGGCATGATTCCTAATGCAAAAATAGAGGCATTAGAAAATGCTCCTCCAGAGAACATATTTAACAAGGCTAAAAGGCCTTCACTTGTTTGTTCGTGCAATTTTGCCAGCATCGCCGGATTGATACCCGGTAATACGACATACGATCCGAAACGGTAAATTGCCACGAACAATATGGTGATGAGGATCCGCTGTCTCAGATCCTCAATCTTCCATATATTCTTTAATGTTTCAATAGCTTTTCTCATTGAATCAGAGTTTTACTACAGTTCCACCAGCAGCTTCAATAGCAGCAGTTGCAGTCTTAGAGAATGCATGAGCTTCTACTTCCAGCTTGTTAGTCAGAGTTCCGTTACCCAATACTTTTACCAACTGATTTGAAGAAATAAATCCTGCTTCGATAAAGTCGTTTACACCAACTTTTGCCAAGCTTTTAGCTTCAGCAAGTTTCTGGATAGTATCCAAGTTGATAGCTTTATATTCAACACGATTGATATTCTTGAAACCAAATTTAGGAACTCGACGTTGAAGAGGCATCTGACCACCTTCAAAACCGATTTTCTTAGAGTATCCAGATCTTGATTTAGCTCCTTTATGACCTCTTGTAGAAGTACCACCTAAGCCAGAACCAGCACCACGTCCAATTCTTTTTCTTGTCTTAGTAGATCCCTCAGCAGGTTTTAAATTACTTAAGTTCATATTGTAATTTCGTTTTATTATTCAACAAATAATTACTTAACAATGGCAACCAAGTGTTTTACTTTATCTACCATTCCAAGAATTGAAGGAGTGCTTTCGTGTTCAACCACACGGTTCAGTTTACGAAGTCCCAGTGCGTCAAGAGTTCTTTTCTGATCAGCTGGAGCACCAATTCTACTTTTAACTTGTTTAATCTTTATAGTTGACATATCTCCTCCTTATCCTCTAAATACTTTTTCAACACTAATACCTCTGTTCTGAGCAACCATTCTTGCATCACGCATTTCACTCAAAGCTTCGATTGTAGCTTTAACAAGATTATGCGGATTCGAAGAACCTTTAGATTTAGCCAAAACGTCAGTAACACCAACACTTTCCAATACAGCACGCATAGCACCACCAGCTACAACACCGGTTCCGTGAGATGCAGGTTTGATGAATACTTCAGCACCACCAAATCTAGCTGATTGTTCATGAGGAACAGTACCTTTTAAAATAGGTACTTTCACCAGGTTCTTTTTAGCTGACTCAACACCTTTAGCGATAGCAGCTGTTACTTCACCTGCTTTACCAAGTCCCCAACCAATGATACCTTCTTCGTTACCTACAACAACGATTGCAGAGAAACTAAAAGTTCTACCACCTTTGGTAACTTTAGTAACACGATTAATAGCAACTAATCTATCTTTCAGTTCTATATCGTTAGTAATCTTAACTCTATTATTAACTCCTGCCATAATGATTAAAATTTAAGTCCACCGTTACGAGCAGCATCAGCTACTTCTTTTACTCTCCCATGATACAAGTAACCATTACGGTCGAAAACAACAGTAGTTATACCTGCTTCCTGAGCCTTTTTAGCAATCATTTCACCAACTTTAGCAGCTTGTTCTTTTTTAGCGACTTTCTCAGTCAAACCTAAAGAAGAAGCAGCAGCCAGTGTCTTACCAGAAAGATCATCGATAATCTGGACATAAATTTGCTTGTTACTTCTAAATACACTCATACGCGGACATTCAGTAGTACCTGAAATTTTGTTGCGTACTCTATATTTGATCTTAACTCGTCTTTCTATTTTTGTTGTCATAATAATCTAATTTTATATGAATTACTTAGCGCCGGCTGATTTACCAGACTTTCTACGAATTACTTCGCCAACAAACTTAATACCTTTACCCTTGTATGGTTCAGGCTTACGGAAAGAACGTATTTTAGAGCAAACTTGACCAAGCAATTGTTTGTCACACGATTCCAATATAATAAGAGGATTCTTATTTCTTTCAGACTTCGTTTCAACTTTTACCTCAGCAGGTAATTGAATGAAAATATTGTGTGTATAACCTAAAGCCAGCTCAATGATGTTACCTTGGTTTGAAGCACGATAACCTACACCTACAAGTTCCAGTTCTTTCTTGTAACCTTCAGATACGCCCACAACCATGTTGTGAACCAATGAACGATACAAACCGTGGAAAGCATGTTTCTGCTTCGGGTTATCAAGCATTTCTTTATCGTTTTCTGTTAAAGTTACGTGTCCGTCTTCAATAGTAACATTGATAGCAGGATTCACATATTGGCTCATTTCGCCTTTGGGTCCCTTTACGGTAACCACATTATCCTTCAGAGTGATTGTCACTCCAGCAGGGATACTAATGGGTAATTTTCCTATTCTTGACATTCTAATTCCTCCTAATTAATATACATAACACAAGACTTCACCACCGATTTTCAGTTCTGCAGCCTCTTTGTTAGTCATTACACCTTTGGAAGTAGATATTATAGCAATACCCAGCCCATTAATAACACGCGGCATATCTTTGTAACCAGTATACTTACGCATACCCGGAGAAGATATTCTTTCTAACTTTTTGATTGCGTTAACTTTGTTAACAGAATCATACTTCAAGGCAACCTTAATAGTTCCTTGAGGACCATCTTCTACAAACTTATAATTAAGGATGTAGCCTTTTTCAAAAAGAATCTTAGTGATTTCTTTTTTCAAATTCGAAGCGGGAACTTCAACAACTCTGTGCTTTGCACCAATCGCGTTCCGCAACCTCGTTAAATAATCTGCTATTGGATCAGTCATATAAAAATAAATTAAATTAATCAGGACTACCCTGACAATATTTAAACAATAATTACCAGCTTGCTTTTTTTACGCCTGGGATCAGTCCGTTAGATGCCATCTCACGGAATTGAATTCTCGAAATTCCGAACTGACGAATATAACCTTTAGGACGACCAGTCAGTTTGCAACGGTTGTGCATACGAATTGGATTAGAATTCTTTGGCAACTCTTGCAACTTCTGTGCAGCTTCGAAAGCATCAGCAGGATCACCTGTTCTTACGATTTGCTTCAAAGCAGCTCTTTTCTCGGCGTATTTGGCTACTAATTTAGCACGCTTTACTTCACGTGCTTTCATTGATTCCTTTGCCATATCTATTAGTCTTTTTTAGCGTTTTTAAAAGGTAAACCGAATTCCTTCAGCAAAGCATAACCTTCTTCATCTGTTTCCGCAGAGGTTACAAAGGTAATATTCATTCCGAGAATTCTTGTAATACTATCGATATTTATTTCAGGGAAAATGATTTGTTCCTGAATACCAAGGGTATAGTTACCTTTACCATCAAACTTACTTTCGATACCTTTGAAGTCACGAATACGAGGAAGAGCTACACGAACCAATTTTTCAAGGAATTCGTACATTCTTTCACGACGTAAAGTTACCATAACACCAATCGGCATTTTTTTACGCAACTTAAAGTTTGCGATATCTTTACGAGAAATGGTAGCTACAGCTTTTTGACCTGTAATAGCTGTCATTTCATTGATTGCTACTTCGATAATCTTCTTATCAGCAACAGCCATACCTAATCCCTGATTGATTACAATCTTCTTAAGTACGGGTATCTGCATTGTAGAAGAATACTGGAACTGTGATTTCAATGCAGGTGCTATACGCTCTGCATATTCTTTCTTAAGACTAGCAGTATTACTCATTACTTAATCTCCTCTCCTGATTTTTTAGAATAACGCACTAAAGTTCCTTCCGAACTCTTTTTTCTCCCAATACGCGTTGCTTTACCAGTTTTTGGATCAACCGGGTTCAAGTTTGAAATGTGGATAGAAGCTTCTTGCTTCACAATACCACCTTGTGGATTCTTTGCATTCGGCTTTGTGCTTTTAGATACCATATTGATACCTTCAACAAATGCACGTCCTTCTTTAACAAGAACCTTCAATACACGACCAGTTTTGCCCTTATCTTCACCAGCATTTACGTAAACTGTGTCGCCTTTTTTAATATGTAATTTACTCATTACTTAAATCTTTTACAAATTAAAGTACCTCAGGCGCAAGTGACACAACTTTCATGTTTGTAGCACGAAGTTCTCTTGCTACAGGACCGAAAATACGACTACCTCTAATTTCACCTGCATTATTCAACAACACGCAAGCATTATCATCAAAACGTATATAAGAACCATCAGGACGACGGATTTCTTTCTTTGTACGTACAATCAAAGCCTTTGATACTGCACCTTTTTTAACATCACTAGAAGGGATAACGCTCTTCACTGAAACTACAATGACATCCCCCACTGAAGCATAACGACGACCTGTACCACCCAAAACGCGGATACACAACGCCTCTTTCGCTCCACTGTTATCACATACTGTAAGTCTGGATTCTACTTGTATCATAATTACTTAGCTCTTTCAATTATTTCTACTAATCTCCATCTTTTAGTCTTGCTCAAAGGACGAGTTTCCATGATGCTTACAGTATCACCGATATTGCATTCATTCTTTTCATCGTGAGCATGGTACTTCTTCGTTTTGCTAACGAACTTACCATATATAGGGTGTTTTTCCTTAAATTTGGCAGCAACTGTGATGGTCTTGTCCATCTTATTGCTCAACACAACCCCTGTTCTTTCTTTTCTTAAATTTCTTGCTTCCATCAAGCTGATCATTTATTGTTAAGTTCTCTTTCGCGCAATTCTGTTTTCATACGCGCAATAGTCCTGCGTAATTGTTTGATTTGAGCAGGATTTTCCAAAGGAGAAATAGAATGATTAATAACCATTTGGTTATAATTAGCTGTTTCCGCCTCTACTCTTTCTACTAAATCATTAGTAGTCATTTCTTTAATTTCTGCAATTTTCATAACACTTACGCATTTTGATTTTGAATATCATAATCACGTCTTACGACAAACTTCGTTGTAATAGGAAGCTTTTGAGCAGCTAAGCGCAATGCTTCTTTCGCGATTTCGTAAGATACTCCTTCAGCTTCAATAATGATTCTACCTGGAGTTACAGGAGCCACAAATCCCTCTGGAGCACCTTTACCTTTACCCATACGTACATCGGCAGGTTTTCTAGTGATCGGTTTATCCGGGAATATACGGATCCAGATCTGTCCTTGACGTTGCATATATCTTGTTACTGCAATACGAGCAGCTTCGATCTGACGGCCTGTAATCCACTTAGTCTCCAAAGCCTTTATGCCAAAAGAACCAAAGGCCAGCTGGTTGCCTCTCTGGGCATTACCTTTCTGACGGCCTTTTTGTTGTCTTCTGAATTTTGTCTTTTTCGGTTGTAACATAGTTTCCTAAAATTCAAATTCGTTTAGCGATTATTTTTCTTTCTTTTGAAGTTCTTTCCGCCGTTGTTTCCACTATTGTTTCCACGACCACTTTCTTTGCTTTGTGTAAAGTTCGGAGCCAATTCTTTCTTACCAAACACTTCACCTCTACAAATCCAAACTTTGATACCAAGAAGACCTACTTTAGTCAATGCTTCTGCATGACAGTAGTCGATATCAGCTCTGAAAGTGTGCAACGGAGTTCTTCCTTCTTTATACATTTCAGAACGAGCCATTTCAGCTCCATTCAAACGTCCTGAAATCTGAATTTTGATACCTTCAGCACCCATACGCATTGTGTTTGCGATAGCCATCTTGATGGCACGGCGATAGGCAATTTTACCTTCAACCTGGCGAGCGATGTTGTTAGCAACAATCACAGCATCCAGTTCCGGTCTCTTCACTTCAAAGATATTGATTTGAATATCTTTGTCGGTAACCTTCTTCAACTCCTCTTTTAACTTATCAACTTCTTGGCCACCTTTACCGATAATAATACCCGGGCGAGCAGTGCAAACAGTAATAGTAACGAGCTTCAGCGTACGTTCAATTACGATTCTTGATACACTTGCTTTTGCAAGTCTTGCATTAAGATATTTACGGATTTTGCTATCTTCCAGCAAAGAATCACCGTAATCATTTCCACCATACCAGTTAGAATCCCATCCTCTGATAATTCCTAAACGGTTGCTTATTGGATTAACTTTTTGTCCCATCTACCTTAATTTTGATCTTCGTTATTACTTTTAGCACCAACGAACAATGTTACGTGATTTGAACGTTTGCGAATTCTATAACCTCTACCCTGTGGTGCCGGTCTCATCCTTTTGAGTGTAGCTCCACCATCAACAAAAATCTGTGTTACGAACAACTCACCGCTTTCTGCTTTACGTTCGTTTTTCTGTTCCCAGTTAGCAATTGCAGAGCGAAGCAATTTTTCCACTCTTGCAGCAGCTTCTTTTGAAGAAAATTTCAAAACACCAAGTGCTCTGTTCACTTCCATACCACGGATCATGTCTGCAACCAGACGCATCTTACGTGGAGAAGTAGGAACATTTTGCAATTTTGCAAAATACATGGTCTTAAGGGCTTCTTTTCTTTTTTCAGCCGATATTTTTTTTCTTGCTCCCATTATTATTTATTACTTTATTATTTCAAATAAATCCTGTTATCTTTTCTTGTTACCAGCGTGTCCTCTGAATGTACGAGTTGGAGCAAATTCGCCCAACTTGTGTCCTACCATATTCTCGGTAACATAAACAGGAATAAATTTATTTCCATTGTGAACTGCAACTGTATGGCCTACAAAATCAGGCGAAATCATTGAAGCTCTGGCCCAAGTCTTTACTACGACTTTCTTACCTGATTCATTCATGGCAAGAATTCTCTTTTCAAGCTTAACGTTAATATATGGACCTTTTTTTAATGAACGACTCATAGTTTACTCAATTAATCAGATTACTTTTTTCTTCTCTCAATAATGTACTTAGACGATTGTTTCTTAGGAGCTCTAGTCTTAAGTCCCTTAGCATACAATCCCTTACGTGATCTTGGGTGACCTCCGGAAGCACGTCCTTCACCACCACCCATCGGGTGATCAACCGGGTTCATTACAACACCACGGTTACGAGGACGACGTCCTTGCCAACGAGAACGTCCTGCTTTACCTGAACTTTCCAATCCATGATCAGAGTTACCTACACTACCGATAGTAGCTTTACAAGTGCTAAGAATCTGTCTAACCTCACCTGAAGGCAACTTAATTACACAATACTTACCCTCACGAGAAGTCAACTGAGCAAAGTTACCAGCTGAACGAACCAGAGCAGCACCCTGTCCCGGACGTAATTCGATATTGTGAATCACAGTACCCACCGGAATGTTTTGAAGAGGAAGAGCATTACCAATCTCTGGCGCTGCTGTTTCACCTGACATCAGAGTCGCACCAACTTGCAATCCATTGGGAGCAATAATATATCTTTTTTCTCCATCAGCATAAAATAACAGAGCGATACGAGCCGAACGATTCGGGTCGTATTCGATTGTTTTAACTACTGCTGGAACACCGTCCTTATTTCTCTTGAAATCAACAATTCTAATCACCTTTCTATGACCGCCACCAATGTAGCGCATAGTCATCTTACCTTCGCTGTTACGACCACCAGATGATTTCTTACCATATACAAGAGACTTTTCTGGTACTGATGCAGTAATTTCTTCGAAAGTACCAATAATTTTATGTCTTTGCCCCGGTGTTGTGGGCTTAAATTTACGTACTGCCATTTTTATTAAATATTGCTATAAAAATCAATAGTATCTCCTTCTTTCAATGTCACGATTGCTTTTTTGAAAGCATTCGTACGACCATTGATGATACCTGCTTTGGTATAACGGCTCTTATTCTTGCCAGCATACTTCACAGTATTCACATCAACTACAGTAACATTATAAAGAGCTTCAATTTCCTTCTTAATTTCCAGTTTGTTAGCTTCAGGACGTACAACAAAGCCGAAACGATTCAGCTTATCTGTGATTGCAGTCATTTTCTCTGTTACCAACGGTTTAATAATAATTCCCATTATTTAAGCCTCCTTTTTAAATTAAGATATTGTCAATAGCCTTCAGAGAGTTTTCTGTAAGCACAACAACCCCAGCATTCAATACTCTGTAAGTATTTAATCCTGAGATAGTCTGCACATTAGCACCCTCGATGTTACGAGCTGACAAATATACGTTTTTATTTGCTTCCGGTAAAATTACAAGTAGCTTTTTATCGGAAACTTTAAGATTTTTTGTCATTGCAACGAAATCTTTTGTCTTAGGAGCTTCAAATGTGAAATCCTCAACGACAATGATTGCATCGTTTTGAGCTTTATAAGACAAAGCTGACTTACGAGCCAATGTCTTAACTTTTTTATTCAATTTGAAGAAGTAGTCTCTTGGTTTCGGACCGAAAACACGAGCACCACCTACAAGAACAGGCGAGTTCATATCACCACGACGTGCTCCACCGCCACCTTTCTGACGACCGATCTTACGAGTTGAACCACTGATTTCACTTCTTTCTTTTGACTTATGAGTACCCTGACGCTGATTAGCCATAAATTGTTTTACGTCCAAATAAATAGCGTGGTCGTTGGGCTCAATTCCGAAGATAGATTCGTTTAACGTAACCTTTCTCCCAGTGTCTTCACCTTTAATGTTATATACGTTAACTTCCATTATTTCTCAATTAATACGATTGAACCTTTGCAACCCGGGATAGAACCTTTAACCAAAAGAAGGTTATGATCCGCGATTACTTTTAATACCTGCAAGTTTTGTACAGTGACTCTGTCACCACCAAGTTGTCCACCCATGCGCATTCCTTTGAATACTTTTGCAGGGTAAGAACAAGCACCGATAGAACCCGGTTTACGAGCGCGATTATGCTGACCGTGAGTAGCTTGACCCACACCACCAAAACCATGTCTTTTTACTACACCCTGAAAACCCTTACCCTTAGAAGTACCAACAACGTCAACAAAGCTAGCGTCGTTAAACATTTCTACAGTAATGGTATCACCCAAATTCAACTCTGTTTCAAATTCTTTGAACTCAGCCAAGTGTCTCTTCGGTGTTACTCCTGCTCTTTTAAAATGTCCCATCAACGGTTTAGTTGTATGTTTTTCCTTTTTGTCCTGGAAACCCAACTGAACAGCTGCATAGCCATCTTTTTCTACAGTTTTAACTTGAGTAACAACACAAGGACCTGCTTCGATAACAGTGCATGGTACATTTTTACCATCGGCACTGAAAACGGATGTCATTCCGATTTTTTTTCCTAATAATCCTGGCATTTCACTAATTTTTAATTATCAAACTTTAATTTCTACTTCCACACCACTTGGCAATTCCAACTTCATCAAAGCATCTACTGTCTTAGCTGTTGAGCTATAGATGTCGATTAATCTCTTATAAGAAGAGAGTTCAAATTGCTCACGAGACTTTTTGTTTACGAAAGTCGAACGGTTCACAGTAAAGATACGTTTGTGCGTAGGCAGAGGTATTGGACCGCTAACGATAGCACCTGTAGCTTTTACAGTTCTTACAATTTTCTCAGCTGACTTGTCAACCAAGTTGTGGTCGTAAGATTTCAATTTAATTCTAATTTTCTGACTCATTATTTTTTTTAATTAATACATTTATAATAAGATAAAGCGGCAGGCTAAGAGTCATTCGCTAGCCTGCTGCTTTAGATATTTTAGAGTAAATCAGCGCGTCCTTTTACTTCTTCCAATACAGCCTTAGCAATAGAAGAAGAAAGCTGAGCGTGATGAGAGTAGGTCATTGACGAGGTTGCACGACCAGAAGTAATAGTACGTAAAGCTGTTACGTAACCAAACATTTCCGCCAGTGGAACCATCGCTTTCACGATACGAGCGCCAGAGCGGCTAGATTCCATACCTTCAACCTGTCCACGACGTTTGTTCAAGTCACCGATAACATCACCCATGTTTTCTTCCGGAGTTACAACTTCCAGTTTCATGATAGGTTCCATCAAAACAGGACCTGCCTTAGCACATGCATTTTTATAAGCCTGCATTGCACAGATTTCAAATGACAACTGATCAGAGTCAACCGGGTGGAATGAACCATCAACCAAAGTCACTTTCAATGAATCCAATGGGTAGCCTGCCAAAACACCACTCTTCATAGCATTTGTAAAGCCTTTCTGAACTGCTGGGATAAATTCCTTAGGAATATTACCACCCTTCACTTCATCAACAAACTGCAAACCACCTAAAGTGAAATCCGCATCAGCCGGACCAATGTTCACAATGATATCAGCAAACTTACCACGTCCACCAGACTGCTTCTTGTACACTTCACGCAAGTTAACTGTCTTCGTGATAGCTTCCTTATAGTTAACCTGAGGCTTACCTTGATTACATTCTACCTTAAATTCACGTTTCAAACGGTCAATGATAATATCCAAGTGAAGCTCACCCATACCAGAAATAACTGTCTGACCTGTCTGTTCGTCTGTTTTCACAGTAAATGTCGGGTCTTCTTCAGCCAATTTAGCCAAACCGTTAGACAGTTTATCCATATCCTTCTGAGTCTTAGGCTCTACAGCGATACCGATAACCGGTTCCGGGAAATCCATAGATTCGAGCACGATCGGAGCATTTTCATCACACAAGGTATCACCAGTGTGAATATCTTTAAAACCTACACCTGCACCAATATCACCAGCACCGATTACTTCAACCGGATTCTGCTTGTTAGAGTGCATCTGGAACAGACGAGAAACACGTTCTTTCTTACCAGAGCGAGAGTTGTAGATATAAGAACCTGCTTCAATCTTACCTGAATAGACACGGAAGAAAGTCAAACGACCTACATATGGGTCAGTTGCGATCTTAAACGCCAAAGCTGATGTTTTTTCATCATCACTTGGTTTACGATCTTCTTCAGCTCCTGTATTAGGATTTGTACCTATTACATTCTCTGTATCAAGTGGAGAAGGTAAGAAAGCACAAACATAATCAAGCAATGTCTGAACGCCCTTGTTCTTGAAAGAAGATCCACAAAGCATAGGAACTACAGCCATCTGAACTGTTGCATTACGAAGAGCTCTCAATACTTCTTCTTCAGTAATAGTAGAAGGATCATCGAAATATTTCTCCATCAAAGCATCATCAAATTCAGCAACTTTTTCAAGCATCTTATCTCTCCACTCATTGGCTTCATCGATAAGTTCTGCAGGGATTTCCTCAATACTGTAGTCAGCCCCCATTGTTTCATCATGCCAATAGATAGCTTTCATTTTGATAAGATCAACAAGACCTTTGAAAGATTCTTCAGCACCGATAGGAACAACAATAGGACATGGATTAGCTCCAAGAACATCCTTCATCTGGCGAACTACTTCAAAGAAGTCAGCACCAGAGCGGTCCATCTTATTAACATAAGCAATACGAGGAACGTTATATTTATCAGCCTGACGCCATACTGTTTCAGATTGAGGTTCAACACCACCAACAGCACAGTAAGCAGCAACAGCTCCATCAAGGATACGCAATGAACGTTCTACCTCTGCGGTAAAGTCAACGTGTCCCGGAGTGTCAATCAAGTTAATTTTATAAGTATCACCAGCATATTTCCATCTTGTTGTTGTAGCAGCGGATGTAATAGTGATACCACGTTCTTGCTCCTGTTCCATCCAGTCCATAGTAGCAGCACCATCATGAACTTCACCAATTTTGTGAGTCAATCCAGTGTAGAACAGGATACGTTCAGAAGTAGTTGTTTTTCCGGCATCAATGTGAGCCATGATACCGATATTACGAGTTAAATGTAAATCATGTTTAGCCATCTTCTAATTCCTTTACTTTAAGTTTATATTAGGTTTCTTACAGTATTAGAATCTAAAATGAGCAAATGCACGGTTAGCTTCTGCCATTCTGTGCATATCTTCTTTACGTTTGTATGCACCGCCTTGTTCATTGAAGGCATCCATAATTTCAGCAGCCAACTTGTCAGCCATTGATTTACCACCTCTTTTGCGAGCAAACAGAATCAAATTCTTCATAGAGATTGATTCTTTACGATCCGGACGGATTTCAGTAGGAACTTGGAAAGTAGCACCACCTACACGGCGAGACTTTACTTCCACTTGCGGAGTTACATTATCCAAAGCCTTTTTCCAGATTTCGAGAGCTGATTTTTCTTCATTAGGAAGTTTTGCTTTCACTGTTTCCAAAGCGGCATAAAAGATTTCATAAGATGTATTTTTCTTTCCATCATACATCAAGTGGTTCACGAACTTGGAAACCTTTTGGTCATTAAACACAGGATCCGGAAGAATCAGGCGTTTTTTTGGTTTTGCTTTTCTCATTTGTTTGAAAAATAATGTTTTTGTTCTTGGTTGTCTACTTCTTGACTTCTTCAACTCTCCCTCCGGAGAATTTACTCAACCTTTAGCATTTCCAACAAACTAAAACGTAAGTTATTACTTTAATTTTAATTAGGTCTTAATCCTTATTTTTTCTTACCCTTAGCAGGAGCAGCTGCTTGTCCTGGTTTCGGACGCTTAGCACCATACTTAGAACGTCTTTGAGTACGACCAGCAACACCTGCTGTATCAAGCGTACCACGTACAATGTGATAACGCACACCCGGAAGGTCTTTTACACGACCACCACGTACCAAAACGATTGAGTGTTCCTGCAAGTTGTGTCCTTCTCCCGGAATGTATGAGTTCACCTCTTTTTGGTTAGTCAAACGTACACGAGCTACTTTACGCATTGCAGAGTTCGGCTTCTTCGGAGTAGTAGTGTATACTCTCACGCAAACGCCACGTCTTTGAGGACATGAATCCAAGGCTGGAGATTTACTTTTCTCCACCAGCACTTCGCGTCCTTTTCTTACTAATTGCTGAATTGTAGGCATTTTAATTGTTTTTTGATTTATATTATTGTTATATTAATTTCGTAACTATACATTTTGGGCTGCAAAAATACGAATAATATTTGAATATTCAATGCGCTACAACTTTTTTTTCTTTTTTAATGTTTTTATATCATCCTCACGCTTCGCCTTTTACACCCGTCAAAGGAGAAATAGGGGATTCATCCGAAGTACGAATCGGACCGAATACGCGCTCATACTTTGCTATATTATCTTCTAATGCCCGCAGCAGGCGTTTTGCGTGCTCCGGAGCCACAATAATACGAGATTGCACACCAGCCTTCGGTATGCCCGGCATTACGCGCACGAAGTCAAGGATGAATTCAGAACTCGAATGAGTAATAATAGCAAGATTTGCATAAGTTCCCTGTGCAACCTCTTCTCTCAATTCAATCTGTAATTGTCCGTTGTTATTTTGTTCTTCCATATTTAATATGATTAAAAAGTTATCCTGCAAAATAACACATTTTTCCTGAAACTAATGGTAATACACGCGAGTAAAAAAGAAATAAAAAAAAGAGCAATTGCCCAATCAGGCAACTGCTCCTTTTCATATAGTCAATTGAATTGTATTTATTCTACTTCATTGTAGTCAAGTACTGTTTTCTTGTTAGCCAAGATACGGTCATACTCTTCTTTTGATCCAACGATGAGCTTTTCGAACTCGCGCTGTCCGGTACCGGCAGGAATCAAGTGACCACAGATCACATTTTCCTTCATACCTTCAAGCTTATCGATCTTACCGTTAATAGCAGCTTCATTCAAGACTTTCGTTGTTTCCTGGAAGGAAGCAGCCGACATAAAGCTTGATGTTTGCAAAGCAGCACGCGTGATACCTTGAAGGATCTGAGTAGAGGTAGCAGCAACAGCGTCACGAACCTCAACCGGTTTCAAGTCACGACGTTTCAACATACTATTCTCATCACGCAACTTGCGGGCAGTTACAATCTGTCCAGCTTGCATATTTTGAGAATCACCAGCATCCACTACGACTTTCTTGCCCCAGATACGATCATTTTCTTCCATGAATTCCAGTTTGTCTACGACTTGCTGTTCGAGGAAGCGAGTATCTCCCGGTTCATCAATTTGTACTTTGCGCATCATCTGACGAACGATAATCTCAAAGTGCTTATCATTGATCTTCACACCCTGCAAGCGGTATACATCCTGAACTTCATTCACGATATATTCCTGTACAGCTGTAGGACCCTTGATTGCCAAGATATCTGCCGGAGTAGTAGCACCGTCAGACAACGGAGTACCAGCACGTACATAGTCATTTTCCTGTACCAGAATCTGCTTAGACAGTGCAACCAGATACTTCTTAACCTCACCCGTCTTGGAAGTTACGATGATTTCACGGTTACCACGTTTGATCTTACCCATTGTCACCTCACCGTCGATTTCAGAAACGACAGCCGGATTTGACGGGTTACGAGCTTCAAACAATTCAGTAACACGAGGAAGACCACCCGTGATATCACCCGCCTTACCTACGGCACGCGGAATCTTCACGATTACTTCACCGGCTTTTACCTTCTGACCGTTCTCGATGATAACGTGACCACCTACCGGTAAGTTATAAGTACGGATCAAATCACCGTCCTCTGTTAAGATATGAGCGGTAGGAACTTTGGTTTTATCCTTGGATTCAATAATAATAATTTCACGAAGACCTGTTGCTTCATCCGATTCAACCTTATAAGTAACGTTTTCAATCACGCCCTCAAATTCGATCTTACCGGTTGCTTCTGTGATAATAACAGCATTGAACGGGTCCCACTTAGCAATCAGTTTGCCTTTTTCTACCAAGTCGCCGTCGCTTACATACAGTGTTGAACCATAAGGTACGTTATGAGTAGAAAGAACGATACCGGTATTCACATCCACAAAACGCACTTCGGCCAAACGACCTACTACCACTTTTGCAGATTCACCCATCTCGTCAACGATATCTACTGTACGCAACTCTTCAAATTCAAGACGTGCATTATTTTTAGCAACGATACTGGCGTTAGCTGCAATATTTGCAGCAGTACCACCGGCGTGGAATGTACGCAATGTCAACTGTGTACCCGGCTCACCAATAGACTGAGCAGCGATTACACCGACAGCTTCACCCTTCTGAACCATGCGGCTCGTTGCCAGGTTACGTCCGTAACATTTAGCACAAACACCCTTCTTAGCTTCACAAGTCAATACCGAACGGATTTCAACACTCTCGATCGGAGACTCCTGAATCTTCTTGGCTACTTCTTCTGTGATTTCTTCACCACCGGCAACAAGCAATTCACCTGTGGTAGGATGAATAATATCATGTACGGAAACACGGCCTAAGATACGTTCGTACAGAGTAGCAATAACCTCATCATTATTCTTAAGGTCCGTACAAACCAATCCGCGGAGTGTACCACAGTCTTCTTCTGTAATAATCACATCGTGTGATACGTCCACCAGACGACGAGTCAAATAACCAGCATCGGCAGTCTTCAAAGCGGTATCCGCCAAACCTTTACGAGCACCGTGGGTAGAGATAAAGTACTCCAACACCGAAAGTCCTTCTTTAAAGTTCGACAAAATCGGGTTCTCGATGATCTGACCACCTTCAGCACCTGCTTTCTGCGGTTTTGCCATCAAACCACGCATACCTGACAACTGACGAATCTGCTCTTTAGAACCACGGGCACCAGAGTCAAGCATCATATATACAGAGTTGAAACCCTGATCATCCGAAGAAATAGTCTTCATCAGGATATTAGACAACTCGGAGTTCACATGTGTCCAAATATCAATTACCTGATTGTAACGTTCGTTATTGGTAATGAAACCCATGTTATAGTTGTTTACGACTTGTTCAACTTCGTCGTAACCTTTCTGTACCAAAGTTTCTTTTTCCTTCGGAATGATAATATCACCCAAGTTGAATGACAAACCACCCTTGAACGCCATCTGATAACCTAAATTCTTGATTCCATCCAGGAAGTCGGCAGCCTTAGCCACACCACATACCTTAATTACATCACTAATAATATCACGAAGAGATTTCTTAGAGATAATTGTATTGATATAACCTGCTTCAGGTGGAACGATTTCATTCACAATCACACGTCCTACTGAAGTTTCGCGCATTACGTCTACAATGTTACCATTTTCATCAACGTCTTTCACGATAACCTTCACCGGAGCATGAATATCTACCTTACCTTCATTGTAAGCGATCAACGCTTCTTCCGGTCCGTAGAATGTCAAACCTTCACCTTTTGCACCGGCACGCAACTTAGTAATATAGTACAAACCAAGAACCATATCCTGTGCAGGCACAGTAATAGGCGCACCGTTTGCCGGATTCAAGATATTATGTGATTGAAGCATCAACATTTGTGCTTCAAGAATTGCTTCATTACTCAAAGGCAAGTGAACAGCCATCTGGTCACCGTCAAAGTCAGCGTTGAATGCCGTACATGCCAATGGGTGCAACTGGATAGCTTTACCTTCGATCATTTTAGGCTGGAAAGCCTGAATACCCAAACGGTGCAAGGTCGGAGCACGGTTCAACAGTACCGGGTGTCCCTTCATTACATGTTCCAAGATATCCCAAATCACCGGCTCTTTGCGGTCTACGATTTTCTTTGCAGACTTAACAGTCTTAACGATACCACGTTCGATGAGCTTGCGAATAATAAACGGCTTGTATAATTCGGCAGCCATCAATTTAGGAATACCGCATTCACCCATCTTTAATTCCGGACCAACGACGATTACGGAACGAGCAGAGTAGTCAACACGTTTACCCAGCAAGTTCTGACGGAAACGTCCCTGTTTACCTTTCAAACTGTCAGACAATGACTTCAACGGACGGTTGGCGTCTGTCTTCACAGCACTTGACTTACGTGAGTTATCAAACAAAGAATCGACAGATTCCTGAAGCATACGTTTTTCATTACGCAAGATTACTTCCGGAGCCTTGATTTCAATCAGTCGTTTCAAACGGTTGTTACGGATAATCACACGACGATAAAGGTCGTTCAAGTCAGATGTAGCAAAACGGCCACCATCCAGCGGAACCAACGGACGAAGTTCGGGCGGAATAACCGGTACGATACGTACGATCATCCATTCCGGTTTGTTACGTCCACGTGATGCGCGGAACGATTCTACTACCTGAAGACGTTTCAAAGCTTCATTCTTACGTTGCTGAGACGCATCGTTTCCGGCGCGGTGACGCAGTTCGTAAGACAAAGCATCCAGATCCAAACGAGCCAGCAAATCATAAATAGCTTCGGCTCCCATCTTTGCAACAAATTTATTCGGATCATTATCTTCAAGATACTGATTGTCTTTCGGAAGCGTATCCAGAATATCCAGATATTCTTCTTCAGAAAGCAAATCATATTCGGCTACGCCATCTTCAGCTTTCACACCCGGCTGAATAACAACATAACGTTCGTAGTATATAATCGAATCCAGTTTCTTTGTCGGCAATCCGAGCAAATAACCGATTTTATTAGGAAGCGAACGGAAATACCAGATGTGAGCCACCGGCACAACCAGCTGGATATGTCCCATACGTTCACGGCGCACTTTCTTTTCAGTAACTTCCACACCACAACGGTCGCAGACGATACCTTTATAACGGATACGCTTGTATTTACCGCAATGACATTCATAATCCTTGATAGGACCAAAAATGCGCTCGCAGAACAAACCGTCACGTTCGGGTTTGTACGTACGGTAATTAATGGTTTCAGGCTTCAAAACTTCACCACTCGAATTCTCAAGGATTTCTTCCGGAGAAGCCAGACCAATTGAGATCTTCGAGAAATTACTTTTCGTCTTATTTTCTTTTCTAAAAGCCATACTCTATATAATTGAGATTTGATAATTGAATCATTGGAAATTGAAAAAAGTGCGGATGCCAACAGACCTTCATCGGTACATTGACATCTCACATTCTTTCATTATTTTATTCTAGGTTGATACTCAAACCTAAACCTCTCAACTCGTGCAACAATACGTTCAAGGATTCCGGAATACCAGGTTGTGGCATCGGTTCACCTTTCACAATTGCTTCATAAGCCTTCGAACGTCCTACCACGTCATCAGATTTGATAGTCAGGATTTCCTGCAAGATATGGGCAGCACCGAAACCTTCGAGTGCCCAAACCTCCATTTCTCCGAAACGCTGACCACCGAATTGAGCTTTACCACCAAGAGGTTGCTGAGTAATCAATGAGTACGGACCGATAGAACGAGCATGCATCTTGTCTTCAACCATGTGGCCCAACTTCAACATGTAAGTTACGCCCACAGTAGCTGCCTGGTCAAATTGCTCACCTGTACCACCATCACAAAGATAAGTCTTACAGTAGCGAGGCAATCCTGCCTTGTCTGTCCACTGATCCAGATCTTCCATGGTAGCACCGTCGAAAATAGGAGTCGCGAATTTCACGCCCAACGTTTTTCCGGCACGTCCGAGTACAGCTTCAAAAATCTGACCAATGTTCATACGAGAAGGCACACCCAACGGATTCAACACAATGTCAACCGGAGTACCATCAGCCAAGAACGGCATATCCTCCTGACGAACAACACGGGATACAATACCCTTGTTACCGTGGCGACCAGCCATCTTATCACCCACACCAATCTTACGTTTCTTAGCAATATATACTTTTGCCATCTGGATAATACCAGCAGGAAGTTCATCACCAATTGTAATAGCAAACTTCTTACGTTTCAATTCAGCATCCAGCTCTTTATATTTCTTAATGAAATTCATCACCAGATCACGAATCATACCGTTAATATGATCGTCACTTGTCCAGTTGCTCAACTGAATAGAAGTAAAGTCAAGTGAATCAAAATCAGAAGCACTGAACTTAGAACCTTTCGCAATAACTTCCGCACCCAAATAGTCTTTCACACCTTGAGAAACCTTACCTTCAGTCAAAGTCATCAGTTTCTTAACCAGGATACGTTTCAAGTCAGCTACCTTAGATTCAAATTCATCATCAATCTTAGGCAACAATGCTTTATCGGCCAGTTTAGAGCTACGATTCTTAATCACACGTGAGAAAAGTTTCTTATCAATCACCACACCTTTCAAAGAAGGAGAAGCTTTCAAAGAAGCATCTTTCACGTCACCTGCCTTATCACCGAAGATAGCCCGAAGCAGTTTTTCTTCCGGAGAAGGATCAGATTCACCCTTCGGCGTAATCTTACCAATCATGATATCACCCGGCTCGATACGAGCACCGATTCTTACGATACCGTTTTCATCCAAGTCTTTGGTAGCTTCTTCACTTACATTCGGGATATCAGAAGTCAGCTCTTCCATACCACGCTTTGTTTCACGAACTTCCAGCGAATATTCCTCTACGTGAACCGAAGTCAACAAGTCTTCGCGTACCACACGTTCGTTCAATACGATAGCATCCTCATAGTTGTAACCCTTCCAAGGCATATAAGCTACCAGCAGGTTCTTACCCAATGCCAATTCACCCTTTTCAGTAGAATAACCTTCAGTCAAGATATCACCTTTCTTCACACGCTGGCCTTTGTCACAAATCGGACGTAAGTCAATCGTCATGTTCTGGTTAGTCTTACGGAACTTAGGTATTCTATATTCCTTCAAAGCAGGTTCGAAACTTACAAATTCTTCGTCTTCCGTACGGTCATACAAAATACGGATAGTAGTAGCATCCACATAGTCAACCACACCATCGCCTTCTGCGGTAATCTGGGTACGAGAGTCTCTTACCAACTGACGTTCGATACCTGTACCTACGATCGGAGCTTCACTTCTCAACAAAGGAACTGCCTGGCGCATCATGTTCGATCCCATCAATGCACGGTTAGCATCGTCATGTTCCAAGAATGGAATCAAAGAAGCTGCAATAGATGCGATCTGCTGTGGAGCAACGTCCATCAAGTCAACTTCAGATGGTTCAACAACCGGGAAATCTGCATCTTGACGAGACTTAACTCTGTTAAGTACGAATGTACCATCGTCATTCAACGGAGCATTTCCCTGCGCAATAACCTTTTCTTCCTCTTCTTCAGCAGTCAGATAAATCAGACCGTTATCAGAAAGATCCACTTTCCCATTTTCCACCTTGCGGTAGGGAGTTTCAATGAATCCTAGCTCATTAATCTTAGCAAATACACACAATGAAGAAATCAAACCAATGTTCGGACCTTCAGGAGTCTCAATCGGACAAAGACGACCATAGTGTGTATAGTGAACGTCACGAACCTCAAATCCGGCACGTTCACGGGAAAGACCACCAGGACCAAGGGCAGACATACGACGTTTGTGCGTAATTTCAGCCAGCGGGTTTGTCTGGTCCATGAACTGCGACAACGCGTTCGTTCCGAAGAATGAGTTGATTACTGAAGAAATAGTCTTCGCATTAATCAAATCAATCGGAGTAAACACTTCGTTGTCACGAACGTTCATACGTTCACGAATCGTACGAGACATACGAGCCAGCCCCACAGCAAACTGATTAGAAAGCTGTTCACCAACAGTACGTACACGACGGTTACTCAAGTGGTCAATATCATCCACATCCGCTTTTGAGTTAATCAACTCAATCAGATATTTGATGATTTCAATAATATCTTCCTTCGTGAGGACACGCACGTCCATATCAGTCGTCAGATTCAACTTTTTGTTGATTCTGTAACGACCTACATCACCAAGGTCATATCGTTTTTCTGAGAAGAACAAGTTGTTGATAACCTCCCTTGCACTTGCGTCATCAGCCGGATCGGCATTACGCAACTGACGGTAGATATACAACACAGCTTCTTTTTCCGAGTTACTCGGGTCCTTCTGCAACGTATTATATATGATAGAGAAATCGGACTGATTCGGTTCATCCTTATGCAAAAGGATGTTCTGAACTCCCGACTCCAAAATTTCATCAATATGCTCCTCTTCCAGTACGGTTTCACGGTCGATAATAACTTCGTTACGTTCAATAGAAACCACTTCACCGGTATCTTCATCAACGAAATCTTCAATCCATGTTTTCAAGACACGTGCAGCCAGTTTACGGCCTAACACCTTCTTCAGATTTGTCTTGTTTACCTTCACATCTTCTGCAAGATCGAAAATCTCAAGAATATCTTTGTCATTCTCGAAGCCAATTGCACGCAACAATGTAGTCACCGGCAATTTCTTCTTACGGTCGATGTATGCGTACATCACATTATTGATGTCAGTAGCAAACTCAATCCACGAACCCTTAAACGGAATAATACGAGCCGAATAAAGTTTCGTACCATTGGCATGTACACTCTGACCGAAGAACACACCCGGAGAACGGTGAAGCTGTGACACAACTACGCGTTCGGCACCGTTAATGACGAAAGTAGCCTTATCAGTCATATAAGGAATCGGGCCGAGGAATACGTCCTGAATCACTGTATCAAAATCCTCATGATCGGGGTCCGTACAGTAAAGCTTAAGTTTCGCTTTTAAGGGAACACTATAAGTAAGCCCACGCTCTATACAATCATCAATGGTATAACGCGGCGGATCAATATAATAGTCCAGAAACTCAAGAACAAAATTGTTTCTTGTATCGGCAATAGGGAAGTTTTCAGCAAATACTTTATACAATCCCTCATTCTTACGCTTTTCAGGTGGGGTATCTAATTGTAGAAAGTCTTGGAATGACTTCAATTGTACTTCCAGGAAATCCGGGTATTCTAGCGGATTCTTAGTCGAAGCAAAATTAACTCTTTGATTTACAGTATTTGAAGACATCTGTCAATGAATTTGGAGAACTTAATTTGAAATATATACACAAAAAGGTTAAGAATCCTCTTGTGAAGGATTCCTAACCGAATTACCTGATTACCAGGCCAATGTTATTTAAGTTCAACTTCAGCTCCAGCTTCTTCCAATGTTTTCTTCAATGATTCTGCTTCGTCTTTAGCCAAACCTTCTTTTACTGTGCTAGGAGCACCGTCTACCAAGTCTTTAGCTTCTTTCAAACCAAGACCACAAGCTTCCTTAACGGCCTTAACTACTTGAAGTTTAGCTGCACCAGCGCTCTTCAATACTACGTCGAAAGAAGTTTTTTCTTCTGCGGCAGCAGCACCAGCTGCAGGACCAGCAGCAACAGCTACAGCTGCAGCAGCAGGTTCAATACCGTATTCTTCTTTAAGGATAGTTGCAAGTTCATTAACTTCTTTTACTGTCAAGTTAACTAATTGTTCTGCAAAAGCTTTCAAATCTGCCATTTTTTGTATGATTTTAATTGTTTAAATACTTTGTTGATTTTTGAAAATTATTCGGGACGTTCACCAAGAGTCTTGAGAACTCCGTGAAGGGTGTTACCACCTGATTGAAGAGCAGAAATAACATTCTTGGCCGGAGATTGCAACAGGGCAACGATATCGGCGATAACTTCATTCTTACTCTTGATTGAAACGAGAGCATCCAATTGATCAGCACCAATGTAGAAGCTTTCTTCTGCATATGCAGCTTTCAGTCCGGGAATACCGTCTTTCGCTTTGTCTTTGATTAACTTAGCAGGAACGTTTGCAGTATTGCTAAACATAACAGCAGTAGTACCTTTCAAAGAACCGTAAAGAGGTGAGAAGTCTTCTTCCAAGCTTTCAAGTGCTTTGTGAAGCAGCGTGTTTTTAACCAACATCAATTTGATGTCTGATTTAAAACAATCTCTTCTCAATGCACTGGTAGCAGCAGCGTTCATAGCTGTAACGTCTACCAAGTAGAAGTGACCATATTCCTTTACTGTAGCAGCAATTTGCTCTATAATCGTACTTTTATCTTCCTTTCTCATTATTTCTCTGTTTTATTAGATTTCATCCACTGATTTCGGGTCGATTTTAATACCCGCACTCATTGTACTAGAAAGATAAATACTCTTAATATATGTACCCTTTGCTGCGGTCGGTTTCAGTTTGTTCAGAGTAGAGATGAACTCTTTCGCGTTGTCGCGAATCTGATCAGGACTGAATGATACCTTACCGATAGAAGTGTGAACGATACCGCTCTTATCAACTTTAAAGTCAATCTTACCTTGTTTTACTTCTTTTACAGCCTTAGCAACATCCATAGTTACAGTACCACTCTTAGGGTTCGGCATCAATCCACGAGGACCGAGTACACGACCGAGCGCACCAATTTTACCCATGATAGATGGCATAGTGATGATTACATCAATATCAGTCCATCCACCTTTGATCTTTTCAATATATTCGTCAAGACCAACGTAGTCAGCACCAGCTTCTTTTGCAGCAGCTTCAGCATCCGGTGTACAAAGTACCAACACACGCACTTCTTTACCAGTACCATGAGGAAGTGAAACAACACCTCTCACCATCTGGTTAGCTTTACGTGGGTCAACACCTAAACGTACATCAATATCCAGTGAAGCATCAAACTTAGTAAAAGTGATTTCTTTTACCAAAGATGCAGCTTCTTTCAGTGAGTATGCTTTCCCTGCTTCAATCTTTTCTGCAGCTAACTTTTGATTTTTTGTCAGTTTACCCATTACAATTGAAGTTTATTAATTATTAACCGGGAACTCCCCTTTTACAGCGATACCCATACTTCTAGCTGTACCTGCAACCATTCTCATGGCAGCTTCCACAGTAAAACAGTTTAAGTCAACCATTTTGTCCTGAGCAATCGTACGAACCTGTTCCCAAGTAAGCTCGGCAACTTTCTTACGGTTAGGCTCAGCAGAACCACTCTTTACCTTAGCTACTTCAAGTAATTGAATAGCAACGGGAGGAGTCTTGATTACAAAATCGAAAGACTTATCTGCGTAGTAAGTAATGATAACAGGTAAAATCTTACCTGCTTTGTCTTGGGTTCTGGCATTGAATTGCTTGCAAAATTCCATGATATTAATACCCTTAGAACCCAAAGCAGGTCCAACGGGAGGTGATGGATTTGCAGCGCCTCCTTTAATCTGTAACTTGATTAGTCCAGCAACTTCTTTAGCCATTTTTTTATTGATTTATATATAAACATTAAACGAAGAACAACAACAGCGTAACAATTCCGTGTTATTCCTTTTCCACTTGCATAAAGCCCAATTCAAGCGGAGTTTTGCGCCCGAATATCTTTACCATGACCTTTAGTTTCTTTTTTTCACTATTCACTTCTTCAATGATGCCACTGAATCCGCTGAAAGGTCCAAAAGTAACTTTTACAGTTTCTCCCACTACGTACGGAATATTGAGTTCTTCACCCGTTTCCTGCAGTTCGTCCACTGTACCAAGTATACGATTCACTTCTGATTGTCTGAGAGGCACCGGTTTTTCGGAGCCGCCTAAAAAGCCTATCACATTCGGAGTATTGCGCAGGTGATGAGCGACCTCACCAACCAAAGCAGCCTCCACTAAAACGTAGCCAGGAAGATAACTTCTTTCCTTCACATTTTTTTTACCATTGCGAACCTGGTAAACTTTTTCAGTAGGAATCAATACCTGAGATACATATTCACCAAGGTCGCTGTTCTTAAGATCAGCTTCAAGATATTCCTTTACCTTAGCTTCTTTACCGCTAATAGCACGTAGAACGTACCATTTCTTTTCAATCTCAGCCATTTTCAATTCCTAATTTTTTAATGTGGATAAACGATTTTTTCCATGAAGTTCTGGAAACAGACATCCATACCCCATACTACCAATGCAATAAGCAGGGAAGCATATAAAACAACTACTGCACTGTTAGCAAGTTCAGAATACGTAGGCCACGATACTTTATGTACAAGTTCGTCGTAAGATTCTTTAATATAAGCTATTACCTTTTTCATTTCAATAATATTAGCACGGGAGGAGAGGCTCGAACTCCCGACACCCGGTTTTGGAGACCGGTGCTCTACCAACTGAGCTACTCCCGTGTGTACATAATCAGTTCCCGATTGGAAAACCGGGAACTGATTAATTATTGTGTATTAGTCGATAATTTCAGTAATCTGACCAGCACCTACCGTACGTCCACCTTCGCGGATAGCGAAACGAAGACCCGGGTTCAATGCTACTGGGTAGATCAACTCAACTGTAATAGTTACGTTATCACCCGGCATTACCATTTCTGTTCCTTCCGGCAAAGTGATTTCACCTGTACAGTCCATAGTACGCAAGTAGAACTGAGGACGGTATTTGTTGTGGAACGGAGTGTGACGACCACCTTCTTCTTTCTTCAAGATATAAACCTCAGCTTTGAATTTAGAGTGCGGTTTAATCTGACCTGGTTTACAAAGAACCATACCACGTTTGATTTCGTTCTTGTCAATACCACGAAGCAAAAGGCCTACGTTGTCACCAGCTTCACCTTGATCCAACAGTTTACGGAACATTTCAACACCAGTTACAACTGATTTCTTATCTTCACCTAAACCAAGGATTTCGATTTCATCACCAACGTGGATAACACCAGTTTCGATACGACCTGTTGCTACAGTACCACGTCCTGTGATAGAGAACACGTCTTCAACCGGCATCAAGAATGGTTTATCAACATCGCGCGGAGGCAGTGGAATCCAGTTATCAACTGCATCCATCAGTTCCATAACTTTGTCTTCCCATTTTTCAACACCGTTCAATGCGCCAAGAGCAGAACCACGGATGATAGGAGTATTGTCACCGTCGAAATCATAGAATGAAAGAAGTTCTCTCATTTCCATTTCAACGAGTTCCAACATTTCTTCGTCGTCTACCATATCGCACTTGTTCAAGAATACAACCAGACGAGGTACGTTTACCTGACGAGCCAACAGGATGTGTTCGCGAGTTTGAGGCATCGGACCATCAGTTGCAGCACAAACGATGATAGCACCGTCCATCTGAGCAGCACCAGTTACCATGTTCTTTACGTAGTCGGCGTGACCCGGACAGTCTACGTGTGCATAGTGACGGTTAGCTGTTTGATATTCAACGTGAGAAGTATTGATAGTAATACCTCTTTCTTTTTCTTCAGGAGCGTTGTCGATAGAATCGAAAGAACGCAATTCTGAAAGACCTTTCTTTGCCAACACAGTAGTGATAGCAGCTGTCAACGTTGTCTTACCGTGGTCTACGTGACCGATTGTACCAATGTTTACGTGCGGTTTGGTACGTTCAAATTTCTCTTTAGCCATAGCTTTACTTGTTATTTATTTGATTAATAATCAGCATTTACATCCTTTATGAGCTGTTACCGGGATTTGAACCCGGGACCTCTTCCTTACCAAGGAAGTGCTCTACCACTGAGCTATAACAGCAAGAAAAGAGAGCGGAAGACGGGGCTCAAACCCGCGACCCTCAGCTTGGAAGGCTAATGCTCTATCAACTGAGCTACTTCCGCATTCTTGCCAAAGTTGTCACTCTGATTGTGGGCAAAGATGGATTCGAACCACCGAAGGCGTAAGCCAGCAGATTTACAGTCTGCCCCATTTGGCCACTCTGGTATTTGCCCTTTTCAAAATCAAGAAATAAAAGAACTATTTTCAAACAATATGATGAAGACAGACGTTCTATCTTTGTTCTTCGGTTTCTTTTTGAGCCTCTTGTCGGATTCGAACCAACGACCCCGAGATTACAAATCACGTGCTCTGGCCAACTGAGCTAAAGAGGCAAACTTACTAAAAAATGCAACCGTCACGTTCTAACGCGAGCGAAACGGCTGCAAATTTAGTTATTTATTTCTTTCCCGCAAAATATTTGGGATTTTTTTATTTGCTACGTTGCTTTTCCTTGTATTTAACCAGCTGTTTTCCGAGTGCTTCCACATCTAAATCAATTGCTTCTTCAAATGTATCGCATACTTTGCTTGCATAAAACTCTCCATTTGGGATCAATATTTTAATGCCCGCTTCCTTGTTTTCAGCAACTTCTGGTTTAACTACCTTTAATGACACCTCTACTTTCTTTATATCTTCGTAATATTTTTCCAACTTGGACACTTTCTTCTGAATAAATGCCTGCAATTGCTCTGACGCATCAAAGTGAATTGATTGAATTCTAACATCCATACTTACCTCCTTTTTTTTAAGCTCTTGGATGAGCTTGTTTATACACTTTTTTAAGTTCTTCAAATGTGGCATGTGTGTAGATCTCGGTAGTTGTTATGCTTTCGTGACCCAAAAGTTCTTTTACCGCCCCCAGCTCTGCTTCATTATTCAGCATTGTGGTAGCAAAAGTATGCCTCAACACGTGAGGGCTCTTTTTCTTCAACGTCGCCACCTTTGACAGGTTCCGTTTCACTAAATTATAGACTAGATTCTTGTAAAGCCGTTCACCATTCTCTCTAATAAAGAAAGCTTCCGACCTTTCCGGAATCGTTTCGTTTCTTACATTAATATATTCAAGCATCAATTCCTGCAGTTCGTCACCGAACGGAATCAGCCGTTGCTTGTTTCTTTTCCCGGTCACTTTCAGAAGAGAAGCCGAAAAATCCACATCCTTATTATCCAGACCTATCAATTCCGAAAGTCTCATGCCGGTAGCATAAAACATTTCAATAATCAACCGATCCCGACAGCCTTTAAATCCTTCACCAAAGTCCGTTTCATCCAATAACCGATTCATTTCGTTTTCTTTTAAGAACACAGGCAACGGCTTTTTGTTTTTAGGTCCTTTTATTTTACGCAAAGGATCTATAGTCGTTTCTCCCTGCCTCAAGAGATACTTGTAAAACGTTCGGAGCGAACTTAGCTTACGATTTACAGAAGTTGAGGTATACCCTTTGTCCATCAATGAAACAATCCATTCACGAATCAGTTCCGCCTCGACCTCCAACGGATTAAATTTTCCATACTCTTCCTGAGCAAACTCCTGCAGTTGCTTTATATCTTCACCGTACGCAAGAACGGTTTTTTCAGAATAGTTCCGCTCATACTGGAGATAATCAAGAAAAGATTCTATCAACATAATATCGCTACATCTAAAATCGTGCAACGAATGTATGAAAAGAATTCAATAATTCAAAGGAAATTACGAATTATTAATCTTCTACTTGCTGAAGTTGTTGTACGTAAACTGCGCGTTCTTTCTTAAGTCTTTTAGTTACAGACGGTTTATCAAACTGTTGTCTGCTTCTCAACTCTTTTACAATGCCAGTCTTTTCAAATTTTCTTTTGAACTTCTTCAGCGCTTTTTCAATGTTTTCGCCTTCTTTTACAGGTACTACAATCATTTTGTTACTATTAATATGTTATGATTAAAAAATTCCGCAGTCAAATTGCGCCGCAAAATTACACATACTTTCTTTATTCACAAAACTTTCGGCAAATATTTCTCAAAAACTATTCATAAACAAGTTATTAAATGCAGAAAGTTAGTACCTTTGAAACACTTACATGTCTATAATAATATAATAAAGTATGAAACAGAGCATAAAAGAGCGAGTGCATGCACTGCGCATGACCTTTCATTCCAATTCTATCAAAGCGTTCATTATTCCCAGCACCGACCCTCATCTTAGTGAATATGTGGCTCCCCACTGGATGTCACGGGAGTGGATTTCCGGTTTTACTGGTTCTGCCGGAACAGCGGTTATCCTGATGGATAAAGCAGGATTATGGACCGACTCACGTTATTTTCTGCAAGCTACGAAGGAATTGGAGGGCAGCGGCATTACCTTATATAAAGAGATGTTGCCGGAGACTCCCAGTATTACAGAATTTCTCTGCCAACACTTAAAACCTGGAGAATCTGTAAGTATCGACGGGAAAATGTTCTCTGTGCAACAGGTCGAACAGATGAAAGAAGAACTGGCGGCACATCAGTTACAGGTCGACATATTTGGAGATCCATTGAGTAGCATTTGGAAAGACCGGCCCGCCATGCCTGATTCTCCTGCCTTTATTTATGATATCAAATATGCAGGGAAAAGCTGCGAAGAGAAAATATCCGCCATCCGTACGGAGTTGAAAAAGAAAGATGTCTATGCTTTATTCATATCCGCACTCGACGAGATCGCATGGACTCTCAATTTGCGAGGAAACGATGTACATTGCAATCCGGTCATAGTAAGTTACCTGTTAATCACACAGGATGAAGTGACTTATTTTATTTCACCAGAGAAAGTGACGGCAGAGGTAGAGACTTATCTAAAGGAACGGCAGATTGGGATACAGAAGTATGATGAGGTAGAGACATACCTGAATTCTTTTCCGGGAAAAAACATTCTGATTGATCCACGAAAAACGAATTATTCTATCTATTCGTCTATTAATCCGCAATGTTCTATTCTTCGTGGCGAGTCGCCTGTCGCATTATTGAAAGCGATTCGCAATGAGCAGGAGGTCGCCGGCATCCACGCTGCCATGCAACGGGATGGAGTAGCACTCGTCAAATTCCTCAAATGGCTGGAAGAATCCGTATCTACCGGAAAAGAGACAGAATTAAGTATAGATAAAAAGTTGCATGAGTTTAGGGCTGCACAGCCTCTCTACATGGGGGAAAGTTTCGACACGATTGCAGGATATAAAGAACATGGGGCAATCGTACATTATTCAGCTACCCCGGAAAGTGACGTGACTCTTCAGCCCAGAGGGTTCTTACTCTTAGATTCAGGAGCCCAATATCTGGACGGAACCACTGACATCACCCGAACCATTGCCTTAGGCGAACTTACAGAAGAAGAAAAAACGGATTATACCCTTATATTAAAAGGACACATCGCGTTGGCTATGGCCAAATTCCCTGCCGGAACCCGTGGAGCCCAGCTCGATGTACTAGCCCGTATGCCTATCTGGAACCACAGAATGAATTTTCTTCATGGCACAGGACATGGCGTCGGACATTTCCTGAGTGTACACGAAGGTCCGCAAAGCATTCGTATGAATGAGAATCCTGTCATTTTGCAGCCCGGCATGGTTACTTCCAATGAACCTGGTGTTTATAAAGCAGGCAGTCACGGGATACGTACGGAGAACCTGACGTTGGTTTGCAAAGATGGAGAGGGAATGTTTGGAGAATATCTTAAGTTTGAAACTATCACTTTATGCCCAATCTGCAAAAAAGGGATCATCAAGGAGATGCTGACAAATGAAGAAATTGAATGGTTAAACAATTACCATCAGACTGTCTACGAGAAGTTGTCACCGGATCTTAACGAAGAAGAAAAAGTTTGGTTACAAGAGGCGACTGCTTCCCTTTAAACAGAACTTGTCTGACACCCGGGTGTCAAGCATACTGAGACCCGGGTGTCAGACTATCCAAGACCCGGGTCTCATCCATCACGACACCCGGGTGTCGTACAACATAGAACTGCATTAAATAAAAAACTTTATTAGAAACAAATATTATATGGCTTTAATTAAATCAGTACGGGGTTTTACTCCCGAAATCGGAGAAAACTGCTTCCTCGCAGATAATGCAACTATTATAGGAGATGTAAAAATAGGAAATGATTGTAGCATTTGGTTTAATACGGTATTAAGAGGTGACGTCAACTCCATACGAATCGGCAATGGTGTCAACATTCAGGATGGAAGTGTCTTGCATACGTTATATCAGAAATCGACTATTGAAATTGGCGATCACGTATCCGTTGGGCATAATGTCACCATTCATGGGGCGACCATCAAAGATTATGCATTGGTAGGGATGGGGTCAACCGTCCTGGATCACGTCGTAGTTGGTGAAGGAGCAATCGTTGCCGCCGGTTCGCTGGTATTAAGCAATACCATCATTGAGCCGGGAAGTATTTGGGGAGGAGTACCCGCGAAATTCATAAAAAAGGTAGATCCTGAACAAGCCAAAGAACTGAATCAGAAGATTGCTCACAATTATTTGATGTATTCGCAATGGTATAAGGAAGATAAATAGCAGACTCTAACAAGTTAATAAAAACAGCGGGACATTCTAATGAAAGAACATCCCGCTGTTTTTATAAGATTTTTTATAAAGCCGTTTTTTTACAAAAAGCGAATTCATTGGATTCATCTCTTTTCGACACTATTTCCTCTAATCAAAAATTAATCATGTGCATAATCTTTTCTGTAGCTCCGGCATTACTAGTCACATAATAACCTGCATTTGTTCCTGTTTCACGCAAGAACAATTCATCCGTCAGGAAACGATCCAGTAAAGTTTTCAGTTCATCATAATCTTTGATAGAATAAGCGCCTTTTGCTTCGAGCAATTGAACGGCTTCCATAAATTTCTGATACTTCGGTCCGAAAATCACCGGAATACCATATACAGCCGCTTCCAATGTGTTATGAATACCGACTCCGAAACCTCCACCGATATAAGCTATTTCGCCATAACGGTAAATAGAGGACAGCAGTCCGAAGCAGTCTATAATAAGACAATCCGCTTTCAATACATTCCTTTCGTCGGCACGGGTATAGCGCACATACGGACGTTTCAATTTACCGATGATTTCAACCAAGTGATTCTCGTCAATCACATGCGGAGCAATAATCAGTTTCATTTCCGGATGGTTATTGAAATATTCGAGGAATAAATCTTCGTCAGGTCCCCATGAGCTTCCGGCAATAAAAGTAAAGGAATTGGTTCCTTTAAATTTCTCTACCAACGGGAGTTCTTTAGCCTCTTCACGGATTTGTAACACGCGGTCAAAACGGGTATCTCCCACTACTGTCACACGGCTGATACCGATTTTCGACAAGTAACGTTTGGATGCCTCATTCTGAACAAAGAGATGATCGAAATCTTTCAATACATTGCGATAAGTTCCACCGTACCATTTAAAGAATATTTGTTCGCGACGGAAGATAGACGATACACTATATACCGGAATACGGCGTTTGTGAAGTTCATCCAGATAATTCTTCCAAAACTCATATTTGATAAAAAACGCCATGCAAGGATTTGCAATATCCAGGAACTTTTTCACATTTCGCGGTTTATCAAACGGCAGATAGCAGACAATATCCGCCCCCCGGTAATGTTTACGCACCTCGTAACCGGAAGGAGAAAAAAATGTCAGCAATATCTTATAGTTAGGATACTTCGCACGAATCATTTCTATCAGAGGGCGCCCTTGTTCAAACTCTCCCAGTGAAGCAGCATGAAACCAAATATACTGTTCCCCTTTCTCCACTTGCTGCCGCAGGAGTTCATACACTACCCAATGCCCTTTCATCATCTTTCGGGGCTTACGGCTAAACGGAGCAGCCAAATGGACGATAAAGTCATAAATGACTATTGCCAGGTCGTAAAGCATAGTACTGTGTCGATTACTTCAAAACCTCTACCGCACGTTTCATGCGAGCTATCGTCTCCTCTTTGCCCAATACCCAGGAAATATCGAACATGTGCGGGCCTTTTCCTTCACCCACTAATGTCAGACGGAAAGCATTCATGATATTACCAGTATGATAACCTTTCTCCGCAATCCAGTCCATAACGACTTTTTCCTGTCCTTCAATACTAAAGTCTTCAATGCCGGCAATCACTTCTGCCAATTCGGTCATACATTTTGCAGAATCTTCTTTCCAACGTTTCTTCACCGTCTTTTCATCATATTCGGTAGGAGCAACGAAGAAGAAGCTACATACGTCCCACAGTTCTTTAATGAAACTTACCCGATCTTTCATCATGCCAACCACAGTCACCACTTTTTCGAAAGGAGCTTCTACACCATGTTCTTTCAGGAAAGGCAAGAACAGTTCCGCAATTTCTTCGTTAGGTTTCTGCTGTATATATTGATGGTTGAACCATATTCCCTTTTTATAGTCGAACTTGGCACCCGACTTGCTGCAACGGTGAAGATCAAACAATTTAATCAATTCGTCCATTGACATCACTTCCTGGTCATTGCCCGGGTTCCATCCCAATAAAGCAAGGAAATTAATCACTGCTTCCGGCAGATACCCCGATTCACGATAACCTGAAGAGATTTCTCCCGATTTCGGATCGTGCCATTCCAGTGGGAATACAGGGAATCCGAGACGATCACCGTCACGTTTACTTAATTTTCCATTACCTTCCGGTTTCAGCAATAAAGGCAGGTGGGCAAATTCCGGCATTGTATCTTCCCAGCCGAAAGCACGGTACAACAACACATGCAAAGGAGCGGAAGGCAGCCATTCTTCACCACGAATCACGTGGGAAACTCCCATCAAATGGTCGTCCACGATATTTGCCAGATGGTAAGTCGGCAGTTCATCAGCCGATTTATAAAGCACTTTATCATCCAGAATGGATGAGTTGATAATAACTTCGCCACGAATCAGGTCATTCACATGTACGTCTTCATTCGGTTCGATTTTGAAACGAACGACGTATTGTTTGCCTTCAGCAATCAGTGCATCCACTTCTTCCTTCGGCATGGTTAATGAGTTGCGCATCATTCCGCGAGTAGATGCGTCATATTGGAAGTTAGCAATTTCGGCACGCTTAGCGTCCAGTTCCTCCGGAGTATCAAAAGCGATGTATGCTTTTCCATTTTCCAGCAAAACCTGCACATATTTCTTGTAGATTTCGCGGCGCTCCGACTGGCGGTACGGACCACATTCACCACCGAAGCTCACTCCTTCATCAAAGTGGATACCCAACCACTTAAAAGATTCGAGTATATACTCTTCCGCTCCCGGAACGAACCGGTTAGAATCAGTATCTTCAATACGAAATATCAAGTCTCCGCCGTGTTGACGCGCAAATAGATAATTATACAAAGCTGTACGCACACCACCGATGTGCAGTGCTCCCGTAGGACTTGGAGCAAAACGAACTCTTACTTTTCTTTCTGCCATAATTTGGGTTAGTATAGGTAAATCGTGGCAAAATTAAACCTTTTTTTCCACACTATTGTTTTTTTTTGTACTTTTCGCAAAAATTTCAGTGGATATGGAACATTTGAAGAAGAAAAAAAGTTTTTCATGGAGAGATTTACTATATAAATCACTGCTATTTGTGAGCACTGTGACGTTGATTGTCTATTTCCTGCCACGTGACGGAAAATTCAATTACCAGTTTGACATCAATAAGCCCTGGAAGTACGGGCAGCTGATCGCGACTTTCGACTTTCCTATTTATAAAGAGGACGCGGTAGTAAAAAGAGAGCAGGACAGTCTGATGGCTTTCTTCCAGCCTTATTACCAATTGGATAAAGACATCGAAAAAGACGCAATTGCCAAGTTGAAAGAGAATTATCACACCAATCTGAAAGGAATTCTTCCTTCCATCGATTACTTGCGGTATATCGAGCGTACCTTAAAAGAAATCTATCAGGCAGGTATCGTATCGACAGAGAATATACAACAGCTTCAAAAAGACAGCACTTCATCCGTCATGGTGATTGACGATAAACTTGCCAACCCGCAGGCTACCGAAAACATTTACACGGTAAAGAAAGCGTATGAACACCTGCTGACAGCAGACTCGACCCATTTCAACCGGGAAGTATTAAGGCAATGCGCGCTGAACGAATACATTACTCCCAACCTCACTTTTGACGAGGAGCGCACCCAGGCTGCCAAAGAGGAAATATTAAATAATTATTCCTGGGCAAACGGATTGGTAGTCAGCGGGCAGAAGATTATCGACCGTGGAGAGATCGTTAGTCCGCATACCTATAATATCCTCGAATCATTGCGCAAAGAATCCATCAAACGCAACGAGTCTATGGGACAAAACCGTTTGATTCTCGGTGGTCAGGTTCTGTTTGTGGGTATGCTGATGCTTTGTTTCATGCTCTATCTCGATTTATTCCGGAAAGACTATTATCAACGGAAAGGCAGTCTGTCGTTACTATTCACCCTGATTGTGTTCTACAGCGTCATAACGGCTTTCATGGTGACACATAATATATTTAATGTGTACATCATCCCCTACGCGATGCTGCCGATTATCATCCGTGTCTTTCTTGATTCGAGAACTGCTTTTCTGACGCATGTCATCACTATATTGATATGCTCCATCTCCTTGCGCTTCCCTCATGAGTTTATTCTGACGCAGTTGGCAGCGGGATTAGTGGCGATATTCAGCCTAAGGGAACTATCGCAGAGATCCCAGCTTTTCCGAACGGCCTTATTAGTGATACTGACTTATGCAGCCATTTATTTTGCTTTCGAACTGATGACGGAGAATGGTCTTTCCACCGACTTCTCAAAGTTGAACATACGCATGTACACTTACTTCATCATTAACGGAATCCTGTTATTATTCACTTATCCTTTATTATTCTTATTGGAAAAGACTTTCGGATTTACTTCCAATGTTACTTTGGTGGAACTTTCGAATATCAATAACGATCTTTTGCGGCAGATGTCTGAAACGGTTCCCGGAACCTTCCAACATTCCATGCAGGTGGCTAATCTGGCAGCAGAAGCCGCTATCCGCATTGGAGCAAAAAGCCAGTTAGTACGTACGGGGGCTTTGTATCACGATATCGGGAAGATGGAAAATCCGGCTTTCTTTACGGAGAATCAGTCGGGAGGGGTTAATCCGCATAAGAATTTGAATTACGAACAAAGCGCACAGGTCGTTATCAGCCATGTGACGGATGGATTGAAACTGGCGGATAAACACAATCTGCCTAAAGCGGTCAAAGATTTTATCAGCACCCATCACGGACGGGGAAAAACAAAATATTTCTATATTTCCTGGAAGAACGAGCATCCGGACGAAGAGCCGAATGAAGAATTGTTCACTTACCCCGGACCAAATCCGTTTACCAAAGAGCAGGCTATCCTGATGATGGCGGATGCTGTGGAAGCTGCCTCGCGCAGTCTTCCGGAATATACGGAAGAAACAATCAGCAACCTGGTCGACAAGATTATCGACTCACAGGTTACTGAAGGCTACTTTAAGGAATGTCCTATCACTTTCAAGGATATAGCAACTGTGAAAGCTGTATTCAAGGAAAAACTAAAGATTGCTTATCATACCCGGATCAGCTATCCGGAGTTAAAGAAGTAAGCAGGCCGGCACAAGCGTCTTCCAACACATCGAGTACATATTCAAATCCTTCGGCCCCTCCATAATAGGGGTCGGGGACATGATCTGCAGGAATACGGGTGCAGTACTCCGTCATGCGATGAATCTTCTTCCATTCTTCGGGAGAAGGTGCTTTGTCTTTCAGGTCGTCTATGTTCCGGTCGTCCATACCGATTATCAAATCAAAATGATAGAAATCTTCTGTACGGACGGGGCGCGAACGATGCACCAATTGGTAACCGCGACGAGCCGCGTGAGCACGCATCCGGCTGTCCGGCAGTTCGCCCTGATGATAAGACAAGATTCCGGCGGAATCTATCACAAATTCTTTTTCCAATCCCGCTTCTTTTATCAAATGAAGCATCACGCCTTCAGCCGTAGAGCTACGGCAGATATTTCCAAGACAGACAAACAATATCTTTTTCATAATTTCACTTTTAACAGATTCAAGAATAAGTCAAATGATAATTTTGCGGAGTGCCCTGAAAGGGCTTAATTATATAGCGTAGGGCAACGCCCTACGTAAAAACGACAATCTGAATTTGCGCCCTGAAAGGGCATATTTGTATACAGTTCCGCCCTTTCAGGGCTTGTGGCTGGTGTGTTTTTTTCGTAGGGCGTTGCCCTACGCTATATAATTAAGCCCTTTCAGGGCACCCCAATAAATATATAATTGTAAGGCTTTCAGCCTAACCGAAAAATTCCCATTTAACCGATAAATTCCCATTTACCGGCGTAGCGCCGGAGCAAGGTTTCCATTCGGTATTCCCTGAAAGAGATACAGTTCCACCCTTTAGGGTATGTCTAAAACGATAACATGCCGAATGGAAACCTTGTTGGGGCGCTACGCCCCTAAATTCCCATTTAACGAACAATCATTTACAATGAGTTCAATATTTGATTTGCCCGGTTCACGGTTACTGCTGCCGGGGTTTCCGGCATACTACCCAAGTTGAACGGAGCAAGCATTTTCTCTATTTTCTTTAATCCGGCTTTATTTCCCTTTTTCTCAAATTCCTGACGGAGGATATTTATCTTCTCGTGCGCCTGAATTCCTTCAATCAAGCGTTCGAAACGGATACAGCTACGCGCTCCCGGATATACAAGATACGTATCTCCACCTGCCCAACTGCGGAAACGGGAATCGAGCAGCGGTTCCAATGGCCAGCTGTTGTATGCCCAACGCAAATAACCGTCCAGGTGTTTCTTAGAAGAATAATAACTTATCCAGACAGCTTCTGCAGGATCGGAGAAAGTAAATGTATTGGGGTGAGCTTCCGTACAGCAGGTGTAATAGTTGGTACGCTTGTTTTCTGCCACACGGCGGAGGCGTACTTCTTCGGGGAAGTTCTGTCCGATTACAATGCAGTAATCATACAAATCGGGCTCAATCTCCGCATGGTAATTTCCTGCCAACGAAACTTTGAAATCCGGATCGGCCTTACGAATCACCTTCAAGGTCTTCTGCATCACTTCCATCGGACGTTCATCCATTGCTATAGCGCAGATATCGAACCATCCTTTTTCTTTCAGGTGCTTGGAGAAAGACGAAAGCATTGCTACCCACATTTCTTCGTAAGCCTCCTCGCCCGGTGCTGTTTTCACAAATTTCAGCGAGTTGGTTGCCTGGTCGTAATACTGGAATGACAACTCCCAAGGAACCATTGAATAACAGTTGATCTGTTTGTCAATGCCCACACTCATCATAAATTCTACCCAACGGTCGAAAATGGTATAGTCGAAAGACCATGTGCCGTCCGCCCGTTTCATCCAGGTAACCATTGTATCAAAATAATCTTCCGTCTGACCGTTCCAGGGTTTGTGCGTCAAAGTAGCCGTGATAATCTTTTGTCCGGCGTCTGCCAGCATTTTCATCAAAGGACGCATGGCGTCTAAATGCTCCTGGCTCCATAGAGGAACCTGATAGTAACGTGCCACTGCATAGGGACTTTGCCACAAATCCAAGTGGTAAGCCCACTCCGAAGGCGCCGGAAGTTCACGGGAAGAAACCGTAATTTCCAGATTCAGGCGTTGCAACAAACGAGAGCCGTCGTTGATTAGCAACTCCCCTTTATACGTTCCGGGAACAGCCGATTGAGGAATCCAACATTGCACCCAGACAGGTTGAACTGTGCGGGCAGGCAAAGCCATCGCTTTCAGACTGGTATCAATCGGATCGGCCACCAATAATGAATCATAATCCACCGCTTTCCGATGTCCGCAGGCACCTCTGCCGTCTTTGTTCAATTCGTCCGTCATCACATAACGAACAAAACCGCCGGTGAATGCATCTTGGGGAAGAACATTTCCTTTCTTGTCTTTGAAATCACCAAAGCTGAAATTCAGGTCTTTCAGTTCTACACCTGTCCATACAACCGCTTGCGCGTTCACACGTTCACCACGCCAGCCTTTCAAAGCAACCGTTTGCTGGTTCTTCAACCGGGGAAGCCCGTGTTTTGCGTACCGGACGTCTGTTGTACCCCAAGACACTTGTGTTATTGTCACTGCCGCCCATTCTTTATCAGACGGCGCAGCAGGGTCGGGCAATTCCTGATAAGTCTGTAAAGGGAACTTCGGTTGTCCTGTCGGAACACCACATTGAGTGACTCCTTGCTGGGCAAAAACTGCGCCTACGCTAAAGAGACAAGTCAGAGAAAAAATAGTAAGTCGTTTCATGGTTAGTTAATTAAATGATTAAAGGTTTTTATTAGGGGGAAAAATATTCAATCACATGGGGTCTACATCATAATAGACAATCAAAGATTTATAGCGTTCATCTTCCAACATCTCCCGTTGGATGCGCAACAGCAACTCCCGGGCACGCCCCATCGGAGCGTTCTGCTCAATCTTTACGACAATCTTTTTAATAAACAACGTTTGGATACGGGCAACAGGAGGTTTATCCGGCCCCAACACTCGATTACCAAATACCGCCCGCAGCTTATCCGCCATCACTACCGCCATCTGATCCAACAACGCTTCATTATGATTTTTCAGATAAACATATACCAACCGGTAATAAGGAGGATAATGGAACATCTGCCGTTCCGCCAACTGCCCGCCTACCATGTCTTCATAATCATTGGCAATGACCTGATGAATGATAGGATGCTCGATACTCTTGGTTTGCAGCACCACCCTACCCCGTTTGTTCTTACGTCCGGCACGTCCCGCTACTTGCGCCATCAACTGGAAAGCCCGTTCATAGGAACGGAAATCCGGATAATTCAGCATCGTATCGGCATTCAGTATACCTACAATACTGACATGATCGAAATCCAATCCTTTTGAAACCATTTGCGTACCGATCAATATATCCGTCTTTCCCTGTTCGAAATCCGCAATAATCTTTTCATAAGCAGAGCGGGTGCGCGTGGTATCCAAGTCCATTCGTGCCACTGCCGCTTCGGGAAAAAGGATTTTAATGTCATCTTCAATCTTTTCCGTACCAAAGCCACGGTTCACCAGTTCCGTACCTTCGCAGGCAGGACAGGATTTCGGCAGTTGGTAGGTATAACCGCAATAATGACAAGTTAGCTGATTGATCCCTTTATGATAGGTAAGGCTCACGTCGCAATTCTTACACTTGGGCACCCAACCGCAAGTACGACACTCCACCATCGGAGCAAACCCGCGACGGTTCTGAAAGAGAATCACTTGCTCTTCTTGTTCCAAAGCCTCTTTCATGTATTGTATCAACAGCGGTGAGAATTGTCCCACCATCCTCTTTTTGCGATGCAATTCCTTTATATCTACCGGAATAATCTCCGGCAATTGAATTTCTTTATATCGTTCTTTTAGTTGTACAAAACCATATTTCCCCTCCCCTGCATTCTGCCACGACTCGATGGAAGGAGTAGCCGTCCCCAACAAAGTTTTAGCTCCGTACATGGCAGCCAGTACAATCGCTGCGCTACGGGCATGATAACGGGGAGCGGGATCTTGTTGCTTATACGTATTTTCGTGCTCTTCGTCCACAATCACCAATCCCAGATTTCGGAAAGGAAGAAACACGGAAGAGCGAACACCCAGGATAATATCGTACCCATTCTCTCCCAGTTGTTTCCGCCATATTTCAACCCGTTCGGCATCGGGGAATTTAGAATGGTAGATCCCCAGGCGAGCACCGAAAACCCGTTGCAGACGCTCTGTAATTTGAGTAGTCAAGGCAATCTCCGGCAACAAATATAAGACTTGCTTTCCCTGACGAATCGTTTCTTCGATCAGATGAATATACACTTCCGTCTTCCCGCTGGACGTTACTCCATGAAGCAGACACACGTTTTTCTCCTGAAAAGACTGAACGATTTCATCATGTGCCCGTTGCTGAAACTCGTTCAAGGCGTTCAGCTCGACTACTTCTTTCTCCTGTTTATTCAACCGTCCGATCTCGTGATAGTAGATTTCGAAAATCTTCTTATCCACCAGCCCGTTCAGTACCGAAGGAGCCACATTAGCCCGTTGCAACAATTCTTTCTTGGAGACTTCTTTCGGAGTTCCGGTTCCTAAAATACCTGAATACTCTACATACTTCATGAGCAACGCCAGTTGCTTCGGAGCACGAGACAGAATATCAAACAGAATATGGAGTTGCTTTTCATCTGCCGTACCCGCAAGCCGCACCCGTGCCTCTGTCTTAGGCTTATAAGTGCGTTTCAATTCTTCCTTTACAAAAATGGCTTCTTTATCGAGCAGGGACTTGATGGCGGTAAGAATATTTTTTATGCCGCTATCTTTCTCCAGTTTAGTGACGGACTGCTGCGCATCTACGGCAAGTAAATCCAAAATGCGTTGTTCCCGTTCCGGCAATGGCGCATCCGCCTCAAAATCGGGATTATATTCAACAATCGTTTCACTCTCCAGCTTCAGGCCGGAAGGAAGTGCCGCTTTATAAACATCTCCCTGTGTACAGAGATAGTAATCGGCTATCCATTCCCAAAATTTGAACTGAACGGGTAGTAAAATGGGAGAAGCATCCAGCAATGCAGATATATCTTTCACTTCGTACTCCGTTGGAGCACAATAATGAACGTTAAGGACGATAGCCGTATAAAACTTCTTTCGCCCGAAAGGAACTACCACACGGCAGCCTATCTTCACATCTTCCGCACATTCGTCCGGCAAAGAGTAAGTGAAACTCTTCGGAAGCGGAAGCGGTAATATGACATCTACATATTTTTTCATTGCAGGTACAAAAATACAATAAAAAAATGGGGAATGAAAAAGAAGGAAGAGAGAACACTCAAAAGAAAAACGCTTCTTAAGGCAGGATTGGGCAGAAACAGTTTCGAGGCTGCAACAGGGCAGCCTCCGAACAAAAAAAGAGTTCCCGTTCACCGGAAACTCTTTTTTATATACGATGTAAAATGACAGACTATTTAAAAAATATAGGCAACAGATACCTGCCAAGTCTTAGTCTTATAAGAACCATCTATTCCTTCAAATTTGGCAGTGTCTCCCAAAGGGATGTTATAATTGGCACCAACCTGCAAATGATTGAGCAATTTCACACCCGCGCCAACGTTAATGCCGACTTCGGCTTTCTTCTTGTCGGTTTTTACGCCTTCAATCGTTTTATTTCCCGCAAAATCGAAATAAAAATCAGGACCTGCAGCGAAGTAAATACCTGCCAGACTTCCCAAACCGATTGTATATTTCAAGTTTACAGGAATATCAATACCGTTTTGCTTAACAGTATAATCCTCGTTTCCTTCAGAAACCTTTATACCTCTTTGAGCAAAAAGCAAGGCAGCATCTACTCCCAACCCTACGATTGGAATATTAAACTCGGCCATCGGACCAATAAAGAAACCGGTAAAATTATCCTTCTTAAAGTTTTCGCTCACATTAGAGAAACTCGCCTTCGACAAGTTCAAACCTCCTTTTACACCAAAGTGTATTTGCGCCTGGGCAGGCATTGCCATACCGATACATACGGCAATCATTAAAGCACCAAAAATCTTTTTCATAAATTTACGTGTTTATAATTCGGGACAAAGATATATAATTAGAATAAATAAACACAATTTATCGGTTTTTTGTTCGCTCAAAGTCGCTGTTGTTCACTTAATCCGACGCCCGTACTTTTATATTTGCTCTTTTGAAGATTGAACTTACAATAGAGCATCAGTTTCATCCACCACTCACAGACTAATAAGAAATTCTTATTAGTTCAATTTTCATCCTATCTATCATCTATAAATCTTGGGAAAATGATAGTTAATCAAATTTACTTCCAGATTATCATACATAACCTTTTCAGCCAACACGCACGGCAAGTGGTTTGTTCCAATGCAAGTTCTTTTTCTAAATGCCGCACCCGGTCACATTGCTTCAACCATTTGCCCTGCAATGTATCATACAAGTGTTTAGCTCCTTTATATATGGTGATTTCCTTATCCTGTTTGCCTAAAAGTGATGCGTATATTGAACAGACTCGAGATTTATCCATGCAATATCGTTCCAACTTTTCGATATACATCAATGTAATCCCCTTTTTATTCCGGTTGATAAAATCCTGAATACTTTCATCGTCGATGATGTCAATGTCGGCTCTTTGGTAGTCCACGGTGATTTCTCTTATCTCTATCAAGACCCAGATATATTCTGTCTCGAATCCGTACTTTGCAGCCGCTTCTTCTATACTAATCCATTGTGCCATAGCGTTTGTTCTTTTATGTGTGATACAATAAGGGATGAATAATGTTTTATTCATGTATATTAGCACAACGAGCATCCACTCTTTTTGCAGTCTGCCGGATGGAGATTGGCTAGGTTAAATTGTGGGATAATCAATAACCGGCCGAATACAAGAAAGACGCAGATGCTGCTGTACCATTATCCACTTTCAAGGCTAGCTAAACCGACCAGAGAACAATGATAACAGCAGACACCCACGTCAATCGTTTATATATAACACATCTTTTACGAATATGTTGATATACATCCGTTCACGTGGAGTATCTACCGTATCATCTCCCTCTGTTTGAATTAGCTATTTCTGAAAGTGAGAGATAATACGCTTTTACTCCATATAGGAAATAAAAACCGCTTCCTGCCTGTTTCATCACGCTGATGGGCTGAAAGCGTATGACAAAGATATATGTTTTTTTTGAAAGGTAGCAGAAATATGGAAATAAATATAGGAAGTTCTGTATTAAAATGAATTTGATAAAATATAATCCTGTTTCTTATTTCTGATTACTGAAATCCGTCACTAATAAAAATAAATAAGCAATTTTACTCTCATACTCTCATCAATCGTTTGAAAAGCCTTTATTCATCGGAGTTACAGGTATGAGAGTAAGTATGATAGTAAGATGAGAGTAACTTTTACTCTCACCATGCCTCACACCAAGACAGGACCATTATCTTCTGACATACAGTACATTATCTACTATTACCAAAAGTATTAACAGCTATAGCATCAAGTATTAACTCCCTAAAAATCATATATTAATAGTTCGAAAATCAGGTATTAATGCATGGGAAACAGTATAATAATACCTTTATTAGTAGTGACAATAAAAGCATTATAGATAAACTTATAACCAGGCTATCATCATCTTTCTACCATTTAAGTAGTGAATGTTCGTTAAAATACGAATATAGGATTTGCTTTTTATAGCATTGTTCGTATATTTGCGAACATTAAATAAAAGAGAAACTAATGTATGGAACAGCAGGAACAGATTGCTCGTTTTGCTAAAGCGTTGGGGCATCCCACCAGAATAGCAATACTTAATTTTCTTGCAAGGCAAGAAAGCTGTTATTTTGGGGACATCCACGATGAGTTGCCAATCGCTAAAGCAACCGTTTCCCAGCATCTAAAAGAGTTAAAAGACGCTGGACTGATACAGGGTGAAATAGAAACGCCCAAAGTGAAATATTGCATAAACCGTGAAAACTGGGAAATAGCCAGACAGTTGTTCGCCCAATTCTTTTGCGATTGCGCTTCTAAAAAAGGTGCTTGCTGTGAATAGCAGCCCTTTTTTTAGACTTATTGTTCGTTGTTTTGCGAATTACGTTTAATATATAAAATAGAAAATATGGAAATTAAAGTTTTGGGTACAGGCTGCGCAAATTGTAAAGCTCTGTACGTAACAGTAGAACAGGCGGTAAGAGATCTAAATTTAGATGCTACGTTAGTTAAAGAGGAAGATATTTTAAAGATTATGGAGTATAATATCCTTAGTTTGCCGGCATTAGTGATTGACGAAAAGATCGTTTCCGCCGGAAGAAAATTATCCTTAGCCGAAGTAAAAGAACTATTGAAACAATAACTTAGAAACACTGTACCTATGAAACATTTATTTTTGATTGTTATCAGCTTACTCCTGTTTTCTTGTAGCGGGAAGCCAAAAACAGAAAACAAACAAGCGGTTTCCCCACAGGGAGATCGTGTAGAAGTAATCTACTTTCATGGAAAACAACGGTGTGTTACCTGCCGTGCGATTGAGCAACTGACGAATGAAGTGTTGGAAGCCACTTTCAGAAATCAAATCGATAAAGGGGCAGTTGTGTATAAGGTTATAGATATTTCAGATCCGCAAAATGAAGCGATTACGGATAAATATGAGGTGACATGGTCGTCTTTGTATATAAACGGCTGGAAGGGAGGAAAAGAAACTGTTAATAACATGACTGAATTTTCTTTTGCCAACGCAAAGGGGTCACCGGACATATTCAAAGAAGGTATAAAGAACAAAATAAATGAACTGCTAAAATAACTATTATATGGATTTTCTTCAAAATCTTCTGGATAATAGTAATATCCCGGTAATAACCGCTTTCCTGCTCGGTTTGCTTACAGCCATAAGTCCTTGCCCTTTAGCTACCAATATAACTGCGATAGGCTTTATCAGTAAGGATATAGGCAACCGGAACAAGATTTTTTTAGGAGGATTGCTTTATACCTTGGGGCGTGTTGTGGCTTATACGGTTTTAGGGATCATCCTGATTTCTATATTGAAAGAGGGATCAAGCATGTTTTCCTTGCAAAAAGGTATAAGTAAATATGGTGAGATACTGATCGCCCCGGTCTTGATATTTGTAGGGGTATTCATGCTTTTCGGAGATCGTTTGAATTTACCTAAGTTCGGATTTTCGGGAACAGGAAAGGCAGAAAAACTGAAAGGCAATTTAGGCAGCCTTTTGCTTGGAGTGCTTTTCGCTCTGGCATTTTGCCCTACCAGCGGACTGTTTTACTTCGGGATGCTTATACCGATGTCGGCAGCAGAACCGGGAGGCTACCTCTTGCCTATTGTCTATGCGGTGGCTACCGGTCTGCCCGTTATTCTGGTAGCCTGGATCTTGGCGTATAGCGTTGCCGGGATAGGTAAATTTTATAACCGCATACAGGTATTTCAGAAATGGTTTAACAGAGTGGTAGCTGTTTTGTTTATCGCAGTCGGCATTTATTACGCATATATCAATTACTTATAAATTAAATAAAAACAGAATATGAAAAGAATCGAGATTTTTGATCCGGCGATGTGTTGCCCTACCGGATTGTGTGGCCCGAATATCAATCCTGACCTTATGAGGATTGCAGCCGTACTGGAAACCCTCAAAAGACAGGGGATCGTTGTCGAGCGTCATAATTTACGGGACGAGCCGCAGCTTTATGTCAGCAATAAAACGGTTAATGATTATTTGATGAAAGAGGGTGCGGAAGGCTTGCCAATCACCATAGTAGAGGGGGAAATCGTGGTAACAAAAGGTTATCCGACCAATAAGCAGTTGAGCGAGTGGACAGGCATTCAGTTAGACATTATTCCAATTATCAACCAATGAGATTATGAAGAATTTCAATTTATCAGACATACAGTTAACAAAGTATTTGTTTTTTACAGGTAAAGGCGGTGTAGGAAAAACTTCTATCGCTTGCGCTACGGCCGTAGGTCTTGCGGATCTTGGCAAAAAGATATTATTGATAAGTACAGATCCAGCATCTAATTTGCAAGATGTGTTTGGGCAGGAACTGAACGGACATGGTACGAATATCTCCGAAGTGCCCGGCCTGACGATCGTAAATCTTGATCCGGAAAAAGCAGCCGCAGAATACCGGGAAAGCGTAATCTCCCCTTATCGTGGGAAATTGCCGGAAAGTGTGATCCGGAATATGGAAGAACAATTGTCCGGATCTTGCACGGTAGAGATTGCAGCGTTCAATGAGTTTTCGGATTTTATCACCGATAAAACCAAAGAGAAAGAATACGATTATATCATTTTTGATACAGCGCCAACAGGACACACCCTAAGAATGTTACAATTACCATCCGCCTGGAGTACGTTTATCAGTGAAAGTACGCATGGCGCATCCTGCTTAGGCCAGCTGTCGGGACTGGAAGAAAAAAAAGGCATTTATAAACAGGCTGTAAATACCTTGTCCGATGAAAAAGCAACCAGCCTGATACTAGTTGCCCGCCCGGATCTTGCTCCATTAAAGGAGGCTGCACGCTCTTCTCACGAGTTGAATTTGCTTGGCATAAAAAACCAGGTACTTGTCATAAACGGAGTGTTACAACAAGCCGATGATAACGACAAAGTTTCCAAGTTATTAAGCGAAAAACAAACTTCGGCTTTACAGAACATTCCGGAGGAGTTGAAAGATTATCCGGCATATAGCGTTCCGTTACGTTCCTACAATTTATCAACTATAGAAAATATCCGGAAAATGTTATCGAGCGATAACCTTATTTCGGGAGGTGATTACAAGCCTTTGCAGGGTGAAAAGAATCTGGATGATTTGGTAAATGACCTTTTTTCTTCCGGCAAACGGGTTATTTTTACAATGGGAAAAGGGGGCGTAGGAAAAACGACTGTTGCAACCAATATCGCCCTAAAGCTAAAAGCACTTGGCGCAAAAGTGCATTTGACAACAACAGACCCGGCCAATCACTTGAATTATGAACTTGTAATAAAAGCAGGGATCGACGTTAGCAAAATTGACGAAGCCGAAGTTCTGGAGGCTTATAAAAACGAGGTAAGGGCAAAAGCCAGGGAAAACCAAATGACGGCCGAAGATATGGAATATATTGAGGAAGATCTGCGTTCCCCTTGCACACAGGAAATAGCTGTATTCAAGGCATTTGCCGATATAGTGGAAAAGGCTGATACGGAAATTGTAGTAATAGACACAGCACCAACCGGACATACTTTGTTATTGTTGGATGCAACGCAAAGTTATCACAAGGAGGTAGAACGAACGCAGGGAGAAATCAAGGGAGCAGTGGCAAACCTGTTGCCACGTTTGCGCAATCCCAAAGAAACGGAGGTTGTCATCGTAACACTTCCGGAAACAACCCCTGTTTTTGAGGCGGAACGTTTATTGCAAGATTTACAACGGGCAGGCATCAAGAACAAATGGTGGGTGATAAACTCCTGTTTATCTCTGGTTGATACCCAAAACCCATTTTTAAAGGCCAAAGCACAAAGTGAGTTGCCATGGATCGACAGAGTAAAGAAATTATCTGACAATAATACCGCGTTAATCGCATGGAGAGCAAAATAAAAAGAGAGTGATTATGAAACAACTTGCTTTTTTAGACCGTTATTTGACGGTATGGATTTTCTTAGCAATGTTTATCGGTGTAGGACTGGGTTACCTATATCCCGGCATCGTAGACTTTTGGAGTCATTTTGAAGTCGGAACGACGAATATACCCTTGGCAATAGGGCTTATCCTGATGATGTATCCACCTTTGGCAAAGGTGAAATATGAAGAATTAGGCAACGTATTCAAAAATAAGAAAATCCTGACCGTATCACTTTTGTTGAATTGGTTGGTAGGGCCGATACTGATGTTCGCTCTCTCAATCATCTTCCTGCATAATTACCCCGAATATATGTACGGATTGATTATGATAGGTCTTGCACGATGTATCGCCATGGTACTGGTTTGGAGCGAACTTGCAGGAGGAAGCAACGAATATACGGCCGGACTGGTCGCTTTTAACAGCATCTTTCAGGTCCTTTTCTTTTCTGTATATGCTTATTTCTTCTTATCTGTGTTCCCTGAATGGGTGGGAATGGAAACAACCAACGCCGTTCAACAAATCACGATGTCCGAGATTGCGAAAAGTGTAGGCATTTATTTAGGAATACCGTTTGTTCTTGGATTTCTTACACGTTTAGTCTTGGTTAAGAATAAAGGCATGGATTGGTATTACCAGAAATTTATCCCTAAAATCAGCCCGGTTACATTGTTGGCCTTGCTGTTTACAATCGTGATAATGTTCTCTTACAAGGGAGAATATATCATAAAATTGCCGTATGATGTGATGATAATAGCAGTCCCGTTGGTGTTGTACTTTGGAATCATGTTTTTTGTTTCCTTTTTTATTACCCGAAAAATGGGAACGGATTACCCAAAAGCCGCATCCGTATCATTTACGGCTACCGGAAATAACTTTGAATTGGCTATTGCTGTGGCTATTGCCGTTTTCGGTATCAGTTCGGGAGAGGCTTTCGCCGCGGTAATCGGGCCACTGGTAGAAGTACCCGTATTGATACTATTAGTAAGATATGCGTTAAAGATGCGCCGCAAATTTAAAGCAAAGAACTAGAAACTACAGTTCCGAGGCGGGAAACGACAGTATCTAAGGCAGGAAACGACAGTACCTAAGGCAGGAAACTGAAGTTTCCATATAGAGTTATTATAACTCTCCCGTAAGGATAACTAGAACTTCCCATAGCTTTGCATAAAGAAATCAAGGACTTTTCTTTAGTTATATTATACGTTGCAGATACTTTATCTGCAACGTATCTGCAACAGGTATCTGCAACGCTCCAACTGCCTATTTACTAATACATTACAAGCGTTTTGTTGCAGGTGGCAGATACTTTGATGTTTTTTAAACTTTATGGAGGAAGATTATACTCATTCTTACTACTATGAAAACAAATCATTTAACGCCTCGCTCATACTAGGATGAGTAAAAATGAAGTCACGCAGGAAAGTATAATCCTGACCTGTCTTCATTGCAACAGCAACTATATTGATTACTTCGCTGGAATCAGGCGCAAACAGCATACAGCCCAATATTTTTCCCGTATTCTTATCAATAACAGCTTTCAAAAGGCCATCCGTTTCTCCCAATGTTTTCGCTCTTGGTATCGCCATAACGGGCAATTTCTTGATAATAATATCCAAATTCTGTTTACGAGCCTCTTCTTCATTCAATCCGATACGTGCTAATGGAGGATCAATAAAAACAGAGTAGCTAACCGGATTGCGATCATTGGTTGTCCGTTCTTTATCGCCAAACAGATCCTCCCGGATAATCCGGTAATCATCCAATGAAATATAAGTGAACTGCAAACCACCTTTCACATCACCAACGGCACGTATATTCGGTTGGGTTGTTTTCAGGTATTCATCCACAATGATCGCTCCGCGTGCATCCGTCTCCACTCCGGCCACTTCCAAATTCAGATCTTTCGTGTTCGGCCGGCGTCCTGTAGCCAGCAATACAGCATCAGCTTCAAGTTCCACCACCTCACCAGTTTGTGAATCAGAAAAAACAACGACTGCTCCATCTTCGATATGTTTCACAGATTGAACCTTTGCATTCATTCGAAAAACAATGCCTTTTTTCTCTAATGTTTCTTTTACACTTGCAGCAATATCCCGATCTTCACGCACAATCAGTTCAGGATAACTTTCGAGTACGGTCACCTGTGAACCGAACGAAGCATACATAGACGCAAACTCCAAACCGATGTAACCGCCACCGACAATAACCAGTTGGCGGGGAAGCTCGGCCAATTCCATGATTGAGGTACTTGTATAAACCAACGGATTACCCGCAACTCCCTCAATGGGAGGAATAACTGTTTCTGCTCCCGTATTGATAATAATTTGCTTCGATGTCAGCATTATTTCTTCAGTAGATGTACGGACAGAAACCACATCGGAAGAGACAAAAGAGCCCACACCTGTATAGACTGTCACATTGGGATTATCTGCCAGATTATGGTAATTCTTATTTCTCAATGCACTTGTCACAGCTTCTTTCACATAAATGGCGTTGCGATAGAACTCACTCCTTTCTTCAAATGTAGCATCTTTCATACCGGAAGCAATCTTAGCCTGATGAACCAATGTCTTGGTCGGAATACAGCCAATATTAATACACGTTCCTCCATACATTTTATCCGAACGTTCAACAATGGCAACTTTTCGCCCACGCTTTGCAAACTCTGCCGCAAGAGTCTTCCCTCCCTTGCCAAAACCGATAATAATAACGTCAAATGCATCCATATCCATATAGTTTTAATTGGTTCTAAATTTACTTGTTAAGTTCATAACTAATGATGTTGCAAAGTTCACTGTTTTTGAAAGAATGAACAATAACCATTTTACCGGATAAGTTAGCAATTATTCCCATATAGAATAAAAGTAACAAATAATCAAAATCGCCGGAGCAGATCAGTGACTTGCCCGGCGATTTCCCTATTGAATCGATTCCCACTTACTATCTATCAACGGTTGGGATGAATATCCAGTTTGACTGGTTTAATCATATTTTCAGGTTCCAGAATGGTATCCAAATCTTTCTTGGAAAGGATATTATGTTCCAAAACAAGTTCATACACTCCCTTTCCTGTTTCCAATGCTTCTTTAGCTATCTTGGTAGAATTTTTATAACCAATCACCGGATTCAGGGCTGTCACTACGCCAATGCTGTTGTGCACATCTCTCCGGCATTTTTCTTCATTGGCTGTTATGCCGTCGATACATAACGTACGCAAGGTATCGAAGCCATTCATCAACAAGTCGGCAGACTCGAAACAACATTGCGCCATCACCGGCTCCATCGCATTCAGCTCCATTTGAGCGGCTTCGCCACTCATGGCCACACAAAGATCATTTCCTATCACCTTATAAGCCACCTGGTTCATCACTTCAGGAATCACCGGGTTCACTTTTCCCGGCATGATGGATGAACCCGGTTGCATAGCCGGCAGATTGATTTCGCCCAATCCGCAACGCGGACCGGAAGCCAGCAATCGCAAGTCATTGCATATCTTATTCATTTTGACAGCTATACGCCTCATCGCTCCCGAATAACCTACCATGCAGGAAGTATCCGAAGTGGCTCCTACCAAATCATCGGCAAGCTTTATATCCAGTCCCGTAATCTTGCGCAAAGCGGCAATACACTTTTCCGCATATTCCGGTTCGGCGGTGATTCCGGTTCCGATGGCCGTGGCTCCCATGTTGACTGTCAGAAAGTCTTGCGCGGCAAAATCAAGATTCTTCACTTCATGTTCAAGAATACTCGCAAACCCGTTGAAGGTCTGTCCGAGAGTCATCGGTACGGCATCTTCCAGTTGAGTACGTCCCATTTTGATGATATGCGCAAACTCACTTCCTTTCTTCCGGAAAGCCTCTATCAACACCTCGAAATGCTTAACTAATTTCAAATGAGTGTAATAGAGTCCAATGTGGATAGCGGTGGGATAAGCATCGTTGGTAGATTGCGAGCGGTTGACATGATCGTTAGGCGAACAGTATTGATACTCTCCGCGCTGATGCCCCATCAATTCCAATGCCCGGTTGGCAACCACTTCATTGATATTCATGTTCGTGGTAGTACCCGCTCCTCCCTGAATCATATCTACGGGGAACTGTTCGCGATGCTTTCCTTCAAGTATTTCTTTACAAGCTCTCAAGATAGCATCCGTTTGTTCTTCGGTTAATAAGTCCAGTTCGCGGTTGGCAACGGCGGCTCCCATTTTTGTGATAGCCAATGCCTGGATAAACAAAGGGTACTCATTTAAATGAAACTTACTGATGCGAAAGTTTTCGATACCGCGGAGCGTCTGTACTCCGTACAGTGCACTTTCCGGCACTTCACGACTACCTATCAGGTCACTCTCCGTACGAGTTTTTTTTGATAAATTTTGTTCCATATCGGTTGTTTTATAATAATAACAGTTTCGTTAGTTCTTATAATAACCAATGAGTTTAGTTATTGTTTTAATAAATATGCAAAAACTATTCAAAGACTTTTTTGTTGTTAATACAAGAAAAAGAAAATACAAAGAGAGAAATCACTTATCTTTGTTGGGAACTTAAAACAGCATCTTATGATATTACAATTAGCATTTGTTCTGACAGCTATTATTATTGGCGCACGCCTGGGAGGTATCGGCCTCGGCGTGATGGGAGGAGTTGGATTGGCTATACTTACGTTCGTTTTTGGTTTACAACCCACCGCGCCTCCTATCGACGTAATGTTAATGATTGCCGCAGTGATTTCGGCTGCTTCCTGTATGCAAGCGGCCGGCGGACTGGACTATATGGTGAAACTGGCAGAACATTTGCTTCGTAAGAATCCTTCACACGTCACCCTGCTTAGTCCGCTGGTGACTTACCTGTTTACTTTTGTAGCCGGAACGGGACACGTCGCCTATTCTGTGTTGCCGGTCATCGCGGAGGTTGCCACCGAAACCAAAATCCGTCCGGAACGTCCGTTGGGTATTGCTGTCATTGCTTCCCAACAGGCCATTACGGCCAGTCCGATTTCCGCGGCTACCGTAGCACTTCTCGGACTCTTAGCCGGATTCGATATTACCCTGTTCGACATTCTCAAAATTACGATTCCCGCTACCATTGTCGGCGTGTTGGTCGGTGCTTTATTCTCTATGAAAGTCGGTAAAGAGCTGGTGGAAGACCCCGAATATCAGAAACGTCTGAAAGAAGGATTATTCAACAATAAAAAGATAGAGATTAAAGATGTGAAGAACAAACGTTCCGCTATGATTTCCGTCCTTATCTTTATATTGGCAACTGCGTTTATCGTACTCTTCGGTTCTTTTGAAGGAATGCGCCCCAGTTTCCTGATCGACGGGGAAATAGTTACATTAGGAATGTCTTCCATCATTGAAATCGTGATGTTATCGGCTGCTGCCATTATCCTGTTAGTGACCAAGACTGACGGAATCAAAGCAACGCAAGGTTCCGTATTTCCGGCAGGCATGCAGGCAGTGATTGCCATCTTCGGTATTGCCTGGATGGGAGATACCTTCCTTCAGGGAAATATGGGACAGCTAACTCTTTCTATTGAAGGGATCGTGCAACAAATGCCGTGGCTGTTTGGTGTCGCGCTGTTTGTGATGTCTATTCTACTATACAGCCAGGCTGCCACAGTTCGGGCACTTGTGCCTCTGGGCATTGCGTTGGGGATTTCGCCTTATATGCTGATCGCCTTGTTTCCGGCAGTGAACGGATATTTCTTTATTCCGAATTACCCTACCGTAGTGGCTGCCATTAATTTCGACCGTACCGGGACAACAAAAATCGGCAAGTATGTGTTAAATCATTCGTTCATGATGCCCGGCTTGGTATCGACGATTGTTGCCATTGCCCTAGGACTGCTCTTTATACAAATATTTTAATATACATATATTATTAACCTAAACATCATTCAGTTATGAAACAATTCAAAAGCTTTGGACTGGTAGTAGTCACACTACTATTTTCTGTAACAATGGCATTTGCCGCCAAACCGAACATTCATATCCTTGCCACCGGAGGAACGATTGCAGGCACAGGAAGTTCAGCTACCGGAACCAGCTACACAGCAGGACAAGTTGCCATCGGCGCACTACTCGATGCCGTGCCGGAAATTAAGGATATCGCCAACGTGACCGGAGAACAGATTGTCAAAATCGGTTCGCAGGACATGAACGACCAGGTTTGGCTGACGCTTGCAAAAAAAATAAATGAACTATTGAAACGCCCGGACATCGACGGCATCGTGATTACTCACGGAACCGATACGATGGAAGAAACTGCCTATTTCCTGAACCTGACCGTTAAAAGCAACAAACCGGTGGTACTGGTAGGTGCCATGCGTCCGTCTACTGCTCTAAGTGCCGACGGCCCGTTGAATCTTTATAACGCCGTAGTTACCGCCGCCGCAAAAGAATCCAAAGACAAAGGAGTACTGGTTGCCATGAACGGACTGATCCTTGGAGCACAGAGTACAGTTAAAATGAACACGGTCGACGTGCAAACTTTCCAAGCTCCCAACTCCGGCGCGCTAGGTTATGTGTTGAACGGAAAAGTATTCTATAATCAGGTGACGCTAAAAAAACATACCACCCAATCCGTTTTCGATGTTACTCATCTGAACGCACTTCCTAAAGTAGGTATCGTATACAGCTACTCTAACATTGAAGCAGATATGGTCACTCCGATGCTCAACAACGGCTATAAAGGCATTATCCATGCAGGAGTAGGAAATGGAAATATCCATCAGAATATCTTCCCGGTACTGACAGACGCCCGTCAGAAAGGAATCCTTGTGGTTCGTTCTTCCCGTGTCCCGACAGGTCCTACCACACTGGATGCAGAGGTAGACGACGCCAAATATCAGTTTGTGGCTTCACAGGAACTGAATCCGCAGAAATCACGCGTTTTGTTAATGCTTGCACTAACCAAAACAACTGACTGGAAACAAATTCAGCAATATTTTAACGAATACTAAAAGCCTGACCTACTTATGAAAAAATGGATATTTATGTTGCTCCTCGCGGGCAGCATACAGGGAGTATATGCTCAAAAAACGGAGAAGAAGGATAAATTCAACCCGAACACTCCCCTGTTTGAAGAACTGACAGACGTAAAAAAGAAGACAGATAAGTTCAATCTTTATCTGAATATGCAAGGAAGTTTTGACGCTCATTTCCAAAATGGTTTTCAGGAAGGTGACTTCAATATGCACCAGCTCCGTATCGAAGCCAAAGGAAATATCAACAACTGGCTTTCTTACCGCTATCGCCAGCGCCTCAACCGCTCGAACGATGCAAACGGCATGATTGACAATCTGCCTACTTCCATCGACTATGCCGGAATCGGTATCAAACTGAATGACCAGTTCAGTCTCTTCGCAGGAAAGCAATGTGCCGCATACGGTGGTATCGAGTTCGACCTCAACCCGATCGACATCTATCAGTACAGCGATATGATCGACTATATGAGTAACTTTATGACCGGACTGAATGTAGGTTATAACATTACTCCCGAACAACAACTTAACCTGCAAATACTGAACAGCCGCAACAGTTCGTTCGACAATACTTACGGAATCACGGAAGATGCCGAAGGAAATCTTCCCGATCTGAAATCCGGCAAAATGCCGCTGGTTTATACTTTGAACTGGAACGGTAATTTCAATAACGTATTCAAGACCCGTTGGTCGGCTTCTATCATGAACGAGGCCAAAAGTCACAATATGTATTATTATGCTTTAGGTAACGAGTTGAATCTCGGCAAATGGAATGCTTTTGTCGATTTCATGTATTCAAAAGAGGATATTGACCGCAAAGGTATTATCACCAACATCGTAGGCCGTCCGGGCGGACACAATGCCTTTGACGCGAATTATCTTTCCGTGGTTGCCAAATGTAATTATCGTTTTCTGCCGAAATGGAATGTGTTTGTGAAGGGTATGTATGAGACGGCTTCCGTGAGCAAGGCATCCGAAGGAATAGAGAAAGGCAATTACCGTACTTCCTGGGGATACCTGACCGGTATCGAATATTATCCGATGGAAACCAACCTGCATTTCTTTGTGACGTATGTAGGACGTTCGTATGATTTCACCTCCCGCGCCAAAGTGCTGGGACAGGAGAATTACAGTACTAACCGGATTTCCGTAGGATTCATCTGGCAGATGCCTGTATTCTAAAAAACAGCCTCATTATTATACAAAAAATACCCGATAGCCTTCTTGCAAAGGTTATCGGGTATTCTTATATGTTCGGTCTTTTTTAATCAATACTCTTCCTCGTTAAAGAAGAAATCCTCCTTACTAGGATAATCCGGCCAAATATCTTCGATACTCTCATAGATTTCGCCCTCATCTTCCATCTCTTGGAGGTTCTCAATAACTTCAAGAGGAGCACCCGAACGCATGGCATAATCAATCAATTCATCCTTGGTTGCCGGCCAGGGAGCATCTTCAAGTTTTGATGCAAGTTCCAATGTCCAATACATAATCTTGAGTATTTTAAGTGAATACTAAATTTGTCTCGTTTTCTATTTTTCGGCAAAAGTATAATAAAATCTATCATTTCCAACTATTATCCCAAAATATTTCATTATTTTGTTCATCAAAATTAATTTTTCGGGATAATACAAACAAATAATCTGATAATCTGTTGACAAATGCTAATACTTCGGGAGAAATTGTACAAGTTTCGGACAAAGCCAGAATGCGTCTTTCAGCTCTCCGGCAAATCGTACGGCAAACATGGCAAACGGCTGCTCCACGACTTCCGCCGGGAATGATGAAAGCACAAAGTTCGGGTAATTGCTCGTCCAGCTTATCAATCTCCCGCTCAATACTTTCCACATGTTCAGGGGTAATGATACTGGCGGGTTTCAGTTGTGTTTTCTCCTGGTCGGTGGCCAGGTGTGAACCGATGGCGAATAACTTATGTTGAATACTCAAGATAAAATCCCGGTCGGACTCCTCCTGCAGATAAGTGTGCAGCCATCCCAGGTGAGAATTTAATTCATCCACCGTTCCGTAAGCTTCCAGGCGGATATGAGTCTTTGGAACGCGACTTCCGCCGACAAGACTGGTAGTTCCTTTGTCTCCGGTCTTTGTATATACAAGGCTCTTTTTCATAACTTTCTTTTTTACTATTATAGATGGTAAACGTACAAAGGTTCTTAGAAGTTGATGATATACTGCTGTTTTATCTTCGTTTTATCAAAAAATAGCAAACCGACGTCATATAGGTCGAAAGTTATTCCTACCCTTTCGTCAGCCTGCCACTTTTTCCAAAGCGCTTTCATCTCTTTGGAATAGCAAATGCCATGGACTACAAATACACTTTTAGGAGTAGTACGGTGTACGCAAACCCGAAATACTTCTTCCAATAAGTCCGGATTTTGGTAATCGTTCAGATACAGAAAATCGACTGAAGTATCCGCATCCAGAAACAATTCCGACAAATCGGAAGCAAAGAGATAGGAAGCCGATGGTTTAGCAGACTGTAAGTACAAGGCTGTCGAGGAAGGACGCCCAACCTCAATAATCGTATCAGGCTGCACTCTATTTACCAACCGGAACAAAAAACGGTTTACCTTTTGAGAACCTTTGGTCCACCCACGCTCTCTTACCATCTTTTTTTGTTCTTCTTTCAAAGAAGAATAAGCATAGTAAGGCATCTTTTCATAAATTACATCAGTAATGAGACTGAAAGCAAATGGGGAATGGACACCATATCCGCAACGATGACGAAAGCGGGAAAGCCAGATAAAAGGTCTTTTTATACAGAGTAGAAGATTCATAAAACAATCATTCGTATTTTTATTCTCCCGACAAAGATATATTTTTTTATTGAAAAAGGGTTGGTTCTTTGCAGGAACCAACCCTTATTCATTTATTCCAAGTTACTACTGCAGTCTGAATGACACAGGTACAGTATATTTCACTCGAACTTTCTTACCATTTTGCACTCCGGGAGTCCATTTCGGCATAGAACTTATCACGCGGATAGCTTCTTTATCCAAATAAGGATCAACCCCTCGCACCACTTCAGGATTAGAAATCGTTCCGTCTCTATCTACTACAAACTGAACAATGACTTTTCCCTGTGAGCCAGTTTCTTGCGAAATCGTCGGATATTTGATATTGCTACCTAAATATTTCATTAAAGCAGCTGTACCTCCAGGAAACTCCGGCATGACTTCAACACTTACGTGAATAATGTCTTCAACTACCGTTTCTGTTTCTACCACTGGTGGTATCCAAATAACGTCATGAACTGCATTCATATCCTCTGACACTGTAGAAACGTTATCCGTCACCTCCATATTGTTTTCCACTATTTCGAACAATTCTGTTACCTTAGTTTCGGGAGGAGGAGGCGGTTCCAGTTTCTCTTCAGGGAATGTGATCGGAACTAGCTCTGTTACAAAGATGGATTCATCATCTGGTGATAGTGCTGCAACTCTGACATCATGTTGTGTCCATTCGAACGAAACGAACATGAAGGCTAGCGCAACAACCAAACCCATCAACAACCAAGAACCCCGTTGATTCTCAATTGCAGCCTTTTTTGATTTCTTGGCTTCCATAAAAAATGTGTTTAAGTAATTAATAATAGAAAATATATAGTATATATACTACTTTTCGTTTTTCCTCTTAAGCATTACTTAAAGTGCTCTCTCGCTGCAATAAATATAGTCTTTTTATGGATAGGTTGTTACGACGCCCCTTGTTTATTTTATTCTTTTCTCTTCTTTTGGATAAAATTTATGAATTAATCCTCATATCGGACAACCTGTCCATTCCTGTCAACAATAATCCTTGAATATATGTCTTTCAAAGCACACAAGAATAAATCTTTGCTAAGTACAGTAATGTTATGATAGACGGGAGCAGTAAGAGGCTTTCCTTTTTCATCCATCAGCCCGTAAAGATTGTAACTACCATATCTATAAATTCCGGTAGGCTTCATGATTGTTCCTTCGCCGTCTTCTGCCCTTTCCATCGTATCATAATCCAGTGAAGTCACATCATGATAAACATTCTTATTTAGTATCCTACCATCATAAGCGATCTGCAACTGAACTCCATCCGGTCTATCTGCCACTAAATAATCATCTAATAATTCAATATCCCTGTATTCTGCAGGAAGAAGTACATGCAAAGAATCATCCAGTACTCCATACATCTTTCCGTCATTGAATACTCTTTTTCCATATTGCGGATTTTGTATATACTCATAGGATGGTTTCAGTACCCATTCTCCCTTTTTATTGATTATGCCACATTTCCCGGTTGCATCATACATACTGCTATACCCATCGTGAAACACAAGCCCAACTTGCTTCTTATTATCCTTAGCATAAGGAAACTGAAAATCAATCACAGTCTTTCCTTGATGATCAATAAATCCAACCTTATTATTCAGTACTACAGCTGCCAAGCCTTCGGAGAAGATCCAGGCATGTGTATATTGTGCCGGTATCACATTCGCTCCCGTATAACGGTCGAAATATCCACGTTTGAAGTTTATGGAATAAACAACCAACGAATCTGTATATGCATCCGCCGCAAACAGCCAGTCGATGCCGTCAATCGTTGTTTTTCCGGTAGTCATATTGCGTATACTATATTTCTCGTCACTGATAAAAGAACGACACTCGCTACTGTATATATCAGCCAATTGCTCGTCACTCTCATAATGTTCACAAAAACCAATAGTCAACATAATGCTAACCCAAAGCAGGCACAATACAGCAATTGTACCCAAAGCTTTTCCCAAAGTTATCTTTTTCATTTTATCTTTATACTATTTTTCATCATCAAAAAAATTGTCTGCCAAATTATTACAGTTTTTCTCCAGTTTATCAAAGAAGCGCATACGACTGGCACTTTCTTTTGCAAACATTTGATTGGTACCACATGGAGTACTTTCAAAACTCATTACGTTTGTTACGGAGATCGTTGCAGCCACCTTTTCTACATTCTGATTAGCTCCGATATAAGTAAACACCCAACCTTTAGTCTTCAATTCTTCAACCATTTTCTTTATCAGCCTTCCATCATATTCCGAAGAGGAATTTTCTTCCCCGTCTGTTATAATTGTAACCAATACTTTATAATCATCGGTTTCGGATAAAGAATAGCGCAACTTTGTCAATGCCATTCCCATTGCATCATACAAAGGAGTACAGCAATCCGGACGATAGGTCTCATGCGTTAACTCCGACACCACATCTACACTGACTTTATCAAACACAGTCCGGATACTGTCTGAATTAAATACTACCAATGAAACAAAATGTCGTTGTCCTTCATGCTTCCTTTGCGCAGCAGAAATCGTTTGAATCGTTTCATTAAAACCTGAAATAGTTTGTTTCTCAATGCTGCTCATTGATCCACTCTCATCCAAAATAATTAAATTATAAACTCGTTGACTCATGTTGTTTTTATATTTTTAGTTTATCAAAAAAAATCTACAATCATTTTATCTATAATCCTACATACAAACTTTTCTCCTCTCTTAAAAGAGAATTGTCTCCTTATCTGATTAGGAGTCCCAACAAAGCAACTTGTTGACATTCTTCCCTCATCTTTAAACCCGATCTCCACATATACCAGACAGCACTGTTCATCTTTCACCCCTCTGATGTATTGAAATGAAAGAGAGTCATAACAATCACTTACTTTTTCATTCTCCTCCAACAACTTGACTTCCTTATCTGTTATAGTCCCTTTTATATCTTGCACTACCACCTCCAGTAGCTTACTATTCAGCCGGGATATAAGTCCACAAAGATGTGAGTAATCAAAATTGCTTTTACTTCTACGCTGTTCTTCCTGATTACGCTCCCATTCCTTCCTCTCTTTTTCCCGTTCAGGAGTCAGTTCCACTATCCAATAGGTATCTCTCAACTCTTCACACTGATCTAATACAGATTTCTCACTAGCTTCCAACGCTTTACCGGCTTTTTCCCGTGTTTCAAAAGTACCTACCAAATAACTTTCCCGGGCAAAAGTATCTTCGCCCCATACCTCATACATTACCTTGTTCATAATTCCTCCCTGCTATTAAATACTTGGATATTTTTCTTTCAGTTTTCTCATAAAAGGCTTGGTTATCTGTAAATTATCCACCTCATCAAACGGTGGAAGAAACACGCAATTATTATCCTTAATCAAGATCAGGTATCTTACATTAATGATGAATGACTGGCTAACCTGCACCAAGTGAGGATGATAACTCAGTATCTTTTGCGAATTTGTATTTCTTTTCAACATCAGAGAATGTTTATCACACAAAACTGCTTCCCATTGCTTACATTTGGAGTTATAGCGAAAATAACCAATGTGTTCCAAACGGATCAGTTGCAAATTTCCAGTCATAGTGGCAGATAAAAAGATATTATCCTGATCTCCGGCAATACCAATATTCTTCCAATTGTCCATGTTCAGTTCATTTTAATTCGGTTATATGTACTTATATTACCATTGTAAATACTCAAAAACTCCTTGATAGCCCGATGTTTAATATTATAAATATTATCTATCGTTTTATTCCATTTTCGGGCAACCTCCTCAGGTGTATATCCTTCAATAATCATTAATCTTAGGATATCCGCATAACGCTTGTTTTTCATCAAAGACATTACCCGTTTCACATCTATATCTACTTCAAGGTTCAGTTCTGTATTATAAGTATTCCTACAGGAATTTATCAATTCCTCTTCAGAATCCTTCTCCATCAGCACCATCTTCTTTTTGACGAAAAAATGCCATGACACGACAGAAAGCCACGTTTTCAGATGACAATCATTTATTCCTAAAAAAGAATCCAGTCTTTTCCAGTTTCCAGCATTGAGTTCCAGATATAGTTCGTTCACAAGTTCATCATATCCGACTTTACCATTGTAAAGTGAATACTTGATTTCATTCAATAAAAAATAGCATTCTTTATAAAAGAATTGATGAGTTACCCTGTTATCCAGATTTTTAAGGCCATGGATATAGTCATTATCACTCAATAAAGGGCTTTTAGTAGCATACGATTTCATAATGGTAAACCTTTAATTTACCACTTAATGTATTTTAGTCCTTCAAAGTAACCCTACTTTGGAAGAAAAATGTATTATTTCCTATTTTTTAGTGTCAGTCCAGCATAATAAAGCCTGCCCAGTAGAAAGGTTCAGGATAAGTTTGACGTATGAATGCTTTTGCATCTTCAAAAGCCTTTCTCTTATTCCAGCCGTTTTCTGTCAGATTTCTGTAAAAATGCACCATAAATTCTTTGGTAGTCCAATCACTCACTCCCCATAAACTCATCACTAAAGTTTGTACACCGGCCTTCTTAAAAGCACGCTGTAGGCCAAAAACTCCTTCAGAATTGATACTACCTAATCCTGTGTCACAAGCAGATAGTACGACTAAATCCGCATCTTTCAAATTCAGACGGGAAATATCATCTGCCGTCATAATGCCATCTAAAACACCTTCCGGTAGCATGGTTCCCTTCCACCCTGCATTACCACCGGACATGATCACACCGGATAACAACATTGCATTCTGATATCCTGCCAACCTTGATACATTCTCCGCATCCGTCGGAGTATAGTAGAAGCCATGTGTAGCCAAATGAATAATTTGAGGTGCCTGCCCATCCAAATGAAAGAAAGATTCCTCAGTACCCTGAGTTCCAGTATAAATAGTCGCATCTATCCGGCAGTCTCCCAGCAAATCAGCAATACTATTTACCTCCTCTTGGGTCATAGGAAGATAGCGATAAACAGAATCACTGACCATGGCTCCACCACGCAATGCAAAAAGTCGGGATATATCATATTTCTTACTTTCCGCATCCATAACGGACAAATCGACATCATAATATAACCCTCCGTACAAAACCGCACTTGTATGTCCAGTTTGTTGTAATTCTTGCCTGCAGATTTCTCTGGTAGAAGACAATCGTATAAAATGATACTGATCTCCCAATATAGAATCAGAGGTAACAGCTACAGATTCAAGAGATAGCTGATGTAAAGTACCAGCCGGAACATAATAAACGGTCTCACCCAGATGAATATAATGAGACAGTGATTCCCAACAAAGCTTCAACAAAGATTGAGAATAAGGGAAATGATAAAGACGGTCTGTTATATTATTTACAGTGTTATATAATGAGTCCAATTGATTCTGATTAAAAAGCGGAACCAATAAGGGATATTCCCACTCTTTCCTTAAAACATAAGCTGCATAACAATGAACGGAATCTAATTTAAAATCCGTAAAGTCAATGGCAACCTCACCTTCTTTCAAAGCATTTTTTATATCCTTATATTGCGTATTCAAGAACTGAGTATAGTTTCCATAAAAAGAGCACTTGCTTGCCAACTGTTTATCAATCTGATCAATCTGAGAATAAAGTTCATTGGCATTCTCTGTCCCCTTACCTGTAGCTCGCTCTACTTCGGTCAATCGACTTTGTAACAGTAGCATTTTATTATACAGTGCCAAGTCTTCTTCCGTGCCACTCTGCCGTAGTAAATTCCTCATAGACCTTTCAGACTCCAATAACAATCCTTTCGAAAAGACCAATGCATTATATGCATCGCAGGCAAAAGGCTCCTGCTTTACTCCTATTTTTACAGCATAAGCAGTCATATTCCATAATATATCAGAAAGATCATTCCAGTATTTAGTTCTGGCGTTCGTTGGCAAATATCTTAATTGCTTTTTAATAAGCTCTTTCAATAAAATTGCAGCCTGCCTGTAATCTTTGCATCCAACTTGCTTTTCATTGGTGAATCCTTCAATGTTGGCTAAATAGTAAAGTGAATTTGCATACTCCATAGACTGATCTCCATATTTAGATTTACACAAAACTGAATAATGGGAATAATTCTTTTTAGCGACAGCAAAATCTTTTTTATGATACCAACAATTGGCCATAGCCAGCAAAATATGCATTCTGCTATTACTATCTTCCGGGTAACGGACAGACAGCAGACTGTCTGCATATTTATAATCAGCTATTGCCAAGCCGTATTCATCAAAGTTTGCATATAATAAACCTCTCTGTACATAATGACCGGCAACCGTTTCCATAGACACCGACTTCAGCTGATGACTCAGGAATAAGGAATCCATACAGCAAAAAGCACTATCCTTTAATCCCATTTTCTGATAAATATATGCACGGTTCCGGTAAGGAGAATAACGATTAGCTGACGCAAGACCAAACTCTGAAGCATAACAAGACAAACAACAGGTGTTATATTTTAATGCGTCATCATATTTTTTCTGTGCTATCTTCAGATCGCACAAGCGTAAACTGGTAATAAATAACTGGCTATTTCTTACCTCTTCCTGCAAATTGGGAATCAGACTTAAATTCTTTAAATAAAATGATTCTGCTAGTGCATCATTTCCCCACAAATTTTGTGCATTGTCCCCTCTTTCATAATTCAGTTCCATCTGAATATTGACATCGCCAACATTTGACATTAAAGAATCTAGCCTAAGTGACAATTGCAGATATTCCTCCCACTCTCCAAGCTCCTTCAATACACCACTTTGTCCTTTCAAGGCATCAGTCCACATAAGTGTATCAGGTATCTGCCGGGCAATGTTCACCACCTCGTTATACCTTTTCATAGCCTCATCAGCCGAATAGAATCTTTTTTCTATCTCAGCCATTTGCTTTAATACGGACATCTCATCTCCCTTATCAGAAATCTCCTGAAAAGATTTACGTGCTTCTATAAAACATCGGTATGCTTCTTTATTCTTATTCTGCAGTTTAAGAACACAACCTTCAAAGTACCAGCTCAGTCCTATTTTCTGTATGCTTTTTATGCGCATCTCGCCTGTAGCAAACGTCAAACCTTGATGCAATACACTTCTCGCCTTTTCATAATCACGCTTTAATATCAGCTCCAAAGCACGTGAGTAGTAAGTCGAGTCCGGCTGCGTTTCGGTATACTGCCGGGCATTTACTCCGACAGTCGCCATTATGAATAATATATAAGTCACCCAACGTCTCATCTTAGCATCTTTTATCTAAGCAACATCCATAATGAATCCGCCTTATCGCGATAATCGCCTTCTTGTAATCTATACTGTTCTAACGATTCACGGACTTCATTATATTTTTTTTGCCCAATTAATGATTGAATACGTAACCACTCTAACTGATAAAGAACAATAGAGTCGCATTCATGTATATAAACATCTTCCTCTGTCTTTATCTTTTTAGCTAGTACCAGAGAGTCTTCACTCCTATATACAATTCTCAAAGAATCTACTAAAATCAAAGCTTCATCATATTGGCTATCATTCAATAACTTCACGACATTCTGAGTATGTGTTCCTCCCCGTTGGTACATTCCCAAGTCTGATGGGATAGACACAGGGATAGACAAATGATCATCTCCTACATGAAAAAAGAAAACAGCCAATACTAAACAAGCAGCCAAAACAGATACGATTCTTCCAATCTTGTAAACCTGGTTTCGCCTGGACCGTACTACATCCAGTGCTACCAAATGCTCTTTCATTGCACGTGTTTCAACTGCATCTATTATATCTTTCATCAATTCTACACGCTGGCGTAAAGTATCATCTCCTGCCAATATATTCTCAAAGGCATTCTTCTCACGATCCGTCATCTCTCCACGTAGGTAACGATCTATTTTATTTAAAGTTTCCTCTTTCATGTAGATAAGGTTTCAAGTTATACATATTAAACTTTTCTTCAATACGCTTTTGCAATTGTTCCATACATTTATATTTCCGTGTTTTCAATGCATCCTTACTTGTATAATTATCTGACATCTCCATGATTTCATCGTAATTCTTTTGCTCGTAATAGAAAAGTGAAATAATCTTGTAGCAAGAATCGGGTAGGTTCATTACACATTCTGAAACAATTTTCGATTTCAAATCTTCCGTATGAGTAGTAACGTCTGCCTCACTCACCTTACTATTCAAAAGCTGTTCCATATCCCGTGCACTTACTTCTTTTTTTCTGAGATATTGGTTATAATCATTTTTGGTGATATCTATCAGATATGTCCGCAAACTGCATTTTAACAGATTTATCTCTCCAGCAGCATTTCTCTTGTAAATTTGATTATTTTGTACAAAAATAGAACAACGCCGGATCTCTTTCCACAGTTTCACAAATGACTCCTGAAAAAAATCATCTTCCAGATTTTCTTCCTGAAACAGCTTCTTATAGGTTTTACGAAAATAATCTCTACAGTAAGTATGAAAGTGATTAATCACTTTCATGTTTTCTTTTTGAATTTCCAGGATGTAAAATTCATCCGTATATGATTTAAATCCCCACATCAACTATTTTCCTCCAAATACATTAAAGATTTTATATCCGGATTGCCCAGTCAACACAGGAGTCTGCGGCAAACCTCTCCGATTCTCATCCATAAATGATTTTATTAATTGGATTAATTGATCATTAGACAGTCTACCCAATGATTCTTTATGTTTATACAAGCCATAACTCAATTTTCCATATCCATCCGGTAATTCTGTATTAGACTGATAATTCTTGCAAGCACTCAGCGTCAGCCAATACTCCGGAGTCTTTTCTTTTTTGACGACAAGAGCAGGATCAATGGGAATCACAAACTTCCTCTCCGTACCTCTCACACACTCCTTGCTTATATCTCTCGAAGAATCTCCACTATGGCATGCATCTACTGCTACCAACAGATGTCCCGACGTTCCTATTTTATTATGTATATTTGTCAATAGTAAGCCGATCTCATCATCTACCAGATGTTTCTCTCCACGATCTTTATTACTATATTGCAAATATCCGTCATAAGGAATCCAAGCCTCATCCAAACCATCCTCTTCATCTCCGTCTATATCCGTCATTCGTTGCCCATGTCCGGAGAAATGAATATAGACAATATCACCAGCTAAACATCGTTTTGCCAGTTTTTGAAATTCAGAGACTATTTGTTTCTTGGTAGCTTGCTTATTCACCAACGTCTTTACATCATTATATTTATAGTATTTCAGCATTTCCACGATAATAGGGACATCCTTATCACCATGAACAGCAGACCAGCTAGTATCTTCATATTCACCTAATCCTATTACTAATGCTCTTTTATTCTGCGCTTGCAAATACAAAGAAAAGAATATGATAAATGTCACTACTAAAGATTTCTGATTCATAGTCTAAACATCAATGTCTAATTCATTTTCCAGCCTTTATTTCTAAATACAGATTTACATGAAGGACAAAAATCATCCTAAGCAAACAGTAATGTAAAAGCTAACATACTTAGAAAAGCCTGTTTCATCATATTATACTTTTCAATTTCTATTATAAGCCTTTTTTAAAGCATCTCTAGCCCACTCCAATCTAGTTTTAGCTTTATCTTTGGCGTCTTTTGCCCATCTTTGACGTGTTTTGGCTTTATCCACTGCATCTTTCGCCCATCTTTGACGGGTAGCTACCTTGTCCAAATTATTTCTATCTGCATAATATTCAGCGTCCTTCAAATACTTTTGCGCCTGATTATTATAATATTTTGCCTCCCGTTCATAACCTTCCGCCTGATTAAAATAGTACTTAGCTTCACGTTGATAACTCTCAGCCTGTTTCAAATAGTAATCGTTACTTTGGGAAAAAGCAGGCAATACAATCCATAATCCAACCACAAAAAAAATAAACAATCTTTTCATGTTAGTTCTATTTAAAAATATCCTTTTTATACTATTGAGTCATTCAATCTATTATTTCTAACATGAAGTATGAAAAATATTCCATTATTAAACAATCAACAATGATAATTCCAGGAGCGTGCGATAATTCTGCTGACTCCTGGAATTTTATATACCCCAAACGCCCGAATGCTAATACACAACAATCACATTATGCGTCAACTATATTGTCAATCGTATTCTGTGCTTCATGTGCCTGATTGATAAATAGCTGGGCTGTCACTGGTGAACCACTATCCATTGCATCCTGAGCATATCGCATACAATCATCATAATTGTTCTCCAATGATTGAATCGAATGTTGCACTGTCGGATTATTCAAATCATATCCAAAGGAATCATAATTGAAGCTAGACGGATTGAATGGCGAATTCATAGAAAATAATGAGGCATCTATAGGTGGTAGTCCAACAGAAGCAATCGCATCATCAAAAGTCAAATAAGGTGCTGTCGGCATCGTATCGAAAGCATTATACAATAATGTCATAGGATCTGTCGCTGCCATCCATGTAGAGGCATCTGGAAGATAATGACTATAATTGTGAAACATATCGAATGTACCATATTCTACTCCTGCTACAACAGGCAAATGATAGTCTTCACCCATACTTTGAAATGCTTCTACAGCGTTTGGAGTGGGAATATCCGTTGAAACCATAAAATGCTTTGAATCAGACCACGCATCCATAAACTGATCCATTGGATATGCCTGGGATTCTTGTCCTGTTCCAGGATCAGTCAATATGACCATTGGATTATTAGGGTCAGCCATATCTATTCCAGCTACAACTAGTGCATGATCAGGTGTATCACCATGGAAGAAATCATTCCACCACCCTAATAGTTTATTATCCCACAACTCACCACTATCAACCCCCACAATAACCTTATGCCCCTGTGCCAGTTCATTTGCTAAGTCAAAGACATTTGCATTCACCGTTTGAGTACATGGGATACCAGCTTCTGCCAGCAGTTTACCAACATCTCCCATTTGAGTACCTGTTCCATCACCTGAATACCACCCGTGTTCAATAGAATATTGCACCAGCTGATCTTCAGAAACTGGAACTCCGAAATCATTTAAAATAAGTTGCTGGGATTTAATAGCACAGGTATCAGCATATTCCTGTTGAATTGAATTGTTTTCTAAAGCTGCCATAATACAATTTTATTTTTTAATTAATACCATATTCATTTAACTTAGTCCCCCAATAACTATCACCAACTGAAGCTGCTACAATTGCCATTGACCAAGCTCCCATATCATCTTGTGTATACCATGTTCCATTGGGAAATATCTTGAAGTTGTCTGCCGAGTATCCTGATGCATAATCCCCTTGCGGATGATAACAGTTAATGATAGAAGAACCATCTGTATAGTTGGTAAGCGTAGCTCCTTCTGTTATCCATAATAAACCAAGTTGTGGATGAACATATTTAACCTTTACCAATCCCGAGAAATCGGTCATAATAACAATTAATGCCCGATAAGTCATATAACTAGCGTCAGTCCATTGCACTTCTACCATCCTATAAATAGATGGGGAGGATTCAGAAGTGAAAGATGACGATGAAGTATCATCACTTTCCGATGAATCATCCGTCGTAATACCCACATCAGTGTCATCATACGTATCAGCATTGTCATAACCATCATTCGCCGCAGTTTCAGTAGCAGAACTTGATGGTCTAACAGGCGCTGTATCTATATAATCCGAACTTGAAGATTCTGAAATAGCATAGACACATATTCCAAGAATTATAACTGCTACAATAGACAAAACGACCTTCCAAATACCCAAATCGCCAGATGCATTCAGATTGACGCCACATCCTCTACAAAACTTTGCTTCATCAGGATTAGTAACCTTACATTTTTTACATATTTTCATCTCCAAATCTTTTTTTAACCATTCTTAAGAACCCTCTTCCACAGCTTCAGCTGAATCCATATTTGTATCTTTTCTTCCTGCAAGAGAATCTTGCAATTGTTTAATTATTTGGTTATACTCATTGCTCTGATGGATTATCTGTTGGTCTTTTATTTTCAGCTGCTTTTGAAGCAAATGAATTGTCTTTCTTTGATTGACCGGTTCTACGTTTCGAGAATATAAAAGTGTCATCAATAAGATCAGACAAAATATAAACAAGCCCACTATAATCCAAACACTTCCCAATACATAAGTTTTTTTTTTAATTTTTATTCCCCCAATATTAATATACTCTTCAGAATTATTATGAGATGCAAATGAAAAATAATCACATGTTTTTTTGTTTGCGGTACTATTTTCGTCCAAAGAAGGGATGGCTACTTTTTGTTGTTCAACATGCTCTGTTTGCACAGATGTAGCACAGCTATTTTTACCATCTTTTACTAACGGAGCACCACACATTGGACAATAATAAATAGTATCTTTTATTGATGGACTTTTTTCATCTTGACGGAGCTGTAGGAATATAGCAGAATAGTTATCATGCGATTTTTCATCACACATTTCTCTCAATCGCAAAGTACGTTCTTCTAATATTCCTTCGTACAAAACTGCTTCAATTTCATTATCACGAAGTGCATCATTCACTCCATCAGTACATAACAATAAGTAATCACCATCTGTTACATCCACAAGTGTATCTATCGTCATTTCGATTTTTTCATCTTTGCCGGCCTGAACACTACGTGTGAGAATATTCTTCTTAGGACTATTATAAGCTTCTTCTTCTGTCAATATTTGATTTTCTACCGCTTCCGCAACCATAGAATGATCTCTAGTACGGAATTTGATATTGCAACAATTATCTAACAAATAGCATCGACTATCCCCAACGTGCCCCACTAACACATTATAACGGTTCAATGCCACCACAACGAGAGTTGTACCCATACGACGTTCATCGTGATAAGTATCAGCGTCGTTCAATTGTTCGACAGCAAAATCAAGTGCTTCTTGAAGTACATCGGAGGTATATTCATCTATTTGTAATTCTTTAAGATAACGAAATACGCTCGTTCCAACAATTTCACTGGCGATTTCCCCATGCCCATGACCTCCCATGCCATCACAAAGCACAAAAATCCGATCCTGATCATCACAAGGGTAAATGAAGTCCTCATTTTCTTTGCGATATTTTCCTTTTTCAGAAAAACTTGCACTATTTATAACTTGTACCATAATTCATTCTATTAATATTAATGCTATAATGATCTAAGAACTTTTCCATATTTCACGCAGAACGCCACCCGCTCCCACTATCACTCCCGTCTTTCCAACCATGTTAAACACATATATCAGATATATTGCCAATGCAATTATAACAATAGAAAAGACTACTTTTGCAACTGTACCAGTTCTTTCTGATTGTGTTCCAGATGGAGAAGATTCTTTCACTTTGGGGCCGCCAGATTGTATCAACAACATCCCACACCATCTGCAATATTTCGCATCAATGGGATTATCCGTATTGCATTTACTGCATCTTTTCACCATAATACTACGCTTCTACGTAAGCTATCTCTTTTGATCCGCAATAACAGCAATAATTGTTCTTGTTATCATTAAACTCTGAAGGCAGAGAACGGTAACAACTTTTACATTTCCAACGTTTAGATACCGAAGAAGTAAATATGTACCCACAATAACAGGAGGAATTCCCGAGCGGACTTTCCCTTCCACATTTAGGGCATTTCTTTGTTACTTCGGATATTGCTATTTGCTCCTTTCCGCAATATGGACAGTATCGAACATTCTCTGCAATTTTTTGATGGCAAGCAGGATTAATACAAACCCTCTCCTTTTTATTACCTATTCCTTCCAATGCCAATTTCAATTGATTAAAACCAGCAAACCTTTTGTTGGGATTCTGTTCTGTGCATTTATCAATAATAGTAGCAAAAGGTTCCACTGTTACTTCAACAGAAGGATCATCTGTACCTGTCAATAAAAAGTGCAACGTTTTACCAAAAGAATAGATGTCAGAAGCTACTGTCAGTTTGCCACCTACTTGTTGTTCAGGAGAAGCATAAGCAAGCGTCCCTTTAAATGTAGACTCCCCTGTTTCTGTTTTGGTAGTGTACATCTCTGCACCTTCTACAATGTCTGCATTCTCGCCTATAATTTTGGCTATACCAAAATCTATTATTTTAATATATCCGTCTTTAGTACGAAATAGATTGTTAGGTTTTATATCTAAATGCAAAATATGTTTATCATGAGCATATTGCAAACCTTCTATTACTTGATAACATATCTTTTTCACTGAGTCCGGAAGAATTCCATTAGGAGTTTTTTCTTTAACAAATTTCTCTAAATCCATTCCATCAAGCCAATCCATCTCAAGAACGGTATACGTTTCTCCGGTCTCATCATCAACATAAGTGAAAGCATTCAATGCTTTGATTATATTCGGATGATCCAGACTCTTAAGTATTTGAATACCCTTCAAGAAGCGTTGACAAAGTGCCGGATTGTTTACCGCCTTATCTGGACGGACTACTTTAAAAGCACGACAAAAACCTGAACTATTCATTCCTTTATATACTACGGCCATTCCACCTTGTGCCTTTTCTACAATTCTATATCCATTTATTTCCTTTGGCATAATCTTTGGTTTTTAATATTATTATAGAGTTATTTTTATTATTATTTCTATCACTTACCAATAAAAAATATTCATTTACCGTTTTTCGACAATAATAAAGTTCAAAAGAAAACAGACATTGTTCACTTTTTAAACTGAAATCTTGTTACACCTGCTTGGATGGTGGCTCCATCCACTAATGCTATATTTCTAGGTGCAAAAGGTACATTCAAGTTCAAAGCCAACCTATCATTAATTATAGTAGCCTTTTTTTGACTCATTGTAGTTACCAAATATTCATAATGTCCTGACGAGTTTCTAGATACATCAATAGTAAAGTGTTCCCGACTCATAGCCGGGTCGCTAAAACTAAAATCCTGCTCACTACTCCGTCCGAAAGTATTCACGCCTTCTTTTAATTGACAGACCTCATTCCCACAAATCAATATTCCAATCTGTTCTTCCGCCATAGGAGGCTGTTCTTGTTTGTCCAGCAACCTTTCTATATAGGCAATTCCCCCCAAACATACAGCATAGTTATGATTATATTCCCCATTAATTCCGGTCATACTACGAATGATACGCACCTCGGAAGCGTTATGGGAGGCAAGATGTTGTCGAAGCTTTTCACTGACTAAAGGAATTGATGTGGATCCACCTACCAATAAAACTTGATTTATATGCGTCCATTCTTTATGAGCCGTTTTCAACATTGAATCACAAGCACTTAGTGTGAGATCCAGTTTCTCTCCAATCAAAGCATTCAGCCCTTCCCTATTAAGTGAGAAAAATTCATCATTTGAAAGCATGATAGTCCCACTGGGTGATGCTGACAAGCTCTCTTTCAATTTCTTACAAGCCTCATAGTCATTCCATCGTTTCTCCCGGACTAGAGGTTTATCCATGTCCGTTGCTTCTTTCTGAGCCTTTTTATAAACAGCTGCATCGAAATATTGTCCACCACATTTCACTCCACTATTACATCCCAAAAAAGTTGGGTTGTCTACTTCTCCCATATCCATCAATGCAGGATCGAAAGTGCCGCCTCCAAGATCATAAATCAATGATAAACCTGCCGAACGACTATCATTGATGTAAGCATAGTGCCAAGCAGCGGCTTGCGGTTCCCGCAAAAACTCCACCGTCGTAAAACCAGCATCTAAGGCAGCCAACCTCATGATATCTTTACGCGAATCTTGCTCTGTATATATAGCCGGAATCGTAAGAATTACTCTATCCAAACGTGCTCCGTTATTTTCTACTTCAGAGCATCCTTTGATGTATCTAAGTATTTCAGCTACCACCTTTTGGTAATCCACCCCGTTACAATCCGGTGAATTAGCGATATCCAGCTTAAACTCCTGCAAGAAACTTTCAGGATAACGTGTTTTAAAGCTCTCCGCATTTTGGCATACCACAATTTTATCCCTTGACAGTACACATGCAACTGTAGGGAAAAAAGGAATATTGTTAGGCAATACCAATTTCGGCCTACCATCTATTTCAATAGCAGCTGCTGAATTACATGTTCCAAAATCTATGCAAACCCAATTACCCATATACTTTCTATCAAAAATTAGTCATTTATTATGTTCATAAAACAGCACTTACACTACATCGATATCATAATAGCCCAAATGGATATAAAGACAGCAAAAATCATCAGTATAATCCATATCCATTCATAATTTCGCTTCAAAATTTGCCCACAATAACGACAGTACTTTGCATCCACAGGATTATCTGTGTGACAATGTATACATTCCATATCAATACTATTTTAGCTCATTTCCATAAATATCCATAATATATTGACGTCCGTTTTGCTGTACGTTCAGAATCTGTCCTTCAATTTTCCATGATAACCAATCATAAATTGCCGGAAGTTGTATCTCATACCGCCGAACACTATATACACCAAACTTTTTATTCTTCACTATAAAAGTATAATCATCATCATTCACAAAATCCAGTTGTATGTAATCCGCTTCTTTAAGAAGTTCACTCTTGACGTATCGGTTGGGAAATGATTTATCAAAGAGTTTGTATTTAAAAGAAACATAAGCAATGACAAAACTGCAAACAAAACCGCCTAATCCAAAAAAAACTTGGACAGATAGTGGCTGAACAAAAAACACAATAATTCCTCCAATAGCCATAAAACAGCCGATAACAAAAAGAAACTCTAATAAATATAATAAAAGAGTAGCCCCTAACGAGCTTTTTAACGTTATCATAGTAGTGGGCATAAAACCAAGCTCTGATAATCTTTCAAAAAAACTTTCTAATTGTAGAACATTACCACATACGCGACAATATTTTGCATCATCCGGATTATCACATCCACAGTTATTACACTTCATAATTATTACTTTTCTATCTATCACATTATTATATCAGAACGAGTTAAAACTCTTTAGCTATTATACAAGAAGGCACGTGCTTGATTATACTGATAATCCATCTCCTGCAATTTCTTACGCAAATGTGCATAAGAAGACAAGATCACACGTTTCCATTCTTTTTCATCAGGATCAAATTCATCATTGAGTTCTTTTCTCCAAAAACCCTCACGCTGGTAAGCATACTTTATCATATCTTGGGCAGACATATTTTCGCCCGAAAAGCCTAAACGTTCAGGAGCAGAAGAACCATGTTCACCACAGAGACGAAAGAATTCTTCAGCGACGTCATCAACAAGTTCTATTTTACGACAATATATCTTATTCAATAATTCGTATTCATTATGTTCATGAACCAACGCTGAAAAGATATCTGCTATACGTTGTTCTATGCGATTCAAAAGCTGCCGTTCTATTTGTCCGCCATCAGACGCTCTTTCTTCATGTATGACATGTACTAGATTTTGATAAATGCTCTCGAGCTTGATAAGTTTAGCACGCCCTCCAAAATGATTATGAAGTACTGTCATGAACTCATGTGCACCACTTTCGGTATAAAGTAGTTTCTTTGCCCCCAAAAGATTCGCATCAGGCTCGGTTTGTATATAGCGAACTATCAAATCAATGGCATACAAATCTAGTTTCATTAATAACTCTTTACGCTGCATCATATTAATGGAAACTTCATAATCCGGATCTACAAAATCTGCTGCCGACATCATCAGACAGGGCAATAAATCTTTATCTTTGACAGCTAACTCTCGTACTAATCCAAACTCTTCCTCTGTCATGGTAGAAGCCCGCATAAACAGTAAAGATGAAATAGGATAAATATTAAACAGAGTTTTACGCAACATGGGATTATTTGCCAAAGTATTAGCTGCCATACGTTGCCCTATTTGTAATGCCGTCCAGCTATGCTCTGCATCTTCCATCCATAAAATGTCTATTTTGGAAAGAATCCCGATTGCATTAAGTGGATTGAAATTCCCTCCCCGATTGAAATCCTGAACAACCTTAAGAGTATTTTCCGCCACAGAATTAGTAAACAACATAATCACCGCATCAGGACGGACATGCTTTAAGAAGTCGAGTGTATTTTGAGAATCCTGCCCACGAACAGCATCCAACCCGGGAGTATCTATGATATTTATCTCACGTAATATTTCAGCATCGTCAAACGTTTCAATGTAACTTACATTATTCAGTAATTCCTTCCGCCCGTCACTTTCTATTGTCCATCGGAGGAATTCCTCCGGTTTTCTATAAGAATCCGGAGAACCATCTTTATGATGAATAATAATATCAGATTCCGGTGCTCCATATTTCAGCCAACCAACATTATAAGTCACCTCCATTTGTCCCGTTGCCATCACTCCATCTTTTCCTAAAATCGCATTTACAAGAGTAGACTTGGATGAACTGATCTTACCAATAATTGCCAATTGCATAGGTTCATGCAGTTTTTTTATGGAACGTTCCAGCGTTTCATGTAAAATAGGTAACGACCCGGACGGAATGGTCTTAAACAACTCATTCAGTTCTATTTCTATAGCATTTATATTATAACCTTCTTCCATAAATCACTAACAAATAGTCTCATTTGGATCCTGACGCAGTTTTTCTTCCTTATTTTCATGTGCCTGAAACGGATTAGAAAGGATTAGATCAATCATGTGTTTTTGAGTGACTAAAGGATTCATCAGCCGTTCCAGTTCCATTTTACGAGATAAAATCGTTTTTTGATTTTGTGAAAGTTTATTCAAATCAGCCATTAATGTTTGTAGGGTTGTTTGCACTTCCTGCACACGTTGTGACACTACCTTAATCCAAACCTGCTGAAATTCAGTAAAACGACTTTCAACAAAAGTACGCAACTGTTGCATAGCCACAGTTATTTGAGGTTGGTATTGCTCTCGCAATTCCGCTACTTTAGATGCACGGACCGTATCAGAGTGGCTCTTTGCAGCGATGCCCAGCCCCACGGCAATAGGGATAAAAAGAGGAAGGCCGAATCCAAAAACACCAGCTAAGGAGCCCACAACCAAATTAGTTGCAAAACCAGCACCCATACCAGGAACAAGAGACATCAAACGTCTGTGAATAGGTACCTCATTTTCTGCATTTACTTCCATTATTGAGTAAGAAAAATCTTTCACTTGATATTTCAACATTCCCTGAAATTCTTCTATTCGAGATATGCGATCGAAAGCATGTCGAAGTTCTAACACTATTTCGGCACCAAGTGATTCCAACGCCAAGTTCAACTGTTGTCCAATCCACTTACCACCGTTCTCTTTAGTCGCCTGCTCGCTCTGCAATAGTTTATTTAATCCATTGGAAGAGAATAGTATACTTTGCTCATTCAAATGATTGATTACTTCTTCACGAACTTCTGTAATTTTCTGTTGAATTTTAATCCGGAATTCAGATGACGGATTATTCAAGTCATATAACTGTTTTTGAATAATTGTTTCCTTTTGCTTAAGCTCCGTCAGAACTTTCGGATCCGGCATTTTTATCTGGGTTAGCTGAATCTTTATCGGCTCAATGACTTGCTCTAGTAAATCTGAAAAGTCATCACGAATATTCCTTATTATATCTTCTTTATAAGCAATCATCAGACGCTGAAGCTCCGAATCAATCAAACTAAAATGTGATTTCTCGTACATCTTCTCCACATGAGTTTGATTAAATGCCTGTTTAAACTTTGAAGACACTGCTATCACATTCGGCTCTTTAGAAGTGGAAGCATGATTCTGAATCTTTTGCACAGTATCTTGTTGTACTTCAACAACCTGCTCCGGAGTTTTCAAATCACATTTATTGATAATAATCGCACTATGTTTAGCATAACGGGTTACCTTCTGATTGTAAAAATCAAGTTCTGTAGTTGTCAAAGGTTCATTGACGTCTGTCATAAAAAGAGTTATATCCGCTTGTGGCAAAAAATAAGTCGTCAAGAAAGCATGTCGTGGGTCCAATCCTCCAACCCCTGGAGTATCAATCAAAACCAGTCCATTTTTCAGGCATTCCAATGGAAGTTCTATTTCCAAATAAAGTGTATTTTGTACTTGTTCAGCACGTCCCACAGTATACTTTTGAATGTCAGCATAAGGAATTTCCGCCTTTTGAACATGAGACAAGTCACCAAAATATCGTATTACCCGTTCTGCATCTCCATATCGAATGATAGAGACCACCGAAGTACATATATCTTGGTCTACGGGACAAATATTACGCCCAATCAACGCATTTACAAAGGAAGATTTGCCCCGTTTAAACTCCCCGCAAATAAGAACTTTTACTTCTGTATTCTGAATCTGCCTGATCCGTTCTTGAATCTTGGCAAGTGAATCTTTTCTATTTAGTCGCTCCAAAATTGGAGTAACAGCGGTAATTACACCAGTTATTTTTCTTATATCTTCTTCAACCATAATTCATAAATTTCAACTATTTATTATACTGTCGGCCCTCCATATTCATTATAAAAATGATCCCCTTTCGTACAAAGCAGAACAATATTATAGATTGGTATCAATATGTACCAACCGCTTACTCCGACATCATGCATCCGTCTCACTGCGACAGCCAAGGATGGAATAAGTACAGCCAAAGAATAAATAGTTCCGACAAATGGTATAATCGAAAGAAAAATATTAACTAAAAAGAAAGACCAATATTCTTTTCTACTGGCCCGTCCCTCAAATATCGCATATTTCTTCATAGCATATGCATAATATTCAAATACATCTTTTTCCTTGGATACACTTGATTGAATACTATGGCCGCAATAACGACAAAAATGCGCGTCTCCTGGATTTTCTATTCCACATTTAATACATTTCATTATTCATTTACATTTACTCCAACTACATAAATCAATCATCATAGGGAAAATAAGGAGCCGAACTGTCATATTCATCACCCGCATCATTGCTATCCAAGCAAAACAAATATAACAAATACAGAGAACCTATAATTGGAACTAGGCCTGCGAGAAGCATCCATCCTGATTTTCCGACATCGTGTAATCTTCTCACCGCTACAGCCACACTAGGCACAATAACAAGAATTACATATATCACAGACAATATACCCGCCGAAACCAATGCCAATATTAAGGTCACTAAAAAATTGAAAAGAACAAAATTCCAATACTCTTTCCGGCTTGCACGCCCCTCAAAATTTCCATAATTCTTCCAAACATGAAAATACCAATTGTAATCTACATTATTATCCATAAATCGTAATATTAGAATTAAACATTTATATAATAACTTATTAAAAGCCCACAAATAGGTAATAATTAACCCTCTACAGCATTTCACTAGTTAAAAAATTAGTTATCAACAGAAAAACAGATTACCTATATATAAGGTAATTATCAGTTCTTCTTTTTAATATAAGAGACGATAACTCTAAAATTCTATCAGTTCATCTTTCTCATTTATCACTCTCCTAAATCGTCAAAATTAAAGTAGTAATCATCAATACAATATTTATATTCGTATGTTGGATGATTATGATTATAAAAAACATTGGCTTTAACTTCCAATTCTTTCTCATCATCTGTTTTTCCTTGTGATCGATAGACAGCTATATAAGAATTGTCTTTACAGTATATATCATAATAGAATATTGTTTGGATAGATGTCCATTCCAATAAATATTTATCATATCGCAAACATACAGGTTGAATTGTAGCCACAAAACGGCCATGGTCAGGAGTACATGATATTGACACCAATACCACAATTACTACTAACATAGATTTTAATGTTCTTCTTATAGTATTCATTCTTCTAAGATTTTAAATTCTAAACACACTGCCACCTTTCTCAAATATACTATGACGATTTTAATTGTTCATAAATAGCTATGGCAACTATTATTGAAATGATAACAGCTATAGTTATGTTAACTCCTGAAGATGCAAACTTATTAAAGACCACCCATCCTGCTCCAATACAGAAAACAAGTATCAAAACAATACCCCATCCTGGAATTTTTTCATTCATACTCATATACAATTCAATTTTTAAATACCATTCAGCGAAATATAAACGCAAAAAGCGCAGACCCAATCGTCATCCGTCCCCAGGTATCGCCAAACACCCACTGCACAAATGAACAAATTTGTCTACGCTTCGTTATATTATAAGAAGAGTCATACCACCCAACTTTTATCCACGCAAGATAAAAGAGAGATGTTTAGATATTCAGGTTATAATAATAGAAGTTACAGACCGTTTGACTTCATTCTGGCAGTTCTTTCAATTGGCGATTTCAGGGAACCGGAACTAGCTTACGCTCGATAACTAATATTTCATTTAAACACAGATAAGTCTCTTTAGACTTATCATCATTCGCAAAGATAATGCGAAAAAAGAATTATGCAAATAAATTCTTCATTTATCTGATAAAATAAGAAAGCAGCACGATAATCAGTATTAGCTTTTAACAGATACAAATATCATGCTGCTAAAATGTTGTCCTTGTGCAGTCCTTTCATTGGCGATTTCAGAGACCAGGACAAACATATTTTCCATATTCTAGTTCACTGCATCATCTTTACAAGTCTCAAATATAACGAATAATATAGCAGGGAAAAATTACAAAAGTCCCAATCATGCCTAAACAACCCAAAAGCGGTACTATTGATTCGAAAAACATGTCTATCATGACATTTTTTATTTTGCAAATTATAACAACAAAAAGATAGCATTCGTTACAAATATATTATTTACATCTTTCATCTTTCACCTTAAGTCATAAAACATCCTATTTATCGCACTTTCAAACCATTGACAGTTCTTTTTCAATCTATCACCCAATCTTTCATCTTTCACCACCTATCACATCAAAGAAACAGCTATTTCTTTCCTGAACTATTAATAGATAAGTTCCTTTTCATTAAATATAAACTTCCTTTTCATTAATAGAAAACTTATTCCTCACCTGATTCAAACTATAAATGCAAGTTCCGTTTTTATAAATGAAACTTGCGTTTATAAAAACGGAACTTGCATTTATATAATCAAAGCTTTCATTTATAGATTGCAAACAGCCAAAAGAAACTTCTCTATTAGACGAAAAAAACTTTGCATAGGAAAGAAAGGAAGTTTTCTATTAATAGCCAATGCAAGAGATAGTACATAAGAAGAGTCCAATAAAGAGTAGATTATATATTTGGAGAGTCCAATAATAAAACATACCTTTACTCGCCTTTTAAATAAAGAGACATAAACAAAAACACATCTATCATGAAACTTACTTTGATGCGGGACAACGGAGAAACGACAACCATGCGAACGTTGGACATAAACATACAAATAGAAACGATGAAGCATGAAACGAAAGCCCAGCCAGTCAGCAACCTACGCACGAGCATCCGTTACGCATCACCGGACAGCAAACTGGACGACGTCAAGAAATTGGTCAAAGTTGTCCCAGCTGCCACTTTTCGCAAAACAGTCAACGGTATACAGATGACCGGATATAACGGCATTATACAAATAGAAGTGAATCATCTCGCCAACCGGATGGAAGTAAACCGGGTGAAGCAGGAAGCGGCCGAACTTTCACATACATTCGCAGCCTTTATGGGTTCCGGAGGACATTCCGTAAAAATATGGATACGATTCACACGTCCCGATAAGTCACTTCCTCAAAAACGGGAAGAAGCGGAAATATTTCAGGCAAATGCCTACAGAAAAGCGGTCAGCCTATACCAGCCCGCCCTTTCCTATGCTATCGAACTGAAGAATCCTGCTCTGGAACAGTTCTGCCGACAGACTTATGACCCGGAACTTTATTACAACCCTGAATCTACCGTGATTTATATGCGGCAGCCATTGGAAATGCCTTCGGAAACAACTTACAAGGAAGCTGTGCAAGCAGAAGCATCTCCATTCAAACGGTTGATTCCGGGATATGACAGTTTCGACACATTATCCGCTCTCTTCGAAGCTGCTTTAAACAAGGCATATCAATCACTAAGCGAATTACAGCCAAGGATCCATATTCATTCCGATGAAGACCTGAAGCCTTTGCTGGTTCAGGTAGCGAAGAACTGTTTTCAGGCAGGAATACCGGAAGAAGAGACGATCCGTTGGTCCACCGCCCATTTCTATACAAAGAATAAAGAATTCCTGATCCGGCAAACCATACAGAATGTATATACGTGCGAAAAAGGTTTCGGAAAGAAATCTCCCTTATCAGCAGAACAGGAACTGGAATTTCGGACGGAAGAATTCATGCAGCGCCGATATGAATTTCGCTACAATACGATGACGACAGTTACGGAATACCGCGAACGAAACACGTTTTGTTTCTGTTTCCGTCCCATCAGTAACCGCATACGGAACAGCATCGCAATGAACGCACGCCTGGAAGGGCTTAACCTATGGGACAGAGACGTCGTCCGGTATCTGGACTCCGACCGTATCCCTATTTTCAATCCTATTGAAGATTTCCTTTTCAGGCTGGACATCCATTGGGACGGACGTGACCGGATTCGGGAACTGGCAACCCGGGTTCCTTGCAACAATACCCACTGGCCTGACTTGTTTTACCGCTGGTTTCTGAATATGGTTGCCCACTGGCGTCAGACAGACCGGAAGTACGCCAATTGTACTGTACCGTTACTGGTCGGTCCGCAGGCATACCGAAAATCCACCTTTTGCCGAAGTCTGCTTCCACCTGAATTACAGGCTTATTATACCGACCGCATTGATTTCAGCAATAAGCGGGATGCCGAACTTTCTCTAAATAGATTCGCACTCATCAATATGGATGAATTTGATCAGAACCGAGTGAGCCAGCAGGCATTTCTGAAACATATTCTTCAAAAACCGGTTGTCAACGTCCGGCGTCCGCATGGCACCGCTACTCAAGAGATGCGCCGATACGCATCTTTCATTGGGACAAGCAATCACAAGGACCTACTGACTGATACTTCCGGCAGCCGACGCTACATCGTCATTAACGTGACCGGTCCCATCGACTGCTCCCCCATTGATTATGAGCAGCTTTATGCACAAGCCATGCACGACTTATATAGAGGAGAGCGATATTGGTTCAACACGGAAGATGAAAATGTCATGACGGAGAATAATCAGGAATTTCAAGTCATGCCGGTTGCCGAACAGTTGTTTCACGAATATTTCCGAGGGGCAAAAGAAGGAGAAGAATGCGAGCAACTCCTTGCCATTGAAATACTGCAACAACTACAACATGACAGCAAGATTCATGTATCTATCTGCAGTATTGTCCAGTTCGGAAGAATATTACAAAAGAACAAAATACCTTCTTTGCATACGAAACGCGGTAATTTCTACAAAGTAATACGAATCAAGCCGGGAAGAGGATAAGTTTGCAATAAAAAATATCCAGTGAAAGATGACAGATCAGTGACAGATCATTTTACATCTATCACCAACGTACAACTACCATAGACAGGGAGTTTCAGCAGAAGGTGAAAGATTGAAAGATAAAAGCATAAAGAAAAGCTTTAGTGGAGGGAGTATAGATATAAGACGAAACATCGCCTAACAAATTTTCGTTCTACTCAAATTGAAAAAATAGACTCATTTAAATGGAGCCTGCATTCAACTTTAGTAGAACGAAAATGATCATGTAGATTAAATAAATTATTAATGAAAGAACCGAAAATTAAGTATAGCGTCATAACAGATTATCTTTTACGATTCTCCGTTTGACAGGTTTAGATTAAACGAATAGTACTTATTTTGCTTTTTTCTTTTTCTTCGCGTTATCCTTCTTACGCATATCCTGGTATTTCTTATATTGTTCATCGGTCAGAATGCTTTTTATTTTAGCATCTATTTCCTGCCTTTTCTTTTGCATTTCTTCCCGCGTAGGTCTTTCATTCGATTTATTTTTCGCAGGTCTCATTTCTTCCATTGCAGCTTTGAAATCTTTGGCCTGCTTTTCATTCAAACCCAGATCGGTAACAATCTGTTCCATACGTTTCTCTCTATCAGCCTTTCCATTCTGACGATTTTGAGCCATACATACAGTTGAGCCAATCAATAACGCAACTGCCAAACTTAAAATTTGCTTTCTCATCATTTTAATTCTCATATTAAATAAGTTATGTATGTTAGACCTCACAAATGGGTGAAAGTTAATTCGATAATGAGGCCAAAAACTGTTTTTTCACATTATTTATCAAAGGGCAGCTAGTATCACATCGAAAAACGAATAAACGTTTTCTTATCCGGTAAAAAAACAGCAATATCCAGTTTATCGGTTTAGAAATATTATTTCTATATTTGCAGGAAACAGATCAAAAGCTTGACATAACCCTTATGCAAACCTATTACAAAACCGATTAATAATTAAAACGATGAGAACACTTTTCTTTATTCTGCCATTTATCTTTATCACTACAGGATGTATTAAACAGAATACAGAAAAAAGTGATATTTTGACAAAAGAGGATATAGCCAAATTTGACAGTTTATTTAATGCCTGGGAAAAAGAAATACACAACAATCCCAAAGTACAATTAAGTTCAAGTACCCGTGCTTACACCATTTTACCCCAATTCAAAGAGCTAAAAGCTATGGGTAAGAAAATTATCCCATGTATCATAGAACAGTTTGAAAAGGACAATAACACTTTTTTTGCTTTACCTCTTTATGACGAATTACAAGATAATGACAGCCTAAAATCTCACAGAGAAACAAGCGAACAAGATAAAGTGAGCGAGATTGTGCAGAAATTCAGAGAACAGGAAAAAAGAAAGATGTGGGAAGAAGCTAATAGCTACAAGACGTCTATAACCGACACTACTTTCCTGAAGACAAGAGGGACGATGTCGTATGCTGCAATAGATTTATTCACGGGACGAGGTTTCAATAAAGATTACGCATTTAATCAGGTTGTCTATTTGAAAGCCTTACAAAGAGCCCAGAAACATCTGTCTGTCGTAAATGGTCAGTTGGCATGCGACTTAAAGTCAGGTACAGAAATATATATTTCCGAAGATTTATACCTATTTATCACCGACCTTTTTAAGGATTGGAATACGTGGCTGGAATCGGGAAAATATGAGATAATAAAAGACGAACAAGGGCTTTATACAGTGTTACCTAAGAAAACCAACCAATCATCGCAAACGAACTCCGTCACATTGCGACCTATTCCCCGTGACATTCCGACTGGAGAGGACATAAGTCCCGCTTCGCTTTCTATAGAAACAGAACACGATCATTATCCGCTATCAACTACAGAAGTAAAAATAACCATCACCAACCACTCTCACTATGAATATGAGTGCGAATTTCGGTATGACCAACGAGTTACGAGGAGTAGAAAAGAAAAGCGGAGAAAGTATTTCTACTTTCTCCGCTTCAGTACCCAGACCCGGTACAAGCCATAGAAATCATAGGAAAACAAAAGAATTCATCTTCCTTATTATCAACTACTTGTAAATTTCCTATTTTCTCCATTTTTGCCATATTTTGCCCATTTTCTGTTATTCAGTACACTTTTAGTACACTTTGAAATATTATTTTCTTTTGTACCTTTGCAATATCAGAAAACAAAAGAAAATCAACTATTTAGCGTAATCACCCGGTTATGGCACTTAAATCGGGATAAAACCTCTAAACAATGGCAAAGTTAGAAAATAAAACGAAAGAAAACCCCAAGTTAGAGCAGAATAAGCTCTCGGATGGTAGAATTAGCCTTTACTTAGAGTATTATTTAGGTAGAGAGGAAAAGCCCGTATTAGATGAAAACGGCAATCAAGTGTACTATGATAGTGGAAAGATGCAAGGCAAGCCCAAGTTTGCAGTAAAGCATAACAGGCGAAAAGAAAATCTTAGCTTGTATCTGATAGACAAGCCTCGCACCCCTGCCGAACGACAGCAGAACAAGGAAACTTTGGAACTTGCCACAAAGATACGTGCGGAGCGTGAGCAGGAATTTAAGGAAAGTATGTTGGGCTATCGGTTGAAAAAAGATAGAACGGTCAATTTCTTAGACTATTTCCAAGCCTATATCAACAGTTATACCAAGAAAGATATTCGCATGTTACAAATTGCGCTTAGCCGTTTTAAGGACTTCTTAAAAGAGCAATACCCCATGAATGAGTTTAGTATCAAACCGGAACTTATTACCAAAGAAATGATGGAGCAGTTTGTAGCCTATTTGCAATCCCGAAGTGTGGGTGAGGGAGCTAAAAGCATTTACCAGCGTTTCAAGAAAGTTATTCGATATGCGATTGACCACGATGTAATGTTGAAAGACCCATGTAAAAGTGTTACCTGCAAAGTGGATAGCCAAATGCTTCGGAAAGATGTTCTTTCTCCCGAAGAAATACAAAAGCTGGCGGCTTGCCATTATGACAACGAGAACCCGAATGTCAGACGGGCTTTTATCTTCTGCCTATACTGCGGTTTACGCTTCTGTGATGTAAAAGACCTGACCTATAAGAATGTGGATTACGCTAATCGGTTATTGAAGTTTGAGCAAAGCAAAACAAAGGGACATTCAGCCAGTAGTGGTGTAGTTATTCCTCTGAATGACGGTCTATTGTCTATCATTGGTGAAGCCCCGGCAGATAAAAACTGTTTGATATTCGATTTACCTACTTACGAAAGTTGCTGTAAATCAGTAAAGCGTTGGGTAAAGAGAGCTGGGATAGACAAACATATAAGCTGGCATTGTGCTCGGCATTCGTTTGCCGTGAACATTTTGAACAATGGGGCAAATATCAAAACCGTAGCCAGCCTTTTAGGGCATAGCGGATTGAAACATACAGAAAAATACACCCGTGCGGTGGATAAATTAAAAGAGGAAGCAATAAACAGCTTGCCCGAACTAAAGTTTTAACCATAAAAGACTTATCTTTGTAACTATGAACTTTGAAGCATTAGTAAAACATATCAGCACGATACAGAACACGTTGCAGGCACAAGCCGCACACGCTGTAAACCTTGCCCTTACTTCCCGTAACTGGCTTATGGGGTGCTATATCGTGGAATTTGAGCAGAACGGAGAAGACCGTGCCGCATACGGTGAACAACTGTTGAAGAAGCTGGAGCAACGACTGAAAACAAAAGGTCTGAATGAACGTAGATTCAGGGAATTTAGACGGCTGTACCTTGTTTATCCACAGCTAAAAGAGTCTGTCACACAATATATTGCATCACAAATACAAATTCGGCAGTCATTGACCGCCGAATTCACTGAACCAATTCGGCGGTTGGTGACCGCCGAATCTGAAAATGGCGTTTGGAAGCTATCAACAGAATACCCACAAACCGAAACATGGATGATTCCAGCTGATAGATTATTCAACAGATTATCTTCCACCCATTTAAATACTATATCGGGAATTGAGAACCCGGTAAAACGTGCTTTCTATGAAATGGAAACTATCCGTGGCTGCTGGTCTGTAAAAGAGTTAGAGCGGCAAATCGCATCTTTATATTACGAACGTAGCGGACTATCCAAAAACAAAGAAGCCCTCTCCGCTTTAGTCCAGCAACAAGCAACCTTATTGCAACCCAAAGATATTATCAACACCCCTGTTACTTTAGAGTTCTTAGGATTGAATGAACGTGCATTAGTGACGGAAAACGATTTGGAACAATCCATTCTTGATAACCTGCAACACTTCTTGTTGGAGATGGGACATGGTTTCTGCTTTGAAGCCCGGCAAAAACGTATCTTGATTGATGAAGATTATTTCTTTGCCGACCTCGTATTCTATCACCGCATTTTGAAGTGCCATATCATTGTGGAATTAAAGATAGACAAATTTCGCCATGAGTATGCTTCGCAACTAAATATGTATCTGAACTATTTCAAAGCGGAAGTAATGCAGCCGGATGATAATCCGCCTATCGGTATTCTGCTTTGTACTGAAAAGGGTGATACATTAGTGAGGTATGCCACTGCTGGATTAGACCCGAATATCTTTGTACAGAAATACATGATAGAGCTTCCAACCGAAGAAGAAATACAGGAATTTATTTCTTGTCAGAACTATTAAAAAGAATATCCACATATGATACAAGCTTATTTTTCAAATATAAGAAACATAATTCTTAATGAAATACACAACTCTAAAAGAGATATATCAATAGCCGTTGCATGGTTTACTCAACGAGATTTATTTAACGCTATAATTGGAGCTATAGATAGAGGTGTAAATGTTTCGCTTATCCTCATTAATGATATTATCAATCGCAATGAATATGGTCTTGATTTTTCATTATATCTTCAAAAGGGGGGTAAATTATGTTTTGTTGATAGCAAAAAAGTTCTAATGCACAACAAGTTCTGTTTGTTCGATGGTCATCTTTTAATAACAGGATCGTATAATTGGACATATGCAGCAGAACAAAGAAATGCAGAAAATATAATAACCACGGATGAATTAAATGTATGTAATGATTACACAAATTACTTTACTAGTCTTTGGAATGGGCTAACAGAAGTAACTGAATATTCTCGCATACGTTTATCAGATATAGTGGAAGATAATTTTCTTCAAGAATATGACGACATTATCGAAGAGTATAAAAGCATGGAAAATAGCAATCTTATTTCACCAGAAACTTTAAAGACCGTTTATGATTTAAAAAATAATATTGCTATAACTAAATTAGCAACAGTCGTATCACAAGACAAACGCCATAACCCAACATTAAAATTGAACGTAGGAATGAGGTGTCGCATTAATAATATTGATAATAGGACATTAAACATTATAAAACAAGGTCAAACTTTACCGTTTACAAATACAGTTGATACTTGTACTGTAGTAGACAATCAAGAATGTATTGTTTGCGATATTTTATTTGGCAATAATGATAATGCAGACAACAATAAACCGTTATTAAAGATTCGATTAGAGAACTTACCAAAACTGAAAGCTGGTCAAGTAAAACTCAAGACCAAAGTTACGATAGATACCAATGGGTATATGCATGTCGAATTCGTTTGTATCAATACAGGAATAGCAAAAGAAGCAGTATATAACTTCCCTGACATAATCAATTATTAAAGTTATAAGGGAATAATAACTTCAATGTTATTTTTGAAAGACCATGCATTAGTGACGGGAAACAACTTGGAACAATCTATTTTTGAGGGGAATGTGTCAAAACTGACACATTCCCCTCAAACGACTAAGCATAGCATACACTTTATCATCAAAAGTACACTGGCAAAAAGAAAAGCAGAAGTCAGTTTCTCTTCGTAAGCATATATATCACTGTCAATAGAAATAGGTTTAGTCCATTTTGGATATATAGACAAAGGTATGGACTAAATGTACTGCCAAGCCAGCTATCCAAACATTCAATCCTATGCAAATTGAAACATTTCCTTCATGGTCTGTGGTAGAAAAAAGGAATCATAAATATGAATTTGCAGAAAAAATTGAGCCTTCTTGCTCTATCATATATATTGAGAATCCTAACTTCAATAAAGAGCAATCTCAAAAGTATGCCATAGAAATATTGCAAGATTTTATCCAAAACAAGCTTAAATATACATCCAAGAATGAAATGTCAACCACTACTTGATAAATATAAAATTATAAGAGTGTTTTTAAAAATTCCAGAAACGTTCATCTTGCTGATCCATATCCAAACCATCATTATAATACCTCCAATCGTATGAATCTGCCGAATCATCGGACATACTCTCTCTTACTTCTTCATAATGTTCATCCTCCCAAAGATATTTAAAATCTTCATAATATGGATACCAAAAACGATTAATATCATTGTCATTATGAGGTATGTGCTTCCAATACTGTGCAATCAATATTTTATGTTCCTCACTTAACTCAATAGTTCTCCAACCATCAAATGATTCAAAAATTGGATATAACAATTCATACAACTGAGACCCAGTTACTTTTACCATATCCTCTTGACAAATAGCATCTTCGTAGAACTTCAATAGACAGCATTGGCATTGATATATATCATCTTCTTCGTCATATTTAATAATTTTAAATCCTATAGCTATATTATTATATGGATTAGTAATCAAGTTAAATTGTGGCTTCAGCAATTCTTTTGCAACATTTCTTATACCAACTAAGCCACTTTCATTTTGAATAAAAAACAACTCACTATTTATTGATTTTATATCTATATATGTTGGAGCAATAACCATTCGCTCATTGCAAAAAACAATTCCTTTCAATCGCACTATTGAACCATCAGTCTTTACAAATTCTTTACTTGTACCATACACTACAGCGGTGTCATTTATAGAAGAAGCCGAACAGACACTAATTCCCTTTATTATCTTATCATCTTCACTATATCTTTTTCCTTTGCACAATTTAGGAGATTCCCCTATAAGCAGGCCTTCACCCACAGGTAAATTGTTACATAGAAAATCAAATTCATATTCTATTTCTTCACGAGTTTCATTTATTAAATGTCTAGAAATAAATGATATCAAATCTTTATCTACAATGACAGAACACATTTTATCACAATTTAATTCTTTTACTAATTCGTCACCATATTCAATTTCAGTGTTTCCCCAATAAGTTGTTTTCCAATAAGATTTAACAACTATTCCAAAATTAAGAATAAAATAATTAGTTCCGATTTGACAGTTATTAAATCCACCTATAATCATAGTACCTTCTAAATCGTATAAATCATATGTTCCATAATATCTATCCACGAACTCATCACCACATTTATATTCATCATCTCCAGCTATAAAATACTTATTAATATGATGGATAGCATGATACTTTACGGGAATTATCTCTTTACCTTGCCAATTGCAGCATCCCCATACTCCATTCCACGTACAATCAGGTTCAGCTTCTTCTATAGCTCCAAAATTTACATAAACATAGTCCCAATTTCCACTTCGTACTATTTTAGAATATATTGTAGGGATGATTTCCCGTCCATCAAAATCCACCAACCCCTTACGGTGATTATCAGCATCCTCTACAAGTATAGTCCTTCTACACAACATATCATTAGAAACTTCTCTTGGAAACTCTAATATTGGAATAGGATTACTATATTTTATCCGAAAAAACTCCTTTCCTGATGAATCAATGACTCCCCATCTATTACCCAATAAAACATCATACTTATTTCCATTAGCTTCCGCTCTTTTCTCAAATTTATCATAAACAAAAGGAATAATATCCCAACCTTCTGAATTCACCACACCATATTTTCCTTCATGCCTACAAAGCAATCTGCCATTCTCCAAAAGAACAATTGGCACCTCAGACCAAATGTCATAATTATCACAATCATAATCATCTACCACTATATACTCATTTTCATCCATCTTGGCTGAGTAGAAATTCATATTATCAACATCCTTAAATAGATGATTATATTCTAATGCGTCATGACATTCAACAAACAAAGGCTTATCCATAGCTATTTTCATTTTATCTCTACACAAAAGTAACAAAGAGTTTGCAATTAAGCTCATCAATCCATTAAAATCCTCCTAAAAGCACTCTATTTATTTAATATGCCAATTTAATAAGCTGTTAGACTACGATAAAAGAGCCAAAACAATGAGTATCATTTGCTCTGGCTCTCTATTCTTTATGGATTTCCTAACTTATCCGCTTTTTTTCTTAGCTGCTCAGCTCGTTCATTCAAAAGCCTTGCCCTTTCCAGTGTTTCCGCTTGCTTCCTACTACGATATTCAAAACCAATCACTGAATCAGTCAGGATTTTGATAAAAGCGTTATCACGTTCCCTGCTGAAATTCATCTCCAGCAAATTGATGTCGCTTCCCTCTGCCTTTCCTTTCGTCAGGAGATAACGGTATTTTATATCATTATCCTGTAGCTCCTGCATACGTTCTGCAAAACGGATATTCAATGTCAACGATACAAGGCAAACGATTATTCCTGCCAAAAGAAGAAAGAACTTGGGTTGCAGGTAGGAAGTTATCCGATTGAGGATTCTATCCTGCCAAGAAGCAGGCTTTGTTTCTTCATCTTTCCGTGTATCGTAAGCAGCCAGTGCATCCATCAAAGATTTCAGGCAAGCATAAGAAGCCGTCACATATTTTTTGACGTATTCAAGGGATTGCCGTTGTTCCTGTTCCCCTTTCCTCATGGCAGCAAGCTGGGTTGAAATGGCTTGCAGTTCGTTTTCGGGAATAGCCGGATTATTCCGCAATTCCAAAAGACACTGTTCTATTGCATCAAATCGCTTCATCGTTTCTTCCCGACTGACTGGCATTATTTGCTGCTCCTGCTTTTCTTTCAGTTCTGTAACCATAGAGAGAAGCCCCTCCAAAATCAAATTATTCTCCATACGCTTATAACTTTAGGTGTTTTTTCTTCTTTTTCTTCTTCTTTCTCAAAAAGGAATCATCGGGCATTTCATCAGCCGGGACTGACAAACCGGAAAACAAACCGCCTAAACCTGTGATAAATGAATTATCCGCCTTGCCGGACATGGCTATTGGTTCCCAAATGGATTCGCCAAACGTCTGCCTGTTGCTTCCGGCAGTAGTTAGTCCTGCGTCCCCAAAACATTTATCCAGTTTGGAGAAACTAAAACTGCGGTCAATCTCCGAACCCTTGAACGTGTATTCACCTTTGGAAAAGGAAATGCCCTGCACTTCATCCGTCTGACCTTTGTATTTGAAATGAATACCGATACCTTTCTCCGCCAGTTGCCGTTGTAACTGTTGCCAGTTCTTGGATTTACCGATTCCATTCTTTACAGCCGTGTAAATCTCGTATTTCGATTTGTCCGGCTCTCGCAAACGGTGCTGCTTCACCTGTTCTTTTCCTTTGGCAAAGTAAAGCCCATGTTTGGTTTTCAATTTCTTGCAAACCTGCTCATTCCGGTACATATCGTTTTTGTCGGATATGGTCTTGCCATCATTGTCTATCCGGTTGAATACGATATGTACGTGCGGATGTTCCCGGTCTTGATGGCGCACGATGATGTACTGCGTATCGGTGATTTTCATTTCACGCATATACTCCTGTGCAAGCTGTATCATTTTCTCGTCCGTCAGTTTGGGCGCATCCACTGCCGAATAGCTTAACGCAATGTGTCCGACTGGCTTTTTCAAGCCGGGATTCATTTCGGTTTGCATACAGAAGCTGCGTATGATGTCCCGGTTACTTTCCACTAACACCCCCTCCGCATGAAGCAAGACTGCCTGTTCCTTACCCAGCACATAGTCTACACAGCCCTTAAATCCGCTTCCCTTTTTTATTTTTCCAATCATCTGATAGTTGATTTATGATTTCAACAATTTTATCTTTTAGCCTTACCAGTTCCACCGCCACTAGTGCGAATCCTCCGGCATTGGCACGGTGCGCCAGTTGGTTGATGTTGTTGGCTTCCCCTGCCAGTTTGCGGATAGTATCGGCATCCTGTCTGTTCAGCCGGGGCATTATCTCTGCCGAAACGACCGCCTGCCGGACGTACTCGCTGACGGGCAGACCGGATTCTCCAGCTCGTTTCTTGATGGCGTAATATTGAAGTTCGGTCAGCTTCGTACTGACTACACGTTTCTGCTTGTCTATCCGGCTCTTTGCCGGACGACCTCCTGATTTATTTCTTATCTCTGTCATATATTCTTTCTTGTTAGGTATATCTTAAAAATTGCGACCAACGGGAGAAATTTTCTTTGCTGTCAGGCAAAGAAAGGTAGTTTCGGTCTACCGAAACATAACCTTGCTACCCAAAATCATACCGCTTGCTATTGGTACGCCGTTTAAACTTCACTTGTCTAAATTCCCATGCCTTTCTTCCGCTTAGGAACTACGAGGTGTTCGATTTTCCGCCTCATATTGTGCTGTCGGGCATCCTGCTTTTTCTGCCGTTCACCACACAGATACTCGTTCAAATCATTGTAGCCCTTATACAAGAAAGATGAATCTCTGACACGATAAGAATATTCGTTCCGTATCGCATTGGTTGCTTTCCACCCGGCATCATCATTGTCGAGCATACAATGGATGTGCTCATAACCACTCAGCGCATCAATGGCTTTATTGACTTTGGATGTCGAGTTGAGTATGAGATAATCCTGCCCGTCAAGGCAAGGCATATTGGGCGATTTCTCCATTCGTATGGTAAGGAATGAAAGATAATCCATAAAACCCTCGAATACGAAGCAGGTATCTTTTGATTCTCCTTGTTGCCGTATATGGGTGATGTCCTTAGGGGCAATGCACCCCTTGAAAAACGAATTGCGCACCTCATACCCTCCAGCCACGTTTGGAAAGCCAATAGCAAAGAAAGGTTTGCCATTGTTGGTGAAATGGAGTTCCTTACATTCTATTTTTGCCAGTGCAACGTTGATTTCACGTCCCTGCAAATAGCGAAGCAATGCCGGATGGGAAAGCTCACAAACTTCCAAATGCTGGAAACTCGGCTCTGACCGTTGCTTGCGAAAAGAAAAATTAACTGGGCGAATATGTGGCGACTGGCTGGCAATCTTCTCCAGCAGATACGGTAAAGAATCGATTGAATAAAGTTCTTTTGCCAACGAAAGAATATTACCACCTTTGCCCAGTCCAAAATCAAACCACAAATTGAGGTCGGTATTCACCTTGAAAGATGGCTCTTTCTCTGCTCTGAATGGTGATTTGTACCAAAGGCTGTTGCCTTGTTGCTTAATGGGGTTATACCCCAAACTATGCAGATAGTCCGATATGGGTATCTGCTTGGCTGTATCTATATTCATACTTATACAGAATTAAGTTGGTGAAAAAATAGATGGATTGATGATATTACGCATAAACATCTGATTATATGGCGAGTACCGTTCATCAAATTCTCATCAGAATCCGGCTGCTGAAAGAAATACTCTTTTCTCTTTTCATCAGCACCTATATCCGAGTGAGAAAATGATGAATACATATACCGTTTATTACCAGCATATTGCATCAATCATTCATCAATTCATCAGAATGGGTTAGCATTTCTCTTGTCACAGTATAATAACGCCCTATACCCTTGCTTTCGGAATAGCGTTCAGGGGCGTTGTAATTCCCCTCATATCTCGCATAAGTCAGGCTATTGGATGCAGGTTTAAGTTTCCATATCTCCTGTAGCACTTTGCGGATTTGGATAGTATCTACTCTGACACGGGCATACTCCAACAAGAAAATCAAGTCTTTCGGGATGAAAGAAACGCTATCCACTCCCATAGAATCCATAATATCCAACAGAATGTCCGTTAGTTCCACCTCCATACGGCAACGGTTGCTACGGATAATGTGTTGCAAGGCTGCTGTGCGGATTTGTTGCGGAGAGAACCACATTCTGCCGTATTGCTCCGTAGAGAGTTTCCGGTGCAATAAGAAGTGCAGGAAATGCGGAATCTCTGCTTTCAGCTTCGGCAGGATATTCGGGTCGTCAGTCTGCAAAGCAGGAACTTGCCGTACCCAATAACGTATTTCTCCCGAATCAATGATGACAGGCAGGTGTTCATTGTTGGACGAAAGTATAAACTTGGCAAAGAAAGCGACTTCATAACGGTCTTTCCCTTTGGCTTCTATCTTGTAGGACAAAGCTGTACTCAAGTTTTTCAACCGTTCTGAATCTTCCCTGCGGTCTAACAGCACTTCATCCACCGCTATTATCAGTTTTCCTGCCCAGTCTGAATTGAATTGGCTACGGAAATCCTCATTCGTGTTGAAAGTCACGTTCCCTTGAAAGAGTGCTTTCAGGAAGTTTAGAAAGGTACTCTTTCCCGTATTGCGTTCCTGCGATGTCAGTAGCAGGATAGGCAACTTCTGTACGGGTTGTGTATAGAGCAATTGCACATAGTCAAGTCCCAGCTCATATTGTTTCCCGAATATGTGCTTGAAAAGGGACAGGACAAGCGGACACTCTCCCGGCATGGGAGTGTGTCCTATCGGTTCATACAGGTTCAGAAACTTATCAATCACCGATTGGTAGTTGATATGGTTAGGAACAGTGCAAAATCCATCGTACTTCGGGATTTCGGAAAGTTTGTCATTCCCATAATCCTGCCTGAAAGTTTCCACATTCCACACTACACGCCGTTCTATGAACTCGCCGTTGATGGACGGCTGGCGCACCATCTTGTACAAGGTGGTGCCCACACGTGCAAACTGCTTGATGTCTGATACTCCTTTCTCTGCCATACACTAACGCTTTAGGCTTTTGTTGGCAAGGATATACCGCTGCGCTTCCTGCTCAATCTGCATTTGCGTTTTGATAGGATTCTGACGTAGCCATGCTTCCAAGTCCGCTTTCTCAAAATAGAGCATCTTCCCCTGCGGCTTATAGTGGGGTATCAAGTTGCCCGAAGTTAGTTTGTACAGGTAACTCTTGGAAAGGTTTAGAAACTTGCTCGCTTCATCAAAGCTAAGCACATTCTTGGTCAAAAACAACATCTGTTCGAGTTCTTCCACTCGCATCTCTAATGTTTTATCCATATTGTCTTTAGGATTAAGTGAAACAATATGAAGGTGCGCACCCTCGTTTTCTTTTCGTTAACGAGGGCAAAATTAGAGCTAATAAAATGGACGGACGTTGACCTTTGTCTGACCTCTCAACCTATGCTCAACCTTTCTTTAGTTCTTTGATGTATTTGTCAATGATTTCATGACCTTTCGGCTCAATGTATTTGACGTTATCATTGGCTGTGGATAAGTCTGTACGTGTCAGTGACTTATTCTTTGTCTTACCAAAGACCAATTGTTTTTTGGCGATAACCGACTGCCATTCATAGGTGATATAGTCATAAGCACTCAGCTTCATCATCAGATAAGCAAGCAGACGGTTATTATTGGACTTCAAAACCCCATCCAGTTTGCAAGCAAAGAAGTTTTTCAGGATAGTAGTAGTGACAGAGGTAGTGAATACCCGTGCTTCATTCACGCAATTGGTAAGGATGGCTATTTCTTTAGAAGTAAAATTAGATTGGAATGGATTGGATTTGCCGAGAACTTTAACAGACTTAGGATGTTCTTCTTTGGGTTCTTGGAGAGCTTCTGCCGGAATCTTTTCAACAGGTGGCAGCAGTTTTTCTTCCTGCGCTTGCAGATATTTCAAATACTTAGAAGATACAATGAACCGGACAATAACAGAAAGATAAGGCAAGCTATCGTCATAGGCGGTTGGCGTCTGCAAGTACTCTTCCATATCGAACTTAACACATTCAAAAGCCAAATATGTTTTGCGCTCTTGGGAAGTCAGGTCTTCAAAGAAACTGCTTTCCCATAAGAAATCATGAAGCTCCATATCCGTATGGATAGAACGCAAAGCGCAATAAGTCTGCCGTAATCTCACAACATCCTCGGCAATACGAAATATTTCCTGCCGCAAGTAATCTTTCAACTGCGATTCATTCAGGTATTCCTTTTTCAAGGAAAACGCATCAACCATTGTTTTATAATCATGCTGAATGCAAGCATCAACAATCTTCTGTATCTCACGGAACTGTATTTCACGGCTATCTTCCATAACAATATTCTCTTTTGGGTGTAATTCACTTGCAAAGATAATGGCAGGAAGTACTTTTGAAAGAAAGAAAAAGCCGGGAAAAAGAAGAAACGCCAAGAGAACGAGTTAATAAAATATAAATGTAAGCCACACAAAACAAGCAAAGTACACCTTATTTTTATTTTCGCCAGCCAGTACACTTTTAGTACACTACATAAAAGAAGAAAACCCTAATAATCAGGTGATTATCAGGGTTTCTAAGTACCCAGACCCGGGGTCGAACCGGGATGGAAGTGAATCCACTGGTGTTTGAGACCAGCGCGTCTACCGATTCCGCCATCTGGGCGCATACTTGATTTCTCAATTGCGGTGCAAAGATACGACATTATTTTGATTCCACAATAGTTTGGCAAAAAAAAGGAGAAAAAAATAATAAAACATATCTTAAACACTTCTCTATTCAGAGAATAAACCGTACATTAGCAGAAACTTTAAAATAGAGTCACTATCATGACAAACCAGGATAATTATTGCGTGATTATGGGTGGCGGCATTGGAAGCCGCTTCTGGCCGTTTAGCCGCAAAACATTGCCCAAACAATTCTTAGATTTCTTCGGAACGGGCCGTTCACTTTTACAACAGACTTTCGACCGGTTCCAAAAGGTTATCCCAACAGAAAATATTTTCATCGTTACCAATGCAATGTATGCGGACTTAGTGAAGGAACAATTGCCCGAAGTGAACGAAGAACAGATTCTGCTGGAACCCGCAAGACGAAATACCGCTCCGTGTATAGCATGGGCCGCTTACCACATCCGGGCACTGAACCCGAACGCCAATATCGTAGTCGCTCCTTCAGACCATTTAATTTTAAAAGAGGATGAGTTTCTTGCCGCTATCGAAAAAGGACTTGATTTTGTTTCACGCTCGGAAAAGCTACTGACATTAGGTATTAAACCCAATCGCCCGGAAACAGGGTATGGATATATACAAATAGACGAACCCGCAGGAGAAAACTTCTATAAAGTAAAAACATTCACTGAAAAACCGGAACTGGAATTAGCTAAAGTATTTGTAGAGAGCGGAGAATTTTATTGGAATTCCGGCCTATTTATGTGGAATGTAAATACAATCATCAAAGCAAGTGAAGATTTACTACCTGAATTAGCTTCCAAACTGGCACCGGGAAAAGATATTTATGCCACCGACAAGGAGAAAGCATTCATCGAAGAAAACTTCCCAGCATGTCCTAATGTATCCATCGACTTCGGCATTATGGAGAAAGCGGATAATGTGTATGTATCATTAGGAGATTTTGGCTGGTCCGATCTTGGAACTTGGGGATCACTTTATGATTTATCGGAAAGAGACCCGGAAGGCAATGTTACGCTGAAGTGCCATTCACTTATATATAACAGTAAAGATAATATGGTAGTACTTCCGAAAGGCAAACTGGCCGTTATCGATGGACTGGAAGGATTTCTGATAGCCGAATCGGACAACGTTCTTTTGATTTGCCGCAAAGATGAAGAACATGCCATCCGTAAATATGTAAACGATGCCCAAATGCAACTGGGCGATGATTTCATTTAATAACACGCAACCGGACGCCGGAGACAAAACCGGATAAGATCATACAAATAGTGAACGGTGAACAAACTGCATAATTGATTGCAGAGAGTTCACCGTTCACTGTTTATAATCAAAAAACTTTGTGTGTCTTTAAATAATCATAAGTTTCTAAATAATCTCTATTCCCTGCTCCTTGCAAAGTTGCAGTCCCAGATCTTTTAATCTGAACTTCTGAATCTTTCCACTACCCGTCATCGGGAATTCATTCACAAAGAAGATATATTTCGGAATCTTATAACGGGATATTTTATTTCTGCAGAAATCACGTACATCGGCTTCCTGCATTTGTACTCCTTCCTGCAAAATAATAAATGCTCCGACTGCCTCACCATACTTTTTAGAAGGAATACCAGCCACCTGAACATCTTTCACTCCATCAAGCTTATAAAGAAACTCTTCTATTTCGCGCGGATAAATATTCTCGCCACCACGAATAATCATATCTTTGATACGTCCGGTAATCCGGTAATTTCCATCTTCATCCTTAATACCCAAGTCGCCGGAATGCAAGAAGTTGTTTTCATCAAGCACTTCCGCCGTTGCTTCCGGATTCTTATAATATCCTTTCATGGTATTATAACCACGGTTACACATTTCACCTTGTACACCAACCGGACATTCTTCACCTGTTTCAGGGTCAATCACCTTCACCTCCGTAAATTCGAAATCATGTCCTACCGTATTACAACGTACATCGAACGGATCATCAATACGGGTGGCCGTCATACCGGGAGCGGCTTCTGTCAATCCGTAGACGCTGGTCACCTTCATATACATCTTCTCTTCCACCTGCTTCATCAGTTCGACAGGACACAGAGAACCTGCCATAATACCTGTACGAAGACAAGACATATCAAAGAGATCGAACATCGGATGATGCAACTCGGCGATAAACATAGTCGGCACACCATAAAGAGCCGTACAACGTTCTTTATGAATAGAGGCCAGCACAACCAACGGGTCGAAACGTTCTACCATCACTTGTGTACAACCATGAGTCAGACAGTTCATGGTAGCCAATACTACCCCAAAACAATGGAACAACGGAACGCAACAACAAAGTTTGTCATCTGCCGTGAACTTCATGTGTTCCCCCGTCAGAAATCCATTATTGGCGATATTATAATGTGTCAGCATCACCCCTTTCGGAAAACCGGTAGTGCCCGACGTATATTGCATATTTACCACATCGTGACAATCCACTTTGCTTTTTAGTTCGTTCAAACGGTCATCTTCCACATTATCTCCCAACAGCAGGATCTCCGCTGTATTATACATACCACGATGTTTTTCCTGACCTACATATACTACATTTCGCATATATGGAAAGCGTTCGCTCTTTAAATGTCCACGCTCACAAGTCTTCAATTCAGGAAGCATCGTGTATGTCATCTGCACAAAATCACTATCCTTCTCACCATTCACAATACAAAGCGTATGCATATCCGAGTTCTGGCAAAGATACTCCAATTCCGATTGCTTGTAGTTCGTATTCACTGTAACATATACCGCACCAATCTTCGCGCAGGCATATAGCAATGTCAACCAATCGGGAACATTAGCCGCCCAGATACCCACATGAGTACCACGTTCCACACCAATGGCAATAAGCCCTTTTGCCATATCATCCACACGACGGTTCAACTGACTCCAGGTAAAACGGAGATTTCGGTCGGAATATACGATATATTCCTTATCGGGAGTCTCTTCAGCCCAGTGCTCCAGCCACTGCCCCAAAGTACGATCAAATAATTGCATGTAATTATACTTAAGTCTTGGTTCCTACTATTTCATTAAATCGGTGTGTAAACTACTGCCAGGATTTTTGCAGCCTGTCCCTCATAAGCATGTACATGATGAGGAACAATGGAATCATAATAAATACTATCACCCTCTTCCAGCAGATAGGTGTTCTTGCCATAGCTGATTTCCATGATACCTTCCATAACCATGATAAACTCTTCTCCTTCATGAGAAGAAAGCACGAAGTCGGTATCTTCCGTCGGCATCACATCGATAATAAACGGTTCCATGTGACGGTCCGCCTTTGACTTGGACAACGAGTGATATTCCATGTGTTTGCGAGAGTGAATCGCATTATTGGAAAAACTGATCGCATCCTTGGCCTCTTTCTTACGGCATACGACCGGTCCGACTTCATCCTGATCATCAAGGAAAGTACCCAGACGTACTCCCAACACACGCGCAATCTTAATCAGCGGTGCGAGAGAAGGTATATCAATGTTATTCTCAATACGTTCAACCTGTTCGATAGCCAAACCTGAACGTTGCGCCAACTCTTCTATGCTTATTGATTTATCTTCGCGGAGGGCTTTAATTTTCTCGCCAACAATCTTACTTGTATCCATTTTGAAAGCATTTTAGTTATCAAAGGTGATAAATTATAATAATTAAGCTGCAAAAATAGCAAAATCTTTAGATGAACACAATTATAACCGAAGAAAATACGACTATCAGGAAGAAAAAGAAGAAACTAAAAAAAAGCCGTTCCTCTATCATGAGGAACGGCTTTAAATCTTTTCGCGACAAGTAGATTACTTACGCAAACCGAGCTCTTTAACAATAGCACGATATCTTTCGATATCTCTTGCTTTCAGGTAGTCGAGTAAGCGACGACGCTTACCTACCAACATTGTTAACGCTCTTTCAGTACTATAATCTTTTCTGTTGAGCTTCATGTGCTCAGTCAGGTGAGAAATACGGTAGGAAAACAATGCCACTTGGGCCTCAGCTGAGCCGGTGTCAGTGTTAGACTTTCCGTACTTTCCGAAGATTTCTTGCTTTTTAGCAGCGTCTAAATACATAATTCTTAGAATTTTAATTGATAAATTATTCTTTTGAGCGTGCAAAGATAGGCATTATCTTTATATCACACAACGATTTACAAGAAAAAATTGCTATCATTGCGCATATTTCTAATCCTATTTTCGTACCTTTGCAGCCAAATAATAGGTATTATATGCAAAATATTCGAAACATTGCAATCATTGCCCATGTTGACCATGGGAAAACAACGCTGGTTGACAAGATGCTATTGGCCGGAAATTTATTCCGCAGCAACCAAAATAGTGGTGAACTTATCCTGGATAACAACGATTTGGAACGTGAACGTGGTATAACGATTCTCTCCAAAAACGTATCCATCAATTACAACGGTACAAAAATTAATATTATTGATACTCCGGGACACAGCGACTTCGGTGGTGAAGTAGAACGTGTATTGAATATGGCCGATGGCTGTATTCTGTTGGTAGATGCCTTCGAAGGTCCGATGCCACAGACTCGTTTCGTACTGCAAAAAGCGCTCGAAATCGGTTTGAAACCCATTGTGGTAGTTAATAAGGTAGATAAACCTAACTGCCGCCCGGAAGAAGTTTACGAGATGGTTTTCGACTTGGTGTTCAGCTTGAACGCAACAGAAGATCAGTTGGACTTCCCCGTGATTTACGGTTCCGCCAAAAACAACTGGATGAGCACCGACTGGCAGCAACAAACTGACAGCATCACTCCGCTACTGGATTGTATCGTCGAAAACATTCCGGCACCGCAACAATTGGAAGGTACTCCCCAGATGTTGATTACTTCTCTGGATTATTCTTCTTATACCGGTCGTATTGCCGTAGGTCGCGTACATCGTGGTACATTAAAAGAAGGTATGAATATAACGCTTGTGAAACGTAACGGCGATATGTTCAAGAGCAAAATTAAAGAGCTCCATGTTTTCGAAGGCTTAGGCCGTGTGAAAACAAATGAGGTTTCTTCCGGTGACATCTGCGCGCTGGTAGGTATTGACGGATTCGAGATTGGAGATACAGTTTGTGATTTCGAAAGTCCGGAAGCACTGCCACCCATCGCAATCGACGAACCGACCATGAGTATGTTGTTTGCTATCAACGATTCTCCTTTCTTCGGTAAGGATGGCAAGTTTGTGACTTCACGTCACATCCACGACCGTCTGATGAAGGAACTCGACAAGAACCTGGCTCTCCGCGTAAGAAAGAGTGAAGAAGACGGTAAATGGATTGTTTCCGGCCGTGGTGTACTCCACCTTTCTGTATTGATTGAAACAATGCGCCGCGAGGGATATGAATTGCAGGTAGGTCAGCCACAGGTTATCTTCAGAGAAATCGACGGTGTGAAATGCGAACCGATTGAAGAGTTGACCATCAACGTACCGGAAGAATATTCCAGCAAGATTATTGATATGGTTACCCGCCGTAAAGGTGAAATGGTAAAGATGGAAAATACAGGCGAACGCATCAATCTTGAATTCAATATGCCTTCACGCGGTATCATCGGTTTGCGTACCAATGTACTGACGGCTTCTGCCGGTGAAGCCATTATGGCACACCGTTTCAAAGAATATCAGCCGCACAAAGGAGAAATTGAACGTCGTACCAATGGTTCTATGATTGCTATGGAAAGCGGAACAGCTTTTGCTTATGCCATCGACAAATTACAGGATCGCGGTAAGTTCTTTATTTTCCCGCAGGACGAAGTCTATGCAGGACAGGTAGTAGGCGAGCACTCTCACGACAACGACTTGGTTATCAACGTAACCAAATCGAAGAAGCTGACGAATATGCGTGCTTCCGGTTCGGATGACAAAGTACGTCTGATTCCGCCTATCCAGTTCTCACTTGAAGAAGCACTGGAATATATTAAGGAAGACGAATATGTAGAAGTTACTCCAAAGGCAATGCGTATGCGTAAAGTGATTTTGGACGAAATCGAACGTAAACGTGCCAACAAGAACTAACCATTCTTTCATTAATATTATAATAGAAATCCCGGTGAAACGCTGTGTTTTACCGGGATTTTATTTTTTTCTGCAAGTATCACAAGCATTACTAATACAACAACAATCCTACCACACCCGCCAGACAAATCAACAGGATAGGGTGAAGATTCCATTTCCATGTAACCAAAAAGGCTGCCGCAAAAATACCGATACTTTTATAGTCCATAAAATTTTCTCTATTCATCATAAGTAATGCAGCCGAAGCAATCAAAGCAACCGACATAGGTAGCAGTCCGGACATAGCCGCCTTAATATACTTGTTATCCTTGCACTTCGCAAAGAAATAAGAAATGAGCAACACCAGAATAAAAGAAGGTAAACAAACCGCTACCGTAGCCAGCACCGCTCCCCACACGCTTTGCGTTACCGCATACCCTACATAAGTAGCACTATTGATACCAATCGGCCCCGGAGTCATTTGCGAAATCGCCACCACATCCGTAAACTGTTGGGGAGTCAGCCAATGATGAATATCCACTATCTCATGTTGAATAAGGGAAAGCATCGCATATCCACCTCCAAAACCGAACATACCTATTTTAAGATACACCCAAAGTAACTGCAAATATATCATACCTCTTTATTCATTATTTTTTCTTTCAACCACAATGTATATACCAATCCTCCCAGAATTCCTGCCAATACAATATAAATAGGAGACAGTCCAAACTGCCAAATCAAAAGAGTAGCTATGGCAGGAGCAACCAACTGAAGGTATTTCAGTTTCAGAGCTCTTACAGCAGAAATACAAGGAAACAAAATCAACGCTACCACGGCAGGACGTATTCCATTAAAGATGCGAATCATCACTTCATTATCTTGAAACCGTGCAAAAAACATGGCTATCAGCATCATAATAACAAAGGAGGGAAGAATCGTAGCCAAAGCACATACCAGGCTCCCACCCACTTTATACAACTTATATCCTACAAAAATAGAAATATTCACAGCAAACACACCCGGTAGTGACTGCGTCAAGGCAAACATCTCCATGAATTCTTCCTTACTCATCCACTGTTTGGCAACTATCTCCCGTTCAATTAACGGAATCATGGCATAACCGCCACCAATAGTAAACATTCCAATCTTCGCAAACGTCACGAACAATTTCAAATACTCTAATACCATTCCTACTTTCTAATTTTCCGATATTTTCTATTTACTGTCTAATAAGTCCTTTAGTCACATCATATTCAATCCGGTAACTACGCCCTTTCACCGTTTTAAAAGAAAGAGTCTTATCAGCATACTTTATCACACAGTTTCCTCCCGCATTAGAATGAACCACAGCTTCTTTCAGCTGATTATTCTCCCAAACCATATCCACTTCAAAATTCCCCTTTGCACAGATACCACTAACAGAGCCTTCCTTCCATGCATCCGGCAAAGCAGGCAGCAACTGAATAAAACCCATATGACTTTTAAGCAACATCTCGGTAATACCAGCTGTTCCGCCAAAGTTTCCGTCAATCTGGAAAGGCGAATGTGTATCCCACAAATTATCCAGCGTACCGTTCTTCAACAAATTGCCAAACAAGGTATAAGCATGATTACCATCTTGCAAACGTGCCCATTGATTCAACTTCCAGCCCATGCTCCAGCCGGTAGCCCCGTCACCACGATGCACCAGTACTACTTTAGCGGCTTTCGCCAGTTCGGGAGTGGTGACCGGAGAAACCGTATGCCCAGGATGCAGTCCGAACAAATGATTCACATGCCGATGCTCGTCTTTCGGATCATCAATATCTACCGACCATTCCATCAACTGACCATACCGCCCTATTTTATAAGGAACGAGATTGGCAAGCACATGCTCCCACTGCTTACGTTCTTTCTTATCTACGCCCAACACTTTACTCGCCTCGATTGCATCCAGCAAAATCTCACGTACAACGGCATGTACAAAGGTAGCACCCTGATCGATAGGGCCATGCTCCGGCGAAGTAGATGGAGCAGCCGTATATGTTCCATCCGGTTTATGCCACAAATAATCGACAGCAAAGTCCGCACTACTTTTTATCAACTCATAACCCGTTTCTTTCAGGAATTTCAGATCTCTTGTATAATCATAATACTCCCAGATATGAGTAGCCAGCCAGGGACCTGCCATAGGATTGAAGTTCCACGACATATCCTGACTTTCCAACGGAGTGGTAAATCCGAATATATTGCCGGAAATAGATGCCGTCCATCCTCTGGCACCGAAATAAGATTTCGCGGTCTTTTCACCCGGTTTTACCAGCGTACGAATGAAATCGACCAATGGAAGCATACATTCATTCAGGTTGGTGGAGCATACCGACCAATAATTCATCTGAATATTGATATTATTATGATAGTCCACACGCCACGGTCCATCGACATTATTATGCCAGATACCCTGCAAATTCGCCGGCATATTGCCCGGACGGGAACTTGAAATCAACAGATAGCGGCCGAATTGAAAATATAATTCTTCCAAATAGTAATCCGGCTGTCCTGCCCGGTAGTTTTTCAACCGCTGGGGAGTCGGCAGATTTCTTCCCTTGATCGCCGGATTCAGATTCAATTTAACCCGATCGAACAAAGCAGCATAATCATTGTAATGCTGACTAAACAAAGCAGTATACCTCTGTGACACTGCGTTATTCATCCATTCCTTGGTTGTTTCTTCCGGATTGACACCCACATACGTCTTCGGATCTTTAAAATCCGGATCAAAGTTAGGTTTATAATCAGTATCAGCCGTAATATAAAACACGACTTCATCCGCACCTTTCACCGTCAGTTTTCCATCTGCATTAAACAAGGTTCCGCCTTTTGTCTCCGCCTGAATACGAACGACGTATTTCATTCCGTTATTGTCCAGAGATGCGGAATACACCAGTCCTTTATTACCGTCAGAAGCCATATTCCCGGTAGACACCGGATTAGGCGCATAACTGAAAACCAAGTTTTGTTTACCCGGTTGATCCGCACTGAAACGCATCACCATCACATTGGCAGGATAAGAAATGAAATAATTGCGCTGATAAACCACATGATCCTTTTTAAACTGAACAACTGCCATTGCAGAGTCCAAAGAAAGGATACGTTTATAGTCACTCATCCCTATAATATTCAATCCCGTTTCTACATAAAACTCTCCCATGGTAGTAAAACTGCCGAAACGGAAAGGATTTTCCCCGTCAGCATCATAAGACACCTCACTGTTGAAGTTTTGACGTGTCAGCATTTCAGCCTTTTCCTGATTTCCTTCCGTAAATGCCTTACGTATTTCATCCAAAAGATGAGCCGACTGTTTATTGACATTCCAATAATAGTCCGCCCCTTTCGCTGTATTCGGACCGCCACGCCAAAGCGTTTTTTCGTTAAAGGTAATACGTTCAGCTTCCACCGACCCCATGATATTCGCACCTAAACTACCATTCCCTATCGGTAATGATTGCGATTCCCAAGCGGGATCCGGATTATGACCTGCATTTCCTGCTGTTTCCGGTTTATCACCACCTTTCCACAGATCCGGTCTTCCCCCATACCACACGGCATACCCCTGCAAAGTATTGGGAGTATCAAACCAGATGGAAAGTCCTTTGGTATAATCAGTTTCACCCGCGTAAAGTCCGGAGACAAGAAACAAAGAGCAGATAAGAAAGAAATAGAGTTTCTTCATGGTTGTCGCATTATTATTCAAGATTATTCTCTCGTATATGGTTTGTACAAAAGTAATCAAAATATGCCTTTAATAAAAATAAAATACTGTCTTAATGGGCACAATAATAAGGTGAAACTATATCAAACCGGCCAGTAGTTTTTTCACGACCCAATATCCTACCCTAGCCTCCGAAATCCCCTGCAATAGCCGATGATGACAAACAAATGCATCGTCAATAATTTCTGCTTCCATATAATAAAAACAACAGGCAGGATCTTTTTCAAATGCTTTTGCATACTCCAGAATATGAGTTGATATAAGGAAATGGCAACAAGAGAATCTTTTCAATAATTCATTGACTGCAAGAGAAGCCTCAAAAGCATCCTTAGCGTTAGTTCCGCGAAACATTTCATCCAAGACGACCAAACAACGTTTTCCTGTAAGCGCTTTTTGCATCACTTCTTTTATACGAAGAACCTCTGCCATGAAATGGCTTCGCCCGTCACGCAAAGAGTCCGGCAAGTTAATAGAAGTATAAATACCTTCGTAAAGAGGACAAACCATTGACTTCACCGGGACAGGCAGTCCGCAATGTGCCAGCCAGACAGTCAAAGTCAGTGCTTTTAAAGTGGTTGACTTTCCCGCCATGTTAGAACCCGTAAAAATACTGATATTTCCCCGGGACATCACCCAACTATTCTCCCGTACATTTTTCACAAAAGGATGAACTACACCCTCGACCGAAAAATCCATTGTTTCCACCACTTTCGGTGTACAACAGAAATTTTTCTCTTTCGCTACCCGATGAGCTGTCCGGCAGACATCCAATAAATACAAAACTGATAATAATTCTTTCAAAGACAACAAACGGGTACAGCGAAATAGATAATCGTATTTATCTATCGTATAATTAGATAGCCGCCTTTCTTCGCCAGAAGTCTGTTCCAAGACTTCACCTAATTCACTTCCGGACAAAATATCATTCACCATACGGGCTGACTCCTTCATCAATTGTGGGGCATCCTCATCCAATTCTTTCGCCCACCTCTCCAAACAATGCAGCAAATGTATTACCAATTTCACTCCCCGACAAATAACATAACGGGTTGAATCATATCTCAACAGGCGATCTATGACAGTAGCACATGACAGTAAGACGTGTGCTTCCCTGATCTGGTCGCGATAAGCCAGATAATATTCAATAAAATCCAATTCTTCTTCATTCAAAAGAAGTTCAGGTAAAGCATCCCACGCAACAGCCTCCTGCCTTTTGCGGATCATATCCAAATCACTTAACGGATACATAACCCAGTTCATCATCAATGACTTTCCTTCTTTCGTTTCTGTTTTAGAAAACAAAGAGAAAAGAAACTGCTCATTGTTTGCAGTCTCCGTTATGCTTAAATCCGCATAGGTCTGTTTGTCTGTATCCAGATACGTCATAGCTGTCTTTAAAAGTAAATAGTCTCGTTTTGACAAATATAGGAAAAAAAATAAACAGACAGTATTCCTTTTCATAGAAAGACACAGTATAGCAATAAAAAAGGCGGTTCGAAATCGAACCGCCTTCCATATTATATCTGATTCTCCAATTAGAGTTTCGGACCAGCAGCAACCAAAGCCTTACCAGCTTCGTTACCAGTAAATTTAGCGAAGTTCTTGATGAAACGTCCAGCCAAATCTTTAGCTTTTTCTTCCCATTGGCAAGCACATTCGTAAGTGTCGCGTGGGTCAAGGATCTTCGGATCAACACCCGGAAGTTCTGTAGGAACAACAAAGTCGAAGAAAGGAATAACCTTAGTAGGAGCTTTGTCGATAGAACCGTCAAGGATAGCGTCGATAATACCACGAGTATCTTTGATAGAGATACGTTTACCAGAACCATTCCATCCAGTGTTAACCAAGTATGCTTTAGCACCAGTCATCTCCATCTTCTTAACCAGTTCTTCTGCATATTTAGTCGGGTGCAATGACAAGAAAGCAGCACCGAAACAAGCCGAGAATGTCGGAGTCGGTTCAGTGATACCACGTTCCGTACCAGCCAATTTAGCTGTAAATCCAGATAAGAAGTAGTATTGAGCCTGTTCCGGGTTCAGGATAGATACTGGAGGCAATACACCGAACGCATCAGCCGACAAGAAGATAACTTGTTTTGCGTGAGGACCTTTAGAAACCGGTTTAACGATGTTTTCGATGTGATAGATAGGATAAGAAACACGAGTGTTTTCAGTCACGCTCTTGTCAGTGAAATCAATCTTACCGTTAGCGTCAACAGTTACGTTTTCAAGTAAAGCGTCACGTTTGATAGCATTGTAGATATCTGGTTCGCTTTCTTTATCCAAGTTGATAACCTTAGCGTAGCAACCACCTTCGTAGTTGAATACACCTTCGTTATCCCATCCGTGTTCGTCGTCACCGATCAATTTACGTTTCGGGTCAGTAGACAAAGTAGTCTTACCTGTACCAGACAATCCGAAGAAGATAGCAGAGCTAGTTCCTTCCATATCAGTGTTAGCAGAGCAGTGCATAGAAGCGATACCACGAAGCGGGTTCATGTAGTTCATGATAGAGAACATACCTTTCTTCATTTCACCACCGTACCAAGTATTCAGGATTACTTGTTCTTTAGTCTTCAGGTTGAATACTGTAGCAGTTTCAGAGTTCAAGCCCAGTTCTTTGTAGTTGTCAACTTTTGCTTTAGAAGCGTTGAAACATACGAAATCAGGTTCTCCGTAGTTAGCAAGTTCTTCAGCAGTCGGGCGAATGAACATGTTAGTTACGAAATGAGCCTGCCAAGCTACTTCCATGATGAAACGTACTTTCATACGAGTAGCTTCGTTAGCACCACAGAAAGTATCAACAACGAACAAACGTTTGCCGGAAAGTTGTTTTACAGCTTTAGCTTTCAAGTCAGCCCAAGCTTCTTCAGTACATGGTTTGTTATCGTTTTTATATTCTTCGGAAGTCCACCATACAGAATCAGCAGAAGCTTCATTCTTAACGAAGAATTTATCTTTAGGAGAACGACCGGTGTAGATACCTGTCATTACATTCACAGCGCCTAATTCAGTAACTTGACCTTTTTCAAAGCCTTCCAGACTCGGTTTTGTTTCCTCAGCGAACAAAACATCATAAGACGGATTGTGCAAAATCTCAGTCACACCTGTGATGCCGTACTTGCTTAAATCTAAATTTGCCATTTTCTTTGAATTAATTAAAATTGGTATTTTGTTTTCTATCTCTTTTCACCTTAACATGGGGAGCTTTGGATACCCCCTTGTAAATCCGGCTACAAAAGTAATACTTTCTTTGGAAAGGAAGAAGGTATTAGAGAAATTTTTCCCTAATTGAAACTCTTTTATAAATTCCTAACAATATCTGCAAACTGAATATTGCAATTTGAAAGATTATCGTTTACTTTGCAAGCCAGTATGTTATCAATACTATGAAAATGAGATTAAAATTTGATTAAAATATAATATGAAAGTAATTGATTTTGGCCAAACTAATTCGATTCTAAACCAGTACATATCCGAAATTAGAAATGTAGAAGTTCAGAACGACCGCCTGCGTTTCCGCCGTAACATCGAACGGATCGGAGAAATCATGGCTTATGAAATGAGTAAAGAGTTTAAATACTCGGTAAAGAACATCCAGACACCACTGGGAATCGCTCCGGTCAGTACACCGGACAACAATTTAGTAATCAGTACGATCCTGCGTGCTGGTCTGCCTTTCCATCAAGGTTTCCTTAGCTATTTCGACAGGGCGGAGAATGCGTTTGTTTCCGCTTATCGTAAATATAAAGATACGCTAAAATTCGATATACACATAGAATATATCGCTTCTCCCCGCATTGATGACAAAACGCTGATTATCACCGATCCTATGCTGGCAACTGGGGGGAGTATGGAACTTAGTTACCAGGCAATGCTGACGAAAGGACACCCTGCTGAAATTCATGTTGCTTCGATTATCGCCAGCCAAAAGGCTATCGATCATATAAAGAATGTATTTCCGAAAGACAAGACAACAATCTGGTGCGCAGCCATCGATCCCGAACTCAACGAACATTCTTACATTGTTCCGGGACTGGGCGATGCGGGCGATCTTGCCTACGGCGAAAAAGAATAAACGTTTAAAGATTCTTCCGATATTGCTGCGGTGAAACCCCAACCTGCTTCTTAAAGAACGTACCGAAATAAGAAGCATTGGGGAAGCCGAAGGCATTTGAAATCTCCTGAATATCTTTCTGCGTATTTTTAAGCAATGAGATGCTCTTACGAATGATAGCTTTGAATACAAGTTCCTGCACGGTATATCCGCAGATACTTTTAGAAACGGCAGAAAGATATTTAGGAGACAAGCACAATTTATCCGCATAAAACTCAACACCCCGTTCCTGCATATAATATTTTTCGATTAACTGGATCAAGTGAATAAAGACTTCATTTTTGCGTCCTCCCACTTCCCGCCCGTCATTGACAAGTTTGCGATTATAAATAGAGCAAATCCTGTACGTCAATGCAAGTAGAAGTAATTTCTGCTCATAAAGTTTAAATGAATTTTCTTCCGACTGTAACACATTATCCAATAAGGACATATACTTTACGATCTCTTCTTCCTCACCAGTAGACCAGACACAAGAAGGTTCTTCGGGAGTAAGACGGGAATACATATACATGGAAACAACCAGATTCCCCATAATATCCCGGATCGGTTCTATCTGATAAATCAAAATCCGCACCTCCATGTCTTCCGACTCTTGCAAAACCTGAAACTCGCCGTCTTCGGGAATAAACAAACTTTCGCCTGCTCCTGCGAAATGCTTTTTCTGATTAAGCGAAAACTGGAAATTACCCTGGCGGCAAATAATCAGCCCCAGTCCTTTCATTTGAAAAGGTCTCTTCAGTGAGGGTGGAAAATTTACAAATATCCCTTCGGAGCTACATATATTTTTCCCACTTAACAAATCGCGTTCAAACTGCAATAAACGATCTTGTCCGCTATCCATCATACTAATATATTAACAGATCATTATCAAAAACGACGCTAAGTTAGCAATTTTCGTTTAGGATAAGGAACAACGAGCACAAATATCATACAAATTAACCCACCATAAATTGTCCATCCCGCCATCTCTTTGAGTGCAGAGAGCGTGGCCTGCACCTGAATACGCCCTTTGGTAGATATAGCAGCCATGTTACGGGCTTCCGTCTCACTCTTTCCCTGATATTTCATACCTTGTACCGTACCAAGGAAGGAAGTGGAAGCATCCGGATTAAGCAGGTCCACATTTTGCGCATAACGGGTTATATAGTGTTGTTGCCGCTCCTGCAAAACATTTGTATAAATTGCTCCGCCGATACTCGGTCCCACAACCATACGCACAGTAAGCATAATACAGATCCAGGTGGAAAGATATTTAAAAGGCATACGTTGATTGGCATAAGCAGCCGTCAGCGCATACAGAATCATCATGCCTGTGGCACGGATGATAACTGCATATTTCAGACGCTCGTAAACTCCTGCCGTTTGTACCTCGAAATACATGAAAACAGCTGATAAAGACAGGAAGAAGAATCCCATCGCAAACAGATACTTAAAATGTAACCCTTTACCTCCCAACACCATAGCAATCACGGCACCAATAGCATAACCTACCATACACCAATTACCTAATGAAGCATTTTGCAGATTATCGAGATGCATCCCCACTCCTGCAAACACATTGACAAACATAGCACTGGAGTTTATCACCATCAATAATAAGTAAAGTAATGCTCCCATACGTATAGTACGCAGTTTGAACGCATCCAGCAAAACATAAGGCGACCGGCGCGTTACATCCATATATAGAAAAATTCCCGCAAACAGAATACTTACAGCTGTCGCCCAACGAATAGATTCGTCATCATACCAGTCGAGTACTTTTCCATAAACCAGCACATACGTGAGACAAGTCAGCGAGATGCAAAATGCAGTGACATTGCCGAACTTACGGAAATTAATAGGAAACCTTCCGGGAAACTTATAATTCGGCATGGTAATAAACAAGAGCAAAATAGAGATCAGGAGAATCCCCATCATAAAGTAATACACATATTTCCACTCATATTCAAAGGACAGCCAAGCCGTCAATGCTGTGCCCGACTGTCCTAGAATCATAAAAAACAGATAAACAGCCGGCTGACTCACACATCTTTCAATGTCCAATTTATTCCAACCGGCAGTATCTTTCGGCTCCAACCCCGGAGTAATATTGCGGGTAGCTTCCATTCCACCCGCATACCAAATGAGTGTGAACAGATTGACCATCATCAGTACCATACGCAAGAACCCCGTCAGAAGACTACAAAGCGCCAACAGAAAAACGCTGTCTGTCTTTGCACAGATATAACTGAATATATACATGAACGCAAACCCGACAATACACATCATCTTCTCCCGCCGCACACACACCAACTGATATAGGAAAGGAGCAAAGGCTGCCATACCAATAGAAGTAACAAAGTTGGCAAACTGGATATGCTCGGATATAATGCCAAGCCCGCTCATCATTTCGGTGCTATTCACCGAATAAACCCCGCCTACCGTAAGAATCGGCAGAAAGAAAAATAACAGAATGATAATACCCAACGGCTTGGGCATCCAGCTATAGAAAGGATAATTTTTAGGATAAGAGGGCATTAATTTTTGATTTATGAATTATGATTTATGAATTATAGGTGCACGGTAGTTAGAGTTTGGCTTTCACCACTACCATCATGCCTGCTGCTAATCGTTCGTTGTCTTCTTTCGATAAATTGGTAAAGTCGATGCGTACGGGGATGCGCTGTTGGATCTTCACAAAGTTGCCTGCGGAGTTATCGGTCGGCACTAATGAATATTTGGAGCCGGTAGCTCCTGATATAGAGGTGACTTTGCCTTTAAACTCTTTATCGCTAATGGCATCTACTGTGACAAATACTTCCTGTCCGATATGCAGGTTCTCGATTTGTGTCTCCTTATAATTGGCAACGATCCATTTCTGGGTATCAGGAAGAATATAGGTGATGGTCTGCCCTGCCGAAATAAACTGTCCTTCCTCTAATGAGCGACGGCCGAGTTTTCCGTCACAAGGAGCTATTACAACCGTATAGGAAAGATTCAACCGGGCCATTTCGAGCGCAGCTGTTGCTCTTTGAATAGCCGCTTCGGTATTCATGCGACGGTAGGACACTTCATCTACACCGGAAAGAGCTGCTTTTTTCTGCCTTTTCGTAGCTTCCAGTTTCTTATGCGTAGCTTCATAATCAGTGACAATCTGTTCAAGTTGGATAGGAGTAGCCGCATTTCGTTTCACGAGGTTCTCATATCGTTTCCGGTCTTTTTCCAGTTTCGCCAACCGTACTTCAATTTCGGCAATAGACGCATCATAAACAGATGCTGTTGTCTGCGTGGTATTGAGTGTTGCATTGATGACGGTCGCACCAGCTTGCGCATCTTTCAAGGCAGCTTCAGCCTCCATTACGCGAATTTTATATTCACGATCATCCAGTACCAGCAAAGTATCTCCTTTATGTACCTCCTGATGTTCTGTAAAGTAGATTTTGTCAATGTAACCTGAAGCACGTAGATTGATAGGAGACACATATTGTTCTATTTGTGCATCGTTACTAGTCTCCGTCTGGCTATAATTCAAAAAAAGGCAGATCACTTCAATCACTCCCCAAACAATAATAGCCACTCCGAGAAGGCTGATAGCAATCTGCCAGCGACGAAGTTTCTTCATTTTTTTTGCTTTCTCCTGATGAGTAGCGGAAGGAAGGTTATTTTCTATTGTTTCCATATTTATGATTGTTATTTGCGTATTATTTGACTAATGATTCTATTTGTCCGGTCAGTTTAAGCAGCATCAGGTTAGTCACCCGATAGTTATAATGTGCGCTGATATAGTTGTTTTGAGCTTCGCTCATCTGCATTTCATCTTGCAGCACTTCCGTCATAGAAGCAATGCCTTCCCGGTAACGGTCGGAAGTGACTGCGTACACATCTTCGGCAAGCAAGTAGTTATCCTTCTGTTTCTTAAAGTTACGCTGATTGTTCATCAGGTCGTTCACAGCATTCAGATATTGAGTTTGCAGATTCTTCCGGGCATCTTCCCATGCCAGTCTTTTGTTCTCTATATCGATCATCGCCTTCTTTATTTTATAGGTTTTATCCAGTCCGTCGAAAATCGGAATACGCAAGGTTAGCCCCACTCCATAGGAACGAAACCATTGATTGGACGGACCGGAGTGGAACCAATGATAACCTTTATCCGTATATGCAGCATATCGCCAGCTGCCTGTCAGACTAAGAGAAGGGATATATCCATTAGTAATGATCTTCTTTTGTCGTTCCGCCAGTTGCACTTGCGATTGTGAGAGTTGAAGTTCATAGATATTTTCCGACAAGCCGGTCAGGGCTACCGTAGTAATGCTATCGGTATTTACCGGTGTCAGCGCGATTTCCTTTTCAGCCGGATAATCCATAATGTATTTCAGCATATTCAATTGCTGTTTCATCATTGCTTGTGCATTGTCATATTGCACCTTCAGATTTTCCAAATTGATATTGACTCTTTTCAGATCGACTTCCATGGACATTCCATTATCGAAGAAAGCCTGTGTAATATCTCTCAATTCTTCCAGACGGGTGATATTTGCTTTTATCAGCATGATTTGTTCGGCCGTGACCTGTCCGAGATAATACATCTTACTGATTTGAAGAATAACATCTTCCCTGGCTTTTCCATAAGACAGACGGCTGATTTCTTCCATCACTTTAGCTATGGACATAGAAGTATAAAGAGTCTGATTGAAAAGCGGCATCTGCATTTCCAGTCCTGCATTAGCAGAATGTTGCAATGTTTTCGTTATATTATAGGGAACTCCGTAAGATGAACCGTCTGTGACTGACACCGGAGGATCAAAATTGTTATTATAACCGGCTATCGCATTAATTTGCGGCAGCAGCTTTGAACGGTTTTCAGATACGCCATATTTACTTTTTTGTATTTCTTTACGTTTCCCTTCTAACGACAAGTTATTGTCAATACCAATGCGGAGACAATCCTCTAATGTCAGAATCTCTACCTCCTGTGTGTTCCCACGTAACACGAACAAGAAAAAAAAGGAAAAAATGAATAGTAGTCTTTTCATAACATAATGCTCTATTATTGGCTACAAATTTAGTAGCTTACAGCATAATAAGACTATCCACAAACTATTTGTTTATATTCATATTTTCCTTTTTCAATGAACAAACAATAAACAACTACTCTCAAAAACATTACACTTAATATGTTTCTATGAACAGCGTTTGTTTTTTCATATTTTTTTAGTGAATGTAAAATAAGGGCGGCGCTCTTTGTGAGGAGGAGTGCCGCCCTTATTTTACAACCTTACAATACATCATGAAGGTTAATGACTATTACATTTCGCTTAAGGCTTCTTCGCTATCTTGCTGCGCTGCATCAACGCAAAGATTATAACTCCGATCAACAACAAAGTCAGTGCCGCATAAGCAATACTTTCTGTAACCTGTATGCTTTGTGGATCAAACCACATTTCGATGGTATGTTCCCCTGCCGGTACATTTATCGCACGCAAGATATAATCTGCACGGGCAATATCGACAGGCTGACCGTCAATAGTCGCCTGCCATCCCGGATAATATATTTCGGAGAAGACAACAACTCCGTCTTTAGGAGTGGAAGCCTTGTAGACCAGACGATTCGGCTCGTAACTAGTCAACTGGATGGTAGATAGAGAATCTTTATATCCTTCTGTCACACCTTTCAATTGTTCTTTAAACTTCACATCCACTACGGCTGTTTCCGTTGGAAGAATATCATTCAAAGCGTCGATTTCTTCATTTGCATTATTTACATACTGCACCTTATCTACGAACCACGCATTGCCGTATGCATAAGGATTTACCACAGGAACAGCCTGCCCTTGCTCTCCGGCAGGGAAAATGAAGTATTTTGTATTCAGCATATTCAGTACACGGAATTTGGAAGCGTCTACACTGTCCATCTGTCCGCCGGCAGTAGCCACCGCCTGATAGGTTTCCTGCATTTCGGGCATGATATGATGATCGATCATTTCCTGATAGCGACGGAGCTTCGCTGCATGATAACCTCCGACACTTTTATGCCAGTATGCTGTGTTGTTTTCATTAAACGTATTACCGGGGAAGCCTATAAAGTTCAACACACGATAATTTAAAGTAGTATCCTGAAGGATCATCTCATCCGCCTGTGTTTTAACAAACGCTTCTGTCTGTTTGGATTTCGGCACAAACTGTTCGTCATTCAAATAGCGTTTATTAATGCTCCACATATCTATCAAACATAAAAGCGCAATACCAGCCAATGTGAAAGAAGCTTTCAACTTCCGCTGTTGATATAAGAATAAAAACAGGCAACCAATCATTATAATAAAGAAACTACGCCATGCGTCCGAAGCAATAATAGCTTCACGCATTTCAGTCAGGTTTGCCACAAACGGAGCCAAATGTTCGGCTGGAAGTGCTTGTTTCAAAGCAGCCATCTCTTGTGTCGTAATAAAACCGGAGAAGAAAGCACCCGGAGCAACAGCTAAAATCAACGCAACACCAGCAGTCAGTACCAAAGTGGCAATCACCCCTCCACGGTTCTCTTTCAACTTCAGCGTATCCGGTTTGCTCAAAATCTCTTTCAAAGCAAAAATCGCCAACAAAGGAATGGTAAATTCAGCAATCACCAGAATGGAAGATACAGCACGGAACTTATTGTACATCGGGACGTAATCGATAAAGAAGTCCGTCAATCCCATGAAATTCTTTCCCCATGAAAGCAGAATCGAGAAGATAGTAGCTCCTAGCAATGCCCATTTCAGAGGACCTTTCACTATGAAACAACCCAATACGAACAGGCACATCACAAATGCCCCAACATATACAGGACCGGCTGTCCACGGTTGCTCACCGAAATATTGCGGCAACTGCGAATAAATGCCGCTATACATTGGATTGGCCTTTGCCATAGCAACTTCGCTTTGCGACATCGTAGACCCTGATCCTCCTCCTTTTACGTTCGGAACCAGCAACGTCAATGTCTCGCCAATACCATAACTCCAGTTGGTTATGTAGTCACGGTCCAACCCGCTACTTGTCTGGCTGGCCGCAGCGCCCTCCTGCTTCAATTCGCTCTTGCCGCGCATCGTCTCCTTACTATATTCATAAGTATGATACAGATTGGAGATATTGATACAAACTCCTACCACGGCAGCCAATGCCAAAATTGCGCTGGCCTTGAAGAAATGGGGCAGTTCTTTCTTTTTATAAGCATCTTCAAAGTACGCTCCCACAAAAAACAGGATCACAAACATGAAATAATAGCTCATCTGAATGTGATTCGACTGAATCTGAAGGGCGATGAACAGCGCTGTAATAATTCCACCCAACAAGTATTTCTTCCGGTAAGCCAGAACGACACCCGCAATCGTAGGTGGGATATAAGCCAACGTCACAAACTTCCAAATGTGCCCTGCCGGTATCAGAATGAAGAAATAGGAAGAAAAAGCCCATATCACTCCGCCCAATCCTGCCAACCAAGCCGATATTCCGAAAGCCCGCAAAAGAATATAGAATCCGAGCATCATAATAAAAGTCAGCACTACATAATCCGGGAGAAAGAGGCGATAAACCTTCTCCACCCCTTTCAGGGACGTTGTCGAGTCGTAACTCGGAGACATCTGATAGGTAGGCATACCTCCAAAAATCGAATTCGTCCAGCGCGTACGTTCTCCGGTACGTTCGAAATACTCTTTCGATTCTTGTCCTGCGCCGACTCCGGCAGCCGTGTCATGCTGAAACAAGATACGACCTTCAATATCAGCCGGAAAAAAATAGGCGAAAGAAAGAATGATAAAAGCCAGAATGGCTATTAAGTCGGGAAGAAACTTTTTCATTTGCAATGACACGATTTACTATTTACGATTGAAGTTTGAATATAAAATAAATTACGATCTGACAATCCAATATTTACAATTGATAACGGTAGAATACCGATCTCCCACATTTATCAATCGTAAATAGTAAATCGTCAAATCGTAAATCTAATTAGTATCTATAATGATCTGCCTTATAAGGTCCGTCCACTGACACACCAATATAGGCAGCCTGTTCAGGAGTCAACTTGGTCAGTTTCACACCGATCTTTTCAAGATGCAGGCGGGCAACTTCTTCGTCCAGATGCTTCGGCAAGCGATATACATTGATATCATATTTCTTGTTGAACAGTTCCATTTGTGCCAATGTCTGATTGGTAAATGAATTACTCATCACAAATGACGGATGACCAGTTGCACATCCCAAATTTACCAAACGACCGTCAGCAAGCAAAATGATGCTGTGTCCATCCGGGAAATAATAACGGTCTACTTGTGGTTTGATGTTCACACATTTGATACCCGGATAATGTTTCAAGGCATCTACCTGAATTTCATTATCGAAATGACCGATATTGCAAACGATAGACTGATCTTTCATTTTCTCCATGTGGTCGATACGGATAATATCGATATTACCTGTAGTAGTCACAAAAATATTGCCTTCCATGCAAGCTTCTTCCATAGTCACCACTTCAAAGCCTTCCATGGCAGCCTGCAATGCACAGATCGGATCTACTTCCGTCACGAGCACCCGCGCTCCGTAAGAACGCATAGAATGAGAACAGCCTTTACCCACATCACCATAACCACATACTACCACCACTTTTCCGGCAATCATCACATCCGTTGCACGCTTGATACCGTCAGCCAGCGATTCGCGGCAGCCATACAGGTTGTCAAACTTAGATTTTGTGACCGAATCATTCACATTGAATGCCGGGAACAACAGTTTGTCTTCTTCCTGCATCTGATACAAACGGTGTACGCCTGTCGTAGTTTCTTCAGACACGCCACGCACTTCTTCCGCTACACGATGCCAGCGAGTACTGTCTTCCGCCAACACTTTCTTCAAGATTGCATTCAGTTCTATTTCATCCTCTGCATGTACTTCTTTATCCAATACGGCAGCATTATTCTCCGCATCATAACCTACGTGAATCATCATCGTAGCGTCACCGCCATCATCTACAATCACATTCGGTCCTTTACCACCGGCAAAGCTCAATGCCTGTAATGTACACCACCAATAATCAGCAAGAGTCTCCCCCTTCCATGCAAACACAGGCACACCCGTAGCAGCAATTGCAGCCGCCGCATGATCCTGCGTTGAATATATATTACAAGAGCACCAACGTACTTCAGCTCCTAAAGCCACTAACGTTTCAATCAGCACAGCCGTCTGAATGGTCATGTGCAACGATCCCATAATGCGGGCACCTTTTAACGGTTTGGATTCTCCATACTTTTCGCGAAGAGCCATCAGGCCGGGCATTTCTTTTTCTGCCAAATCGATTTCCTTGCGTCCGAAATCAGCAAGCGTAATATCTGCCACCTTATAGGGCAGAGTAGAGAATAATTCTGTAGACATATTGTAAATCATTTATATATAATGGATGCAAAGATAGAACATTCTGATTAGTAGGGCAAAAGCTATCCGTTTTTTTTATATTATAATAACTTGGGAGGCAATCCGCGTCTCGGAATATTGTCTTATATTTGCAACAGATAAAACAATTTCTACAATATTCTAATGAATAACAATAAATCTTCTATGAGACATTACGAGGGCAAAACGAAGGAGGAACTTTTAGAAATAATCGAACAATTAGAAGAGAAGATAGATTTTCTTTCCTCTCATTCTTTGCCTCCTTCCCAAGAACGTTTTCGCGATAAATACAGCACCCGGATATTGGATGCCCTCCCCGATATGCTCACCGTCTTCGACCATGATGCCAATATTATAGAGCTTGCTTCTTCGCCGGCAACCAACCACGTAGAAGGTATCAATGCCAGTAATATCACCACCACTAACGTAAAAGATATTCTGCCGGAAGAAGCTTATGAGAGTGTCCGCAAGAATATGGATAAAGTGATCCTCACGGGAGAAAGTTCCACAGCCAGACATGACCTGATGTTGGACGGTGTTTTACATCACTACGAGAACCGCATCTTTCCTTTGGATAATGAATATCTGTTGTGTATGTGCCGTGATATATCCCAACAATGGGAGGCAGAACAGACGAACGCGCAACAACAGAAAGAGCTGAAGGCCGCCAGAGTCAAAGCAGAAGAGTCGGACCGGCTGAAATCTGCTTTTCTTGCAAACATGAGCCATGAAATACGCACCCCGCTCAATGCGATTGTCGGATTCTCCAAACTAATCACTTACGCAACATCTACGGAAGAGAAGAATCAATATGCGGAAATCATCGAACGAAATTCGGAAATGTTACTGAATCTATTCAACGATATTCTGGATCTGGCCTCACTGGAGGCCGACTCCTTAAAATTCAACATCCGTCCGGTCAAGTTAACAGATATCTGTTTGCAACTGGAGCAACAATTTTGCCATAAAACGCAAAACGGAGTCAAACTTATTTTAGATGATGTAGATGCGGACATGTATGCCTCCGGTGACTGGAATCGTATTATACAAATTATAAGTAACTTGCTTAGTAACGCCACGAAGTTTACCCCCAAAGGAGAAATTCATTTCGGGTATCAGGAAAAAGAGGAATTTGTAGAGTTCTACGTGAAAGATAGCGGCATCGGTATTCCGGCAGAAAGAGTTGCCACTATTTTCCGCCGCTTTGGAAAGGTCAACGATTTTGTTCAGGGAACCGGATTGGGGCTGACTCTTTGCAGAATGTTAGTAGAAAAAATGGGAGGACGTATCTGGCTGCGCTCCCAGGAGGGGCAGGGAAGCAGGTTCTATTTCACTCTCCCTTTGATTCGCAAATAAATGTGTCAGTTTGAGGATACAAATGACTGTATCCGGGAACGACACTTATATGACTATTTACAATTAGATACAGAAAACGCGGCCTGTCGATGACAAAGCCGCGTTTTCCGTTTATCTATATTTGAAAAATATTTCTTTATTTCTTAGCAGCCGGAGCACTAAGCATTTCTTTGTATTTCACCGGATCATTCAGTATTTTCATCGCTTCTTTCAAACCGTCATCATCCTTCAACTGCTGGATTATATTACCACGTTGATAATAGTAACGCTTGATAATTTCAGTAGCAATCATTTTCTTTATGTCGGTAGAGAAATAATCCAAGTCACGGTCGAGATTATGGTTCAACTTCTTCTCTAGCACTTTGAATTCCTCTGAAGCGTCATCCATATATCCTTCAAACTCGGCAGCTTCTTTCAACGTTTTCAGAATCTTCTCACTCTGTTGGTCATACTTGAAGTCGGCTTTCTTCACCAATGCTTTAAAATCATTATAATCAGCATCTGTCACCTCAAACTTCTCCGGAGCAACGATAGTGGGATGTTTCAAACAATACTGCGTTGCATAATCGAAGATTAGATTATCACGTACCAAATAGAAAAGGATATTCGGTAATTTCTCTTGTTTGATCGTAATATCCGGCATTACACCACCTCCGTCACGGACTTCACGTCCGGCAGCCGTATAGAATACCTTAGTTAAACTGTCGGGAATAGTGCCAACACTTCCGTCTTCATTGCGATGTTTGTAATCAATAGCCTGCACGCAACGGCCGCTCGGAATATAATATTTGGAGGTAGTCACTTTCATCGTTCCGCCATAAGGCAAAGAACGGGGAACCTGTACCAGTCCTTTTCCAAAAGTACGGTTACCAACGATCACAGCACGGTCGAGATCCTGCAAAGAACCTGATAAGATTTCAGAAGCAGAAGCCGTTCCGCTATTTACCAGTACTGCAATCGGAATATCCAAATCCAACGGTTCACGCAACGTTTTATAAGTGTTACTGGCCTGTTTGATTTTTCCTTTGGTCGTCACAATCACTTTTCCACGCGGCAAAAAATAATTCGCAATTTCTACTGCTTCATCCAACAGTCCGCCGCCATTACTGCGAAGGTCTATCACCAATGAAGTAGCTCCCTGTTTCTTCAAATCCAGCAGTGCTTTTTTAAATTCTTTGGAAGGATTGCCGGAAAAAGTACTAAGGCTGATATAACCTATATTGTTATCCAATACGGCAGTATAAGGTATTGCCGGATTCTGAATAGATTCACGCACAATTGTGAACTCCATCGGCGTACGTCCGCCTTTCACATTCGGACGCTCAATCTTCAACTTAAAGCTGGTACCCGCCTGTCCGCGCAACATCTGGCTGACTTCCGCATTATTCTTACCGGCAAGGTCTTTTCCGTCAATCTCCATCAGGATATCTCCCGCTTTCAGTCCGGCTTTTGCAGCAGGTGTTCCCTCGAAAGGTTCAGAAATCATCGAACGCTTTAGTTTCGTATTATAAGCAATGTAAGAACCTATACCACCGAATGATCCTTTAATCATCTGCTCCAACTCACTCTGATCTTCTTCCGGATAATATTCCGTATAAGGATCCAAGGTGTAAAGCATATTATCGATTCCTTCCCGAATCGTTTTATTCGGATCGATGGTATCTACATAGAACATATCCAGTTCTTTCACAATCGCGTTAAATATATCCAGATTCTTTGCAATCTGGAAATTACGGTCGTCTCCGCTCTTGAAACTAAAGAAAGCAACTGTGGCTATCACCGCTACTGCAACAATAGCTATTCGCCTGTTCAGCAATTTTTTCATACCTCTTTTTAATCTAAATGAGTCGTAAAAGTAGCTTAATCCTTTGTTATTCTGCCAGAATCCTGTTAATATTTAACTTAATTTCATCCCAACGTTCTTGTGGCATCGTTGTTCCGATTACCTGAATAACATTTCCCGAGAGAATAGAACCTATTTTTGCACATTTATCCAACGAGTATCCACAGGTCAATCCATATAAGAATCCGGAAGCGAAATAGTCACCTGCACCGGTAGTATCCACCACTTTCTGAACCGGAATGGCCGAAACCTTTATTTCCTCTGTTCCTTTGCGGATATAAGAACCGCTTGCTCCGACTTTTACAATAGCAATACTGCATTTCTTGGCAATCACTCTCAAAGCTTCCTCCGGCTCCTTGCCGGTAAAGGCCTTCGCTTCTTCTTCGTTTGCAAAAACGATGTCGACATATTTGTTTATTAGCAAGGTGAAGAATTCCAGATCATTAGCCACAATGTTATAACTAGCCATATCAAGACAAATCTGCAAACCGGCTTCTTTAGCCAGTTCAATGGCGTGAAGAATCATTTCATGATCCTGAACGAGGTAGCCTTCTATAAATAGGTACGCGTAACCTTTAAACATATCCAACGTCAGTTCTTCCGCTCTCAAAGAAGCCGCTGCTCCCAGATAGGTTCCGAAAGTGCGCTCCCCATCCGGTGAGATAAAAGTGGATGCCACGCCGGAAGGTAGTCGGTCCGAGGTCAATAATTTGTCTTCAATCTTATTTTTCTGCAGATTTTCACGAAAAAATTCTCCATAATTATCATTTCCCACTTTTCCGATAAATCCTGTTCCAGCCCCCAAACAAGCCAGTCCGAGGATGGCATTTCCTGCCGATCCGCCTGTTGCCAAATGGGTTTTCATCTGTGAAAATTTTGTGTTAATCTGCTGTAACTTAGCGTCATCGATGAGCTGCATGCTTCCTTTGGGTAAACCCATTTCATCCAAAAGAGTATCATCCTTCAGGGTTGCGAGTACGTCTACCAGGGCGTTGCCCAATCCTATTATTTTGTCCATTCCTAATATTTTTTTTGCAAAGATATTGCATATTTCAAAAAAACCTAGTACTTTTGCATCGCAATTGAGAAAAACATTCTTCCTTAGCTCAGTCGGTTAGAGCATCTGACTGTTAATCAGAGGGTCCTTGGTTCAAGTCCAAGAGGAAGAGCAAAAAAAGAGGTAAATCAGAAGATTTATCTCTTTTTTTATTTTTCGGATCCAATGTTTTTTCGGATCATAACGGCTCAGTTGTAATTCTTGGGGGATTAAGTTTAGTCAATTCCCTTCATGCATATACCTTTGCTAGCCTAAAAAGGAAGAAGCTCATATCCACTACTCCTCTAAATGATGCCCTAAATGCTTTGATTTTAGCATTAAATGCTTCCGCTGCTGCATTTGTACTCCTGTTCACAAAGAAGTTCAGAATCCTTTCATAATGATTCTCAATAGAGTTTGCTACTGTTGTGAATGTATCGTATCCATATTCTTCAATCTTATTATACCATAGTGCCAGCTTTGCTCTTGCTACATCCTTGTCATAGTTTGTGGAAAAGATCTTTCCCAACTCCAATGAGTAGTAATATACGTGCTTAATATCTTCAAACTGCTTGAAAAGTAATTCTGCCCTGATTTTCTGACTCTTGGTCCATTTATCAGGTGATTTAAATAATAAATATCTGCTTCTGGCCAATAATTGCCTGAGTGTATCTCCGTTTTCGAGTTCTTCTGCTTTATATACTTCCCCCTTCTCTTTTGCCGCTTTCATAGCTTTATTCTCCTCTTTTATCACTTGCCATCTATATGTAATGCGCAACTCTTGTACAGCTTCGTATACAAGTTTTTGTACATGAAACCTATCAATCACCTGCATGGCACGTGGAAAGCACGTTTTGGCAATCTTTTGCATGCTCCCTGCCATATCCAGTGTAATTTCTTTGACCTGATTACGCAGCTCCTGTGGCATCTTTGTAAGTACCGCAATGATATCATCGGTTTTAGTGCCCTGAATTACAGCTATAATAGAACCTTTCCTACCTCGCTTATCTCTATTTATTAAGATGGTATAAAGATCTCCCTTACTTAAAGCCGTTTCGTCAATACATAGGTGATAACCCATATTCTTTGGATAAAGGATATACTCTTGGGCATGTGCTCTCTGATCCCAATTCTGGAAGTCACTCAGGTGGTCTTTATATTGGCTTTGAAGCTGTTTGCCATCCATACAGTAATGCTCAGCTACACTTTGGCAGCTAACGGCGTGATTATCTAAGTAATTCTTTTAAAAAAGCACCGAACTCAGCGGTTATGCGAGTACCGGTGGCTACCAAACTCCAGTCACGACTATATGTCTGCCCAGTGGATGGATCTTCCCAGCGACGACGCTTGATACGTAAATAAACGGCTTTACCACGGATAGGGAAGTCCTGAACTTCAATCTCAGGGAGGAAACCTTTTGAGTGAAGATGGAGATCAGAGTACTCAGCAGGAATAGTGGCTTTCTCCTCTAAATAAAGAATAAAGCAAGTATCCTGAGAAACATGATTGACTAGGGTAAAGTAATCAAGGATTCCTGAAGGCAAGAACAAGCTTAAAGAAGCAACAGGATCAATCGTTTGGGAAGAGGATGTTTTCATGATGCAAAAATAAGAATTTTAACGCAATCCCCCAAGGTTTCAGACTGAGCCATCATAACGGGGCTCACCCGATAATCATTGGGGGTATGCATAAATCTTAGCCAGTCTAAAGAGGAAGAATTTCTCATCCACTACTCCTCTTAATGCGGTTCTGAATTGTTTGATTTTCGCATTAAAGGATTCAGCCGCCGCATTAGAGGATCTTTTATTATAAAAGTTAAGAATATCATCATAATGTTCATAGAAGGTTGCTGCAATTACATTGAAAGCATGAAAGCCTGCCTCTTCCACTTTATTATACCATTTAGCCATACTCAATCTTGCCGCATCTTTGATTGTATTTTTGGCAAGAATCATTCTGAGTGAATGACATAATCCATACGCCTGTCCCAATTCCGGATATTCCTTAAAAAGAATTTTGGCTCTTTGTTTTTGTGCTGGGGTCCATTTTTCGGAGGATTTAAACAGCAGATAGCGGCTTCTTGCCAACAGTTCTTTCTTTGAATCTCCATTTTCATATCTCATAGGCACATATGATTCCCCTTTCTGCTTTGCTTCTTCCATCTCATCATTGGCTTCCTGGATTGCGTCCCAGCGGAGTTTGATACGCATTTCCTGCACTGCATCGCAAGCTAATTTCTGGATGTGGAACCGGTCTATTACACGAGATGCCTTGCGGAAACAGGAGCGGACTATTTTACGCATTGAGTCCGATAAATCAAGTGTCACTTCTTCTACACTGTCCAACAGGTGTTCGGGAATATGGCGTAAAGCCGCTATGACCGTCTCTGACTTCGTCCCTGCAACAATGGCGACAAGGCACATCTCACGACCATGCCTGTCCCTGTTGGTTACTATTGTATAAAGGTCGCCATTCGACAGGGAAGTCTCGTCAATAGCCAGATTAGGGCCAATGTTCTCAGGAAAGACAAGCCACTCTTCCGCATGGCTCAACTCTTCCCAATTACGATAACCGCTTAGCACATCCTTGTATTGCTTCTCAAAGGTAGATGCGTCAATATGATAGAAATCATCAAGCGTACGGCAGGTCACCGGGGATGTGTCCATACGTTTCTTTTAAAAAAGCCGCAAACTCCTTGGAGTAGCGGGTGCCTTCGGCGGCTATTTTAAGAGGTAGAATAAAACTCTTGCCGGTACGAATATCAACCCATTTACGGCGTCGGAGCAAAAGGATTACTTTGTGGTCGCGGATGGGGAAATCGGTGATGGAAACCGCAGGAATAAAACCTTTGGATTCAAAGTGAACATCATTACGTAAAGTATCGTACATCTTTTCATCAAGATGAATGTTAATCTCGGTATCGGTACTTTCTACCTTAGTTATATCAAACGAGGAAAGGACTTCGCTTGGTAGTACTATTTGAGCTAAAGATATTAATGCTGCTTCTGTCATATTACAAAAGTAATCACTTTAAAGAAAGCTACAAATAGTTACCCCCAAGAAATTGCGGGTGAGCCAATATTGATTCTGTATCGATGGGGATTCCTGTTACAGCAGCAATACCACGAGCAATCCACTCACTCTGATTATAACCACGGATTTGCTGTTTTTTCTTATGAAGCGGTATGGGAATTATCACATCAATTCCCTGAAAGAAATTGGACGATAAAAGCTCGGCAGCCATATACCGCCCCATAATTGCACCTATTTCCTTTTGTCCACCATATTTCAACCGATGAAGAATCAAGCGGAAGTCACTTCCTTTCTCATAAAAGAAAAAAGAAGTAGCTCGTTCCAAAGGGATTTGTCCCCAGAAGAGCCGTTCTACCGGATTATCTTTTCGAAGATGATAATTAGTACGGGGTAGATTGATATTACATACTGTACAAATACATTCTTCACCCTTTGCTAACGGCCGGCCGCAAACAACGCAGCAACGGGGAAATAGCAAAGATAAGAAGGAACTAAGCCAGTCTTTGATAAGAAGTGTGTGTTTCATAATAATAGAGATTTAAAGTTGCAATAGCACCTACATATTGCAACTACATATTCAATGGAGGAACTTCTAACAGGAGTTTCTGAAAGACAGGATGAAGATTTCCATTCGTTGCAATAATATGATGTCCTTCTATGAAATGATCCTCACCATAAAAGTCAGTCACCTTTCCTCCCGCCTCCTGAACAATCAGTGCCGCTGCAGAATAATCCCATTTTCCGAGAAATGCTTCCATCCATGCATCAAAACGCCCAATAGCTACATAACAGATTGCGGCAGCAGCCGAGCCATTCATGCGAATACCTCCCACTACCCCATAAAGCTGATCGATGAGATGAAGAGCAGTCTGTTTATATTGCAGATGATTATAAGGTAATTCTGTAATGACAAATGCATCTTTGATGTCCTCAACGTTCGACACATGAATTTCTTCGCCATTCATAAACGCTTTTCCGCCTTTCCAGGCATAGAAACATTCATCCCGGCAAACCTCATAAACGACGCCTAAAAGAAGTTCGGTACGGCTACGTAAAGCGATGGACACACAATAAGGAGCCTCATCATGAATATAATTCGTAGTTCCATCCAAGGGGTCAATCACCCAACAGTATGGCTCATCCTGATAAGTGGCAGAGCCTTCTTCTGTAATGAATCCCGCTTCAGGCAGTAAAGCAGTTAGGGCTTTCACCACACGCACTTCAGATTCTTTATCTACATAAGACACATAATCGTGTGCATGTTTTTCCACCACACGCTCACGACGGAAGTTCTTTCGTTCTTCTTTTAAAAAAGATCCAACTTCTGTAGCAATCCGGCATACATCAGTTGTAAGCTGCTTCAAATCTAACATTTATTTACTCAAATTAAAAAGTGCTTCGAAGTTATAGCTTTTCCGGCAAAAAGCATAAAGGAAAATAATATTTTCGTGTTTGATACGCAAATTAATGAGATAACATCAAAACTATTATAACCAATATTAAAAGAAACATCTAAAAACAAGGCCGGCTCATATTCTTTTATGAGCCGGCCTTTCTTAACTTTTACATCAAAATATAAATGTATTGTTCTTTATCCCTTAATTTATAACAACATTACTTTTGAACCACAATTTTCAACTTACAGGTACGTCCATAGAGTAATGCCACACCATCATAAGTGAGTCCAGTTATGCCAGCTCCCGAGTAGGCTGGTCCCTGGCTTCCTACCACTCCTGTAGGAGTAGCTATTTTACATCCTCCGGCAACTAATGCATCCATATCGTTTGCGGCTTCAATGACATGAATGACACCGTATTTGCCCGCCTCAGTAACAAAGGCAATATAAGTACCGTCTTTTATCTGCAAACTACAAGGATCATTCGGGTATCCATCAGACGCATTGACTCTTTGCATTAACATATCAGCACCTCCTTCAGCTATACTTTTAACTATACTTTGCAACACATTCAACGCTTCAAAAGTATTGACGTCCGAAGCCGCATTCTCCATCATCACATCAATACCAAGATCAGTAACTTTATCATCGGGAATAAGAGCAAACCCCGTTTTGCTAGTGGTAACACCTGCCGGTTTAATCCAGTCATTCACATCATAAGCTCTCCCTATCGGGCCTCCATTAATTCTTGACGCACTGACATAAGAGAAACCTCTGTTTTTAACGGCAACAAAGCTTGGATTTCTCCATATATTGATGAAAGCAAAGTCTACGCTATTTGCCTTTGAGCCATATCCTTTAATTTCCTTCAGGCTTAATACATGCTTTTGCACACCTTGTACCATTATTCCCTCTATGGAGAAAATATAAGGTTGATCCGGTTCTGTTGAATGTTCCCATTCGGGTGCCATTTCGATATTGTTGAAAACAAGCGCAACATTATTGTCAACACCCTCAAGACCTTCGATATTGATAATCTTTTCCTCTTTCAACCCCTCTATATCTTCCACCACAATTTTGATTCCATTGGTCTCTTTATTGTCTACGACAGTTTTTAGGATAAATTCCATTTCCAACGGATTGCCTGATACGGGAATAGTCGTATATTCCTTCAGGTCACCCAGTACTTTATTACACAATGTATGTTTTATAGACTTAATGCCCACAGCAGAACGAATCACCACAGACAGAGAAACCTCTTCATCAGGTACTAAAACAGGGAAATCTGATGGTTCGGTGAATATCTGGGATGGAAGTTTAGTTATCTTTTTAATAGGTATTACCTTTTGTGCCGTTTTTGTCAAAACGTCCGTTGATGTTACCAGTATCCCGGCTGCTTCACGCGTGTTGACCTTGACATTCAAGTCAAATTCAAGTGTCATATCAGTTTGCAAGGTATCTATCTTTAAACGTTGGCGTTCAGTCGCGTTTATCTCTTCATATTCTCCATTTTCATCCATCTTCAACAAGGTAGCATATATGCTATGTATACCCACAGCAGAAAAACTTTTAGCAGATACAGTCACCGTCGAGTTATACTCCACCACATCTATTTCGGAAGGAGAAGTGAGTTCTACAGTAGGTGGCGGATACGCGTTGTCGTCCGAATAATCAGACTCACTATCACTACAATTTGTCAACAACAAACCCCATGGAAGGGCAAGTATCAGGATCATTATATTTTTGATATATTGCTTCATGACCGTTCATTTTTTATTTTAAAGATTCGATTTGTAATTGAAAACAATGTAAATCTCCGCTTACACTTGTTTCGGTTACCCTCCTAAAAGCCCATTTGTGTGAAGTCAGGACAAATATACAATACTCGGAGTCTCTATTTCTATTTTCCACTTCTACAAAAGAATAGGTATCAGAAGTTAAGTTAGAAGTAATTGCCGACTCAAGATTAGGCAATAACGCACGTTTAACAGTGCCTACCAGAACCGTCTGTTCGTTTACCTTTTTCTTGAAAACGTCGACAGCCGGAGCTATCAGGTCTTCACTATTTAATGATACAGAACAGAAGAGCATATCTATTCCGTTCACTGCTTCTGTTTTTGTTTCAAGATATCTGCAATCGTTTTTTACTACATATTGTGTCATTTCGGAAATAGTAGAAGGAAAAAGCACAGTACTGCCGATTATCTTTTTCTCTCCGTTACTATAGCTGACAGGTACAAACACCGGCACTTTCTTACTCTCTCTAGCAGTCTCCGTACCCGTATTTATGATTGCAGTTTGCCCATAGACAGCGTTCGTCCTGTCCAACAATGCCACTGAATGAACAGTGTTTCTGATAGATGACGCCACCTCTTTATAACTACAAGAGCTAAATAAGTTTTGCTCTGACAAGTGCGCATAAACCAATACGTTAGTTGTTCTGAACCGGTTCCATTCCGGAATATCTTCTCCCTTGTTATCCTCATCACTACACGAAACGAACAGACAAGAGATGGCACATATAAATAGCAGATATAGATAGTTTGATTTCATATTTCATTCATTTTACAAATTCAACTTCAGCAAACAAAGCCCTGTGGTCAGATACTTCCGGATTAGATAAAACTTTAAACGACTTCACTTTCCACTTATTCTGTGGAAGTCCGAATATATAATCAATCTTGATTGTCGGCTGATCTGCCGGATAGGTGAATGTATCATCGCAGATTCTCTGCCAGTTCTTCATTACCTCACAAATCACATTAGAGTCGGTCCGGGCATTAAAATCTCCCCCCAGCAGTGTCGGGGTATCTCCCGTACCAATCCGTTCATTAATCTGTTCAGCCATTGCGCTCCTTATCAGGTCCGTCGAATGATCCAGGTGAGTCGTTCCTATCCTGATTACGTCTGAAGTTCCCGGTTCCTGAATATCTACATATAATAGTGTCCGGGGTTCTTTGGCTCCGTCTATACCTTCAAAAGTTTTGTTATTGATATAAACAAAAGGATATTTTGAAAGGATAGCTACTCCATATTCTCCACCACCAGTATCCATCGCTTTCCCGAATACGGAAAACAATCCCAACTCCGCAGCCAGTTGAGTGGTGAAATCCTGATTTTTATTCCTTTTTGTGTTGTAATCTATCTCTTGCAACATTACAACATCCGGATTGTATTTCCTGATAAATACAGCATACTCCTTCACCGAGTAACCAGTCATCTGTCCGGACATCCGGCAATTATAGCTCATTATTTTAAGAGCCTGCGCATACGTACTTTGATACGCAAAGAAGAAAAGGCATACCCATACAATGGGCTTTAAAAGTGCTTTCATAAATTTGTTTTTGTTATTAGATTAAGTTTACTTATTCAACGGTATATGTATATTCTGATATTTTTTTAAAGCTAACCGGTGTTATGGATTGCATCACCTCCAACACATAGTTCAAATCGTTCCCTTTACAAACGAAGTCGTACGTAAACGAAGCAATCTTTTCGTTTTTAACTGTAATCTCTATATCAAAATGACGCGAGAGTGTTGTAAGCACCTCTTTCAATGATGCATTTCTGAAAATAAGCCGGTTGCTCTTCCAACTCGAAGCATCATCGTGATATCTATCAGTTTTTATTTTTATTACATTACTCCTTTTCTCATAAACTGCAGTTTGTCCGGGAAGCATTTGCTGCATAGGCCTGCGGCTTTGCACATGCCCGATATTTATACTTCCTTCGTCGAGTGTAGTTTTGATTACCTTATCCGAAGCGTATGCTTTTACATTGAAACACGTTCCCGTCACTTGTATTTTCACATTCTCGGCAAGTACCTGAAAAGGGGATTTCTTGTTTTCTGCTATCTCAAAATAAGCCTCTCCTTCCAGCGTAACATTCCTGTTGTATTTTGCAAACTGTTCCGGATAGGTCAATTTAGAATCGGCATTTAACCACACCCGGCTACCATCGGGAAGTAATACGAGTAGCTTCTCCCCCCTTACAGCACAGACCTCCCGATAAACAAGGTTTGCCTCATTATGACTTTGATAGAAATTATATCCCACACCTATCACTAGCAAAACAATTGCACAGGCTACCGTCCACTTAAAGAACAATGGCATCCTTATTCTCCTGTTCTTTCGTTTTTCTTCCCGCATCACGGCTTCCTGAATATTCTTATAAATGCGATATTCATCAAAAGGAGGCAATTCTCTGTCGCCCAATTCGAGCTGTTTGCCTTCTATTATCCTCTGAATGTCGTCATCCATATATTTCCCGATGCCGTCAACTACTTCAAAGTCCTGATTTGTATGTTTCTTTTTTGATTTCATATTTCAATATCTATTAGTAATACACACTGTTACAAAAAAGTATTATACAGACTACGTTAAACCGTGTTAATTCAAAAGAACGTTCCATATCAGCAAAAAGTGATAAAACTACATCATACAATAAAGCAACAACAAGCTAAGCTCTCCCACTGTCGCGCGAATCTGCTTCAAAGATTGGCTATATTGAAATTTAATTGTATTGATCGAAAGATTAAGTTTATCAGCTATTTCCTGATTGGAGTATTTTCCCGAAACTTTCATTTCAAAAACCTTGCGGCGTTGCGGCGAAAGTTGCTCAAGAGCTTGCTGTATGATGTTCATTTGTTCTTGCTTAAGGTTTTCATTTTGAGAATTGTCTTCCAATTCCAAAACCATTGAAAGGCAATCCTCAAGTAAATAGATATTTTTCTTTGAGTCTCTCAACGTATTGAGCAGATCGTTCTTCAACATCGTAAAAAGGTATCTGTTTATAGGTTTTGTTTCGTCGATCTCTTCTTTTTTCAGCCAGAGTTTTAAGAATAAGTTCTGCACGGCATCTTCAGCCAATTCTTTATTCAGCAGATATTTAAATGCCAAAGAAAAGGTCTGCGCCGCATACGTCTTGTATACAATACTAAATGCCAGCTGGTTCCCCTCTTTCAGAGCCTTAACCAAAGCTTGGGCTTCATCCTGTGAGTATTTCTGGGACATCTTAATCATTTTAAATATGAAAATAAAAAACTTATTATATTAAGTCCTTATTTTCAAATATATTAATTCTTTCTGATATAGCATGAATCGCGAGCAACAAATAAAACAGGCCTCTTATTTATTTCACCAGTCTTTGATATTTGCTGAATAAAAAGGTTGAGAAGGATAATAATCCGTCAGTTGCTGAATGAATATCTTTTCGAACATCTTTCCGATCAGTTGCATTTACCCAACCTTCTTCTATTTCTTTTAATTCATCTTCAAGTTGCTTCTGATCCACTTCTACACCTTTCTCGGCCGCTTTGATGAATGTATCGATATACACCTCCCAGCGCTTTGCATAATAATCACTTATCAGCCCGGCCCACGAACGGCTGGCATAATCGTTCAGGCTTCCTCCCCAAGTCGTAATCAAGTTGCGAGCGTTCTTTTCATAATAGTCTTTCAACTGGGGAGAATCTCCCATCTTCCGCGCATCATCAATCCATTTATCCAGCGAACAGTAAGGATGAAAGGCATTCAGTTTATCCAAATCATTCAATATCTCCTTCATTTTCTCGCCGCAAGCTTTCAAAGCCTGATAATCTTTAGCTTCAACCATCCTGTCAAACTCCATTTTCACATCAAGAAAGTAGTTTCCAAGCACCTGTCTGCCTACAGTTATCAAATCTAAGCGAAAAGCATCTCTCCGGTCAGAAGGTGCTTCGTTCAGTTTTCTCCAGACCTCTAGTAGTTCAACATTGCTGTACACATTACTTGTGCGTTTTTCACTGTTCTTATTCAACGCAGGGCGATACCCGGGTAAAGTACCCAGTGTGCGCGGCACCTGTACATAAATGTCATTGAATAATCGTTTCCAAGCATCGCGCACAGGCTGCGACACGCATCCCACATGTCTGTCAGCCAGACATTCAATCCATTTATCATCATCTACATTCAGATTCCATGCTTTCTCAAGAATGTATTCGTAGGGAAACTGCATCACATCCAATCCTTCCAGCGTAGAGCCGATTCCTTTAAGGTTGCCTCCACCGTTAATAAGAGCATTCTCAAGTCGTGCGCCACTTTCTTTGACGTTCCCTGTCAAAGTCGTGTTTCCCCCGAAATTGCCCAGATAACACCAAATATAGGGCTGATCATGAAAATGCTCTGTTCTTTTCCATAATTCAACATTTTCACAATGATAATCAAGTAATATCATTTTATTCTGTGGCACTCCTGTCAGCAAAGCCTTCATTCGCTCGGAAGTCCATTTATCTTTATCAAAATAAAACATCCACGTCATTTGCATCCATTGGGCTTTGGGATCGGCAGCCGTCAATGTAGCGTACATATCCGAAGCTATCTTCCGCAAATATTCGGGTTCGAAACTGGGCGGGTCAACCTCATTGAAAGGATCTAAACCATAAATATGATCGGTTCCGAAAAGTTTTTTTTGTTCATCAAGAAATAGCTTCTGAATTTTCGCAAACAGAGCATCGTTAGGGTTCAGAAAATTACAACGGTATGCATCAGCAAAGCCGGCCCATTTGCCCAAATGTTGAATATCGGCCTCGGGATAGAGCCGTTTTAAATCGGCAGGTACATGTCCGGCAAAGGCTGGCAATACAGGCTTCATATTCAATTCACGCTCACGCGCGAGTATTTTTTTCTGCAAGCTTACCTGGTGTTCCAGCCATTCCATCGGCAACGGACCGTTCCAACGATCTATGTTAGCCATCCGATGCCAGGGCAGATACGGCGGTCCCGTGAAGTAAGAGCGTATTTCGATGTCCGACATTCCCATTTTCGACCAGACTTTATACCACACGGCTTCTTGTCCGGTAATTGCCAAAGGCATATTTATACCATTAAGGGCCATCCAGTCAATAAAACGTTCCCATTCTTTCCATTGCCACCAAGGCATCGTGTAACCATACGTGCAGTAATTCAGGAAAAAACGAGTATCCACTCTCGCTTCCGAAATCACCTTCTCACCAACCATCGGCAATTCTTCAGGAATTTCAACGGCTATATCCGCATACCAAGACACTGTAGTGAGACAGTAATATTTCAAGTAATGGTTCAGTCCCATCGCCATTGAATTGGCGTTGTTTCCACCGATTACAATTTTATCTTTTACGGACTCTATTGTAAAGCAGTCTTTCTCTCCTTTTAACTTTTGAAACTGAAAACTCTCGATGTATGACGGCAGCAAACGTTTCAATAATGCTTCCGCAACAGCTACGTCTTTGTCTTTAGCCTGAAGAGCCAACGACATAAGCAGCATAATCAGACACGTGTATACACTTTTTCTTTTCATTCTGATTTATAATTTTATATAGATTTTTCTTTTTAACAAAACATATCCCAACAGCCCATTGAACAACAGGAAAAATACACCGTACATAAATGAACCGAAGTAATTTCCGAATAACGGGTTAAGCAAATTATTGAATACAGCCGTATGGATATGCCAATGCACAAGCAATCCTCCGGCTATGCAACTAAACACATAAATTACAAGCGGATTCGCTCCAAATGCTTCGAAAAACGAAAACCACTTTTTATTCTGCTTCACATCAATGATATAGAGCAGCAATGCCAATGACAATGCCGCAATCCCACAAGTGAGCAAAACGAACGAAGGAGACCACAAACGCTTATTCAAAGGACAGGCATAGCTTAACAAATAGCCGGCAAACAACAGCGTGGTACCTATAAGGAATAGATTCAGCATCCGACGGTCATTATCTTTAATGTCGATGATTATCTTTCCGCAAACAAAACCTATCATCACTTGAGATACAGCGGGAATCGTACTAAGTAGTCCCTCGGGATCGACAAACTGACGACCCTGAAGATACATGTGGTTAGCCCCTAAAATAGCCGAATCAATCATCCCGACGATATTATCCGCACTTTTCTCAAATCCGTTTCCAAATAACTGAAAAATAAAGTAGACAGCCAGCAAGATGATGGCCAATGGCATAAACCGCTTATGTGGTATTGTTACAGCCAATAAGGCTGTAATACCATAACAAATCCCAAGCCGTTGCATAACTCCCATCAACCGGAGCTGACTCAAATCAAAATAGTTACCACTATCTATTGCTGTAATGAACCACTCCATAACCAGACCTATAAATATTAATAAGAGACTTCTTTTTATGATTTTCGCAATCACCGGTCGACACTGAAAGTTATACTTACACAAAGAGATGTAGGTCGAAATACCCATCAGGAACATAAACATCGGGAATACCAGATCGGCTGGCGAAAAGCCATCCCACTTGGCATGTGCAAAAGCGGCAAAGTTATACCCGCACTTTCCTGTATTGTTGACCAAGATCATCCCGGCAACAGTAATACCCCGAAGTACATCAAGCGAAAGTAACCGTTTGTTCGGATTCATAATATTTGATTCTTTTAATTACTTATTATATATAAAATAGTCGTTCCGGCAGCTAACACTATCCCTATAAGCGATTCATAAGGTATCAGCTTCAGACGTTCCTTAAAGTTGAGTTCGCATACGCCTCCTGTCGCATGAAAGAACGAACCATGTGGCAAATGGTCAAGAACTGTAGCTCCGGAATTAATCATAGCCGCTCCCCAAACCGCAGAAATGCCTATAGCCAATATCGTTTCAGCAAACGAAGAAGAAGCCAGTGTTGCTCCGGCTGTTGTCGATGCGGTAGCCGCCGACATCAACGCGCCTGATATAGGAGCAATCAATGCATCACTAATATGAGCATGATCTAATCCTGTAAGAATCCAGTCTTTCAAAGAAGAGTTCTTTATGATGCCGGCAATAGTTCCGGTTCCTATCAGCAGAATAGCTACCACAGACATCTTTTGCAGTCCATATTCTATACTCGGAAGAATGTTTTTCCATTGTTTCATACAGATAGCACCACATAAGCCACCTACCGGCAAAGCTATCAAAGGATCAATATTGATTCCTGCCGCAGGACGTAATGCCAATAAAACAATCGTAACAACAGGAGCAATCAAACTGGTTCTTAACGAGGGCAGATTTCTCTCTTCCTCTTTATCCTCTGTTTGCATCATCGTTTTTTTGTTTTTTACCGATTGAGGCATTAGACGGACAATAACGAAAACAGTGAAAAACAAACCGATCACTGCCGGTAAAATATTGGCAAACATTACAGACGATAAATCCGCATTAAAATTTCCGGCTGCTATAATAGTGTTCGGGTTAGGTGATATGATATTTCCACACTTACCTCCCCCGATCATAGCTATAAGTAACACAGATGGAGACAGGTTTAGACGCTTGCCTATCGAAAGAGCCACCGGCGCAACGGTTATCACAGCCACATCAATGAATACGCCTACCGTACAAAGCAACATCGTTGCGAGTGCCAATGCCATAAATACCCGTTTTTCACCCATTTTGTTTATAATCGCATTGGAGATGACCGTGGTAGCCCCGGTTTGTATTAATATGCCTGACAAGACTCCAGCTGTCAGAATCCGCAATACCGCCGGGGTGACCTCTTTCACCCCTTCGGTCATCACCGTAACAGTCTCATTTAAAGATAGTCCTCCCAACAACCCTCCGACTATCGCTCCGATAATCAGACTGTATGTCGGAGAAAGCTTTCTTATGATTAACAGTATGGATAATGAAAGCCCGATTAATGCGCCTATCGCTGTCATTGAGTATTATTTAGTAAATTGTTTTATAATTCTCACCACCTGTCGCACCGTTCTCTCTATATTTTCTTTCGTAAACTCCGGTTGCATCGCCTCTTCAAGTGTTACCGGAAAAGGTTGAATAGGCAGTACGGCAGTAAACCCCATCCTATTAAGCGCTTCGGTGGCTTCGACCGCTCCCCCCAGCGCTATCACCGGAACCTGACATTTCTCACCGACACGTAAAATTCCGTCCAGCGCCTTTCCCATACCAGTCTGGCGATCCAGTTTCCCCTCTCCGGTCAGTATCAGGTCTGCCTGTCGGACGACCTCTTCGAAACGAAGCGTTTTCAATATAACTTCTATTCCGGATTGCAATTCTGCATTCAAAAACGGAAGCAGGCCGCCTCCCATTCCTCCGGCTGCTCCAGCACCGGGAAGTTGCGATATATCCATATTTGTATATTCCTTTATCACCTGTGCATAATGCCGCAACCCATTGTCCAACTCTATCACTTGCAAACTATTTGCCCCTTTTTGGGGAGCATATACATAGGCCGCACCCTCTTTTCCAAAAAATGGATTACTAACATCACAGGCGATCGTAAAGTGACTCTCCTTCAATGCCGGATTCAATTGGGAAATATCTATTTGATGAACTTTTATCAGATTTTCACCGACAGGCTCCAACTCACCGTTTCCGCTATCCAAAAAGCGTGCACCTAAAGCCTTCAGCATACCAATTCCCGCATCATTCGTAGCACTTCCGCCGATACCGATAATGAATTCCCGACACCCGCGTTTTAATGCATCAGCAACCATCTCTCCAACTCCATAAGTCGTAGTCTTCATAGGGTTTCTCCGGCTTGAATCAATCAATGGCAGACCGCAGGCCGAGGCCATTTCGATAATAGCCATCACACCATTGTTTACGATGCCATACGATACTTCAATTGGCTTCATGAATGGATCATGCACCCGACATGACACCGTTTGGGCATGAAGGGCGGAGCATAAAGCTTCTGTAGTCCCTTCGCCACCATCAGCTATGGGGAAACGTATAATCTGACAGTCGGGTAATTCCTCCTGAATCGCTTTTTCGGCAGCTTTCGCTATCTCGAAAGAACCGACCGAACCTTTAAACGAGTCGAATGCCAATACAATCTTTTTCATAAAAGCTATCACTTATTTGTTTTCTCTATTAAATTCAATGCAGCCTCGACCGGATCATCAAACGGAGTCGTACTGTTACTCCAGGGAGATGTAATCCATTGCTCCTCCCATTCTCGGATTTTATTCCGGTCTTTTGTAAAATAGAGCTGTATACGAGGGATATAGTAGTCTTTAATCAGCCCGCTCCAGAAACGGGCAGCATAATCCTCCTGAATACCACCCCAACTTGTAATCAAGCGTTTGGCATTTGCTTCATAAGCATCTTTTTCCTGAAAAGTTGTTCCGCTATTGCGCGCAAGTTCCACCCATTCTTCTAATCGATATAAAGGATGAGAAGCCAATAGCCTGTCAACGTCCATCAACAAATCAACAGTTTGTTGCAGATTACGTTGCGCTGCGAGAACACAATTCTCCGAATCATCTTTCAAGGCCTGCTTATAAAAATTTTCAGCTTTAGCCGCTACATAATACGAAACAAACTCTATGAGGTCGTTTCTGTATAATTCAGAGCTTTTCAGTTCATCAGCGCAACCAGCATACAAACGTATAGCCTGCAAGTAATCATCACTAAGGTCGATTTTACTGATCCGCCGTTGATCGGGTACTACAGTTTGCCAGGTAAAACGGGGGTATGAATATAAAGAGCTATATGCTGTTTTCCGAAAAAGCTTCCAAGCTTCCTCCATGGCATCGGGATATCCTCCATAACGGGCCTCGCAGTATATCTTCATCCAATCGTCCAGGTCGATACTATCTGATGACCATCCCATATCGGCTAACAGTTCGTAAACAACCTCATTGTTTTCGAGTCCTTCAGGGGCAGAACCGAACCCAATCAAGTTACCTTTATTTGCGGCACGTAATGCTTTGACCGAGGAACTAGCATACATGTCCAAGTCTCCTGTCATGGTGTTTTTCCCACCAAAGTTGGGTACATAGCTGAATATCCATTTCTTTCCGTAAAACCCATCATGTACTTTCCATGTTTGCTCGGTGTTCCACACCCATTTCGGATAATCATTGCCCAAATCAATGATAATCATTTTATCATCAGGTACATTGCTTAACAAGGCTTTAAGCGATTCTTTATCCCAGAATGAATGTTGATATCCGAATGTCCATCCCTGTGTAACCCAAACGGCATCCGGGTTTCCGGCTGTAATTGATTTATAGATCGTTTCTCCATACTCGGCCAATAACTTATATTTCGCTTCTTTATCTTCTTTATCGATAGGCAGTTCCATCTCATTAAAACTATCCGAGAGATAATACGTATTTTCTCCAAACTCTTTTTCCCACTCTTCGACAAACAGTTTGCCTATCTCTTCGAAAAAAGGTGAATCCGGTGGCAATACATAGGCGTTGTACTCTTCATCAAAACCACCCCACCGCATGTGCCGGAATTGTGTGTCGGGATGTTTCTGCACGAATCCTTCCGGCACGAAACCTGCAAACGCAGGCGCTATGGGCTGCATACCCAACTCGCGCATACGGGTCAGGATTTGATGCTGCAAAGCGATTTGGTTCTGTTGCCATGCATCAGATAAGGGACCGTCCCACTTGTTCAGATTGCCCATGCGATGCCAGGGAAGGTGTGCGGGGGCAGTGAAAAACTCACGGATTTCTTCTTTGTTCAATCCCATACGCAGCCATACCCGTTCCGCAATGGCCTCGCTGGCCACGGTAGCCAAGGGCATATTTACACCATAAAGAGCCATCCTGTCAATTTCCTTTTCCCAACGCTCCCAGTCCCAGTAAGGGGTAGTGTAGCCGAATGTACAAACATTAAGGAAATAGCGCAACTCATAAGGGGACACCTGTTCATACAATTCATAATCGGGCCACGGCATCACCGACGTTATATGTTCACCGCTCCATGTTTTCATACTCTTGCAGGCCTCTTTCATGTACGTATGAAAAGCGTAACAGATAGCAACGGAGCTACTTCCCCTTAGGGTAAGCCGGCCGTCGCTTGCTATCACTTCGAATATATCTTTACCGTCGGATGGTTCGATATATTCAAAGTGGATAGACTGTGCTCTTTCCCCAATCTGACGTTCTATTAACTGTTTGGCGGGGGTGATAATATCCGTCTTAGGCTTGTGGCATGAGCAGAAAAAAAGCGTTGCTGAAATCAGTAAATACTTGATTATTGTATGTATCATAGAAAATCATAAATGTTATAAGTGAGTATCAATATTTTTTCTTCGATGCTTCTTTCACATATTCCAGTTCCGTAATAATCGGTAAATGGTCTGACAAAAGCGACTGAACAGTTTGTGTACTAATCACACGCCATCCTTTTTGCGGGTAAGCAAACAAGTAATCGATCTTAATCACAGGCTTCCATGCCGGCATTCCAAAATCATCGTTGCTTGCAGCAAACCAACTATCCATACCACGTATTGCCTCCGAGTAATGACGCGCGTTGAAATCACCTCCCAAAATTACAGGATATTTATAATTTTTGAAATGCCCGGTAATAAATTTTATTTGCTCCGCCCGTGTTTCTTGAGAGTTGACGTCCAGATGCGTAGAGGTAAAAACAATGGTATCATTACCCATTTCGAATAATCCCTCCAGCATGGCCCGTCTCTCATGCTCTTTGACCGGATGGGGCAGCATTATCTTTTGGACAGAAATATATGGATATTTACTTAACACCCCAATACCGTAATAACCGGTAGAATAGTCAATCGTTTTTCCGTAAAGCCCAAACATCCCTGTATGATAGGCAAGTTCGGATATAAAATCCTTCCCCTTCTGATGCGGGGTACGCTTACGGTCTGTTTTGCTATCCACTTCCTGAAGCGCCACAAAATCAGGCTTGAAGGATTTGATGTGATGAGCAAGTTCCTCTAAAGATGCCAGTTCGCCAAATCTTAAATTATAGGTCATTACCCGCACCCGTAGAGTATCTTGCGCATAGGCAACACCCAAAGTCAGGCATAAAAACAATAATAAATATTTCTTCATTGAATACATGGTTTCTATTTTTTAATGATTACTTTTCCCAGCCCGGATTTTGTCCTAACAGAGGATTCTTCTGACGCTCGGGATTAGGCACGGGCCACAAATAATGTTTCGTTGCGTCGAAGTAACGTGCTCCGCCTTCCGCAGTAGACTTTTCGTAGATAACATCACCAAACTCATCTACTCCGGTATCGGGATATGGGTTGGCGCCCAAATCATTCATACAAACTTTCAGGCTGGGACCGGTGATGGCACGTCCAAAGCGAAGTTCGCCTTCACGCCAGCGCATCACATCGGCGTATCTTGTACCTTCACCTGCCAACTCAATGCGACGTTCTCTTCTCAATTCGGTTTCGAGATCCATCCCCCATGCGCTAAGTTCGTCAAGGTTCATACGATGCATATTCACACGATCTCTAAGTCTGTTGATGGAGTAATCAATCTGTGTTTGTGTCAGTTTCTTGCCTTGTAGTTCGAAGGTGGCTTCGGCATAAATCAGCAAGATTTCGGCAAAACGGATGACATTGAGATTTCCATGTCCACCCACACTTGAGCCGGCCAAATCAATATCGTTATACTTTTTCAGATAGAAACCTGTACGGCTATTTGCCCCCACACGGTTATTATCTTGCAATGAAGCAAAACGAGGCAGATTAAATATCTCGTTGGCCTTATCCGTATCAGGGTCACCGTCATCTCCTCCCGGCCATTTGTCACCCGGAGCATATAAAGTCATCTTCATTCTAGGATCTCTGTTCTGGAAATAATCCACATAATGCTCTTCAGGCGACTTGTATAACGATGAGGTCTGCACACCGGTCTTTTTATAATATTCCAATCCGGTTTTTGCCGGTTTACCGTCTGTACACAGATAAGCATCCACTAACGACTTCGTTGGATTGAGGCGTATATAATCTGTCGGACTGCAAGTTTCATTGGGCAGACTTTGTGTACGGATTTCAGGTACAAAAAGGCTATATACGATGGCTTCGATATTTTTCGGATCATTCTCGACATCCCCTTCGTGATGAAATAGTTTTTCATATTCATACAGACCATAGGGACTGTTTTCGATGATATATTCACTCGTTTTTGCAGCCAGTTCCCATCTTTCGTTTTGCAAAGCAATACGTGCCAATATGGCTAAAGCGCCCCAGCGGTCAAGCCTTCCCAGTTTATCGCCTGTATACCTTTCTTCAGGCATGCGCTCTGCCGCCCATTTCAAATCCTCGACGAGCTGGTCAATGACTTTCTCTCTGGGAGTACGCTCGATATATGCATCTTCGGGCTGGATGACTTCTCCTACCCAAGGTACATCACCCCAAAACACCGTGAGATAAAAGTACATAAGCGCCCGGATGGTTTTTACTTCTGCGGCATAAACGTCCTTCTTATTTTGAGCTACCTGCGCTTTATTATAGTTGTCCAGAAAATTATTGCAGCGATAAATATAGCTATACGCTCCTGTCCAATAGGTAGTGAAGGGGAAGCCGTCAGTATAAGAGTGCTTGCCTCCCGAAACCTTACTTAGTCCACTAGTAATATTCCCCCACATAACAGTTTCGGCCGTCGATTCACTCCAATTCACGAGATAGTCTTTTTGTAAAGCTTCGTAACAGGGAGGCAAGGCATTTTTAAGCTGATCTTCATTTACCCAGAATGTTACATTGTCCGGCTCGTTAGGGTTCGTTCTATCCAGAAAATCGCTACATGAAGTAACTATACCAAAGAAAGCAATGATTAAAAAGTATTTTGAGTATTTCATCTTTATAGTCGTTTAATAGGTTAGAATGTTATTGATAATCCAAAAACATAGGTTTTTACTTGCGGGTAAACATCTCCGCTGGTGGTCCTCACTTCAGGGTCATAAGCTCCGAAGTAATCGGTTTTAGTAAACAAGTTATCTGCCGAAGCATATACTCTAAGACTATTAATGCCAAGAGGTGCCACCATTCGGGCAGGAAAACGATAACCTATCTGAATATTCTTTAGGCGCAAGTACGATGCATCCTCTTTCCAGTAGTCACTGAAGAGCCTGTTGTGCTCCTGCGACTGATAAAGTCTGGGATAAGAAGCATTTGGATTCATAGGCGTCCATCTGTCAAGATGCTCTTTTTTAGGGATTGAGTAGTCATTGATAAACGCATGCCGAGCCTCATCCTCAAGGTAACCGGCAACTTTGCCTACTCCTTGCAAATAGAAACTGAAATCAATGCCTTTCCATTCCAAACCACCCTTGATTGCATAGGTGTAATGGGGCTCTTTCTCGCCAAACACCACTTTGTCGTAGTCATCAATTACCCCGTCGGGAGCGCCGTCAGGACCACTGATGTCCCGATACTTAATATCTCCGGGCTGTACAATGCCGTTTTGTGATGCAACAAGAGGAAATTTTGGTTTCTGGTACTTACCTGTAGTTGTATTCACCGATTCGAAGTCATACACTTGCGCCAGTCCATCAGTCAGATAACCATAGAAAGCACCTATCGGATCACCTACCCGACGATACGAACCGGAAGCCGTACTGGTCAGCGACTCCGGAGTTCCACCCAAATCGGTAATCTTATTACGGGCGTCCGACAGATTGAACCCGAGATTGTAATTTACACTTCCGATCTTATCACGCCATGACAGATTAAGTTCCCATCCTTTGACATCAATCTTACCAAGATTGACATAACCTACGTTACTACTGGAAACCCCGACAATAGCCGGAACATCGGGACGAACCAATGCGTCAATATTCTCTTTCTTATACCAATCAAAGTCCACATTCAGTCTATTGTTCAAAAAACTAAGGTCTACCCCGAAATTAAGCATGCGTATGGTTTCCCACTTGATGTCGGGATTACCGATTTTGTTTTGCCAAAGTCCCATAACAGGTGTATTAGAAGCTCCGATAGGATAAGACTCTTCGGTTATGATAGGTGACAAGTAAGGGTAGTAATTACCGGGAATGTTTTGATTTCCCAACTCACCCCAGGAAGCACGCAGCTTACCCGAGCTCAATACCGAAGTAGCGAACTCCATGAATTTTTCACGTGAAAAGTTCCATCCTGCCGAGAACGATGGAAAATATCCCCAGCGATTGCCCTTGGCAAATCTTGAAGTTCCGTCGGCACGCAGGTTAGCTTCAAACAGGTATTTACCGTCAAAAGCATAGTTGACACGACCAAAGTAAGAACGCAAAGCCCACTCGTCTTTTGTTCCGCTATTCATAAAATTAATCATTCCGGCACTAATAACGTGAATATCCTCAACCATCACATTATCACGCGTAGCACCCAGTGTGCTTCTATTTTCCCACTCTTGCGAAAATCCCAACAATGCTCCCAACTCGTGGCGTCCTATGGTTTTATTAAAGTTCAGGGTGAATTGCAGCGTTTGGGTCATAACGTCAAGATGGCTTTGTGAGATATAGTCCTTGGCATCTTCATTTGCTTTCAACGGGCTACCGTCCGAGTAATAAGACAACATCTTCGGGTTAAACTCATCCACTTGGCGGGTATATATATTTGCAGAGTACTGCATACCTACGTTCAGTCCGTCTATAATTTTGAGATCTGCATTGAAAATACCATTGAGCACACGTGTTTTCCGTTCTTCCATTCCCGACTCATAGGCTACTTGCAAGGGGTTACGCACCGAACCGTACGACCAGTTCTCACTATCTACCATCCGGCCATTCTCATCAGGAATTTGCCACATGACGGGAAGTAACGGAGACATACGCTGTGACAGGCGGAATACTCCTGATGTGCCGCTATAACCTAAGTCCTTTTTATAGAAATCGACATAGCTCATCTGTCCGGTCAGTTTCAAACGATCATATACCTCCGTGTTTACACTGATACGCGCATTATGTCTTTTGGAACTATATCCGTCACCTACAACCAGTCCATCCTGATCCAGGAAACCATACGACATAAAAAATCCGGTTTTCTCGCTTCCACCCCGTGCGCTCACATTATGCCCCGTTTGAAAAGCCCGGCTTTTGTATATTTCGTCAATCCAGTCAGTATTGGAATATTCGTTGGGGTATAGTCCCGAATCATATTTATCGAAAGCCTCTTGTGTATAGGGCTTGGAAAATCCGGCAGCACTCATGGCTTCATTGGAGAGCTCCATGTATTCCCTTCCGTTAACAAGTTCGGGCAATGCTGTGGGAGTCTGGAATCCGGCATATCCGTTATATTGAAATACTACGCGCTCTTTCTTTTCTCCCTTTTTAGTCGTTACAAGAATAACACCGTTAGCGGCACGTGCTCCATAAATAGCTGATGAGGCGGCATCTTTCAGTACGGATACGCTTTCGATGTCCGAAGGATTCAATAAGTTGATGTCTCCCCCGGCTACTCCGTCAATCAAGATCAAAGGTGCTGTACTACTGTTAATAGTTCCCGTACCACGAATGTTGATGCTGGGCACAGCACCCGGCTGCCCCGAAGAGGAAACGATACTAACTCCAGGCAACAATCCTTGTAGCCCTGTAGTTACGTTAGTAATAGGTCGGTTCTCAATAGCCTCCGCTTTAACCATAGATACGGCACCTGTTACATTCACTTTCTTTTGCACGCCATAACCTACAACTACTACATCTTCCAAGCTGACAGCATTCTCTTTCATCACTACGTTTACTGTCGTTGCTTTCGCTATGACGCTTTCTTCACGGTAGCCGACGTATGAGTACCGAAGTGTACTCCCATAGGGTACCTTGATGGAATACTGACCATTGATATCGGTGATTGTACCTGTGGCCGAGCCTTTTACCGATACGGTGGCTCCGATGATCGGTTCCGCATTCTCGTCAGTAACTTTACCTTTCACATACAGTTCCTTTTTCTCTCCTTGCAAATCAACAGGTTCAGTTTTATTTTGATATTCTTTATTATAAAATAAAATACTGTCATCCAGAAAACGGAACCCAATGTTAGTCCCTTTTAGCAAAAGAGTTAGCGCTTTGTTTACCTCTGTGTCTTTTACCTCCAATGACACTTTCCTACTCGTATCCACAAATTCTTTGCTATAGGCTACATTCATCGATGCCTTCTCTGCTATCTGACTGATAGCCTCTTTAAGAGGAAGCTCTTTGATACTAATCGATATTTTTTGCTGTTGTGCATAAACAAAAGCAGTGACAAATATGCACATTAGGGTTACAATACACCTTCTGCCGGTGGATGAAAAAGGAGAATCTTTTTCCATAATATTAGTCTTTAAAGTTAATAGTTCAATATCTATTAGCTAATACACAAGAGATATTAAAAAGTATTACGGCAAATAAGTTAATGAATATTAATTCGGGAAATATAGGAGAACTTGCCGGAAATCAATCCATACTTGATAAAAAAGAAAGAAAACACTTCAAAGGTATCGTTTTTAAAAGAAAATATAAAGGGGGGATATCGTATTTTCTCATTTAATGCATAAATTAGTGTCTTTACCTGAAAAAGAATGAGCAACATCCACCTCACATATGAGTGATTCCACCAGAACCCGGCTCAATCTGAAAATTTTGGGGATTTGATTCAGGGCAATCACACCCTTAAAAATAGATTCATTCCCGGTGCAAAAATGAGCTAAATAATCATTTATTTTTAGACATAAGAACAAAAGAACATAAATGCTGCGCTTTGAAGCTTATTTCTGTTGCTTATTGAACTGCTATTTTATTTTTTGTTCTTATGTTCTTCTGTCTGTATTAAATTCTCATTTAACTAAAAACCGTGCAGTTTAGAACTAATTGTGTTGAAAATTACCAAAGTCCCAATAAAGTTTAGTTCTCCACCTTCACATCCTTCACGGATGGTAATCATCTGTTTGATAGGTGTTTTCTGTGAACAAATAAAGAAAAGTCTTTTCTTCACGCCTTCACAATCCCCACAGTTTATACTTTCACAGCCCGTAACCTTCGCATCGACATTGTCAATCTTAGCAAATTGAACAGCTTGTATCTAAGAAGCCGACTAGAGTTGTCCACCTAGTCGACTATTGTTGTCTAATCAGCCTACTATAGTCATCCAGATAGACAACTATAATCGGCGATTAATAAATAGAAATAAAGTATACGATAAGACGGTAGTTTATCAGTAATAAGAAGGCTGATTCTTAATATTGTTAATGAATAAAATATATTCATAATTGCATAGAAACGAGTTAAACGGTGCGCTAATGAATGGGGCAAGGGTGAGGGATGTGATTGCCCTGAATCAAATCCCCCCAATCCCCAAGAATTACAACTGAGCCCAGAACTCTTGATACTTATAAATTCATATAGTTGGTGTCAAAAGGCAATAGTGTCAAGTACGCCTGACAATGGAAATGGAGGCAACGGAGAAGGTGTAAATGAAGGCGGTGGTGAAGCACCGGATCCGGCAGCATAAGAAACGGTGTTAATATGTAAAAAATCGGGCTTGATATTGTTCAAGCCCGATTTTCTATTATCTAAAATACTACTTTCTATCAGTTAACACCTTTATCGAATCCCGTTTTATAATATTAGGTTTCAAAAGAATCTCCGAATGCAGTTCAGTTTCTTCCAAAATCTTCTGCATCAACATTTTTACAGCAATAATGCCAATATTCTCCAGTGATTGTGCAATACGAGTTATAGGAGGATTTAGATAGTCCAGATATAAGTTATCATCAAACGAAATGATAGACATATCTTGAGGAATTCTCACTTTATGCTCATTTAACGCTTTGACAGCTCCCAAAAGAATTGTACTACTTAACGCAAATATAGCAGTAGGTTTTGTAGTAGAGTTCAGAGCCAACTTAGTCTCAATATAACCATTCTGAATCGAGAACTCATTTCCTCTTATCATTGCGTTATCCTGATAACCAGCTTCGCGAAGCGCATCAAGATACCCGCGCACACGTTCCTTAGTCGTTATAGAAATATCCGGCCCCTGAATACAGAGAATCTTACTATGCCCCGATTCTAATAATAATTTCGTTGCCTGATAAGCTCCTACATAATTATCAGTAGCTACGTATGGCAAATTATGCTTCTCAAAATAGCGGTCAATTAGCACAATCGGAGTTTTAGTACTAATCTCCTCGAGTTTAGAAGGGTTTTCACCAGTCGGAACCAAAATAATTCCGTCTATCTTACGTGACAGAAGCGAATCAATAGCTTTATTTTCCTGAATAGGATCTTCCAGGGTATCGATAAGCATGACAGTATAATTATAACGTTGTGCTTCACGGATGACAACACTTGCTATATTGGCAAAAAAAGGATTATCTATGTGTGGTACAAGAAGGCCTATAGTATATGTCGTGTTGTTGCGCAAACTTTGCGCAACTATATCAGGCTGATAGTCCAATTCTTTAACGGACTGCAAAATAACCTCCTTAGCAGACTGGCTTATTCTATATTTCTCCGATTTCCCATTTAAGACCCTAGAAATCGTAGAGATAGAATACCCAGTCTTCTTTGATACATCAATCAGAGTTTTCTTCATTACTGGTTGTTTTTTGCAAAAATAACATTTTATTTGAGAAAAAAGCAAGAAAAATATTTTGTTTTGAAAAAAATTTCTACATTTGCGCAAACGATTGCGCATCGTTTACGATTCAATTCGCCTTAATACTTAATACTCATTATATGGACACAAAGAAGAAAATCGTAGTGATAGGTAGTAGTAATACGGACATGGTTATCAAATCAGACCGTCTACCAAAACCAGGAGAAACAATTCTAGGAGGAAACTTCTTAATGAATCATGGCGGCAAAGGAGCTAACCAAGCCGTAGCTGCTGCAAGACTAGGAGGAGATGTCACTTTCATATGCAAAATAGGGAATGACATTTTTGGAAATGAAACCTTGGAAATGTTTCACAAAGAAAAGATCGACACTACTTATGTAGGAATTGCCCTGCAGGAACCGTCAGGAGTAGCTCTTATCAATGTCGACAAAAAAGGGGAAAACTGTATTGTTGTTGCTTCCGGAGCCAACGGGACTTTATCTATTGATGACATACAGCATGCAGAACCTGCCATCAAACAGGCATCCATCGTCATCATGCAGTTGGAAACTCCAATCGAGAGTGTCACTTATGCAGCCAAAATGGCGAAAAAAGATGGAATTACCGTTATATTAAATCCCGCCCCTGCCCCTACCCAACAACTGCCTGACGATTTATTAGCCAATGTCGACATTCTTATTCCTAATGTCACAGAGGCTGAAATCATCTCGGGAATGCACATTACAGATGATGAATCGGCAAAAGAAGCGATTCGTTATATTAGTTCGAAAGGCATAAAAACTGTCATTATTACGATGGGAGCCAAAGGAGCTCTCGCCTATGAAAACAATGAGTTTATCCACATTCCAGCCTTCAAGGTAGAAGCAGTAGACACAACCGCTGCCGGAGATACATTCTGCGGCGGACTGTGCGTAGCTCTGTCTGAGGGCAAAAATCTAAAAGATGCAATTATATTTGCAAGTAAAGCCTCTTCTATTTCTGTTACCAGAATGGGAGCACAAGTATCTATACCTTTGAGAAAAGAAATACAATAATCATCCTTAATTCTGTTATTATGATAAAACAATGTTCAATCCACGGTCTATTGACAAGTATGTTGTTAATAGTATTTTCTTTGATGAGCAATGATGCTATTGCCCAGAAGGCAATAAGAGGTACAGTCCTCGATGAAGCAAATGAACCCATTATCGGTGCCAGTGTCCTTGTTAAAGGTACAACAAATGGTTCTATTACAGGAGTTGATGGAACCTTCAATGTAAAAGCGAATCCTTCTGATGTATTGGTTATATCTTATGTAGGTTATGCAACTGTTGAACAACAAGTAGGAAATCAGACACAGCTTGTAATACACCTGCGCGAAGACTCGAAAGTGCTTAATGACGTTGTAGTAATCGGCTACGGCTCTACCACAAAGAAAGAGCTTACAGGATCGGTTACCAGCATGAAGAAAGATGACCTCAATCCCGGAACATTCACCAATGCTATGGGAATGTTGCAAGGAAAAGTGGCAGGATTACAAATTATCAACCCGAACGGTGCTGATCCGACAGCCAAATATGAAGTATTACTTCGCGGAACAAACACACTTTCCGCAGGCCAAGGTCCATTAATTATTATTGATGGGGTGGCAGGTGCAGATATCAGAAATATCAACTTCCAGGAAGTGGAATCTATAGACGTATTAAAAGATGGTTCGGCAGCTGCTATTTATGGAACAAGAGGTACGAATGGAGTAATCATCGTCACAACTAAACGTGCAAGAAGTGGCAAAACGGAAGTTTCTTATGATGGACAACTCACCGTGGGAGTCGTTTCACGCAGAGCAAAACCTTTATCGGCAAGCGAATACAAATCTGTTATCAAGGAGTATCGCCCAGAATTGGAAAGTTATATCTTTGACAGTGATACCGATTGGTTTAAAGAAATTACGCAAACTCCGTTCAGCCATAAGCACAACTTGTCTATATCCGGAGGTTCCGAGAAGTTCTCACATCACACTTCTTTCAATTATGAAAAGAGCGATGGCTTGCAAAAGCACAATAGCTCCGAAAAGCTAATGGCACGTACCAATATTCGCCAGTCATTATTAGATAAATGGGTCGATTTGGATTATAACCTGAATATCATTCATCGCAAATACAGCCCTTCCTCTACAAGTGCTTTTATGCAGGCATTTACCCATAATCCAACAGAGCCTGTTTATGACGACAGCGATCCGGATGCCGGAGGATATAGCCGTATCAAAGCAATGGAATATTACAATCCGGTAGCGATCATTAACGAAAGGAACATGGAAAGTAAGAATGATAATTATGGTGCAAATATTCGTGCTACTCTAAACATTTTGCCTATAAAAGGATTAAAATGGGAGAACTTTGTTTCATACGACAAGGAACAATATGAGACACGTGAATACTACACACATTATTATCCAAGTTTAATAGGAACAAACGGGCAAGCCTATATTGAAAACTATCAGGAAAACGATACACAATATGAGTCTACTTTAAATTACTCGAATATTTTCGGAAAACATTCCATTCAGGCATTACTCGGATATACATACCAGTATACTTATAGCACATCTGCATCCATGACAAATTCCGGTTTCGACTTCGATGACAACCAGACTCATAACATCGGAACAGGAACGAATCTAACTGAAGGCAAAGCCAGCATGTCGTCCAATAAAGAAGATAATACATATATCGGATTCTTCGGACGTTTTATGTACAACTACGATGATAAATATCTTTTGTCTGCTTCACTACGTCGTGATGGCTCCAGCCGTTTCGGTGACAATAATAAATGGGGATGGTTCCCGGCTGTCAGCGTAGGTTGGCGTATTAATAAAGAGAAATTCCTCTCGAATGTCAAATGGATCGATGATTTAAAATTGAGAGCCGGATACGGAGTTACCGGTAACCAGGATTTCTCAAACTACAAATCTTTGATGATGATGACTACAGCCGGTAAATTCTATTACAATGGCCAATGGATCAATACTTATCAACCTGCGAGTAATGCAAATCCGGATCTAAAATGGGAGAAAAAAGCAGAGTTCAACGTTGGTGTTGATATGACAATGTTTGATAACCGCCTCTCGTTCACTTTCGATTATTACAAACGGACTACATCAAACTTGCTATATGACTACATCGTGCCAACACCTCCTTATGTATATAATACCTTGTTTACGAATGTTGGAAAAGTTACTAATGAAGGAGTTGAATTAACAATATCCGGTACACCTTTTAACACTAGAGACTTTACATGGAATACCTCACTTACCGTTTCGCACAATAAAAACAAATTGGTGAAATTCACCAATGATGAATTCACTAACGGAACATACAAAGTGGGATGGTCTACAAGTGCTGCCTGCTACACTCAACGTCTGATAGAAGGACAGTCATTGGGTACTTTCTATGGTCCTATATGGTTAGGAACTGATACAGATGGAAAAGATGTATTGCTAGGACAAAATGCAGACGGTTCCGTACCGGAAGAACAATGGGAAAAAATTGGCTGTGCTTATCCGGATGCCACTCTTAGCTGGAGTAATACCTTCAGATATAAGAAATTCGACTTGAGTTTCTCACTGCGTGCATCTATCGGCGGAGAAATTCTGAACAACTATGCGATGGAATATGAAAATCTAAGCAGCATCGGACTTAGAAATATCTCATCAAACTGGTTATCTCAAACGAATTTCACAAGTACGACCTATAAATATTCCTCCAAATATATAGAGGATGCTTCTTATTTAAAACTAGATAATGTTACCTTTGGATATACTTGGGATTTCACATCTAAAATGATAAAAAGACTAAGATTGTCTCTTACTGCACAGAATGTATTCTGTATCACCGGTTATTCTGGTGTCGACCCAGAAGTTGCCCTTTCCGGACTGGAACCCGGTATGGAAAGTTTGAGCTATTATCCGCGTACAACAGAATTTACTTTTGGAGTTAATATAGTATTCTAAAAAATAAGATTACCATGAAAAAGACAAATATAATATTAAGTTTCGTTATCTGTATATTATTATACGGATGTACCGATCTTAGCGAAACTGTATACACAGGAGTAGCGATGAATGACTTCTTTAAAAACGAGAAGGAACTGGTAGCCAATGCAGGTAGAGCATATACGAAATTACAAGGATACAATTCCGAACAAAGTTTATGGACACTGCTTTTACAAGCTTCTGATGAATGTGCTGTTCCCGCTTGTGGTGGTTCCTGGTACAGTAATGGACGTTATGAAGAAATCCAGACGAATAAAATTCCACCTGCAAATAAATTATTAACAAGGGGCTGGAACTGGATATTTAATGGTATTGCTGCATGTAATGAAATTATTTACGAAACGGAACTATCACCTATTCAGTTTGAAGGAAAAGAGAAGATTATAGCCGAAATGAAAATATTGCGTGCTTTCTACTATTACCAAGCCATTTCTTGTTGGGGAAACGTACCTTTCACAACTGACTACACAGAAACCGGATACCCGGAACAAAAAAGTCGTGAATATATTTTCAACTATCTGGAAAAAGAGATTAATGACAATATCGAGTTCCTAGACAGGGAGCCTTCAGATACTAATTATGGACGGGCCACACAAGCTGCCGCTTATTGCATTCTTGCGAAAATGTATCTGAATGCAGAAGCATGGTTCGGTACTCCAATGTATGACAAAGCAGAGAAAGCCTGTAAAGACATTATGGATATAGGTGCTTACAGCATTGAAGACTCTTATTCCACTAATTTTGATATTAAAAATGAAGATTCTAAGGAGAACATCTTTGTAATCCTGTATGACAGAGTATATACTAGCGGTGACAGTAACTCATTTTATTTGCATACGCTGACATTGGAAGCTGCATCACAAGCAACATTTAATATTCCGGCAGCCCCATGGTCGGGTTTTCTCTGCCAACCGGACTTTTTCCAAACATACGCAGAACAAGATCTTCGCAGAAGTCAGAGCTGGTTATACGGTCCTCAAGTAGACTTAAGCGGAAAGGATCTTGGTTTCGAATATACTCCTGTCTTCCCCGAAGAAAAATATTACAATAGCAACGGAGGACGTGGTACATACGACGGTGCACGCTGCTGGAAATGGCATTACCAGACTGATGGTTCTTTAAAAGAATATACAGTTAGTATGGACAACGACTTTGCCATCTTCCGTTATGCCGATGTGGTATTAATGTACGTAGAGGCTTTGGTACGACAAAACAGAACAAGTGAAGCTATCCAACTGGCAGACTTCAAGAAGATTCGTACAAGAGCAGGTCTTGATGCATATACCACAAGCCAATTGACGATTGATGAACTTTATGCAGAACGAGGCAGAGAACTGGCATGGGAAGGATGGCGCCATGAAGATATGATACGTTTCGGAAAATATCTGAAAAAATATTGGGCACACCCTGACCAAAGTTCAGAAACTTTTAGAAATGTATTTCCAATTCCTACGGATATTTTAAATGCAAATCCAAAATTATCTCAAAACAAAGATTATTAACCACAATTGGAAGGTTCACATAGAAAAGTGTACCTTCCAACAAATCAACCCTGATAAGTATGAAAAAACCAATCATCTTTTTACTTGTTTTAATTACTAACATCTTATTTATCTCTGCACAGAAAATTTCAAAGACAGAGTTAAAAGACAAAATAGCCGGAGCTTGGATCGGGCAAATGGTAGGAAACATATATGGACTTCCTTTTGAGAACAAGTTTGTAGATGAACCTGCCCCCGAATCCAGATTTCCATTCGGTTACACTAAAAACATAGATAAATTGCAGAAGTATAACGGTGCATTCTCTGATGATGATACTGATGTTGAGTATATCTACTTACTATTAATGGAGAAATATGGTGTAGAACCTACTTATGCTAATATGCGCGAAGGATGGATGTATCATATCCGTGACCGTGTATGGCTAGCCAATAGGGCTGCACTCGGATTAATGCATCTTGGATTCACCCCTCCGTTCACAGGTGACGAAAATCTGAATCCGCACTGGTATCAGATCGACCCTCAATTGATTAACGAGATATGGGCGTATACAGCACCGGGAATGATTTCGTATGCTGCAGGAAAAAGTGATTGGGCAGCCCGTATCACAAGCGATTCGTGGGCGGTATCTCCCACTGTTCTATACGGTGCAATGTACGCTGACGCCTTTTTCTGCAAGGATATCCGCAAGCTTATTACACGCGCTTTAAAAGAATTGCCAGCTGATGACAGATATGCGATAGCCGTAAAAGAGATGATTGCTTTATATGACAAATATCCTAAAGATTGGGTAAAAGCACGTCAAATCATGGCTAAAAAATATTACATAGATGAACCGGCCATGACAAAAACAATCTGGAATGCTAATCTGAACGGATTATGCGGGATTTTGGCTATGTTGTATGGCGAAGGAGATTTCCAACGGACGCTGGATTTAAGTTGTGCAATGGGATTTGACTGCGATAATCAGGCAGCCACCATCTCCGGACTTCTAGGAGTAATGTACGGTGCAAAGTCTCTTCCCGAAAGTTTGACCAAACCTATCGAAGGATGGGAAAAACCCTTCAACGACCGGTATATCAATATCACCAGGTTTGATATTCCCGATGCTTCCATTGAAGACATGATTGAACGTACTTACAACAAAGCAATCGAACTGGTTTGCTCTAAAGGAGGAAAAGTGAAAGGTGATATGGTATATGTTAACCCTAAAGCACAATTCATTCCCCCGATGGAATTCTGTATCGGCCCGAATCCGGACTTGGAAATCGGACAGCCTACCGATTACTCATTTGCCTGCAGAACAAACGCTAATTTCAAATGGGAACTGGTAAAAGGTAAACTTCCGGCAGGAGTTACATTCCAAAACGGTAAACTGGCAGGAACTCCTACAGAAGCCGGCAAATATCCAATTACCCTTCAATTAAGCGCAAATAACAAGAACTCAATTACTAAAGACTTTGAGTTATTGGTTAAAACCAAGAATATAGCCCCCAAGGCTGACACTATTTACGCAAATATCCGCAAACTAAACGAAGAAGTACTCGATTCTTGCTGGATTACCTTTGGAAAACCGATGTACGCAACAAATGTAGAAGTAATTAATGACGGAGTCAAAGATGGCGTAGGATCTGTATTTTATTCATTAGCGGCCAAAAGTAATCTGCCTAAAATAGACTATTTCGGATACAGTTGGAAAGAAGAGCATAACATCAATATGATTGTTTTAGATATGGGCTGTCTGGAGGAATTCGGAGGATGGTTTACTTCTCTGAACATTCAATATCTTGGAAATGACGGACATTGGTATGACGTAGGTAAATTCAAATCAACTCCGGCACTTCCCGAAACTGATATTGTATTTTTCCAACCTCCGTTTGCACAATATGTTTTGGAATTCCCGGCAGTAAAAACCAAGGGAATACGCGTACTAATGGATGCAAAAGTGCAGGAACACTGGCATAAATACACAAAGAATGTATCATCATTCATCTCTATCACCGAACTAGGAGTTTACGAGAAATAAAGGAAGAGAAAAATGAGGAAAATAATTACGATATGTATTATAGGGCTTTTTACTCTCAACGTACAAGCCCAACCTGTAAAAACTTTAAAGTTATCTGATAAAGAACTTTTAGATAAGATTAAAGGAGGATGGGCCGGACAAACCATTGGTGTTGTTTTCGGAGCACCTACAGAGTTTAAGTTCACGGGAACTTATATTCAAGATTACCAGCCGATCCCCTGGGCGGAAGGTTACGTTAAATATTGGTGGGAAAAGAAGCCCGGATTGTTCGATGATATTTATAACGATTGCACGTTTGTTGAGGCATTTGATGAACTTGGCCTGGATTGTTCACAAGAAGAACTTGCCAAAAGATTTGCATTCGCTGATTATCATTTGGCCCATGCTAACCAAGCAGGCAGATATAATATCCGCCAAGGTATCATGCCACCGGCTTCCGGTCATTGGTTGAATAACCCACATGCAGACGATCTGGATTTCCAGATCGAAGCAGACTTCATTGGTCTGATGGCTCCGGCAATGCTGCCGGAAGCATTGGATATCGCCTCCAGAGTAGGCCACATTATGAACAGTGGTGACGGTTTTTATGGCGGTGCTTTCGTAGCAGCTCTTTATAGCTCCGCTTTCTATGAAAAGAGTCCTGAAGCGATTCTAAAAACCGCAATCTCTGTCATACCTGAAGAGAGTACATTCCATCAATGTATTCAGGATGTAATTAATTTCCATTCTTTGCACCCGGACAACTGGAAAGATTGCTGGTACTTCCTGCAAGAAAAATGGAACTGTGATGTAGGATGTCCCAAAGGCGTATTTCTAAACTTTAATATTGACGCCAAGCTCAATTCCGCTTTCGTAGCATTAGCTATGCTCTACGGTAAAGGAGACTTCACCAACTCTGTCGATATTGCAACACGCTGCGGACAAGATTCTGACTGTAATCCGTCTACAGTCGGCGGTGTACTCGGCGTCATGTATGGGTATGATAAAATCCCTTCATTCTGGTTAAACCCTTTGAAAGAAGTAGAAGACTTTACATTTGAAGGAACGAATATGTCATTGGCAAAAGCATACCAAATGAGTTTCGATCAAGCTAAACAACTCATAGTCAAAACAGGTGGAAAAGTATCTGGTGGGGAAATAGAAATTCCAATCAAAAAGGCGGATGTACTTCCTTTAGAACAAAATTTCGAAAAGACCTATCCACTTTATAGAGAACGCAAAGACTGCTTCCTGACAGATACATTTGAATTTGATTTCAATGGTAACGGATTTGTTATCTGGGGCAACATTTGCTGCACAAGAAGTATTACTCCCGATTATATCAATCGTGTATCTACACGCCACATCGGTTCCGAGGTGTTCGGATTGGCAGAGCCCAATGACCCTTACGTTGCTAAAGTGGAAATATGGATTGACGGAGAACTGGACCATGTAGCAGCTTTACCCATGAGAAATACAGACCGCAAAGTAGAACCAGCCTGGAAATACCTCATGAAGGAAGGAAGACACCACGTTAAAATGAAATGGTTGAACCGCAAAAAAGACTACATTATTCGCATCAACGACATAATGTATTATTCAGAGAAAAAAGAACATGATAGATTTTACTTTAATAAATAAGTTAAGATGAAAAAAGTCCTGATTAACATCATTCTACTATTTACCCTTAATTCCGCAACACTATTATAAAATATTTTTTTTAAGTACCTGAGCAACAAAAAGTTGCTCAGGATTTTGCCATGTCAGAGGATTCACTTAACTTAGTGTTGCAAAAAAATAATCAAACAAAACCTCATCAGGCATGGCAAAAATGCAAATAAAATCCGAGAAGCTCACTCCTTTTGGAGGAATATTTTCAATCATGGAGCAATTTGA
>NZ_KQ236955.1:490835-630219 GCF_001185845.1 Bacteroides sp. 3_1_13
ATGCTTACGCAGATATTTTTCAGACTGATTTTGGATAACGCCTACAACTTATGGGTATGATACTGCGTATTGCCTCAAGTCGCATAGTGGGGCAAGGGGATATTGTGGGCAGAAGTGGGTATTTCAGCCTCAATTTATCTGCTAATTCAGTGATGAGAGGACGTTTAGACGCAAGAAGGACGCTGAAGAGCTTAGTTGCGGATTTGAGGTTTACCTTTTCCATATCGGGAATGGCACAAATAGAATATGGAAAAACAGTTGAAATAAGTAAAGATGTACTGCTCGACAAAATTAAAGGAGGCTGGGCCGGACAAACCATAGGATGCACCTATGGCGGTCCTACCGAATTTAAATACAGAGGAGCGATCATTCATGAGAAAACTCCAATAATCTGGTATGATGACTATTGCAAGGACATCTTTGCAGAAGATCCGGGATTGTATGATGATGTATATATGGATCTTACCTTTCTGGAAGTAATGCAAAAAGAAGGGATAAATGCCCCTGCCGAATCATTTGCCAAAGCCTTTGCAAATGCAGATTATAAATTATGGCATGCCAACCAGGCAGCCAGATATAACATATTACACGGTATTATGCCACCGGCATCCGGACATTGGAAAAATAATCCGCACGCTGACGATATTGATTTCCAGATTGAAGCAGACTTCATTGGAATGATATGTCCGGGGATGGTAAATACCGCCTCCGATTTTTCGGACAAGATAGGACATATCATGAATTACGGCGACGGATGGTATGGAGGTGTATACATGGGAGCAATGTATGCATTGGCTTACGTAAATAACGACATTTATACAATTGTCACGGAAGCTCTTAAAACAATACCCGAACAAAGTAAATTTCACCGTTGCATCACAGACGTTATTAAATATTGGAAACAATATCCCGATGACTGGCGTAAATGCTGGCTGGAAATAGAAAACCGTCATGCTTTTGAGATTGGCTGCCCGGAAGGGGTATTCAATGCATTTAACATTGACGCCACTATCAATGCGGCTTACTGTGTGATGGGACTTTTATATGGCAACGGCGACTTTTTCAAAACAATGGATATAGCCACTCGTTGCGGACAAGATTCCGACTGTAACCCGGCAACTGCCGCAGGAATTCTTGGAGTCATACAAGGCTACAAGGCTATCCCCGAATACTGGAAACCGGCACTCGAAAGATGTGAAAATATTAAGTTCCCTTACACAGATATCTCTTTAAGTTCTGTATACGACATTAATCTCAAACTATTGAGTGATGTATTAAAAGCAAACGGAGGAAAAATAAAAGGAGATAAATACTATACCACGATTCAGAAGCCAAAAACCGTAGCATGGGAAGTTTCTTTTGAAGGCTTATATCCTTCTGAAAGAAGAGTTATCAAATATGATCTCGGTACAGAAAAAACATTTGAGTTCAATGGCAAGGGAGTTGTTTTAATGGGGATGATCAGACAAGATGTTAAAGATAGTAATGACAATTACATCGCCATCCTGGAGGCCTACATTGACGGCAAGAAAGTAGAAACCATAGAAATGCCTTATGACTACATAAAAAGAAAGTATGACATTTTCTATAATTATGATTTAGAGGAAGGACCTCACAAACTGGTTATTAAATGGATTAATCCAAATGAAAAATATGCCGTTCAATGTAAAGACATGGTGGTTTATTCATCCACACCGGCAGAGCCAATCAATCCTTATAAATAAAAGAGAGAAGCCATGAATAAAAAACTACTCCTATTATTAGCCTTATTATTATTTTCCTACGGATTGTCATCATGTTCGTCTGATGATAACAGTCCGTCCGAAGGCGAACAGACCGATACACCGGAACTGTTTACCAAACGCTATAATCCCGATCAAAGTTTTTACAGCAAAATATTAGGACAAGAAATCAAATATTCCGTATTACTGCCTCAAGAGTATCTATCGGAAAGTACGGGTAAATATGGAGTAGTTTTCCTTCTACATGGCTGGGGAGGGAACCAAAGTTCATGGGGACCTTCAGGTCTGAATATTCAAAGCATAGCTGATGCGCAAACCAGCAATGGTAGTATTCGCCCATTGATCTACATCATGCCGGAAGGTTTCAACACTTATTTTTGCAACCGCTATGACGGAAAGTTCAACTATATGGATATGTTCATTAATGAACTCGTACCCCTGATTGATAAGCGGTTCCGAACAACAGCCAGTAAGACGGAAAGAGCTGTTGCCGGATTCTCTATGGGAGGTTTCGGGGCATTAAGTATAGCATCGCAACATCCTGAAACATTCTCGGTATCAATAGGATTAAGTCCCTCTCTAAATACAGATGAACAATACATCTCTTTGTCACAAGACGGTTGGAATCTTCAATGGGGAAACAACTTCGGAGGAAGCGGCCAGACAGGAACAGGCAGGCTGACAAGCTATTATAAAAGCCAATGTCCGCTACACTTTTTCAAGGATAAACCAAGTTCCACATTTCAAACAGTACGGTATTACATAGACTGCGGTGATGATGAAGAAAGACTATATGCAGGAAACGGTGAATTACATTCTCTATTACGGGACAAAAATATCAAGCACGAATATCGTGTACGGAACGGTGCCCACACTGACAGTTATTGGCGTGAATCCATGAAAGAGGCACTGCCTTTTATCGAACGTTCATTCAAAGGAGAAAACTATCCGCAGGAAACTCTGAAAAAATTCACAGAGGAATTACATGCTACTAATAAAAACATAAAAGTAGGTAATTCCAATATCGAACTATGGTTACCGGATGACTACAATTCCGAACTAACTTACAAAGTTCTTTATTACAGCAAAGGAGAAGGTAATGTTGATCTTACAACAAAGAAGGTGGCAGTGGCATTAGATTCTCTTATGCAAATCAAACGTATGATAATCGCAGGTTTTAATGTGAAAGAAATGATTCAAAATGAAACAATTTTTTCAGCTATTACCGATGCTGTGGAAAAGACGGTTCATACGGAAAGCAATGCAGATTTCAGATTAGGATTAACATACGGTTCAGAAGCTGATTACTTATACAATCAGTCAACAGGCAATGCCCCTGCTATCAACTTTTTCTTTGCAGAAGACGCAGATATTATCAACCTTTCTGCCGAAAATCGTGCCAAAATCTATTATTTGGACATAACAGACGAAGGCAGCAACTACAATAGCATCTTTACTCTGTTCAATGGATTGCGAGGTGCAGAAGCTCCGGTGCAATATCGTGTCAGAAACGGACTGGATAGTGAACAGTCCGCCCAAACAGGTATTTATTCAATGAGTTATTATATTGGTGAACAGTTAATAAAGAAATAATATGAAGAAGATACTGTTATATATTATCCTATTTCTATCAGGTATAGATGGAGCTTGGGCACTTCCCATAGAAAAAGAAGGGATGAGTATTTACAGTCCGTCCCTAAAGCAAGAAGTCTCCTACTCCATTATCTTACCGGAAGGTTATGAACATTCAGATACAGAATATCCAGTCTTATACATGTTTCATGGAATAGGAGGTGATTATACCAGTTGGCTCGAATACGGCAACGTTGCCCGTGTAATGGACAAAATGATAAAAGAAGGAAAGATTCAACCTTTCATTATGGTTATTCCTGACGGTTACCTGTCTTATTACAGTGACACTTATGATAGCAGCTCCCTTTATGAAACTTTCTTTATCAAAGAACTGGTTCCATATATAGATAACAACTATCGCACTCGCAAGGATATTAATGGACGTTCGATCATTGGTTTCTCTATGGGAGGATTCGGAGCATTATCCGTTAGTCTGCGCAACCGCCACTTATTCGGCTCTGTCGTTGCGTTATCGCCATCCATCCGTACAGAAAAACAATACATAGAAGAAGGGCCACAAAAAGGATGGGACAATCAATGGGGACGGATTTTCGGAGGAGTGGGAAAGAATGGTAAGCAGCGCCTAACCAGTTACTATAAACAACATTCACCCTACCACATTCTTTCCACCCTCCGCAATTCCGATTTAAAAGGATTTGGCATCATGCTGGATATTGGAGATAAAGAAGGTACTCTTTGCGAAAGTAATGAAGAACTGCACCGATTATTACTGGAAAGACAAATACCTCATGAATGGGAAGTACGTTCAGGAGGACATGATTTCACCTGCTGGAATACTGCACTGCCCAAAGCATTCAGATTCATAAACGAATATTTCAATGGGAAGCAGTCAGGAAATAGTGAGAGTAGTCTTCCGAATGAGACTCCGTTTATCCAAACAGCCAATGCAACGGTCTATTATCCGGAACAGGCTCAAGGAAGCACAAGAAAATATCCTATTATCTATGTACAGGGAGAAATTAACGAACAACAGCAAAAGGTTCTCGTCAGTCAGTTTCATCAAATGGTAGATGAGAATAAAACATGGCCTGCAGTTCTTAGTTTCGTAAAAGCTAACACAGACCTGTCAGAAACAATTTCTGATATAGAAAAGCAACTCTCCGGCATCAGAGGTTCCCAACGTATGCGGGCTTTAATCACTTTGGGAGATAATATCAAAGAAGGTATAGAAGCCATTCAGAGAGAAAATTTGTTTACCGGCATAGTCTGTGTTAATGCCATCGGCAACGAGAATGATGCTCAAAATCTTATAAAAGCAGTCAACTCTTACAAAAGATATCCCAGATGCTGGATAGAGATACTCCCCGAATCAAAAGAATATGGTTTTAGTAGTAATATACATATCCTTTTGAAAGAATCGGACCTGGAACATGAGTTCCGGTCAAGAAAATGTAAGGAAGCCAATGTTTTCACTTATTGGGAAGATTGGATACTATATTTAAATAACAGAATTCATGTTTAACAATTAAATACTAATAGTATGTTCACAGTAAACAGTTATTTATTGGCAGTTATATTCTGCATCGTAACCATGATTTGTTGGGGTTCCTGGGGTAATACCCAAAAACTAGTTTCCAAAAATTGGCGTTATGAACTTTTTTATTGGGATTATGTGATTGGAATGGTATTGTTCACCATCTTACTAGGCTTCACAATGGGTAGTCATGGAGATACCGGACGTTCATTCCTGGAAGATCTGGGACAAGCATCAGGAGACAGCATTGGTTGGGTTATCTTGGGGGGCGTAATATTTAATGCTTCAAACATTCTTCTTTCAGCGTCTATTTCCTTGGCTGGTATGTCTGTTGCTTTTCCTTTAGGAGTTGGCATTGCATTGGTATTAGGGGTAATCGTCAATTATCTGGGAATTCCAACTGGTAATCCTTTGCTTTTATTTGGCGGTGTAGCTCTCATTGTTATTGCTATCATTTGCAATGGAGTGGCTTCCGGAAAAATGCAAAAGGGAGAAGAAAGCAGGAAAAACAACAAAAAGGGAATTATCATTGCATTAATTGCCGGTGTACTGATGTCTTTGTTCTACAGGTTCGTAGTGAAAGGTATGGACGTAGAAAACTTCAATTCTCCTGCCATAGGAATGATGACTCCTTACTCTGCTATCTTTGTTTTTTCAATAGGCGTATTACTAAGCAATTTTGTTTTCAACACATTAGTAATGAAATATCCTTTTGTCGGAGAAAAAGTCAGCTACTCCGAATACTTTAAAGGAAACACGAAAACTCATATATGCGGAATGCTTGGTGGAGCGATATGGGGACTTGGTTCCGCGTTCAGTTATATCGCATCAGGCGAAGCTGGTCCGGCGGTATCTTATGCACTAGGACAAGGCGCACCACTTATTGCCGCTATTTGGGGAGTATTTATCTGGAAAGAATTTAAAGGTTCAACGAAATCTGTTAATCAACTACTGGCCTTGATGTTTATCTTCTTCCTGGTTGGTTTGGGAATGATAGTAGTTGCCGGAAACTAATTATTAACCTTAAATAGAACAACATGAAAAAGTATTTTTACTTATTAGCCATGCTGGCAGTAGTACTAGGTACGACTGCTTGCAGTGATGACGACAATCATCCCAGTACAAACGTTCTGGATAAACCGGAAGTTACTGTTCCTGATGTAAAAGAGAGTTCTGCTGTTATTACATGGAAAGCCATAGGAAACGCAACAGCTTATATTTATAGTTTGAACAACGGTAGTGAACAAAGTACTGACCAAAATACAATTCAACTGACAGGTTTAGAGCCGGAAAAAAGTTATACATTCAAAGTAAAAGCTCAAAAAACCGGATCAATCTATTTTGAAGATTCAGACTATGCAGAAATCACTTTTACAACAACCTCTGAAGTAACAGTTTATCGGATAGCCACTTTTGCGGACGACTGGGATAAATGGTATTACGAATATAATGATAATGGTACTGTAAAACGTGTATACAGGTTATATGAAGGAGAATTGGATAGAGAATGGCTCTTTGCTTATGACGGAAATAATATCACAGTGACAGGTAAGAACGCATATAACATGACTTTAAATGACCAAGGTTATGTTGCAACTTTTGTAGATGGTTCCAACACTTACGAATATACTTATGATGAGAATGGCTACATGACCAAAGTTGAAAAGAATGGTAATATTGCATCTAACATCACCATAGAAAATGGAAATATTATGCAATGGACCAGATTTTCAGATGGAGTAGAGCAGTTTAAAGTTCAGACCTATTCTGCCGTACCTAATGTAAGCGGAGCACATTGCATCTATGCGGAAAGCAGTGGAGCTAGTCGTTGGCTGATTGAAACTGGTCTCTTTGGAAAAGCTTCGGCTAATTGCCATACGAGCAGTGGTTGGCAACATTCATCCAGTACAGCTACTTACACATTTGAATATGACGAGAACAGTTGTATCAAAGAGGAAAGCAAAAACTATGACGGATATATAGAAAATTTCTATTATACATATTTTTCCGAATAGCACTTTATAAAATAACTAATTCATGGAGGTGCGTCTAAAAGTCTGGCGCACCTCCATTTTTTATAAAGTTATTAGAGACTTTAAACAGTTATATCCAGTAAAACCTCTCCCCTTACATTCAGCACCTTAATCCTCAATTCATCGTTCTTCTTCTCCAGAATCATCACCGTAGCACTGTCCATCTTATATCCTCCACCAATAATAACTGGATAATTATTACCCAGTTCCCCTTTCGGATGGTAAGCGTATTTATGGGTATGTGCATTCAGGCTGATATTGAAAGGTGCTTTTTCTAATAATTTAGTCCAAAGATTCGCACAGAGATTCTTTTCATAATTACCGTAAAGCGGAATATGATGAATAAGGACACGTTTCTTTGCTTTCTTGAATTCTTTGGCAGACAGTTCTTTTTTCAGAAAATCAACCTGTTCATTACGCAATTGGGTAAAATCGTTCAAGCCATAATATACCCAATGGTCGTCCGGTTTATCTTCTCCACAATCCAACATGACGATACGGGTGTCTCCCCAGTTAAAAGAGGCATAAGTTTTATCTCCCACATAATCAAAATGATCACGCAAACCGATAGAATAGGCATTGCGGATTTCATGGTTGCCACGCATAAAGAAAGTCGGTATGCGATCGCCACACACTCCTTCGGTCAGTTCACTGATAAATGTGGTTGCCTGCTCGTGATCCACAGGATCATCCACACAGTCACCATTGAAAACAACAAAATCATACTTAACATCCTGTATTTGTTTACATAGAGTACGGAAAGTATTGGCATGTTGATGCAAATCATTAAAAACAATAGCGGTAAAAGACTCTGTATCAGCAACAGGAAGAGTAAATTCACTGAAGGTCGATTGTGCTGTATTTCCAAATACCTTTTTATATGCCTGATAAAGCAACATCTCTTGCGAACACACACGATAATAATATTTCTGTCCGGGCTGTAAGCCATCTATACGTATTTTATGCAGCTTGTTATTGCAGACCACCTGACCGTCAACAATCATACGCGCACGTTCCAGCCGGGTAGTATCTGTACCATATTCCACCCAGCAATAAGAAGGAACGGTTGTCTCCCACATCACAGTAATGCCATTACCCACAGGATTCTGTAAATAAGGTTTAGTACGGAATATCTTGTCTGCCTTTTCAGCAGTACGCAATTCCACAAGTATGGGACGATGGTCGGAAGCCATTGGCTCATTAACTACTCTCGCAGATATGACAGCAAATCCGGTAGTGTTTTGCTTTGATGCGGCAATATAATCAATGGTTTCTTTTGGATCGGGAGCAGGATAAGTATGCTTTTCCGGATTGGAGAGTATTTGAAAATCCTTTTGCAATTCTTTGATGAAATCGGATTCCGGTTCAGCATTCATATCTCCGGCTAGAAAAAGAGGCTTTTTATAGGAAGCAATCAATGACTTCACTATTTCCAAAGATTTCATACGATCTTCTTCCGTTAATGACAGATGAGTACAACAATAAATATAATCCTCAAATTCTGCCAGAATCAAGGTGCGAGCCTCTTCTCTACCAGGCAAAGGGATAGCTTGTAAACGTAGCGGAACTTGCTTTGTCAACAGTCCGATTCCATATTTGCCTCCATCAAACTCTATGGCAGGTGCAAAACAGGCATGCATCTGTGTACGTTCAGCTATCTCACCCAGCACATATTTCTGTCCGCTCCGACAGGTCATACTGTCTACCTCTTGTATAGCCACGACATCAGGAGAAGCATTATTTATCACATTGGCTACCCGTTGAAAACTGCAAATATCATCCATGCCGTTCGCATTTTTAATATTATAAGTCATCAGTCTCAATGTATGTTGAGCCTGTACTGGAAAAATAAATAGGATGACGGAAATGAGTAAAAAGATCTTTTTCATGTTCTTCATTTTTGGGGGTTATGTTAAGTTCCCCCAAAAGTAAGAAAAAAATAAAAAGCCACAAAGATATGGATTCATACCTTTGCGGCCTCTTATTGTTAAGAATAACTTTTCTCTAAATGGGGGGATGAGAATAAAGCTATATTATTTACAAGGTCGATTTATTATCTTATTATTTCTTTTGCCACTTTGCGGTAGTATCCCACATTTGCGGATCTACGCTATTAAAGTGCCAAAAACCGATTTGAGAGATTCCCAGTTCATCAGCTAGTTCAAGTAGCGCTTCCGTACTTCTGGCATCACTTGCATAAAACAGATGCCGATTACCATCAGTACCATCATACAGATACATGTTTACCTTTTCATAACATAACCAGGTAGGAGAAGGCAAAATTCCATTTATACTGTCAGGCACAGATTGGTAAATCTGCCTTCCTTTGATGCCGCCAGTTACAGCATAATCATTTGCATAAGCAGGCAACGCCATCACTAATTTATCATTTGGAATATGTTTCATCCAGAAAAGCATCGCCTCTCTAGTCCATAGATAATTAGACGTAGGCCCAATGCCCATACAATCATCCCTATGTTTGAGCTCGGGCTTATCTATCCCAGGTGCAAAATACATATCGTAACACATCACTCTAACTAAGTCGCAGGTAGTATTCAAAACTGCCGGATCGTGAAACATCTTAGTTTCGTTATCCTGATACAAAGCCGGATAAAAACTAACGCAATGGCTTAATTTCTTTCCAACAGCATGGAGTTCTTTTGAAGCCAGTTTCAGGAATTCGGTATATGCATCCTGAATATCAGGGCTCAAATGTTCGAGATCAAGATCTATTCCATCATATCCGTTTGCATTGCAATCGCTTACATACTTTTCAACAAGTGCCTTTCTTTTCTGTGGCGTATCAATCGTTTCTTCATTCCCACCTACAGCCTGATATACTTCGATATGATTCTGATGACATTCATCGATAAATGATTTCGGAGGATTCCCGAAAACGCTAATGGAACTAATAATCTCTTTCACTGGCTCTATATCCTTAAAAGAGCTTCCATCTATATAGACATACCAAGGAGCTACTTTCTTCTCCAGGGTGGTGGAAGAGAGTGTTTCCTGCTTGCAGGAAACACTCGTCATTACCAACATTACACAGCATATAGCTGTTCCAATTATGCTTAAATACCTCATTGAATGTAAAGTAAACTGTTATTCTTCATCATAATTATACTTCTTATATTCTATATAGTCATATTTGACTGTATATGTCTTTGCAGTAGGCTTATCTCCTTGCCAGCCACCTCCATCAGCAAAGGTCATCATTGAGAATCCAAATTTAAACTGTGCCGGAGTATACCAAGTAGTAAATGTTTTCGCCACTTCACCATCTATAATCCATGCCGCCCAATATGCACCATCTGCATTAAGTCTAAGGTCAATAGTCAAAGTGTGTTTACCCGGATCAATAGGTACACCGTAAACTCCCATAGCTTCCGTATAACAACGTACCAGCATCTGACCTGGAACAGGAGGAACCGTACAAGCCGCACGATCATTTTCAGTACCCGAGAAAACAAACATAGAGAATGACCTTTCTTCAGCGTTAGTTGCAGCGATATTACCACCTGCCAACCACTTTTCACCTACCCCTACCAAAGGAACATCTATTTCCCATGTATATTTTCCAGCTCCCACTTCCGGACTATAAACGAAGTTATTTCCGTTAGATAGATTCAAACTTCCATCCGCAATCGTTCCTCCATTGTTAGTCCATCCAACAGGAACAAAACCAGCTTCCTCAAAGTCCCACTTCACTGTTGTTCCCTCTGGTTCGGGAGGAAGTTGACCTTCGATAATCGGCTTCATTGAATAATCATAAGGAACATATTCAAGATAATCAAATAAGGCATAATTTTCTTGAGTTGCCGCATGATCGCCCATACCATAAAGATTCTCGACACTAGATATAGCACGGAAATAAGCCTCTTCACCATAATCTAATTGTGCCCTCTTTAAAACCTTACCATCAACCGACCATTCCGCCAGATATTTCTTATTCTCTAACTTCAAATCCAAAACAAATGTATGCCAAGCATCCCCCTTAATAGGCGTGAATTCAGAGAAAAAAGGATTAGCCTGACTAGTCACAAGGCACAGCATATCATCTGGTCCGGCACTATGTGCTGCACGGTCTGCAGCTGTACCGGAACAAATTTCAAAATCCAATTCATGCCCATCGTCAAAATATAAAAATGCTCCAATACTAGCCCGGTCATTCATTCCGAATTTAGTGACATATATCCTCCATTCATAACGACCTGATCCGAATTGCGTTGTTGTCTGCACCTTGAAACGGTCCCCATTAGTACCTTCATACTCTTCACCTGCCCGGGTATAGATTCTTAACGCTTTTCCATCTTCACATTCGTCATTATCTACGATAGTGATCGGATTGATCCCTGCCACAAGCCCCGTCTTTTGCAATCCAGTAAAGTCACCGTAATTATAAATGGTTCCTTTATAGCCATCCTGAATAACTGTGATAGTTCGAAGTTCAGCACCTTTCGCCGCTATGGTCAAGGTTGCACTGCGTTTTGGGCCGTTATTCTTATCAGCAGCAATTGTTAGCGTACCATTACCAGTTCCTTTCAAGGGAGAAACTGTAAGCCAATTACCACCTGCCTGATCCACTGCTACTTCCCAAGCTGCTTCTGACGTAATATCTACAGTCTGAACTTCAGTAGAAGAGACTCCGAATGTTAAAGCATTTGTAGAGATTCCGCATGCAACAATCTCTGTTTTCTCTTTGAAGCTATCACCGCATGATACTAAAGAGGCATTACATAATACACCTATTGCTAAATATAAATATCTTAGTTTCATAATGATTGTTTTTATTGTTTCATTCAGTTCTTCAAATTCGGATTAATAGACGAATCTACAAAAGGACGGGGAAGATACATTTTACTGTCATTCCACGTACCTGATACAGAAACAGCTTCTTTCCTGAAGACTCCGGGAGCCACTTCAATCTCCGGATTTAATTTTCTGTATTCAAAATGATCTTTAATGCGATTCATGCGAAACATATCCCTCGCTCTAGTGGCAATATTTCCCCAATAATATCCGGCTATTTCCCAACCATGTTCATTATAGGCAGCTTCTGCCAGTTCATCATACGACATGGTTGTCTTATAGATATCCCGCTCTGCAACAACAGATCCATTGGCACGGTTACGTACCTCATTCAATAAGTTGACAGCTTCCGTGATACTACCTGTTTTGGAACGACCTACAGCTTCGGCATACCAGCAATATACTTCTGCCAAGCGAATAATCTGATGCGTCTTTTCTCCATTCTGATTCATCGAAATCTTCGGATTCGTATAATCGAATTCTTCTCCAGTGGTCGTTTCTACTTTCTTCATGAAACAGGGAGCAACAACCACACGCGGCGCTTCCGGATTGGGGTCTTCCCACCAATCACGCAACTTCGTTTCATTCTTCAGTATGATTTTCGGGAAATAAGATGCATCTTTGCGTGAGCCTTCCGGGAAATCATACCAGAATTTAATTTCTCCGTTCGTATCTCCCCATCCACCGCCACCATAAGCATAGTCTGCCAGGAAATCAGCTAAAGGGGCATTGGTAAGTGCATCTATTCCCAAATTATAGTAAACGCCAAGTAACACTTCAGGATTATTTTTATTATACTCCATCGAATATACTTGCTTGTAATCAGGTAATAATTTGTAGTAGTAAGTACCTTTCTTCGCAGCATCGATTACTTCTTTTGCCTTTGCAGCGGCCAGTTGATAATATTCTGTTCCTTTGTTCAACGGCCATCCCGCCATTGCCATATACACATAAGCCAATGTTGCTTTTACAGCTCCTTGACTAACAGCAATGTTTACCCCATTTCTTGCGTAGGGTTCTTTAGTATAATTAGCAGGGACCATTGTTTCTGCCTTTTTCAGATCAGATACAATCAGCTCGTAAATTTCAGGAACGGTTGCCAATGGCATGTTGTAATTGATTTCATCTTTCACAACCATAGGTACCTCTCCCCAAGCCATTACAAAGTAAAAATAAGAATAGGCGCGCCAATAATAAGCTTGTCCAATGGCTGCATCTTTCTCTTCCTGGCTCACCTCCGGAGTTCGTCCGGCATTATCTATAATGAAATTAGCAGCTTTTACTAATCTCCAACGAGCTCCCCACAATTCAGTCACCCAAGTGTTATTGTCCGAAACATTATAAGTATCTACCTCACGCAACCCCTGTTTATTAGCTGCAGGGTGTGTAGAAATATCATCACCCATCACTGATTCGAAACCTGCCCAGATATTTGCATACATATCACTCGCAACTTTGGAATACATTCCATTCAGAGCCAAGTCCAGATCACCTTTTGAATTGAAGAAATTAGTTACCGCCAACTGCCCTTTAGGATCTTCTGTCAGTAAATCCTGGCAAGACACCATCCAAAGTGCTATCAATGCTAGTCCGACAGATTTGAATATTCTATATATTGTTTTCATATCCATGTATAGTTAAAAGATTAAAAGTTAAGTTTCATACCAAAAGTGAATGTTCTTGGAACAGGATAAGATCCCATATCCACACCATTAAAGCCATAATCGGATTCACTGTACACTTCTGGGTCCATACCTGTGTATTTCGTTAATGTAAACAGGTTTTGAGCACTGACCGACAGTTGAATATCGGCTACTTTCGTTATCTTCTTAGGAATATTATACGTAAGGCTTATATTTTTCAGTTTCACAAATGATGCATCTTCAAGCCAGAAATCGGAATCAGGATAGTTTCTATTATCTGAATTTTTATGACTTGCATACACAGCATCTGCTTTATTGGCTACTTTATCCCAACTTTTGTAATAAGCATCGGATAAAGAGATGAAGCGATATACACCTGTCATAGATCCCATCGCATAGCGGCTTACGTTCAGTCTATCTTGTCCTAATGCAGCATTGATAAAGAGATTGAGCGTCCAGTTTTTCCAAGTGAATGTATTATTCCATCCGAAAGTCCAATTAGGCTCGGCCTGCCCTTTAGTAACCAGATCGTCAGCACCCGGATTGGTTGTCAAACTTCCATTAGATTGATGTTTATACAAGTTGGCGCCCTGATCATTAAAGTTTGCCCATTCATAAAGATAGAAAGAACCAATCGGATACCCTACTTTCTTAATTTGAATGGGACCACCGCCAATACTTGTATAATTCTCCCCAACGATAAAATCACTACCTGCCAGATCGATTATCTTATTCTTTAAATAAGATGCATTCAGCGATGTTTCCCAACCAAATATATCTTTGTCTGTCAAAGGAGTAGCTGTAATGGTGAATTCAACACCAGAGTTTCTAACTTCACCTTGGTTGACCCAGAAAGAGCCACCTCCGTTATACTGAGGAGCAGGTTTGCGAAGCAACAGGTCCTTAGTATCCTTTCGGAACCATTCGGCTGTAAAACTCAAGCGACCGTCTAAAACACTGGCGTCCAAACCTATGTTATACTGATAGGTGCTTTCCCAAGTTACATCCGGTGTAGCGAGATTTCCAGTCCAATAACCGGTATGGATTGCATCGCTACCATAACCGTCATAATTTGTAGGAGCCAACATACCCAATGTTGTGTAAGCACCGATACTTTGATTACCAACAACACCAAAACTGGCTCTTAGTTTCAATTGCTGGACAATGTTTTGTTTGCTCATAAAGTTTTCTTTAGCAACATCCCAAGCAACAGCTGCTGACGGAAAATATCCCCATTTATTCTTCTTCTGAAACTTAGATGAACCGTCGGCACGGAAAGTACCTGTCAGCATATACTTCCCTTTGTAATTGTACATAATTCGACCAAGCCCGGACACAATAGCTTCTGCGGAATAGCCATTTTCTCCATCGCGTGTCTTTGCATTTTTTGCATTCCAATAACCAACAAATTCATTGGCTAAATCACTACCGGTCAGTTTTAGATTTCTGCCTTCGGCACCACTTGCTTCAAATACAGCGGTTGCAGTCAAATGATGATCGCCGAAACTTGTATTATAAGTCACATTATTGGTATTCTGCCAGAATAGATTCATCCTGCTCGCATTTTCCATACCACTAATTTGTCCGGGTTTTGCTAACGACGAGGTGAAAGAGTAACTCGGAACATGAGAGTAATTAGCGGCACCCTGTACAGACAATGTCAACCCTTTCATTATTTTGAAAGTCAAATCCATATTAGTATTCAAAGCATACACATATGAATCGCCATAATTTGCCACACGGGCACCATAAGGGTTTCCGTTTACTGAATTATAAGGGTCCATATTATAAACGCCCGTCACCGGATCTTTCATTTCCATCGTAGGAGAATAGTTCAGAAAGTTCATAATGTCAATGCCCCCATTGTGACTGTGAGTACGTGAAGCATTAATTTTGGTAGAAAGTGTCAACCACTTAGTGAGTTCATTATCCAAATTTATCCGCAACTGTGCACGTTGATACTTGGTCGTGATGGTCATGGCTGTCATATTCAATACATTGGCTGAAATAAGATACTTATTTTTAGCCGTTCCACCCGAAATACCTAATTTATAATCTTGGCTAATACCGGTCTGCAACATCAAATTCTGCCAGTCAATGCCTTTGGAACCATTCTTATAGGCTTCCATCTCATCATCTGCAAATGAGATACCATTATACTCCTTCAATGCAGTCGCATATTCATAAGCATTCAGTAAGTCATATTTTTTAAGGATGTTCGATACACCTATAGCCACATCTGCATAAATCTGCACTTTACCTTCCACCCCTTTTTTAGTAGTTACCAACACCACACCATTAGCGCCGCGTGAGCCATAAATAGCTGTTGCCGAAGCATCTTTCAGAACTTCAATAGATTGAATGTCGGCTGGATTTACATCCAGTCCACCAGACATAATACCATCAATGACATACAGGGGGTCATTGCTGGTATTAAGAGAAGTGGTACCACGAACACGAACTTTAACTGTACCACCAGGTAAACCATTTACGCTCGTCACTGCCACACCTGCAGTACGTCCTTGCAGAATATCTTCCACCCGCTTTACCGGCTGATCCTTAAATTGTTTGGAAGAAACAGAAGCCACAGCACCGGTTATATCTGATTTTTTCACTACACCATATCCGATGACCACTACCTCACTCAATTGGTTCTGATCCTCCTGCATTGTAATCTTCAAACTGGTATTCGTTCCCAGTTTAACCTCTTTAGTCACGTATCCGATATAAGAAAACAATAGTGTAGACCCAACAGGAGCACTAATCGAGAATTTTCCGGAAAGATCCGTTACGGTACCTGTTTGTGCGTCTTTAAGGGTTACGTTGACACCGATGACAGGTTCATTGCTGTCGGCATCCGTAACCGTACCCGAATACTGCTTTGCAACCTGTGCATAAGTAGATGTAACTGCTGCAAAAAGAAATAGTAGCAAGCAGCCAAGCGTTTTTCTTAGATTCTCCATATACTTTTCATTTAGTTAGAATATAATGATATTAGATTTTTAGGAATTTTAGATACAAGTCAAGGCATTTAAAATGTTCCCAACATTACTCCGCCTCTTCATTCTACAGTTTTAGGATGTATTCATAGTAAATAGTCTTTTTTTAAGGTTCAATACGTTTCGTATTTAGTGTTAACTGTGCAAATATAGGCGCAAAGCATGGAAATAGAGATCAAATAACATCCATAATTAGTCCGCTACTGTTCAAAAGGATCATTCTGAATATCCTTTCTAGCTATCTAATGAGCTTTGTGGACAAAAGAAGATGAAATCTATTGTACAGTTTCATAACTTCTTTTATATTTGCTCTATCAAAAGAACATAACTATGTCAAAAGCACACGTACTAAAGAGGTATTCTTTTCTAATCTGGATATTATTCTTTGTTCTTTCTACCAAGGCTGAACAACAAGACTACTACTTCAGACAAATTTCTTTGGAACAGGGATTGTCACAATCAAGAGTGCAGTGCATTTACAGAGATCATCAAGGAGTCATATGGATAGGTACCAAATGGGGATTAAATAGTTATGACCAATCTGAACTGAAAAGTTATTTTCATGACCGGGAGCAGCCCAACTCATTGCCCGACAATTTCATTCGTTTTATTACAGAGGATCGTTTAGGCGATTTATACGTTTCTACCAATAAAGGAATTGCCATCTACAATAAAGCAGAAAATCAGTTTCAGCCATTGAAATATAACGGGAAGCCATTTAACGCTTGGTCTTATCTTCAAATAGGTGACAATTTCCTGTTTGGAGGAGAAGAAACTTTATACCAATACAATCTGACGGATAAAAGTATTACGACGATCTTCCCCGACATCGATGGAGACAAGTTAAAATGTATCAACCGCATCTTTCAGTGGAGTCCCGATGTGCTGATAACCAGCAGTAAAAAAGACGGGCTTTGGATGTACGACTTGACAAAAAAGAAAATGTATCGATGTCCATTTGTAAAAGAGCGCGAGATAAACACCATATTTGTTGACTCTCAAAACCGGCTTTGGGTATCATTCTATGGCAAAGGAATAGCCTGTTACTCGAAAGAGGGGAAAAGGCTTTTCAGTTTATCCACCAAAAACTCCGGGCTCAACAACGATATCATTTTTGATTTTCTTGAAAAAGACAACCAACTTTGGATAGCTACTGACGGAGGAGGTATCAACATACTTGACTTCCAGACTATGAAGTTCTCTCATCTTAAACATATTTCCGATGATGAACAATCCTTGCCAAATAACTCTATCTACCGGCTTTATAAAGATCAGATGGACAATATATGGATAGGCAGTATACACGGAGGATTATTCGCCATTAAGAAAGTGTTCATCAAAACCTATAAAGATGTTCCACTGAACAATCCCAATGGAATTAGCGAACGTACCGTGGTTAGCATCTTTGAAGATAAGGATACATTGCTCTGGATTGGAACAGACGGAGGAGGTATCAACTCATTTGACCAAAAAACGAATACATTTCATCATTACCCTACTACATACGGGGAGAAAGTTACCTCTATCACAGATTTTTCTGAAAATGAGCTCTTATTATCATGTTTTAATAAAGGGGTATTTACCTTTAATAAGAGAACCGCACAGATGCAACCTTTTCCCATTATCAATGACTCTATTTCGAAAAGAGAATTTTCATCCGGTGATTTGGTAAATCTATATGCTACAAAAGATAATATTTACATATTAGGAGCAAAAGTCTATATCTACAACAAGCATACCCGGCAAACATCTATTCTCTACGCACCCCAAATAGACATTCAACGCCAAATAGCTATGCAGGCAATTTATTCCGACGATACGCATCTGTATCTAATGGGAACCAATAACCTGTTTAAACTAAACTTCAAAACTAACGAACTATCTTCATTAGTCAATATGAAAGAGGGAGATGATTTCACATCGGCCTGCCGGGATGATAAAGGTAACTTCTGGATAGGAAGTAATTTCGGACTGCTCTTCTATAATAAACAGACTGGAAAAACAGAAAAAATACATACCAACTTGTTCAACAGTGTATCCAGCCTTGCCTATGATAAAAAAGGAAAAGTCTGGATAGGAGCGCAGAACATGTTCTTTGCGTATATTATCAACGAAAAACGTTTTGTTATCCTGGATGAATCCGATGGAGTTCCTTCCAACGAATTGATATTTACCCCTATTCCTGCTCTTCGTACTCCCAATCTGTATATGGGAGGTACTATGGGACTGGTACGCATTAATACGGATATTATTTTCGAAAGTAATTCGTCTCCTATTCTCAAGCTACTTGAAGTAAAACTGAATGGTAAATCAACTCTGAAACAGGTTAATAATAACTGTATTTCGATTCCTTGGAATCATTCATCGTTCAACATTAAAGTGATTGCTGACGAAAAGAACTCCTTCCGAAAACACCTTTTCCGGTATGTCATCACAGGAAAAGACAAAATGGTGATCGAGAGTTATCTCCAGACACTCGAATTGGGTACATTAGCATCAGGAGAATATACCATCAGCGTATCCTGCGACACCTCCAACGGTGAATGGAGCCAGCCGATAGAGATCTTAACTATTATAGTCTCACCTCCTTGGTGGAAATCTATCTGGTTTATTATACTATGCATTTTCTTTGCATTTTTAGTGGCAGGAGTGGTCTTCTTTAGTTTGATAAGAAAAAAAGAAAATCGGCTGAAACGTGAGATGCGGGAACATGAGAAGAAGATATATGAAGAGAAAATACGCTTCTTAATCAATATCAGCCATGAGCTACGTACCCCTTTGACACTCATCTATGCTTCCCTGAAACGAATTCTAAATAAAGAGGTGAAGCAAGACGAGCTACCGGAATATCTACAGGGGGCATTCAAACAGGCAAATCAGATGAAAGATATTATCAACATTGTGCTTGATGCACGCAAAATGGAGGTAGGACAGGAAGTGCTACACATCTCTTCGCATCCTTTACACAAGTGGATACAGGAAGTGGCAGAAACATTTCAAACTGCATCTAAAGCCAAAGAAATTGAAATTACATACGACTTTGACGACAGTATACAATCTATCGCGTATGATGACACTAAATGCAAAGTTGTTCTTTCCAATCTGATTATGAATGCTTTGAAATATAGTCCTAATCAGACTCGTATTGTTATAAAAACCATCCGTACAAATGAAAGTATACAAGTACACGTACAAGACCAGGGAATCGGATTGGATAATGTAGATATAAAGAAGCTCTTTACCCGTTTCTACCAAGGCAAACATAATGAGGGAGGAAGTGGTATCGGTTTATCTTATGCTAAAATGTTGATTGACTTACATGGAGGTAGGATGGGCGCTTTCAATAATAAAGACAGAGGGGCCACATTCTTTTATGAAATACCGGCTAATCTACAAGAACAAGAAGTATCATGTCCTCAACATTCCTACCTCAACGAACTTTTAAGTTCTCCGGAGGAAGAAGAGAAAATAGAATCCGGGGCTTTCTCTCTACAAGGATACTCACTGTTGATTGTAGAAGATAAACAGGACTTAAGAGAATTCTTAAAAAATGCTCTTAAGGATAAATTCAAGAAGATCTATCAGGCAGAAAATGGATTGGTAGCGCTGGAAGTTATTAAGCAACAGCAACCGGACATTATAGTAAGTGATGTAATGATGCCACAAATGAATGGCTATCAGCTATGCAAGGAAATTAAAGAGAATCTGAATATTAGCCATATCCCTGTTATTCTACTTACCGCCAGAGCCGATTCTGAAAGCCAGATGTTAGGATACAAATTAGGAGCCGATGCCTATTTGCCCAAACCATTTGAAATGGAAATGCTCCTTAGCGTGATCCAGAACCAGATGAGAAATCGTGAATATATTAAATCCAGATACAGGGGCAATCAATTCATTCTGTCTCCGCAAGAGGCTACTTTCAGCAATGCGGATGAACAATTTATGATCAAATTGAATGAAATGATCGATCAGAATCTGTCTCAACCAGATTTGGACGTAAAATTCCTGACTGCCCAAATGGCTATGAGCCGGACATCCTTATATAATAAGGTCAAGGAACTGACCGGCATGGGAGCAAACGATTATATCAATCGTAGAAGAATCGACAAAGCAATCATTCTTTTAACTCAGTCTGACATGAGCATTACTGAAATATCAGAGCAGGTAGGTTTCACTTATCAACGATATTTCAGTACGTTATTTAAAGAAATGAAAGGAATGACTCCTTCTCAATTCAGAGCACAACATGGTTCCACCCAACAACAATCAGAATAGATTCAGCACTTTAGTTTATCATTTATATAGAAATTATACTCCCCGGAACAGAGCGATTAGGATTTCCAGTGCAGATTTGGACGTTTCATGATTTGAAATGACTAAAATCTGATGAGTAGAATAAAGCATTCGACTACTTTTGCAGCAAGCAATTGATAGAAAACGAATACACTTAAATTCAATTATTATGAGAAACTACTATTTAACTCTGTTACTAATATGCATTTGCGGCCTTTGCTTTGCACAGCAACAGACCAATGACATCAGTACTAAAAATCCGCCAAACAAAGAATGGAACTTCAACAATCTGGATGGATGGAAATACGGACATCAGGATAACAACCCGGATAATCAATGCATATTAGAGAATGGTTACTTACGGATCTTTACACGGGCTAACTCGGTGGATCGGAAAAAGGTTCACACTGTAGAACGGATTTATACAACAGGAAGATATACCTGGCGTACTCATATCCCGCAAATGGGAATAGGAGATCAATGTAGCGTGGGTTCGTGGATATACCATGACGACCAACATGAATTGGATTTTGAAGTCGGATATGGTAAAGATACAGTTCGCAAGGAGTTAAATGCAACTCCCGACGAAATGATTGCTTATATGACATCGCAGGCATATCCTTTTTCTTCCGTTCCTGTAGTAATCAAGACCGGATGGCATCTGTTCGAAATTGATCTGACATTAAAAAACGGGAACTATTACATCACCTGGTTAATAGACAACGAGCCCAAACATGAACTTCAACTGGAATTTGGGAAAGACATTGCATTCCATATTTTTTGCAGTGTAGAGAATCTTAAATTTATTGGAGACCAACCGGCACAGCAGGAAAATTCCGGATTGTTTGATTTCGTCAGATATACATATCATGACTAAATAAATGAACTTAGCACACATTTCTTAAAATCCCCCCAATTACATACCATGAGAACAACGTTCATTTCACTTTCTCGGATATTCATGAACATTTGTCTCAATGCGCAGGATAGAGCAGTTGATGAAAGTCATGCTCTCTAAATATAAAATAGCCCTCGCTACAAATCTGTAACGGGGGTATTTTTTAGAGGAGTCATTTCTCCTCTTGCTAATGTTTTGTTTATGTGCTTTTTATATCTGAATACATCAATCAGATAATCCCTCTCACTCTATCGTCAAATGCAGAAAGCGCAGCTTTCGCTCCTTCGCCCATAGAGATAATAATTTGCTTATAAGGAACCGTAGAAACATCTCCGGCTGCATAGATACCCGTCACATTCGTACGGCAATGTGCATCAATCATGATTTCGCCCGGACGGTTGGTTTCCACTATGTCGCGGAATACACTGCTATTCGCAGAAAGCCCAATTTGTACAAATACACCATCCAACTCAACCAAACGTTCCTCTTCCGTTTTGCGATCTTTGATGCGCAGGGCAGTCAGTTTATCACCATTTCCTATCACTTCCGTAGTCTGTGAACTTACAAACACTTCCACGTTCGGCAATGATTTAAGTCGATCTTGAAGTACACTGTCTGCTTTCAACTCATCCATAAATTCAAAAACAGTGACTTTGGAGCAGATACCAGCTAAGTCAATGGCTGCCTCAATGCCGGAATTTCCTCCACCTACTACTGCTACATGCTTTCCCTTATAAAACGGTCCATCACAATGAGGGCAGAAAGCAACACCACGACCGATATACTCCGCTTCTCCCGGAACATTCAGTTTACGCCAGCTTGCACCGGTTGCAATAATCAGTGCCGGAGCCAGGAATTTCTCCCCAACAGAGGTAATGATCTGCTTTTGTTTTCCAATCACTTCTACTTTTTCTACTTTACGATGCTCCAGCAAATCCACCGGATAACGCAACAAGTGTGTTTTCAGATTACCAGCAAGTTCATTTCCTGTCGTTTCCGGAACAGAAATTAGATTTTCAATACCCACCGTTTCTTTTACCTGTCCGCCAACACGCTCGGCCACGATAGCTACACGGAGTCCTTTACGGGCAGAATAAATAGCTGCCGATACTCCTGCAGGTCCTCCACCGGCTACAATCACATCATATTCTTTCACCTCTGCATTCGCTTTGATTTCGTCAATACCATATTGTTCTTCCAACTTGGCAAGCAATTCGCCAAATTCACCACGGCCTACATGAAGTAATTTTCCATCTGCAAAGACAGAGGGTACTCCTTGTATCTTCAGCGCATCTACTTCATCCTGATAAAGCGCACCGTCTACCATTTCATGCGCAATAGCCGGATTCAAAGTAGTCATTGCATTCAGAGCCTGCACTACGTCAGGGCAGTTCGTACAAGTCAACGAAACATAAGTGGTTAGATGTATCGGGCCTTTCAGTGCTTTCACACGGTTGCAAACAGCCTCATCAGGAAAGTTCTTTCCTTTGCCGTCCAGATTCAGGATAGCCAAAAGCAATGACGTGAACTCATGTCCGTTAGGAATACCCCGGAATGTGATTCCGGTACGATCACCATTCTTTAATAAAGTAAACTTCAATGCTTCTCCCTCATTCACCGAGCAAGTGATATGATCGGAACAATCCGCTACATCTCCCAGCAGCTCCAATAATTCTGTTTTGTTTTCGTGGCTGGATGATACGGATATATCAAAAGTAAAATTTGCCTCCAGCCCAGCAAAAATACCCTTTAGTTGTTCTTTTAATGCAGATTCTAACATACCTTTTTTCCTTTCATTTTTTTAAAAGAAAGGCCAGTAGCGTCTCCCGTTACCGGCCTCCCATAATCACCATTATCAAGATCTATCAAATCTTACCTACCAGATCAATGCTTGGTTTCAGGGTAGATTCACCCTTCTTCCATTTAGCCGGGCAAACTTCTCCGTCATGGCTGGCTACAAACTGTGCAGCTTCCACCTTACGAAGCAATTCACTTGCATCACGGCCAATATTGTTATCATTCAGTTCCACCACTTTAATCTTTCCTTCCGGATTGACAACGAATGTACCGCGATAAGCCATACCTTCTTCTTCGATATATACACCCAGTGCACGGCTCAAAGCGCCAGTCGGGTCTGCCAACATCGGGTATTGAATCTTGCGAATACTTTCAGAAGCATCATGCCAAGCTTTGTGCACGAAATGAGAGTCAGTACTTACCGAATAGATTTCTACACCCATCGCCTTGAACTGATCGTACTTTTCAGCCATATCCACCAATTCAGTAGGACATACAAAAGTAAAATCAGCAGGATAGAAGAAAAGAATCGCCCATTTACCTTTCAGGTCATTGTTGGTTACAGTCTTGAAAGCTCCGTTGTGAAAAGCCTGAACACTGAATTCAGGAAGTTGAGAATTTAAAATTGGTTCCATAATCTTTATTGCTTTTATTGTTATTAATTGGTTTGACTTATAACATCAGAAACAATCTTTTGTTTTTTGTTTCTGATGCAAAGATAAAGGCAGAAGTCCCGCCTTGCAAAAAATGTCCAATCGAATAATTCTATGTGGCGATAGATGAAACCGATAAGCAACTCTATTATTTAATTTCCAATTATCACATAGCATTATATCAACATACTAATGCAAACAATATGATATAAAAATCAATCAGCAGTCATCGCACGAAAATTTTCAATTCTATGAAAAGTGATAAAATTCGCATCATGATTATTTTTGGCTCCTCCTGTATTATCATCATAAGCAGTACGAGATACAAATATTATATCATTCTTTTCAAACAACCAATCAACATACTGGAATCCATGTCGTAAATGATCCGGATGAAACAATACCACTTTATGCCTTTTCCATTTTTTAAGGTCTAAAGATGAAACTAATGTCACCATATTACGAACAGAATTGGGAGATATTTGCTGCAAGGAATCCGGAACTTCATTTACCAAACTCCAGTAGCGTTGAGTAACGGTGTCATAACGAATTGTAAATTTCTTTGCAGCCCCGGGCATATCATAAAAATCAGAAGAAGCAAATGAGACAGAATCGCCAGACAAATTTACTTTAACCAATGCCATCACTTCTTTATGTCCTTTGGGTACTTGCACACGTAATACATCTACAACTTCCCCCGAAGGAGTTGCAACCACATTCCCTTCAAGCCAAGCCTGAAAACTACCATTCAAATAATCTGGGTTATAATACAAATGATTAGTTCTCGTCCAGTTTCCAGCATTCATCAAATCTGAATTCAAAGGAGCAGAAACAACCATTGCACTATAACGTTCTCCCCATTTCGTAGTTCGTGCCGTAGCATACTCTACAGCACGCCAAATACGTCCTTTATGAATAAGAACAGGAGTAGGAGCCGTATGATACTCCCCTTCTAATAAAAGTCCATTCTTTCCATCATAAGGAATCGTCCATGTTTTCCCATAATCATCCGACCTGCGTAACACTAAATTGCCATGATGCTTATTTGTACCTATAATATATAATGCTCCATTCAAGTAAAATAAAGTAGACCAAAATTGACCATTAATTTGTGAAATTCTTTTCCATGACTTACCTTTATCTACAGATACATATATTCTAGTAATAGCCGACTTAAACTCAGTAGAAGTAGGACCAAATTCATCATGAGAAACTATATAATTACCATCGGGTAAAATGCAGATACTTGGTGAACCAATGAAGCGGTCCAGATTAGCCGGAATATGGTTGATGACAACCCCGGGGGGAGAGTCAACCGGTTGTGCCCTCAAAACTTTTAGAGGAAACACTAAAATGAGCAACAAATAAATATACTTCATTTTCATACACACTAGCTATTTAAAATTAATAGAAAAGAGCCGGATTATTCAATCTATTATTGAGAAATGTATTTCCTGAAATTCTCTACTCTATGGAATGTACAATAATTAGCATTATGATATGAATCTGCCCCTCCATATTTATCATCGTAAGAAGTTCTGGAAACAAAGACAATATCATTTCCATCCACATGCCAGTCAATATACTGGAATGCGTGATATTTTACATCTTCATGGAACAGTACTTCTTCATGTATTTCCCACTCCCTTAGATTTTTAGAACTGCACAGAACCAGTGAATTACGAACATTACCAGGAACCGTAGTAAAAAACTCATCTCTGACATTATTAGACAAAGTCCAATATCTCGCCGTAGCTTCATCATACCTGATAGTAAACTTCTTCGCTCCTCCGGGCATTTGAGCAAACCCCGTTTCCGGATTAAAACTAATTTGTGTACCATCATCACTTACATCAATAATGGCAACCTCTTCTTTTACACTTGCAGGAACTTCAACACGCATAATCAATTTCATCTTCCCATCAGGTCCGACCACTGCATTTCCTTCAAGCCATCCACCAAAATATCCATTCAAATAAGTCGAATTATAAGGTAATGAGTTAGATTGCTGCCAACTGGTTGCTTTCATTAAATCAGAGCCGACCGGAGCAGACATCATCATAGCGCAAAACTCTTTCGGCCATCCTGATATAACAGAACTATAACACTCCATCGCCCTCCAAATCCTATTATTATGTACAACTACAGGAACCGGAGCTGTATGGTACTTACCCGTAAAGATTAGTCCATTATCCGATGAGACATTACTTGTCCACGTTGTACCATTATCTGTTGATTTTCTTATAACCACATTTCCTGATGGTGCATCAACTCCCATGATATATACTGCACCTTCATAAAGAAACAGGTTCGACCAAGCTTGTCCATTAGTTATAGATGCTATCTTGTCCCATGTATCTCCTTTATCAGTTGATTTAAATATATGAGTAACTTTTGGAACCGGACAATTTGGCCCGCCCTCTTCACACGAAATCAAATAATCCCCATTTGGCAGGATACAAATACTAGGCGAACTAGGATAAATCCTGGACGATTTCTTATAATGGCAAACAATGGTTCCCGGAAAGTTTTCACTCGTTTCTTCAACTACAGAAGTAAACTGTCCGAACTCATGCTCACCACAACAAATTATTGACATGGCAACAAGTGCCAATCCTATACTTTTAATCATATTCTTTAATATTTTTCCCATACCAATATGCATTTTATTTTCCTATTCTACTACTTCTTCTTCATAACCAAATTGCTTCACTCTGGCCTGTACAGTAGTGTGATTATACTGCTTCGAATCCTCAAACTCAAAAAAGATAGTCTTTACCTCTTTAGGCATCAAAATAATATAATCATCACTTTGAATTACAGGTAAGATTCGCTTGCCACTTTCTTTTTCAACCAAACGGCTACGTACAGCAAAGGCAGGTACATCACTTTTATTAGTTATACGCAGGTCTAAATAATAACGTCCCTCTTTAGCCTCTCTTCGCGAAATATAATAGCTCAATTGCGCTTTAGGTAAAGAAGTCAACGCCCTACAATTTCCTTTCTGCTTTCCAAACCAATAATCATTTGAAGAAACGGTTTTGCCTTGTGAATTTTTTAAAGCCAGACGTAAGAAATTTACATCTGTCAATTCTTCCATTCCTGTTGAGTCAGAGAAAAGCCGGAAACAATTCATGGCACTATTCTCCAAGACATTCATCTTCTCAGATAATCTCAACGAAGTTATTTGTTTGCCATGTTGGTTAAACACCATCGCAACAGCTGTCATATCATCATATTTTTTATATGTAGAATTAGTAATCATAATATTATCCGTATGGCTATCCCATAAAATATGTAAAGGTTCACAACCTTTTTTCGCTCCCCAATATGCACCTGTCAAGTCATAATAATAATCATAAGTTTGCCATACAAACGAAGGATATGCAGACTGGCTCATCCAAATCATAATGCCTGACGCATCATTCCACATCTTACTACTCCATGCTTCAAACATCGCTTTATTGGTTTCTATATTAACGAGTTGTGCCTTCTCACAAAAATCTTCAATACTCGTAGGAGAGCCATAAGTCTCAACAATAGTTTTCTCATACACATCCGGTCCGCCATTTTTCGCCAGTGAGCCAAAAAAATGTTTATTCCACATTTCCGTTTTAGGCCACCAATCCTCTTTGGGCATAAATTCTTTAAAGCTTTCAAATGTTGTGAAAACAGCTGTTCCAATCTCACTACGAAGTCCCCAACCTCTATTTTTAGGATATTTATCACCTAAAAAACTATTGCTTGCATCTGCAAAGTAGAAACTCGGCTTATAGTTTTTCCAAAGCCCACTTCCCGACAACCCATTCCCTTTTCTGGAATCAGATTGATAATGCCTGCTTGAAGCATCGTAGACTGCAATATATTCTGCCAAATTCCTATCTAAGGATTCCCCGGTACCATAATTACCGGGGGTTCCCTCATTCTCACCACACCAAACAACAATACTCGGATGATTCCTAAAACGTTTGATTTTCTCTACTGCATTTCTATTAAAGTCATCAGGAAACTCGGGAACTCCAAATTTAGAATTCAGCCAGAAATCATCCCAAACCATAATACCGTATAAATCACATGCTTCATAAAACTCTTTATCAGTCGTAGACCCCATCCAGTTACGGATTATATTAAAGTTCATTTCCTTATGAAGACGCACTTTTGTAAAGTACTCTTTTCCACGACAGCGTAGAAGATATTCAGACATTCCCCAATTACCACCTTTCAAAAAAGTCCGTTTGCCATTGACATAAATATTAAAAACACCATTTTCATCTGTACGATATGTATATTCCCTAATACCAAACGTTATTTGTTTTTCATCGGATATTCTTCCATTAACCGCAATAGCCAATTTACATTCATACAGATTAGTTTCTCCCATGCCATTCGGCCACCATAAACGAGGCTCCTTTATACGCAGTTCTTTAATTACGCGACCGTCTAATATTATAGTTTGAGCAGTATCCGCTTCCAGCAACAGCTCTTTGCGAAACTTTATGTTTCCCGGAGTAATCACTCCCGATAATTCAACAACTACTTTACGAGAAGAACAATTCTCTATTTCCGTCGAAATTTCAACTTCGGCGAATTCTGCCCGATTATGTAATTTCGTACGAATCCACGGATCTTGCAGAGTCACATCCTGAGTAAAAGTCAAATATACATTATCTGTAATACCTGTATTAAGTCCCGGGACATAGGGCATCCAATCCCAACCTGCACTTGACAAGTAAGTAGGACTTGCCAAATTTGCAAATTTCTCCTCCGGATGCCGACGCTGATTAGGCAATGAAACGATAACTGATAAAAGATTCGTCCCCTTCTTATTGATTAGTTTAGTCACATCAAACCGCCCCCGCATCATCATTCCCTTTAACGAACCTAACAAATTGTTATTCAAATAAATCTCCCCAGAACGATTAATTCCATCAAAGTTCAACCATATTCTTTTCTGAGCCAAATCTTTATTCTCCGGAACGTTAAACTCAAGCCTGTAAATATGATCTTTATTATATTTATCCTTATCCACTTGATAGATATTATCTCCGAAATTAGGTTCTTTTTCAAGTCCGGCATTAACCGCATCAACAAAAATGGTACCCGGCACTGTGGCCGGTATCCATTCTGTCTCATTAAAAAATTTCGTCGATAAATCATCCTTATGATAATCCTTCACATACCATAATGCATTATTTTCCCCGCTATTCAGAGAATACTTCATTTGAGAGAAGCTCTGGAGAGAGAAACATAATGTTATAAATAAACAAATAAAATTCTTCATTTCTTATTCTATTAGTTACAGCGATTCATCATTTCTTTTCATATCCAGGAGTTTGCTTTATCTTAGGATTACGGCTGATGGTATCATCATTGACCGGCAATAAGAGAATATTACCTTGATTATCATTTTCTCGTCCAGCTAATGTGGGCACCCTATTGAATACCTCACCGAACCGAATCAAGTCAAACCAGGATTTACATTCCCCTGCAAACTCAATCATACGCTCATCCAATAAAGCAGCCTTAAATTCCTCTCCTGCCAAAGTTTTCGGGTAATGCTCCTTTTCATTATAAGCACGTGCAACCACATCATTCAAATACTCCACAGCTTTCGGATAGTTACCCTGTTCCGCCAATATCTCAGCTTTAAACAGATAAGCTTCGGCCAAGCGGTAAATACGGGTGTCAGTAGTAAACACGCGGGTAACTCCATTCATCTCTCCCATGTACTTCAAAGTATACCGATAATTAACTCCACCGGATTCTATATCCGAACTTATATATCCAACACGGGTATCTCCAGATGTGCGATTACGATAGTTATCATAAAATAACTTCGAAAAATTCATACGATTGGCAGAAGTTGCAACCGGAATCGGGTTGTTCCTTAAAGCGGCAGGGACTAAAGTAGAAGATTGAGCCAATAAAGAACCATATTGGCTTGAATTTTCATCCTTATCATAATAGATTGAAAAAATAATTTCCGTATTTCCCTCTTTGTCGAAGACATTCTTATAGCTGCCTTGTAAACTCAATGCCGTTTTTGGTAAAGCCAGTATCTCATCAACAGATTTCTCTGCTTTAGTCAAGTAATCCGCATTGGCTTCTTCAACTTTATACATCCATAAGTAAATATCAGCGCGTAACATTAAAATTGCCGCTCTTGATATTTTACAACGGTCTTTTATTTCGTTCGAAAGATATAGTTGTTCTGCATTCTCTATATCTGATTTTATAGTCTCATATACAGTCGATTTAGGAGAACGTTCCGGATACAATTGAGGATCATCCAAAGATGATACAAAGTTAGTGATCAAAGGAACATCTCCCCATAAACGTACCAGATTAAAATAACACCATGCTCTTACCGCATATGCTTCGGCCAAGAGTTCATCATGTAAAGTCGTATTATGGAATGTAACCCGGTCAATATTAGTAATTACAGCATTAGTCTGAGAAACAATATTATATAAATTGGCCCAGTTTGTATCATTCAGATTGGACGTTATCTGGTTATTAATATAAGAACCTATACCACTGGATGTAAACCCCGGTGCTATATTTCCAGAACGGGCTTCAAACCAATACATCCACTTCCAAGCATCCAATTGGCCTCTCATTTTGGAATATATTCCATCAACAGCAGACTGGACATCACTCTCTGTTTCCCAGTATGACTCATTAGATACGACACTGTCCGGCAGAATATCCAAACTGCATGAGTTTAATACAGATAAACTCACAAATAAACAAATTAGTTTTATTTTTTTCATGACTATATACATATTAGAAAGTTAAATTAAGTCCTAATGTCCATATCCTTGGTTGAGGATAATTACCATCGCTCAAATTTCTGCTGGCCGAGCTATATTCAGTCATGTAACCCGGATATTGAGAAAAGCAATATATATTCTGACCTGAAAAATAAACTTGCGCAGCTTTTATCTGCGTTTTATTCAGAATTGTCCTTGGAAAATTATAACTGACTTTCAATTCACGGAATGACAAATAATCACCTTTATAAGTATTCTCATCTGAAGTTCTGTAATGATTCCACTGACCGTTATCGCTGCCATCTTCCACATCGAAACGAGCATAGCGTGTTTTAGCTGCATCACCAGGAACAGACCAGTAATTTAAGACATCCTTAGTCGGATTCAGATAGCCAGATTGTGCCCCAGAATTTACCAGACTTATCTGCCGGTCATAAATCACATGCCCCAATGCATAATCAAAACTTGCATAAATCTCAAAATCCCTGATTTTTACCGTAGTATTAAAACCACCAGTCGTTGTAGGAACCAAATAACCTAACACAAATTGGTCTTTTGCAGTAATCGTACCACTACCGTCCTTATCAACCCATTCATAGTCTCCCGCTATTTTACGACCTTTCTCATAAGTTTGAGTTACCGGATCATAACCAGCTGCACGTTCATCATACATAGCTTCTGAAGCTGCCTTATCATTATCTAAAATATGGCTGACTTTATATCCTATAACACTATACAGACGTTCCCCTTCAGCGATACCACCAATGCCGGCATAATAATCATCTGCAAACAAAGTCCCGTTCATCCTATTTTTATAGTTACCATTCTCCGGTAATTTCAGGACCTTATTCATATTATAACTGATATTACCTCCAACGTTCCAACTAAAATCCTTTCCTGCAAAAATATTCCAATCAGCTTGCACTTCGTACCCCCAGAATCTGACTTTTCCAACATTCTTATCTACCGTACCAAACCCACTTGTATTCGGCAACTTATCATTGAACAACAAGTCACGTGTCACCTTATTATAGTAATCAAATGAAAAGTTTATACGATTATTGAGAAATGCCAAATCAAAGCCTATATCGACTTGCCCTGAGCTTTCCCAAGTCAGACTTGTATTAGGAAGAGCACTTGGCATATAGGCACTGGAACCCTGATAAGCTGTAGTCGGAGCCCACAAACCTTGATAATCAAAACGTCCAATTGAATTATTACCAGTCATTCCGTAACTAGCACGAATTTTCGCCAGAGATAACCATGAAAGGTTCTTCATAAAATTTTCCTCACTCATAATATATCCAGCAGAGATTCCAGGAAAATACCCCCACCTATTACCGGCTGCGAAACGAGAAGAACCATCAGCCCGCAAAGAAGCGGTTAATAAGTATCTTGATTTATAACCATAAGTTACACGTCCAAAAAAACTGTTCATGCGTTCACGTTGACGGGTTGAAGATGCCTTAGTGTATTCTGAAGCTCCATTCAATGTTATAATATCATCACGGCTTCCACCATATGCTTCTGCACTATAATCATACAAATTATAATATAAACTTGATGCACCAATTACTGATTGAATCTTATGTTCAGAAGCAAACTCTTTATTATAGCTCAAGGTAAAATCTAATTGGGAAGTCTGATTATTACTACCATAATAATTCGCATCTCTCAGATTATTATAATAATTATTTTTCTCGAAATATTCACGATGCATAACTGCAACATTATAAGAGCCCTCTACTTTAGCTGTCAAACCATTCAGTATTTCCCATGACAAACCTATTTTTCCTTTTCCACCCCAATCTGCACGTTCGTTTACAATGTTGTCAATCAAATAAAGTGGATTTCTATAATCCTTATCTTTTCCAGGAGAATCAGTTCCATCCGCCATCAACCCTCGAATTGTAGGAGCCAAGTGTACACCTCTGGAAAAAATAGCAGACTCACTGGCATAGGGAGTGGAGTTAATCTTATGAGCAGATAAATTGGTTGTTAATTTTAAATTCTTAGTAATAGCATAACTATGATTCAATCTTAAAGTTATATTATCCCATGAGCGCTTGGGAGTGTATCCATTATCACCGACATACCCCAAACTAACCATATACTTCATTTTCTCCGTTCCCCCATTAAGCCCCACATAAGCATTGACAATATTGCCACCTTCAAACAGTTCATCTTCAATATCATTATCCTCAAAGATAAGCACCTTATTGGGAGAAATAGGATCCCACATCCAGTTCCATCCGGGTGCTAAGCTTTCTCCATGTTTCAAGTAACGAGTCGAGAATGAACTATTATCCAGATTTCCTGTACCTGCCGGATGAGCCTTTTGGAGCAAATTTGCATAAGGACTGCGTGCGAGTGCCGGACGCATAACACTTAAATATTCTGTAGAGTTCAACCGGTCAATCTGTTTGGATGCATTTTGGAACCCGTACGATACATTTACCGTTACCGTTGGTTTAGAAGATTTTCCCTCTTTAGTTGTTATCAAAATGATACCGTTTGAGGCTCTCGAACCATATATCGAAGTTGAAGCAGCATCCTTCAAGATTTCAATAGATGCGATATCCTGGGAATTCACATTCGATAATGCCCCGGGTACTCCATCAATCAAGATCAAAGCATCATTACTCTTATTTATAGACGAACCGCCACGAATAGTAATCGAAGCTTGACTGCCCGGAGCACCCGAAGTACTAAAGACTCGCAGACCAGTCGTTTTACCTTTCAATGCATTTGATACTGTTGTACCGACCACCTTGTTCAAGTCTTCTCCCGATACCCTTGAAATAGAAGAAGTAACTTCTCGCCGACTTAATGTTCCATAACCGACTACTACTACCTCATCAAGTAATTGAACATCTGATTTTAATATAATTTCCAACGGTTTGGAATCTGCGACAATTAATGAATACTTCTCATATCCGATATAAGTAACAGATATCTTTTCACCCTTATGAACCAAGACCTTGAAATTTCCGTCAATATCAGTAATAGTCCCTTTAGATGTACTTTCCAAATAAATAGTTGCACCGATAATGGGATTCAAGTCTTCATCCAATACACGCCCTGTTACAGTAAAATTTGAGTTTCCAGTCTGAGCCCAAAGACCTAAAGTAGGGAAAATCAACATAAAAATACCTATACAACAAAAATATTGTAGCTTGGACTTATATATATTATAGCTTTTCATAATCTTTTTATTCTTCATTTATGTATTTAATCAAGGTTACATCATCTATCAGCATCGTTGAGTTCTGCGCATTATTCTGCAAACAAAGCACTATATCGGTACGATCAACTAATGAAGCATTAAGAGCACTCTCATAGGTAATACTAGCCTTTTGGTCGGTAATTTTGGAAAAGTCTATAACATAGGAGAATTCTACCCATTCAGAAGACAAAAGACAATTCTTACAATAAGCCCAGTATTTTCCTGTGGGAGAAGTCGGCTTTTCCGTATCATAAATAAAATAACGTTCCACAACATTTCCCGCAGCATCAGTGGCTTTTATAAATATACGGCAAGTCGGGGTCCCACCACTACTTTTTCCCTTAAAAGAAAATGTGTATAGCGCCGGTTCTACCACACCTTTAATCCGTTGGGCAATAAAAGCTCTAGTCGGATCCGCATTAGGAATAGAAGTTGTGGTATTCATCATTTTACCGACTGTTTCCTGTTCGCCGTCATAAGCCGTAGAAAAAGAAATTGTACTGGGGTAATTATTCAGTACAACCCACTCATTATAAATAATTGGAGAATCTGTTAGCTTACGTTCCAGGTCGGCAGTCTCAAAATCAGCATCATGTATAAGATTTACAGGAATATCCCCACCTGGAGTATCTTCTACATCTTCTTCAAACTCTGTAGGAAGAGGCGCAATTTCTTCTTTATCCTCACAAGATGAAAGTCCTACAATAAGTGCAAAAAGCATTAAAAAAAAGGTTCTTTTCTTCATAATACAAATGTAATTAGGTTGACATTATTTTTCTTAAATCAATATAATTCCGCACATTCAAAAACTTCTAATCCATCTCAAAATACTTATCCGTATTTCCTCCTCATATATAAACTTATTACGCATCCACCATCCATGGCCGCCTTCTGACAGGATTCGTATTTCCGATTTAACGCCATTATTTAATAACGCATTATAAAAATTCAGGCCATTTAAATAAGGTACTGCCTGGTCATCCGATGATAATATGATAAAAGTCGGGGAAGTATCAGCAGACACGTGTTTATCCATCGAATAAATATTTCTCCATTTTTGCTCATCTGCTTTAACTCCCAAAAGATGTTCACGAGTCTGAAAATTAGAGTATGACATAGATATAGCCGGATAAACCAATATTCCAAAATTGACCATATTCTTTTTTGAAGTAAACCCGGTCAATAAAGCAGCAGCTAAATGCCCACCGGCGGAAAATCCCATGACTCCAATCTTATCTTTATCTATACCCAATTTCTCAGATTGTTCGTGAATAACTTCCAAAGCTCGTATGCCGTCATTTATCGTTACCTGTGGATCACCTTTTGGCAATCGATACTTAAGAATAAAAGCTGCAATCCCATTCTTGGCCAACCATTTTGCACTTCCATAGCCTTCGTGAGAAATAGCTATATAAGAATAAGCTCCACCGGGGATAAGCAGTACAGCATGGTTCAGACCGGTTCTATTCTCAGGCAGATAACCTAATAATTCAGGAGAAAACACCTCGCGAATATATCCTGAACTATCAATTTTGTCAGTTTTGGGTTCTTGTTGTTCATAAAGTTTTAAATGTACATCTTGAGCATACACCCTACATGTAAGTAATAAAAGGAACAGAAATACATGTTTCTTATACTTCATAATCCTAGAAATCATTTTTTAGTTGGTTATTGTCATTTCTTTGCAATATCACCGTTCTCTATTTGTAGAGCGGACCATATGTTGCACATGCCTTGAAATCGGCACTTTCTTTATCCATCCCAAATGATGCCCATGCAGTAGGACGGAATATTCTTTCTTTAGATACGTTGTGCATACATACCGGTATTCGCAACATAGAAGCGAGAGTGATAAGCTCCGCACCAATATGCCCATAACACAAAGCACCATGATTAGCCCCCCAATTTGCCATTACAGAATAGACACTATCAAATGCTTCATGACTGGTGAGACGTGGAACGAACCAGGTTGTAGGCCAAGTTTTATCCGTTCGTTTATCAACAGCTTCAGCCACCTTATCAGGAAGTTCGACACTCCATCCTTCTGCTATCTGCAAAACCGGTCCCAAGCCATCTACCATGTTTATCCGGGACATTGTCATAGGCATGCCCCCTTTGCTCATATAATTGGAAGAATAACCGCCGCCTCTGAAGTATTCCAATGAAGCCGGATACCATTGAGTAGCATCAAGACATCTCTGTACGTCTTCATTCGTTATTTCCCAGTAAGGTTTCATCACCGGACATCCATTTTCAGTCATCTGCCCCGACCCGTCGAGTGTACAAGAACCTGAATTGATTAAATGAATAAAACCATTTGAGGCAGTACCTTCCAGTTTAATTCCCGTAACCCGTTCTATAGCCTCAGGACTCCAGTAAGTACGGACATCGGCAAAAAGTTGGGAAGTATTAGTCAACAGATGCCCCAGCAACATTGCAGTCGCATTCAGATGATCATTTTCTGTAGCAACAATAAAAGCCTTACGAATGCCATTCCAGTCGAAAGAAGAATTTAAAATAGCTTCACTAAAATCGCCATTAGGAAGAAAGTCAGTCCATTGCCGCTGTCCTTGGAAACCACCCATAATCGCATTATGCCCCATAGCTTCTTCCTCATACCCCATTTCCTTCAGAATCGGATTTCCAATCATCATATCACGGATAATAAGCGTCATTTTCACCACAAATTCCCATTCTTGCTCTTTTTGCTCACGAGTATGTTGTAAGTGAGACGGATTATAATCTGTTCCCTCTTTGCAATTTATCCGAGTCCATGCCATTGCCTTTTCAAACTCCGTCCGGTCATAAATTCCCAATTCTATCCGGCGCAGAATTTCAACTGATTCCGCATATTCAGTACGCATACCCAAATATTTCTGCAAGAACATCGCATCTACCTGCGAACCGGCAATTCCCATTGAACAATACCCGACAGATAAATAAGATTTCCCTTTCATTTGTCCGACAGCCAAGGCAGCACGGGCAAAACGCAAAAGCTTCTCTTTCACATCTTCCGGAATCGTATTATCAGATGCATCTTGTACATCTTTTCCATAAATCCCAAAAGCGGGCAATCCCTTTTGATTATGTCCGGCCAATGCAGCAGCCAGATATACTGCCCCCGGACGCTCCGAACCATTAAATCCCCAAATAGCTTTTGGCAAAAGCGGATCCATATCAATTGTCTCAGAACCATAGCACCAACAGGGAGTAACCGAAAGTGTAGCACAGACATTCTCATCTGCAAATTTGCAGGCACATGCAGCAGCTTCTGCAACACCTCCTATTGTAGTATCAGCAATAACGCACTCTACAGGAGCGCCATCTATATAGCGCAGATTTTCGCTATACAAACGGGCTACGCTACGAGCCATTTCCATTGTCTTTTCTTCCAAGGATTCACGGATTCCTCTCCTTCTGCCGTCAATAATCGGACGGATTCCGATTTTCGGATGATTTGTTTTCATATTCCTTATTCTTTGATATTTAATCGACTTTCATTTTAACCACCAGCTTTTTCACAGTTACTTGTTCTTTTTCTTTCACACATGGACGATGTACATCCTGGGGGAAGAAAATAAAGAAATTTCCCGGAGTAGCCTTTCTTAATGTACCGCCATTAGAAGTATAAAAAGCAATATCTTTCTCCTCATTATATGGCTGCATTTCTTTCAATAAAGTAGTATCTCTTAAAATGCCAATATACTCACTACCGGAAATCAGATACTGTATATCAATGTACTTTCTATGTGCTTCATAAAGTGCATCCCCCGGTTCTTTCGTTTCATATTCACTAATCGTGATATAGACATCTTCACTCAATTCAATTCGTCCTAAAGGCAAACTATCCAAATTGGTATGAGCTAAATAATCAAAAGTTTGTTCCCAACGTTCGGGATACATCTGATAGTGTTTCTCCCATTCGACCAAATCAGTCATAGAATCAGGCAAAGCAGCAAACAAAGTGCTGACACTATTTCCATCAAAAGTGACACATTTCATCGTTTTCTCCTTTTCATTCTGTTTCTTCTTAGAAGCTGTATTACATGCACACAGCACCCCAACTATCGATATCAGATAAATTATTTTCATCATTTCTTCATTTTTACTAAATGCATACTGATAAATCCAACCAAGAAAATTACAATTGTTCCGAAGACAATCGTCAGGTTAGCATGGAAAGGACTTGCATATTCTCCCATAAAACCATCTGTAAAGAAAATAGGAGACAAGCTCATCCATACTACCACGATAATGCCACAGATTACTCCCAGGACCGCATCCACATTGCGGGACTTTTTTGAAACATAGCCCAACAGAAAGAGCCCCAGCATTCCCCCACTAAAAATAGAAGATAAAGCCCACCAGGCGTCTAATGCACTTTCTACATTCAAAAATGCCAATGCCACAAAAATGCCGATTATCCCTACCAAGACATTAAAAAAATACAAAGCCTTCACCGACTGCTTCTCCGTCGGTTGCCTATTCACATAGCGGGCATAATAATCAGTCAGAATAATTGTGGCAGAACTAGTGATGCTTGTAGCTACCGTACTCATTCCCGCAGCAAAAATTGAAGCGATCAACAATCCGGTAAGCCCCGTGGGAAGCACATGAACTATAAAGTACGGAAAAACTGCATCCCCTTCCATCCCTACTGGAAGTGTTTCCGGAAATGCCTTATAATAGGCATATAATGCAGTACCTATCAGAAAAAATACAGCCGAAACAGGAATAAACAAATACCCCCCAAAAAGAGCAGAGAATTTTGCTTGTTTCTCATCTTTAGCTGTCAGATAGCGTTGTACGTAGTTTTGGTCTATTCCGTAATTTTGCAGGTTAATAAATATCCCATAAACAAGGCATACCCAAAAGGTAGATTCCGTCAAACTACTTCCAAAACTTCCCAAACTGAATTTATGGTCGGTAACTGCAATCCGAAAAACTTGAGCCGGCCCTTCCGGCATTTTAAACATCAATACACAAAGACACGCTAAAGCACCGCCAATCAAAATAAATCCTTGTATAGCTTCTGTCCATATTACAGCTTTCAAACCGCCCAACATTGAATAAGCAATAATAGCAATACTGGTTATTACAATAATCGTTTTGATATCCCAGCCCAATAACGCGTTCATAGGCAGCGCAAGTAAATACAAAATAGAACCCATCCGGGCAAATTGTGTCAACAGATAACAAACAGAAGCATAAATTCGAGCCCAGGGACCGAACCGTTCCTCCAAAAAGCTATAAGCCGACACACTTCCAATCGAACGATAGAAGGGGACGAAGTACTTGGCGGCAAAATAGGAAGCGATCGGGATAGACAGACTAAATACGAATGCATTCCAATCCGCCATATATGCTTTACCCGGATAAGCCAAATAACTGATACTGCTTACATAAGTCGCGAAAATAGACATTCCTACAACCCACCCCGGAAGGGCACGCCCCGCGGAAGTGAACTCTTCAGACGAACGTTTCTTGCTGAAGAAAGAGCAGCCAAAGACCACAACCCCTCCCGTAAAGAATAAAAATATAATAATATCGAGAATAGACATAGCCGTTCTTTTTACCAGGTTTATCTAAGTACTACATTAATCCCCAATTTCTGAAGTGCCTTCCATATCTTCTCCCTTTCGCGTTGTTCAAACTTATGAAAAGGTGCGGCAACATAATCACTACATATTCCCAATAAATTGAGAGCACATTTCAAACCCTTCAAATAGCTGGATCCATGCTGTCCTACTGTATAAATAGTGGCACTGATCTGCATAATTTTTTCCTGTAAACGTTTCAGTTCTTCCAGATTTGTATTTTTTGCGGCATTATATAACTCCACATACAATTCAGGAAACATGTTAGCCCCTCCATTTACTCCACCGTGAGCACCGAGAAGTACCGATTCCGCCATAATCTCTTCCGGACCGACCAACATAGAGAAATCCTGACGTTCTTTCATCGCATACATTACGGACTGAAAATAAACAGCATTGGCTGAACTGTCTTTAAAGCCAATAACCCTTGGATCCTCCGCTATCCTCTGAATAGTGGCCGGTGCGAAATTCACTTTTGTATGGGTAGGCATATTGTACAAAAACAACGGCAACGGTAACTGAGGAGTCAGATTCTCATAAAACTCGATCAATTCAGGCTGACCTGCGGCAAAATAGTAAGGAGGCGCAGAAACTACAGCATCCGCTCCATTGTCTGCTGCAATACGAGCCAAGTTTACACTTTCCACAATTGAAGTGTCCGAGATACATACCAATACCGGTAAACGCCCTTTCGTTATCCGACATGTATTCTTTATCATCTCCACTCTCAATTTGTAGCTTAGACTTTGGGCTTCGCCAGTAGTACCCAATACAAAAAGAGCATGTACGCCTCCTGCTATCAAATGTTCTATCAATCTGTTCAGACCTTCAACATCAAGTACATCATCGTCCAATAAAGGAGTCACCAAAGGGGGAATAATCCCCGACAAAGGAGCATTCATCTTGCAATTCATAGCTAGAAAAAAATTAATTTATTAGTATTTTGTTATTTAATGACAATACGGGCAGGAATAATCACCTGCATAAGTTCATCGCTTTCCTTATTTATTTTTTTCATCAATATTTCAACCGCTTTTTCACTTATTTCGGGAATAGGCTGTTCCACACAGGAAACCGGACAATAAGCTAACTTGAATTCATCTGGATTATCAAAACTAACCACCGTGAAATGTTCCGTCAATGTTGTATTTCTTTCTTTAAGAGCAATCAGCACCTGAGTCCCGATACGATTCGACGCACAATAAATTGCGTCAATCCCCATGCGTAAAAACTGATAAACCCCTTCTCTTACACTCTTTTGAAAATTAAAGAAATCAACTTCATAGAACAAAGAAGAATCAAAAGGTATATTATGTTCATCAAGTGCCTGCTTAAATCCAAGGTATCGCTCCTGAAAGTTGGACAAAGTATGAGTGACCGTCATGTAAGCAATCTTTTTAAATCCTTGATCAATAATCAGGTTCGCTAACCTGTAAGTCGCGTCTTTATTATCAATCTGCACATAATCAACTGGCACCTCTTTCACTATACGGTCGATCAACACTACAGGCTTTCTATTCTTCACAATATCCATTATGATTTTTTCGCTATTTTCTGTCGGAGCTACAATTAGCCCATCCACTTGTTTTGATAAAAACATCTGTGCCGCTCTCTCAAACTTTTCCGAAGATTCATCAGAACTTGCAAACATCACTTGATAATTATATCTGGCAGCCTCTTTTTCCACACAAGAGGCTATTTTAGAAAAAAACGGATTGGAAACATCTCCAAGAATCAACCCTATTGTACGTGTTTTCCCAGTTCGTAGCCCTTGGGCCAAGCTATTGGGTTGATATCCCATCTCTTTCGCCTTCCGTCTCACATTCTGTTCGACAGCCTCACTTATCCTATATTTCTTCGCTCTACCATTCAAAACCATAGATACGACAGTAGAAGAAATATTCAATTCAGCCGCAACATCACTAAGCGTTATTTTTTTTCGTTTATCCATATTATTATATTAAGGTAAAGAATAAATCAATTTTTATTTAATAAATAACGTTTTATAACACTTTGTACATTCAATGATAGTGAATTACTAAACGAAATAATAATGTGAATAAATCACAATTAATAGAGAACCCCATAAACACTTCCAATAGACTCAATAAATCTTTTCTTCAGCAATAGAATTCATAAGCATTCACCTTCCATTTCAAGCATCAGATTAGCTAATTCGTTTTAGCATAACAAGTAAAAAAAATAGCAAGCACTATATTTCTTCTTTCTTTTTATTTTTGTATCTTTGCTAAAACGATACAGCAAATATAATACTTATTCAATTCAATTATTCAAAGCGCATACTTATTTATTATATTTTAACTATATGATTTCATTCAAGAAGTTATCAGAGATAGGTTAACCCACAAATTTTTAGCATCTTTTTTATTTACATAAAAGCTACATACAAACAGATAATAGCTCCGTATAATGTTACATATTATAACAAGTATAACTTAATTACAGAGTTTGCTATGATCTATTCAATTATAAACAGAACTGAAGTGCGATAGAGATTTAAAAAAGAAATTTACATTTTACAAACACATTCCATAGTTTTAGCAAAAATAAAAGAAAAGCTTCACTATTTTTTCATATTTTTGTGGTCAAACAATTTTTAATTCCTATAAAGCACTTTATAATAATGAAACATCCTCTATCCCAATTCCAATATTGTCCCAAATGTAGTTCCCCATATTTTGCAGTCAACAATGAGAAATCAAAAAAGTGTGCAGATTGTGGTTTCGTTTATTATTTCAATCCCTCTTCCGCCACAGTAGCATTAATTCTAAATGAAAAGAATGAATTGCTAGTCTGTCGACGTGCCAAAGACCCCGCTAAAGGTACGCTCGATCTTCCCGGTGGATTTATCGACATGAACGAAACCGGTGAAGAAGGTGTAGCCCGCGAAGTATTAGAAGAAACCGGGTTGAAAGTAAAGCAAGCTATTTATCAATTTTCACTTCCCAATATTTACGTCTATTCCGGCTTCCCTGTACACACTCTCGATATGTTCTTTCTCTGTATTGTAGAAGATATGAGTCACTTTTCAGCCATGGATGATGTGGCGGATTCATACTTCTTGCCTCTTGGTGAAATAAATCCGGACGATTTCGGTTTGGATTCTATCCGACGGGGCCTCATCTCATTCTTAGCCCGACATATAAAAAATAACTTGGTATAGTTTTTCTGAGAATAAGACAACCACATCGATAGTTTAATTCATAATTGTGCAGCTATGAATATATTCTTCTATTAACGAATCTATAAATAGCCTGAAAAAATGACTAATCTGAAAAAATGCATATTTTCTTTCTTCTGCTTTTCGTCATTGCGATTTACGTTAAATGTAAAAGCAAAAATAGCCTGCATTTTCGATGAATAAAATGCTTAGTGACACAAATAGAATAACACTTCTACCATTTTATTACTTCAAAACCCATTTTACATAAAAACGATCCAATATTTCTAGCATTTGACACAAAATAGACAATATTTGTTTGATAAAACAAAACAGTCAATCAGACTAATAATCCCCCTTTGAAACAAATTTTTAGCTTCTTTAAAACAAATCAATCGTTTCTTGGTAAGAAACGAAGTGTTCCACACCGAGAAACGATTGGTTTCACTACGGGAAACACATCGGATAGTGACGCTATTTTTCTGTATATATCAAGAGAATAAATACAAAATCAGCTTTTAGTTTGTATATTCTTGCAATAATTTATTCACTCATTTTTCTATTTACAGCTTTTTCTTTCCATTTGATTCCACCACAATCTTAAAAATAGAACATTCCTACAAGACAATTCCGATACTTCAGAAGAAAGCAAACTGTACAATAATGAAATAAAATATACGAGAACCCGTTCTCATGAAATGTGTACCAACTTATTTTTCTATGATTGCTTAAAGCTATGCCACATAATCAACCCGAAATCTTAAATAAGTATATTATACTACTAAAAATAAGAAGAATACGACAGTTTTCATTATTTTTGTAATCACCATTAATTTAATAGCCATTAAATTAACCGCCATTAAAAGAAACCTATGTATGAAATTTTATGACCGAAAGAAAGAATTAGAAATACTTTCCGCAGCTAAAGAGCAATCACAAACGAGCGCTTGCTTTACTGTAATGACCGGACGCCGACGAATCGGAAAAACAGCTCTACTCTTAGAGTCTGTCAAAGACACCCGATTCGTATATATATTTGTAGCAAGAAAGAGTGAAGTCCTGCTTTGCGCACAATATCAACCTGTCATTCAGGAAACGCTTGGCATTCGTATCTATGGAGAAATCAGAGAGTTCGCACAGCTCTTTGAACTGCTGATGCAACATTCCCAAAAGGAAAATTTCACATTAATCATTGACGAATTTCAAGAATTTCTCTATATCAATCCGTCTATCGTCAGTGACATACAACGTATTTGGGACCAATATCACGCGACTTCCAAAATCAATTTCATTGTATGCGGTTCCGTTTATTCAATGATGAAAAGAATATTCGAAGACCGCAAGGAGCCACTATACGGACGCCTTACCGCCCGAATTGCCCTGCATCCATTCACCACCACCGTTATCAAAGAGATTCTAGCAGATCATGCCCCCCAATTCACATCGGAAGATTTGCTTTGCTTGTATTTGCTGACAGGTGGAGTAGCCAAATACATCACCCTATTGATGGAAGCGAAAGCATTTAATAAAACTGCCATGATAAATTATGCGCTTTCCGAAGGCTCACCATTTCTGACAGAAGGCAAAGACATGTTGATTTCCGAGTTCGGGAAAGACTATGCCAATTATTTTTCTATCCTATCTCTCATTGCAGAAGGAAAAACAACACAACGAGAGATTGATTCCATCATCAATAAAAACACCGGTTCCTATTTAGCCAACCTTGAGGATGAATATTCATTAATCAAAAAAGTGAAACCGATGTTCGCTAAACCTAATAGTCGTGCTACCCGTTATTGCCTGCAAGACAATTTTCTACGATTCTGGTTTCGCTTTATTTTCTCAAACAACGCAGTACTGGAAATGGGGAAAAACCATTTACTGATAGAATATGTAGAAAAGAACTATGAACAATACAGCGGCCTATTGTTAGAAAAATATTTCCGTGAACTTATCGCTGAAAAAGAAGAAGTTACCGACGTAGGTAACTATTGGGACAAAAACGGAGAAAATGAAATAGACCTGATCGCCCTCAACCGGTTTAACAAAACAGCACTTATCGGAGAAGTAAAAAGAAATCCGAGAAAAATAAGTATCCCGGCATTGGAAAAGAAAGGAGAAACTTTACATAAAGAATTAAATGATTATAAAATAACTTTCAAAGGATTCTCATTGAAAGATATGTAGTACTTTTGCATAAACACCCGATTATGAAAAAAGAAATTACTAGACTCATTTGTGCCGCCATCTGCTGCACGCCCATTATAGGATTTGCCCAGACAGGTGACAAGTTCACTTCGACTGACAACCTTTATAAAGAAGGGAAAGAACTTTTCCAGGAAAAGAATTATGCAGCTGCTCTGCCGGCATTGAAAGCATTTGTAAAACAAAAGCCTGCAGCCAGCCTTCTTCAGGACGCAGAGTATATGCTAGTCAGTTCGGCTTACGAACTGAAAGACAAAAACCGCATCGAACTCCTCCGCAAATACCTTGACCGTTATCCTGATACTCCATACGCTAACCGTATTTATGCGCTGTTAGCCTCCTGCTATTTCTACGAAGGAAAATATGATGAAGCACTGGCACTCTTCAACTCTGCCGACCTCGATTTGCTAGGTAATGAAGAACGGGACGACTGCACCTACCAACTAGCTACCTGTTATCTGAAAACCGATAATCTAAGAGAAGCAGCCATCTGGTTTGAAACTTTGCGTGCCAACAGCCCCAAATACGCCAAAGATTGTGATTACTATCTTTCCTACATCCGCTATACACAAAAACGTTATACTGAAGCGTTGAAAGGCTTCCTCCCCTTACAGGACGACTCAAAATACAAAACCCTCGTCCCCTATTACATAGCCGAAATTTATGTGCAGCTCAAAAACTATGATAAAGCACAGATTGTAGCCCAAAACTATCTGTCAGCCTATCCGAATAATGAATACGCAGCAGAAATGTACCGTATTCTGGGAGATGCCTATTACCATTTCGGACAATATCACCAAGCCGTAGAAGCATTCAACAATTACCTGAATAAGGATCGCTCGGCTCCCCGCCGCGATGCCCTTTATATGCTGGGTCTCTCCTACTACCAAACAAAAGTCTACTCCAAAGCAGCCGAAACATTAGGTAAGGTGACAACTGACAACGATGCCCTTACCCAAAATGCATATCTCCACATGGGACTCTCTTATCTGCAACTGGCAGAGAAAAACAAAGCACGCATGGCTTTTGAACAGGCAGCCGCCTCCAATGCTAATATGCAAATCAAGGAACAGGCAGCTTACAATTACGCTCTTTGCCTGCACGAGACTTCTTTCTCCGCTTTCGGTGAATCAGTTACTGCCTTTGAGAAATTCCTGAATGAATTTCCGACTTCTCCATACGCTGAAAAAGTCAGCAGCTACCTGGTAGAAGTTTACATGAATACACGTAGCTACGATGCAGCTTTGAAATCAATCGACCGGATTGCCAAACCAAGCGCACAAATATTGGAAGCCAGACAGAAGATACTGTTCCAATTAGGAACTCAATCTTTCGCTAACGCCGACTTCGAACAAGCTCTGAAATATCTGAACCAATCCATTGCCATCGGACAATACAATCGTCAGACCAAGGCAGACGCTTACTATTGGTGCGGAGAATCCTATTACCGTCTAAACCGAATGGTAGAAGCCGCGCGTGATTTTAATGCTTATCTGCAACTCACCACCCAACCCAATAACGAAATGTATGCGCTTGCCAATTATAACTTAGGATATATCGCTTTCCACCGGAAAGACTATACGCAAGCAAGCAATTACTTCCAAAAATACATTCAACTGGAGAAAGGTGAAAATGCAACCGCACTTGCCGATGCATACAATCGTATTGGTGACTGCCACCTGCATGTACGTAACTTCGAAGAAGCCAAACATTACTACTCACAAGCGGAACAAATGAATACTCCTTCCGGCGACTATTCTTTCTATCAACTCGCTCTCGTATCGGGATTACAAAAAGACTATTCCGGCAAAATCACTTTGTTAAACCGACTGGTAGGTAAATATCCTTCTTCTCCTTATGCAGTAAATGCCATTTATGAGAAAGGGCGTTCTTATGTCCTGATGGATAACAACAATCAAGCTATTACCTCTTTCAAAGAATTGCTAAGCAAATACCCCGAAAGTCCTGTCAGCCGGAAAGCCGCTGCAGAAGTCGGATTATTGTACTATCAGAAAGGAGACTACAATCAGGCTATCGGAGCTTACAAGGAAGTGATCGAGAAATATCCGGGAAGCGAAGAAGCGCGCCTTGCCATGCGTGACTTGAAATCTATTTATGTAGACCTGAACCGCATCGAGGAATTTGCAGCTTTAGCAAATGCCATGCCGGGACATATTCGTTTCGATGCCAATGAACAAGACTCACTTACGTATGCCGCTGCAGAAAAGATTTATACAAAAGGCCGGATGGAAGAAGCCAAAACAAGTCTCAACAAATACTTGCAGACCTTCCCGGAAGGTGCTTTCAGCCTGAATGCACATTATTACCTCTGCCTGATCGGTAACGAGCAGAAGAATTACGATATGATTCTTCTCCATTCCGGTAAATTACTGGAATATCCTAACAATCCGTTTGCAGAAGAAGCACTAATCTTGCGTGCTGAAGTGCAGTTCAACCAACAAAATATGCCCGAAGCATTGGCCAGCTATAAAATGTTGAAAGAAAAAGCAACCAACGTAGAACGTCGCCAACTTGCCGAAACAGGTATTTTGCGTTGCGCCTTCCTGTTGAGAGATGATATAGAAACCATCCATGCAGCTACCGACCTGCTTACAGAAGCCAAACTTAGTCCGGAGTTAAGGAACGAAGCTCTTTATTACCGTGCTAAAGCCTACACCAAGCAAAAGGCTGGCAAAAAAGCACTGGAAGACTATCGTGAACTGGCTAAAGATACACGTAATTCTTACGGTGCCGAAGCAAAATATCAGGTTGCACAATCACTTTACGACGCAAAAGAATATGCCGCTGCAGAGAAAGAGTTGCTCAACTATATAGAACAGAGTACGCCACATGCTTATTGGCTAGCACGTAGTTTTGTCCTTCTATCCGACGTCTATCATGCTACGGGTAAAGATCTGGACGCACGCCAATATCTGCTAAGTCTGCAACAGAATTATCAAGGGAATGACGATATTGAAAGCATGATTGAAAGCAGACTTAGTAAATTGAAAGTTGAGAATTGAGAATAAAAAAATAGAAAAGTATGAAACGATCTCATTATATAATAGGAGGACTCGCATTGGCAATCTCAATGCCATCCTGCCTTCAAGCCCAAACCACCCAACCGAAGGATACCACAATGACCCGCACGGTCGTTGTGGAACAAGAATATAACCCGGACATTATGGACGCCTCGAAAGTAAACGTCCTGCCTAAAGTAGAAGAACCGACAGTGAGCAAGAAAGAAGTAGAGTATGCTACAACATTCTTTCCGGCCACTTCCGTTCCGGCAGGCCTGATGCGCCCCTATACCGGAAAAGAAGTTCAACCCGGCACTACCCCGGGATATGTACGTGCCGGATATGGTAATTATGGCAATTTGGATATTCTTGCCAATTATCTATTCCGTCTGTCGCAGAAAGACAAATTGAATGTACGTTTCCAAATGGATGGAATGGATGGTAAACTAACGCTTCCTTTCACAGACTCCAAAAAATGGAATGCATTTTATTATCGCACACGTGCTAATGTGGATTACACACACCAATTTAATAAACTGGACTTAAATATTGCCGGAAACTTCGGATTGAGCAACTTCAACTTCCAACCGGAAAGCGTAAACAGCAAGCAGAAATTCACATCCGGTGACTTCCATGCGGGCATTCATTTCACTGATGAGACTGCACCACTGCGTTTCAACGCAGAAACAAATCTGTTGATGTATGAACGTCAGCATAACATGTTCAATGAATCTGAAGCCAATACAGGTATCAAGGAAACAATCATACGTACCAAAGGCGATGTCACGGGAGCTATCGGCGACCAACAATTAATAACTATCGCTTTGGAAATGAACAATCTTCTCTACAACGGATATACAAAGAATGTTTCCACCGGAGATGAATACTTCAAAAACTACACAACGCTTCTTTTAAATCCATATTATGAACTGGATAATGATGACTGGAAATTGCATATCGGAGCCAATGTAGATTTATCTTTCGGATTTGATAAGTCTTTCCGTATTTCACCCGATATCACTGCACAGTATATTTTTTCTGATAGCTACATTGTTTATGCAAAAGCAACCGGCGGTAAGCAATTGAATGATTTCCGTAGATTAGAAAGTATCTGTCCTTACGGTGAACTGCCGGAGGCAAATACCACTGCTACTTTGGGATACGTACAACGTCCTTATGATACTTACGAGCAAATCAACGGTAGTATCGGATTCAAAGCAAGCCCTTATCCGGGACTTTGGTTCAACGTGTTCGGTGGTTATCAGAATCTAAAGAACGACTTATCTTATTTAGGTTTTGACCCAAGTAATATTCATTCAGGTTCTTATCTTTCTTTTGCTCAAGACAATACAGACAATCTTTACCTTGGAGGTGAAATCAGTTACGATTACAAAGATATCCTTGGAATATCAGCTAAATATACTTACCGTAATTGGGACAGCAAAACAGAGGAATATCTGTTGGCTGTGAAACCGGTCAGTGAAATGTCTTTCAATGTACGTATTCATCCGATCTCTGCTTTTAACATAAATCTAGGTTATGATTACATCAACCGGAAAGAAGTGAAAGAGTATGCAAAAATGACTGCAGTGAATGATTTGCATATCGGAGCCAGCTATAATGTATTCAAAGGAGTATCTGTCTATGCCCAAATACATAACCTGCTGAACAAGAAATATCAATATTATTTAGGTTATCCTACGGAAGGATTCAATTTCTTAGGAGGATTGAGTTTCCGATTCTAAATTAATGAAAGGGGCGTTTCCATTTCCGGATAACGCCCCTTCTCAAAAACTTAAACTTCAATTATTTTGTTGTCTTCACTACAAATCCGTCACCAATAGATTTACAAACCTTGTATTTCTTCTGCCGACAGACCTGTTATCTGTGAAATAGTATTAATAGGAATATTCAAAGCCTTCATATTACGTGCTGTTTCTCTTTTTTCTTCCGCACGGCCTTCTGCGCGACCTTCCGCACGGCCTTCTGCACGTTCTGTCAATATATTATCTTTCAATATTACAATATTATCCAAATGACGATAATATGCTTCAAGTTCAGTTTTCGTCATTTTATCGAGTTTCAATCGTTCGCGAGCCTCCGTCAAACCGGGAGCAGTAGCACTATCTGGTATATCACCTGTATTCAGATAACAAATCCATTCTTCCAACGGACTCTTGGCAACCTGATTAAAGTCATTCACCTTTAATATATAATATTCAGGATAAAGCTGACTAACAGCATCGACCTTAAACGTCTGTTTCTGAAATGGAGTTAACTCCAGCACATCATTCTGATGAATCCCTCTGAACTCCGTTTTACCATGATATACTATATCCTTTCCATTGCCTAATGAAAAATAGACAATATTGACGCTATACACTTTACGGACTTTATCATAACCTTCTCCACGATTGATGTACTCGGTCACCAATTTAGAAGTACCAAACAACATACGTTGGAAATAAGCATACTCATTGTTATTCTGAACTTCAATCAGAATAAGTTCTCCTTTAGAGTTCTCCGCAAGCATATCAACACGATTATACTTATCAAACTCATCTTCTTGATTTCCTTCACTTTCCAACAATTTCTGAATGACAATCTTTTCATTGAGAAGAGTAGTCAGAAAGCCTTCAAGAACTGCAAAATTGGCTTTATTACGCAATAAGCGTTTCATAGCCCAATCGAAACGAATATAATTACTAGCCATAGGTTCGTCTCCTTTCCCATTTTCTTTTTTCATGCAAACAAAGGTAAGCAGAAAATGTTTAATATCAAGTATATATATCCGAAAAATGACTCATCCTACCTTTATATAGACTACCGATCGTCCTGCTCCATACTTTTTTAAAATCCCTTTTTCAATAAATGCATTAATATCCTGCAATGCCTGTGTTTTTGTCTTTCCAACAAGTAAGGCATAATCCTGCCGATTAATACATGGATTCTTTTCCAAGAATTTATTTAATCGCTGCAAGCATTTTTCTTCTGCTAATGGATTCTTCACACGAAAAGGCGAATGATAACGTTGTAATACCAATTCAGTCTCAATATCCTTCTTAAACTGACGGTTGATTCTCAAATTAATATCTTTAAGAGATACTGACGGTGAACGCAAGTCTTTTGAATCAGTCACTTCTTTGTTCACATTCAAAGAAAGAGTAAAATAACCAATATCACCCAATTCAACGGAAAATCCCTTCAAAAGCAAATGTCTTAGTTCTTTCGAGATAGCTTCTATGACACCTACCACTTGCGCATGAGGCATATGCTGAAATGCAGTCACTTGTTCTACAAATTCTTCGGCTGTATAACTGCCTTTCAAAACGACACGTGCATGCAGTGGTAGTTCTTCTCCACTCTTATCAGGGTTGGGAGTCTCATAAAGGTCATAATTAACACTCATTACTTATTAGTTTTTCATTGGAAAAGATTAATTTCTCTCTTCCAATATATTATTTATTCAATTTACTATTCAGTTTCCGTTTGACAGTTGTCAAGCGATAGCTCAACAGTTGTCAGGCGTTCGTTTGACAACTGTCAAACGAAAACTAACTTACTAATGAGACAAATGTACGTAGAATATAGAGAAACTAACCTATACCAATTGATATTTTATTTCCTGCAATAAAATGTAAATCTTAAGATTTTATTAAATTCTCCTTATAATATAAGGTAGGGAGAATCTTTTTTTTTACTTTTGTCCCCGAATATTGTGGTACAAGCCATTATAAAAGAAAGAATTATGCAGAAAAACCTTGTCATTGTCGAGTCTCCGGCAAAAGCAAAAACGATTGAAAAGTTTCTGGGGAAAGATTTCAAAGTCCTTTCTAGTTACGGACACATACGCGATCTGAAGAAAAAAGATTTCAGTATCGACGTAAATAATGATTTTGAACCCAGCTACGAAATCCCGGCAGACAAAAAGGCGCTGGTTAGCACACTAAAGACAGAAGCTAAAGAGGCAGAAACCGTATGGCTCGCATCCGATGAGGACCGCGAGGGAGAGGCAATTGCCTGGCATCTGTATGAGGTCTTAAAACTAAAACCGGAAAACACAAAACGAATCGTATTTCATGAAATTACGAAGAGCGCTATCTTAAAAGCTATTGAACAACCACGCGACATTGACCTCAACCTCGTAAATGCACAGCAAGCACGACGGATTCTGGACCGTATCGTAGGTTTCGAACTCTCTCCCGTACTTTGGAGAAAAGTGAAACCGGCACTCTCTGCCGGACGTGTTCAGTCTGTTGCCGTCCGTCTGATCGTTGAACGTGAACGTGAAATACATGCCTTCAAAACGGAAGCTGCTTATCGCGTCACTGCCGTATTCCTCGTCCCGGACGCGGATGGAAAGCTGGTGGAAATGAAAGCCGAACTAGCTCGCCGTATCAAAACAAAAAAAGAAGCAAAGGCTTTCCTCGACGCTTGTCAGGGAGCGAGCTTTGCAATCGATGATATTACCACCCGCCCGATCAAGAAAACGCCTCCTGCTCCGTTTACAACATCTACTTTGCAACAGGAAGCCGCACGCAAACTGGGATATACCGTAGCGCAGACCATGATGCTCGCGCAGCGTTTATACGAATCGGGATTCATCACTTACATGCGTACGGACTCTGTCAACCTCTCGGAATTTGCAACGGCTGGCAGTAAAGACGCTATCATCAAAATGATGGGCGACCGCTATGTACATCCCCGCCATTTCGAGACCAAGACCAAGGGTGCACAAGAAGCTCACGAGGCCATCCGCCCTACTTATATAGAAAACCAATCCGTTGAAGGAACAGCACAGGAGAAAAAACTGTATGACCTGATCTGGAAACGCACCATTGCTTCACAAATGGCAGATGCGGAACTGGAAAAGACGACTGCTACCATAACGATAAGTGGCAGCAGCGACGTATTTACAGCTATCGGTGAGGTGATTAAGTTCGACGGTTTCCTGCGCGTGTACCGTGAGTCTTATGATGACGACAACGAACAGGAAGATGAAAGCCACCTGCTTCCTCCTTTGAAGAAAGGCCAGAAGTTGGAACATGGCCCTATCATCGCAACCGAACGTTTCACCCAACGCCCTCCACGCTATACGGAAGCAAGTCTTGTACGTAAGTTGGAAGAACTGGGCATCGGACGCCCGTCTACGTATGCGCCTACCATCTCTACCATCCAGCAACGTGAATATGTAGAGAAAGGCAATAAAGACGGTGAAGAACGTCAGTTTAATGTCATGACATTAAAGGATCATCAGATTAAAGACGAAAATCATACTGAAATTACCGGCGCAGAAAAAGCTAAATTACTACCAACGGATATTGGCACTGTGGTAAATGATTTCCTTACCGAATATTTCCCGGACATTCTGGATTTCAACTTTACCGCCAGCGTAGAAAAGGAATTTGACGAAATTGCAGAAGGAGAAGTAAAGTGGACTTCTATCATGAAGAATTTCTATGATAAGTTCCACCCGTCTGTAGAAAGCACGTTGGCTATCAAGACAGAACATAAAGTAGGCGAACGCATCCTGGGAGAAGACCCGGAGACAGGAAAACCCATTTCCGTTAAGATTGGCCGCTTCGGTCCTGTTGTACAGATTGGTACTGTAGAAGATGAAGAAAAACCACGCTTTGCACAAATGAAGAAGGGCCAGTCCATGGAAACCATTACATTGGAAGAAGCACTGGAATTATTCAAATTACCTCGTACATTGGGCGAATATGAAGGAAAGACAGTCAGTGTCGGTGTAGGCCGTTTCGGTCCGTATATCCTGCATAATAAGGTATATGTATCGCTCCCTAAAGGACTCGACCCGATGGAAGTTACTTTAGAAGAGGCGGAACAACTCATTTTAGACAAACGCCAGAAAGAAGTGGAACGCCACATCAAGAAGTTTGAAGAGGAACCGGAACTCGAGATTCTGAACGGACGCTATGGACCTTATATTACCTATAAAGGTTCCAATTATAAAATCCCCAAAGATATTGTCCCACAGGATTTAACGCTGAAAAGTTGTCTCGACTTAATCAAGCTTCAAGACGAAAAAGGAGCGAATCCAGCACCAAAAAAGAAGTTTTCGAAAAAGAAGTAAGAAAATAAAATAAGAATGATGGCAGATATATAAATCTTTTTATATATTTGCCATTTATTTTACTTATTTTCAAAAACTTATGAGACAAACAATATTTGTAAAAACATTAATGGGTCTATTTTGTGCCCCATTAATATGTGGTTGTGTAGACGACCAGCGTGATTTATTTCAAGAGCCGGAAAAACTTCCCAAAGAAAGCTTTTTTGATTTCAACATGAACCAGAATCTGGCTATAGACATTGACTATGGCTTCAAGGAAGATTATGTGGTTCTTTTTGAGATTTATGATCAAGACCCGATTGAAGTAAATGATAAAGATGGTAGCTGGAAGAAAAAAGACATAGAACCTTTCTACCGTGCCGCCACCAGCAAAAAGGGAACGTTCAATGAAGATGGAATAACTATACGGGCAGATATTTCAGAAGTATGGTTATCATCCGACTATTTAGGTGCAGCATCGCCTGTAAAACTCACAATTGGCGAAGACCATCGTATTTCTTTCAACCAAAATGAGTATATTCAATCTCTACTCGCAAAAGCATCAACACCCGTCAGCAGAGGAGTGACAACCAATCAGCATAAATATCAGGATGACTGGATGCTTCTACCCAATGTAGACTGGAACGACAACGGACGTCCCAATAACTTATCTGCAGAAAAAAATATTCCGCCTGCCAGCGTACTTTATAATATAAAAAACGTTTTTAGAAAAACGGACGGGAAAAGCATTCGTGACAACTATCCCGAATTCTTTAACGGAAAAATGATATCAGACATCCCTATCACTAAAGAAACCGAAGTAAGTCTTGTATTTGTCAATAGTACTGCCGCTTGGTACAACACTGTGGGATATTACACTTATCCTACTGGCGAAACACCCACTCTGGAAAATATCCAAAAGGTACTGGCATTTCCAAATGCTTCTCCTGTTTATAAAACAGCCGGAGTGGGTGCTTTAGTTTGTGGCGATGAAGTTAAATTGAAATACTGGAACGAAAAAGAAGGTAAATTTGAAGAAAAATTTCCTGCTGGGATCACTATTGGTTGGTGTCTGCAAGGCATGGGATTCAGAAGCAAGCCTTTAGATGAATACGTTCAAGGTGACCTTGTTCAAGGCATGGGAACCCGATACTCTACTACCATTTTGAACAAAGCGGGAAGTGATGGCATAAAGAGACAAAGAACCGTATCACTGCGAGATACAGAATCCAATCAAATTGTAGCAATAGGATTTGAAGATAATATAGACTTAGATTATTGCGATGCCATTTTCTATATCCATACTTCCGAAAAAAATGCGATTGATGAAGAAGTAGTTCCTCCTTTGCCCGAAGATCCTGAAGTTCCAACTGATGAAGACAACTACACCACTTACTCCGGAATATTGACATTTGAGGACTTATGGCCGGAACAGGGAGATTATGACATGAATGATGTCATGATACGATATAAGAGTAAAGTATATAAATCCATACTGACAAATCGGGTATACAAAATTGTTGATGAATTCACTCCGTTTCACCGAGGAGGTTATTTGATAAACGGCTTTGGCTATCAATTACATAACATCGCTAACAGCGATATTAGTGATGTTTCTATTGAAGGGCCTTCTTATGCCTCCAAATCTCAATATATGCCTGGGAAAACAGAGACCGGCCAATCTCATCCTACAATTTTATTATTTGATAACATGAGGATTTTTGACGGAAAAGAAGAAGCAGACAAAAAGTATACTGTAACAATTCAAGTGAATGATGTAAGCTCAAAAAACGTATTACCACCTTATAATCCGTTTATTTTCGTAGAGTCAGATAAAACCAGAGGTAGAGAAGTGCATTTGGTAAAATATCCCCCTACAGATAAAGCCAATCCATCACTATTAGGCACTGGAAAAGATGTTTCCAGACCTGACGAGGGATTATATTATGTTTCGATAGACTTAATGCCATTTGCTCTCAATATGCCAATTAGCGAATTCCCTATCCCTGAAGAAGGCGTAAGGATAGACGAATCATATCCGAAATTTGCAACATGGGTTAAATCTAATGGGGCACAAGCCAAAGACTGGTACAAATACCCTAAAAAATAACAGTCATCAACAATAATGAAAAGTCAGACTAGGGTTAAACTTAGTCTGGCTTTTTCATTTGATCTTAAAACCTTTATCAGGAAATAATATATCAAACACAATCACAAATATAAAAACGGATGTCACCAGGATATTCATTGTCAATAAAGAAATGTGATAAGGCCAGGAAAGCAGTAAAGCTAAAGCAACCACAGCAATAATATGCGATAAAAAGAAGAATACGAATCGGCCTGGTATCCGAATTAAACCGGTTAGTCACCCAAATGGTGTGTTACCACAACATCCAGACAGCAAACCACAAGATGGTTTCTTTCAATAATCCTGCCCAAGTAAGATTATGGAGCAAATAATGTGAAAGCTGCGTGACCGAGAAAACATAGATCAGGTCAAACAGCAGTTCGGAATAAGAGACAGTAGCAGTTTCCGTTTCTCTCTTCCGAAGTAAAGGATGGGGGGGGATAAAACATACGGGATTCCTTTTATATATAAAAGAAACCCCGCAGAAGTATATTTTGTTCAGAGAAAGTCTTACATTCTGGAAGGAACCTCAATACCCAGCAAGTTCATTCCCAAACGAACAACTTTGGCTACATTAGCAGACAGAGCGATACGGAATACTTTCACCGCCTCATTCTCTTCACGCAAAATGCTGAAGTCGTGATAGAATTGATTGTATTCTTTCACCAAATCATAGGTATAATTAGCAATAATAGACGGGCTATAATCTTCACCGGCTTGTTTTACAACAGCCGCAAAGTCAGCCACCATCTGAATCAAGCCTTCTTCTTTCTCGCTTAATTCAATGCCAGACGGAATCTGTTCAGGAATAACAATACCCGATTCTGCCGCTTTCCGGAGCACCGACTGAATACGTGCATAAGTATATTGGATAAATGGTCCTGTGTTACCGTTGAAGTCGATAGATTCTTTCGGGTTGAACGTCATGTTCTTACGGGCGTCCACTTTCAGGATGAAATATTTCAAAGCTCCCAGACCAACGATACGGGCAATATCATCCGCTTCTTCCTGTGTCAAACCATCCAGTTTTCCGAGTTCTTGTGAAGTTTCTTTAGCAGTGGAAATCATTTCTTCCATCAAATCGTCAGCGTCCACCACAGTACCTTCACGGGACTTCATCTTACCTTCCGGCAGTTCCACCATTCCGTAAGAGAAGTGAACGAGGCTCTTACCCCATTCGAAACCAAGCTTATCAAGCAAAATAGAAAGTACCTGGAAGTGATAATTCTGTTCGTTACCCACTACATAAATCATCTTATCAATCGGATAATCAGCAAAACGAAGTTTAGCTGTACCAATATCCTGCGTCATATACACAGAAGTACCATCACCACGGAGAAGTAATTTGTGGTCCAGTCCTTCGGCAGTCAGGTCAGCCCATACGGAACCATCCTCTTTTTTGAAGAAGAAGCCTTTTTCCAGTCCTTCCATTACCTTTTCTTTTCCTTCGAGGTAGGTATTGGATTCATAATATATCTTGTCGAAGCTGACGCCCATCTTTTTATAGGTTTCGTCGAATCCGGCGTATACCCAGTTGTTCATCATTTCCCACAATCCGCGTACTTCCGGATCGCCAGCTTCCCACTTCACCAACATTTCACGGGCTTCCTGCATCAAAGGAGATGCTGCCTCGGCTTTCGCCTTAGCCTCATCTTCACTCATTCCTTGTGCTGTAAATCCGGCCATCAGTTCTGCCAGTTCCGCTTTATAATGTTTGTCGAAAGAGACATAATAATCGCCTACCAAATGGTCGCCTTTCTTTCCGGAAGTTTCCGGAGTTTCGCCGTTTCCATATTTCTTCCATGCCAGCATGGATTTACAGATATGGATACCACGGTCGTTTACGATATTAGTCTTTACTACCTTGTTGCCGTTGGCAGCTACAATGTTAGCCAATGCGTTACCTAAAAGGTTGTTACGCACGTGTCCCAAGTGAAGTGGTTTATTTGTATTCGGAGAAGAATACTCGATCATTACCAACGGAGAAGTTTCGGTAGCTTTTACCAGACCATATTGCTCGTCAGCCTGAATCTCATTGAGCAGTTCAATCCAGGTAGCCGATGCGATAGTCAGGTTCAGGAAACCTTTTATCACATTAAAGGCAGCTACAGCCGGTTCATTGGCTTTCAGATATTCACCGATCTCCTGTGCCGTCTGTTCCGGTCCTTTTCTCGACATCTTCAGAAAAGGGAACACGACCAGTGTCAAATGTCCTTCAAATTCTTTCTTCGTTTTTTGCATCTGCACCATTTTTTCAGGGACTTCCTGACCGTAGAGTGCTTTCAGTCCGCTGATAACGGACGCTACAAGTTTATCTTCTATCTTCATAATCAAGTTATTTCTTGCGCGCAAAGATACAAAAAAAGGAGACGCATCGCGTCTCCTCTCCTAATTTCTTTCAACTATCTATCTTATTCAACAGCTGCAGATAATTCAGCACCAGCTTTAAATTTAGCTACTTTCTTAGCAGGAATAGTAATAGTTGCCTTTGTAGAAGGGTTAATACCAGTTCTTTCAGCTCTTTCGCTTACAGAGAAAGTACCAAAACCTACGAGAGATACTTTGTCACCAGCTTTCATAGCATTAGTAACTGAAGTGATGAAAGCATCAAGTGCTTTTTTTGCATCGGCTTTGCTCATTTGAGCTTCAGCAGCCATTGCACTAATAAGATCAGACTTATTCATAATACGTAAAATGATTAATTAATATATTTGTTACACAAAAGATTATCCCACAATGGATTGATTCCACAAATATAGCCGAACAAAACAACATATCAAATAAAAACATAAAAAAAACGCAGCAAATTATTGAAAAAGAGCTAATAGGAAGCGTTTTTCATGCTTTAAAACAGAATTTATTCGTACTTTTGCGTCTATTATCTAAATATTCAGAAATTAAAATGATGCCAACTGTAACTAAAAACCTGATAATTATCAATGTACTAGTATTTTTCGGGACAATCGTAGCCCAACGTTACGGCCTGGATTTAACAAATTATCTGGGATTACATTTTTTCCTCGCAAGTGACTTTAATCCGGCACAGCTTATCACTTATATGTTCATGCACGGCGGATTCAGCCACATTTTCTTTAATATGTTTGCAGTTTTCATGTTCGGACCGATTCTCGAACAAACCTGGGGACCCAAACGTTTTCTCTTCTACTATATTCTCTGTGGTATCGGTGCGGGACTTATCCAGGAAGGAGTGCAATATATTCAATATGTGATAGAACTTAGCCAACATACACAAGTGAATTTGATCGGATATGGCGTTATCCCTATGGAGCAATATCTGAACATGATGACCACCGTAGGTGCCTCGGGAGCCGTTTACGCCATTTTGCTGGCATTTGGTATGCTGTTTCCTAACAATCGGTTGTTCATCTTTCCGCTGCCTTTCCCTATCAAAGCGAAGTTCTTCGTGATAGGATATGCCGCAATTGAATTATGGGCAGGGCTTGCCAATAGCGCCGGAGATAATGTTGCTCACTTTGCTCACCTGGGAGGAATGCTATTCGGATTGATCCTGATTTTATATTGGAGAAAAAAAAGCAATAACAATGGGACATATTATAGCTGATTTAAAGGAGACATTCAGAAGAGGAAATATTTTCATCCAACTGATTTATATCAACGTAGGCATCTTTCTGATCGGCACGTTGATTAACGTTTTCCTACGACTTTTTGAGGTAAATACCCCCGATATATTCGGTATATTTGCCTTACCGGCATCCTTTATCGGATTTATTCATCAACCGTGGTCGCTATTTACTTATATGTTTATGCATGCCGGTATCCTGCATATTTTATTCAATATGCTCTGGCTGTATTGGTTCGGAAGTTTGTTTCTCTACTTTTTCTCGGCCAAACATTTAAGAGGGCTATATGTATTGGGAGGTATCTGCGGAGGTTTACTGTATATGATCGCCTACAATGTATTTCCTTTATTCAGTTCGCAAGTGGTAGGCTCAACATTGGTAGGAGCTTCGGCTTCCGTATTAGCCATCGTAACCGCTACGGCTTATCGTGAGCCTAATTACAGGGTGCAACTTTTTCTTTTCGGCGCTATCCGTCTCAAATACCTGGCACTGGTTGTCATCGGAATCGATGTATTATCCATCACTTCAAGTAATGCCGGAGGACATATCGCCCACCTAGGCGGTGCTCTTGCTGGACTTTGGTTTGCTGCCAGCCTAAATAAAGGAACTGATTTGACTTCCTGGATCAACTGGATTCTGGATGGTTTCATCTCCTTGTTTCAGAAGAAAACATGGAAACGGAAACCGAAAATGAAGGTACACTATGGAAACAGTGCCACCGGTCGCGAGAAGGATTATGATTACAATGCCCACAAAAAAGCACAGTCTGATGAAGTGGACCGTATTTTGGAAAAACTAAAAAAATCCGGTTATGACAGTCTGACAACTGAAGAAAAGAAAAGCTTGTTCGACGCAAGCAAAAGATAAAAGAATGGAACATATTGGCAAATTTGTCGCATATCTGATACTTGCTGTCAACGCTCTCTTCGTGGGAACGTTGATATTAAGTGCTTATAGCCCTTACCTTAACCCGAAAATAAACCCACTTGCTTCCAGCTTGGGACTTGCATTTCCGATATTCCTGACGATTAATCTGATTTTTATCGGCTTCTGGGCATTCGTCAACTACCGCTATGCGCTCTTGCCCGCCATCGGTTTTCTGATTTGTATTCCGCAAATACGGACTTATATTCCTTTTAACTCCACCACTAAAACCATACCGGAAGGAAGCATCAAAATCCTATCCTATAACGTAATGAGTTTCAACAATCTGGAGAAGAAAGATGGAAAGAACCCTATATTATCTTATCTTGTAAATAGCAACGCCGATATTATCTGTCTGCAAGAATATAACACCGCTACCAACAAGAAATACCTGACGGAACAGGATATTAAAAAAGCATTGAAAGCCTATCCTTACCAATCCGTCCACCAACAAGGGAAAGGAGATGTGCAACTTGCCTGTTTCTCCAAGTTCCCCATTCTCTCGATACATCCCATCGAATATGAAAGTAATTATAACGGTTCCATGAAATATGTACTGAATGTAAATAACGACACTCTTACATTAATCAACAACCACCTGGAATCCAACAAACTCACCAAAGAAGACAGAGGGATGTATGAGGATATGATTAAAGACCCGAATGCCAAGAAAGTAAAAACCGGACTTAGGCAATTAATCAGAAAACTGGCGGAAGCATCGGCTATCCGGGCTTCACAAGCTGATTCTGTGGCTAAAGCCATTGCAGCATGTAAATATCCGACAACTATCGTATGCGGCGATTTCAACGACGGTTCTATCTCGTATACACATCGCATCCTGACTCAAAAACTAGACGATGCATTCACACAGTCCGGTAAAGGATTGGGCATTTCCTACAATCAGAACAAGTTCTATTTCCGCATAGACAATATCTTGATCAGCCCCAACCTGAAAGCCTACAATTGCACGGTAGACCGGTCTATCAAAGCATCAGACCACTACCCGATCTGGTGCTATATCAGTAAACGATGAGAACTGAAAACTCTAATAAAAAACACTTATGATGATTAAAAAGACACTAACCATTTTAGCAGTAAGTTGTATGATGTACTCCTGTGCTACGAAAACAGAAAGCAATCCTTTCTTTACAGAGTTTCAAACCCAGTACGGTGTTCCTTCTTTCGACAAGATTAAATTGGAGCACTATGAACCCGCCTTCCTGAAAGGGATAGAAGAGCAGAATCAAAACATCGAAGCTATCATCGAAAGTCCGGAAATTCCGACATTTGAAAATACAATTGTAGCTTTGGATAACAGCGCACCTATCCTGGACCGTGTGAGCGCCATTTTCTTCAATATGACAGATGCGGAAACGACTGACTCACTAACCGCACTTTCCATCAAACTGGCACCGGTTCTTTCGGAACATGATGATAATATCTCTCTGAACGAGAAACTGTTTAAGCGCGTGAACGACGTCTATCAAAAGAAGGATTCGCTGAACCTGACATCGGAACAAGAACGTCTGCTGGACAAGACTTATAAAAGATTTGTCCGTTCCGGAGCAAACCTTAATGCCGAAGACCAAACCCGCCTCCGCGAAATCAACAAGGAACTTTCTACACTCGGCATTACTTTCAGCAACAATATACTGAATGAGAATAATGCTTTCAAACTCTTCGTTGACAAAGAAGAAGATCTGGCAGGATTGCCCGAATGGTTCCGCCAAAGCGCCGCTGAAGAAGCAAAAGCAGCCGGACAACCCGGAAAATGGCTATTCACCCTGCATAATGCCAGCCGCCTGCCTTTCCTGCAATATTCAGAAAATCGCCCGCTTCGGGAACAAATATACAAAGCTTACATCAACCGCGGTAACAACAACGACGAAAACGATAACAAGGAAAATATCCGTAAGATCGTTTCTCTCCGCCTGGAAAAAGCTAAATTATTAGGTTTCGACTGCTATGCAAACTTCGTTCTCGACGAAACGATGGCAAAGAACGCCAGCAACGTAATGAGCCTTCTAAACAACCTTTGGAGCTATGCACTGCCAAAAGCAAAAGCGGAAGCTACCGAACTTCAGAAATTAATGGATAAGGAAGGCAAAGGAGAAAAACTGGAAGCATGGGATTGGTGGTATTATACCGAGAAACTACGGAAAGAAAAATACAACCTGTCCGAAGAAGATACAAAACCTTACTTCAAGCTGGAGAATGTGCGCAATGGCGCTTTCACTGTAGCCAACAAGCTATATGGTATCACTCTTACCAAGCTCGAAGGTGTCCCTACCTACCATCCTGATGTGGAAGTCTTTGAAGTGAAAGACGCAGACGGTTCGCAACTCGGTATCTTCTACGTCGATTATTTCCCACGCTCCGGAAAAAGTGGCGGCGCATGGATGAGCAACTACCGCGAACAACAAGGAGATACCCGTCCGTTAGTATGCAATGTTTGCAGCTTTACCAAACCGGTAGGCGATACTCCCTCTCTATTGACAATGGATGAAGTAGAAACTTTGTTCCACGAATTTGGCCACGCTCTGCATGGACTGCTGACAAAATGTGAATACAAAGGAACATCAGGCACTAATGTAGTACGCGATTTTGTAGAACTTCCTTCTCAAATCAATGAACACTGGGCTACTGAACCGGAAGTACTGAAAATCTATGCCAAACATTATCAGACAGGAGAAGTGATACCCGACGAAATCATCGAAAAGATACTGCAACAGAAGACTTTCAATCAGGGCTTCATGACTACCGAATTACTGGCTGCCGCCATCCTCGACATGAACCTGCACACCGTAACAGATGTAAAGAATATAGACATGCTTGCATTCGAAAAAGAAGCCATGGACAAGCTCGGTCTCATCCCCGAAATAGCACCGCGTTATCGCGTGACTTACTTCAATCATATCATTGGTGGTTACGCAGCCGGATACTACAGCTACCTATGGGCCAATGTACTGGATAATGATGCTTTTGAAGCCTTTAAAGAACATGGTATCTTTGATAAAAACACCGCCGACCTCTTCCGTCACAACGTATTGGAGAAGGGCGACAGCGAAGACCCGATGGTGCTTTACCGGAATTTCCGTGGAGCGGAACCAAGCTTGGAACCGCTACTGAAAAACAGAGGAATGAAATAATTCAGTAAAAAAGCCCTTAAACATCAAATATTTGAGGGCTTATTACACATGAATGTGAAAAAAAAACTATATTTGCAGCCTTGTATACGGCAAAAAGAACTTGTGTACGACAGAATTTAACTGAAAATTAAATTAAAAAAGTAATCATCATAAATTAAAAGTAAAATGCAAAACAAAGGATTTGTAAAGGTTTTTGCGGTATTACTCACGCTGGTATGCGTGTTCTACCTCTCCTTCTCCTTCGTAACACGCCATTATACCAACAAGGCGAAAGAAATTGCGAACGGCGACCCGAAAGTGGAACAAGACTACCTCGACTCTCTCTCTAACGAGAAAGTAATGCTGTGGAACTGGACACTGAAACAATGTCGTGAGATGGAGATTAGTTTAGGTTTGGACCTGAAGGGTGGTATGAACGTTATCCTCGAAGTTTCCGTACCTGATGTTATCAAAGCATTGGCAGACAACAAGCCTGACGAAGCTTTCAACAACGCATTGGCGACAGCTGCAAAACAGGCTGTCAACAGTCAGGATGATGTTATCACCCTGTTCATCAGAGAATACCACAAAATTGCTCCGGACGCAAAACTTTCCGAACTTTTCGCAACACAACAGTTGAAAGATAAAGTTAACCAGAAATCATCAGATGCAGAAGTTGAAAAAGTGCTGAGAGCAGAAGTAAAAGCTGCTGTTGAAAACTCATTCAACGTTCTTCGTACCCGTATCGACCGTTTTGGTGTTGTTCAACCGAACATCCAAAGTCTGGAAGACAAAATGGGACGTATCATGGTGGAACTTCCGGGTATCAAAGAGCCGGAACGTGTGAGAAAACTTCTCCAAGGTTCTGCCAATCTGGAGTTCTGGGAAACTTATACAGCTAGAGAAGTTCTCCCTGCCATGCAATCTGCAGACGCCAAATTGCGTGTTATTTTAGCTGAAGGAACAACAGCTGATACAGATACTATTGAAGCAGTCCTTACCGAAGCCACTCCGGTTGAGAAAAAAACTGTAAGTGCTGCCGACAGCCTTGCAGCTGCCCTGAAAGGTGACGTAACTGCTGAAGATAAGTCTGCCGCAAATATGGAAGAAATCAAAAAGCAATATCCTTTGCTGTCCATACTTCAGTTGAATTCTAGCGGACAAGGTCCCGTTATTGGTTATGCCAACTACAAAGATACTGCTGACATCAACAAATATCTGGCTATGCCGGAAATCAAAGCTGATCTTCCAAAAGACCTTCGCCTGAAATGGGGTGTTTCTCCTTCTGAATTTGACAAGAAAGGACAGACTTTCGAATTATATGCTATCAAGTCTACCGAACGTAACGGCAAAGCTCCGTTGGAAGGTGACGTAGTAACTGATGCGAAAGATGAATTCGACCAATACAGCAAACCGGCTGTAAGCATGACAATGAACTCTGACGGTGCACGCCGCTGGGCTCAGTTGACTAAGCAGAACATTGGCCGTTCCATTGCTATCGTTCTTGATAACTATGTATATTCTGCACCAAACGTAAACTCTGAAATTACAGGTGGACGTTCACAGATTACAGGTCATTTCACTCCTGAACAAGCAAAAGACTTAGCAAACGTATTGAAATCAGGTAAGATGCCGGCTCCGGCTCACATCGTACAGGAAGATATCGTTGGTCCGTCACTGGGTCAAGAATCAATCAATGCGGGTATTTTCTCATTCGTTGTAGCCCTGATTCTGTTGATGATTTACATGTGCTCTATGTACGGTTTCATCCCAGGTATGGTTGCTAACTGCGCGTTAATCCTCAACTTCTTCTTCACGCTAGGTATTCTTTCATCCTTCCAGGCTGCACTGACAATGTCCGGTATAGCCGGTATGGTATTGTCACTTGGTATGGCTGTGGATGCGAACGTACTTATCTATGAACGTACAAAAGAAGAGCTTCGTGCAGGTAAGGGTGTGAAAAAAGCACTTGCCGACGGTTATTCAAATGCATTCTCGGCTATCTTCGACTCTAACTTAACATCTATCATCACAGGTATCATCCTGTTTAACTTTGGTACCGGTCCGATTCGTGGTTTTGCTACGACATTGATTATCGGTATCTTGGTATCCTTCTTTACCGCAGTGTTCATTACTCGTATCGTTTATGAACACTTCATGAACAAAGACAAGTGGTTGAACTTGACATTCACAACCAAGATTTCAAAGAATCTGATGACCAATACACATTTCGATTTTATGGGTACAAACAAAAAGTCCCTTATTATCGTCAGTGCAATCATCGTTGTTTGTATCGGTTCATTTGCCATCCGTGGTTTGAGTCAGAGTATCGACTTCACTGGTGGACGTAACTTTAAGGTACAATTTGAGAATCCTGTAGAACCGGAACAAGTTCGTGAATTGATCTCTAGCAAATTTGGCGACGCCAACGTAAGCGTTATTGCTATCGGTACAGACAAAAAGACCGTACGTATCAGTACAAACTACCGTATCGAAGATGAAGGCAACAATGTAGACTCTGAAATCGAATCATATCTATATGAAACCTTGAAGCCGGTATTGACTCAAAATATCACATTGGAAACTTTCATCGACCGTGACAATCACACAGGTGGTAGTATCGTAAGCTCACAGAAAGTAGGTCCGAGTATCGCAGATGACATCAAGACAGGCGCTATCTACTCTGTAGTATTGGCACTGCTCGCCATCGGTTTGTATATCTTGCTCCGTTTCCGCAACATTGCTTACAGTATCGGTTCTATCGTAGCTTTGAGTTGCGACACCATTATGATTATCGGTGCCTACTCACTATTCTGGGGTATCCTGCCATTCTCTTTGGAAATCGACCAGACATTTATTGGTGCTATCCTGACAGCTATCGGTTACTCTATCAATGATAAGGTGGTAATCTTCGACCGTGTACGTGAGTTCTTCGGTTTATATCCGAAACGTGACAAACGAGTATTGTTCAACGACTCTCTGAACACAACGCTGGCTCGTACCATCAATACATCATTGAGTACATTGATCGTATTGCTGTGTATCTTCATCCTTGGTGGTGATTCAATCCGCAGCTTTGCATTCGCAATGATCCTGGGTGTTGTTATCGGTACATTATCTTCACTGTTTATTGCATCTCCAATTGCATACAACATGATGAAGAACAAAAAAGTCGTAGTACCAGCTACGGAAGAATAATAAACTCCACAAATAGAAAAGCCTCTTCCGAACATTCGGTAGAGGCTTTTTCTATTGATTATTAAAACAAATAGAAGCTATAAGACGTTCATCTTAAAAGAAGCTATTGTTACACTTAAAACTTGATACAATATGAAAGCAAAACAATACCACTCTCATAGATTCTTCTGTAGTAGCCCCGAGGGGAATCGAACCCCTATCTAAAGTTTAGGAAACTTCTATTCTATCCGTTGAACTACAAGGCCGCTTCAAATTTGCTTGCAAAGATAACGGTTTCTGTCGATTTAACAAGAATAAAAATGCAGGTTCCTTTCAGATATTTCAAATAATTGGCGTCAATAGGACAATAAAGTAGGATTTATTTTGATAATTCGATTAACTTTCCGACCTTTGCGCTCACAAATTGAAAGTAAAATCAGTTTTCAAATTAAATATAGTAATTAAAGTTATGGCAGACGAAATGATGGTTAAAGAATTGGAGGAAGTAGTAGTACGTTTCTCCGGCGACTCCGGCGACGGTATGCAGCTGGCCGGCAACATCTTCTCGAACGTGTCGGCTACAGTGGGAAATGACATCTGTACATTCCCTGACTATCCGGCAGACATCCGCGCCCCGCAAGGTTCGCTAACCGGTGTTTCCGGTTTCCAGGTCCACATCGGCGCCGGACAAGTTTACACTCCCGGAGACCGTTGCCACGTATTGGTGGCTATGAACCCTTCCGCACTGAAAACACAAATCAAATTCTGTAAACCGCAAGGACTTATCATCACCGACTCCGACTCATTCGAAGCCAGAGATTTGGAAAAGGCACAATTTAAAACCAACAATCCCTTTGAAGAATTAGGAATAAAACAGGAAGTATTGGAAGTTCCTATCTCTTCCATGTGCAAAGAGAGCCTGAAAGACTCCGGATTGGATAACAAATCAATTCTCCGTTGCAAAAACATGTTTGCACTCGGATTGGTTTGCTGGTTGTTCAACCGTAACCTTGCTGCTGCTGAAAAAATGCTGCGCGAGAAATTCGCCAAGAAACCCGAAATAGCAGAAGCTAATATTAAGGTATTGAACGATGGCTTCAACTACGGAGCAAACACTCATGCTTCTGTCTCTACTTATAAGATTGAAAGCAAAGCTCCGAAATCAAAAGGACTTTATACAGATATCAACGGTAATAAAGCAACCGCTTACGGACTGATTGCCGCAGCTGAAAAAGCAGGTCTGGGGCTCTACTTGGGTTCTTATCCTATCACTCCGGCTACTGATATTCTGCACGAATTAGCCAAGCATAAATCATTGGGAGTCAAAACTGTACAGTGCGAAGATGAAATAGCCGGTTGTGCTTCTGCAGTTGGTGCTGCTTTTGCCGGTGCTTTGGCAGTGACTACGACTTCCGGCCCCGGTGTTTGCCTGAAGAGTGAGGCGATGAACCTTGCTGTAATCGGTGAACTTCCATTGGTGATTGTCAATGTACAGCGTGGCGGTCCGTCTACCGGTCTTCCTACTAAATCAGAACAGACCGACTTATTACAGGCCCTTTACGGACGCAACGGCGAAAGCCCGATGCCTGTAATCGCCGCAACATCGCCGACCAACTGTTTCGACGCCGCTTATATGGCATGCAAGATTGCCTTGGAACACATGACTCCGGTTGTATTGCTGACTGATGCTTTCGTAGCTAACGGTTCTGCCGCATGGAAACTCCCTAATCTGGATGAATATCCTGCCATCAATCCTCCGTATGTGACCCCGGATATGGCCGGCAACTGGACTCCTTACCAACGTAATCCGGAAACAGGCGTACGCTACTGGGCTACTCCGGGAACTGAAGGATTTATGCACCGCATCGGTGGTCTTGAAAAGAGCAACGAAACAGGCGCTATCTCTACCGAACCCGAAAACCACAATAAGATGGTTCATCTGCGTCAGGCCAAAGTGGATAAAATTGCAGACTATATCCCCGAACTCGAAGTGTTGGGTGACGAGGACGCAGACTTATTGATTGTTGGCTGGGGCGGCACTTACGGACATCTTCGTCTGGCTATGGACTATATGCGCGAACATGGAAAGAAAGTGGCTTTCGCTCACTTCCAGTACATCAACCCGCTGCCGAAGAACACAGCCGATGTATTGCATAAATACAAGAAAATCGTGGTAGCTGAACAGAATCTGGGACAATTCGCAGGTTATTTGCGCATGAAAGTGCCCGGATTGAACATCAGCCAGTTCAACCAAGTGAAAGGACAGCCTTTCGTTACGAGAGAATTGATAGATGCATTCACTAAATTATTGGAGGAATAAAAGATGAGCGATAAAGTATATACCGTACAAGATTATAAATCAGGTCAGCCACGCTGGTGTCCGGGATGCGGTGACCACGCTTTCCTGAATTCACTGCACAAAGCCATGGCCGAATTGGGAACAGCTCCGCACGATATTGCCGTAATATCGGGTATCGGTTGTTCTTCCCGTCTGCCTTATTATGTAAATACATACGGTTTCCACACCATCCACGGACGTGCAGCCGCTGTTGCAACAGGAGCCAAAGTAGCTAATCCTAATTTGACTATCTGGCAGATTTCCGGTGACGGTGACGGTTTGGCAATTGGTGGTAACCACTTCATCCATGCATTACGCCGTAACGTCGACCTGAATATGATTCTTCTGAACAACCGTATCTACGGTTTGACAAAGGGACAATATTCACCGACTTCAGAACGCGGACTTGTCACCAAATCATCTCCTTACGGAACAGTGGAAGACCCGTTCCATCCGGCAGAGCTGGCTTTTGGCGCCCGCGGACGTTTCTTTGCACGCTGCATTGCAGTAGATGGTGCCGCTTCTGTAGAAGTGTTGAAAGCAGCAGCCAATCACAAAGGTGCTTCTGTTGTAGAAGTTCTACAAAACTGCGTGATCTTCAACGACGGAACTCACGCCAGCGTTGCCACCAAAGAAGGACGTGCCAAGAATGCTATCTATCTGGAACATGGCAAACCTATGTTATTTGGTGAAAACAAGGAGTTCGGATTGATGCAGGAAGGCTTCGGGCTGAAGGCAGTGAAACTGGGTGAGAACGGTATCACAGAAAAGGATATCCTTATCCACGACGCACACTGCCAAGATAATACGCTTCAACTGAAACTGGCTTTGATGGAAGGTCCCGACTTCCCGATTGCACTCGGTGTAATCCGTGATGTAGACGCTCCGACTTACAACGATGCTGTCGTTGAACAAATCGAAGAAATCAAAGGCAAGAAGAAATATCACAATTTCCAGGAGCTGTTGATGACTAATGAGACTTGGGAAGTGAAGTAATTCACTGCTCATCAATAATATAAAAGCTGGAGGAAGGATAAAACAATCCCTTTCTCCAGCTTTCATTATAAATACACCTCAAGTTTACTTAAAGGTCATCTTCAGTCATCCCACAGCATACTGGGCGTCACCCCACAAGCCGTGATTTGTTTCATGCCATGAAACCATTTGTTTCTCACCGAGAAACGAAATGTTTCAAGCAGGGAAACAAAGTGTTTCACGCCGAGAAACAAACAGTTCCAAACAGGGTTGGAACTAAACGGCTGCAATGAAATCAAAAGCGCTCCATTATCTCCATACACATACGCCCGTTATGGTAAGGACATTTCCAAAATCCGGCTTTATCATCCTCACGGTTGACAGTCCCATCAGCCGAAAGGCTCCAGTACCATTCACCGAAGCAAGCCGAGCCATGTACTTGAGTTACTCAAGCCTCCTACATCATTTCACTGAGTTTGAAGTATGATTAAAACATTTCATTAAATCTATAAAAGTTTGAAGTATAATTAAAACTTTTAGGCGTATGAACTTCCCTCGAATCCTTAAAAAAAGAAAAGGTTATATTGACCGAATAAAACCTTTTATGCAAAAATCTGTAATCAAGGTGTTAACAGGGCAACGCCGTGTAGGCAAAAGTTTCCTCCTTTACCAGCTTATTGAAGAAATTTTAGCAGAAGAACCGGATGCGAATATTATCTATGTCAATCTTGAAGATTTTACATTCAGTTCTCAACAAACAGCAGAAGATTTACACCCGTACATCATTTCTCATAGCAAAGAAAAAGTTAAGAATTATATCTTTATCGATGAAATACAAGATATTCCCGGGTTTGAAAAAGTCATCCGTTCGCTCCTACTCAATGAAGATAATGATATATACATTACAGGTAGTAACGCCAAGATGCTTTCAGGAGAACTCGCCACCTATTTAAGTGGCAGATATATCGAATTCAAAATATATAGTCTCTCCTATTCTGAGTTTCTTGAATTCCACGGATTAACTGAAAGTGAAACGAGTTACGAATTATATAGCCGTTATGGCGGACTTCCCTATTTATTAAATCTCCCTCTCGAAGATGAAACGGTCAATGAATATTTGAAGAGTGTATAGTCCACGATTGTATTTCGTGATGTTGTCAGTAGATACAAGTTACGCAATACTTTGTTCCTTGAGAAACTGATTCAATTTTTATCCGAAAACATAGGCAATCTCTTTTCGGCAAAGAATATCAGTGATTATTTAAAATCACAACATACCACCATATCAGTTAACCAAATACAAAGCTATACGGAATATTTAAACAATGCTTTCCTGATCCACCGGGTAGAGCGGTATGATTTGATTGGAAAACGTGTATTTGAGATAGGAGAGAAATATTATTTCGAAAATATGGGGATCCGGAACATTGTCATCGGATATCGCATTACAGACAAAGCTAAAATATTGGAAAATCTAGTGTATAACCACCTTTTATACAAAGGTTACGATATTAAGGTTGGTTATTACGGAGATAAGGAAATTGACCTTATCGGAGAAAAGAATGGAGAAAAACTATATATACAGGTCGCTTTAAAAATAGATAGCGACAAGACAGCAGAAAGAGAATTTGGAAACCTGCTAAAGATACAGGACAACTATCCCAAAATAGTGGTAACAGAAGATACATTCAGCGGAAACAGCTACGAGGGCATACGTCATTGTCCCATACGCCAGTTCTTAATGGAGTAAACCATACGATATACGAAAAATAAATGCAGTACACCATTAGGTTACCACGAGCAATCAAATCGCCTTTGGTGTGCTGCATTTACATTTGAGTCAAGTCATCTATAATACCATGGGGTTTGCTGCAAGACAGGCGGCAATGTCCATTGTTAGTTAGTAATAGACAGCTCGGTTACCTTATACGGATGCTTTACTGCTGCATGGGCAGCTTTCTGGGCAACAGCTTTCCTCGCCTCATCCAACCCTTCCGGGGCATAAGGATTCCCGACTACATTGTGTTTGAAGATGCGTTCGAACCAGGTACAGGCAGCGGTATAACGTCCAATCTTCACATCCAGATGATAGCCGTCCCGATTCAGGTGGTCGCCGATGAAAGAGGTGCGCGCATTTTGTATGGCAGTGCCCGAAGGGATGACAATCTTTATCTTATTCGCCTTAGCCGCTTTCTTCACTGCATCGGCAATAGCCTGATACATGGTCAGTTGATTGCAGTTGTAGTTTTTAAATCCACTATGCTTGGAAGTAGACGCATACGCCCAGGTTTGGTGCAGCATCAGCTTTGTTTTTTTTGGAAGGCGTACTTTTACATATTCTATGAGCTCGGGAAGAGAGGCTTCATACGTCTCATACATTCCCGAAAAAGGACTTGCCTGTTGCAGGCTGACGTAATCCCAGTCTTCATCTGCCAGCACCGCTTCCAAAGACATCTTGCCCTTTTCCCGTTTCTTTCCATCCGTACCGATTTTCCGGTAGGCATAGGCAGGAGCATTGTCACGGGCATTTTTCACATGACGTTCCAGGGAACAGCCGCCGATAAACATATTGCCGATGATGGTTGAAATGCCTTCGGCTTCTGCAAGTTCATGCAGATATTGCTCCACGGCATCCTGCGAGAAGCTGTTGCCGATGGCAAGTATCCTGACCGTTTTTTGCTGTGCATACGTTCCTCCGGCAAGAAGGAGCAGTATGCACATACAAATCACTACATTTCTATATTGCTTCATTATATTCAAATATAACTAAACTTATCGGTTATTTCTCTTTTTCATGTAATAATCTCTCATCAGATACCACGCTTTCTTACGCATACCCTGGTCGGATATGAGTCCTTTGCGGTTCCAGCCATCCTGATTGGTGGGGTGGAAACGGAATGGGGAACGGAAGTCGAACAGAATCCAGGGAGAAACGCCACGCAGGTTCGGGATATTGTCGAACATACGGATATTGTCTCTGTACAAGCGTGCCTGGTATTCTTCACTCCAAGAGCTGACTACGTTCTCATCACCAGACTGACCGTACAATGCTTCGCCGCCAAATTCCGAGATAATCAACGGTTTGTCCGTCACGACTTCCCATATAGCGTCTTTCGGTTCCACAGGCCACGGATGATACCAGCCCATATATTTATTGATAGCTACGACGTCCAGTTGGGAAGTAAAAGAATCTTCCATTACAAAACGCTGTTTTTCGCTATTGAAGTGCACAAGGTCGAAAGCGGCAACATACAGGCGGGTAGTGTCCAGCTGCTTTCCCGTTTCGAGCAAGGAAGTAAGGAATTCATTCCGTTCTTTGGAAGGCTGTGTTTCATTGGCAACACCCCAATAACCTACCGCGCAACGGTTTTGATCGCGCTTAATCATTTCAGAAAGCATCCTCTGCGCTTTCTTACGGGTATCATCGTCTGTAAAGTCAATGCCTTGCCAAATGGGAATCTCCTGCCAGAGAAGGAAGCCCATCTTTTCCGCCAGGCGTACCGTGTACTCATTCTGCGGATAATGAGCCAGGCGAATCATGTTCACGCCAAGCGCTTTCGCTTCATTCAGCAACATGGCTGCATCGGCTTCCGAGAAAGCACGCCCCATACGTTGCGGGATTTCTTCGTGGAAAGAGATACAGCACATAAATGTCGGCTTCCCGTTCAGGTAAATGTCAGTTCCTTTCACGGTGATATTGCGGAAGCCTATTTGCTCTTCCACACGGTCGATACTTGAAGAGACGGTCACGCCATAGAGTTTCGGTTCTTCAGGCGACCAGCGTTGCAGCTTCTTCGCATTCAACACGGTTTCCGCCTTTCCTTCCGCATCGGTGGTGAGCTCCGCGTTGATTTTGAGTTCGGGGATGGCAACTGTTACTTTCTCACCTGCTTTTTTATCAGAAAGACGCACACGGGCAATTATCCGGTCGGGAGCATTTTTATCCAGTTGGATAAAATAATCTTCTATAAATGTCCGGGGAGTTTTCACCAGCAGCACATCTCTTGTGATGCCGCCATAGTTCCACCAGTCGAATGCCATAGCGGGAATGGCGTCTTTGGTACGGCGGTTGTTCACTTCTACCGCCAGGAAGTTGTCACCGTCTTTCAACAGGTCTGTCACTTCCACTTGGAAAGGAGTAAAACCGCCTTCGTGCTCTGCTATCTCTTTTCCGTTCAGGTAGACTTTGCAACGATAGCTGACAGCACCGAAATAAAGAAACTGGCGTTTGTCTGCCAAGCGTTTGGCATCAAAGTGACGGGCATACCATACAGTGCCTTCGTAATACTTCAATTCGGGCGATTGAGAGTTCCAGTCACCCGGAACATTAAGACGCAACCCGCCTTCAAACGCGTATTCATAGAAATCGATATTTCCTTCCGGTTGCCGGTTCTCATAGATTTTCATCCGTTGCCCCTGGTCGTACAGGTCGATGATAGCATTCCATTTACCATTCAGCGAATGGATGTTGCGACCATATACATTCGTTATCAGCTCCTGTGCCGCAACGCTTCCAGCAAAAACGATTAGCAACAATAGACATAGACTTAATTTCTCACCTGTTTTCATTTAAGTATGTTGTTATAATTAGTGTATATAATAAGTTCAGGCACGGATTATACGGATCTCACGGTTTTTAGAATAGAATAGGTAAAACAACAGTGTTAATCCGTGTAATCCGTGCTATTTCGATTTATTTTTCAGGAAATTCATTACCCAGTTCCAGGCTGCGCTCCACTGTTCGGCATAGGCATAATGAGCGGTCGTCTCAGCTACAAACAGCTCTTTCGGAGCATTAATCACGTTGTAAGCGGAGTAAGTGGTAGTAGGCGGACAAACCATATCATTATAACCAAAAGTATAGAATCCCGGAACTTTGACCTGCCGGGCAAAGTTCACCACATCAAAATACTGAACGGTTTGAATCTTTTCCGGCGTCCGGTTCTTCGCATCCTTAAACAAATGCGGCCAACCGCCTGCACGACCGTGGGTATAACCCGCCATATCACACAAGGCTGGATAGAAAGAAACCAATCCCTTGACACGAGCATCCAGTCCGGCAATTACAATGGAAAGCGCACCGCCCTGACTTCCACCGAAGGTTGCCAGGTTACCGTTAAATTCGGGAAGTGTGTAAATGAAATCAATGGCTCTCACACAGCCTGTATAAACCCGTTTGTAATAGTACTTGTCCCGATTGTCCATATTGAACGAGTGGTAATTCTTCAAAGCACCGTTATAAAGCCGATGATACACATCTCCCGTCAGGTTGACCGGAATGCCGTGGATACCGATTTCCAAAATGATAAAACCTTTTCCGGCACGTTCGGCTTCTCCGTTATAGGCACGGATACCTGCCCCCGGCACTTTCAGAATCGCCGGATATTTCCCGGAAGCCTTCGGAACACAAAGGATGCCGTACATACGGGACGCATAGTCATTGTTCGCGAAGGAAACATGATATACGTTCACCTTATCTGTGCACCTTTCCGGCAGTAAAGTCATTATCGGTTCCAGTGCCCACTTTTCTGCGGCTTCTTTGGTACTTTTCCAAAATTCCAGAAAGTCGGCGGGCAACGGAGTGGTCGGTTGCAATTTCTCAGGAGAGAAGCCGACGGTAGCCACGCCTTCATACTCACGCCCTTGGCAAGTGACGAAAGCGCGGCAACGCAGGAATCCTTCTTTTTTCATAGTCCCTGCGTTAATTTCAAGCTTTTCATTCTTCAAAGGCTGTTTGCCTGTCTGATGAGGTTTCATCATGTCTTCCGAAATCTCATAGCGCACTTCCAGATTATCCTGCGGGATATTGCATTTCAATACCACTACTTTGAATTTCACTTTTTCTCCCGGTTTATACAGCCAATTGGTGTGGTCGGGAGTGACCTGCACTTGAACCAGTCTTTCCTGTGGCTGCCCCCATGCAACTATCTGCATGGAGACAAATGCTATCAGGAGAAGAAGAAAACGTACACTTTTTATCATAGTTCCCTATTTTATTTCATTTGTCATTGCTATATTAATATTCCATTTATCAGCTATTAATACCCATTGTCTCAACTATTAATACCTATCCGCCCAACTATTAATACCTGACAACTCAACTATTAACATCCAACAGCAGAGATATTAATGCTCTTCTCCACACATCATAATACTCTGCGAATCAGAAGTTAACACATCATTCGTGATTAGCGTAAAATGCAGATAGCCGCCTTTTTATGGTTTTACTTCGTATTGATAGAGTGCGAAAGAGTTCTTGTCATTTAGCTCGAAACTTACTCTACCCTGTGCGCCGACTTTTGCGGCAAACTTTTTGCCACTTCCCATTACAGGGGTAAAAGTAACTTTCTTACCCTCAGGAAGCCAAGTGTCAATAGTCCCCCTGGCTTGCTCATTATCTTCGCGGTAAACCACAAGATAGCCTTGCGTGCCGGAGACGGTCGATTGGAATCCTGTCCACGAGCGTCCCGAAGGTTCTTCACCAATAGGCAGTATGACGCCTTGATGAAACCGGAGTTGCAAAGGTTGGTATTTCTTGAGCAGAGATGCCGTAATATAAGCCTCTTCGGGCAGGTTCGAAGCCTCCATCCAAGCCAACGGCTGTGCCGCCAAGGTGATGGCAAAGAGGTAATCGAAACTGTAACGAGCGGGGGCAAAAGGGTCGGCAACGTCATACTTGTCGGCATTGCGCCATTTATTAAGGAACTCTATCTGCATCTTCTCCGCCGGTACATAGCGGGACAGCATCCAGAGGTTGCGTAAGGTGCGATAAGGGTAATAGTTGCCCCAATCGGTATAGCGGTTTTCCAGAAAGATGTTGCCGTACTCGTTCATATAGTGATACCCGCCGCGACGACCGGCAGTGGCATCGAGGTTGAAAATCACTTCATAGTTGGTTTGCTCCAACACGGTATCAAACAGTCGGCGTAGATTCTGTTCGGCTGTCTTGGTAGGTATCTGCAGGCCGTCTATCTTAAAACAGCAGATGCCGTACTTCTTATAAAGTCCGATAATGGCTTGCGCATCTTTTTGCCAATCGGCAAAATCATTCTGTATGCTGGGATTGAACCATAATCCGATGCGAATACCCAATTTCTTGCCTTTCTCTACAATAGGTTTCAGCCCATGAGGGAACTTTGTAGGGTTGGGCGTCCAGTAATCGCCACTTTTCCAGATATCCTTAAAACTACCTCCGGCGGTCTTTGAGTTAGGGCTTTTTCCGCTCTGCCAGCCATCGTCCAGTTGAAAGAGGGTGATGCCCATGCGTGCGGCACGGTCTAGTTCTGCCAGACAGAAAGCCTCATCTATTTTGGCATCCTGGCTACGGTCGCCCCAGGTATTGAGCATAATCATCTCATCCTGTACGGCGGTGTGGTGGCGCAGTTGTTTCTGATAGAGGCGCAAGGCAGTAAGCGCTTCTTGCTCGCCGCCGGTATAGATACCAGTAACGCATCCATAAACGCGGGTCCAGCTATCCGGCTTTACATCATGAGACGCAATGCCCAGCCCCACTACCATAAAATCGCTAAAGTCCGCCACGAAGTCAGAACCCGGATAATGTAATTGAGTACTGCTGCTAGGAGCCTCTTTCAAAAAAAAGAAGCCTTGACGCGTAACTACGTCATGAGCAAAAAGCAAATTACCACGATACGTATTGCGACGGTAAGGAAGCCAGGTACGCCCGGTCACCAGATTGTCGTTCCAATCGGTGTAGTCGAAAAACTCTATTGTGCGGGCACTCCAATGATTGCCGGATAGTTGCAACCTGTCGAGCGTGGGAGTTTTCACCCCCGTAGCCATATCGGCCGTGTGCTCTATATTTTTACGGTCGGCATTAGAGCGGTTATCCTCCTTATTCTGATAAAGTTCCACTTGCCCTTTCAGATAGGTATCGCAAGCAATGGCGGGACAGTCTGCATAAATGCGATAGCGACGCTCTATATTCAGCGAACCGATAGTGCAAGCCACGGTAGCCTGCAGATAACTGGCGTGGATGCCATTCGTCGGTATCTCGTTCACGGTGAATGTGGCGTCCGTAGGGATACCTTTCACAATCGAGAAATCGGGTTGTTTGCCCTGTACCGGAATGTTTTTTCCGTGTTGCTTGTCAGTAAGGCTGATGGTAACAGGCGCACCGTTATTCCACAGCATGACGCGTTCCATATAGTTATTGCCCATACGTAGCGTGTCACCTTTCAGAAAAGCGTAATACTGTTGTCCTCCCCAAAGCGGCAAGGTACATATTGCCGATAGAAATATCGTAATAATATTTTTTTTGCTCATAGTTTGTCTACGGTTTGATGTAAGCTCCCGGAACTTCCAACAATTTGTTGGGTTCGTTGAAGCGTTGGTTATCGGGCACATCGCGTTTGCCCAGACCCGCTTGCATAAGTTGCTTCAGTTCCGACAGGTGATGATGATAGATGTCGCGCGGTTCTACACGATGCTTGTGGCAGAGTCCGGCTGCCATACCTACTACTTCACCCATCATGCCGGTAGTACGCATCACACGTACCGTACCCAAGGCTACATGGGTGCAGCTCATATTGCGGCCTGCCATAAAGAGGTTGTCCACATTGCGCGAATAGAGACAGCGATAGGGAACGGCATAAGGATGAATCCAACGATGCACCGTGGCCGACTTGAATTCATTGCCGGGAAAGCGGACACTGTTCACGCTGTCGGGGAAGTGAAGGTCGATGCTCCAAGTGGTGGTAAACGAAGCATCCTCGTGCGCCACATTCTTGTCTATATCGTCCTGTGACAGTACGTAGTCGCCCAAGAGACGGCGTGATTCACGTTTGCCTGAAACATACGCCACCCAGTCGAGGGAACGGTTGGCATACTTCTTATGGTCTTTATAGTGATTTTTCAGATAGCTCCAGTTGGAATATATCACCAAAAGTCCATAGTCGCGTACACGTTCAGCTTCGCTGACTTGATTACGGTTCATACCCGTTTCCCATTTCCACTCGCCCATGGTTACAGGCTCACAGTTTTCAGCGTCAAAGCGCACGCCATATTCAAAATGAGGAAATGAGGTTTTCTTCTTCATATCCTTACTATACCATTGTATAGAAGCCCCCATCACCAATGAGTCGGGTTGCTCGGGAGCAAGGCTCTCGCCATATTCATCGCGACCTTCACGCCCCATAGCCCAATCGGCACCGGCTAAATAGCCTATGGTAGCATCACCTGTGCAGTCGCTAAAGAGAGGAGCGGTAAGTTCAGTTTGTTCGCCCGTCTCGATGTGCTGGATAGTGACTGACGCAATGCGGTCTCCTTGCATCTTCACGGCTACCGCACGCTGAGAAACATAAAGAGTAATGTTCTTTTCGGCATCTATAAAGTCTTCCTTCTTCCGGTCTTCATAGTAGTCACCCGGTTGGGCATTGCCGGAGCGTTCATGACCGAATTCACGTATCATACGCCCCAATCCCTGATTAGGCCCCATTTCGATGATACCGCCGAGATGTACACGAATCTCTGACGAGTTATTGCCGCCCAATACAGGACGGTCGTTCACTAGTGCTACCTTACAACCTAATCGGGCAGCAGATGCGGCAGCACACATTCCGGCTATTCCCCCTCCTACTACCACAAAGTCGTATTGATGAGCGGGCACCGTCTGTTGTTGTCGCAAGCGGGCACGAAGTGCGGCTGTCTCTGCCGCATCCCAGGTAGCGGGCTGCGTGTTCGCATCGGTCGTTAGGTAAATGGCATCGCAACGACCGTCGAAACCGGTGAGGTCTTTCAGCGCAAGGGTGGTAGTCCCCGCTTTCAATACTGCCTTTCCGGCAAATTGCCATTGCCAGGAATTACCTGTATGTCCTAATGTAGCTTTCAGCAATTTGCCGCCTAAAGCCAGGCGGAACTTTCCGGGGCCCTCGGCATCGGTCCAAGGTGAAGTCCAGTTGTAAGTACGGGCATATACGTAGTAAGTGCCCGCCTGGGGAATGTTGATTTCTGCCGTAGCATCCGCCACAGGGATGCCCATGCCATGTGCCATGAGATAGGGCGAACCCATCTGATCCATGAACTGCTGGTCGAGCACCCAGCCGCCTCGCTGGCTGAAACTTTCAGCTTCGATGAGCAGTTCTTCGGCTACAGCCACAAGGCTACAGGCTACGGCTATGCATGTCAATAAGAATTTTTTCATCACAGTACAGCGTTTTTATGATTATTGTCTACTATCTTCACAGAGGGAACAGATTATCTCGCCATTTTATAAATTTCATTGCCTGCCATCAAAAAAGCACCAACTCCATAAACCTCCGTCATGTCACGAGTCACTTTCTTCGGGTCGGCACCGATTTGCTGCACATAACCCAGTTTCCCATTCGGTTCCACAGCCGAGACTAATGCATTCCAGCCTTTTATCATTACAGGAAGATAAATTTCCTTATCCAATAAACCTTCGTTTATTCCATAAGCAATGGAATAGACAATGAAAGTAGTGCAACTCGTTTCCGGTGATGGATAAGAGGCAGGATCCAAGAGACTGGCATGCCAAAAACCGTCCGGATGCTGCAATCCGGCAACACGTGTAGCCAGTTTTACAAATAATTCCTCATAGAATTTGCGGTTCTTATCTTTCTTGGGCAGTTCCTTTAATATTTCAACCAGACCACCAAGCACCCAACCGTTGCCACGTCCCCAAAAGACTTTCTTGCCATTGGCTTCGCGCTTATCAAAATAACGCCAGTCACGGTAGAACAAGTTTTCTTCTTTATCGAACAGGTAATCATAAGTCGCTTTATACTCACGATTCATAAATTTGATATATTTTTTCTCTCCGGTCAGCATATACAGTTTGGCATATACAGGGGGAGCCATAAAGAGAGCATCACACCAAGTCCAACGTTCCAAGGTCTTTAAGTCTCCCTCCACCAGCTTGAAACTGCCTTCGGACGGATGATTGACAATCCATTCCGTACGGGCGAGCGTAGGGATAATCATTGCTTCGTCTTTGTACTTGCGGTATAAATCCAAAAAGGACTGTGATACAGCGATGTCATCAGCATGGTAAAACCGTTTGTCCGGCTGCCAACAATTCCGCCGCCCGATACGAGTCAGCCACTTATAATATGTATCATCATTGTCTTCTTTTTCAGCCAATTCCGCCCAATCCACCATGCCGACATAAAGAGCACCTTGCGGCCAGTTCAAGTCGTCATGTTCAGGAGCGGGGTGTGGATTGGCAATCTGCCAATCCGCCACCTTTCGCATAATAGACTTTATTTCTGCTTTTTGAAAAGGAATCTCTGTTGCCATTATAAAAACGGAACATAACAGAGACGCTCCCAATAAAAGTGTTTTTTTCATTCTATATTTATTTGTTTATCATTCGGTCATTACAGTTCAACTGTAGCCTTTAAAGGCAATTGACTGGAAGCAGGCCCGACTAAGATCTCAAAGTCTCCTTTTTCCACTACAAAGCGGTGTTGATTCATATCGTAAAAAGAGAATGCATCCTCATCCAGCACAACAGAAACCCGCTTCTTCTCCCCTTTCTTCAAGAATACCTTTTCATATCCTTTCAGTTCTTTCAACGGACGGGGAACAGAAGACTGTATATCATGCACATACACCTGTGCCACTTCCGAAGCATCCATCTTACCTGTATTCTCTATATCAAAGCTAACGGTAACCTGATGCTCACCCGTTTTCTCTGCAGCCATATTACTATAAGCGAAAGTAGTATAGGACAAACCGTAGCCAAACGGATAGAAAGGTTCTTTTCCCGAACGGTCGTATCCACGATAACCGACAAAGACACCTTCGGAATAGTCTACACGCTTAATCTCCGCCTTTAAGTTCTCGTAATAACTGCCGTGCACCGGATTATCTTCCCATTTCCGCTCGATAGAAATCGGTAGCTTTCCACTTGGAGAAATCTTACCGGTCAGGATTTCAGCAATTGCCTGACCGCCTTCCTGTCCCGGATACCAGGCCATAAGAATCGCTTTTGCGGCATCATACCAGTTGGTGAAATCCACACCGCCACCAGCGTTCAGTACAACCACAACATTGGGATGCATGGACGCAATCTTCTTGATAAACAATTCCTGATAGCGAAGCAAGGCAAACGGACGGTCAAAGCCTTCGCCTTCGGTATTACTATTGAAACCTGTGCAGAACACAACATTATCCACCTTTGCCAATCCTTGACGAAGTTTCGCCTCATTAAGGCTATAAGCATTAAAACGAATGATGGCCGAAGAAATATTATCAAAGAATTCAATCCGGAAACGGTACTCCTTACCACCCTCAACCGGCAGTTCAACTTCACGGCTAGAGTATGAATGATTTCCCCAATCTCCTGTAATATGCTTGTCATTCACAAACAGACGATAACCGTCATCACCACCGATATGAAGTTTCAACTGACCGTCAGTTTGTGGCATGTAGCAGGCTGTCCAACGGACAGAGAATCCATCTGTCGGAAAGCCGTCCAAAGGTGCTCCATATCCCCAGTCATAATCAACAGAGGATTCCGTGCGTATTACTTCAGGCTGGCCCGAAAGAGTCTTGTTTTTAAAGTATTCAGCTTTGAAGCCTTTCATCTGACGATTAGCATCAGTATAAAACTCATGGACAATATCTTCATAAATCACATCATCCGTCAATAGTAACAGATTCTTTTTCTTCAATTCCTTCAAGCCTTGAGCCACTGAGACGGTAGAAAAAGGAGTGACAAACCCACTGCCACCACCGGTAGGAATCAAATTTGCATTAGGCCCCATCACGGCTGTCTTCCCTTTCAGCGGGAGCAAGTTTCCTTCATTCTTCAACAGGACTACACCCTCGCGCGCCAGTTCTAAAGCTGTCTGGCGGGAGAAAGGATTATCCTCTGCGATGTTGCTGTCTTTCTGTTCCTTATCCAGCATACCATAAGCAATCAGAGTTTGCAGGATGTGTTGTACTTTCAGGTTGATGGTTTCTTCTGTCACTGTGCCAGTCTTGATAGCAGGCAACAGATTCTCCAAATTCATAAAACGTCCTTTCGGCATTTCGAGGTCAAGTCCGGCGTTAGCAGCGCCTACGGCGGAATATACAGAAGTCCAGTCCGACATCAGAATACCTTTGAAGCCCCAAAGATTGCGCAAGACATCAATATTCAGCCATTTATGTTCGGTGGCATGGACACCGTTCAACAAATTGTAGCTGTTCATTACGGCGCCGACATTGGCTTCCTGTACAGCTTTTCGGAAAGCCGGGAAATAGATTTCCTGCAAAGTACGTTCGTCTATGTCAGAGCTGGCATGATGGCGGCTCCATTCCTGGTTGTTGGCAGCAAAGTGTTTGATTGTAGCAATGACTCCTTCCGATTGTACTCCCAGGATATATTGTTTCGCCGTTTCACCTGTCAAGTAAGGGTCTTCACCGAAGTATTCAAAGTTACGGCCGCACAACGGAGCACGATAGATATTCACGCCCGGGCCCAACAGGATATTAACTCCTCTTGCCTTGGCGTCCTGTCCCAAGCCTTGCCCTAACTTATAAAGTAATTCCCGGTTCCAAGTAGAAGCGGAAAGTATTCCGGAAGGATATAAAGTGCTCTTGGGAGCATGATTACGAATTCCCTGCGGCCCGTCAGCCAACTTGATTTCAGGTATTCCCAAACGGGGAATGGCACGCAGAGAAAAACTGGTATATCCGGAGATATACTCTATTTTCTCTTGCAAAGTCATTCTTGATACAATGTCCTTCGCACGTTGTTCGGCTTGGGGAGTGATTGTTTGTGCACAGGTTAATATGCTCCATAGCATACATAAACCTATGCCTCCTATTTTCTTTTTCATGGTGATTCTGTGTTAATATAGCATGTGTAAAAAACCAACTTAGCTATCAGCTCTTCACACACTTTTGTTCTTTACATTTTTAGTCTATCAGTTCTATTTTAACGGTCTTTCCTTGTACCAGAATATGATATTCGCCGGCTTCAAGGAAGCGTTTACCATCCTCATTGACAAAACCGAAATCACGTTCCAGGTCGATGTCGAAACGGAAAGTCTTCGTTTCGCCGGCTTTGATAAGTTGTTTCTCAAAGTGTTTCAGTTCTTTCACCGGACGGGTGATAGAGCAATAAGGATCGGAAATAAACCAATGAACAGTCTCTGCTCCGTCGCGGGAACCGGTGTTGGTGACGGTCACTTCTGCTGACAGTTTATCGCCACGCTTCACCTTAGTGGCAGAAGGGGTAACAGTGCCATACTTAAATTCGGTATAACTTAATCCATGCCCGAACGGATATAACGGATCGCTTGTTATATCTTTATAAAATCCCTGATGTCCGCGTCCGCTCTTGCGGCGATTATAATAAATAGGAATTTGTCCTGTGGAGTAAGGGAACGTCATGGCTAGTTTACCGGAAGGGTTGATACGTCCGGATAAAATTCCTGCCATTGAACGCGCACCATTTATTCCCGGTTGCCATATCTCCAATATAGCATCACAAAGAGGTTCCATGCGATTTAACTCCAAGGGACGTCCATTAGAAAGCACCAATATAACAGGTTTACCAGCCTCCTTTAGTTCTTTCACCAATTCTTCCTGAATCTGTGGCAAAGCAATCGTAGAACGGGAAGCATTCTCACCACTCCAGGTAAGCATCTCGCCCAAACAAACAATGACTACATCAGACCAACGAGCAACGTCCAATGCGCCAGCAAAACCTGAACGGTCATTGCCCTGCGGTTTGCATCCCATTGCATAACGTAATTCGGCGTCTCCTCCAAACTCGGCAGTCAACCCATCATAGAGCATTTCCACATCCGTATCTTTTCCATGTCCGCACCAGGAACCCAATAAGTCCCAACCATTTTTTGCCATTGGACCTACTACGGCAATCTTTTTTTTGTTTGTAAGTGGTAATATCTGATTGTCATTTTTCAACAACACCATTGATTCTGCTGCTAGTTGAGCGGCCACAGCCATACTTTGCGGACGGAAAAAACGATCCTTCTCATTAGTAACCGGAGTATAAGGACGTTCGAACAAACCCAGACGAAATTTTACACGCAATACCCGACGAACTGATTCGTCAACTTGTGCCATTGTTACCTTACCTTCCTCTACAAGCTCTTTCAGATGACGATCGTAGGCATGAGACATCATATCCATTTCAAGCCCCGCATTAAAAGCATACTGAGCAGCATCTTTCTTTGTAGCGGCTAATCCCTGATTCTTTAACTGTTCCACAGCCCCCCAGTCAGACACAATGAACCCGTCATGTTTCCAGCGTTTCTTTAATATCTCGGTCATGATATAAGGATTAGCTGACCCGGGTACTCCACTGATGTCATTGAAAGAACTCATCAAAGTGGCCGCACCAGCTTTCACTCCCATCTCATAGGGCAGCAGATAAGTATCCCAAAGAGTTTGAGCTGAAATTTCGGTATAAACATAATCTCGCCCAGCCTCCGAAGCACCATAACCTACATAGTGTTTCAGACAAGCAGCCATACGGTTCTCTGCTGACATATCATCTCCCTGATACCCACGCACCGAAGCAGCGGCAAACACTCCATTTGTATAAGGATCTTCACCATATCCTTCGGCTACACGTCCCCATCGAGGATCACGTGCCACGTCGATCATGGGAGAAAAAGTCCAATCAACCCCAGACATGCGGGCTTCTTGTGCAGATACCGCACATGCCTGTTCTACCAATCCCGGATTCCATGAACAGGCCTGCCCCAACGAGATAGGATATATGGTGCGAAATCCATGAATAGCATCGTAGCCAAAAATGATGGGAATGCCCAAACGAGATTCTTCCATCGCTTTTTTCTGCATACTATTACGCAACTCTGGATTTATATCAAAGTAAATCAAAGAACCAATCTCTGACGGTACTTTTTTCACTTCTTCGCCAACATTATTCACATTGTTATTTCGTCCCAATGTATATTGGTTTAGCTGCAAAATCTTTTCCTCCAATGTCATACGCGATATTAAATCATCAATACGTTTTTCAATTGGAGCTTTGGCATCCTTATACAAAGGAATACTCTTTTTATCTTTTGACGAAAGAGAATGTGTGACTCCCAATAGGCACAATCCCAAAATCAAAACTTTTTTTCTCATCAATGTTTTCGTCAGTTAATTATTATTTCTAGTTTTCAGATGTATATCAAGCAATACGTAAGCAAATAATTATTCCAGCCATTCCATACACTTATCATTTACCTAAGTACCAATCACTTACAATCAGTTCATTGGAGATATATGCCCAACACGTTGGATCTATAGATCCAATATGCAGCATATATAGATCCAATACGTAGCATATATATGGCTAGCATCTTGGAAATATACCCCCAACGAACCGGAGAACTATGACCTGTCAATACACTCATTACCAACAATTAATGTATCTCGTAGCAATTGACTATGACTTACCGAGCGGTAACTTCAAATAATTTCAACCAGCCGGCAGATGTTACATTGTTCTTTACAGCAAGGTGAATTCCAATCTCATTCTGCTTTGCCGTGTCAACAATCCCAACAGCCCACATGTATTTACCTGCCTCCACGCCTTCAACCCGGGTTGTAAACGTATATGATTTAGCCGTACCTTTCACCCAATCACAAGCTTCCGGTTCTCCATCAACAAATACATACTTCGGTTTATCATTCTTGGTGTCCAATAAAGCAAAAGCCACTTTATATTTATTCTTCCACTGGGGAATATTCGTCGGACAATATCCCCAACCAAAATTATTCCAACGGTGCGCTATTTCAATCTGTTTACCATTAGAGATAGTTGTAGGCAAAGAAATTCTGTCCGGAAATAAACGGTAGCTTCCTTCTGTACAGAATTGTTTAACTAATTGGAAAGCTTCATTAAACCATGAATAAGTTTCTCCATTGCGAAAGTCTGAATTATAGCGTAAATCCATCATATTGACGCAGGCTGTTTTAGCCTCATCAAACTCACCCTGACGTACTTCTGCATAATTGGCATATCCATCTCCCTGAATCGAGTTTCCATGAGAATTTTTCACCCAGCCACCTTCCATTACTACAGGAACGAGATACTTCCACTTGGCTATAAAATTGCGTTCCCAAGTAGAATAGTAAGTTTTCATACCAAACGCATCGTGACGTAATGAATACCCTTTAGCTACTGCTTTTCCTATTAATCTTTCAGTATCTTTATCATAATTATTGCCGTCCCATTCCTTACTTGTACCTATCCAACGATGATAATTTACAAACACAGGAACTTTATCAAATACTTGAGAATATAAATCTGTCACCCAATCGAAAACAGCCTCACGAGTCGGCAGCTCCGGTTTTCCCAACTCACGCACCTGATAGTACCATACACTATGATACTCTCCCCATTTTCCAAATCCTGAACCACTTACAAACTGTACTTTGTCGGGATCATTAAAATCCTTAGCCAAAGCCCTGATAAATTTCTCATAATATTTCTGGAAAATAGGATCATCCGGATAGGGAGACCATACTTTTACTGAACCTGTTTGTGTCTCATATCCTTTCGCGCCAGCCTCTTTTACAAAATTCGGAGTAAAATTATAGTGCTTATCACGGCTATCCACCACAAAAGTAAAGGCCAATTTCATATTTCTTTGCTTAGCTCCCTCTATCAACATCTTCAGTCGCTTAGCCGAAGGGGTATCACAATCGGAGTTCCATGCATATTTTCCTTCTTCAGGATTAAAATCAGCCCAGGCACCACGAAGGTATAAGGTATTTGCATAATCAGAGACCTTTACAGTGCCTTCCGATGACGGGAAATTATCATAATCCTGCCAGAATGTGGAAGATAAACCATCACCAATACCCGCATATAATACCCATCCGGAAAGAGGATTATGCAAAATGATATTTCGATTCTGCTTTACCATGACAATGCTGTTTCCAGGAATAGAAGTATCTTCTACCAAACCATCATCACCATTACCACCTCCTTCTTCATCATTATCACTGCCACAAGCGACTAATGATATAGCCATAGAAAAAATAAGCCCACAACTTATTTTTCTCAAACTGCACATATTTTGAAAATTAATCTTCATACCTATAGCTCTTATTTTTTTATGCTTACTTTCGACAATTTTAACCAGCCCGAATCCAATATATCCCCTTTGGCGGCAATGTCCAGCCCTATGAGATCTTTATTACTCCGGTCAACCAGGCCCACAGCCCAAACATAAGTACCCGTTTCAACTTTGGACATATCCGGCTCAAATACATATTCAGCGGGACTTCCTTTTATCCACTTCGATAAATCAGTATTCGTATCCACAAATGTATATCGCACCTCATTCGTTTCAGAATCGAGCAAAGCGAAAGCTACTTTATATTTTTGATTCCATTGCGGAATATTAGTAGGACAGTACCCCCATCCCAAATTGTTCCAGCAATGTTTAATAGTCGGAGTTGTTTTTTTAGAGACTTCTAACGGCAAAGAGATTTCACTGGGATAGAGCCTATACCCCCCTTCCCGAAGGAATCGGCGTACTAAATCAAAAGCATCTTTAAACCAGGACTCTGTATCGCCAAAACGGAAATCCATCATATTGACATGTGCCTCTTTGCTGTCATCAAACTCACCGCGTCTTACGTCCTCGTGTGAATCCTTGCGATATCCTCTAGGATCCTGCCAATAACTATGTGATTTGACAATCCAGCCACCTTCCATAATAATGGGGCAGATATTACGATATTTTTTTGCGAACCTACGCTCCCAACTGCCATAATAGGTTGTCATGCCAAATGCATCATGACGCAATGAATATCCTTTCTTGATTGCTTCTTCCAACATTTCTTCACTGTCAGCAGCAAAATGTTCATCATCTACCCAATCTTTTCCCGCACCAATCCATCTATGGTAGTTAATTACTACTGGAACTTTATCAAAAGCTTGAGAATATATATCTGTCACCCAATCGAAAACTGCTTTCTTTGGAGTATCATCACCTGTTGAATAAATCATTGTATGATATTCTCCCCATTTCCCAAGTCCGAATCCATCTATAAATTCAACTTTCGAAGGATCGTTGAAATCTTTAGCCAGAGCCTTCACAAATTTAGTATAGTACTTCTGAAAAACAGGATCGTCAGAATAAGGTGACCATTTACCTTTATTCATAAATCCTTTTGCACCGGCATCTTTTACAAATTGAGGAGTAAATTCTGTTCTCTTATCACGACTGTCAACTACAACACGAAATGCCAAACGCATATTCCGCTGATAAGCTCCTTCAATATATGCTCTTAAATTAGAATCAATTTTCCAACCATATACATCTTCCTGTGGATTAAAATCTGTCCAACTAGCGCGAATATAAAGCGTATGAGCATAATCTGTCACACTAACATTGTGTCCTAGTTCAGGAATATACATATGGTCATACTGTGCCCAAAAATCTGCAGCATCCACTCCCATACTTGCATAGAGCACCCATCCTGTAAGCGGGTTATGAAGAATACGCAAAGAATCAGGCTGAATCGTAACTATGTTATTCTCCGGTAGTTCCTTATCAAATGAAACGGCTGAATTCTCGTCTCCGAAAACAGGAGATAAAAGGAACATAAACAGACAAAGAGACACAATTACTCTATAATAACTAATCTTTCTTATAACCATACTACTAATTGTTTTTTAAAGAGTGCTATATCATTGTTCTCTTTATTCATATAAAAATCACGAGATTGATATAGCACTCTTAATTTTATCCTGCTTGATTATCTCTTATCAAAGAATACTGTCAGTTCTTTAATATCTAATTCTATGTAATTAACTCCTACAGGTACACTAAAGAAGGCATAGCGGTTATGAGATTGCCCTCCGACTACAGTCTGTTTCTGATTGTAGTCACTCTCTGCAATATCAAGGCAACCGTCATAAGATCCTCTGATGGCATCTGCTGTTGAACCAAAGGTATAGCAACCTGCACTTTGCGGTCCGACTTTAAAGTTCAATCCACCCGGATGTGCATTTCCATCTTTGTCTTTAATGGAATTCTTTCTGGGTAACTCCGCTCCTTTGTATATAAACAAATAAGGATTTGCCAAACTAGGTGTCATAGAATGAGCCATAGTGAATCCTGTATCACCAGTGCCATCTTTAGCCCATCCATCGTATGGTCCCCAAATAAAGACTCTTTCAATAGTGGTAGTCATCGTATTATTATTCCATGTCCACGAAACAACCATTGGTTTAGGATCTGTTTCGGGGGAGTAAATCGTAACCTTTTTAGTATTTATGTTAATCACAACACGATAGACACCCGCAGTCTTGATATTCCAATGATAAGCAAGTGCAGCTGCTTCCGGACTCATTGTCGAGATATTCATTGCTGTACCATCTGTAAAATCGCCCGATTCTTCGGGAGCAATAGCCATATCTTTCTGTCCATTAAACAAGATCGGGAAATAAATAGTACCAGGTTGCAGTTCTGCATGGAACGCATATTGATTTTCATCTTCTATCGTGCGAGTCATCTCTACATCTGCACTAACACAAGTTCCGGCAATATAGATTTTATCAGCTTCTATAAAATTACTAGCCAAACCTATAGTAACGGTACGTGTTTCAAAATCTACCACTACACGATACTGCCCATCTTCAGGAATCACCCAATATCCAGCATTATCTATCCCCTTAATTTTAGCTTCCATTGCTCCATCAGTAATCTGTTGTTCTGCAGCAACTGGTGAGATGGCATTAATCTTATTTTCATCTTTCCAAACAATCGGGAAGTGAAGATTACCTGCCTTCAAGTCACAAATGGAAACATAACGCTTCGGCTGACTTTCCATTGGCAAGATTTCAAGATCTTCACCATCAACAGCTGTGCCTGACATATAAAGATGGTCTGCTACAAAAGTCTTTTCAGAATACATCTTTACTTTTATAGTAACTGTAGAAACTTCCGGTTTTACAAACTTAGGTCCTTCTACAGAACCGATAATACGGGCTTGTAACTTTACTAAATCACCAGGCTGCTGCTTCCACTTTGACACCAATAAACTCTGCAATTCTTTATGAGTATAACTTTTAGAAAAATCATCATCAATATACTCCCTTATCATTGTGTTTGTTCCAAAACTGTTATTTTCCAGATCCATTTTATAAAGATAGGAAATATAATAGTCAGAGCCTATTGGGTCAGCTTCCGTCCAGTTTAACGTCAATGCAACCTCATCCGGGGTATCTTCCTTGAGTTCTATTTCATAATCAGAAGGAGTAAGAACTAAACTTGTACGATTGTCGAGCGAATTAGTAGCATCGTCATCATCATTGCATGCTACTATGAAACACGAAGCAAGTGTCAGGAAGAAGAACCGTAAAAGGTTCTTCTTAAATATATATCCGTTTTTCATATCTATATTCAATATATTAATATTATAACTATTTATTGGTTTCCGACGGTCCAGTCAGGAGTTTGTACCAAATTCCAATTCTTATCAATATCGTCCTGTGGAATAGGCCACCAATAGCTTATAAACTTACGTGTCTGATATACTGTACGAGTATAATATTTATTTCTATAGTCCGCATCGGATACTTTAATATAAGCATTCATGCCATAAAAATCACCATCCAATACTTTCTCGGCTAATTTCCAGCGACGCAGATCATTAAAACGAAGTCCAGATTCACAATTCAATTCCACACGCCTTTCTTGACGAATTAACTCGCGCATTTCTACAGGATCTGATGGGGCTGTTATCTTGCCTTCTTCAGCTGAAACACTATATTCGGGAATACCCGCACGCTCACGAATCAAATTGACATATTTCAGAATCTCTTTTTGATTGGCAGTATAAGTGCCCTTCTCAATGCTATATTCATTCAACGCCTCAGCATAACTTAAATAGATCTCTGCTAAACGACATAATGCACCATGACGGTTTTTATAATCTCCACTACCTTCTTTGGGATTTGCAGATGGATCTACTCTCTTACGTACCAGATAGCCGCTCCATGGAGCGTCATGAGAAGGACCACCGTCTTTACCATCCATATAGAAATCTGTATTTCTCTTACCACCAATATGCCATTGTTCGTTATGCAGTACTGAAATATAAAAACGAGGCTCGCGGTCACAATACATTTTATAGGTATTGGCATCTACAACTACATTTTCATCTTTATTACGATCTCCTTCTGAAGACCCATACTGCCACTTTGTAGAATAGGTCTCTTTTTGCGTACTAAAGCCTGTCTCTGAATAATTAGCATCAGGGTTAACTTTAGGAGAACCATCCGAATTATAACCTATAATAGGTCTTTGACCGTTTCTCATGAAAAAAGCATCAACCAAAGATTGGGTTATTCCGATCGCTCCCACTCCATTAATACCCAAACCACGTGGAATACAGTTTTTATCATACCATCCACCAGAATCCATTGTGCGAACAAACAGTAATTCTCTGTTAGCTTCGTTCCATCTCTTCATCACTGCATTCTGATAAGAAAGAAAAGGATCAATATCACCGTTATCCAAATATTCATAATGCAAATGATAGCCAGCGGCTTCCGCCTCATCGATAACCAGTTTACAAGCATCTACTGCTCTTTTCCATCGTTCCGGATCATGTGCAGAATTAAAGATAGGGGTTCCATCAATGTTTTTTATATTCGCCAATGCAGGATTACCATTCACCAAGTCGCTAGCAGCAAATAATAACATACGAGCACGCATTGCCAAACATCCAACAGAAGTCACACGGCCATATTTCTTATCTTCAGTTTGAGTGGCAGGCAATTGTTTTGAAGCTTCCAGCATTTCTTGATCTGCCCAATCAATTACATTATAAAACGGCTCTTGTTTCAACATCAGATCATCAGCCGAAGTACTTTCACTAGCCTCGCGAATAATAGGAACTGAACCATAAGCTATAGCCATCATAGAATTATAATAAGCTATAAAGAAACGGCATTCAGCTTTCATAAAGTCTACTTCTTCAGCCGGTACAGCCTCCAATGGGTGAGCATGTTTTATAAACAAATAAGCAGAACGAATATATTTGGGATAAGTATTCCAATAAGCAATTACCCCGGGATTGTCTGCTGTCCAGTTACCTTTTTGATATTGAATGGCTTTAAATCCTTGCGCTTCCCAACCAACTGAAGGAATCAGTTCATCAGCTATGGCATCCGGACCATCATAAGTATAATATTCGGGCAGGCCGCGATAAATATATGCCAGCCAACGTTCCATATTCTTTTTATTCTCAAATACTGATTCTAAATCCAACTGGTCATCCGGTTGCTTATTCAGATAATCAGAACAAGAAGAAAAAGTAAATGTCGTAATAATACTTAGTACTATAAATTTTAATATGCTATTTTTCATATGCGCTATTATTAGAATTTAATTTCAAAACCTGCAGATAACGATTTCATAATTGGGTACGCAGCCCCTGTAGTATTTTCGACTTCCGGATCCCACAAATCAAATTTTGAGAATGTTAAAAGATTTGTTCCTCTCACGAAAAGACGAATGCCTGATATAACTGTAGTATTTCTCCACAAATTCTTTGGTAAGGAATAACCAAGTTCAATGTTTTTTAAACGTAAAAAACTCATATTCCGCAGCCACCATGTAGATGGTTGGTTATTATTACTATTTATACCGTCATCCAATCGCGGATAAAATACGTTCTGACTTGGGTTGTCTACAGTCCAACGATCATTTGCATTAGTAAACATATTGCCTGTCACTCCTCTATTGGCACCCGGAATAATGCTTGATCCTAAAATATTCCAACTACGACCTATTCCTTGAAAGAGAGCTCCAAAATCTAGATCCTTATATTTCATATTCAGTCCAAAGCCATATACTATCTCCGGATCTTTTGTTCCTCCGATTGGCGATTTATCAAATACGTCCACTTTACCATCACCATTGACATCCCTGTATCTGATATCTCCCGGGCGGAGTTTGCTTACAAAACTTTGAGTCGGAATTCCTTCTTTCAGTTTACCTGTACTTACGTCTTCAAAATCGTCTTCTGTAAACAAACCTTCTGCTATATAGCCAGTTAATTGCCCTACCGGATGTCCTGTTTCAGCACGGTTAGTACCAACTACTGCACTAGGTTCATCCTTTTCTGTTATTTCATTATGAGCATAGGTAAATGTTCCCATTAAGCTGACAAATAAGTCTTTGCCAAACTGTTTATTAACATTTAAGGAAACTTCTACACCCTGATTAGTCACTTTTCCAAAATTCTTCCAAGGCTGCTTCATAAATCCAGCCGTCATCGGAACAGACTCACGTGGCATAAATATATCTTTACGGCGTTCGTCGAAATAATCTAATTGCAAATCAATCATACCATTCAGGAAACCTAGCTCAACCCCCAAATTCATCTTATTAACAATCTCCCACGTCAAATCTTGTACAGCAAACTCACCTTCCGCCATACCAGTTAAACCATAACTACTATCCAATCCCCATTTATACATGTTTAATGTATCATAGTCATCGGTAATTGTAGAAAGGTACGCAAAACGGCGTCCACCTAAATTAGCATTACCTACCTGACCATAAGACGCACGCAATTTCAATTTAGATATGACCTTACGCAATGGTTGCATAAATGCCTCTTCCGATACAATCCAGCCAATTGCTCCTGAAGGGAAAAAGCCATAACGTTTACCTTTGGCAAAATTTTCAGAGCCATTATAGCCAAAATTAAATTCACCTACATATTTACCCGAATAGGTATAAGATGCACGTCCTGCCAATCCCTGATTACGGTAAGGCAACTTGCTTCCATCATCATAATTACGACGATTAAACAATAACATTGCAGCAACGGAATGTTTCTCTGCGAATGTACGGTCATAAGACAAAGTTGCTTCCATATATACGCTCTTATTTCCATAGTCACCGCTTTTTGAGTAATCCAAGAAATTAGTACCATTGGATTTTGATGCTATAATCAAATTACCTTCATCATCACGTCCTGTAGCAGGTACATAATAATCCGGTGTCTTTCCACGAGAAACAGTACCTGAAGAAAACCTGTCAAATGAGAATGTACCTTTTACTTTCAATCCCGGAAGTAAGAATTTCAAATCTTGTTCTACAGAAAACAGTGTTTCAATCTTACTGTCGCTTCTTCTTTTATATCCACTTTGAGTAGCCCATGCCCAAACGTTTGGCTCCTCTGTTGTCGGTATCTGTCCACTGGAATACTGTGCAGGGAAAGCATGAGGTACAGCAACGAACGCTTTCTGGAAAATTTGAGATACATCTTTCGTTGTAGAATTTCTATCTTGCAAATATCCACCAATATTAAAACGTAATTGCGTAGTAGGACTTAATTTCAAATCCACATTAGAACGAACGTTATAACGTTGCAATTTAATAGTAGGATCCCAATCATAGCTTTTATCACGTTTCAAAATACCACGTTCATTATACGCAGCAGCAACAAAAGAATAACGTAATGTCTCTGTACCACCAGAAATATCTACTGTTACACGCTGATTCGAAGCATAATCATTTGCGATTGCATCCATCCAATTCACGTCCGGATATAAATCAGGGTCATAACCTGCACGAGTTTTTGCAATACGATCTGTATATTTAGGCTGTTGTCCTGTATCCATCAAGATATCATCCAAAACCTGCATATAATCTGCCGCACCCAAATACTCGGGAAGTTTAACTGGCTGTGTAGCTGCAAATTCAGCCTTTACAGTCACACGAGGTTTACCAACTTGTCCGCGTTTTGTATTAATTAAAATAACACCATTAGCTCCCCGCACTCCATAAACAGCACTTGCAGCAGCATCTTTCAACACAGAAAAAGATTCTATCTCTTCAGGATCAATATTATTCAAATCGCGTTCTATACCATCAATCAAAACCAATGGGTTTTGTCCGGCATCCTGGAATGTACTAATACCACGAATCCAGAAAGAAGAATTATCATATCCCGGTTCACCAGAACGTTGCACAGCTAATACACCGGCAACTGTACCAGCCAGATTATTACTTATTGAACGAGTAGTAGAAACCTTTAACTTAGCAGGCTCAATCGTTGTGATAGAACCAACAACAGACTCTTTCTTTTGTGCGCCATAGGCAACCACTACAACCTCATCTAATTGACCAACATCTTCTACCATTTGTACATTAACAACCTTCCGGTTATTAACTACCTCTTCTTTAGGAACAAAACCAATATAACGGAAAGAAAGCACAGATTTTCTTTCAGGAACAATAATACTATAATTACCATTCATGTCTGTCAATGCATGCACTGTGGAATCATTTTTCAAAATGATTGTTACACCAATCAAAGGCTCACCTTTTTCATCTGAAACGTTACCTGTTACCTTAATACCCTTTTGTTGTATAGTTTGTTGTACTTTAGGAGCTTCTGGCACCGAAATAGTAATTTGTCTTCCCGACATCTTATAATTCAGTCCTGTCTCTGAGAACAACTCTTTTAATACAGCATCTATTTTCTTATTGGAAACTGAAATGGAGACTTTGTTATTCAGATTTTTCTGAACATTAGCAGAGTAAATAAAAATATACTTACTATGTTTTTCGATATAATCTAAAATATCTTTAACTGTAACATTCTCATACTGTACTGAGAATAAATCTTCTTCGGAATTCCAACTAATAGAATTAGTACCGAATGAAGAGAATGGAATCATAAAAAAGACGTTTATAATGCAAAAAAGCTTAAGTCTTTTCTTTAAGTGTAAAAAAATAGTTTTCTTTACCATAAAAATTTCTTTTTAGGTTAACAATTTTGGATTTATTGATTTAACTAGGGAATTACTATCGGGTAAATACGGCAATATTTATCCGATTTTTTTTGTCATAATGGCAGTCTGTTCTTCATAGGCAAACATATTAAAAGATTAATTAAAAAAATTATTTATTTAAATATATACTAGTATCACTTTTTTCGATCGTGAATGGCAGGGTTTGCTGAATACATTCAATCACCTCGTCTATATCATCTTTCAAATCTAATTTCCCATACACTTTTTCTTTACCAATAATTGGATCACATTGAATAGATATACCATAGTAGATGCTTAGTCTTTGAATGATCTGCGACAAATCATTACCATTCAATAACATAATCCCCTCTACCCAACTAATATACTCTGCTACATCAACTTGCTTTTGATAAGCAATTGTACCATTTGCTATATTCAACAGATCATTAGGATTCAAACGTGCTTTCTTTTCATTCTTATCAGTAACTTCTACCGCACCTTCCACCAATACAATATTAGTTGTTCCTCCTTTATAATTCGAGATATTGAACCTCGTTCCTAACACTTGCAGTTTAAAATCATCAGACTCCACTATAAAAGGATGTTTCTTATCATGCGCAACTTCCAGGAAAACTTCTCCTTGGGCATAGATTTTACGAATGTCTCCTTTAAAACAACGAGGATAAATCACTTTTGACTGGGAGTTAACGACCAGCCGAGTCCCATCAGACAATTCTACTCTAGCCCTTTTCCCCGCAGGAACAAGTAGCTGATTATATTCTTGTTCCTCTTTGGTTTTCTCTTCTTTCTCTTTTATCACTTGTGAATTGACAGCAACTTTCCCCTCTTTCGAATACTTAATGAAAACATCTTCATCCAAATTAAGCTGTTCCTTGGAAGTAATAAGAGTCACTTCCTCAACAGATTGGCTATCCATTTCTTCAGCAATAGCCTGGAAGTCTAAATTAACACTTCCATTATGATTAAAAAAATAAATAGTTGAAATGCAAATCAAAAAGGAAGCAGCAATAGAAGCTGAAGCAACTAAGAAATATTTCTTTCTGCGCTTCATAGCATCTTTTCGCATCTTTCGTTGAGTCTTCTCTATGATAGAAGATGAATCAATCTTTTCCTGCACACAATTTTCCCAAAAGAATTTCAACTTCTCAGCATCAGGCATAGAAGTAAAATCATCCTCAATATTTTCTTGAGAATTCAATTTACTAAATAAATCTGCGAGACGATGGTATTCTTTCAAGCTCATAATCCTATTTTAATGTTGTTCTATAGATAAAGACGCAACTAAAAAAAAAATCTCCCAGTCAAAAATGATTTTTTTTCATTTTTCGGGTAAAAAGAATAAAAGTGGAGTTAGCTATGTGAAAAAATAAGGCATTAATAAGCAGGAGAGTAAAAAACTTAGCTCTTGCGAGATTTCATATTCAATCTTTTAGCAATTTCATCTAACGCAAAAGCAATATGGTTATTGATAGTCTTCACTGATATGTTCAACATATCTGCAATATCTTTATAAGGAAGCCCGTCTATTTTTGCTAAGAAAAAGACATGTTTACACTTGGGAGGAAGTTGTTGAATGGCGTCATTAATTTTAGCCATTTCTTCCTTACTAATCATCTCCTCGGCTGGAGATTGAACCGGCTCAAAAATAAAATCTTCGATATCATCAAATGACAATTCATACTTTCCAGTTTCCTTCCGCAAAAAAGAAATCGCTTTTCGATAGGTGATTGTCTGGATCCAAGCATTCATATTGCCAATTTCAGCCAGACTTTTTCTATTTTTCCAAACTTCAAAAAAAACATCACTCACAATCTCTTCAGCTGACTCCTTCTGGCCAAGTAGCGCAAATGTATAGTGATATAAACGCGAAGAATAATGCTCCATAAAACGATTGAAAGCAATTTCATCGCCGTCTACTATTCTACATATTTCATTATTCTCAAGTTTCACAGAAGTATTTATAGATTATTTCCAATTAACAAAATTGAGCCAAATATAGCAGTATCGTATCAATTATGAAAATAAAACACCATAAAAAGGAATTAAAAGTTATCAATTATAGAAAAATGGCTATAATAAAAACATTACCATTTAGCTATAAAAGTCTCTTACTTAAATAACGTACAGGATACCATACAGAGAGAAAACCAACGGCTAAAACTGTGATAAAGATTAATACGACATCCCAAGCGTGAACGCTGACAGGATAGGCGTCTACAACAAAAGTACCACCACCGCCTCCCAATGAAATTATACCAAATCTCTGTTGGATAAAACATAGGATTAAGCCCAGGGCAATACCGGAGATAGCGCCAAAAAGAGAAATGAGACGTCCTTCAAAGAGGAATATTCGGGAGATGAGTTTATCACTAGCTCCAAGACTCCGCAAAGTTACTACATCATCCTTCTTATCCAAGATCAACATAGAAAGGGAGCCTATCACATTAAAACAGGCTATCATTAAAATAAAAGTGAGGAACAAATAAGAGATTAGCTTCTCTATCTCCATAATACGGAAAACATCTGCCTGCTGCTGATAACGATTCTGAACAACAAAATCATCACCTAGTATGTTTTCTATTTTAGATTGTACCGATGAAGTATTTACATTAGATTTCAATTTCAATTCCATCGCAGAGACTTCTGTTGTATAATCCAGAAGCTGACGAAGAAAATCGAGAGAAGTCAGAATATATTTTCCATCATATTCTTGCTGATTCACCACAAATACGACACCTGGAGAATACAGATAATCACGGTTAAAAGAAGCGCCTGGATTTGCCATGTTCACTTTGGCATTTCGCTTGGGAAGATATACCTGAAGAGGATCGACAAACTCCAAACCAGTTCCCAAAGTCGCAACCAATTCCACTCCCATGACGCCATAATTCACGATCGAATCATGAAGAACGAATTCTCCCGCGCCATAAAGTATGCTGTCTATGGCCGTCAACTCTTCAAAATTATCTTCCACCCCTTTTAGTACAACCATAGCCTGACGGTCCTTGTATTGCACCATTGCATTCTCTTCGAGCGTCTCTGTAAACACTTCCACTTCAGGAAGCTCACAAACGGCACGAATCCGTTCATCTTGTGCATCAAAGACTTTTCCTTCACGGACCGTAATTTTCAACTGCGGATCAAAAGCCGTAAAAAAGCTGGCCACCATATCCTGAAAACCATTAAAAACAGAAAGAGTGCAAACCAAAGCAAGCGTAGCAAGAGCCACTCCACATACGGAAATGCCGGATATGATATTAATAGCATTATGCTTTTTCTTTGAAAAAAGATAACGCCTGGCTATATAAAAAGGGAAGTTCACCTCTGCAATGAGTTATTTCACTTCAGCAATGAATCTATTTTCTCAATATAATCCAATGAATCATCCACGAAGAATTTCAGTTCAGGAATGATACGTAGCTGGTGACGTACACGAGTCCCAAGCTCATAACGAATGGATTTCATATTGTTATTGATATTCTTCACCATCTCTTCTGCTTTCTCTGAAGGAAAAACACTGAGGTAGACACGGGCAATACTCATATCAGGACTGATGCGAACTGCGCTAACAGAGACCAATGTACCCGGCATGGACTTTGTTTGAAGCAGGAATATCTCACTTAGCTCTTTCTGCAACAGGCGAGATATCTTATTCTGTCTGGTTGTTTCCATAAAGTTATTTACTGTTTTACAATTTACTACTTATTATTTTCTTCCTTATGATCGTTAATCCGTCACGCAAAGGAAGTATTACTTTTTCCACTCGCACATCTTGTGCTACCAAATCATTAAAGGCTTTAATACCAATTGTTTGAGCGTCCGTATTGCGAGGCTGTTCAAGCACATGCCCGTCCCACAAAGTATTATCAGCAATGATATATCCGCCTTCGGAAAGATACGCCAATGTCATCTCGTAGTATTCAATATACTTACGTTTATCGCCATCAATAAAAGCCATATCAAAAGTAACACCTAAACGCGGAACAAGTTCTAAAGCATCACCTATATAAAAACGAATTTTATCGGCAAACGGTGATTTCTCCAGCCATGGACGGGTAAAGTCCTCTTGTTCATCATTGATCTCAAACGTATGCAACAGTCCACCTTCCGGCAGACCTTCCGCCAAACAAAGGGCGGAGTAGCCGCTATACGTTCCGATTTCCAATATCTGACGAGGCTGAATCATTTCTACAAACATCTTCAGCATCCGTCCCTGCAAATGCCCGGAAGCCATACGAGGACGAAGGAGCTTTACATGCGTATCCCGATAGAGCGATTTCAAGTAATCGCTCTCGGGATCAATATGCTGCAAAATATATTCGTCTATCGATTCGGTTTCCTGCATAAAACTTACCTCTTTAAAAATTAAAGATAACGGTTGTTGTTAGGTAATACAGTCTCCTCTGCATGCTTCAAAGCATCTTCCACTACATTGATTTCGAGGAATGAGGTCTTTGTCCCTGCCTTACCACTACTTAAATAACCAACCATATCGGAAGGCTGCAAACGGCCTTCTTTCAACAGACGGCGCAATGCCGCAAAGTAATATTGCTGTCCGTTAGCCAATTCCGGCATATAGATAGCTTCCACACCATAAGACAAAGCCAAATGACGCATTGTCTTTTCTTTATAGCAGATAGCCAGCACTGGATACTTTCCACGGAAAGCAGCCAGATTACGAGCAGTGCGTCCGCTATAACTATCAGTGATAATAGCACGTATTTTTAGCTTAGAAGTAGCTTTTACTGCTTGTTTAGCAAGGAACGCCGTAACATCATTACTATTCTCATCTAACGGAATACGGATATCATTTTCTTCCAGTTTATCTTTTTCTGCCTGAGCCGCAATTTTAGTCATCGTTTTCACCGCTTCTACCGGATACTTACCATAAGCGGTTTCTCCGCTCAACATCAAAGCATCTGTACGATAGTAGATTGCATTGGCAATATCAGTCACTTCCGCACGAGTCGGACGAGGATTATTTATCATTGTATGGAGCATTTGAGTAGCAACAATTACCGGCTTCTTTGCCAGAATACACTTGCGAATCAATACACGCTGGATTCCCGGAATACGTTCTTGAGGCACTTCGATACCCAAGTCACCACGGGCAACCATTACGCCATCTGCCACTTCCAGGATTTCATCGATATTATCCACCCCTTCCTGATTCTCAATCTTAGCAATAATCTTAATATCACTATTATGTGCATCCAGAATTTCACGTATGTCAAGTACATCCTGACGGTTGCGTACGAAAGAGTGAGCGATAAAATCAATATCCTTTTCGATAGCATAAAGAATATTGTTACGGTCTTTTTCCGTTAATGAAGGAAGATTGATGCGAACACCCGGGACATTTACGCTTTTACGGCTTCCCAAAGTAGCATCGTTCTTAACTTCACACAGCAAATAACCATCCGTCTTATCAATAACTTCCAGTTCCAGATCGCCATCATCAATCAGAATCGTACCGCCGATATTCAGGTCAGACACAAAGTTCGGATATGAAACAGCAATACACTCACGAGTTGTTTCCAAATCCGGATTACCTACAATCTTTACTTTCTCTCCTATTTTATATGGAATCGGCTCTGCATTAGCCGTCGTACGAACTTCCGGACCTTTTGTATCCATCAAAATCGCAATACGGTTGGACACAGCACGTACATTTGCAATCAAAGCTTCAAAACCTTCACGGCTAGCGTGCGCTGTATTCATACGCACTACATTCATCCCAGCTTCAAACAACTGTTTTATAAAATCCACATCACAACGTCTATCCGAGATGGAAGCCACAATCTTAGTCTGTTTCAATAACATAGTCTTTCTACCTATTATATATTATTACCTTATTTATTATCTATCCAATAAAGCCTCCAAAGCCAAACGGTACGAATTTAGCCCAAAGCCACAAATCACTCCTTTACAAGCACAAGCAATCATCGATACGTGCCGAAAAGACTCGCGACTATGCACATTGGAAATATGCACCTCAATCACCGGAGATGTCACAGAACGAATAGCATCCTGCAAAGCTATGGAAGTATGTGTATACGCACCTGCATTCAAGATTATACCATCCACATCAAATCCCACCTGCTGTATGCAGTCTATCATTTCTCCCTCGATGTTCGATTGAAAATAGTCGATCTCCACGTCAACGTATCTTTTGCGAAGATCAGCCAAGTAATCTTCAAATGTAACGCTTCCGTAAATGGAAGGTTCACGCTTACCCAACAGATTAATATTCGGGCCATTAATAATTTGTATCTTCATCGCGCAATCCTGTTTTTTTATACCTTTGTATCTGAAAGAATGTGCAAAGGTAGAAAAAAGAAATGGAAATCAACGAAAAAAAGCATAAGAAGGAACAACAAGAGCTGATAATCAGGAAGTATCAGCAGTATCTCAAACTGGAAAAGTCCTTATCTCTTAATACGCTGGATGCCTATCTGACGGATCTGGACAAACTGATGAGCTTTCTGACATTGGAAGGGATTTACGTATTGGACGTATGCCTGTCCGATCTTCAACGTTTTGCGGCCGGATTACATGACATCGGTATTCATCCCCGTTCACAAGCCCGCATTTTATCAGGAATCAAATCATTCTTCCGTTTTCTCATCCTCGAAAACTATCTGGAAGCAGACCCCAGTGAACTATTAGAAGGCCCTAAAATAGGTTTCAAACTTCCTGAAGTACTGACTGTGGAGGAAATTGACCGGATTATCTCCGCCGTCGACCGCAGCAAAGCTGAAGGACAGCGAAACAGAGCTATTTTAGAAACACTATACAGCTGCGGACTTCGGGTATCAGAACTTATCACCCTTAAACTATCCGACCTCTATTTTGATGAAGGCTTTATCAAAGTAGAAGGAAAAGGAAGCAAACAACGACTCGTACCGATCTCCCCCCGGGCCATTAATGAAATAAAGCTTTACATCACAGACCGTAACCAGATTGAAGTGAAAAAAGGGCATGAGGATTTCGTTTTCGTCAGTCAGCGGAGAGGCAAAGGTCTTTCCCGAATTATGATCTTTCATATGATAAAAGAATTAGCACAAAAAGCGGGCATTACCAAAAACATCAGTCCGCACACTTTCCGGCACTCCTTTGCCACTCATTTACTGGAAGGTGGAGCTAATTTGAGAGCCATTCAATGTATGCTCGGACATGAATCCATTGCGACAACGGAAATCTATACCCACATCGACCGCAATATGCTTCGTAGTGAGATTATCGAGCATCACCCACGAAATATCAAGTATAGGAAAGAAAAAGAGGAGTTATTTCATTAAATTATGATAAAATCGCCCCCTTATCTATATAATTATATTAAGAATTAATATCTTTGCGTTACTTTTTCTGTGTGAGCAGAAGGAGGTTGGCAAATAGACGATATTTCAATTACAAACATTTAATTTATACCTAAAATGACTAAGAAGTTGTACTTGCCTTTACTCATGGCAATGGTTGTTGCATTATTCTCTTCTTGCAGCAAAAAAATGGGTGAATTGTCAGCTGATTACTTCACTGTTACTCCGCAAGTGCTGGAGGCAGTAGGTGGTAAAGTTCCTGCGACCATCAATGGTAAATTTCCTGAAAAGTATTTCAACAAAAAAGCGGTTGTAGAAGTTACTCCGGTTTTGAAATGGAATGGCGGCGAAGCTAAAGGCCAACCAGCTACTTTCCAAGGTGAAAAAGTGGAAGGTAACGACCAGACTATCTCTTACAAGATGGGCGGTAGCTACACAATGAAAACTTCTTTTGACTATGTTCCTGAAATGGCTAAGTCAGAATTGTATCTGGAATTCAAAGCTACTATCGGAAAGAAAGTGGTGACTATTCCTGCTGTGAAAATAGCTGATGGTGTAATCTCTACTTCTGAATTAGTAAACAATACATTAGGTAACGCTAACCCTGCATTGGGCGAAGACGCTTTCCAACGTATCATCAAAGAAAAACACGATGCCAACATCATGTTCTTGATCCAACAAGCTAACATTCGTTCCAGCGAATTGAAGACTGCTAAAGAATTCAACAAAGAAGTAGCTAACGTTAACGAAGCTGCTAACAAGAAGATCAGCAACATCGAAGTTTCTGCATACGCTTCTCCTGATGGTGGTGTAAGCTTGAATACTACTCTTGCTGAAAACCGTGAAGGCAACACAACTAAGATGTTGAGCAAAGACCTGAAGAAAGCAAAAATCGATGCTCCGATCGATGCTAAATATACTGCACAGGACTGGGAAGGTTTCCAAGAACTGGTTTCTAAATCTAACATCCAAGACAAAGAGTTGATTCTCCGCGTTATTGCAATGTACCAAGATCCTGCTCAAAGAGAAAGCGAAATCAAGAACATCTCTGCTGTATACAAAGAATTGGCTAACACAATTCTTCCTCAATTGCGTCGTTCTCGTTTGACTTTGAACTATGAAATCATCGGTAAGTCTGACGAAGAAATCGCTAAGTTGGCTTCTTCTAATCCTTCTGAACTGAACGTAGAAGAATTGCTGTATGCTGCTACACTGACTAGCGATCCTGCTAAGCAAGAAGTTATCTACACCCAAGCTACCAAACAGTTCCCGAACGATTACCGTGGTTACAACAACTTAGGTAAATTAGCTTACCAAGCTGGTAACATTGACAAAGCAGAATCTTACTTCAAGAAAGCTGCCAGCGTTAATGCTACTCCTGAAGTTAACATGAACTTAGGTTTGATCTCTTTGATGAAGGGTGACAAAGCTGCTGCAGAAGCATACTTCGGTAAAGCTGCCGGCACAAAAGAACTTGGCGAATCTATGGGTAACCTGTACATCGCTCAAGGTCAATACGAAAGAGCAGTAAACTCATTCGGTGACTCTAAGACTAACAGTGCTGCTTTGGCTCAAATCCTTGCTAAGGACTACAACAAAGCTAAAAACACGTTGGCTAACGTAGAAAGACCTGATGCTTACACTGACTACTTGATGGCAGTTTTAGGTGCTAGAACTAATAATTCTTCTATGGTAACAAGCAGCTTGAAGAGCGCAGTTGCTAAAGATTCTTCATTAGCTAAGAAAGCAGCTACTGACTTGGAATTTGCTAAATTCTTCACAAATGCAGATTTCATGAACATCGTTAAATAAGAGAATTACACTCTATTTTAAATATTAAGAATTGCCTGTCATTATAAATGACGGGCAATTCTTTTTTTTTATCTGTAAAAACCGTACTTTCGCAGAAAAGAAATCAAAGCAATGAAAAAGAGTAGCATTTTAATCCTCATAATCATTTGTCTATGCAGTTGTGGTAAATCTTCAAAGAAGGTTAGCATAACCGGGGAAATCAAAGGTCTGGGCACAGATACGCTTTATCTGTATGGAATGGACGAATCATTCGACCGGATAGATACCATTTTCGCGAAGAACGATAAATTCTCTTATACAGCTTCAATAGACACCATTACTTCTGCCTTTTTACTTATTGACAATCAGACAGAATATCCAATCTTCCTTGACAAAGGAAATCAAATCAAAATAAAAGGAGATATCAATCACCCGGAATATCTGGATATCAATGGTAATATATATAATGAAGAGTTTACAACCTTTCAAAAAGAACTAAATAGCCTGCCTACTCCATCCGAGAAAGATTTAGAGCAAAAAGCAGAAGAATTCATCATGAAGCATCATTCTTCTTTTGTCAGCCTCTACTTGTTGGATAAATACTTTGTTCAGAAAGATTCGCCCGATTTCAACAAAATAAAGAAGCTAATTGAAGTCATGACAGGAATATTGCAAGACAAGCTGTATATCGAACAACTCAATGAAGCCATCTCACTGTCAGAGAAAACAGAAACAAGCAAATATGCTCCCTTCTTCAGTCTATCTAACATAAAAGGGGAAAAAATTACCCGGTCATCAGAAGATTTCAAGAAAAAGAACCTGTTAATCAACTTTTGGGCTTCATGGGGAGATAGCATTTCCAATCATCGAAGCAATACCGAGTTAAAAGAGATCTATCAGAAATATAAGAAGAACAAACATATAGCCATGCTCGGTATTTCCCTTGATATGGATAAACAAGAATGGCAGGATGCTATAAAACGTGATACGCTCAATTGGGAACAAGTCTGTGATTTTGGCGGACTAAATTCCGAAGTAGCCAAACAATACGCCATCAAGCAAGTTCCCAGCAACATTCTTCTGTCGGCAGACGGTAAGATTCTCGCGAAAAACCTCAAAGGAGAACAATTGAAGAAGAAAATTGAGGAAGTAGTCACTGCTGCTGAAGAAAAGGAAAAACAAGACAATAAGAAGAAAAAATAACTAGTAATCAAACGTGTTAATTAAAGTATTCGGAGCGGCTGTTCAAGGGATTGATGCAACACTCATCACAATCGAAGTCAACAGCTCACGCGGCTGTATGTTCTATCTCGTCGGCCTTCCGGATTCTGCGGTCAAAGAAAGCCATCAACGTATTATTTCCGCATTGCTGGTAAATGGCTATAAAATGCCCACTAGCAATATAGTAGTTAATATGGCACCAGCCGACATCCGAAAAGAGGGTTCAGCTTATGACTTGCCTCTTGCCATCGGATTGTTAGGGGCTAACGAAACAATCTCTTCCGAGAAGTTTTCCCGCTATTTGTTAATGGGCGAACTAAGTCTGGACGGAAGTATACAACCTATCAAAGGTGCGCTTCCCATTGCTATCAAAGCGCGCGAAGATGGTTTCGAAGGACTAATCATCCCCCAACAAAACGCACGGGAAGCGGCCGTTGTCAATCAATTAAAAGTATACGGAGTCAGTAATATCAAGGAGGTCATCGAATTCTTCAATAATGAACGCGAATTAGAGCCGACTGTTGTTAATACACGGGAAGAATTCTATCAACAACAGACGAACTGTGACTTGGATTTTGCAGACGTTAAAGGGCAAGAGAATGTAAAAAGGGCACTAGAAGTTGCAGCAGCCGGAGGGCATAATTTAATAATGGTAGGTGCTCCGGGTAGCGGTAAATCGATGATGGCCAAACGCCTTCCTTCCATTCTTCCTCCTCTTTCACTGGGTGAAAGTCTGGAAACCACCAAGATACATTCAGTTGCCGGACAACTGAAACGCGGTTCATCATTGATTTCCCAACGCCCATTCCGCGACCCTCACCACACAATTTCCCAGGTGGCGATGGTTGGCGGAGGTAGTTTTCCACAACCCGGAGAAATCAGTCTGGCACATAATGGGGTACTTTTTTTAGATGAATTGCCGGAATTCAACCGAGGAGTGCTGGAAGTGTTGCGTCAACCATTGGAAGACCGCCAGATCACCATTTCCCGCATCAAAAGTACTATCAGCTATCCGGCCAATCTGATGCTGATCGCGTCCATGAACCCTTGTCCATGCGGATACTACAATCATCCGACAAAAGCATGCGTATGCAGTCCCGGGCAAGTACAGAAATACCTGAATAAAATATCCGGTCCGTTATTAGATCGTATTGACATTCAGATAGAGATTGTTCCCGTACCTTTTGATAAGATTTCCGACCAAAGACAAGGGGAACCGAGCAGTATCATTCGGCAACGAGTGATAAAAGCCCGCCAAATGCAGGAAAGACGATATGCCGAATGTACGGGTGTCTATTGTAATGCACAGATGAACAGCAGACTGCTCGCCATGTATGCCCGACCGGACGAAAAAGGACTGGCGCTATTAAAGAGTGCTATGGAGCGACTGAACTTGTCTGCCCGAGCCTACGACCGAATCCTAAAAGTAGCCCGTACAATAGCCGACCTGGAAGGAATGGAGCAAATACGACCGAGCCATCTGGCAGAAGCTATCAGTTATCGGAATCTCGATAGAGAGAATTGGGCAGGATAATTGCAGCGAACATCATACAGAATGAAATTATTTCATCGTCAACGCTATCTTTTTTCATATATTTGTTTTACATTTGTGACAAACAAATATGAAATAAATATGAAAACATCAATCACAAGTCTTTTAATGATATTTTGTTTCAGCATACTGACCTATGCACAAACTCCTCAAGACAGAGCCACTGAATTAAAGGAACAAGCGCAGAGCAGCCTTCATCAAAAAGATTACATCAAAGCGCGTTACTTATTTAAAAAAGCATACGAAGCTTTTGCAGCCCGCGAGAACTATCCACAAGCCATCGAATGTGGCGTTCAAGCCAATGCGCTATATGTCAGAGAGAACTTCTACAAAGAAGGGTTCGAACTTTGTCGCGATATGGATCAACTTATATGGGCCGGAGAACAAAATCAGAAAAAAGTCTTTCATAACCTGCGCTTCCTCGTAAGCAAGGAGCGGTTGCAGATGTACACTGCACTCAAGAATCCGGCACAGGCCAAAATTCAACTGAACAAACTGGAGGAAACGGCCAATCTTGCCAAAAACGACTCGTTAACGGAGACATTACTATATACAAAAGCCAACTATTATTATACTTTCAATCAGAACGCACAAGGCGATGCCTGTTTCCGCAAACTTATCAGCCAATATAAGGAAAAGAAAAACTATGAAAAAGTGAGTGAGTGCTACAAGAATCTTATCGGCATCGCCCGCAAAGCCAATAATGCCCCCTTGATGGAGCGTACCTACGAAAGTTACATTGTCTGGACGGACTCCGTAAAAGCATTGACAGCTCAAGACGAACTAAATGTATTGAAGAGAAAATACGATGAGAGTCTACAGACAATACAGGAAAAAGAGGATACGCTATCTGCCAAACAGTATATTATTATAGGTCTCTGCGCCCTTGTGGTTATCCTTATAGCCGGATTAGTCATACTGGCTGTCATATTGCTGAAATTCATCGCCGGCAATCGTAAATTAAAGAAAAGCGTGAAGATAGCCAATGAGCATAATGAATTAAAAACCAAATTCATACAAAACATATCTTCGCAAATGGAGCCTACCCTGAATACATTGGCCCATTCGGCAGAAGAGCTGTTGCAGAAAGCTCCTCAAGAAGCCGGCCAGATGCAGGGACAAGTGGCCGCTCTGAAAAAATTCAGCGACGACATTCAGGAACTGTCTTCTTTAGAGAACTCATTGACTGAGTTCTATGAACTAGGAGAAATCAATGTAGGAACTTTCTGCGAAAATGTGATGGATAAGGCTAAGGAGTATATAAAAACAGAGGTTACTCCGTCGGTCAATGCACCGAAGCTTCAAGTAAAAACAAACAAGGAACAACTGGAACGTATTCTTCTCTACCTACTAAGAAACGCCGCCATCTATACCGAACAAGGACGCATCAGCCTCGAATTCAAGAAACGTGGCGCACACACGCATCAGTTTATCGTGACGGATACAGGAACAGGTATTCCGGCAGAACAACAGGAAAATCTTTTCAAACCTTTCACGGAAGTGAAAGACCTCACTACAGGAGATGGACTAGGGCTGCCGATCTGTTCACTTATCGCTGCAAAAATGAATGGTAGCCTGACGCTAGATACAGGCTATACCAAAGGAACCCGTTTTATCCTGGAGCTTCACGTGTAGGTTTTGCATATACAAGACTATTTGTATCATTAGTCCATATTTATAAAAAGTATTGTCCTTCTTCTTTTAATCTTTTACGTAAAAGAGCAATATCAATTTTGTGAACGTCATTCCTTGTCTGTTTGATAGCATGCACAGCAGCCATTCCGGCGGCTTCACCTGTCACCAGGCAAGGAGGCATGACCCGCAGACTTCCAAAAGCCTCCTCATCAGTGGAGATACAACGGCCTGCAGTTAATACATTCTTCAGTCCTTTAGGCGTCAGGCAACGATAGGGAATTCCATGCGATTCGCCTTTTTTATAACGTGTCTCTTTATGTCCCGGTTTATGGACATCAATATAGTAACAGTTACGCCCGATCTCATCTTCAAATGTCTTACGCTCCATCCAGTCTTGTACGGTGAAGATATAGTCTCCTTCTAGACGCCATAATAGCCTATTTCTAAATTATTACTTTCCCATAAAAATCTCCGCACGTCCCGGTGTGAACAACTCCCATAAGGAGGCAACAGTCCATCCCGGTGCAAAAATGTCATTATAATATCCCTTTCCATTCTTTCCGTAATCCCAACTGGTATGCTGAACGACTTCCGGATAATAACCTATCTTGGCAATACCGCACATGTGTCCTTCATAAGGCAATAGCTGCCGCATAGAAGTTGAAATCACCTCTGCAAAATTTGAAAAACGAGATTCATTATACTCTTTCGATAACCAGCGAAGTACATCGGCAAACTCAAAAACAAACACGTCAATATGATTATTCTCTACGGAAACATTTCCCCAACCACGTGTTTTCAGACCAATGTCACCTAGCATCTGCCCGGGCGCGAAAGGAACATCCCACAAATAATACCACGATAATGCAAAATAAGCGGCTTGCTTCGTCAGATCAGCATAATGCTTGTGTTCTTCTCCCTTAGTAACCAAGGAAAGATAATAAGTAGCAGTGGCAGCATAAAGCGAAGCCTCTTTATCTTCACAATTCGCATCCAGGGTAGATGAAAAATAATCCGCTTTAGAGATCAGTTCTTTTTCCAGATAATCCGCAGTTCGCTTAGCGCTATCCAGATAACGTTTATCTTTGAAGTACTCATATCCCATCACCAAAGGTAATGTAGCCGAAGGAGTACTTCCTCCACTCTTGTCTACGATAGAAAAATCATCCCGAAACTTCCGCGGAAAACTACCATCAGTATTCTGCAATTGCAGGAACATATCCAACATTTTTTTCAGCCGTTGCTCCCATTCCGAATGCTTACGTCCTTTTTCTTTTTCATAAGCCAGGAAATGAAACATTGCATAAAGCCCTTCCGATTGACGACGAATACTGTGGACCGGATCTTCAAAGTTATTGTCAAAGTTGACCGATTCCTTAAAGAAACCGGCTTCTGTAAATCCGTTCTTCAGATAACTGTCGAATATTTTAGTACTGTTAGTCTTTAAATCCTCCCGATTACATTCCCAACCATATTCCCAGGCGTTGAACGCATTAAGAAGAACACGACCTATAAAACCAACTTCCGCCTGCCCGTTAGAAATACACTGGTCCGTGCGGAGATGTATACCCGAATTATAAACCAATGGATATTTATCCACAAAACTGCTTACAAAAAATTGGCTAAGAGTTTGCTTCATATATTCAATGGAGTAAGAAGTATCTACTGGCTTGGGCAAATATGTATCATAACAATATTCCCAAGTATGCCGCACAAAATCAGAATAATCCTTAGCTTCACCTTCAGTAATTTGCCAAGTCAACAAAATCGTTTCTCCTTTTTTAAGATGCTGATAGGCTGTTACTGCCGGAGCCAATGTCAATTTACGGATATAACTTTTAGGGGCTTCTCGATAGGGAAAACCAAAAGAGAGCATAGATGCACCCTGACGATTCTCAAATCCGGTAAAGCCCAAAGAAGTTTTCCCTGAAAGAATGATTTCACCTTCTTTATGCGTAGCCAGAGCATCCATAGAGAAGTCACCCAAATGGTTTACTATCATAAACCGCTTTTCTTTCTCGCAAAAGATCCCCGTAAGCGGCGCACTCAATCTATCTTCGCGAACCAACCAACTATCTGATGTATGAAACGAGGGAGCTTCCTTAGGAGAACGTAGATTGCGGCGATACCAGAATCCAGGCATATAAAACTGACAGTTATCATGACGATAACCCGTATTCATCCATTGGTAATAGTTGAAGTAAACATCCTCTGCGGCAGTAAGTTGCACTGTCAGCCGCGTACATCCTTGCTGTTCTTCCACCTTATGAAAGACTGACACCGGAAGTTTACCTTCCGAACGCCATTCATAGTCAAAATAACTATTCTCCAACTTGCCTGGATACAGTTTGTAATCCACAGCATCATTACCTGGAACCTTTAAAGATAGTTCTACGTTCACATTTTCAGGAACATACCTTACCGCTCCCATACAGACAGTACCAAACAGAGCTACCGCACAACCTACAAATAACCTTAATATTGTTCTCATACCTATTATATATGTTCTATTATACTTCCATTCCCATTCAATACCTAATGAACTACCGGCCAGTATACCGCATAACGTTCAAAATGAACTTTATAAAAAGGTTCCAGTACTATATTCTCATAACCTTTCAAGTTTATGCTAAACTTCAATGTATTTCCTTCAAGAACAGCCTTTACATGAGCCGGAATCTGCTTGGCAGATTCTCTGAAAGCCGGGATTTTTGTCATCTCTATCTCGTTCATTGCCGTATTATTCATCTTTCCCCAAAAAGTAGCGGGCAGATTTTCCGTTCCCATACGTCCGGCAAGCACGTAAGGCCCATATAACAACGCGATATAACGGTCGGTGCCTATTAAGTTTTCCGTGTATATATGCATCGGAAGTCGCAATGTAATCACATTCTTCCGTTCCCATACCCTGTCTATTATCCAATATCCATCACTACCAAGCAGGGGCTGTTCTTCCTTTCCATTAATCATGAAAGTGGCTTTATCAGTCCAATCCGGCTTACGAATGCGTAGAACCAGTTTCTGCTTTTTCTTTAAATTTAATGCAAAGTCAACCTGTTCGGACTCGGGAATCCGGTTTCGCTGAATAAGTTCAACTCCACCTTCGTGCCAAGAGAGAGCTGAAGGAATGAACAGATTCACTCTAATTTCTTCTTCTTCATGAACATTTGTCACTTTATGACTGTAGATAAACTTACCCAATTTTGCCGGGCTTTCTAGTCCGGTATGTCCACAACACCAGAAGGAACTGTCTCGTGAAGCATAGATACGATAATGCCCCGGCCGCATAGAAGTAAAATAACAGCACATACCTTTCACCGGATCATATGCTGACAAAATATGGTTGAACAAAGTCCTTTCATAGTATGCCGCTTTAGTCGCATCTGGCTGCTGGCTGAACAGAGATTCAGTCAAACGCAACATATTTACAGAATTGCACGTTTCCGGCCCGCTAATATGGAGCATTCTCTCTATAAACTCTTTCTTGGAAAAGAAATGCTCTCCAGTACTGTTTCCACCTATCACCCAAGTATGGTTTTGCGTCACAATATCCCAAAAATTAATAGCTGCAGTAAGAAAACGTTGATCACCAGTAAACATATAGTACTTATGAAAACCTGTAAATTTCGGAATCTGCGTATTGGCATGCCAGCCAAATAAAATATCCTTTCCCTCGGACAGAGGAACCCACATAGCCCGATCATTCAAACGAAGAGCCCAGCCAAGAAAGCGCTCCTGTCCTGTCAACTCATAAGCCTCGACATAAGATTCATTAATCGAACCATGTTCACAAACTAATAATTGTTGAATCTGTTCATCCGTCAGTTTGTCTAATACTTGATAGCCAAACCAATCAGCCAACCGAATCAACATCGGCAACGCTTCTTTCAAGTCACATTGGGTATATGCAGCAGCAAGCCCAAGCAACATCTTATTAATCAAATAAACAGGAGCCCAAGCACCATTGACCGTAGGGTTATTGGTCTTTATCTTCCCTGATGCCACTTCCCGGAATAGCTTTCTACCATCTTTTACCCCTAACAAAAAACCATCTTTGCCAGCTTCCTGACAGAGTTTCAATTCTTTCAGTACATATTTCAATCGTCTTAGCAGTTCTTTATCACCTGTCGACTGATACATCATCGATACTGAAGAAAGATAAAACCCGAGAAATCCTCCTCGTAAAGGACCTGCTCCCCATACATCCTGCGATTCCCAGCCGGCATAAGGTTCAGCTTTCGACGACAACCCCGCTTCTATCCGATAGAAATGAAGCAAAGAATCTGGATTCAGCCAAAGAAGATATTCTTTTCCTTTCTGTTGAAGAGTCTGGAAAGGGCTATCCAACAGACAAACTTCCTTCATTGGAAAATAAGCTTCCTTCTGTACAATCGCCACCGGATGATTCTGGGAGAACACCAATGTCCCTCCCAAAATCCAGCCCGACAATACCATAAACAATCTTTTTACCATTCTGTTATGATCAACCCTATCCATTTCAAACCCTTCTTTATAATTTTGGTCTCTTAGATTCAATCGAAGTAGAATTACCTTCCACCACAGGCCATCCACTTTTCCAATCAACCCTATCTAACAATAACACTCTTCCATGAGGATTGGCAACGCTCACCCCATGATACAAAATCCAATCATTACCAGCTTTATCCGTCATCAGTTCCGCATTGTGTCCTACACCGACAAAACTATTATTCTTATGAATCAGGATTTCGTGGTTGTTTTCCAACATAGGCTTCCCTTGCTTGTCCTGATAAGGCCCCCATAGGGATTTAGAACGTCCTACCACCGTCTGATAAGTACTCTTCAGTCCCTCACAGCAAGTACCGGTAGAAGCAAACATATAGTAATAACCCTTCTTTTTATGAATATAAGTCCCTTCATAAGCGGTTCCGGCTATTTGCTTCTTCTCCGCACCCGGTTTTACCGCTAATCCGTCCTCCGTCAGTTCCACCCCATAGATTCCACGGAAACTTCCCCAGAACATATATTTCTTTCCGCCGTCCTCTATATAGAAAGGGTCGATCGAGTTCTTGACTCCGATTTCATTGCTCCTGAACATCATTCCGTGATCCTTAAAAGGCCCTTTCGGACTATCGGCGGTAGCTACACCGATCCCGCAAGTCCATTCACCACCCCAACGGGACATTGAATAATAAAGCACATATTTATTGCCGATCTTATTGATATCGGGGGCCCACAAATTTCCTTTCGGTTCGAAAGTAGGGCGTGTTTCAGGGGTGAAAGCAGTACCTACAGACTCCCAATTCACCAAATCCTTAGAGCGGTGAATCGGCAAGTTCCGGATATCTTCCGTTGCATACAAATAGAAATAGCCATCATCTCCCTTAATCACACTGGGATCGGGTAGACTGTAATTCACCACCGGATTCTTGTAAGTCTTAGCAGGGCCTCCTGCCATAAGCGAAAGGCTTATGGCAAGAAGTGCTTCTATTAAAACCAGTTTCCTCATATACTTATTTTCCATGTTTCTGATGGTTTCCTTCTTTTCCCAATGCTTCTCCGAGCGCATCCAACATTCCATAACCAAAACGGTTGTCCGGCAACAAATAATGCCCTTCCGACCATTCATTGAAACAAGCGATAGTCAAAATACGGGGTACCTCCGGGTGCTTGTTCAAATACACGAAAGAAGACTGGACAAATGCCTTAAAGGAAGCAGGGTTCTCATTCTTAAAGATAGTACATGCAGGCCATTGGCTGCGATTCGGCTTTTCCGGACGACTGACAGGAGCAATATATCTCGGTGTAGAGTCCCAGCCCGGAGCCACTGCCGGAATATAAGGGATATCAAACTGACCATGATGCTCATCCCAAAGTTTGAACGCTACATCAGCCGCAACAGTTCCGTAGTCAGGCAATTCGATTTCTTTCGGTTGAAAACGACCGGCAATCCAGTCCATCGGGTTATAAGAACCAACTGTGCTATAACCTTCTTCTTTCATATTCCCACAACTGAAGCCAGTTACATGGAAATGCAATCCTTTATGTCCCAATTTCTTGGCATAATCTGTCAGCTCGGCAAATAATTGTTTCACTCCGGCAACTCCTAATTTAGATTCCAAACGACGGGCATCCCAAATACAGATAACAGGCTTGCCATCGATTCGCCAATAATTCTCCAAATGACAATAGCGGGAAATCATATAAGAAAGGCTTTTCCAACATTCTTCTTTAGAGAAGTCAGGAGCATCATAGCTAGGAGGATAAGCATTACTTCCATCTGTTTTCTTTGTCGGATATAGTACATACCAAGGATGATTAGTCCACATACAAGCAAACTTCACATCTTTTGCATTGTTAGCTTCCAGAAAACCATTCTCCAACGCTTCGTGCAAACAAGGTTTGCCGTCATACCAGTACCAGTCCCAAATCAGGACGTCAATACCACTTTGCTTGCAAAGCTTATTATAAGTCTCCCAGGTGGACGGCTTACTCTCGTCCAATTCGCCTAACAAAGGAGTACGCGGCTGTTGGTGTCCGTCAAACCAGGGACGCGCACTTCTAATCAGATTATATTCCGTCCATCCCTGCGAATATATTTTATTATGTAAAGCTGAAGCATGGTAATTCGGGAAAGCGTAAGCAGCTACTGTCAATCCTTCGGGCTTCTTCAATAAAGCAAGGTCGCCCGCAAGTGTTTCCAAATCATCTGGCAGACGATTCACTTTTTCTTTTCCTTTTTTCTGAGCGTAAGCAGGAAGTAATCCTACAATTAGTAGGAGAACGATTAGTTTCCCTACACGATTCACTAATTTCTTATTCATACATTTTTTATTATATATATTTATACTTGATATCTTTTACCTGTTTGTCTCCATATGTCCATACTCCGGTTGCTCATTTAGCAACATAGTCATAGCAGCAATACCTCTATTTTGTCATTCACTTTCACTGAAGTACCCCCTTTTTCTATGAATAAGAATTCAAGAAGCATAATAACAAAATAAGCGAACAACAAGATCCTTTCATCACTTTTTATTCTTGTGTTTATTTCCAAATACAGTTTTTACAGCTTCCAGGTAAGAGGTTCCATTCACAATATCCGGCTCCAAATAACTACCCTCTGTCCACTCATTCCAACAATTTATATTCAAAATATGGGGAGAAGCCGGGTCATTCAGCAAACGATCTTTTGTCAATTGTAATGCTTTCTTAAAATTTTCAGGGGTATTATTCCCCATTATATTGGTATAGGGATATACTTGGTTACCCTTCCACGGTTTGTTCTGATTCGTTCGCGGAGTAGGATCCCAGCCCATCGTTACATTCGGATAATATGGAACTTGATACGTATTTTTCGCTTTTTCCCAATGAGTAAAATACTGGTCCCTCACATAATTGTAATCCGTTTGCGGTTTGTTCAGCCACGCATGGTGAATCCACACATAAGAAGTTGCAGAATCAAAGCCCAGTACTTTAATCAGAGCCGGGATGTCTTTCGGAGCATCTTGTCCCGGAAGAATCGGCATACCCCATGCAATCAGATTCCAATGAACGCCTTTCAGACCTGCTTTTATCGCTTTCTCACGAAGCTGATCCATTGCTTTACGCGTAGCTTCCAAAGATCCAAAACTTTCTATAAACCGATGAATATCATAAATTGAAAAATATGCTTTCCCGTCTATTTTCCAATAGTTCGGCTGTGTAAAATAGTCGTGAATCAGTTCATTTCCGATTTTATCGAAACTTTCAGGAGTGACCTTTCCTGAATACAGCCAATCTTGCTTTTCACCTAATGTATATGGATATAAATCTTGCCAGTTATGATTCGCCCACATAAGAGCAAATTTTATTTTCCGACAGTTTTTCGCTTGTAAGAAACCCTCGTCTAAACAACGATTTAGAAAAGGCTTCCCATTATAATTATACCAATCGAAGATAAATACATCAATGCCATGATCCACGGCAGCTTGTATTTTCTTCTTCATTACTTTTGGATTCTTTTCATCAGTATATCCCCATGCTGGAACATTCGGTTGATGATGACCCTCAAAACGAGGTTTAGCCTGTTTCACCAACTCCCATTCAGACCAATCCTCCCAATGCTGGTTACTTATACGGAGGTCGCTCTTATCCCTAGTATGATAATTAGGAAAATAATAACATGCAACCACTATATCTTTTGAACCATTAGTCTTTCTTTCGGTTATCTTCCCTTGAGCAAAAAGGAACAAGCCATATAACAACATAGTTAAAAAGAAGAATAATTGTTTCATTGCATTATCTATTTTAAGATTACTAATACAAAAGTAGGTGCTTCTACACACATTAGGTAAAATAAACATCCCAATAAATGAAAAAAACGTCCCAAACTACAATTTCCTCCCTTTTTTATTTATTTACTATTTCATTGCATCATCAGGAGAAATATACCAGTAAGTAATAGAAGAAAAATCAATATTCGTATCAGCCCAATGCCATAATTCCATATCAAACCGAAAAGATTTATGGAAGGGTATCGCATCCAAAGAGCGATATCGCAAGTTTGTTACACGTCCAAGCTTTGAGGCTCCTTCACCGTTTGGCTGCGCCACAAAAGGATGATAGAAATTATTTCCGCTACACCAAGCATATCCATAATAATCTTCCGTACCCGTGCCAAAATGTGACGGAAAAGTTTCATCATCTATGTAAATCTTCTCATCACCTTCTCCCCACCAACGAGACGCCGTATTACGTAACGAAAGACCATCACCTGCAAATATCCCTTTGCCGCTTACTCTTAAAAAAATCACATCAAACGGCAAACTCTTCCGGTCGGGAATACTAAACTTTCTCGTAGATATATTCCTTACCTTAAACCAACTAGCCGCAAAATACATACTCGATTTATCCCAGGAATATGGAGATGATAAAATCTCCATATTCTCTAAAACAACTTCTTGAGCTCCCAAGTTCTCTATATTCACTTCACAGTTATTTCTAAATGGCATCACCCAGAAACATGACAATTCACCGTCACCGGTAACCTCAGAGTACCACGACTTATAAGGAGAAATACGAGAGCCTGTACAAAAAAAAGCACCGACAGGCGCCCACACTGTTTTTTTGCCATCAAAAGAAACACTTATCATAGTAGAATCTAAAGCATGGGCCATATTATCAGCCTGCAATTTAATTTTCAACATACGGATAGCCTTTTTACCTTCTATCTTGCATGAGAAACTCTTATCATGAGATAGCCGCCTATTGCTGAATGACACCGGCGCTAAACCGATATCCAATTTCCTATCGTAAGTTGAAAGTGACATTTGTACTTGTTCCAATAAATGACGGTTCTCTACAAGGCTTTCCTTTGAGAAAGATTCAACCTTCACTTTCTTATCATATTCCCTATAATTGATATTATAATAAAGAATCTCTCCGGAATTATTTCCTATCCCTTTCAAAGAATCACTCTCATAAGTTATCTTACATGACTTTGCATACGGTATCGGCAAATACAAATTATGTCCCCTCTTCAAATATTCAGTCTCCGGAGATAAAGATTGATTCAGAGGACCGCTTTTTAAGAGAATATCTCCGCTAAGCACTTTTAAAAGTTCTCCTTCAACAGCCGGAACAGATTTATCATCGATATAGATTCTTAAAATACCTTTCTGGCTATATCGGGCAACAGTAGCCCAAAACCGGACAATGGCACCGGGGGTTCTTTCATCCATAAGAATATATTCCTTTCTACCATTTACAGAATCTATTCCCAGAAAGTTGTTTCTGTCAGAATTAGCAAACCAATTCGCGGAATCGGGAGAAACAGACAGCGGATCGGTGCTGGACACCTGCCAACAACGATAATCTGGATATGGAAATCTTGTCAGATGCTCTCTATTTACCATTTCTTTTAGCAAGGACCTCACAGATACCTCCTCTTTTACTCCTTTCCCCCATACAGAAATGAGGGAAAGGAATACAAATACCACTAAACACCCTAGATGTTTCATGCCAATTTCAATTTAAATATTATTCTTTAGCTCCCGGATAGCCTAGGTTCTGCGTTATATTTCCCTCTGCGTTAGCCACTATGGTCTCGTTAGGGATAGGCCATAGCACGTGATACGGACGTATAACATACTTATTGGTAGAATAGAAATACTCTTCCTTATAGAAGTTATTCTTTTCTATGGCCCTATCATAATAGTAGTTCTTCTTATGAAAGTTGTCCAGCGAATACCCATTCTTTCCTAACTGAGCCATTATAAACGCAATCCTTGTCAATTCACACTTTCTCGGCTCTTCAAAATAGAGCTCACGGGCACGTTCGTCCAAAATATCTTCAATGGATATAGATTCAAGTTCAGGAGCCTTGGCCCGTTTCCGAATCTCATTCAAATCAGCTAAAGCTTCTTCCGAACGATCAGCCCAATAATATGCTTCCGCCCTCAACAAATAAGTCTCCGCCAAACGAAATATATATTGGTCTGTGAAACCTCCCTTCGGGTTATTTCCTACATTGATTTCATCCTTTCCTACGAATATCTTATAATAAGGCCATGAGAAATAACAACGGAAAGTATCCCTTACATAAGCTTTCTGAACCTGCTTCTCATAATAATCCGACTTCGGATTATTATACCACAATCTAGATATATCATACCAATTCACACTATTATGGCGCAAATCATTCTTGCAATCCTTCCACAAGTAATATTGATAGAAGTTTGACGGTCGAACTCCGGCTATACCTCTACCTAACGAATCCATCAAAGCTACATTTTTGCCATCTACGCATCCTCTCTTTCCGTCAGGGTCCAAAACGTCAGGACCGCACCAGTAAGGAGTCCAGCCACGCATTCGTTGCGAGCCTTTATCTCCGGGACCGGTATTCCCTTCCATCCCAAACCGCTCCTGCACAACCAGAATACCTTCCAGATTCTCCTTTGAGCTTATATTGTCAGGATTAAACAGATCATTTACCACGTCATGAATCCCGTCATTCTTTCTTACTCCGAAACGTTCCCGCATCAAATCATGCCCATAATTTTTAATACATCGGCTTGCCGAAGCTATTGCATTCTCAAATTCCCCCAAGGACAAATAGATTTTCGTCAATAAATGCTCACCGGCAGCCCGGTTAACAGCCCCATATTCAGCTTTCTCAGGCAACCATTTTACCGCAAACTCCAGGTCATCTTTCATCTGCTTCAGGATTTCCAGACGAGGCGATGAGTTAAAGTCCATTTTAGGTTCCTCCACTTCTTGTAGGATCATAGGGACATCCCCCCATAAGTTGACCAAACGATAATACCAATATGCCCTATGGAAATACCCTTCGGACAGAATCTCATTTTTATCCTGTTCTGTCTTAAAATCGGCTTTCTCCTGTCTGGTAATCACAATATTCGCATACTTAATTCCTCCCCATGCCAACGACCATAATCTGGGTGTTGCAGAATAGGGGGTAAACTGTATCTCAAGATTATGGATATTCACAGCTTCCGGACAACCAAAAACTCCCAAATCAGAAAATGCATACTCATACATCGACGGGTTATTATCCCCAAACCATTCTAATTTCAATTGTTTCCTACAAGACACTAATATACTCTCAAAACCCGCCTTATCTACAAATGTATTTTCAGGGGCATAAAATGATAAGGGTTTAGGAGACAACCAGTCTTCACAGGAAATAAATAACGGACCTGTCAGAAATAACAATAGGATTTTCTTATATAACTTATTCTTCATAACTCGATCTTTTTATCATTAATACATTATAGTGTAATATTCACCCCGAATGTGAAATTCCGGGGAGCTATACCTCCCACTTCCGGATCATAATGTTTCCAACCTGTAATTACAAAACCGTTTTCCAACATTGCGCTTACTTTTAATCCTTCTATCGAAAATCTGCTCAAGAGTTTTTTGGGGAAAACATAAGAAACGGACAGGTCCTGCAGACGGACATAATCTCTTTTCTTCCAAATATTGAAACTCGGACTTCCCGAATTGGAACCTAACTTACAATACGAATTTGAAGGGTTATCGGGCGTCCAATAATCATACCGATAAGTATTCATTATCTAAGTATATGACAAAAATTTGAAGACATCGATTCGGTAGCGGTTTGTGTGGTTGACAAGGGACTGGAAGATGTAGTCCAGTCCGTACTTGAATAGACTTACAGCCCTCCGCTTGTGCTTCAGCACCGTTATCGGTTTGATGTATTCGTTGATATAGATTCCTACGAGGTAGCACCAGACATACGCAATCATGATGATGGCAAAGAGATTGGACATACGGGAATGGTCACGGACATGGGAGCCTTCGATATCGAAGCCACTTGATTTCATGCCCTTGAACATCGTCTCCACCTGCCACCTCAGTTTGTACATCTCAAATGCTTCCTCTGCATTACAGTACGAGACAAGGATCTGCAATTCGGGTGCACCCTCCTTGTCCTTGATTTTAGAGCCAGACAGGTAACAGGCCTGTCCATTAACGTAGTAGATACCGTCAAGATGTTTGCTTTCACCCAGTTTCAGTTCGTTGAACAGCCAGTGGGCCCGTGTTTCCTGACCATGCCGATACACACGGAAGTTCTCTCGTATCCTGATATGGTAGTGAATGCCTCTTGCGTTCAAATAGCCCAGCCATTCGCTTCCAATGAACTCACGGTCAGCCATCAGGTGGTTGATGGAGTTTTCTCCGGCAAGACGAATGAACCGGTCTACAAGTTCAATCCTCTCCTGGGTATTGGAGTTACCCCGCTTGTCCATCATTTTGAATACGATAGGAAAAGCCATTCCGTCGTAGATGATGCCCAGGGTAAGGATGTTTATGTTGGTATTGCTGAACTTCCAGTTCGTCCTGTCCAGCGTAAGGTTGTACGGGCCCTGTACCGGAATCAGCTTTAATATGAGTTTTGCTATGAGGTCGGTACTAATCTCGCATTGGGCAATGAGTCGCTGGATTCTCCGCAGGGAAGATTCAGATGCCGCATTGCTATCAAAGGCGGAGGCCAGCTTGGAATACGTAACCCGCTGCACCTTGCAGAGGGCGCATAACATCATGCTGAGAGCCTTGATTCGTGCCAGATTCATACTTTTACCAAAATGTTCGTGCAATATCGGATATAATTCACTACTTTTGTAGTGGACCTTAGAAGTTCGTAACATGGTGTTAATGTGAGAGTTAACATACCTTAAAGTTACGAATTTTTAAGGTCTTTTGCAATAGTAATTATCTAATAATCAGTAGATTACAACAATTATTTTTAAATTTTGTCATATACTAAGATTCATTATATTAAACTGTCGGCTATCATCATTCTTTGCATAATTGAATGTCCCGAAATAGTTAAATTCGCCACGCAACAAGAAAGATATATTCAGACAGTCGAACAATGTGAACTCATTCCGCAAGGACATTCTATACTTAGGAGTTTTGGAACCTAACCAAACCCTATCATTTTTCGAATCAATTACTCCGTCATTGTTCACATCCAGAAGTTTAGGATCACCGGGAGTCTTACCATATTTACTAGCTTCCTCTTCCTCACCTATCTGCCAAACTCCTACAAACTTATAATCATATATGTCATGAATTCCATGTCCGATATACCAGCCATTCGTTTCATCGTCCGCCTCACGTTCTCCTATGACATTACCTTTATCATCCAGCACATTGACCTTATTCCCATACAAATGTTTTATCTTATTCTTATTCATGCTATAGATAAACGTTGATGTCCATTTCAGCTTTTTAGGGATATTCAGATTTACGCTATTCAAGGTTAGCTCGGCACCAATATTCGAAACCTCTCCCATATTTGCAGCAACTGTAGAATACCCTATAATATCGGGTAACGCACGAGTTAACAAAAGGTCTGTTGTCTTCGTTTTATACAAATCAATAGTACCAAACAACCTGTTCCCTAATAATCCGAAGTCCAGACCGATATTTGTAGAAGCTGTCTTTTCCCATTTAAGCATACTATTAGCTAGATTCTCCGTCCACACTCCGGTAACGGGCATACCACCAATGATATTTTTGGTAGTCTTCAGCCTCGACAACGCTTCATATCTTCCGAACTCACGATTTCCATTCATGCCCCATGACAATCTCAACTTCAGATTATCTATTACCTTATTATCTTTCATAAAACTTTCTTCCGATATTCTCCAAGCACCGGCAAATGCGGGAAAGGTGGCATAAGGATTGGACTGACCGAATGCAGAGAAGCCGTCACGCCTGACAGATGCAGTCAAAATATAGCGATCCATCAATGCATAATTCAAACGCCCCAGGAATGCATTACCGGTTTGTACCTGGTCGTCTGTATTCAACTCCGGGTTCAGCCCTGCATTCATGTTATGGAATCCCAGATTTCCATTCGGAGTAAACCCGTCGTTCTGTTGTCTGGAAGCCCAACTCTGATATTTTTCCACATTAGCAACCAACGTAACGTCGAAGTTATGTATCTTATTGATTGACTTATTCCATTTCAGGATATTATCCACCATCCATTCATACTCTGAATAATCACGACGATACGCAAACCCACCTTCCACAATAAAAGGTATAGTCGAAGGATCGTAATAATAATCTTTCCCCCATGCGTAACGATTTTGATAGGACACTTGATAGGAAATGCCAAACGGCAACTTAATCTTAGCAAATAAAGTGGCTAAAAAAGTCTGCGTTTTATTGAATTTCTCCCGATTATAGGTATAAATAAAAGGATTCGTCAACTTCTCATAATCATGTGGATACCATTTTAAAGATCCATCAGGTTCATACATAGAGCCATAGGGGCTAGCCTTAGAAGCGCTGGTTAAATCAACCGCTACAGAACCATCCGTTCTATTGGCAAATTGTGCATTCACTCCGACTGACAGCCATTTGGAAATTTCACTTTCGATATTAATTCGCGAACGGACGTTTGAATAATTATCTCCAACCTTCACCCCCTCATTATTGACATATCCCATTGACATAAAATAATGTGTCCTACTCGATTTCCCGGATACACTTACATTATAATCCTGCCGTAACCCTGTACGGAAGGCTCTATCCATCCAGTCGGTAGTCAGTCCCTTTTTATAATTCTCAATTTCAATAGGTTGCAACGCAATACGGTTCAACCAAGTCTCAACATAATCTCCCGAGAAAGAAGGATCGTACTCTGACCACTGCTCTTTAGAAACTCCATTGGGCAAATCCTCTGGATTATCATAATAGCCTAACGGCTTCTTGCTCCCTGCAGGAGCAAAATAATCTTTTGTCTTATAATAGTCACTCCGCATCTTCAAATATCCTTCGGGAGAATATACTTCCGCAGCCTTTCCTACAGAGGTAAATCCGACACGGGTGCTCACTTGGATCAACGGTTTTTCCGATTTCCCGCGTTTTGTTGTTACCATTATGACTCCGGCAGCTCCTCGTGCTCCATAAATGGCGGAAGAACTGGCATCTTTCAAGACATCAATGGATTCTACATCACTAGGATTAATATCCTGCAACAAACCATAATAAATGGAGCCGTCAAGTACCACCAATGGTTCAGTATTTGCCTTTAAAGAATTAGGCCCGCGAATTTCCATTGTCCCTCCTCCAGAAGCTGTACCACCCAGGGAAGAGTTAAAACCAGCCACAGTACCTCTCAAGAATTCGACCAAGTTTGTTGCAGCCTTATTTTCTGTAACTTCCTGTCCTATACGCGTGACAGAACCCGTCAAATCTTTCTTCTTCATCGTTCCATATCCGACCACAACCACCTCATCAAGCATTTCCGTATCTTCGTGAAGGACAATATCCAACATACGGACATTTTGCCCAATTTCTTTTTCAACTGTCTTATATCCTATATAGGAAAAGACAAGGGTACCTTTACTTGCCGTAACTTTTATAGAGTATTTACCATCCAAATCCGTAATAGTTCCCCCAGTATTCCCCTTTAATAAAACACTGGCACCAATCACCGGTTCCCCAGCAGCATCCTTAACGGTACCAGATACTATCCTCCCGTTTGTTTGAGTCTGAGCCAGAACGTACGTCGGTCCCGCGCAAACAAGTAAACTCATCAACAAAGATAGATATCTGCTAAAGATAAATATCTTTCCACTTTTCTGTTTTTCAATTAGCATAATCAAATCTATTAAAATTATAAACCTCAACCATTTGTCTGCATTCCCTCGTAATCCGGGCATTTTTCTTTCACGCTATCACTCTGCTCATTCAGCAACATAGTCATAGCGGAAATCCCTCTATTTTGCCAGAGGTAATAAGGAACAGCCTTGAATTGTACCGCCTTTCCATGGACAAAACCTTCACCTTTCAGAATATGAGTCCCATTCAGAATAGTGGAATCATAAGCATATCCAACTGAAGATGATACCGGGAAATTCATTTCTTCAATATTAAATTGATTGTCCACTCCTTCCAAGCAAAACAATACCGGTCCTCGCATTAAAGCGACTTTTCCTGCGTTCGCCTTTATCTTGTCATTAGTATACACTCTATGAATAGGCATATCAAAAGCAACCTCCACTACATCTCCTTTTTTCCAACGTTTGTGCAGAGACAGATATCCATTCTCATCAGGTAGACATCCTACTGCTTTACCGTTAACCTTTACGAAAAAGTTTCCTTTATTGCCGCTACCATAATAATAGCAGGAGGAAGCAATATGAGTGTCTTTGTTCACCCAACGCGGCACCCTTATCTTCAGGTCAACAGCGGCGGCAGGGAAAACGCACGAGTGCTAATTGTTTAATAATCAATAGTTCCCTTCTCTTCTCAAAACTTATTTAATGGCAATACTCTTGTATATCTAATAATAAATAAAGTCTTCCTAGTTACTTTTCCTCATATAGACGTGTCACAACTTTACATGGTCATGCCACCTATTGCTTTCATCCTTTTTAATCTTCGGGCTTCTTCAATTGATATATTGATTATTTATATTGTATTCATTCTGGTATTTCATTATCTTCACGTCTAAATAATAAACAGTAATGGATAAGATTGCAAAGGATTTTTTAATAAATGACGAATTGGCACGTCATATGGCTAGTATGTCTGAAGCTATTGATACAATAGACCCACGTGAAAAGAATAAAGTCACTTATTCGGGCAAATTGATAATGCTTGTCACTTTATCGGGTGTTTTTTGTGATTGTCAGAGTTGGAATGATATAGCAGACTTCGCCCGTTATAAGAAAGATTTTCTTAGGAGATTCATACCGGATTTAGAAACTACCCCCTCACATGATACATTACGCCGATTTTTTTGTATCATAAAAACAGAAAGATTAGAGAGTTGTTACAGAGAATGGGCCTGTAATATGAGAGGTGATTCACCGTCCATAGAAGATTGCGACTGGTCGAAAGTTCAAATAGGTGAGGGTAATGATCTTTATACGAATAGACATATAGCTATTGACGGGAAAACGATCTGTGGTGCCATCAATGCTGATAAACTGGTACAAGAGTCGGCGGGTAAAATAACAAAGGAGCAGGCAGCATCAGCCAAACTTCATATTGTCAGTGCCTTTCTTTCTGATATGAGTCTGTCATTAGGGCAGGAACGGGTCTCAATAAAAGAGAATGAAATAGTAGCAATACCCAAATTACTGGACGACATTGATATACGACAAGGAGATGTAGTTACCATCGATGCACTTGGCACCCAAAAGAAGATTGTAGAAAAAATAACAGAGAAACAAGCCGATTATCTTTTAGAGGTGAAAGATAATCATTTAAAACTAAGGGAAAATATCGAAAACGATGCGGAGTACTTGCTAATTTCCGGAAGAGAAAATGATTTTATCAAAAGAGCTGAAGAAACCACAGAAGGTCATGGATTTATGGTGACAAGGACCTGCATATCCTGCTCTGAACCCAGTAGATTAGGGTTCTGTTATCGCGATTGGAAGAATCTTAGGACTTATGGAATAATAAAGACCGAGAAAATAAATATAGCCACAGGGGAAATACAGAATGAGAAACATTGTTTCATCTCTTCATTAGTGAACAATCCAGAGCTTATTCTTAAATATAAGAGAAAGCATTGGGCGGTAGAAAATGGATTGCATTGGCAGTTGGATGTTACATTTAATGAAGATGATGGAAGAAAAATGATGAATTCGGCACAAAACTTTTCCACTTTAACTAAAATGGCATTGACCATTTTGAAGAATTATCAGGATGAAGACAAGAAGACTTCTGTCAATAGGAAAAGGAAGAAGGCTGGATGGAGTGATGAGTATCTAACTAATTTGATAAACAACTTTATTAAAGCGTTTTAACTCGTGCGTTTTCCCTGACAGCGGCGGACGACTCCCACGTAAAACTGACATTCCCATTCCAGGGGAATGCAGATGTTTGCCTCAAACAGACTTTACGTCCGTTAATCAAGGTTGAAACCGAACTTCCTATAAATTGATTCACGTATAATGCCTCCTTGTCTTTGGCATAAATCCAACGACTAATGCCGGTAATGAAACCCGGTAACTTTGAAGGACAGCAAAACAAATAACTTTGTCTCACCCCCGAATGGGCACTTTTACGATTCTCCTTTCCTATATTGATTTTGTTTGTATAGAAGTAAGATTTACCATCCAGACTTATTCCGGAAAGCGCACTATTATACATTTCCAATTCAACTAAATCTGCATATTCCGTTTTCCCATAAAACAAGCCGAGCCTGTAATTCCACTGCCCCTGAGCTATATTAGAACAGCATTCGCTATAAGTGGGTAAAATCGGCAGATCATAACTATGCCCATGCTGCTCATCGTGTGTCCCATTCCCGATACCACCATGGATATACATTTTTGTACCAATCACATCGTCCCACAAACTATTGATTGCTGTCTCCAAATCTTTCTTGCCGGTAGCACGACAGACATCCGTCGCTCCCGTATACATGTAAGTCGTTTCAACGCAATGTCCGTAAGCCTTACGCTGCTCATGAAGAGGTTTTGAGTTTTCTTCTCTATTAATGTCTACCGGACGTGAGAAGCTGACATAACGACATAATTTATTCGCCGTATTCAGATATTTCTCATCCCCTGTCACCTCATATATTTTCATCAGGCCGATCTCCACTTCAGGATGATCCGCATGTCTTCTTATCTTGTCATCCGTGAAAATAGTACAAATCAGGTCTGACAATTTAATAGCCACTTTCAACAGTTTGTCTTTCCCCGTCCCCCTATAATATGCAACTCCGGCTTCCATCAGATGTCCGGCGCAATATAACTGATTATACGCAAACGGCCATTTGGTATTCACTGAGTTCCACTGATTTTCTACGCCAAACCCAAAACGCTTAATTTGTTTCATCTCCGGGCTGGGAGCGGCAGGATGATCAAAAGTAAGCATATACTGAGTATGCAAATATCCGGTTGAGGATTGGGCATCAGCTATATCTTCAATAATAGAGTCAATGCGTTGCTCCAGCTTCTCATTCTTCTTATAAACAAATGAATAGCCGGCCGCTTCTATCAACTTATAAATTTCGGAATCAGGGGCATTGAAGATACTTAACTTGCCCTCTTTTTTCCCTGCGACGATTCTGAAGTTATCAACCTTCCCCTGCTTTTCCGCCATATCCAGCAAATAGGGAATAGTAACCTCCTGAACAACTTTGATACGTTCATTCCAAAAATCATCTTCAATCTTAACGTTATTGAACTCTACTGCCGCCAACTTCGAGTATGAGTATCTCTCTGATACATCATATTGTTGCGAGTGAATATTCAATGAACACAATAGTAGAATAGAAAAATAAAAACAGGTCTTCATAGTCATAAAATTAATTATTATAATAACGTCTTTCACCGTCTCCTGAGCAAGTACATATTATACATATAAGATTATCATCTATCGCAGATATAAAGTATTCGTACCAGGCGGTATAAAATAAACATCCCAATAAATAGAAAAAACGTCCCAATATACCCTTATAAAAGAAATAATAGTAGAATTCATCTGATAAAAAGTGCCTTTATACGCCTTATTTACTTGTTTTTGGACATATTTACGAAAACTTCGGGTTTCTCTCCTACTTGAATAAAGTCTGCCCTTTCTCCCATATATTCATAAGTTTCCTGATTATTCTTTTATTGCCGGTATCAAATGTGTTTCTTTTCTCCAACTCATCCGAAAGGTAATCATATAATTCAGTAATATATTTCCCATTCTCCCCATAGCGCGTCAACCGAAACTCTGGCGTTCGAACGCTTATTCCGTTATTGAAATAACTATATGCAGCCTCTTGCCACGAACGTTCATAAGGAACGTTCAATAACTTCATAAAACTATGACCGTCCAAACCTTCCGGAGCAGGTATATCACAAAGTTCCATCAAAGTCGGATAGATATCGACCGAACTGACAATACGACAATTCTTTATCGCCTTACGGGCATGGGGAGCTTTCACTATCAACGTACTGCGCAACGAGGATTCCATTAAGGTATGTTTTCCCCACACACGTTGGTCGCCCAAATGCCAACCATGGTCTCCCCATACGATTACAATTGTATTCTCCGCTTCTCCTGACTGCTCCAGTTCGGTCAACACCTTTCCTACCTGAGCGTCAACATAGCTAATACAGGCAAAATAAGCATGCCGCAGTTTTCGTGCATAAGCATCCGAAGCACTCTTGTCCAATGACACTTTCTCATCGCCTTTCAAATACCCGTTAAACTCGTCACTATTATGCAAGGCCAGCCGGTGCGTACCTTCCGGAATGTGAGGAGCCGGAGACAACGGAATAGAGGCTTCATCATATAAATCCCAATACTTTTTGGGAGCGGTAAACGGCAGATGCGGTTTGAAGAAACCTACTGCCAGACAAAAAGGGGAGTTCTTGGCAGACAGTTCTCTCAATTTCATCACAGCCAAATTTGCTGTTAATCCGTCAGGATAACCTTCATCCGGCACATCCGCACATTCATAAGGAAAGGCCTGTTTATGAAGGCTCTGACGATTGCTGCCATCTGCATAACCGAAAAACGCATTCCAACCGGTCTCCCATTTTCCGGCATTAAAAAGCATTTCATTCCAGCTATACGGCAATTCCAAACGATTACTCTTCGGACGTGCATAGCCATACAAATAACCATCAGCATAATGGCTTACTTTGCCAATCCCTACCGTATAGTAGCCATTGCGTCTCAAGTGATGAAACATCGTTTCCGGCTGTTCGCTTTCCTCCCTTCCCGATAGTTTAATCTTACAGGCTTCATTAGACAAATCCTGCTTATCTCTTGGCAATCTACCTGTTAACATACTTGCACGGGAAGCGCCACTCGTAGGAACTTGCACATAATGATGAAAAAACAAACTTCCCTGACCTGCCAATTTATCCAGATTAGGCGTTTTCACTACCGAGCCATAACAACCTAGTTCTTGACGTAAATCATCGATACAAATAAAAAGTATATTAGGTTTCTTGGGAGCATTCTTCTGCTGTGCGGCAGTATACACCGGCAATCCCAATAAACAAGCTGATATATATGCAATTTTTCTTTCATTCATAATACCTAGAATTTATGTATATAAAAAACAAAGATCTGATTCGGAGCTTATCAGTATAGCACTGAAAAAGTGTCCATTCTTAAAAATGGAATATTTAAACAGAGAGGAAAGGCGATTATGATAAATCCCACAAGAAAAGAATAGAAAAACTCCGGCATTTACCAGTAGGAGATTCCTCCTCTTTATCAATTAAAGAGTTTTTCGTTCAATTCGCTGCTACTTTCTTTCATATCAAGCCTGTTGGAAAGTATATCATTCAATAATGTATCATTATCACACTTCCCTTCTTCTCTAAATAATTGATAAACTAGAGAGCAAAAAGGTCTAAACAGGCTTTCTGCACTTCGCTCACCGAGGAGCGAGGTGCTCATCGGTGGGGAAGGAAACGTTCCTCACCGAGGAACATCCTATTGGTTTTAAACCAACGCATGCTCCGGCTATAAAAAAAACGCATACCCGACGTAGTTTTATACAACACCAGCCTGCATTTCCGCATATTATTGCACTAATTTATGCAAATTATTCTCTAGTTCATTCTTTTCAGCGCCACTCATTCTCAACGTAATCTTAAAAACAACACATCGTTGGACTGAAAAGATAAATACAAATTACCGGTCAAGAGGGCGAAAGAAGCGTCCGTCGTCAGCATCCGGTTTCAAATGCTGTTCACCGGGAAATATATCCCCTACCGATTCCTGCCAGACCTTTAAAACCAGCCGAAAACGATTCAGTTCTTTTTTCATAGCGCGTTTCCCTGCTATGTTATTTAAACAATGGATATCTTTCTTAATCGCATATAGCTCTTCTTCGGAACGAGGAGCGATGAAGCAGTCCTGATATATTTCCGCCAATCTCCCATTTTTAAAATCATCAAGCATCTGAACATAAGCAGGTGTACGCATCGCATCTCCGACAGAGGGGTTGGACAGGTGAGGCAGCCAATTTCTTATATAAACAAAGTCCTTTGTCATAACCGCGCGTTCATAAGCCCTGAAGGTGTGCCAGTTGTGTTCCGCAAAAGCATATTCCCGGACTTCGGTTTCTGGGTTCCTCAATATAGGAAGCAAACTTATTCCCTGCAAGCCCGGCGAACGTTTCGCTCCACCTATTTCCAGAAGAGTAGGGGCGATATCGACTGCACTTGCCAAACTCTCCGTCACACTTCCTTTTTCTACAATGGCCGGATAATAGACTATAAAAGGAGACTTCACACCTTGCACATTTACCCGTGTCTTACATTGCGGGAAAGGTCTTCCGTTGTCTGTCATCACAATAATTATCGTATTTTCCAGTTCCTTCTCCTCTCGCAATAAATCAAGTACCTCACCAATATGCTTGTCAAAACGTGACACTTCATTATAATAATCAGCTATATCCTCCCGCATTTCCGGAGAGTCTGGAAAATAAGGCGGCACAACGACCTCCGAAGGTTGATAAGGGTCGATATACTCTCCTTGCTTATAGGGGCGGTGGGGATCCAAAGAAGCTGCAAACATAAAAAATGGTTTAGCCGCAGGTCGTTGGCGCAAGGCGTCGACCCATAATTTCCCCATTTTCCAGGGTTTGCCGGTTGACTTTAGATAATCAAACCGCTTTTCTATCTCTGGAGTATTTGTACCATGGTTCTTACCGACCAGCATTGTATAATATCCATTCTCCTGAAGACAATCAGGAAAAAGAGTGGCTTGCGGTGGCAATTTATCGTGCAGGTTCTGCGCTCTCGTACTGCTCGGATACATTCCCGTGAATATCGAAGAGCGACTGGGACTACTAGAGCTTGCAGTCAAAAAGAAATTATCAAAACGGAGACCGTTTTGAGCAAGCCAATCGATATTAGGTGTCTTCACCACCTGATGCCCATAAGCCCCAACCTCCTCCCATCCTAAATCATCTGCAATAAATATCAAGATGTTAGGCTTGTTTGTAGTAGAAAGTGTATCTGCTTGAACAATATCCGGCAGCACAATACCTAACAGCAAAACCGTTGAATATATTTTTCCTTTCATATCCTTTTATTTTTATTCTCCAGAAGGAACGACTATTGGCTCTCCCCATCCTACCGGCGTACCAAAATTGGGAGTTCCATCCGCATTCCAAGTAAATCTCTGCATAAATGTAGAACGTCCAGTCCCATAGCTTCCATGATTACGATTCTTTACATGGTAAACAATCCAATCTTCCGTACCATCTGGGGATTTCGTAAAACTACAATGTCCAACTCCATTTACTCCATCCTCGTTCACGGTATCATCACAACGATAAAAAACTGCGTTCGGAGATTTTTTCCAATTAGACGGATTCAGCGGATCATCACCAATGTTCAACATAAGATATGCTAAACGATAATCTTTCGTCCAAGAACCATTACAGGAATACACGACAAAAACTTTACCATCATGCTGCAAAAATGCCGGTCCTTCATTTACCTTACCGGAAACAAGTTCCCACGACTGATCAGGTTGGGATATTTGCACCCGATTGGAACAAATTGTCCATGGATTACTCATTTCTGCAATATATATACGTTGGTCTCCTCCTGTCTCTTTACTTATAGTACCAGACCAAACCGCATATAATTTGTTTTCAATCTTTAAAACACCCATATCAATCGCATAACATGTATTGTCGACTGTAGGCACTATGCCCGCTACATAGTTATCCCCTGTATAAAGCATACCCATATCTTCATATTCTCCCAACGGATCAGCTGTTTTAGAACGAAGTACACCGGTACGTTGCATTTTATAACTCCCTCCACTCTCTTCTATGGGGCGTCCTGCCGCATAATATACATACCAACTTCCATCTATAAAATGCAATTCCGGTGCCCATATATGTGAAGTATTCCATGGTTTAATCGTCCCATTGTCTTTCGGTGCAGTCCAAATAGCCTTAGTTGGATTTATCTTTGTTAGTTTATCAGATTTTGAGACATTAATACCATTATAGTGAGCCTTGCAAACATAATAAGCCCCTTGATGCTGTATAATCCATGGATCCGGTATGCCAGCTATAGGATTTATAAATGTCTTATCACTTTGTACTATTTCTATTATCACATCATTCACACCTTCGGCTGAAAATGTTATTTTAGCTTTACGGGAAGTAGTCACATCATCATTTGCCGCATAATTAACAGTTAAAACTTCCTTTCCTCCCGACCGAGCCGGCAATTGAATCCATTCATCTTCAGTTACAGCACTCCATACTAAGTTTGTTGCAATACTCAGTTTAAATGTACCAGCAAAGTTTCCAACCTGAATTGTGCCCGGTAACACTGATAAATAATTTTTACCAACTAACGTCTGAAAGCTTCCTTCCCTACTTGGTGAATCATCAGCTCCATCGCAAGCTACTGCCAATAAAAGAAAAGGCAACAATATTATATACAATAATCTATTCATAATTTTAATTACTAAAAGGAAAGCAATAAGAAACTATTATCAAAATCTATTTGAAGATTGTGATGTACCTTCTTCCCCCATTTATATATTATCCGGAAGCTTCTCCATCACAATACGAAAACCACTATAGTCACCGCAGTCTCCTTTATGTTTTGCACTGCCACGCGCTGAGACCCTAAAATATTTGTCATGCCTAAAACTTCCCCCACGAATTACAATAGCAGGGTCTCCCGAATTCGTTTTATAAGGGTTTTCGGTGATTTTTCCTACTTGATCCATATAAAAATTTGCATCATAAGCATCACGACAATATTCAAACGCATTTCCTGTCATATCATAAATACCCAATTCGTTAGGAGCCAAACTTCCTACAGGCTTCGTACCTATCTTTGAGGAAGTAAATACTGCAACTTCAGATTGCACATTGCTCCCACTATAAATATATCCATTACTCTTATTTCCACCCCGAGCCGCATATTCCCATTCTGCTTCACTTGGAAGACGCACTTTTACTCCTAATTCGGCAGAAAGCCATTCACAATATTGTTCAGCACATGCCCAAGTAATATTAACTACTGGATTTCTCCCTTTTCCACTTTTAGGCGTATGAACCTGATTTGGCAATGTTCCGGAAACATCAAAAGCCCATGCAGCCCGCTTACTATTAAATAAAGCCTTCGCTACTGCTGAGCGCGTTCTTGCGCTTTGGTAAACATTCATAAAGACACATAACTGTTCATTAGTAATCTCATACTTACCTATATAAAAATCTTTAGTAATACTAACTTCATGGACAGGCTCTTTTCCATATGTTGTACCGTCTATCGCTGAAGGTATCTCATTTGTCTTAGGTTCCCCCATCATAAATGTACCTGCCTCTACCAATACCATTTGATCCATAGTTAATCCAGGTAGTATATTTCCAGTCCTAGTCGTAAACTCAACAGGTAAACCATAGAATACTCCATCTGCATTTTTAGCATAAGCACGAACATAATAAGTCGTTCCCTTTTTCAAGCCACCGACAATAGAATAATAGCTCCCGATACCTTTTTCTACTTTTTGGTAAGCATCTTCTTCAAGGGTCGGATTCTGGGTTGTTCCCCAACAAACTCCCCGCTCTACTGTAGGCGAACCTGCATCCATTAAAACTTCACCATATAAATAAGCACTCTGATAACCGGGAAAAACATCTCCGGTTTTAATAAAGTTCATCGTTTTAAACCAAATTGTTTCACCATATACCACACCTGTCTCTGTCTTAAAATAAGGACGAACCAAATAATTCGTATTTTGGCTCAAATTTTCTATAAACGCATCAAAAGCAGCACCACCAGCATCTGCAACAATTTTCTTCCCATCAATGGTGGGCTCATCAATGGCAGGAGGAGCAAACTCAGTATCCGTCTCTTTATAACACACGCCATACTCTACTATTTCCATGCCACCGTTGTCTGCTATTTGCATTAATGCTGTTGCAGTAGTAGGAGTTATATCGGTTACATCATCAATTACACACCAACCGTCACCCGGAATTTCTTTTGTCGTAAATTTCAGTTCATTGCCATAATAAACATAACCTCCATCATGAATATATGCTCTCACATAATATTCTGTGGAGGGGGATAGTCTTGTCATCTGCAACATATAGCTATTACCTGTTAAATCACTTGATACTTCAACCTTACTATCCTTTACTGTAGGAGAAGGAGTTTCACTCCAACAAAAGCCTGTCATCGCATTTTCAGGAATAATTCCCTTCGTTATATATGCACTAACAAAAGCAGTACTTTGTCCCACTCGAGCAAATCCCTGTGTAGTTACCTGTACAGAAGCCTCTACTATTTCCTCCTCCTTACATGCACTAATCAACAAAGACACTATTGTTAACATCAGAAATAAGAAAACTTTATTTTTCATACTCTTTCGTTCTTTAAATTAATTAATCTATTACACGTGGTGACCAACCCCAATTCTGAATGAGATTTTTATTCTTATTTATCTCAGACTGCGGAATAGGCATTAAATTCATCCGATCTTCATAACTACGCTTTTCTATCTCCTTCACACCATATTCTTTCGTCTTATCATCCTCTTTCAATATAATATCTTGTTCGTGTACTACTTTTTGTGTGTTTCCACCAATCATCCAACGCCGCACATCCCAAAAACGATATTCCTCAAAAGCAAATTCAACCCGACGCTCATTTTGGATCAAATTTCTAACATTTTCCTGAGTTAAAGCCCAGCCACGATTGGCAAAAGTAGTACGTACATCAGGCATTCCGGCACGAGCACGTACCTCTGATATGGCCCAACAAACAGCATCGTCAGGTACTGAAGAAGGATCGTCATAATATTCATTCAAAGCTTCAGCATATAGCAATAGAATATCAGCATAACGAATAATCGGATAAGTATTAGGTACCGTCACATTCTCAGTAGGATTCAAATCCTTATCCATGAATTTTTTCAAGAAAAAGCCCGTGCGTGAATATCCGCGTATATAATCTTTTCCCCAAGGTTTCTCAGAGTCAATATCACGTCTCCAGGTTTGAAATTCTATGCCGCAAAAAGTTGCCTCATCATACCATATTGTAGCCTCTAAGCGAGGATCACGCCCAGAGAAAGGATGTAACGGACGAAATCCTGAACCTTCTTGCTCCGGTAACATGCCATTTTTCATCTCATAAGCTGCTACCAAATCTTGCGTAGGCAAATTATAACATACAGGCCCTCCTTTTCCACGTACAAGCAAAAAATTAAATGGCAAATTCTGATAATATATATCTATTGTAGGACCTTTCAAGAAAGGGAAAATAGATTCTTCAACAGTGTTACGTGTCACAAAATAAGTTTCATAAGCAGATTTTGTTCCATTTGTTTTTTTATATAAATCATAGCGTCCTAAATCAATCACAGCTTTTAACGCTTTGGCTGCGTCCTTCCAACGTTCTTTATCATAATCAGAATAACGCCACAAATCTTTATTAGGATCTTGAGAATCATATTGCGGATAATCATTGGGGCGATTAAACAAAGGGCTGGCAGCCAAGGATAATACCTTAGCTTTCAAAGCTAATGCCACACCATCATTCGCGCGCCCAAAATTATTACTAGCCCAATCCTGATTCACACTGCGAAAAACAGCAATGGCATCATCACATTCTTTCAATATATATTTCACACAATCGTCAAAAGTTGCACGCTTAGCTTCTTTCAACTCTGGCGACCCAAAATGCAACGTTTTATCCAAAAGAGGTACACCACCAAAATGCTTCAGTAATTCTGCATAAAAAAATGCACGTAAAAAGATCACTTGCGCACGCAAATACTCCAAATCAATACGAGTTGCTACACCATCCCTCTCTTCTATATAATCATAATTCTCTATAAATTTATTACAAGCACGAATGGATGCATAATATTTTGACCAAATGCTTCCTAACGGCACACTTTCAGCATTCCAATTGCCATCATTAAATCTTTGGGCATCCGATTCCAAATTACGAGCTTCTCCATTGTCTGTAGCACAATCAAGATAGGCACCGTTCCATGAACCAGGAACCTCAGCCCCCTTTGGAAGCGAATAATAAATCCTCAAATCCGCAACTAAGCTCTTCAGCGTCCTTCTTGCGTCTAAACGTCCTCTCATCACTGAATTAGCAGATAAATTGAGGCTGAAATACCCACTTCTGCCCACAATATCCCCTTGCCCCACTATGCGACTTGAGGCAATACGCAGTATCATACCCATAAGTTGTAGGCGTTATCCAAAATCAGTCTGAAAAATATCTGCGTAAGCATTATTACAGGTAT
>NZ_KQ236955.1:631344-931630 GCF_001185845.1 Bacteroides sp. 3_1_13
TTGAAAATATTCCTCCAAAAGGAGTGAGCTTCTCGGATTTTATTTGCATTTTTGCCATGCCTGATGAGGTTTTGTTTGATTATTTTTTTGCAACACTAAGTTAAGTGAATCCTCTGACATGGCAAAATCCTGAGCAACTTTTTGTTGCTCAGGTACTTAAAAAAAATATTTTATAATAGTGTTGCGGAATTAAGGTAAATATCATTCACAAAATAACGAGCATATGTAGGATCTTTAAACACATCTTTTTCATATAAATCTCCCACATCTTCCTTGTCCATTAAAGAAGAAGCATCCAAGCATGAACTAAAAGCCATCATGACAAGAACTAAGCTTAATATTGTATAAATTTTCAATTTCATATCTGACAGGTTTTAAAATTTAAGATTTAATCCCACACTATAATTTCTCATCTGAGGATAAGAAGTATTTCCTCCATCATTGGATTCCGGATCATATTCTTTAAATCCAGCAAATGTCAACAAATTCGTTCCACTCACATATATACGAGCCGAAGTTATTTTAGCCTTTTTTGTCCAGCCAGAAGGCAATGTATAGCCAATCTGCATGTTCTTCAGACGTAGATAGTTCCCATTCTTTAACCAAAACGTAGATAATCGATGATTTTGTTTTGAAGTGGCCGGAGATAAACTTGGATAAGTAGCGTTTTCTTTATTCTCTGGAGTCCATCTCCCAAGATGATGTTTCATGACACTCCCCGTATTGGTAAATTCCCAATAACCGTATCCATTCACATACATATCTGTGATAGCTGCCCCCTGAAAAAATATTTGCCAATCAATCCCTTTCCATTCACCCCCCACCGTTAAACCATACATAATCTCAGGCAAACGAGTCTTACCAATAGCAGTTACATCATAGCTATCAATCACTCCATCTTCATTTACATCTCGATATTTCAAATCTCCTAACTTCAAATTACTGGAAAACCGAGAAGGCAAAGCATCTATCTCCTCCTGCGTATTATAAAAACCATCTGCAACCATTCCAAAACGTTGATTCACTTTACGTCCAATAGCCGACGTCCAAGAATAAGTTTGTGGCTCTTCTCCTTTTTTTAGTATTTTATTTCGTGCAAACGAAACATTACCCTTTACGTAATAGGATAACTTCCCTACTCTATCATTAAATGACGCATCTAGTTCAAAACCTGAATTACGTACCTCTCCTAAATTTTGTGGTGGAAATCCTTTATTTGAATCAGTTGCACCCAACATCCCGTAAATTGTAGAAATCGATCGGTCATAATCTAAAATATTTACTCGAGTCTCGGTAAAAGCATCTACAGTTAACGCCAATTTACTATCAAAAAGACGCATATCAATACCAACATTCAATTTACGAGCACGTTCCCATGTCACATCTGTGTTCCCTTCTTTACCTTCATAAATCCGATTTTCAGGATTATTAGTTAAACCAAATGAAGGGCGATTCGAAGTCAACAACGGGTATGTTTGTAAATAATAATACTTATCAGAACCTATTTTATCATTACCGACTTCGCCATAAGCACCACGTATTTTCATATAATTAAAGATCTTATTTCCTTTATTCCAAAACCCTTCTTCTGAAACGACCCAACCTAAAGAAAAAGCAGGAAAGAACCCATAACGTTTACCTTCTGCAAACTGTACAGAACCATTATAACCAGCGTTAAATTCAGCCAAATACCGGCTTTTATATCCATAAGTAATACGTCCCACATAGTTGATGTATCCTGTAGGAAGCTGTTCATCCCTATATTGAGCCAACTGATTGAACGCCAATAACCCGGTCACAGCGTGCGAACCAAATTTTCGGTCATAATTAATTGCAAATTCTGTTGTTATATTCCTTCTATGAGGTCCTGCTGACGTATCAATTCTAAGCGGTGTCTCCTCATTTACAATTGCATATTGTCCATCTTTTGTATATTCCCATAACTCAGGACGTTCTGTTACATCCCTTCGTGATGCCATATTGGATACAAAACCAAACATTGCTCTCGCAGAAAGCCCTTTCGTTATAAAATCTAATTTCTGATTTAACTTAACAACAGCTTCAAATACATTACGTTTTGAATGATTATATCCATATTTTGACAAAGCAGCATAAGGATTAACTGCATTAAGTTTACCACCATAAGTTCCATTCGGATTCACATAATTCAAAAAATTGGGCGGTAGGCGCACCATACTCTCATATAAGCCTTTTTCTGCGTCATTATCATGCCTTTCTTCCAACCTCCCTGACAGATCGACGCCAAATACCGTTGTTTTCGTTACGTTAAAATCCAAATTTGTACGCATACCATAGCGTTTAAAGTACACATTAGAATCATAATCATCATTATTAAATGTCTCATAAATTCCCTTTTCATGTACATAATTGGCTGACACATAATATCGGACAAAAGGTGTACCGCCACGTACTGTCAAATTATACTGTTGTTTTGTTGTGACATCTTTTAATAAATCACCGATATAATCATTATCCGGATGGGTATAAGGACTTTCACCCGTACGATACATTTCAAGATCATAGGGGCTGTACTCTGGCACTTCACCGACATTCATCAATGCTTCATTTTTCAAACGGGCAAAATCGTAAGCCCCTAATTTTTCTGGCAAATTAATAGGAGTATTCATTGTGAATGATGCTCTCAAATCAACTACCGGCTTACTTGTCTCACCACGTTTAGTCGTAATCAGAATCACGCCATTTGCTCCACGCACTCCAAAGACAGCCGTAGCAGAAGCATCTTTCAATACGGAAAAACTCTCAATATCTTCAGGATCGATTTGTGAATAATCACGTTCAACTCCATCTACTAATACTAATGGTGAGGACGTGCCCGAATTATAACTGGCAATTCCACGAATATACACTGACGCATCATCGTCACCCGGACGTCCTCCCGGCGAACGTGAGATAACTCCAGCAATTCTTCCACCGATAGCTTGTGTCAAGTTTGTGGTACCCGTACTTTGTAATTCTTTGGCATCAGCTGTAGAAATAGCTCCAACAACAGAAGCCTTTTTTTGTGAGCCATAACCTACTACTACCACTTCTTCCAGGCTTACACCAGATTCTAGCATTTTCACATCAAGTTTGCGTTGTTTACCAACTACTAATTCCTGATTCTCATAGCCAATGAAAGAAAATACCAGAATACTTTTAGCACTTGCAACAGTAATTTTAAAATTACCATTTACATCACTAATAGCACCATTAGTAGGCACCCCTTGCTCTACAATATTTACCCCCGGCATTGTTTCATCATTCATATCAACAACTGTACCGGTAACTGTAAATGATTGAGCACATAGCGAATTGAATATACCTCCCGCTATTACGACTATTAAGGTTAATAAAATTTTCTTCATAAATTCATTTTTCATTTGATCTTACAACACTGAGTTACCAACCGGGATTCTTAGTTAAAGCCGCATTCTTATTTAATTCACTTTGAGGTATCGGATAATAATAACACCTTTCAGGGAATATACGTTCCTCAACTTCTATCGGATCACTATAAACAAAGTCTCCAGTTTCCACATCCTTAGTAATTTGTACACCATGCACAGGACGATTCAAAACTCTTTCTGCTTCTCTCCATCGCCGCAAATCAAAATAACGCACACATTCAAAAGCAAGTTCAACAGTACGTTCCCGATGAATGATTTCACGCATCTCTCCTTTAGTTTTATCTTCTATCATAGGTAAGCCAGCCCGTTCACGTAGTCTATTGACACAAGAATAAACCATATCATCATCGACTAAATCATCATCAGACATTCCATTATATTCATTCGCCGCCTCCGCATAAGTCAATAATATCTCCGCAAAACGCAATAAAGGAAAATCATGATACGTCTTCTTCTGCACACCAGAGATGCGAACTTCCGGGTCTAAGTGCTTACGTAACGTATAACCAGTTACACAGCCTTTCGCTGTAGAGCTTAACGCTGTATAATCTTTTCCGCCTACAAAAGTTTCAACTTCTCTATCCCACCAAAAAGCTCCATTATAAAGAACAGAAGCATAGAATCGTTTACATCGATTTTCCCATGGTTTTTGCGGATCGTAATTTGTATCATCTTTAGGAAGTTTACCACTCGTCAATTCAAACATATCAATAAACTCTTGCGTCAGACTTGTATTTCCAGTCGCTCCAGGATAGCCAGCCGGTCCATTACGTACTTCAACATTATTTGTCATTCCTTGCATTCTCATAATCATAAATTCACGGTTCTCCTCACGAGTAAAGAAAAGACGTTCATAAGAAGGAAAAAGTTCGTAAACCGGACTACCGTCCGGCATCTTCAGATTTATTACATCAAGTGCTGCCTTTGCTGCACGATCCCAACGAGTATTATCAGCCGATGCATAGCGTTGTATCTCATTCGTTCCTGCTATCGGATTTTCGTTAAACAAGGGACTAGCCGCATAAAGTAAAACCTTCGCTTTTAAACCTAAAGCCGCTCCTTTTGTCAAACGTCCATAATCATTATCTGGGTAACGTAAAGGAAGTCCACCCGCTGCTTCTTCACACAAATGAACAATATACTCTACACATTCCTCGAATGTATTACGAGGCAACTCTATATTTCCTCCTTCAAAAAGATCATCCATAATAGTAATGCCTCCATATCGCTTCAACATCTCATAATGCAACAATGCTTTATGTAACTTCGCCTCACCAATATATTGCGCCATTTTAGATTCAGACAGATTATCACAATAATGAATATATTCCAATACAAGATTTGTTTTACGTATATACTGATAAACCTGCGCCCAGCGACTATCTGTATTTCCTCCTGACCCTGAATGGAATGTAGCACGTGTAAACGAATTAACAGCAGTATTCGTTCCCCTTGGCGAAAGTACCCCCAAATCCGTCACACAATCAAAGAAACTGTTTTGATTAGCAGAGCCACCACCAAAACTATTATATCCTCCTATTCCCGTATTCAAGCCAACATATAACTCATTCACAAACATCTCGACCTTCAAACTATCTTTAAAGGCTATCTCAGGCGGCATTCTTTCCAAAGGAACTTCATTCATTGCATCATAACAAGAAGAAAATAATGCCAACCCCATAAATAATACCATTATCTGTCTTTTCATATCCATATCCATTAAAATTGAAGACTTAAACCAAAGCTTGATACTTTTTGCACTGGATAGTTACATACTCCAGGTTGACTCTCAGGATCAACGATACGCATATTATGCCAAGTAAAAAGATTATATCCGGTATAAAAAACACGGGCTTTTGATATTTTAATTTTCCGAGTCCAGCGTTGAGGAAGCGTATAACCTATCTCCAAGGTTTTTAAACGCAAGAAATCTCCATTATCTTGCCAAAAATCCGAATCCAAACGATTGTGCGTACCACCTAACAACGATAGACGAGGATATCTAGCTGTATGCCAAGTGGAAGGATCTTGCGGATTATAACGATTGTCCCAATGATATTTTTGCACACTACCTCCACCCCATTCATTTCCATTGCCCGCTTCATTTTTAAAGGCCATAATATTAAGATCAGCATATGTATAATCCCTATCTGCAACTCCTGTAAAAAGAGCTTTCACATCTAAACCCTTATAAGCAGCCCCGACAAAGAAACCATAACTCCATTCTGCCAAGTTTGAGTCACCTATTTTACGTTGATCTTGTTCAGTAATAACACCATCTCCATTCAAATCACGGTATTTAATATCACCAGCATAAGCAGCTCCAGAGTCTGTTTTCGGGCTATTCAATCGATCTTGTTCATCAATATAGAGTCCGTCAGATACATATCCATATAAATCATTAATCGAGTTCCCTACTCTTTTTTGATAGTCATACGGGTACGGCTGTTCATCGTTAAATATAATAGTATTATCTATAAAACTAACATTACCACCTATTGTCCAATAAAAATCCCCCTGTTTATCAGCAAAAGCGATACGTGCCTCGTAACCTTTATTTTCAGACTTTCCAATATTTTCAAGCGGTCCTCCAAAACCATACCCGGAAAGAGTAGACACCGTATATCGTGTCGTTAATATCTGTGAAGTTTTCTCTTTAAAGTAATTAAATCCTAAGCTAATACGTTCCTTCCATAAACGAATATCAGTCCCTAGATTCAATTTTAACGATTCTTCCCAAGTTACGTTAGGATTAAAGACACTGCCTTCTCCCCAGCCACCAACATTCGATCCACTCATTCCAAAATGATAACGATCTGAACCCGTTTTTTTCAATGTTGGCAAATAATAGAAATAAGGAAGACCATCATCCGTTCCAGTTAGCCCATAGGAACCATAAAATTTCACGAAGCTCAACAAACTATTCCCAATAGTGTTCTTTATAAAAGGCTCATTTGATAGAACCCACCCCAGTGATACAGCCGGAAAAAATCCATAACGTTTTTCTGGTGGCAGCTGTTCCGTTCCCTGATATCCGAAAGAGAACTCAGCCAAATAGCGAGAATCAAAAGCATACGAAGCACGCCCAAAAAGACCTTGGTGATAATTAGCCATCTGCTGCGTATCCGTAGTCTGCTGATTACGATTAAAGGTTAACACAGCTGCAACGTCATGTTTCTCTCCAAATACACGAGTATAATCTACCCCTGCTTCCACATCGAAAATACGAACCTTACTATCACCAAAAGAATTTTTATTCACCTGTTTTCCTGGTTCACCCCATGTTGTGAACAGATCTTCTCCAGTTGTAGTATTTTTACCAGTGTATTCATATACCATATAAGATTTACTACGGTCAATTGTATTATCAAAACGGGCATCAAACGCTAATGAGGCATATATACTCAACCCTTTTGTGATAAAATCCAGTTTTTGGTTTGCTTTCATCGAAGCTTCCATCGTACTATGTATGTACTTAGAATATCCACTATGATTCAGAATACCATAAGGGTTCTTACGATATGCATTTGTCCCCGCAACCTTATCCGGTCCATAATTTAATGGAAAAATATTGGCAGGAAGCGAATATAACGTTTTGAATAATCCTTCCGCACTCATGGAACTCCCCGGATTATTTCTCAGTTGTTGTCGCCCAAATAAATCTACAGACAATAATAAATCCTTAGTTAACGATACGTCAACATTAGAACGAATGGAATACATTTGAAAGTTAGCATTTGTGTTATAGGAATTCAATCCGGCTGTTTTATATAATCCATCATTATTCTGATAAGAGAAATTAACAAAATATTTTGCTTTAGAACTTCCGCCCTGAATACTTAAGTTATATCGTTGCGCAATTGTCTGCTTTTTTAATATTTCATCTATCCAGTTTACATTTGGATGCGTATAAGGAGATTCACCACTTAAATATAAATCAAGATCTCCCTGTTTATATACAGGTTCTTCTCCGGGATTATCATTCAAGAAAGCCTCATTATACAACTTTGCATAATGATACGCATCCAAATACTCTGGTCTTTGTGTTGGCTTAGAGAGACTTAATTGAGCATTAAAGCGTATCACAGGCTTTCCTTCTTTACCTCGGCGAGTGGTTGCCATAAATGCTCCGTTGGCTCCTCTAAGTCCCAAAATAGAAAGAGAACCTGCATCCTTATATACCGAAATGGATTCTATCTCATGCGGATCGAGCAGAGAGAAAGAGCGCAAATGTCCGTCTACATATGCAACTGGAGAACTACTACGCCAAGAACGTTGTCCACGCACATACAAACTAGCATTATCCGCTCCCGGCAAACCTGTAGTCTGAATACTTTGAACACCCATCATTAAACCAGCGATAGCTGCATTTTGAAACATAACCGGAACATTTTCTATTTGTTCCCCACGCACCGTTTCTACAGCCGTTACTAATCGAGACTCTTTCTGTGTACCATACATTAAGTTTATGGTCCTATCTTCATACTTTTCTACCGCTTTAAAAAGTGTCAAACTCAAGTCTCTTTTTTTTCCGACTTGAACAGTAGCCTTTTCATACTCATCTAATGTAAATATGAGGCTTGATTCTTCATCAGGTACGGCAATCGTAAATCGTCCTTCTTTATCTGTGAGAACAAACCCTAAGGTTTCTTTCACATCTACTAGCACATCTTGTAACGCTTCTCCCTTAGGATCAACGACTTTACCTCTTACTACTATCTGCTTCTTTTTCTGTGCAAACACATCTGAGGCATAAAAGCTACAATTACAAAAAACAACAAAACAAAGTAATTTAAAAAAAACAGTTTGTTTTGATAATAAGTGAAACTTAATACAGTTTTTCATCATCTATAAGGCTAAATTATTGTTTCTTGATTCCCAAAAAAAGATAGCTATGCTGTGGAGCCAACTCATAATGAGAGGTCGATTTCAGACATAAAGGCAGTACATATTGCTTTGCCGGATCCAAATTAGTAGTATGAAAAACAACTTGCAAATCACCCCTGCTTGTATTCTTTTTAATCACCGCAACCATATCTGCCGGAGTAATTTCATAACTACCTTCTGGAAGTGCTTCATAATCAGCATAAGAAGGGTCTTTTGCTTGGAGTCTCCTTAATGAATCAGTTGCCAAGCCAATAGAGACTTTCACTTCTTGGGGAACAGGGATACTCCCTCCACAATACGCGCCAACAATGAAGGTCGTATCTTTCTCATAATTAAAATCAGCAACAAAAAAATCGTTTTTTTCTGTCCACGCGGCTAGTGGAAAATAGATCTTTGCATACTGCATCTGCTCATCATCATTACAACTTATGAACAGTAGTGCACATAGCACGAACAAGACTGTGTTGATCTTCATAATACAAGTTAACTATTTATAATTAATAATCGGGTTATTTCACTGATACAAAAGTACGCTATTTGATTATTGGAGAATGGAATAAACATCCCAATAAATAGAAAATGCGTCTCAAAAAGCATCTATAAGATATAAAGAAAGCTACGTACAACTACTATACGTAGCTTTCTTGTAAGTCATTATTAATTTTATATAATCTGAGCCTCTTATTTCGCTTTTGTCGGCTTTGGCCCTAAATATGAACGTTTCATTCCTCCAAAATCCAATACAACTTTCTGCAACACAGTACCGGCGTCACCACACAAAACTTTTACTGTATGTTTTCCCGGTTTATTGATATGCAATGTTGTTTTATTAATACGACAATTTTTCAAGGCACTCTCATACCAAATTTGCGCATACTCGAAAGAAGAAGTCGAGGGGTTCATTACCGGACCGTCATCAATACATACGCCATATCGTGTTTCAATATTAGTAGCTTCATGACCTGCATAATCCTTATCAGCACTCAATGTAAAGGTTGGCAACACATAAGTATAGACATCCACTGATCCTTGCCCGAAAGTATAGAAATCATATTCAACTCTCGGTACAATACTACTTCCTGTTCTTTGCATAGGCGCAATAGGATTACCTAATTGAACAGAAGCATTTTCAAAGCCTAGATTAGGAATTGTCATAATCTTAATAGCGTCATTCTCAACCTTTCTATGATAATCTGCCGCATTTATTGAAACATATCCATTATGTTCGACAAACAAAGTATCCATTTCTGTCAATGAAGGAGAAGCAGGATTAAAAACAGAAACGTATATATTTTCTTTTCCCACACCATCAGCAGTGACCTCAATCATACCCGAGATACGTTCTCCTGACGGCACCTTTGCCCAATCTACAGAGACCCATATCCGGTCTTCAGAAGCTGTGCTTCCTTTTTCTTTATTTACCTGTATCCAATTTTCTGAAGTTTTAATATTCCAGTTTAATGAGCCCTTACCTTTGTTAAAGACGTCAAAGAAATACGATTGACGTAAATAGGTATTAAACGCAGGCAGCATATGAAAACTACTTTGTCCTTTCAACACATCTTCCCCTTCTATCCACACTCCTAAAGAAGGGGTATCGGATAATGTTACCGTCTCCAACTTAGGCAATTCAAAATAGGAAGCAGCAAATCCTTGACGTGTTGTCATTATATGATTCCATTTTCCATTCAACAAAGAATTATACCCTTGAGTAATCGTTTGTAGACTATCATAATAAACCTTTACCTGATTTTTTAATTCATTTGCCGCTGCTCTTTGTTGTAAAGCATACCATCTATTCTTCTGCCCATTCAAGACCATTTTATTCATCAGTTCACAACCTTTCACCGGATAATAAAGTAATTGATAAAAACCAGCTTTCTGTTCTTCCGGCAATTCACTCAAAATACGCTCAACCTTTGCCCCAATACGGTCATAAGCAGCTAATCGTGAATCTGCTTCCTGATAATTGGCAAATGAGAAATCCGTATCAGTATTACGTTCTTTTCCATGCCTATTAGTTGACCATTGATATCCCCATCCCATAAACTCGGGCTTACGAGAAAATGCTTGGTGATAAAACGTATTTGTTATATCTACAAAATCATCATAATATTTATTACCAAACATATTGGATAACCAGCGAGCCTGATAAAGAGAAATATTATCATAATTAAATGAATCAATATCATAGGCCATTGCCAAAAACAGATTCATAGAAAATTCGCATGATTTTATATCCCCGACATTCAACAGCCAGATTCGGTCGGCTGTTGCATCATAAGCCTTGCGAAGTTCTTCATACATCAATGCAGGCGGAGTAGTACTCATCCATAGATAATCGTGAGGCTTACCCAAATAAGAAACGTGATAATAAACTCCTGCACGCCCTGAACGCTTTTGCTCGCGAGGACAACTTAAACGCTTCATATATCCATAATTATCATCCGGCCAGATGATAGTTACATCCTCCGGCAAATCCAAACCGGCACTATATACATCCAACACCTCTTTGTAAGGAGTGAAAGCTTGCGGAATTTCATTAGCAGGCTTTTTAATAACATCTGCCAAAAGCTGACGCTGATCTTTTAAAGCCTCACCCAACATCTTCACACGCTCCTTCATATCATTACTTCCCCCCATCGCTTTGTCATGAAGTCCACGTAAAGCAAGGGTATAGACATTCTCATAAGGAGAGTTTTCTGTGACACGCTGTTTTAACACCCTGTTAAGTGTTCCTTTGTTATTAACATAATCCCACTCTCCCATTGTTTTCTTATCCCATTCACTAGCATTATTAAACAATAATGGTTCACAGTGTACAGACCCCATAACAATAGCAAAACTGTCGGCAACCAATTTATTTTCTGGTATTTTATTAAATGCAGTAGAAGCCTCGTGCATTGCCGGGCACAAATAATTCGCCTTCAAACGCAAAAGAAGTTCACAAACCTTGGCATACGTTTTAGGACCAATATTTCCACGTTCTTTTTCAAATGTATTCTTTGCCCAACGCAGTAATCCCCAGTCTTCATCATTAATAAAAATACCACGATATTTCACTGTAGGTTCTTTAGAGATTATTTTATCTACTTTAAGATTTAGTTCAGTATGTTTGGCTACAGGAGCGTCCGCCCACCAATACCAAGGAGAAACACCTATTGTCTCAGATATAGAAAACAATCCATAAGCAGTACCTCGACGATCACTACCAACAATAACTAAAGCCTTATTAACTCCAGGGAAAGGATTACGAACGACTTCTATCAAATAACTCTCCCATCGATTTTCCAATGCCCTGACGTCTAATTTATTTTTAGCAACTAATTTGTCTATTAGCTTATTATGTCCAAGTGTTCCCACAATTATGCTATTCGAAGCTAACTTATTTTTTGTAGCTTCTACTTGCATTTTCTTCCCAGTCACTAATTGCACATCATCTGAAAACAAATTAGCTGCCTTTTTTACCACTTCAAAGTCTTGTTCATCAAAATAAAGATGAGCATTACTCTTCCGATTTATCATACCAAATTCGTTGGCTTTGCTGTTACCTTTAGTCAAGACTACTTGACCAAAGGTAACAGGCATACAAACTATTACAGCCAACCCCCATAATATCAATCTTAATTTTGTCATATTTCTTTTAGTTTATTCTGGTCGATTCAGGTCCCATATACGATTTCTTCAGCCCTCCGAAATCAACTACAATTTTTTGTAACATCATTCCGGGATGGCCACAATAAATCTTCACCGTATGTTTACCCGGTTTATCAATAAAATGAGTAGTCTTATTGATTCTACAGTTTCCCAGCACACTTTGAATCCATAGAGTACTATAATAAGGTGCACCTGCCTCCGGCAAGTATACAGGACTATTATCCACCATTACACCATAACGTGAACCATGTTCATTATCCAATGGGAAAATGGGTAACATATAAGTATATACATCTACAGGACCAGTCTGGAAAGAATAGAAGTCATATTCCAGTACCGGAAACTTGTTGCCACGCACTGGAGCAACATAATTGGACGTGAGCAGTAGCCCGTCATAATAAGGTGTTTTCGCAAAAGGGTCTCCTAAACGAACAACCTTATTGTCAAATCCAAGCCCATCTACTATATCGAACTTAATCTCACCAATTTCCTGCTTTCTATGAAATTTTGCAGCATCAATGGATACATAACCGTTACTCTCGACATATAATCCTTTCAATTCTTCAACTGAAGGGCCAGCAGGATTGAACACAGACACATATACAGTTTTCTTTTCATTATTATCTGTATAAATATCTATAAACCCGGAACCGTCTCCACCAATAGGAGCTTTACTCCAGTCTACAGAAACCGTAATTCGATCCTCATAAAGTGTTTTCCCGGCTTTTTTATCAATCAGAATCCAAGGCTCAGAAGGAGTCGCTTTCCATTTCAAACTTCCCACCCCTTTATTAAAGACATCAATATAATGAGTATCCGGAAGGTATTTATTGAAACAGGGTATTGTATGAAAGCTCATTACACCTTTCTTATTATCCTCCCCCTCACAAGATACGCCTAATGTAGGGACAGACTCTAATGTCACTGAATCAACTTTTGCACGCCCGAAAGAACGAGCTCCACCGTGAATCAAAGACATCATACCTTTCCATTTACCATTTAATAATGAATTGTATTGTTCTGTTACTAAAACCAAGCTATCCCCATACACTTTAACTTTATCTCTCATCAAATTAGCAGTCGCTCTTTGTTGAGCAGCATAGAGACGATTCTTCTGCCCGCCTAATGTCATCTGATTCACTAAGGCCGCTCCTTTAACATTATAATATACCAATTGAAAAAATGCCGGTACTGCCTCTTTATCCAGTTCTTTTAATATTCTCTCCGCTTTTGCAGCAATACGTTCATAAGCGGCTAATCTTCTGTCAACCTCCTTGTAATTCTGAATAGAGAACTCCGTATCCGTACTCCGCTCCATATATTCAGGTTTCCGAGCAAAAGCCAATTGAAAATAAGTTTGCTGGATATCAGTCAGATCTTCCCTATATTTTTCACCGAATATACGGCAAAGAAAATCGACACTATGTGCATTAATATTATCATAATTAAAGCTTTCAATATCATAAGCCATATCCATGAACAAATTTATATGATATTCTGCCGGCTTAATATCGCCCACGTTCACAACCCAAAGTCTGTCGGCAGTAGAACGATAAGCCTTTTCCAACTCCTCATACATCAGTGTGGGAGGCGTAGAAGCTATCCAAAGATAATGTTTTGGAGGCCCCCAATAAGAAACGTGATAATAAACCCCCGAACGCCCTGAGCGTTTCCGTTCTTTTGAATTACTAAGACGCTTCATATATCCAAAGTCATCTTCTGACCATACCAGAGTAACATCATCAGGCACATTCATTCCATGATCATACGTTTCCAATACTTCTTTATAGGGAGTAAATGCCTGCGGAATTTGGTCAGCCGGTTTATTCATTTCGCTAGACAAAATCTCGCGTTGATCATCAAAAGCTTTTTCCAGTACACGTGCCTGTTCTTCCAATGTCAAATTACCAGCCATCACAGCATCGTGAATTCCACGCATAGCTAGTGTGTACACATTCTCAAATTTACCATTCTCATTCACCCGCTTACGCAAAACCTTATTAATACCGTCCCGGTTAGTCACATAGTTCCATTCTCCCATTGCTTTCCGATCCCATTCCGAAGCATTATTAAACAATAATGGTTCACAATGTACTGACCCCATGACAATCGCAAAACTATCCGCCACTAATTTATTATCCGGATAATGATTGAATGCCTTCGTGCAAGAATGCATGGCCGGACACAAATAATTAGCTTTCAAGCGAAGCAACAACTCACAAATCTTCGCATAGGTTTTTGGTCCTATATCTCCGACCTCCGGTTCAAAATTTTTAGAAGCCCATGGTTTTAAGCCCCAATCCTCATCATTAATAAAAATTCCCCTATATCTGACAGAAGGAGCCTTAGACGAGAAGGTATTTACATTCAAGCATAAAGATTTCTTTTTGACTACCGGAGCATCCGCCCACCAATACCAGGGAGATACCCCTATGGTTTCAGAGATAGAGAACAATCCATAAGCTGTTCCACGGCGGTCGGAACCGGCTACTACCAATGCTTTTTTTATTCCCGGGAAAGGATTATCAATTAAATCAATCGCATATTGTTCCCAGCCATCACGAATTCTACTAACGTCAATCTTCTTATTCGCCACTAACCTATCTATTGCTTTATTCTTTCCCAAAGTTCCGGCCAGAATAATATACTCTTGTTTAGACGGCAAATCAGATACCAATTTCAATTTTTTATTAGTGACTCGATTTACATCTTCCACCAACAGCCCTGCCGTTCTTCTGACCACTTCCGCATCTGCTTTATCATAACAAACCACTGCTTTAGCAGCAGAAGTAACGATTGGAAAACTTTTTTTGTCCTGCTGTTTATCTGACAGAGTTACCTGTGAATAACCAGTAGTTACAAAACAGAACAACGATAAAAATAAGGTTGCTTTCTTCATTTTTTCAAATCTATCTGAGTTTATAAATGTTTTCATGTTATTAGTATTATTGGGAGTTTGTTCCATGTTACAAATGTAGGGAATTCGAGCATTCCAAGATAAAATAAATATCCCAATTAATAAAACAAACGTCCCATACACATTCCTCTAGAATATATATAGCTATTCACATAGGTCATATACCATGTGTTGAGTGACTATTCTTCTTACCCAAAGCTTCTGCCAGAGCATCAAGCATTCCGTATCCGAAACGATTGTCCGGTAACAAGTAATGTCCTTCAGTCCATTCGTTAAAACAGGCAATAGTCAAAATTGGTGGTACATCTTTATGTTTGTTTAAATAGGCAAAGGCCGATTGTACCAATGCTTTAAAAGATGCCGGATTCTCACCTTCCAGAATTACACAAGCAGGCCATTTATCCCGATTAGGTTTATCAGGCCGTGCTAATGGCGGGATATATCGAGGAGTGGAATCCCACCCCGGAGAAAGAGAAGGCAAGTAAGGAATCTCAAAATCATGATGATGTTTCGGCCACAACTTAAAAGCTACATCCGCAGCCGCTATTCCATAGTCCGGCAATTCTACGTCTTTAGGCTGATAATTATCAGCAACCCATGTAAAAGGATTATAAGAGCCTGCCGTACTATAACCCACGTCTTTAGAATTAGGAGAATAAAATCCTGAAGAATGAAAATGCAAGCCTTTATGTCCCAGTTTCCTGGCAAACTCTGTTAATTCCGCAAATAATTGTTTAGTCTGAGACACTCCTATATTCTTTTCCAAACGATTAGGATCCCAAATACAAATCACGGGTTTTCCATCTATTCTCCAATAATTTTCCAAATGACAATACCTGGATATAATATATGATAAGCTCTGCCAACACTCTTTCAGAGAACTATCCGCAGGTGCAAAACTGGGAGGATAAGCATTATGCCCATTCGTCATTGAGGTAGGGTATAGCACATACCAAGGATGATTGGTCCACATACATGCAAATTTCACGTCATTCCTGTTAGAAGCACGTAAAAATCCATTCTCTAATGCTTCATGCAGACAAGGTTCATTATCGTACCAATACCAGTCCCAGATAAGAACATCAATCCCACTCTGCTTACATAAATCATTATATTTTTCCCATGTCCCCGGTTTACTTTCATCGAGTTCACCCAACAATGGTCCCCTAGGCTGAGCATGCCCTGGATACCATGGGCGAGCACTCCTTACAAGATTATATTCTGTCCATCCCGGTCCATAAATTTTATCATGTATGGCAGAAGCATGATAATTAGGGAATGTATAGCAAGCTACTGTCAGATTTTGAGGTTTATCCAATAAAGTCACATCGCCTACCAACGTACTCAGGTCTTCTGGCAGCCGAGTCACTGTCGTTTTTTGTTTAGGTGTTGAAATAGTTCTTTCCTCTAAGACTTCTGTTGCATGCAACATTTCCGTACCCACAACAGAAGTAGCCATTACAGCCGCCCCCTTAGCTCCTGCAGATTTTAAAAACGTCCTTCTATCCATAATTATAAGATGATTTTACAGTTATTAAAAGGGAATTATTTTACTCAATTATAACAATAGGAATATTCAGGAGAAACGCAAGTTTTTTTAGTTCTGAGACTTTATGTCCTACCCCAATCGCACAATGATGTGATGGTCCCGCCTTGCTCCACATATCCATAAAACGACGAGCTCCGCATGGAAAACGATAACGGCTGTTAGTATTACCGATATGTAATGTTTCTCCTTGTACAGCTTCTCCTTCTGCCGCTAATAAGAAAACTCCGTCTTTTCCTTCACAAACGGACAACAACGTAACATTTCCCGGCTTTACAGTCATCTGAATAGACAATCCTTTTCCCGGCTTACCATGATACAACGGAAGTGGCACTAGTTTTACTTTTTCTTCGGCAATGGCAAAGTGTGCCGGTCCGTCATGTCCCAGCATTACTACATCATCATTAAAATCCATTGCATAAAATTCGGAGAAAGAGCCTCCTGCTTTCAATAATGACATTATTTTCATCGCTTGTGCGTTCTTTACTTCACATTCTCCTGCAACAGGTATTCCATACCCTGTCAGTAGAGTATTACCCGCAATAACCGAAGTGACAATATTCTCATAATCATTTCCATTGAAACCCTCATAATAATAAGCCATCGCTCCCAATCGATGAGCTTCCACCAGCTTATCCAAAGCTACAGAAGTACGTGCCGCCCTTACTAGTTCGTCCGACTCACACGACGTTTCTACATCAAATTTATCATAAAACTCATTCAACTTACGTTTCAAATCAACATCCGTCACTTCATCCCTATAAGCTTTTAATTCGCACATTTCCAACAATTCCACATGCGTTCCGAATATTGCGCTTTGTTGCATTACATCGGTATAAACGTCCAGCATTCCACAATAATAATGTCCTAAAATCCCCAGGCGATTCTTACGTATTCCATCTACCGCACGTGCAGCATCTACCCAGGAAGCAATCTCTTTCCATGCCAATTGATCAGACAAATACCCTGTTATGATATCATATCTAATGCCTGATCGGTTAAATACACTTGCAAACTCCGGAACAGAACAAGCCTGGCAATGAGCTAACCATTCTCCGGTCATCTTTCCCCGATCGCCCATTGAATTGACTTTCTGATAATCAATAGCAGGAACAGGCTGCATATTCAACATGATTACAGGCTTCCCAACTTGCTGTGCAACAGGCAAAACTGTAGACGAAAGAGCATAAGTAGAAATAAACAAGAATACAAATTCGACATCTGCCTGTTTGAGCAATAATGCACTTTCCCCTGCTTTTTGTGGGGAGTCCACCATTCCTACGTTAACGACTTCTACATCCATCTGCTCAATACCCGCACATATTTCCTCCTGATAAGCCAATAAGCGGGGAAGAAGTCCCTCAAACTGTCCCCAATATGTATCCAACCCAACTCCCAAAAGCCCTATTCTCACTTTATTCTGCATCGTAAATTCTGTTTTTTAGTTATGATACAAATTTAGGAACTATTCTACAAAAGAACTTTCAATTATTGCCAGAACAATATAACTATTTGCTACAAAATTCGTCCCGATATTCAACAGGAGATCTCCCCGTCTGTTTTCTAAAGCGGGCAGAGAAATAAGCAGGCGATTCAAAGTTCAGCAGATAAGCTATTTCCTTTATAGGAATAGTTGTAGTGGTTAATAATTCAATAGCTTTTTGTATTCTAAGATTCTGGAGATACTGCACCGGAGCACAATGCATTCGCTCTTTAAACAATTTACGGAAAAGAGAATATCCCATTCCCGCTTTTTCTGCTATCTCTTGCATAGAAATAGATTGGTCTATTAATTCCCGCATAAGTACACAAGCATAATCTATTTTAGAAGAAAAATCATCGGTTTCTACCCGACGATTCTTATCAATGCTACACATCAATGCTACCAAATAAGTTACCAGTCCACCAAGCACCTGTTGATATAAACTCAGCTCCTCATTGGCTATATTAATAGCTTTTCTAAACAAAAAAACAATCTCGTCATTGATGCCTACTCTAAAAACAGGACTTTTTCGCGAACAGTACTCATTCCTCATCCAATTATCAACTTCGGAACCGCAAAACCCAATCCAGTAATGGCTCCAACCCGTTTGATAATTTGGATAATACGTGTGCCATTCTCCTGGAAACAGCACAAATATCATCCCCCGTTTAATCGTAAATATCCCCCCACTCCCCGTTTCCAGTACTCCTTCCCCGTCTGTGACATATATTAACTGATATTCTTTCAAAACACGCCCTTTATCAGGATTAAAATAATAGCCGGCAGAATGATTATATGTAGGATAAGAAGTATTAGGTGGAATCTCTTCAAACCCCACAGAGGAAATATTCCTATCTAATCCCAAACTATTATTCACAAAATATTTAATAGAAGTTCGTTCCATAATATCCGATATTTATCCAACGAAATCTTTTGGTGATACTCCAAACTGCTTTTGAAAGCACTTAGAAAAATAGGACGGAGAATTAAATCCTACCGTATAGCAAATTTCATTAATCCGATTTTCTCCTTCTTTTAGCAATTGGGCAGCTTTTTTCAAGCGTTCCAAACGAAGATACTCATTCGGGCTTAAGTCCAAAACACCTTTTATCTTACGATAGAAGTTAGAACGGCTCATATTCATACCATCCGCCATATTTTCCATACAGAAATCCGGATTACTGAGATTCATCTGAATCACTTCATTCAATCTTTGTATAAACTCCTCATCAGCCTTAGTTAATGCCATTGTATCAGCTGCCACAAAAGGAGATTGCGTAAATGCCTGCCGCAGTTTTTCCCGGTTCTGAATTAAATTAGAAGCACAAGCGTGTAAATATTCTACAGAAAAAGGTTTTTCAATATAGGCATCCGCACCTAACTCCATACCTTCGATTTTTGACTGAATATTCGTTTTGGCTGTCAATAAAATCACTGGAATATGACTATAAGTCAAATCAGATTTTATCTTCTTACACAGTTCAAAACCATCCATAACTGGCATAACAACATCACTAATCACCAGACTTACATAATGCCCATCTAATATCTCTAATGCCTCAGAACCATTAGTAGCAGTCAAGACAGCATAGCTATCCGCCAATTGCCGAGCCACAAAAGCAAGCATATCAGGATTATCTTCTACAATCAACACTGTCGACCTATCTTCCCTATCTTCAGCTTGTTCTGTATGTACCTCTATTCCAGATTCGATTCCGGTAGTTACTTCAGAAGCTAATTTAATCGTCGTGTTTTGGGCTACCGGAAGTGTCAGATAAAAACAATTCACCTCTTCCCCTTCCAACATGGTCAAGCTTCCCTGGTGCAACTCTGCCAATGAGCGAGATAAAGCTAATCCAATACCAGTGCCAGTAGTAACTCTGCCGTCATCTTTTTCATTAAAGCGCACAAATGGCTTAAATATCTCTTCCTTCATTTCATCTGGAATAATCACCCCATCGTTTATTGTACGAAGATGGAATTCCTTCTTCTCTTCACTATCATCGATCTCCAAAAAGATATGCACGTAAGTTTCCGCATACTTTACTGCATTATTAAGCAGATTACTTACAATCTTAGTAAACGCTTCTCTATTAATATGTGCATAAAAATCCTGTGCAGGCACATTCAGTAGGAATTTCAAACCTTTCTGCTTAGCCAAGAAAGTAAAACGCCTGTGGGTTTCCTTTAGTACCTCTGTGATATTGCATTCAACAAAATTCAATCGAAACTCCTGACTTTCTGTCTTCCGGAAATCCAATAGCTGATTCGTCAGGTTTAACAAACGTTCCGTATTCTGTTTCATAATATCCAAATCTTCACGTGTCTCCTGATCAACTTCTTTCTTTAAAATAATATTTTCCAATGGTCCTTTTATCAAAGTCAAAGGAGTGCGTATTTCATGAGCTACATTCGTAAAAAAGTCAATTTTTGCATGGTATACTTCCCTTTCTTTCTCCTGTTCAAATTTCTCCATTTGCCGACGATGCTTTCTATTACTCCGCCGTTTAAAATAAAGGAATGTATAGACAGAGCAACCAACAATCAACAATGCATACACAACATACGCCCATATAGACAGATAGAAAGGAGGGAGAATATGCACTTCCAATGACAGTTCATCATCACTCCATACGCCATCACTATTGGAAACCTTCACTTGAAAGGTATAATCACCATATCGAAGATTGGAATAAGTAACAACAGGGCTTTCACTCACAGTCAACCAGTCTGTATCAAAACCTTCCAACTTATACATAATCCGACTTGTCTTAGGAGCCTGAAAATCCAGCGCTGCCACACGGAAAGAGAAAGAATTCTGATTGGACTGTAGAACAAGCTGGTCAGAGAAAGTTATACTCTTTTCCAGCGGGGAGCCCGGTTCACCCACATATACTTCCTTTCCAAACAGAAAGAAATCAGTAATTACAATAGAGGGGAGAAACTTGTTCTCCGAGAAGTTCTTGGGATTAAAAGCTATAAAGCCATCGATACTACCCAAATAAATCGTACCATCCTCGGCCTCAAAACTCGAACGATAATTAAACTGGTCACCCAACAAACCATTGGAGGTGGTATATACTTTCATGACTCCGGTTGCAGGTTGAAAGCAAACGAGACCATTATTGGTTGTCAGCCACAAAAAGCCATTTTTATCTTCCACAATCTGATAAACGACATCGTTCGGCAATCCGGCAGACAGATTGTAATTGCTAAATGTTTCCGTGTCCGGATGGAACCGGCAGAAGCCTCCCCCTTGAGTCGTCAGCCAGATTTGCCGGTGAGAGTCTTCAAAGATACTTAATACCTTATCGTATGGGAGACTTTTCGGATCATTTTCATCGTGCAAATAGTTCTTCCATTTCTGTTCGCTCACATTATAGCAATAAGCTCCATTGGCATAAGTAGCCAGCCACAGATTACCTCCGGAATCCTCTTTTATGTCATATACAAACCGGCCATTCAGTTCCGGTATCCGGTCGAAATCATCAGACTGCCTGTTATATCGCAGCAAGCCAAATAAAGTTCCCAGATAAATATCACCTGTCGTTGTCCGACAAATAGAGAAAACGCTATTATCTATCAATGAACGGGGAGAATCTGTTTTCTGATAGGTTTTCACGATAGCTCCCGTACGCGTATCTACTACTTTCACGCCTTTTGAGAAGGTTCCTACCCAAAGATGATCGTCCATTAAACACAGGCCATGCACATTTGTAAAAGCACTGCTGGGTGTAAAAAAGGAGAAAGTTTTGGTCTTGGGGTTGAAGCGGTTCAAACCACCGTCTTCCGTACCAATCCACAGAATACCCTGACTATCCTGGCAAAACTCACGTACTCGCTTCCCATGCAAACCATTATCGGTTCCTTTGGGGTAATATTTCTCGAAATACGTATAAAAACGAGGATAATAATTCACACCGCCAAAATAAGAACCAATCCAGATGCCACCCTCGCGATCCTTACACAATGAATAAATAGCATTGTCGGACAAAGAATAAGGGTCGTTGATCGAACTGCGCAAATGAACGTATTTGCCCATTCGAAGATTATAAATATAGAGTCCCGATTCTGCGCCAATCCATAATTCATTGTCAGAAGCGACCAGCAGTTCACGACAAAAAACAGACTCTCCATTTTCATCTTCAGAAAGTAAGTCATGCAGTTTGTTAGAGGTCAGGTTCAGTTCTTTCACTCCTCCCTTTAAAGAGCCTACATATAGACAATTATAGGCTCCTTTCGCAAGGCATATTACTACATTATTCGCATAAGTCTCCCGGTTGTCTACAGGCGAAACATAAGGATGAAGGGTTTGCAGACGGTCTTTCGAATAGAAAAGTCCATCGCCATAGCAGCCAATCCAGAGGGTTCCGCTATTATCGAAAACAAAAGACTGGACATTGGTGGAGATAAAAGAAAAGTTCTCCAATGTATGGTTTCGGAGCTTTCCTTCCTCCAAGTCATAACAAAATAGTCCCTGTGACTCTACCGCTACCCAGACACATCCTTTGTTGTCTCCGGAGATTGCAGTTACGGTATGTTCTATTTTCGTGTTTTCCGCACTCAATTCAGCAAAATGCCGGAAAGAATCTTTTTCCGGATTATAGATATAAAGTCCTACGTCCGTACCTACCCAGATATTTCCTTTCGCATCCTCATAAAGCGCTGTGATAAAGTTATTGCCAATGCTCCGCCGTGTACGGTCATCGTGTTTGAATTTGCGAAATGACAAACCGTCATATCTATTCAAACCATCTTTCGTGCCGAACCACATAAAGCCCTGCTTATCCTGCAAAATCGCATTGACCGTGTTTTGAGATAATCCGTTCTGTACACTAAGATTTTTGAAATAGTAATGTTCGTCCGCCATTTGTGCATGGCAGCCGATCTGATAGCCAATTAAACAGATTAAAAGTATTAGAACTTTCTTCATAAACATACGTGTTTTCTATCTTTCCGTTTGAGTTACCAAATGTAGGCAAAATCACAGCGGAAAGATAGTAAATATGTCTCAATGAATGAAAGAATAGTCCTATTTTTCTATTCTGATACGCGCGTCAACTGCTATAACGGCCTTTTGTGTTGCTAAAAGCGGATTTATATCCATTTCCTTGATCTCTGTAGCGAAGCGTAGCAAAATGGACAAACGGATAAATTCAGCAAATTTGTTTTCGTTGACTCCCTTTTGCCCACGTGTTCCCTGAATGATTTTATATGCACGCAGAGAATGAAGCATTGAATAAGCTTCTTCGTAAGAAAGCGGAGCCAAACCAGGTTAGATAAGTATCATTGGATATATACGAACAGTATGGTGGATATATATAACCAACACGATGTATATATATATATTCAGTACAGTGGATATATATATACACGACATTGTGCATATATACCCATCAAAGCCTTACGCTGTTCGCCGTCAGCAGCAAACAAAGCGGTAGACAATATTTCTCCTATTGACCCATTGGTTGTAACTACAGCTATCTGTTGAACGCCTTCCACCAATTTCCCATTTCGAGGAGAAACAATATGCCGTCGTTCGGGAGAATCATTACCGGAAGTTGTAAGACATTCATTATGAAGAAGTATATTATTAATTTTCCATCCCGATCCTACCGGATGATTACCCAAAGCAAGGATAGAACTGTTTCCCATGTTTATCAATGCATTTTCTATCATGGATTCATTTAATATGCCTTTGATTGTTTCTAAGGCATATCCTTTGAGAAAACCGGATAAGTTGATAGAAACTCCCGGTTGCGAGAAATGGATGCTATGCTCTTCCGCTGACAAATGGACTGAATGTATAGTTGTCTGAGTATAATTTTCTGAATGGACTGTAATGTCAAAATATCCTAAGGTCTTGCTGTTATATTCCAGACATAAATCAATCATTGAATAAAGTTCTTCGCTAAGAACGATCGGAGAAATAGAGGCCGTCCGGTTGACAAAAGACAATTCGCTGTCCGGATCATAAAAGTTCGCTATCTTTTCCAGCCGATACAATGCATCATAAATACGATTAACCACAAGTAGTAATTCTCTTTCCGGTTTCTGGCTATACAGTATAATATCCACCCGTGTATGCATGGAAAGAAACCAGGCATAAAGCAGTCCATTACCTTCATGAGGTGGTTTATACAAATGTTGAATAGCGGTCTGCATTGTATAGTAGGACAAATATTAATCAAGGAATAAATAAACAGGAAAAATGTGTCAAAAATAAAACGAAACATTCACAATCATACAATTCAAGCACGGACTACACGGATTTCACGGTTTTTAGAAATATCGTTGCATAAAGTAACAACGTAATCCGTGTAATTCCGTGTAATCCGTGCCTGAATAAAAATCATAAAGGAGTTTTGACACACCCCACGTAATAACTAGAATACACCTTATTTCAGTTCTTTAATCTTCACGTTCTTGAACCACACTTCATCTCCGTGATCCTGAAGGAGTATATTACCTTCCTCCGGATTTCCGAAATTAGGCCAGTTTTTATATTTACTGTATGCTACCAATGCATTCCACATATCATTGTTACGATCATATTCAATCAATTTAACTCCGTTCAACCAATGTTCTACATGGTTACCTTTTACGATAATGGTAGCAGTATTAAACTCTTTCTTGTTGAAAGGTTTATTCTTAGGAGCCGGAATCAAATCATACAACGAACCTAGCTTTCTGTTACCTTTCACACCCAGTTTTGCATCAGGATGTTTGTCATCATCAAGAATCTGGAATTCACAACCGATAGCAGAGCCTGCACCTTTATTCATATCCGGGTTTACGAAATATTTAATTCCGCTATTGGCACCTTCGGTAATCTTAAAATCTACTTTCAGAATAAAGTTCTTGTATTTACGGGTAGTCACAATATCACCGCCATTAGCAGATTCAGCGCCACCACTCTTCATTACTTTCAGAATTCCATCTTCTATCTTCCAGCCTTTTGCAGGGAAAGTAGAAAGCTTAGCTCCTCTCCATCCATCAGTAGTCTTACCATCCCATAATAGAGTCCATCCTTCTTTTGCTTCATTCGGAGAAATCGTGTTGGCAATCAGATTCACTTCCGGTGCAGCTTGCGCTTCCGGTGTCTGATAGCGTTCTACGTCCGTCGTACAAATGCGGATATCTTTCCAACTAACTGTTTTACCTTCATCTGCCGCATTTCCAATGGCATGCACCTGCAAAGCAATGAAGCCCACAGGAGTCATATCATCCCAGATATTAGCACAAGGCACTCCGTTTATCCAGGTACGGATTGAGTTACCTACAGCCTCAATACGAGCTTTATTCCATGCATTATTCTTAAAAGCGGTTTTTGCCGACGGATTCAGCGTCAAAGGATAAAGCCAGTTTCTACGTGCCTCATCATAGATACCACCTGACCAAGCGCGTTTGGAAGGATCGATCTCAAACTGATAACCGTGTACACGACCTTTCTTATAATCTTTCTTGCTTTCACTACGAAGCTGTACTCCGGAATTTAAACCATCATCTACCTTGAAGTCAAACTCAAGGATAAAGTCACCATAATTCTTTGTCGTTGCCAAAAAAGTATTGGGTGTTCCCATTTTAGATACACCGACAATAGCACCATCTACAATTTTATACTCGGCTTTGCCATTCAATTTCTTCCATCCTTTCAGGTTTTTCCCATTGAAAAGAGGTTCCCAATTCTGTGCACTTAAAGAAGCGGCACAGAATAAAAGTAAAGTTAATACGATATTCTTCTTCATAATCATTTATTAGCCTTTCCCACTCCCTTATATTCGAAGAAGGAATGGAAAAGGCTATTTTCTATTTATAATTTATAAAATTCATCCCAACCTTTACGCGGTGGAAGTCCCGCCAGCATTGCATTAGCAAATTCATTATTTGTAATCTGCTTCGTACGAGGATCAAAGAACAACTGTGTATTAAGTCGTTGAGCCATCACACCCAGTGAGAATACCTGACTCAACACTCCATTGATTTCGAACGGTGAGCGTGTCTTTTCAATACCGTTACATGCCAACAAGAAGTTCTCGAAGTGATTGGAAGGACTTTTAGGAACCTTCGGCAACTTGTCTGCCATCTCTTTTGCTTTCTCCTCCGGAATTATAGACAAAGTGCTTCCATGACTACCACCCTTGAAGATCAAATCCTTAGTATAAATGATCTTTCCTGGATTCAACTTAGACTTCGGAGTATCTCCCTGATTAGTTACCGGGATGTTCGGATCTAGTCCCGAAACTCCATAACCGGCAGGAATAGGAGGAAGATTATCCAAACCATCATACCAGGTAATATCTACCGGTGGCATTCCTTTACGTTGCGGGAAACGGAAGAGAATCGTGGAAGAATACGGGAAGAAGTAATCATTATGCCCTTTTGCATATTGCATAGTGACTTCGTATGGCAATCCCAGTTCCAGGAATTCGTGAGCCGTGTCGAGGATATGTGCTCCCCAGTCGCCCAATGCTCCCATACCAAAATCATACCAACAACGCCATTGTCCCAAATGATAATCTTTATTATACTCGTGATAAGGAGTAACTCCGAGCCAAGTGTCCCAATCCAGATCTTTCGGCAGTTGCTGACCGGAAGGAAGTTTATAAATATTAGTGTCCCATTTATGCCAACGACGTGGGTTATTCATGTGGGCAGTGATAGCAGTAACGTCTTTGATAATTCCCGCATCCATCCAGGCTTTAAACTGGAAATAGTTTGCTTCAGAATGTCCCTGATTTCCTACTTGAGTAACCAAGTTCGGACGTTTAAGCGCAGCTTGCATCAACAGTTCCGCTTCATAGAAGGTACGTGCCAGCGGTTTCTCTACATATACGTGCTTTCCGGATGCCAAAGCCAGCATACTGATCGGGAAATGCGAATGGTCGGGAGTAGCAATTGCTACAGCATCAAATTCGTTACCGGCCTTATCAAACATTTGGCGAAAATCCCTAAACTGCTTTGCTTTCGGATATTTAGCCATTATCTTTTGTGTATGTTTGGCACCCATATCTACATCACATAAAGCCACCACTTCCACCATACCTGTCCGTGCAAAGTCTTCAATAATCTGCTCTCCACGGTTACCAATGCCGATATAAGCAATCTTCACTTTGTCACCTCTTCCTTTTTTAGGTGAAGCAGTTTGCGCATGTAATAAATCACCGGTTCCCAATGCCAATCCGGCTGAAGCCATCGACATCGTTTTCAAAAAATCCCTTCGTGTTACCATAAATTATTTATTTTCATTGATATTGATTAAGTTCTTTATTTTTAAATATGCAGAATAACTATCAACTCCTGTTCTTCTTTTTAAATAGTGCTTGCATTCCATAAAACAAGAGACGCAAAATCCCCCAGAAAGCATAAAGCACAAAAGTAAATATAATTATATAAAAAATAGACGTTATCATCTCCGTAAATGGTGCATGATAAGCAATAATTGCATAAAGATGTAGCAAATTAGATACTACGAAACAAACGAGTAAAGTGATTAACTCTATTTTCTTACGTCGTGCGGTTACAATCGTGTCTTTCATATTGCTTCGGGTGTTTTTACAGATTGATGGTTCAGATAGTCTATTTTATACTCATCAGGGAAATAGAGTGTCCGTTCTTCTTCCAATGCCTGATGTCCCAACAAACAGAGCATACTTGCATAATACCCTTCTTCTGCGATGTTTTTAGGTTGTTTTTGTGTTATGACGGCCTCAACAAAAGCTTCCAACAACAATGATGTACCATCGCTCTTGGGACGTCCTCCGATAATGAATTCTCCTTTGTTTTCGTTTGCTGTTTCCGGCGCCCAGCTTGTTCCGGCAAAAGGCAGAGAGTCAAACACTTTGTTTTCCCAGTCATTCACCATTTGCAGGAAGGCCGGTGCAGGAGCTACACTTTCAAAGTAATATTTTCCCTTTTCCGGTTCTACCGTTCCGAGATTACCCATGATCTGTTCTTCCAGTCCATAGAATTTATTGGAAATAACAGAGTCAAATGTCATCTTTACCCCATCATCAAACACATATACACAGCTCACATTGTCATACACATCTCTGCCGTCTTTCCAATAAGTGATGGCACCGTGTCCCATCACCTTTTCGGGTATCTTACACAAAGCCCAGCTTCCGATCTGAAGTTGATGGCAAGCGAGTTCCGTCATCAGTCCTTTTGAGAACTCTTTGTAAAGACGCCAATTTATCAGGCGTTCCAAATTGGGTGAAGGTACCGAACGTCTCCAATCCCCATTCCGATTCCAGAAAGTACGGATGGCATTTATTTCACCAAAGGTACCTGCATGAATCATCTCCATTGCTTTAATGTAACGAGGATCGAACAGACGCTGTTGTCCTGTGAAGAAAATTTTTCCCGTGCTACGATGCTTCTGATACATACGGTAACACTCTTCCATCGTGAAACCTATTGACTTTTCACAGAACACATGCTTTCCTGCGTCGAAAGCATCCAATACGATCTTACAATGCGAGCTAAGAGGGGTAGCTACGAGTATAGCATCTATCGACTTATCTTCCAACACTTCCCGGTAGTCACCATACACTTTGGCATTAGGTGCAAGTTTCAATGCGTTCTCAATAGACGGTTTATAAATGTCGCACAATGCTACAATATCGACTTTGGGGTTCTTAGCCAAAAATCCCATTAAAAACCGTCCCCGGGAACCAGGCCCGATAATTGCCAGACGACACTTCTCGTTTGAGGTGTTCATCACCTCCGAAAAAGCAGAAAGCCAAGGGCTTGCTGCAAGAAGAGTGCCAGCCCCGGCTATGCCTAAATTCTTTAGAAAATCCCGCCTGCTAATAGGGGTATGTTTCATGCTTGTGGTATTTAAGATTATAATTGGTTTATTTAAAAATCAGTTATTAAATACAGGTGCTTTTTGTGTTTCATAAGAAGGAGATCCTCCTCACACCGACATTACATAATACAACACATATTTACCGTCCATATAATTTTAATGTCGGGTGCCCAAATTCCATCTTTAGGCTCAAACCAAGGACGAGTCTTATCGGGAATGCCGTGTTGCAATACATCCATTCTACCAAATCTTTCGACTTCATTATCGGAACATTTCTGGTAAATTCGGTAACATACACATAAAAACACCCATCCGCAGCCTTACTCACCGTAGAGTCGGGCCTAGCAATATCTACAATCAGATTCTTATAACTCACTGCAGACTTTATCTGTACTTTCCCCTCCGTGAAAAACAGGCATCTATCATGAATACGAAGACGAACAAATTTACATACTTTTTCATCAAATCATTCTTTTAAGAGATTCTTTTTACCTAATCTTTATACTTCTAAATCAATATTAACTTACAAAATCCATTGGCAATACTCCAAATTGTTTTGGAAACACTTGGCAAAATAAGATGGAGAAAGTTTGGATCTTGGAATAATATTTCTCGAAATATATATAAAAACGAAATATGTCTCAATGAATGAAAGAATAGTCCTATTTTTCTATTCTGATACGCGCGTCAACTGCTACAACGGCCTTTTGTGTTGCTAAGAGCGGATTTATATCCATTTCTTTGATCTCTGTAGCGAAACGTAGCAAAGTGGATAAACGGACAATAATCTCAGCAAATTTATCTTCGTTGACTCCCTTTTGCCCACGTGTTCCCTGAATGATTTTATAAGCACGCAAAGAATGAATCATTGAATAAGCTTCTTCGTAAGAAAGCGGAGCCAAACCGGAAGATACATCTTTCAGCACCTCCACAAAAATACCTCCCAAACCACAAAGTACCACGTGACCGAACTTCTCTTCATATTTTGCGCCAACAAACAGTTCCGTACCTTTCAGCATCGGCTGTACCATAATTGCTCTTGCATCAGGTATCTGCATCATGCGATCAAATTCCAGTGCCAGATGTTGCTCACTTTTAATGTTCAGAACAACACCGCCGACATCTGATTTGTGCACAGGACCAACCACTTTGGCAACCACCGGAAATCCGCACCGACGGGCAAAAGCTACTATCTCCTCTTTATTATCGGAAACAAATTCATCTACCAACGGAATACCGGCAGCATGCAACAATGCCTGTACATAATTGGGAGCGATATAACCATCCTCCGGAATAGAATCAATAATACGACGAATCCTCGGAACGTCCACTCCGAACAGTTCTATTTCAGGAACTGCCGGTTTAGGAGCATTGACGATACGTGAAAGGGCAGTACCCAAGGTCACTTCGTCTGCAAAATTCACATGCCCTTTTGCCAGGAAGGCGGAAACCTCTGCTCCGGCTGTATTAATGGAAGGAAGAATGGGAAAAATCGGTTTCTTGCAAGTCTGCATCTTTTCGTGAAGCACATCATACATTTCAAACATAGTAACCAATCCCGGAGTTCCGAAGATGGCCATCATGGCGTCTATATTGTCAAGCTTTTCCTCGCAGTAGTCAATGCAAAGGCGCAGATGTTCCGGTGTTCCGGTAGCCAGAATATCAATAGGATTTCCGACGGCAGCACCGGGGAATAGTTGGGCTTTTAGTTCCTCGGCTACTTCTCCCTCCAGCTTAGGCACATTCAGTCCGCCTTTACTCAACGCATCTGTCAGCATCACTCCCGGCCCTCCGGCATGGGTGATAATGGCAAAATTCTTTCCTTTCAATTCGGGTAAAGTAAACACGCAACCCACAGTAGTCAATTCTTCACGAGAGAAGCAACGCACAATGCCTGCTTTACGGAACAAAGCCTCTACTGCCGAATCGGAACTGGCGATTGCTCCTGTATGGGAAGATGCCGCCCGGCTTCCGCTCTCCGAACTTCCGGCTTTGATTGCCGCAATCTTGCACCCTTTTCTAATCAAAGACGAAGCATGGAATAACAACCTGTCCGGATTCTGAATACTTTCAATATAGAGTAGTTTCAGATGAGAATCTTTTTCGGGATCGAAGTTCTCATCCATAAATTGCAATACATCTTCTACACCGATCTGCTTGGCGTTTCCCACCGACCAGACTGAATTGAACTGCAAACCTTTTGTTACGGCACTTTCGAGAATAAATACCGCCGTAGCACCGGAGCTGGAAATCAAGTCCACCCCTTTGGGGTTTAAGTTAGGAATCGGCTGGCTGAATACACTATGATGCCATGTATTCATCAATCCAATGCAATTAGGACCAATCAGTGAAGCGCCGTATTTATTAACTGTTTCCAAAATACGTTCTTCCAACAGCGCCCCTTCGTGGGTTTCTTCACCAAAACCAGCCGAGAGTATGATAAATGCCCTGGTTTGTTTCTTGCTAGCCAATGTTTCCACCATATCAGGACACATCGAGGCAGGCACAGCCAACACCGCCAGATCTGTGTCCGGCAGATCATTCACGTCCGCAAAGGCGGGAACTCCCTGCACTTCCTTTTCCTTCGGATTCACTGCCCGAAGTTCTCCCTGGTAACCTCCGTTTATCAAATTCTTTAATATTGCGCCACCCGGCTTATGCACATTATTCGATGCCCCTACTACGACAATGCTTTCAGGACGAAGCAACTGGGTTGTTATCATATCATGCTTTGGTTTTCGTTTAACTTAGGTACAAATATATTCTTTCTTACGAGAAAAAAGAAAGAAAAAGGGGAGAAATATAGATGGAAATAGATGATAAAAGAGGAAATGAGCAAGAAATTATATAGATTATACTGACTTATTGAAATGCAAAGCTATAATCTTACCATGTAATTCTTATCATTAGAACAGAATATTACTTTATGCAGAAAAAATGGACATAAAACTCATACAGAATCAAAAATATACAAGATGAGTCCGGAGTATATTGGAAAACTTGAAGGATAAGCAAGTTGCATAATCCATATTCACACAAAACAGACTTTAAATCATTCGATTCAACATCAAAAAGGCAAAATTCCTAATTTCAGGAGCAGATTATTGCAAATATAAGTTCAAATAGAAACAACTCACATGTTACCTATTCGACAGCAACCAGCACAAAACAAGTATTCTAAATACCCTTTTGTCCTTTCGTTTAAAAGCAAGGAAGCACTTCTCACTGACCAATAAACCGTTTCTTTAAAAGGAACGAAGTCTTCCTTTAAAAGCAATAATTCATGATTCTATCAACAATCATGAATATTCACTCATTTATATTCAAGAAAGATGACTTATTCCGCATATTCATACAATATTTTATACGTCACTTCTTTTATTAGAATACAATTTAGATACTCCTAATCTGTTTCAATCTTAAAAATAGAACATAATAGAAAATATAAAAATACCCCGATACAAATTGGCTATTTTCTAGCCAACTTATATCAGGGTAAAACACTTTCTTTTTACCTGTTTTTTTATTACGAAACGTTCCTGTTTCATTCTGTGACCACTTTTCAATGAAATAATCTGTGTTAATCCGTGTAATCTGTGGTGAAAAGTCATTATCTTTGCACATTGCAAAGTTGAAAACAACAAAAATCACACTATATAATGGAAAAGAAATTCAAAAGAACCACCGTCACATCGGCACTGCCGTATGCGAACGGTCCTGTCCATATCGGTCATTTGGCTGGTGTATACGTACCGGCAGATATTTATGTGCGTTATCTGCGTCTGAAAAAAGAAGATGTATTATTCATCGGAGGTTCGGACGAACACGGGGTACCTATCACGATTCGTGCCAAGAAAGAAGGAATTATTCCGCAGGATGTAGTAGACCGTTATCATTCGCTGATAAAAAAATCATTCGAAGAATTCGGTATCTCATTCGACGTGTATAGCCGCACCACTTCGCCGACGCATCACCAATTGGCTTCGGATTTCTTCAAAACATTGTACGATAAAGGCGAATTCATCGAAAAAACGTCTGAACAATATTACGACGAGGAAGCAAAAACATTCCTTGCCGACCGTTATATCACCGGAGAATGTCCCCACTGTCATTCAGAAGGCGCTTACGGCGACCAATGCGAAAAGTGCGGAACCTCACTTTCTCCTACGGATCTTATCAACCCGAAAAGCGCCATCAGCGGCAGCAAACCGGTAATGAAAGAAACCAAACACTGGTATCTTCCTCTCGACAAGCACGAAGGATGGCTGCGCAAATGGATTCTGGAAGATCACAAAGAATGGCGTCCCAATGTATACGGCCAATGCAAAAGCTGGCTCGACATGGGACTGCAACCACGTGCCGTGAGCCGTGACCTCGACTGGGGTATCCCTGTTCCCGTAGAAGGAGCAGAAGGAAAAGTGCTTTATGTATGGTTTGACGCACCTATCGGCTACATATCCAACACCAAAGAACTTCTCCCCGACAGCTGGGAAACATGGTGGAAAGATCCTGAAACCCGCCTGATCCATTTCATCGGGAAAGACAACATCGTGTTCCACTGCATCGTATTCCCCGCCATGCTGAAAGCAGAAGGCAGCTATATCCTGCCGGACAACGTGCCGAGCAACGAATTCCTCAATCTCGAAGGAGACAAAATCTCCACTTCCCGCAACTGGGCTGTATGGTTGCACGAATACCTGGCGGACTTCCCCGGCAAACAGGACGTACTCCGCTACGTACTGACCGCCAACGCACCGGAAACGAAAGACAACGACTTCACCTGGAAAGACTTCCAGGCACGCAATAATAACGAACTGGTAGCCGTATACGGTAACTTCGTGAACCGTGCAATGGTATTGACTCAAAAATACTTCGACGGGCGCGTACCTGCACAAGGTGAACTGACCGACTACGACAAGGAAACGCTGAAAGAATTTGCAGACGTAAAAGCAGAAGTGGAAAAACTGCTCGACGTATTCAAATTCCGCGACGCACAGAAAGAAGCCATGAACTTGGCACGTATCGGCAACAAATACCTGGCCGACACTGAACCGTGGAAACTGGCAAAAACAGATATGGAGCGTGTAGGTACCATCCTCAACATCTCCCTGCAACTGGTTGCCAACCTTGCCATCGCCTTCGACCCGTTCCTGCCATTCAGCTCGGAGACACTCCGCAAAATGCTGAACATGGATACTTTCGAATGGTCTGAACTGGGACGTGACGACCTTCTCCCTGTAGGGCACCAGTTGAACAAGCCGGAATTATTGTTCGAAAAGATTGAAGACGCTACTATCGAAGCACAGGTACAAAAATTGCTCGATACAAAAAAGGCAAACGAAGAAGCCAATTACAAGGCTAATCCAATCCGTCCGAACATCGAATTCGACGATTTCACGAAACTGGATATCCGTGTAGGTACCATTCTTGAATGTCAGAAAGTGCCGAAAGCTGATAAACTGCTGCAATTCAAGATTGACGACGGACTGGAAACACGTACCATCGTATCGGGTATTGCCAAACATTATCAACCGGAAGAACTGGTAGGCAAACAGGTTTGCTTCATCGCCAACCTTGCTCCGCGCAAACTGAAAGGCATCGTCAGCGAAGGCATGATTCTAAGTGCCGAAAACAACGACGGCAGTCTGGCAGTTATTATGCCGGGACGTGAGGTGAAGCCGGGCAGCGAAGTAAAATAAAGATTTCCAATTGCGCCTACAGTATAGGCGCAATTGGAAATAACTAATTAGCTTTTCGCCAACAATTTTACAAAACATATCCAATAGTGAACGCAGTGCGTTCACTATTGATTACACCTACCTAACATACAACTTATCCAACAGAAAGTAGAAGAATGGAAGAAAGAATTTTCCGAACAGCAACAAGCAAAGATACTATCCGATAAAGTAAAATAATAGCATGAGCGAGAATCAGTCACTAAAAGAAAAAACAGCCAAAGGACTATTTTGGGGAGGATTCAGCAACGGCATACAGCAGTTGCTAACTCTTGTTTTCGGAATTTTCTTAGGACGATTGCTTACCCCTTCAGACTATGGTATGGTAGGAATGTTGTCCATTTTCTCCCTCATAGCCAGCTCAATACAAGAAAGTGGTTTCACAGCCGCCCTTGTCACTAGAAAAGAAGTAACTCATAAAGATTATAATGCCGTATTCTGGTTCAACATTTCAATCAGTCTGTGCTTGTATCTAGTATTATTCCTGTGCGCACCACTCATTGCTGATTTTTACAAAACTCCTGAACTGAAATCGCTAGCCCGATATGCTTTCACAGGCTTTGTCATCGCTAGTTTGGGAATATCCCACAGTGCCTATTTGCAGCGTAATCTGATGATTAAGCAACGGTCTTTATCCATGGTTATCGGAGTTACCATATCCGGCATTGCCGGAGTCACACTTGCCTATCTAGGCTTCTCATATTGGGGGTATGCCACACAAGGCATAGTTTACGTAGCCGTCAATACAGCTTGCAACTGGTACTTTTCAAGTTGGCGGCCTACGTTCGAATTCAATCTCGCTCCTATAAAACAGATGTTCGGATTCAGTGGAAAACTTTTAATTACCAATATCTTCAATCACATCAACAACAATCTGTTTTCCGTGATACTGGGTAAGTTCTACACCGAAAAGGAAGTAGGATATTACAATCAGGCCAACAAATGGTGTACAATGGGGCAATCTTTCATATCGGGCATGATAAACGGAGTGGCACAGCCGGTACTCACCAAAGTGTCGGACGACCTCGAACGACAAAAACGGGTATTTCGCAAAATGCTGCGTTTCACCGCCTTTGTCTCGTTTCCTGCCATGTTGGGATTGTCCATTATATCGCAAGAACTAATTACTATTGCCATCACCGACAAATGGCACTCCAGTATATCTATCATGCAAATACTCTGTATTAGTGGAGCTTTTATCCCTATTGCAGGACTCTATCAGCAACTCATCATCAGCAAAGGAAAATCCCGCATCTATATGTGGAACACCATAGCGCTCGGCATAATCCTACTGTCAGGCGTTCTGTTAGTCCACGCACACGGGATCTATGCCATGCTCGCCGTCTATGTATCCACCAATATACTGTGGCTACTGACGTGGCACTACTTCGTATGGCAAGAAATCGGACTAAAGCTGCGCCATGCACTGATAGACATACTTCCATACGCTGTCATTGCAGCTACGGTAATGGTAATCACCTATTATTCCACCCGTTCCATCGAGAATATTTATCTCCGCCTGGCAAGCAAGATAGTGCTCGCAGCAGCACTCTACGTAACCGCCATGTGGGGCAGCCGTTCGGTCACCTTTAAAGAAAGCATCCAGTATTTCATCAAAAAGAAGACACATGAACCCCAATGATCTTGCCACCAAATACCGCCTTCTGAATCGTTCTTTCAAAAAGACGATGGTTTATCACATAGGTATAGACGCCGGATTCTTTACCGAATACACCTATATGCTCCATGCAATGCTCTATTGCCTGCAACACAAAATACAGTTCAAGCTTTACTCCGACGACGCCAACTTCGGATGGGAAAAGGGCTGGGAAGACTGTTTCGCACCTTTCTGCGAGCAAGTGCACGAACCGTTTCACCACACCTACAACACCCATCGCCTGCCTTCATGGCAAGCATTGATGCAAGACAAAAAACTATCTAAAACGAAGTTACTGAAATGGAAACTGAAAGTAACCTGCAAGAACATCATCGGAAAAGCCCTTGCTTTCTTCACGTATGGTAAACCGATCCGACTCAACTTCCAAGTGACGTTCAACCCCAACCAGCATTTCCATATCCCCGAACTGGGAATAGACGGTGACTACCTCCACACCTTCCAAAAGCTGACGGAAATCACCTGGAAACTCAACGACACCACCGCACAGGAATGTCGCCAATTTGCCGCCATCCTGCAACTTCCGCCTCAATACGCCGGATGCCAGATACGCGGAGGAGACAAGATAACCGAAACTAACCTGCTGCCACCGGAACACTACATACGCCTCATCAAAGAAAAGACAGCCATCCGCGACGTCTTTGTATTGACCGACGACTACCGTCTCTTCGAGCAAGTGCAAACCCTTGCCCCGGACATACACTGGTACACCCTTTGCAGCCCCAACGAACAAGGATACGTCAACAGCGCCTTCACACAGACCACCAAAGAGCTGAAACAGAAACAAATGGCACGTTTCCTCTGCTCGATACAGCTATTGATGGATGCTTCCGTCTTTATAGGAAGTATCACCACCGGTCCCAGCCTGTTCCTGTTGAAGAAGTTCTATCCGGAGATCCATCCGGCAGACTGTCTGCTCAAGGATTTCCCACAGGCATCCGTCCTCCCCATTTCGGGACGCGGGCGAGTGGCCACCAAATTTATGCAAGGAAACTTAAAGTTATAGTAACTTAGCAATATAATTACTACATTTGCAAGACAACGTGCATTAACCATTTCCGATGAACAAGAAATATACAGCCGAAGAGCTTGATTTATTACATGCCGAACTTTACGACATATTGGGAGAAACCATCCGGGTGTGTCAGAAGCACGATATTCCCTATTTTGTGATAGGCGGCACAGCCATCGGCGCACTCTACGATCAGGGAATTCTCCCCTGGGATGATGATATAGACATCGGCATGACGCGGGAGAATTACAACAAATTCTTAAAAGTAGCACCCGGAGAACTGGGTCCTTCCTACTTCCTTTCATGGATAGAGACAGACCCTCACACCCCCTATTACTACGCGAAGGTTAAGAAAAACAACACCCTTTTTGTAGAAGAAATGTTCAAGAACATCCCGATGCATCCGGGCATCTTTGTAGATATCTTCCCGTTCGACAGGATTCCCGACAACAAACTGTTGCGGCAAATGCAATCCGGCATACTCGGCTTCCTCAAATGCTGCCTGATGGGAAAAGAGATATGGATGTGGAAACACTTCGGCAAGTGCGAAATAGAGAACCCTACAAACCGGGGAGCCTTCTCCTGTCTCCTGAACAGAATAGTCGACTCTCTTTTCTCTAAAAAAGCAATTTACCGGATGCTGGTATCCGTGCAAAGCTGTTTCAACTCACGAAACACCCGCTACTACAACAACGTCATGGCAACCGCCGACCACGTGACCGTAGAGAGTATTCGCCACCTGCAACCAGTGAAATTCGGTCCCCTCACCGTGACCGCTCCCGATGATCTGGAAGGGTTCCTGCGATACAACTACCCGACCTTGCATCGATTTACCAAGGAAGAACAGGAAAAAGTGAATAACCACTATCCTGCCGCCCTGTCATTCAGTACAACCCCAAAACAAGAACTATGAATATGAAATCCGCTTTAGTAGACGTCCCGGTACTTATCCTGTTCTTCAACCGCCCGCAACAGTTGTCGCAAGTGTTCGAGCAAGTGAAGAAAGCACGTCCGTCCCGGCTCTTCCTCTATCAGGACGGAGCACGAAACGAGCGCGATTTGCCCGGAATAGAAGCCTGCCGTGAAATCGTATCACAGATAGACTGGGAATGTGAAGTAGAACGCCTTTATCAGGAAAAGAATTTCGGCTGTGACCCTTCAGAATACATTTCGCAGAAATGGGCCTTCTCCAAAGTCGACAAATGCATCGTATTGGAAGACGACGATGTGCCCTCCGTTTCCTTTTTCCAATTCTGCAAGGAGATGCTGGATAAATACGAACACGACACCCGCATCAGCATGATTGCCGGATTCAACCCCGAAGAAATCACCCAGGATATGCCATCCGACTATTTCTTCACCACCACCTTTTCCATCTGGGGATGGGCGAGCTGGAAACGGGTAATCGACCAATGGGACGAGTTTTACAGTTTCCTGGACGACTCCTTCAATATGCAACAACTGGAGCAACTCATCAAGGAACGCAAATTCCGGAGCGACTTTATCTATATGTGCCAGCGTCACCGGGAACAGCAGAAAGCCTTTTATGAAACCATCTTCCACGCCTCTATCCTGTTCAACTCCGGACTAAGCATCGTGCCTACCCGCAACATGATAAACAACCTCGGAGCAACGGCAGATTCCACCCATTTTGCCGGCTCGGTCCACACCCTGCCCAAGGGCTATCGCCGCATCTTCACCATGAAGCGTTACGAGGTGGACTTTCCGCTGCGGCATCCCCGCTACGTCATTGAAAACGTAGCCTACAAAGAGAAGGTTTACCGCATCATGGGCTGGGATCATCCATGGATCAAGATAGGGCGTTCGTTCGAAGAGCTGTTCCTCAACCTGAAATACGGTAATTTTTCTATCATTACGAAAGCTGTCAAAAACCGAATAAACAAATGGCTGAAAAGAAACAAGCACCACTAAATACGTTGCTTACTATTTATTTTTACCATACCCGTCTCACACGGGAAAGTTACGAGGAATGGAAAGAATATAAATTCCCCGGACATATTTTATACGGGCTTCCTCTGCTGGAAAATTACGGAATACGCTCCGTAATGCACAAATGTAAATACTTCTCCGGTCGGCTGAAGCTCATGTTTTACGCCACCAAAGAGATTCTCTTCTGCAAGGAAAAATACGACGTGCTCTATGCCACCTCTTTCCGGGGGATAGAACCCGTCATCTTCCTCCGTGCGCTGGGACTGTATCGCAAACCCATCGTCATTTGGCATCACACGGCCGTCGTCACCAACCCCAAACCGTGGCGCGAACAAATCTCCCGCCTTTTCTACAAAGGCATCGACCAAATGTTCCTGTTCAGCCGGAAGCTGATTCAGGACTCGCAGAAAACCCGGAAAGCTCCGTCCCACAAACTGAAACTGATACATTGGGGCCCGGACCTTCCTTTCTACGACCATCTGCTGGCAGAAATGCCCGACCGGAAGCCCGAAGGATTTATCTCCACCGGCAAAGAGAACCGGGACGTGGACACCCTGCTCCAGTCATTCTCCGCAACCAACGAGGAATTGGATCTGTACATTGCCGTCTCATGCGGCAACATCAACTATAAAAAGATACTCGACCGCTATTCAGTGCCCGACTCCATCCATATCCACTATACCGACGGAGTGATTCCCTATGAACTGGGAAAACTGGTAGCCCGCAAAAGCTGCATCGTCATCTGCTGCCTGGACTTCCCCTACACCGTAGGACTGACCACTCTTGTGGAAGCATTCGCCCTCGGCATCCCCGTCATCTGCTCGCGCAACCCCAACTTCGAAATCGACATCGACAAGGAAGAAATCGGCATTACCGTAGAATATAACGATGTACAAGGCTGGATAGACGCTATCCGCTACATCGCCGACCATCCCGAAGAGGCACGACGCATGGGAGAAAATGCACGCAAACTGGCAGAAGAACGCTTCAACCTCGAAATCTTTTCGCGCGAAATAGCAGAAAGCTTGTTGGAAATATCAAACATTTCCTCTAAAAACCGTACATTTGCATAAACTTTTGCCCATGAGAGTCCTGATAATAAATACATCTGAACGAATAGGAGGAGCGGCCATTGCAGCAAGCCGGTTGATGGAGTCACTGAAAAACAACGGTATCAAAGCCAAAATGCTGGTGCGTGACAAACAGACCGACCAAATCAGTGTGGTCCGCTTAAAAAGTAACTGGTTGCAAGTGTGGAAATTCATGTGGGAACGGATCGTTATCTGGAGTGCCAATCGTTTCCGCCGATACCATCTGTTCGACGTTGATATTGCCAATACTGGCACAGACATCACCTCACTCCCGGAATTCCGCCAAGCCGACGTGATCCATCTACATTGGGTCAACCAAGGAATGCTCTCGCTGAAAGATATACGGAGAATACTTACTTCCGGCAAACCTGTGGTATGGACCATGCACGATATGTGGCCATGTACCGGTATCTGCCACTACGCACGGGAATGTAAAAACTATCAGCAAGAGTGTCACGACTGCCCTTACATCTACAAAGGCGGTGGCCGGAAAGATTTATCTTACCGCACTTTCCGCAAAAAACAAAAGTTATACAGCTACGCTCCCATCCATTTCGTCACGTGCAGTCACTGGCTGAAGGAACAAGCACAGACCAGCGCATTGTTTGAAGGGAAAAGCGTCACCAATATTCCGAACGCTATTAATACCAACCTGTTCAAACCCATGAACAAAAAAGAAGCACGTGCCAAGTTCATGTTGCCGGAGGGTAAGAAACTGGTTCTGTTCGGCTCGTTAAAGATCACCGACAAACGAAAAGGAGTCGACTATCTCATTGAAGCCTGCAAACTGCTGGCAGAAAAGCATCCGGAATGGAAAGAGTCACTGGGGGTAGTCGTATTCGGTAACCAATCACAGCAATTGCAGGAGCAGCTTCCTTTCCATGTCTACCCGCTCCCTTACATCAAGAATGAGCATGAGATAGTAAATATCTACAATGCCGTAGACCTCTTCGCCATCCCGTCTCTGGAAGAGAATCTTCCCAACATGATTATGGAAGCAATGGCCTGCGGAGTACCCTGTGTCGGCTTTAACGTAGGAGGTATCCCCGAAATGATCGACCATCTGCACAACGGTTACGTGGCACAATACAAATCTTCGGAAGATTTTGCCAACGGCATACATTGGATATTGACGGAACCGGAATACGATGAACTCTCCGCACAAGCCTGCCGCAAGGTCTTGGGTAATTATTCGGAGAGCATCATCGCAAAGAAATATACAGATGTCTACAATAAAATAACGGGGAAATATGCATAGTGTCCATCCTACTCCCAAGTTCTCTATCATTACGGTGACGTACAATGCTGAAAAGGTATTGGAAGACACGATTCAGAGTGTCATTTCACAAACCTATCATCATATAGAATACATCATCGTAGATGGAGCTTCCAAGGATGGAACCATTTCTATTATCAACCGCTACCGCCCGCACATACACACCGTTGTCAGCGAACCGGACAAAGGGCTGTATGACGCCATGAATAAAGGCATCGCCCTTGCCAGCGGCGATTATCTCTGTTTCCTGAACGCGGGCGACTGTTTTCACGAGGACGACACACTACAACAAATGGTGCATACCATCAACGGCAGCGAACTGCCCGATGTGCTTTACGGAGAAACCGCTATCGTAGACCAGGACAGGCATTTCCTGCGGATGCGCAGATTGTCCGCTCCCGAAACGCTTACCTGGAAAAGTTTCAAACAGGGTATGTTAGTCTGCCATCAGGCATTCTTTCCCCGTCATACGCTGGTAGAGCCCTACAACTTGAAATATCGTTTTTCTGCCGATTTCGACTGGTGCATCCGTATTATGAAGAAAGCGCGCACCTTACACAATACCCATCTGACGATTATCGATTATCTGGATGAAGGAATGACTACCCGCAATCAGAAAGCCTCCCTGAAAGAGAGATTTCGCATCATGGCAAAGCACTACGGGTTGATTGGCACCGTAGCACATCATATATGGTTTGTGATCCGTGCGGTGATTCACCGGTAAAGCTGGTTCTCTTTAAAATGTTGCAGGCAGCGCAAGCAACTGGTACATCAGCGTACGTGCCATACGTATCTGCCCCTTTGTACTAGGATGTAAACGGTCATATCCTGCATCGTAGAAGTAAATCAGTTGTTCTTCCACCATCGGGTTCAGTCCGGTTACCGCATTAAAATCAATTACGGGCACTCCCCATACATTGCCGGCTTCTTTGACAGCCTGTACGTAGGCATCCACATATTCACCACAACTATTCTGATAGTTTTCATCCGGTTGCACGTTCTTCTCTCCAAAATCCGCCAGTGAGCGGTGCAACGGGGTTAATAGTACAATCTGCTTATCCGGAAACAGTTGTTTCAGCCTGTTGATTCCGATGTTGATACGTCCTTTATACGTGTTTCCATCCATCATAGGCGTACGTTTCTTGCGGGTTTCCAGCTTTTTGGTCTGTCCGCGGGCTGCCATCACCTGTTCTTCTGTTTCCGTAAACCACTCTCCGATAGGCACACCGTCATTAAAATCATTCGTACCCATCAGAATCAAGATAGCATCCACTTCTCCACCGTGTTCCTGCTTTAGTTTCTCGGCCTGACGGGGCACATCATTCCATTGTCTGCCGCTGATACCATATACATAAGGAGTAATCCCCAGCCATTCCTGCAGGAAATCCCAGTATTTCTTTATTTTGTCACCATAGCAGTTGGGATCTGTAATAGAGTCTCCCAAATACCCCACTCTTTTTCCTTGCCATGGATGCCGGACAGCTCCATTATTCGTTTCAGCAGAGTTTGCAACTTTAGATGTTTGATTCTGTCCGCACAGAAAAGAGGAACAGAAAAACAGAATGGTACATGCGAGTAATAATTTGCTTTTCATCGGTATTATACATTAAATAAGAGATTTGTATCTAATATCCTGCAAATGTAATTCAAAAATAGGTAGTTTCAATCAATTTGGGCAGTCAATCTCATCCATACAACCGGACAGACAAACGGGTCTCTATTTGACGATTCTTGCTAAAATGCAGGTTTACAGTATTTTTTCATCAAAGTTATCATTGAGTTTTACACCTAAAATCCTATCTTTGTCACAAACTAAAAGAAAAATTGGATGTTTAACTCATTTTCATTCCATAAGGATTCCGTTCTGTAAATAATCTGTAAGCCTTCCTCTCATTACAGATTATCCCTTATGTTTTCTGACATATTCTTGTCAGAGTTATTTTCTATATCTAAATTTTAAACTATTTGTATGGTCAAATGGTCACAAGCATCGTCACATGCTTTCATTTACCGTACTGCTAAAACATTAAAAAACAATGAGTAACGAATTAAAAACAATCCACGAATTCGATTTTACACTGATATGTAATTACTTCAAAGGACTAAAACGTCAAGGTCCGGGAAGCCCTGAAGTCACACAAAAAGCTCTAAGTTTCACCAACGAACTGTCTGACGAAGCCAGAATAGCCGATATTGGCTGTGGCACAGGCGGGCAGACAATGGCATTAGCTAACTATACGAAAGGGCAAATTACAGGCATCGATCTTTTCCCCGACTTCATCGAAATATTCAACAGAAATGCAATAGAAGCCCATTGCGAAGACAGAGTAAAAGGCATTGTCGGTTCTATGGACGCTTTGCCGTTTCAAGAGGAAGAACTCGATCTGATCTGGTCCGAAGGAGCTATCTATAATATAGGATTCGAACGCGGCATGAATGAATGGAACAAGTTCCTGAAAAAGAACGGGTTCATCGCTGTAACGGAAGCATCCTGGTTCACCCCGGAACGCCCCTCCGAAATAGACGACTTCTGGATGGCTAATTACCCGGAAATCGATACGATTCCGAGAAAAATAGCACAAATGGAGAAAGCCGGATATATCCCGACAGCCCATTTCATCTTACCGGAAAATTGCTGGACCGAGCATTTCTATGCTCCCCAACTCCCGGTTCAGGAAGCCTTTCTGAAGGAATATGCAGGAAATGAAGCTGCCGCAGACCTCATCGCCGGTCAACGACACGAAGAGAGCCTATATAATAAGTATAAGGAATACTACGGCTATGTATTCTATATAGGACAAAAAAGATAATTGACTATCTGCCGGAGAAGTTAGCAAGATAGGATAACTCTCCGGCATTTATTATCCTTTATTTTGCAGAAGATATGGAAACGAAAGATATAAATAAGGAAGAATATCAGTTACGGATCAACAAAGTGACCGACTATATCCATCAAAACATAGACCAGCCGTTATCATTGCAGAAAATGGCGGGTATCGCATGCTTTTCTCCTTTCCACTTCCACCGCGTATTTACAATCCTGACCGGCGAAACGCCTACGGATTATATCAAACGCACCCGGATTGAAAAAGCAGCCCTATTATTAAAACAAAACAAGGAACTTTCCGCCACCGAAATTGCCGCCCTTTGCGGCTTTAGCAGCCTTTCGCTGTTAAGTCGCAATTTCAGGCTGCATTTCAGTATGACGATCCGGGAGTTCCGCTCACTAAAATAAAACGCTAAAGAATATGGAAAAAGAAAATAAGATTCTGATTTTTCGAACTTCTATCACCAAAAGATGTGACATCAAACGCATAGGAAAACTTTTGGCAGAGTTCCCTCAAATAGACAAATGGAATGTGGACTTTGAGGACTGGGAGAAAATATTAAGAATCGAGTGCAGTGGTATCACTGCACTCGAAATATCGGAAGTACTCCGGAATAATCATATTTTTGTCAGCGAACTGGAATAAAACGGAGGGAAAGAAGTCTCAAATTCCCAACAATTGTTTCAATTCACCCATTCCTTCAGAAGCCCCCTTCTGAATTACATGTATCGAACGGGAAGTATGCGTATCTACCGGTTTCGGATCAATCAGATACACCTCTGCTCCTCTCGGTACATAATGAAGCAGCCCCGCCGCAGGATATACATTAAGCGATGTACCGATAATGACGAAAATATCCGCTTTCTCCACATAGCGGATAGCTGTTTCAATTTCCGGCACAGCTTCTCCAAACCATACAATGAAAGGTCGTAATTGAGTGCCATCACCGGCCTTGTCTCCCATCTTCACTTCATATTCTTCCGGTTTCAGCTCTTTTATAAATTGAGGATTATATGGATCTCTACTAGAACATACTTTTGTCAGTTCGCCATGCAGATGAATAATGTGGCTGCTTCCGGCACGTTCATGCAGATTATCAACATTCTGTGTCACTACCGTTACATGGAAACTTTTCTCCAGTTCCGCCAACAATTCATGCCCACGGTTCGGTTTCACCTCCAACAACTGTTTCCGGCGTTCATTATAGAAATTAATCACCAGAGCCGGGTCCCGCTGATAACCTTCAGGAGTAGCCACCTGCTCCACAGGATATTTATCCCACAAACCACCCGCATCCCGAAATGTACTGATCCCACTCTCGGCACTCATACCGGCACCCGTCAAAACTACCAGATTTTTCATTACTATTCCTCCTTCTTTTTTTAATAGCCACACAAATGTAATCAGAATCATCGAATAAAAGAAGACTTTCTTACGCTTAATCTAACCTGATATATACGAAACTTTAAGATGAAAGATACAGATAGTTAGTGTCAGACATACTAAGATTTATTCGTCTGACTATAGTTATATTTACATCTGACTATAGTTATTCTTTCGTCTGACTATAGTTAGACGAAAAGTAAACTATAGTCAGACGATTAATTATCTGCATAAACAAACCTAAATAATCAGAATAAGCCGATTAAATCCTACGAACAAAAAACTAATTCTTTAAAGAAAAGCGATTAACTTTCACAGATATAAGAATTTTTAAATAGCAAATGCTAAATCATTCAAATAAAACACGTACTTTTGCGTTTCATAAATTTGCAATTGATTGAAAGCTAAAACCATGAAGGTGATACATTTCAATCGCCAACAAAAAACATTATATGGATAAATTCAGTTACTCTATTGGCCTCGGAATTGGTCAAAACTTATCAAGCATGGGAATCGAAAACCTTGCGGTAGATGATTTCGCACAAGCAATCAAAGATGTATTAGAAGGTAATCAGACGGCTATCAGCCACAATGAAGCCCGCGAAATAGTGAACAAATATTTCGAAGAATTGGAATCTAAGATGAGTGCCGTTGCTATTGAGCAGGGACAGGCATTCCTCGAAGAAAACAAAAAAGGACCGGGCGTAGTTGTCCTTCCCAGCGGACTACAATATGAAATCATCAAAGAAGGTACAGGTAAAAAGCCGAAAGCTACCGATCAGGTAAGATGCCACTATGAAGGTACATTGATCGACGGTACACTGTTCGACAGCTCTATCCAACGCGGAGAACCGGCTGTATTCGGCGTCAACCAAGTAATCCCGGGATGGGTGGAAGCTTTGCAGCTGATGCCGGAAGGTTCTAAATGGAAACTGTATATTCCGTCAGAACTCGCTTATGGCGCAAGAGGTGCCGGAGAAATGATTCCTCCTCACAGCACACTCATTTTTGAAGTAGAATTACTCGAAGTATTATAAATAAAAAATTTCAAAGCAAAATGAAAAAAGTTAGTATTTTTATGGCAATCGCCGCTGCAGCAAGCCTTGCTTCTTGTACAGCTCAAGCTCCTAAAGCAAATCTGAAAACAGACATCGACTCACTGTCGTATTCTATCGGTATGGCTCAGACTCAAGGTCTGAAAGGCTATCTGACAGGTCGTCTGGATGTTGATACTGCTTATATGGCAGAATTCATCAAAGGTTTGAATGAAGGCGCAAACAAGACTAGCAAAAAAGACATCGCTTACATGGCAGGTCTGCAAATCGGTCAGCAAATCAGCAACCAGATGATGAAAGGTATCAACCAAGAATTGTTTGGTACAGACTCTACTAAAACTATCAGCAAAGAAAACTTCATGGCAGGTTTCATCGCAGGTACTTTGGAAAAAGGCGGCGTAATGACTATGGAAGCAGCTCAAGAATATACTCGTACAGCTATGGAAACTATCAAAGCAAAAGCTTTGGAAGAAAAATATGCTGACTATAAAGCTGAAAACGAAAAGTTCCTTGCTGAAAACAAGACTAAAGACGGCGTAAAAACAACTGCAAGCGGTCTGCAATACAAAGTAATCACTGAAGGTAAAGGTGAAATTCCTGCTGACACTTGCAAAGTGAAAGTGAACTACAAAGGTACTTTGATTGACGGAACAGAATTCGACAGCTCTTACAAACGTAACGAACCGTCTACTTTCCGTGCTAACCAGGTAATCAAAGGTTGGACAGAAGCTTTGACTATGATGCCTGTAGGTTCTAAATGGGAACTTTATATCCCACAAGAACTTGCTTACGGTGCAAGAGAATCTGGCAACCAAATTAAACCGTTCTCTACTTTGATTTTCGAAGTTGAACTGTTGAGCATCGAAAAAGATAAGAAATAAGAAAGTTCTTTTCTAAATAGAAAAAGGAAAGAGGCGCAAAACGTTTGTGCCTCTTTTTTTTGCTTTTTCCTATTTTTTTTCTCCGAAAAGAAGAATAATTAAAATAAATCTCTATATTTGCTTACTATTTGATAACAACAGGAAATTACAATTTATTATTATGGAAAGAATAGACAACCTCGACAGGCAGATCCTAGAGATTATCTCCCAGAATGCCCGCATCCCTTTTAAAGACGTAGCAGCCGAATGTGGAGTATCACGCGCAGCTATCCATCAGCGCGTGCAAAGACTGATTGACCTAGGTGTCATTGTAGGCTCTGGTTACCATGTGAACCCGAAATCATTGGGCTACAGAACTTGTACATACGTGGGTATCAAGCTGGAAAAAGGCTCCATGTACAAATCTGTCGTAGCGGAATTACAAAAGATTCCCGAAATAGTGGAATGTCATTTCACTACAGGCCCGTACACAATGCTGACAAAACTTTATGCATGCGACAACGAACATCTGATGGATTTGCTGAATAACAAAATGCAAGAAATACCGGGTGTAGTAGCTACCGAGACTCTGATTTCTCTGGAACAGAGTATCAAGAAAGAGATTCCCATCCGCGTTGAAAAATAATTGTGATGGAGTTTCTAAATGAATATCACCTTGCAGGGTTATTCATCGGAATCTGTACCTTTTTGATTATCGGCCTTTTTCACCCCGTCGTGGTAAAGGCCGAATATTACTGGGGCACAAAATGCTGGTGGATATTCCTGATACTCGGCATTGCCGGTGTGATTGCCTCCTTAAGTATCGATAATGTGATCTTATCTTCTTTATTAGGCGTGTTTGCGTTTTCTTCCTTCTGGACGATCAAAGAGGTTTTCGAACAGGAAGAACGGGTACAAAAAGGATGGTTCCCCAAGAATCCGAAGCGCAAATATAAGTTCTAGAAGCAAAGGATTACAGTTTTTTCTCGAAAGAATTTGCATAATTCGACGGAAAATACTACTTTTGTCACCGCATCCAGTTAATGGATACATCGGGCTTTTAGCTCAGTTGGTTAGAGCAACAGACTCATAATCTGGAGGTCCTTGGTTCAAGCCCAAGATGGCCCACGAAAAGCTCCTGTAAGTCAAAGACTTATAGGAGCTTTTCTTTTATATGGTCAGAATAATGAGATTTACCAAATTAGGAACAGTGCTCCATATTGAAATAAGAATATCAATACTAAATGATTCCAAAGTGCTTCAAAGCCTTACACAAACCGTCATTCTCAACGGTATCAGTAACAAAATCGGCTGACGCCTTGACAGTCTCCGATGCATTTCCCATAGCTACCCCGATTCCGGCAGCTTTCAGCATAGGAATATCATTACCGCCATCACCGCAAGCCATTATTTCCGCCATCTCAATCCCATAATAATCGGCAAAAGCTGAAAGTCCGGTTGCCTTACTGATTCCTGCAAGGTTCACATCAGCAAATAAGGGATGCCAGCGTGATAAGGAAAGGTTAGGCAGAAGCGGCATTACTTGCTGTTCCATTTCATCATCGATATAAAAACAAAGCTGGCAACACTCTTTTCTGTCAAACAGTTCTTCAATGTCTACAACGGCAGGGATGGGATGTTCCACGATTTTGGCTATCCGTTCGACAGTCGGAGTCAGCCGATTGACAAACACGCCTTCATCCAATTCAATAGCAACTGCGAAATCAAAAGCCTTTGCTATTTCCATGGCTTTCTTAAAATCATCCTTTGGAATAAGGTATCTCCTTATCACAGTGCCATCCAGTAAGACACAGTCAGCTCCATTCAATGCAATAATTCCATCATACGGAACAGCAGCTATTTCATGAAGGTCACCCGCTGCTCTACCGGTAGCAATGACTATTCGAACCCCACGGTCATGAATCTCCTTAAGAGCTTCAACAGAAGATTGTAGTACTTTATGAGTTTCAAAACTCACCAATGTTCCATCTACATCGAGCATGATTGCTTTTATCATAACATCTATATTTTTTATTTACAGTCTATTACCCAGCGACAAAGTTACTGAAAAAATCCCCATAGCAGGTATACCTCCAATACATAAAACAAAAAAGGCAAAAGGAAACGAGATCCTTTTGCCCTATACCTATTGATACCTACTGAAAAAGATAGTTAACGTTTAGCGGAAGTCCTTCAACTCTTCCTGCAATTTCTGACGGGTAAAGAATATGCGGCTTTTTACAGTACCTAACGGAAGATTCAACTTCTCTGCAATCTCACGGTACTTGAATCCTGAAACGTGCATAGCAAACGGAACCCTGTATTCTTTAGGCAGAGCATTGACTACGCGGTGCATTTCCTTTAAATCGTAAGCTCTTTCTGTACTTTCAAAACCTGACTCTTGTGGCAGATTCAGATGATAGAGGTTTTCAGTCTGATCGACAAATGTCTGATCGCGCACTACTTTGCGGTAATTATTAATAAAGATGTTCCGCATTATAGTATACATCCATCCTTTAAAATTTGTGTCGGGGGTATATTTGTCTTCGTTATCCAATGCTTTTAATGAGGTTTCCTGTAACAAATCGTTTGCTTCTTCACGATCGGTTGTCAGTTTGTATGCGAAGCGGAGTAATTCATCCTGTACTCCTATCAGATCTTTCCTGAAGCTTAAACTTTTCATATACGTTATTTTTAAATTGTGAGTATTCGTTGTTATAATTTTGATGTTGCAAGTTTACGGGTTTTCAACAAATGTGGCAGGTGAAGAACAGACATTGTTTAGGGGAAAATCTATCGGTTGATAGAATTTAGGTCATTTTTGATAGTATTCAGGTGGTTTTAATCTGCCGGGATAGCAAAAATCCCATTTTGAAGTCACACCTGACTCAAAATGGGATAACACAAACAAAACAAACAATATTAGCGATTTTCACAAACAGCTGTCTTTTTATATTAAAAAAATCATAAGACTTAATTTAGAATCTGTCGCTTTAACATTCTATTTATGGGAACAAAAGTATTACTTTATGGCAAAAAGGAACGCATAATTTAAGAATAGTTATAAAGAATAATTGTTTTATGTATAAAAAATTGTATCCAACTATAAAGAATTGTATCTCATAGTCAGTACAAAAAGAGAGATAAATTAGTCTTTCGGCGATATTTTATAATATCACACATTCCAAAGTGATGTAAATTCTCCTACTTCTTTTTTCACATAAGAATTAATTTCTATATTTGGGCAATGTACAACCAAATACCAATTTATTATCTATGACTGATACTATTTCTTATCAATATGCAGCTCCTTCCACATTGCAACGGTCGGCCGATCAGGACGAACTGTTTCTTGCCAAATATAGCGAAATAGAAAAGAGAGAAGCCCCCTGTTTCTTTTGGGGAAAGCTGACGCAACCTTATATGACGGCACGTTGCCTCATTGCGTTATCCAATGTTGTGCAGTCCAGTTTCAACCTGACACCGGCACAACTTACAATGCTGAAAGATCCGATTGTAACAGCTGGAAATAACCGTCTGCGCTTTGAAGGATTTTCTAATTGTGCAGGTGTATACGCCAGGGTCGATGTACTTCCTGATGGACACAACGGAGAATTCTTGGAAAACGGGACAACGAATGTAGATTTTAATCCCGGAATGATTTCCGCTTTAGGAGGAATAGGCAGACAAGAAAATGTAGTAATGTCGGTCGGCCCCAAAGAAGTGGGACTCTATAATAAAGGTGAGAAGGTGATAGAGCGAAAAGTACCTCTTCCCGTAAAATGGATAAAGGGACTGACTACGGTACAGATTTATCAATCCGTTGCCGAAAAGGTCTATTCCTTCAATCGCATACAAACCTTACAACTCTTCCAGACACTACCGAAAAGTAGTGTGAAATGTGACTATTTTTTAGTGATGCGCGGTCAAAAACCGGCCTTTTCACCGGTGAAAAGTATGAATGGCATCTGCATCGGAGGACTCCACCGTTTGCGCTTGCTTGAACCTTTGCTTCCCTTTGCCGATGAACTGAAAGTATTTGCACATCCTACTATGCAATCTACTATCTGGCAACTCTATTTCGGTCCGGTCCGCTTCAGTCTTTCCCTTTCCCGCGAATGTTGGAGAGGATTCTCCGGAGAAGGTGCCGCACTGGAATCTTTGCTCGAAGACGTACCTGAAAGATGGATAGAGGCGATGGATAAATACAGTTACGCCAACCAACAGTTCAACCCTACGCTTTTTGCCATAGAAGAACATATTGACCTGGATAAGGTAGATTCTCTCTCGGCACGATTGGCAGCAATGGGATTGCTGGGATTCGATTTGGATGAAAACAGTTTCTTCTACCGCCGCCTGCCTTTCAAAACCGAACGTATTTTGAGCCTCAACCCGCGAATGATAGCTGCAGAAAAGTTGCTGGAAGAAGACAAAGTAGAAATCATTGCGAATGATGGCAACCGGACGGAAGCCCGTGTTGCAGGAAGCGGAGGAGTGAGGCATACCGTCATTCTGGACAGAGAGAACGAAAAAGAACGTTGCACTTGCACTTGGTTCAGCAGTAATCAGGGAGAACGGGGAGCTTGCAAACATATTCTGGCAGTAAAGAAACTAGCGCAATGGAAGAACTAAAAAAAGAACTGGAGAAGTTATCCAAAGCCTATGTGGATACTCCGGAGAATGAAGAGAAGATATTAATCCCTTTTATCAAGAGATTATTGGAGTTGCCAATGAAGGACAGGCGGAAGTTGCTGCCGCTTATCCGGGAATTGCAATGGATAAAAGGCAGGTTCGCTGGTTTCAGCAGTGAGACAACCTGTAGTGCGGCACGGGCACATTTTCTATCGGCAGTACAGTTTGTATGTGCCAACAGACGGGAGATGGATATGGCATATCATGTGAAGTTTGATATGCTTTGCAAACTACTCCCGCTTTACAACCCTGCCTGGCTGACAGATTTTATCAACGATGACAAAACATGGTTCAATTTCGATCTCAATTACGAAGAACTGATGCAGCTCATGGATATGGGTTACCTCAAAGAAATCGCTCCAAGCCGCATTGCACATGTACTCCCCTGGATTACCCGCATCAGAAATAAGAATCCCAAAGGAGACGATACTTTCAACAGTGAACTACTACTCAAGCGAGATATTACACTGAAAGAACACATCTGGACGCTTTTCGAACACGAATCCATCATCGGTTATCAGGATGATTGTGCCAAAAATGCTTATAAAAAAGGAATCACAATACGGGATGAAAGTATCAGCGCGGCCCTCTATCGCTTTTCACTGGACGGCCATCTGGATAGAGAACAGCTACTAAGAGCCACCCTCGCCACTTTTCACCGGAGCTTCAAAAAAGACATGGCAGGATGGTTTGCCAGATTCTTTGAAACGCTGCAACCGACCACCGGAGAATCGTTATCCTTACAGGAAGAGATCATGCAAACATTCACTTCTTCCTACACCAAGCCGGTAAATATAATGTTGCAACAGTTGAAGAGCATTGCAGACGAAGAAGGATTCCGTTATCAGGAATTCATCGAACGGGCAACCACCCTTTTCTTCTCCAGTCCCAAAAACTCGCTATTAACCATTTACTCCATCTTTGAAAAGATCGTTGCGCAACATCCCGAGATGAAAGAGCCTTGTTGTATCACTCTCTGCCAACTATTCTTGAAGAAGGACGAAAGCCTGCAAAAGAAAGCTGCCAACTTTATTTCAAAGTATGGGGATGCCTCTTCGTCCAATCTCCAAGAAACACTACAGTCTTATCAACCGGAGATGTTTCAAAGCGTGCAAGCGATACTCGCATCTTTCAAGCCACAGTCTATAGATTCACAGTCTACAGAACTACACCTTGCAGAAGAAGCAAATGCAACAGATACAAGTGTGACAAAAGACATTCTTCATACAGAAGGAGAGAATACAGAAAGAAATAGTACAGATGAAAATAGTACCGATAACCCCCTCCTCTCCGAAGAGCCACCTCTGGAAGCCATCCGCATTTGCCGGGAAGACAACCGTATTCCATTCCCTGCCAACAAAGAAGATTTCCTATTCCAGCTTAGTCGTTTGTTCGACATGGAGGAGAACTGGGAGATAGAAACAACGATTGCCGCTATCATTGCTTTCCACCCCCAACTAGATAAAGAAGACCTCAACCGGATGGAACCTATTTTCCAACGGGCAGCCAATATTGTTGCCAATAGTTGGGAACCATACGAAGATCTCCTTGCCACTTTCCTGTTGGAATACCAACGCTTATGGGCACAGACAGACAACTCCAACACAGGAGTTTTGAGAAACATGTTCACCCGGCTGGAAGAGAAACTGAAAGGAATAGATAAAAACAGGGGAGCTTACGACGAACGTTCCTTCAAACGACTTGCCAACTGGAAACCCGGTTACAGCAACGCAACCTGTTTCACCCCTATCAAACAGTTATGGCTGGGTGTGATCCGCCAAATAAAAGGAGGAAATACATTGCCTCTGCTTTCTACTCCCACTCACACCCCGGCATACCTACAAGCCACCAAACTGATACGCCGGCTTGCTGCATATCAGGAAGCAGGAAAGAAACCCTGTTCGTGGGATTTCCAACTGGCTATTGCCCGTTGTACTCTGGAAGACAAGGAAGAAGCCATCGTCACCGCCCGGCAACTGTTGCAAGATGAGTACCTGCATCTCTGCCTGTTCCTATTGGACGAAAACACGCAACCCGAACCGCCCTACAACCATCCGACCGCTTGGGTAGCCACCGGACTGGTAAAAGCACCGGAGACGGAATTTGAAGCATTCAAGTCTTTCTCTTGTAACACATTGCCACACAATCATCTGACAGGAGACTACGAGTGGAAAGAAGTGAAACCTAAAGAAAACTCATACGAAACGGACAGACGCCTGCTCCAACTTGATTTTCACAAATGGCACAAATATATCGAACGCAACAGCCATCAGCTATGGCAGGAACATCTGATTATTAACAGTAAATACAACATGGATGACTCCCGCTACATGGAACCTCTATTGTGTTGTTACCCTAACCGTCCGGAACCGTTGATAGCCCAGATTATCTCCCATTACATGGCTTTCGGCAGTCCACAGGAAGACAGCAAACGTACCCTTGCCTGTGCCTTGCGCATGTTGTTGTCTTTCCATTGCCAGCTCAAAGAAATGAGTCTACTCCTATTAAGCGGCTCGCTACTTTTTGTAGACAAAACAGTCCGTTCCTATGCAGCAGAATTATGGATAGAAGGACTCTCCACAGGAAGAATAAACAACCACCGGGTAGGAGAAATCCTGGCCCGGCTTATCAACATGGAACTTGCTCCGTTAAAACGCTTCACCACACAAGTGTACGAAAGCATGTACAAACGAAGCGCTTTCCACAACCGCCAACTGGAAGAACTGCTCACTGTATTTATCAGCGGATTGCCCGACAAACCCGTCACCGGACTCAAACAACTGCTCGAACTCTATCTGGAACTATTGACCATCAACCGCAGCAAAGTTACAAACGAACAACTCTTGCAACGCCTGCAAGAATGGGCAACGAACAGCAATTTGAAGAAAGTGACCACTTCACTCAACAAACTATAATTAATTCATGATTATGACCCTAGAAGAACGCCTCAACGAAATAGTAGAAAAGCAACAGGGGGATGCCATCATCCCCTTTCTGCAAGGACTCACACAGGAAGAACGAAAGAGCCTGGTACCCCGCCTGAACAAACTGGAAGAATACTACAGTAAATTCGTGCAACTTAACGAGAACACATACGGTACACGGGGGACTTCCGCACAGCATCGTATCATCAATCTTACCGCTCTCGTTATCTATTCGCTGAAAGAATTCCGTAAACACCAATGGGGAATCAACACCGAGCAACTGAATGAATTGATCCCGTGGTACGTCCCCTCCTGGCTCGACAGCTTCTTCAAAGAAGGTGAAGGCAAAGAATTCGGCGGTTTCTACGGAATGGATTACGAAGTCCTGATGGATTGGATAGAGCAGGGAATACTTACTGTGACACCTTCTCCACAAACCATTGCGGGTTATCTAGTGAATTATATGAATAATACTGATTTCCTGCAAAAACGCGAAATCACACTTAAAGAACATATTTGGTATCTCTTTGAATACGACTGCGGACAAAATTGGATGGATAACCGGAATGGCGGACAACCTTATTTTTCTTTCAGATACTTCGTAGAACACGGACAACTAGACCGTATGCGTGTGCTAAAGGAATCTCTGCTCGCTGTCAACCGAAATATGAACAAGAATTTATGCGGCTGGTTTGCAGGCATGTTTACCGCACTTACTCCCAGCATAGAAGAACAACTCGCGTTACAACCGGAAATATTAGCCGTCCTGTCCGCCCCTCACAGCCGCCCTGTCAATATCATGCTCGGACTGCTGAAGGGCTTATGCAATCATCCGCAATTCCGGATCGAAGAGTTTCTGAATCAGACTTCCGTTCTTTTCGCTTCAGATGTGAAGGCAGTCCATCAAAACACATTAGCCGTACTTAACAAGCTGGCAAAAGAAAGAAAAGAATTTCGTGACGCCATCTGTTGTGTTGCCGCACAAGGATTAATGAGCCGGGAAGAATCCACTCAAAGCAAGATAGTCAAACTGATCCTGACGTATGGAGAGACGGAATCTCCCACATTAAGAGAAGCACTCTCCGTATATACGGAAACGATGTCGGCAAACACCCAAAAAGAGCTGAAGGCTTATTTGGAGAATAACGAGTCTGACCATACTTCTGCCCATAATGAGGCGACTCCCGCCCACTTCGGACAGCCCGACAACGATTCCGCCTCTTTCGTGTATGAACCAATACTCCCCATTATCCGTGAGGACAACCGGATACAGGAAATTGCTTCCACCGAAGACCTGATATTTCTTGCCAGCCAAGTGCTGGATGGGAACGAGATCTATCACTTCGACCTGTTACTCGGTGCCTTAGTGCAATGGGACCGTCAACAGGAAGCGAAACAAATCTCACAATGGACGCCCATTCTTCAACGCGCTTACAAACTACTGATGAGCGGAGGAAGTTCACGAAACGGCATATTAGACCAACTAATGGCAACTTTCCTCCTTGATTATGCAAAGCTACTGGTTAAACGCTTCCCTGAAGAAGCAAAAGAGCTAAGCGACTTACATCAGAAAATGGTACAGAAAGATGAACTGCAGAAAGGTGAATGGGCCTATCGTAATCTGCAGAAACTCACCATCCGTCAGAAAACGAACAAAAAAGAGAAATTCCCCGTTCACAAACGACTCCTATGCCGGACACTAGACCTCTTGGAAAGCAAGGAGAAACCTTTACCCCTACTATCCACTCCCACCCATATACCTATGTTTATTGCTCCGGCAACCCTGATAGAAAGATTAAAACAATATCAGCAGGCAAACACCGAGCCAGACGATATGGATATGCAAACGGCACTCTCGCGAGTGGCACTGGATGATTCATCGCAAGAGCTTCCTATCCTCCTCCAAGACTTAAAGGGGGAATACCAACATTTACTTTCTTTCTTGTTAGGAGCAGAAAACGCACTCCCTCAAGCACCCTTCACCCATCCTTCCTGGTGGATGACAGCAGGACTCATCAAGTCACCGGAGACAATCTACTCCGAATTCAAAGATTTCTCTTACAGTAAAGGTCCACGTGAATTCCTGACCGGAAACTTTACATGGAGAACTTACCTGCACACTGACTCATATATCGATTACAACAAGAAAAAAGTAGAATGGACCTCCGCAATTCTTAATTTCGATATCCCGGAAAGCAAGAACTCTCATATCGTCAATAAAGACGAATATAATGAAAGAATCAGTTACCATTCATACGATCCTCATCCGTTAGTGGTCGAAATGTATCCGCTGATAGAACGTTACGACGATATACAGAACGATTTGCCACGTTTGGCATGGTTAACTCCCAATATGCCGGAACCATTATTGGTATGGTGCATCCGCAGCGCGATATACTATCCGATGCTAAATGAGGTTAGGGAAATAGGCATCACCAAAGCCACCATCGAAGCACTTCATCAGTTAAGACACACCTGGCATGAGGCGTCTTATATATTGGAAGCCAGTTGTATGTTGGTAGCAGATAAGACTTCCCGTTCTTATGCCGCCGAAATCTGGATAGACCGTGTCGGCAAAGGATGCATAGACAGTAAGCGCATAGGTAAAATCTTAGGTTCACATCAACATACCGGCTGGGGACCGCTGAAAAGACTCACCGACCTGATACAGCAACAAATGATGAATGTCAGCCCCCTACACAACCGGGAGCTGGAGAAACTAATCGTGGCAATGCTGGCCGGACTTCCGGAAAAGCCAATCAAAGATTTAAAGAAGTTGTTGGAGATCTATGCGGAACTGTTATCAATCAACCACAGCAAAGCCAAAGATGAACAGGTTTTGCACTTGCTGGACGTTTGGAAAGGAGTTGCCAATCTGAAGAAAGCAGTGGCTAATATCCAATATTAAGAGAGGCGGCTGGAACTACTTAATCTCTTACGTTGTGCCAACATAGTGGCATTACTGTGCCAATACGGTGGCACGACCTGATTACTTAAACAATCAGGATTTAAAAGGTAGCTTATTGGAGCTAAAGCCAAAAAGAAGTATCTTTGGCACACTAAAAACAAAAGGTTGAATGATTATTCTAAAATATAGTTTAGCTATCCTCTGTTTACTGCTGACAGGATGCTCCTTCCTTTCCAGCCAAAAGGAAAAGGAGAGTCCCACCCTGACGGAATACGAACATACGCCGGACGATATGCAATCCGGCAAGGAATGTTCCACCGTCTCACCGCCACCACCAAAGCGAAGCGCAATGGCTCTCTACATGGATTCACTGGGACTCGTCAACGTAACCGATCTGGATAGCAGCCTCGTTGTTAAATTAATGTATACGCAGGCTGATAATTTCACTGGCGAAGTGCTTTACGACAACTTAACGGAAGCCTATCTGCATCCGGATGCGGCATACGCTCTTATAGAAGCGCAAAAAGCCTTGAAAGAGCTACACCCCTCTTATAGTCTTATCATTTACGATGCAGCCCGCCCCATGTCGGTACAAAAGAAAATGTGGAACGTAGTGAAAGGAACGTCCAAATATAAATATGTCTCCAACCCAAACCGTGGAGGCGGACTACACAACTACGGGCTGGCAGTAGATATCAGTATTCAGGACTCTTTAGGGCAGCCTTTGCCTATGGGAACCCAAGTAGACCATTTAGGTGTGGAAGCCCACATCACAGATGAAAACGAACTGGTACATAACGGAAAAATGAGTGAAACAGAACGTCAGAACCGGATATTACTGCGAAAAGTAATGAAAGAAGCCGGATTCCGTGCATTACCCAGTGAGTGGTGGCATTTCAATTTTTGCAGCCGGGACGTAGCCAAACAGAAGTATAAGTTAATACCCTAAACCGGTACCCGGCAAGACCATAACCGGTGCCCGACGATTCATTGTAATATCCTATAACACCATAACGCCATGATACAAATCTCCTCCGAAACTCAACTTTTTATCCGCGAACATTCATCGGACAATGTACGCGCATTGGCTTTACAAGCTAAAAAGTATCCGGATATAGATATGCCGACTGCCATCACCCAAATTGCAGGAAGACAAGTTGCCGCCGAAAAGATTCCCTCATGGCGGGAAATGGAAGAGATATGGTATCCGAAACATCTGTCTCTGGAGCAATGCTCTTCTGAAATCACCGCCCGCTACAAAGCCCGTCTTTCGCAGGGAGATTCACTGACCGACCTCACCGGAGGCTTCGGCATAGACTGTTCTTTTCTTGCCACCGGATTCAAGTCCGCCACCTACGTAGAACGCCAGGAAGAGCTTTGCGAAATAGCGGCACACAACTTCCCCATACTGCATCTAAACCATATAAACGTAAGAAATGAGGATGGAGTAGCCTATCTGCAAACAATGTCCCCCGTAGATTGTATCTTCCTCGACCCTGCCCGCCGCAATGAACACGGCGGAAAAACGGTCTCCATCGCCGACTGCGAACCGAACGTAGCCGAGCTTGAAGATCTTCTGCTTAGCAAAGCCAGCCGGATAATGATAAAACTCTCTCCCATGCTCGATCTTTCATTGGCACTGAAAGAGCTGAAACATACACAGGAAGTTCATATCCTATCCGTCAACAACGAATGTAAGGAACTACTCATCCTACTCGGACAAACATCACCGGCGGAAATCACCATTCATTGTGTAAACCTCTTCACGAAAGGGACTCAAGAAGAACAGCACTTCGTATTCACCCGCGAACAGGAGCAGCGTAGCCAATGTACTTATACCGATTCTTTAGGCGATTACCTTTACGAACCGAATGCATCTCTTCTGAAAGCCGGTGCCTTCCGCAGCATTGCCGCAGCCTACCCCGTCCGGAAACTGCATCCCAACAGTCATCTTTATACCTCCGATACTTTTATTGAAAACTTCCCCGGAAGAATCTTCCGGATTGTCAACCAGTGCAGTTTCAATAAAAAAGAAGTAAAAGAGAATCTGGCAGACCTGAAAAAAGCAAATGTGACTGTCCGCAACTTTCCCGCCACAGTAGCCGAACTTCGCAAACGGCTCCATCTGACAGAGGGAGGAGATACCTACTTATTTGCCAGCACATTAAATAATGGACAAAAAGTTATCATCCGCTGTGAGAAAGTCTGAACTATTTGCTATTTTTGCGAAAAGAAACACAATCTAAACTAATTCAGATGAATCAAACACCCATAAAAGCGATTCTATTATTAATCGTATTCACTCTGTCCTGTCACACTCCACTTTTCTCACAGAGAGATTTTGAGCGACATGAGTTCTCGTTCCATGCCGGCTACGGTGTGATGTTTCATAATCCTCCCACACTAACGTTAAGTACCCACAGCTACCAACGTACACTTGCACAAGGCGTAAGCTGGGATGGACAATACCATTTCCGTCCTCTCAAACGCTTTATCTTCGGAGGAATCTACACCGGATTTTCTTCCAAAGGAAGCCATCCTGAAGGAAAAGACCATTTATGGGTTCATTTCATCGGCACGCAAATCGGAATGTGTAATGCCAATACCAAACATTGGCAAATCCGGGTGACAACCGGTCCCGGCGGAGTCATTCTGCGGAACAACAGCGAGGTATTCGGCAACACACGAAAAGTGAGAGCCTTCACTATCGGTCTCCTCACCAATGCCAATCTTACCTATAAGCTGAATTCCAACCTGGGAGTCAGTTTAGGAGTACAATATATGTATAGTGAGCTACTTAGAATAAGGACTTACTATCACGAAGAAAAGGTTACTGTAAAACTCAATTCAAATGATGATGTCAACCTCACGCGACTAAACATCACTACGGGATTATCCTATTATTTCTAACATCCACTAAAAAAAGCACTATGAAGAAATATATACTCATTCTCTTTTCCATCATCAGCCTCTGGAGCTGTAAAGAAACGGAAGATGAATCGATCGACATCACCGTTTTGCCTTCTGCCACCACTACAGGAGCCAACACATTCGGTTGCCTGATGGACGGCTGGATTTATGTGGGAGGGCGATACCTGAATTGGGGACACTCGTATGTATGGACGTATGATTCATTCCACTATTACACAGAAGAAGACAAACTCTCTGTTAGTGTTTCCGTAAAGCCCGGTATCAATCTATCTTTCACTATTTTATCGCCCCAAGAAGGCAAAGAATCAACGATTACCGATATAGAGTTCGGAAGAGAAGAGCTGGAAGACGGAACAGCTTTCATAAGCCGTTTCGACACAGAAATGAAAATTATCAGTGTCACATTCGGTAACGGCAAACGGCTGACTAACGGACGTTTTGATATTCATTATACGGAACACAACAGTAATACCGGAGCCCAATCCTGATATAATCTGATACAGCCTATGCATTTCCGCAAAATCCATAGTTTCCCAGGATAGAAAACCCGTCAATCACCGGTTCCGGAAGCTGTAATACAAACGTAGCATATTTGTTACGCGTTCTTCAACCAACTGTAAAAAGTAAGAAACGTCAACCCTCTACTTTTGCAGCAAATAATTAACGCACGCTAACATTTATGAAACGATTTTTGAAATTTGTCTCATTTGTTCTTTTGGTCATGAGCACAAGCGGTAACACTTTCGCAGAAGAAAAAGTGAACGTAGTCAAACAAGGCACTATCCGCGGACGCATCGTAGATACTTCCAAACAGACCCTTCCGGGAGCATCCATCTATATCGAAAAGCTACATACCGGGGTGACCAGTGATGTCAACGGTTATTATACTTTCGCCAATCTTACTCCGGGCACATACACCGTAAAAGTAAGCTACGTAGGCTACTCACCCGTTGAAATGAAAATCACCATTCCGGCCGGAAAGACACTCGAAAAAGACGTAATCCTGAATGAAGGACTCGAACTGCAAGAGGTAGTAGTAGGCGGAGCTTTTCAGGGGCAACGCCGCGCCATCAACTCGCAGAAGAACACACTAGGGATCACCAATGTCGTTTCAGCCGATCAGGTGGGTAAATTCCCTGACTCCAATATCGGAGACGCACTGAAGCGTATCAATGGTATTAACGTACAATACGATCAGGGAGAAGCCCGCTTCGGACAAGTACGCGGAACTTCGGCCGATCTTAGTTCTGTAACAATCAACGGCAACCGTCTCCCTTCTGCCGAAGGCGACACACGTAATGTGCAGCTCGACCTTATTCCTGCCGATATGATACAAACCATCGAAGTAAGCAAGGTAGTCACCTCGGATATGGATGGAGATGCCATTGGCGGTTCTATCAATCTGATTACTAAAAGTACTCCTTATAAACGAACCATCAGTGCCACAGCAGGAACCGGATACAACTGGATTAGCCAGAAAGCCCAACTGAACCTGGGTTTCACTTATGGCGACCGCTTCTTCAACGACAAATTGGGAATGATGGCAGCCGTTTCTTATCAAAATGCTCCGGTAGGTTCGGATGATGTAGAATTTGAATACGATGTGAATAAGAAAGGAGAAGTAGTAATGGTAGAAGCACAAAAACGCCAGTACTACGTGACACGTGAACGCCAAAGCTACTCACTGGCTTTCGATTACGAAATAAACCCGAATCACCGACTGACACTGCAAGGCATCTACAACCGCCGTCACGACTGGGAAAACCGCTATCGCGTCACCTACAAAGACCTCGACAAAACAGGACCGGACGATGAAGGCGAAATGCAGCAATCTGCCCAAATAGAGACTAAGGGAGGTACTCCCAACAACAAAAACGCCCGCTTGGAACTGCAACAGACAATGGATTTCAGCCTGGGCGGAGAACATCAGTTCGGCAAACTGTCAATGAACTGGGGAGCTTCTTACGCAGGTGCCAGCGAAGACCGTCCGAACGAAAGATACTTCAATCTGAAACAAGACTTTCTCGGATTTGACATCGTGGATGCAGGCGGCCGTTTTCCGTATGTGACAACCGATGTAAACCTGCACAACGGAGAAGTGGACGGTGAAAGAGGAAAATGGAAAGTGAAAGAACTAACCGAAAGCAACCAGGAAATCTACGAAAAAGACCTGAAGTTCAAAGTAGATTTCGAACTGCCGCTGGCCAACGGAATCTATGGAAACAGCCTGAAATTCGGAGCCAAATATGCATCCAAGACTAAAAATCGCGATGTAACCGTCTACGACTACGCAGACGCCTACAAGGATGCATACAAAACAGCGTATATGGACAACCTCACGAGTGAGATTCGCGACGGCTTCATGCCCGGCAATCAGTATAAAGCCACCGATTTCGTATCCAAAGAATATCTGGGTTCGCTCGACCTGAAAAACATGGAGGGTGAACAGGTGCTCGAAGAATCTTCCGGCAACTATCATGCTAAAGAGAATGTGACTTCCGCTTTTTTCCGCTTCGACCAAAACCTGGGAAAGAAACTAAAAATGATGCTGGGTCTCCGCATGGAAGCCACTCATATCAAATACGACGGCTGGAACTGGATGGTGGATGAAGAGGAAAACGAAACGCTTGAACCGACCGGAGATCATAAAAACAACTATGTCAACTGGCTCCCCAGCGTATTATTGAAATACGATGTGACCGATGATTTCAAAGTTCGCGCCTCTTTCACAGAAACATTGAGCCGCCCCAAATATTCCGCATTAATTCCATGTGTCAATATCAACCGCAGCGACAATGAACTCGTGATGGGTAATTCTGACCTGACTCCCACCCTCTCATACAACTTCGATTTAAGTGCCGATTACTATTTCAAGAGCGTCGGTCTGGTCAGTGCAGGTATCTTCTATAAGAAAATCAACGATTTCATTGTCGATCAGGTGATTGGTGACTATACCTACCAAAACAATGAATACAAGAAGTTCACCCAACCCAAAAACGCAGGTGATGCCGACTTGCTTGGTGTGGAACTGGCTTATCAACGTGATTTCAGCTTCATCGCTCCGGCATTGAAATGCATCGGATTTTACGGTACATACACCTACACTCACACCAAAGTGAACAACTTCAATTTCGAAGGGCGCGAAAATGAGAAAGACCTCTCCTTACCCGGTTCTCCCGAACATACGGCAAACGCCTCACTCTACTTCGAAAAGAAAGGTTTTAACGTACGTCTCTCCTACAACTTTGCATCCAGCTTTATCGACGAAATGGGAGAAGTTGCCGCACTAGACCGTTACTATGATGCCGTGAACTATATGGACCTGAACGCAAGCTATACATTCGGCAAGAAGTTCAAAACAACATTCTACGCAGATGCTACCAACTTATTGAACCAACCATTGCGTTATTATCAGGGCACTAAAGACCGTACCATGCAGTCTGAACACTACGGTGTAAAGATAAACGCCGGCGTAAAAGTGAACTTCTGATGCGAGCCAAACAACGATATTCATTCCTTTAAAAGGAAGCCCCCGTTGGTTTAAAAGGAACAGAGCATTGGTTTAAAAGAAACGTTCTCTTCCTTTTAAACCAACAAGCCAAAAGATTCAGAATAACTATCTATATATAAACAACTAATATACAACAGAATATGAATATGAAAATTAAGAGTTTATTGATTCTCGCATTAGTCTCCGTCTGTACATTCGTTCAGGCACAGTTGACGGACTACTCTATATTTGACAAGAAGTTTAACTTCTACGTAGCGAATGATTTAGGCCGCAACGGATATTACGACCAAAAGCCAATAGCCGAATTAATGGGTACGATGGGCGAAGAGATCGGTCCTGAATTTGTTCTGGCCACCGGAGATGTCCATCACTTCGAAGGAGTTCGCAGCGTGAACGACCCTTTGTGGATGACCAACTACGAATTAATCTACTCCCATCCGGAACTAATGATCGACTGGTTCCCTATCCTGGGAAACCATGAATATCGCGGAAACACGCAAGCCGTATTGGATTACACCCATATCAGCCGCCGCTGGACAATGCCCGCCCGTTATTACACCCAAACATTCGAAGAGAAAGGTGCCACCATCCGCATCGTCTGGATTGACACGACTCCTCTGATTGAGAAATACCGCCAGGAAAGTGATAAATATCCCGATGCCTGCAAACAGGATGTCAACAAGCAACTATCCTGGCTGGAATCTGTGCTTGCCAATGCAAAAGAAGACTGGGTTATCGTAGCCGGACACCATCCCATCTACGCTTATACTCCCAAAGAGGAAAGCGAACGACTGGACATGCAGAAACGGGTTGACACCATCTTACGCAAGCACAAGGTAGATATGTACATCTGCGGACACATCCATAACTTCCAGCATATCCGGGTTCCGGGAAGTGACATCGATTATGTCGTTAACTCCTCCGGCTCACTGGCACGCAAAGTGGAACCTATCGAAGGTACAAAGTTCTGCAGCCCCGAACCGGGTTTCTCTGTCTGCTCTATCGACAAAAAAGAGCTCAACCTTCGTATGATAGATAAAAAAGGGAATATACTTTATACGGTGACCCGAAAGAAATAAATTCTCTTGATGATATAAATTCTACTCTCAGTGAAAAAACACACAACCCGAGGCGTTCCTTTCGCGATGAAAGGGACGCTTCTTTATATAATTACCCTTGAACCTATTTTGTGGGATAATATACGTTTGCAGCCAACCAATAGTCAGCTACTTACTTCATCTTATTAGTGTTCTCCGGATGCGCAATCATCATCGGGACGTAACTCTATGCCTTTTCCGATACATCACCCTGCTCCGCTGTCTTCGCAGGACCGCTGTTTTTCACAGCGCCTTTCTGAATTGTCGATTCATTCCCATCCCGAACTGCCATATAGTGCGGTGACATAATTTCAATGCCGGCCTCATTAAATTTATCCTGAATGTTCTGATGCAAATCCGAATAAATCTGTGCCATCTTATCTGCCTGTTTGATATAAGCATTAATTTGATAGACCGGATACCAGTCGCTCAACGAAGTTTCCAACACAAACGGACGCGGATCATCCACCACTCCGGGAGTGTTCAACGCAGCGTCAATCAGTATCTGATTAACCCGCCGCCAGGGAATATCATAACCGATAGATACTTCCGAGTGAATAATCAGTCCATATTCGCGTGCCGAAGTACTATAGTTTACCGTATGAGACGACATGATAAATGAATTGGGAACAGTCACAACCTCATTTTTAGGAGTCCGGATGCGGGTGACAAGAGGAGTTTTTTCGATGATATCTCCGGTGGTATCATTCAATTTGATCCGGTCGCCCATCTTGAACGGACGCATATAAGTAATCACCAGTCCGGCAATAATATTACCGATAACCGTACTTGATCCGAGCGAAACGATCAATCCGACAAATACCGAAATCCCTTGGAACACACCGGAATCGGAGCCCGGAAGATAAGGATAAATCATCGCAATCATAAATGCATAGAGCAGGAAACGGGCGATATGGAAAGTCGGCATCGCCCAGTCCGGATAGAAGCCGTTGATTTTGAGTCGTCCTGCTTCCACTTCACGTGCCAGATACAAGACGAGACGTACCAAATACTTCACGGCATACCAGATGACGATGATGGTAAACAGTTTGGGCACATAATCGATAATACCCACAAAGATACCGCGAATCGGATTCCATATATAGCCCAACAGTTGATATGCCAGTCCTTCTGTCTGCGGGAAGATGATAAAAATCAACGGTACGGTAAACAGTAGCTGCAATCCCATCAGTATATACCGCCCGATACTGGACAGGAATACTAACAGATTCGCCTGTTTCTGCGCATCCAGCAATTCATATCCCTGGATGGCTACCGGTTTTATCTTCGTGTCTTTCAGGCGCAGGATACGCGCTTTCAGTTTACGGAACAACCAGTTGGTCAAGCGGAACAGGAAATACTGTCCTGTAATTACCAACACAAAATAGAGCACACGCTTTGCCATTCGCCAAAGTCCGTGCTCGGCTTTCATCTCATGCAGTTTGGTAATGACACTCTGCTGTCTTTCCTTAGCTAGCGAATCACGGGAAACTCCTTCCCATAAGGCATCCTGATCGGTAAGAGAAAGCAATACTTTGCTGCCGTACATCAAATCGGAAACTATGTCCGAATGGTCGATAGCCACAGAATCGGGTTGTAGATTGAAGCGTCTTCCTATTTCTTCAATTGCCGCACCGGTCATTTGGGCACGTTGCTGGGGAGTATATCCACCCCGTTTGGTGAAAAGGTAAAATAAGGTATCACCGTCCGCCACTACCGGTATTCCTTTTGTGAACTGCCGCAGGGAGTCGATACGCTGTCGTTGCTGTGCATATTTTACGGAGTCGGCGGTAGCCATCTGGAGTTTCATCTGCTCCATTTCCATCCTCATATTCGCCTCATTGAGCCGGGCTTCTTCCAATGATTTCTGCATATTTACCAGATGGATAGAGTCCGAATCCCGTTTCAAAGGAACATGTCCGCCCGTTATTGTATCTCCGGCAAATATCTTCTTAACCGCCTGTTCCAACTGTGCTTGCGCCCCGATTGCCAGGAAAGAAAAGAACAACACCAGTAACGACCGTTTTATTTTATTTATTTCCATACCTTATATTCCTTGATTATAATTAAGGTTAATCTAACATTTCATTAAAAACAGAGCAAACATACGGATTGTTTTTGACATTACCATTTCCAAATTGATTATCTTTGCCACTAAAAGAGAAAAAAGCATGAATATATTATTACTTATCGGGGGATTAATCCTCATTCTTCTAGGAGCCAACGGATTAACAGACGGTGCCGCCTCGGTAGCCAAGCGTTTTCATATCCCTCCCATCGTGATCGGACTTACCATCGTTGCATTCGGCACTTCTGCCCCGGAACTGACGGTCAGTGTATCTTCTGCCATCAAAGGCAGCGCGGATATTGCCATAGGCAACGTGGTGGGAAGTAACATTTTCAATACGTTGATGATTGTGGGCTGCACGGCCTTATTCGCCCCGATTGTCATCACCCGCAATACACTTAGAAAAGAGATACCACTCTGCATACTTTCTTCTATTGTCTTGCTGATTTGTGCCAATGATGTATTCCTGGATAAAGCTCCGGAGAATATCCTGAACAGAGTAGACGGCTTATTATTGCTTTGTTTTTTTGTTATCTTCATGGGTTACACCTTTGCCATCGCCTCCAAGCCGAGCACAACAGAACAGGCGGGACAGATAGAAGCTCCGACCATAGAAGAGGAGACAGAAATCAAATCACTCCCCTGGTGGAAATCCATTCTTTATATCATCGGAGGTTTGGCTGCCCTCATTTTTGGAGGTCAGTTGTTTGTTGACGGCGCCACAGGCATCGCCCGCAACCTGGGTGTCAGCGAATCGATTATCGGACTGACACTGGTCGCAGGAGGTACTTCCCTTCCTGAACTGGCTACGTCTATCGTTGCCGCATTAAAGAAGAATCCGGAAATTGCCATTGGAAATGTGATCGGTAGTAACCTCTTCAATATATTCTTTGTACTGGGATGTAGCGCCAGCATCACTCCTCTCCGTCTTAGCGGAATTACCAACTTCGACCTGTTTACGTTGGTAGGTTCCGGTATTCTGCTCTGGTTATTCGGGCTGTTCTTTGCCAAAAGAACTATCACGAGAATTGAAGGAGGGATTATGATACTTTGTTATGTGGCGTACACGGTGATATTGATTTATAACACTTGAGAATAATAAAGAGGCTGTGTCAAAACTCTCCTTTCATTCATACTGGTAAATTAAAACTAATCGTTATTTCACCTCAACAGTTGTCAATACGTTAACACCATATTTCCCGTCTTCAGATACCCACCAGGTGGTATTGCCATTCGCACAGCGAAGGGCGTAACGAGGATTATATTTCAACCGTTCCGAACCGTCGGGTATCCACAGACCCAGTCTGTATTCTCCGGCAGGCATTGAGCCTTGTAATTGAAGAGACTGATTTACAGAATGTACCAATGGCGTATATGCCGTGTCTCCCGGTTGGAACGGTTGCCAATCCAACGGGTTGGCTTCCGTCAGGAATTCGGAGACTTTCCCTTTGTCGTCAATCAACACAAAGTAGACAGGATGCTCCCCAAAGACAGTGGCAAAACCTCTGTTTACCAAGCCTAATTTCAGTTGGTTTTCCTTACCAGACTGTAATTTTTCCGGCAGTTGAAGTGACTGCAATTCAATCCGATAGCCAAGATGGTCGCGTATATAATCGAACATATTACGTTGTACCTTCGTTCCGTCCTGCTTCTGAAAATAACTGTCGGATACAGGCATATGATGCTGACGAAGTGAATCTTCCGTTATCATTGTTTTCTTCCACACAATCATGGAGTATTCGGGAGGATTGTTCTCATCAAACCTGTTATTAGGATGCTGCTCTTTATAATTATGGATAATACTCAATGAAGTATAATGCTGGAGAAACAGGCGTCTCGCCGTTTGCATACCATCGATAATCCATCCTGCCGAAGGGCTGTCCGGATCGGCACCTACACTCCAAAATCCCCAGGGAAGTTCACCGTCTACCACCAAATAAGGAGACTCTCTTACAATCTGGTCGAATTTGACAGTTCCTTCGTGCATATCAGCATCCCACCTGTCAGGCCGTATGACAATAAAGTCATCGTGGAACGAGAGTCTTTTATACAGTTCCGGTTTATCTTTCAACAGGTTCTTAAATTCCGGTAATCTCACTTGTACATTTCTCTCTACGGGAACCACCGAAAGCAATTTTTCCAACACGGCTGCTTTTGTTTCTTCCGAGTTCTCCAAACCCTGAATAGAACTATGCCATTCTCCCCATGCACCGATCATTCCGGCTTGCACTACCAAAATCAGGTCTTTATTTTTCTCCAGGAAAGGTTTCAACTGGTCCAAATGTTCCAAAATCTGTTCCCCGGTAGGACCGACGGCGGCTCTCCCCATAAAGTCCCGCTCATAAGCAAAACGCAACACCGCCTTCTTACCCAACTTCTGTAGTTCATCAAAATAGGTTTGCATAGTTTGGAAGTTTTCCTCCGATAGTTTTTCACCTATTAAATAGGTAAGATAGAAATAGCTTTGAGCGAGCGACACACTGTCTGCTACATACTTTTCCGACAGTTCCAACAATTCCGTTGTCGGACGATCTTTCTCGTGCAACACATCTACCGCCGTCTCCAAACGGAATCCTCTTCCGGGATTATAGAGTCCATTTTCACCATGCAGATCATCCACACAAATTCCGCGAAACTCAAGAGTCCGTTGAGAATCACCACAGCCGCTTACCAGCAGGGCCAATAAGGCAGCCATCACACTGCCATACATCCAATTCTTCTTCATAGTAATATTTTGTTTGCAGGCAAATATATAACAAATCAAAACACGGGCACAGATTACAACCCATTTCGCACAGGAAAGTATCAGTTTGGGATAAAAAAAGCAAAAGTATTGATTAATGCTAAGATTGTATTTGTCTCGCAAGTGGAATAACCCTACCTTTGTCACAGCAGTCAGTAACAGTTAACTGACCATTAAAATAATCCTTAAACAGTAAATAATACATGAATAGATTAAATTGGTTCTTCTTACTAATAGTTACCGTTCTGTTGATTCCGACAGAAAAGGCCACCGCAAAAAAGAAAACAGAAAAGTGTGACAGAGAAATATGGTGCGAAGTGATGTACCGGATGGCTGCTCCCGTATTAAGTAATATGAGCGAAGGAGCGCTAAAACAAAATATGCTTGTCGAATTAAGCCCGACATGGGACGGCCGCAACAAAGATGTCACTTATATGGAATGTTTCGGACGACTGATGGCAGGACTGGCTCCCTGGTTGTCACTGCCGGATGATAACACCACAGAGGGAACCCACCGTAAACAGCTCCGCGAATGGGCACTGAAAAGCTACGTCAATGCCGTAGACCCGAAAAGCCCGGACTATCTGTTATGGCGCCAGGAGGGTCAGACACTGGTAGACGCAGCCTATATCGCCGAAAGTTTTCTACGAGGCTATGATGCTCTATGGACGCCATTGGACAGCCTCACCAAACAACGTTACATCAATGAATTCACTCAACTCAGACGAGTTGATCCGTCATATAGCAACTGGTTATTGTTCAGTGCAACTGTCGAATCGTTTCTTCGAAAAGCAGGAGCACCCAGCGACACCTACCGTATCAGTTCTTCCTTACGGAAGATAGAAGAATGGTACGTAGGTGACGGCTGGTATTCGGACGGCCCCAACTTCGCATTCGATTATTACAATAGTTTCGTGATACATCCTATGTATATAGAATCACTGGAAATAATCACCGAAGCCGGCAAACACAAAAATATATGGAATATGCCCGGCTGCGATTATCAGAAAGCAATCACACGGGCACAACGATTCGGCATGATTCTCGAACGGCTTATTTCTCCGGAAGGCACACTGCCTGTTGTCGGACGTTCCATCACTTACCGCACCGGTTCCCTACAAACACTGGCATTACTCGCCTGGCGCAAATGGCTTCCCGAAGAATTGACAAACGGACAAGTACGTGCCGGCATGACTGCTGTTATCGAGCGTATGTTTGGCAACGACCGCAACTTCAATGAAAAAGGTTTTCTAACACTAGGCTTCAATGGTTCACAACCCGGCATCTCCGATTATTACACCAATAACGGCAGCTTATATATGGCGTCACTTGCCTTCCTGCCGTTAGGTCTTCCTGCCGACGATCCCTTTTGGACAGATGCTTCACAGCCCTGGACTTCGAAAAAGGCATGGGATGGAGAGGATTTTCCAAGAGATCATTCTTATCATGAGGAATAATTGATAATCAGCATTATATAATAGTTTCCAGTTGTACAGGAAACTATTATCCATTCACACTGAAAAAACAAATAAAAAGCAATTTGTATAAAAGTATTGGTATATGCTAATATTATATTTGTCTCCTTTTCACAATAGCCCTACCTTTGCTTATCATCAATGATGACGTCTTATTAAACAACGAATAAAACATTAACCATTTAAATAAAAGTATCATGAATAGACAAAACCTTTTAACATTACTCGCTACATTCGCATTACTCTTCAGCTTCACATATTCTTGTAATGCCAAAGGAAAAGACAAGGCCAAACACGTTGTTTTCATTGGTTTAGATGGCTGGGGCGCATATAGCCTACCCAAAGCAGATATGCCTAATGTCAAACAATTAATGGAGAACGGAGCTTATACATTAAAGAAACGTTCCGCACTTCCTTCGTCCAGCGCTATCAACTGGGCCTCCATGTTTATGGGAGCGGGTCCGGAACTGCACGGATACACCGAATGGGGATCCAAAACTCCGGAACTTCCCTCACGAGTATTAAATCAACACGGCATTTTCCCTACTGTATTCCAATTGCTGCGCGACGCCCGCCCGGAAGCAGAAATCGGTTGCCTCTACGAATGGGAAGGTATCAAATATTTAGTGGACACCCTTTCTCTGAACTATCATTATCATGTTGCCGATTGCAACAAAACTCCCAAAGAATTAGGCAATATGGCATCAGCCTATATAAAAGAGAAACATCCGGCCCTTGTTGCCATCTGCTACGACGGCCCCGACCATACCGGACATACTGAAGGACATGATACTCCCGCCTATTATGAAAAACTCAAAGAGTTGGATATATATGTCGGTCAAATTGTCCAGGCTGTAAAAGACGCAGGAATCCTTGATGATACTATTTTTATATTAACTTCCGACCACGGCGGCATTGACAAAGGACACGGCGGCAAGACAATGCAAGAAATGGAAACAGCTTTCATCATTTCCGGCAAGAATATTAAAAAAGGACTTCGTTTTGATGACGTAAGCATGATGCAATATGATGTAGCTTCTACCATAGCATCTATTTTCAATCTCGAACAACCACAAGTCTGGATAGGCAGACCGATGAAGATGGTTTTCAAATAATCACTCTTTTCTCCATACTCATCTTATTTGCTGAAATATAGTCATTATATAAAACATCCAATATTCAATGGACCCAATTTCTATATCGGACTCACGTTAATTTGCTACTTTCATTTTAGAATTCTTTTTTAGGCTATTACATTATGAAATATAAATCGGAATGCCTATATTTGCACATAGCCAAAAATAACGGCCGTTATTATTACCGTGGTGGAATTTAAAAAGAAAGAGCTATGAAATTTTATAATCGAGAGAAAGAATTGCAGAGATTAAATAAAACTAGAGAAGTAGCTTTTAATAATCATTCTCAAATGACTGTCCTTACAGGTCGTAGGCGTATCGGTAAAACAAGTTTAATTTTAAAGTCTTGCGAAAATACACCTACAGTCTATCTCTTTGTAAGCCGGGGAAATGAAACAATGCTTTGCAACCAGTTTGCACAAGTTGCGAGCAGAGAGCTTAATACCTTTATTTCACCGGATATCTCATCATTTTCAAATCTCTTTGAAACACTAATGGGTATAGGACGAAATATGTCCTATAACTTAATTATAGACGAATTTCAAGAGTTCTTTTACATCAATGAAACAATATACAGTCAAATGCAAGACATTTGGGATAGATATAAGGATACTACCCACGTGAATTTAATTGCCAGTGGTTCTGTCTACACCCTTATGCATCGTATTTTCATGGATTATAAAGAGCCCCTTTACGGACGTTGTGATAGCGTAATGAAATTACGACCGTTTGAAACTACTATTCTGAAAGAAATATTATCGGATCATAAACCTAACTACACAAATGAAGACTTACTAGCTTTGTACACGTTTACAGGTGGAGTTCCCAAATATATAGAGAATTTCATCGATAATGGCTGTATGAGTGTTGATGAAATGATTGATTTTATGATGCTCCCAGACTCCATGTTCCAAAACGAAGGAAAGACGCTATTGATTCAAGAGTTTGGAAAAAAATACGGAAATTACTTTGCTATTTTATCAGCAATAGCGAATGGCGACAATACGATTCCAAAACTCAACGACACGACCGGGGAAACAACGGTTACCGGACATTTAAAGCGGTTGGAAGAGGATTATGAATTGATTACAAAGAAACGACCTATTTTTGCAAAAGACGGAACGCAAACTGTCCGTTTTGAGATATCTGATTTGTTTTTGCGCTTTTGGTTTCGTTATTTCACAAAATATAACGATCTCATTGAAACAGGAAACCTTGAACTGTTAGGAAAAATAATAAAAGATGATTACCCAACCTATTCAGGGTTAACGCTTGAAATGTATTTCCGTCAAAAGATGGCTGAAAGTAAAGAATTCCGGAATATCGGTTCCTGGTGGCAGACAAAAAAGGAAAAGATCCCTTGTGAAATTGATTTTGTAGGGATTTATGCAGATGACAAGCATGCATTAGTAGCCGAAGTGAAACGACAACGCAAAAACTTTAAGCCAACAGAATTTAGAGAGAAAGTAGAAACAATCCGTACTAAAATCCTCTCTAAATATGAGATAGACAGTCGTTGCTTAAGTATGGATGATATGTAGTAAATATTTTTTCGCAGGTTATAAAAATTAAAAGAATGGTTTCATTCAAGGTATATTTCAGCAATAATCTTTCAATATACTGAAAGATTATTGCTGAAATATAGTCATTATATAAAAAGTCTACTCACTGAAAAAATGACTCTTCTTAAAAAAAGAATATCTAAACAGTCTGGAAAGGCATTAATTACATCCACCGTTTGAAAAGAATAGAAAAGCGCCGGCATTTACAAGTACAAAAATCTTTTTTATTATTATTTAAATGATTCCCCAATCAAATCGCAACATTTTTCCTTCTTTATCTACCATTTAAAAGGTATAAATTCAAATATTACACATTCCTATCACTGTCTTGTTTTCAATATTTATAATAAACCAGAGGGAAAACAAGCACCTAATAGCCCCTTCACATCTTCCTCACCGAGAAACAATAGCTTCTCCGGTGAGAAACAAATCGATGCACACCGAGGAACACCTCATTGGTTTTAAAGTAATAAGTGCTTTACAAACAGGAAAAAATGCATATTCCGTATAGCTTTATACAATATCAGCTTATATTTTCGTATATACATACAGTTATTTATGCAATATCTTCTATAGTTCATCAATTTTAGCATAATCACTTTTCAACAAAATCTTAAAAATAGCACATTAATAGAGAAAAGATATGCAACTTTCAACTATGGTATCAGCCAAATTCCGGAATTATTAAAACGAGAAAAAGGCACAACCATTTGCTGCCTGCAAACAGCAAATGATTATATACCCAATTTTGAAGATGAAATCGCAGATCCAATGGAACCAAATAGTAAATCAAAGCCATTCATTCTTTATTTCATTTATCTTCTGCCGGAAATTTTTATATATCCCAGAGGGCATTATATAAATCAGGCTTTAATATTCATACCAATAAATTCGTCAATTAATGGTATTTCAGTATCACATTAAAGAAATTATATTGTCTTTTTTACTCATATTTATGCTTTTTGTTAATATTGTATTAGTATTTGATAAAATTATATTTGTCCCTCGTACTAAACCACCCTACCTTTGCTCCCAGATTCAAACAATATAAAATTATATATGCAATGAAAAACAAATTATTTTATCTTATTGGAGTAGCACATCTATTAAGTTACATCAGTAAATAGACTTCCAGTGTAAGCAATGTTGATGGAAAATATTCCCTATTGCCACTCACAATTAACAAAACGAATTATATGTCTAAGAGTTTATAAATCTAATGCAATAAATCATGAGTAAAAAAATTCATTTCTTACTTTTCTTCTTTCTCTGCCTAGCCAGTATTCCATTGGTAGCCCAGAATATTGAAGTTAAAGGAGTCGTAACAGAAGCTACGACTAACGAGCCCTTACCAGGAGTCACAGTAAAAGTTAAAGGAAAAGACACTGGTACAGTTACAAATATGGACGGTAAATATACCGTTAAAGCCAATAAAGGCGATATACTGGTATTCTCTACAATAGGTATGAAAAGTATAGAGCATACAATATCATCTAACGCTCCGATTAATGTCAGTATGGAAGAAGACAATGTGGCTCTCGAACAAGTAGTTGTCATCGGATATGGTACAGCAAAGAAAAGTCACCTTTCCGGAGCTGTAAGTTCAGTAGGCGCAAAAGAACTGAATGGTGCCGTTGCCACAAATGCAGGTACAGCACTCCAAGGTAAAATTGCAGGTGTATCCGTAACAAGTACTAGCGGTGACCCGAATGAAGGAATGACCATTAACGTACGTGGTATCAGTTCTCTCTCTAGCAATGATCCACTTTACGTCATTGACGGTTCTTTCGGAGACCTTAGCATGGTAGATCCATCAGATATTGCTTCCATTGAAGTGTTGAAAGATGCGGCTGCCGCCGCTATTTATGGTTCTCGTGCAGCCGGTGGCGTTGTATTAGTAACTACTAAAAGCGGTCGTAAAGACATGCCTACAAAGCTTGAGGTAAACTTTTTCACAGGTTTCAGCCAGACACCGAAAAAACTGAAAGTATTTAATGGTGAAGAATACAGCCGCTTCGCACGTTATTATAAACTGTCTGCTGATGGTTACGGTAACGAGGTCGGTGCTGTTCCCTTTGTAGGTGAAGGTACTGATTGGCAAGAGGTAATGCTTCGCACCGCAATGACATACAAAGCAAACGCAAACATCAGCGGAGGTTCCAAGACAGGTTCATATAGTGCGTCCGCAAGCTATTTAAATAAGGAAGGAATTCTCCGTAACACTAGCCACGAATCTTATAATATTCGTTTGAAAAGTGACTATTCTTTTCTGGATAATAGGTTGGTTATCGGTGAGTCGCTGATTGTTCGCTTATCTAAAGGAGAAGGAAACATCAATCAAGATACAATGGGAGAAATCTTGCGTTTTCCCTCAGTCGTACCGGTATTTGATCCGACAAACTCTACAGGATGGGGAACTTCGGCCGATATCAATCTTCCGAACCCGTATGCATATTACTCAACGGTGAACAAAAACAATGAGAAAACTCAAATTTTCCTCAACGCTTATTTACAAGCTGAAATAATTAAAGGTTTAAAGTATAAGTTGAATCTCGGACTTAGAAAGGATCATAACAGGAGCCGCACATATACAGGCATTTACGATTTGGGGTCTGCTGGTAAAAACGATGCTCCAGACCTAAATGAGGGATCATCCGATTACGAATCGTGGGTTTTGGAGAATACGTTGAACTATGACAAGGTATTCGGTAAGCATAATATTTCTGCATTGGTTGGTTATTCTGCACAAAAAGACAAGAGCTATGGATTGAACGGTAGCAACACGGATATTCCAGAGTTCATCTACACTATGACAGGTAACGTTAAGACAATGACAGCCTCTAGTTCATTGAAAGAATTAACTCTCGTATCGCTCTTCGGACGTGTGATGTATACTTATGACGACCGCTACCTGTTTTCAGCGTCTATCCGTCGTGACGGTTCTTCACGCTTCCAAAAAAGACATCGATTCGGCAGCTTCCCTTCAGCATCCATCGGGTGGAATATCAATCGTGAAAAATTCTTCAAACCGCTGGAAAATATATTTGACCAATTCAAATTCCGTTTCAGCTATGGTAAACTAGGCAATCAGCAAATGGACAACTACTATCCCACTATTAGCATAGTATCCGATGGCATGAATTACCTTCAAGGAAATAATATATGGTTCGGTCAGTTACCCAACGTTACCGCAGTCTCACCTACCAACCTGACTTGGGAAAGTACGGAAACTTTTAACGTGGGACTTGATTTAAGCATGCTGAACGGTAAATTGACATTGACCGCCGATGCTTATGTAAAAAACACAAATGACGTATTACTACCCGTTCCTGTTTCAGGTTCAGCTGGTATCAGCGGACTTCCTATCCTAAACGCTGGACAAGTACGCAATAAAGGATTTGAACTATCTGTAAACTGGCGCAGCAATATCGGCGATAATTTCAACTATTATATAGGTGCAAACGTCACTACAGAGAAAAATAAAGTAACGAAGATTACGGCTGGAGGCGACGATATGGGTATTTCAGGTTATTCCGCTCACGCCGCTGCCAAAAATGGTATCAACAGATTTGAAAAAGGGCATCCTATGTCTTACTTCTATCTAGTTGAAAGTGATGGAATTTTCCGCACTCAAGAAGAAATTGACAATTACAAGAATAAGGATGGCAGACAAATACAACCGGGTGCACAACCGGGAGACGTTCGTTACAAAGACTGGAATGGTGATGGTATGATTGATGAAAATGACCAACATGATGTAGGTAATCCGTTCCCGGATTTCTCATTCGGTCTACGCATGGGAGGCGAATGGAAAGGATTTGACTTCAATCTTTTCTTTGATGGTATGACTGGTAACAAAATATATAATTATCAACGTTATTGCCTCGAATCTGGCAAGTTCAATGGCAACTACAGCACGAAGTTGGCTAACTCATGGAGACCGGACAATCAGAACACAGACATTCCTCGTTTCTCTAAAACAGATGGGATAGACAATGGCCTAGCCTTTACCGACAGATGGCTGGAAGATGGTTCTTACTTCCGACTGAAAACACTAGATATCGGTTATTCCCTTCCTAAGAGCCTGTTAAAGAAGGTAAAACTGGAAAATGTAAGAATCTATACATCAATGGAAAACCTGTTCACATTAAGTAAATATTCCGGCTATTCCCCTGACCTCGGTGAAAGTGGCAGCGTAGATATCGGAGTGGGTTACAACGTATTCTCAAGAGGAGTAGACCAAGGACGCTATCCACTCCCGCGTACTATCTCATTTGGTATTCAGGTTAGTTTATGATACAATGATAAAATCCACTAATTGAATTAATAACATGAAAAAGAATTGGTTATCATATATATGCATGGCAACTCTCTTATCCGGAGCACTGACTTCATGCAACGAAAATAAATTTCTGGATCTGAAAGATCCTAATCATTTCACGGAAGAAAACTTCTGGAGAAATAAAGCGGATGCAGAAAGCGGTCTTGCCGCTGCTTATTCCCCCATAAAATATCAAATGTACGGTTATTACGGAGCATTTGACGGATGGTTAAATTTAAATAGTCGTGGTGATGATATTTTTACGGTTCTGAATGAAGAACCTTCTATGTGGACCATCGCAACATTTCAAAACTCAACTACTACCGGATATGATCCGTATGGAGCGCTTTATGCTGGTATCCAACGTGCCAATCTTGTAATAAAAAACATCGATAAAATTCCAGCGGCAGGAATTAGTGAGGAAGACCGATCCATGATTAAAGGAGAGGCACTCTTTTTAAGAGGATTCCAATATTTCCTATTAGTTCATAATTATAAAGAAGTTCCTCTACGTTTAATTCCGTCTAACGAAGACGAAAGCAATAAACCCGCGGCTAAAGAAGAACAAATTTGGAAGCAAGCAGAGGATGATTTAAAAAATGCTATAAATAGCAATATTCCCGTCACTCGTTCCGGTGACGAGAAAGGACGTATTGAGAAAGGAGCAGCCATCGCTATGCTTGGAAAAGTATATTTATACCAGCACAAGTATCCAGAAGCAAAAGCTCAACTGGAACTATTGACGAAAGCCCCTTATTATCCAGGACGTTACGACTTAATTGAAAACTTTGCCGAGAATTTTACTACAGCGAATGAGAACAATAAGGAATCTGTTTTCGAATTGCAATATAGTAGTGATGGTGAATTGACATGGGGTAACGAAAGCGGTATCAACCTAGGTAACTCACTTCCAACATTTGTAGGTCCGGTTGCCGCCGGTGGTTGGGCTAAGCTGATGCCTTCCAGCTTTGCCGTCGGCCAGTTTGTGCAAGAAGAACGTCCTGCCGGTTCGGATACGAAGTATGACAAACGCATGTATGCAAGCTTATTTTTCAATCCCGAAGCTATGGGAGATGTAGTGAAGAACGAGAAATGGTATGGAGGAAGCCGTTCTATGGAGCAACTTTGGGATGGCAATAGCGGTAAAATGAGTGGTGGTGCTCCATCTTACAGTCAAGGTGACGGTAAGTTTTTGCTAAAAAAATACACTGCATATTTTGTAAATGCTTCTGATGCTGATATTATGGGTCATAAGGAAGGGAAAGCAAACAATTTACGAGCTATGCGATTCTCAGAAGTGCTGTTAATGTACGCCGAAGCTTGTGCCAAAACAAACGATGTAAACGGGGCAAACACCGCATTGAAGCTCGTTCGCAAAAGAGCAGGATTAGCTGATAAGACATTTGCCCAATCGGACTTGATGTTAGAAATAGAGCACCAATGCTTGCTCGAGTTTTTTGGTGAAGGACATCGTTTTGACGACCTAAAACGCTGGTATACCACTGAAGAGATTAAAAATATTTTCACTGAAAATGAAAAACAGGGAGCAGAATACTTTCAAGAAAAACATAAATATTACCCTATTCCTTCTGGAGAGTTGAACAACAATGATGCCATGGTACAAACTGAACTATGGAGATAATATTTTTACAACCAATTTATACTTAGAATATATGAAGAAGATATACTCATTATTATTTGTAGCATTATTCCTATTCTTAGGATATTCATGTGACGATGGAAGTTTAGACCATAGTGATGTTTTTATCCCGGAACCAGTTGAAGAAAATTTTGACGATGACGGGATTGCACCGGAACCTACAACTACCGCTGTTGTAAGAATGAAAATCGGAGAAGAAAACAAACATCAAGTAATTGATGGCTTCGGCTGTGCCTTCTGCGGGTGGTCACATCGTATTTGGAATACGATGCAGCGTGACGCAGTGATAGAAGACCTGTTTAGTGAAAACGGTTTGGATTTAAATATTTTCCGGGGCGAAATATTCCCGTCTTACGGTAATCCAACTACAGGAGACATTGAATTCAAGATGGATCGCAATTTTATGTTGCAGCCCGATGATCCTTCTATGATTAATAACTACTGGCGAAACTACAATGGTGAAGAGTGCGGAGAACAATGTCAACTTGGCCAAATGTGGTTAGTTGACCTTATAAGTAGAAAATATAAAGATGTCAATTTCTTCTTTTCAGTTTGGTGTCCTCCTATCAAATGGAAAAGCAATAACAAACTTAATGGTGGAAGCCTCAAGTCGGAATATTACGATGAATATGCCCAATATCTATTGGATTTCGTCGATGCATATGAACAAAAATTCGGCATTGACATATATGCATTATCAGGATGGAATGAACCGGACAAACTTGCTAGTTTAGGTGGTTGGGCAACCTGTGCATGGTCTGAAGAAGAAATGGCTAAATTTGTCCTCGAAAAACTTCGTCCAGCGATGGAGAAAAGAGGCCACAGTGATATGAAACTTGTTTATGCAGAAAATGCCCAGTGGAAATGGGCGGTCGATTTTATCAATAATAGTTTAAAAAAATATCCGGAACTGGTAGATCCAAATTTCATTGTAGCCGGTCATGGATATTCTACAAGAGATGAAAATGTCATTCCTTTTGAAGAGGCAGAAAAGCGCAATGTCCACATGTGGCAAACAGAGCTTAGTGATGATAAAGGTCGCCAAGAGACATGGCCGGATGCAATGAAATGGGCTAAAACTTTTCATGCTTATATGGCAAATGCCAATATGAGTGCCTTTGTATGGTGGTCAGGTGCACGTCCTTGCAGCACTACGGGCGAAAACCTAATTCAATTAGAAGAGGCATTACCTAGTACATACTATTACAGAGTTCCACGCTACTATACTTTTGGACAGTTCAGCAAATTTATTGAGCAAAATGCCGTACGTGTAGACGTAGAAGCTATTTCTTCAGAAACAGATAAACTCCCCGAAGACTTGTTGGTTTCTGCTTATGTGAAAGATGACACCTACACTATTGTACTAATCAATTTATCTCAAAAAGAATCATTCTCTACATTGATTGAGATTGAAGGAGTGGAATTCCAAAATATGAGAACATATACTTCCAGTGAATATGTGAAGTGGAAACACAAAAAGATCAATCCGTCTCAAAGCGGTTTACGTTCTATTACCGTTCCCAAATATAGTGTTGTAACTGTGACTGGTAAAATGAAAAACCATGAAGTTGAATAACGAATTATAAATTAGAGAATATCATGAAAAGAAATATAATACACTTAACAGGAATCGCACTTTGTGCAATCGGATTATTTTCCGGTTGTAATGAAGACTTACCTAGTTACACAAGTCTGACTGTGGATGCAGAGACATTGACAATTAATTTAGATGAGACAACCGAAGGGAGTTTTAATATTACTGGGGGCAATAGCGGATACAAAGTGTCTAGTTCAAATGCTGCAGTAGCGACAGCAGTTATTTCGGGCAATGAAGTGATTGTAACAGGTTTGAAATATGGCACTGCAACGTTAACCGTTATCGACTGGACTAAGAATTCGGCAAATGTGAAAGTAGTGGTAGCTCAAGAACAGGAGCTAGCAGTAAAAACAAGTTCCACGACTATGTTCTTTGAAGAACACAAAACGCTCGAAATATATACTGGAAATGGAGGATATAGCATAACATCTTCCAATGAGTCAGTAGCAACAGCAAAAATCAGTGAAGATGGAAAAATAGAAATCACTTCTTCTATCGTTCCGGGGACTGCGATACTAACCGTGAAAGACAGTCACAACAAAACAGCCGAGATTGCTGTGAAAGTAATAAAGAGGCTGGTAGTAGATAATAGTGAAGATATTACTTATCTAATAACAAGCGAACCCGTTACGATTAAAATTTTGGATGGAAATGGTGATTATACCTGCAGTCTCCCAAAATACTCCGAATCTTATATCAAATGTACGGTAGCAGAAAATGGAACAGAAGTTATTATTGAAGGATTGAAAAGAAACTATTTCAATAAAGCAATCACCATCAAGGACAAAGAAGGACAATCCATTGACATTCATATCAAGACTATTGATGAACCTTATTGGGAAAATCCAAGTTATCGTTACTTAATAGCTGGTTCTTATGCTTATCAGTATCCTTCTACAGCAAAAGTTGGTGAAGCTATTTATTCTGAAGAACTTAATATTTCGCTATTAACAATAAAGAGTACAGGAAGTTATGCTTCCGGATTTGCAGTCCAATTTACCGGTAATCTTGAAGAAGGAGTAAAGACCAATGCTGTACTTTATAAAGTTGCTAAAAATGCAGTAGATAAAAATGTTGCCTATTCAATAGAAGACTGTAAAATAGATAAAGTAGAAGATGGCTGGTATTGGGTTAGCTTCTTGGAACCCGGTTACACCGTTCGTTCTTACTTTATCACTAAGCAATAATTTATAAACTTGACATATCCGTTTAAAAGCACCCCCATACTTTTAGAATGATAAAACATAAAAAGAAACTGTTCGTACAACACAGCATGCATTTCATGTCTATCTGCATTGTGAACAGTTTCTTTTTATCTTGTCAAGAAGATGCAAGGGAAATGGACTGCAAATCTTTATCTCTTAATATGTTGAATTGATATGAATAGATACAATAATAGACTTCATATTCTAAAAAAAGAACATGAGTCACTTATCTCACGTAAAAATAAGATGATATTTTCCGAAAATGGAATATTCGAGCGTTATAAATATCCTATCCTGACAGCTGCTCATACTCCTCTGGAATGGCGTTATGATTTGAATCCGGAAACAAATCCATACCTAATGGAACGAATCGGAGTAAATGCCACCATGAATTCGGGAGCTATCAAATGGAATGGAAAGTATCTAATAATAGTACGTGTAGAAGGAAACGACCGAAAATCATTCTTCGCCATTGCCGAAAGTCCGAATGGCATAGACAACTTCCGTTTTTGGGAGTACCCGATACATTTGCCGGACACAGACCCAAGTGAAACAAACGTCTACGACATACGTCTGACGACCCATGAAGATGGCTGGATTTATGGAATCTTCTGTAGCGAGAGTCTTGACCCGAACGCTGCACCAGGCGACCTGTCTTCCGCCATAGCCAAAGCAGGCATCGTGCGTACTAAAGACCTAAAAAGCTGGGAACGGCTGCCAAACCTGATTTCCCAAAGTCAGCAACGCAATGTTGTATTGCATCCGGAATTTGTTAATGGCAAATATGCACTGTACACCCGTCCACAGGATAACTTTATCGACGCCGGCAACGGAGGAGGTATTGGCTGGGCGCTTATAGATGACATTACCCATGCAGAAGTGAAAGAAGAAATCATTATAAACCACCGTCATTACCATACAATAAAAGAGGTAAAGAATGGCGAAGGTCCCCATCCTATCAAAACCCCCAAAGGATGGTTGCACCTCGCCCATGGAGTTCGTGCATGTGCTGCCGGTCTGCGTTATGTACTCTATCTGTATATGACATCTTTGGAAGATCCGACAAAAGTCATTGCCGAACCGGGTGGTTTCTTATTGGCACCTATGGGAGAAGAGAGAATTGGAGATGTCTCCAATGTGCTCTTCTCAAATGGGTGGATTGCAGACGAGGACGGAACAGTGTATATCTATTACGCATCTTCCGATACCCGCATGCACGTAGCAACTTCCACCGTAGACAGGCTGATAGATTATTGTCTTCACACCCCGGCAGACGGTTTACGCTCTGCTGCTTCTGTAGAAAACATTTGCAAGCTCATAGAAGCTAACAAATATGTAATGGCAGAACAGGTTTATTTTTAATGTAATGTGAGCTCAATACTTGAGCAGTATTAGTTGCCCTCCATTGACCAATTCCACGTCAATGGAGGGCTTTTCTATAAAGCAGGACAATAGCTGATACAAAAGTGCGTATTGCAGGTAAAATAGCACTTATCAAAAGTGCGCATTGCAGGGCATAAATAAGAAATTAAATTTGCGTATTGCAGAAGATATCATTAAATTTGCGTATTAATAAGATGATAAATAGAGAATTACATGATATTTAAACGCAAAATGTATAACAAGCTGCTTGCTTGGAAACAACAGGCGGCAGGAACCAAGGCACTTCTGATAGAAGGCGCCCGGCGAATAGGTAAATCCACTCTTGTGGAAGAGTTCGCAAAAAATGAATACCGAAGCTATCTTTTGATGGATTTCAACAAGGTAAGTGACTCGGTTACTTCAGCCTTTAACAATTATATGAATGATCTCGATACCTTTTTCCTGATTCTTTCTTCGGAATATGGTGTAAAACTTTACCCAAAGGAATCCATCATCATATTTGATGAGATACAACAGTTTCCGAAAGCCCGGCAAGCAATAAAGTATCTGGTTGCGGATGGGCGGTTCGACTATATTGAGACAGGCTCGCTCATTTCCATAAAAGAAAATGTACAAGATATAACCATTCCCTCAGAAGAGAGAACACAGCTTATGTACCCCATGGACTTCGAAGAGTTTGCTTGGGCAATGAATGAAGAGCCATTGATAACATATATCCGCCAATGCTTTGACAAAAAGGAACCTTTGGAGCAAGGACTTCACGCCAAAGCTATGTTATTGTTCCGTCAATACATGATTGTGGGCGGTATGCCGAAAAGCCTGTCAGCGTATTTGGAGAACAACCGGAGCTTCGAAATGGCCGATGTGGAAAAAAGGGATATACTGACACTGTATCGGAATGACATAATGAAGATAAGGTCAGGTTACAGGTCGAACGTATTGAGCATCTTTGACCAAATTCCCGCTTTTCTTTCACGTTCGGAAAGACGGGTAGTAATGAATCGTATTGAAAAGGGAGCAAGCTTCCCAAAGTATCATGATACTTTCTTTTGGCTCTCTGATTCAATGATTGCCAATGAATGCTTTAATTGTTCAGATCCTAATGTGGGCCTCTCGCTGAATGAAGACAGAACCTATGTGAAATGCTATATGGGTGATACCGGACTACTTATCAGCCATACATTCGATGAGAATGAAATCTCTGACGGAGAACTTTACCGGGAAATCCTGTTGGGAAAACTGTCGGTGAACGAGGGTATGTTCTACGAGAACGTAATCGCACAGATGCTTGTGGCTGCCGGACACAAGCTTTACTTTTACACCCGATACAATGAAGAAAAGCATCGCAACGACATGGAAATTGATTTTATCCTGTCGAACCAAAGCAAACTAAAATATAAGATTTTTCCGATAGAGGTAAAATCGAATGACAAGTATACTATTCGTTCACTCATCAAATTCAAAGAGAGTTTTCATCAGCGCATAGGAGAATGCTATGTGATTCATCCGAAGAACCTGTACGTAAAGGAAGGAGTAGTGTATCTGCCTGCCTATATGACCTTCTGCTTGTAAAGAGAGAGTATTCCTGCAGGAATTTTCTCTCTTTTTCCTTAAATCCGCAACAGTTATCATGAAGGACGCTTTCATGATAACTGTTGCGGATTTAAGGAAAAAGTATCAGAATGAGTTAAAATAATATTTGTTTCCCTACTACTTTCGCCCTACTTTTGCATCAAATAAAATAAACCTAATCGAAATAACGATATGAAACTACACGAAATCGATATTCTCATCATTTGTGCCTATCTCATCGCCATGATTGTCATCGGACTTATCCTGAAGAAACGGGCTGCCCAAAATATGGATTCTTATTTCCTGGGAGGGAAATCATTGCCATTTTATATGCTCGGACTCTCCAATGCTTCCGGCATGTTTGATATCACAGGAACGATGCTGATGGTATATTGGGCATTTGCCTACGGATTCAAAAGCCTTTGGATTCCCTGGTTGTGGCCAGTATTCAACCAAATCTTTCTAATGGTTTATCTGTCCGTGTGGTTACGTCGTTCCAATGTACTTACCGGAGCGGAATGGATTAAGACACGTTTCGGTAAAGGCAAAGGATCGACTCTTTCACATACGATTGTTATCATCTTTGCATTACTTAGCGTACTCGGTTTTTTAAGTTATGGATTCATAGGTATTGGTAAATTTATGGAGATATTCATCCCCTGGGAAGTAGTATCTCCATTCATTCCTTTCAATGTGCCTGTAGAATATGTTCCTCATGTATATGGTATTTTCTTTACCGCAATCGCTACTTTCTATGTAATGCTCGGAGGAATGTTGAGTATTGTATGGACAGACGTTGTGCAGTTCCTGATTATGACAGTGGCAGGTATCGTAATTGTTGTTATCGGAATGCAAATGGTAGCGCCGGACATGATTCATTCTTTCGTTCCGGCCGGCTGGGACTCTCCTTTCTTCGGATGGACGCTGGATATCGACTGGAGCAGTCGGATGAGCCTCTTGACGGAACGGATGGCGAATGAACCATATAGCCTGATTAGCATCTTCGTCATGATGGCCTTGCTCAAAGGAATATTTATGAGTATGGCAGGACCGGCGCCCAACTATGATATGCAGAAAATTCTATCTTGCAAATCCCCCAAAGAAGCGGCTATGATGAGCGGTTCCGTATCAGTCGTACTATTAATCCCCCGCTACCTGATGATTATGGGATTTGCTCTGCTGGCTATCTACTTCTTTAAAGAAGATGGCGGTCTGACACAAATGGAAGTGACACGAACGGATTTTGAAACTATCCTCCCCCATCTAATCACACGTTATGTGCCTGCAGGATTAGCCGGAATCCTACTAGCCGGACTACTGGCAGCTTTCATGTCGACTTTTGCGTCCACTGTTAATGCCGCACCGGCTTATATCGTGAATGATATTTATCTGAAATATATCAATCCGAAAGCGAGTGTGAAAACACAAATACGCAGTAGCTATATTATTTCTGTCGCAGTAGTAGTTATCAGCACTGTCATCGGATTCTTCCTGAAAGACATCAATGAAATATTCCAATGGATTGTAGGAGCACTCTTCGGAGGATACATCGCGGCCAACGTACTGAAATGGCATTGGTGGCGCTTCAATGGTGAAGGCTATTTCTGGGGAATGACCGCCGGAGTAATAGCAGCCATCGTCATGAAGTTCACTGTTCCCGACGCATGGGTACTCTATTTCTTCCCCGTACTGTTCGGAGTTTCCCTGATAGGATGCATCGCAGGAACCTATAGCGCACCTCCAACAGACGAAGAGACGCTCATCAACTTCTACACCCGTGTACGCCCATGGGGATGGTGGAAGCCGATTGAAGAAAAAGCATTGGCCCGTTACCCTCATATCCAGCCAAACCGCAACTTCAAAAGAGACGCATTCAACGTGGCAATCGGTATTGTGTGGCAATGCAGCCTTACCATTATCCCAATGTATCTTGTGGTCCGCCAACAACTGGGACTCTGGAGCTCTATCGCATTGCTTCTGGTTACGACCTTGATACTAAGAAAGACTTGGTATAAGCCTCTGTGTAAAGAAGAAATCAGGTACAACGAAGAAATAAAACAACTAAAACAAGAGAAGGAATAATTAGCTTAACACACTAAAATTTGAGAACCGACCATGAAAAGACTATCTGTAATTCTGGTATCATTTTTACTATATCTGCCTCTATGCGCTCAATTTAAGGGAACAGTTTCTGTCGACACTAATCAATCGGGCATAGTTGATAAAGGCGATAAGCCGCTGGCGGGAGTTATGGTAACAGATGGATTGAACGTAGTAAAAACAGATAAGAAAGGTCGGTTCTCTTTGCCCGGATTCGAGAAAACAAGATTCATAAGTATTACAACTCCTGCGGGATTTGAAACACAACAATTCTACCTTTCTACCAAAGAGAACAGAAAAAGCTACGATTTTATCTTAACCGAAAGCGAGCGGACAAAACCCAGAAAACATTCTTTCGTGCAAATCACCGACACCGAAGTAACGGGTGGAATGGGGCGTTGGGTAACCGATCTCCAGCAATACATTGACAATGAGAAGCCTGCCTTCCTCATTCACACCGGAGATATCTGCTACGAACCGGGACTCACCATCCACAATCAAGTGGTAAATGCACAAACAATGGATTGTCCTGTTTATTATTGTATCGGTAATCATGACTTAGTGAAAGGCAACTATGGCGAAGAGCTTTACGAATCTCTCTATGGTCCGACATGGTATTCATTTGATATAGGTAACGTTCATTATGTAGTCACTCCAATCGACCACGGAGATAACCCGACCAACTATACCCAAAGAGATGTATACAACTGGCTAAAAAACGATCTTGCTCTCATAAAAAAAGACCAGGCACTTATCCTTTTCAATCACGACTTATTTACTCCAAATGACTCTTTCGTCTTTAAAGCAGATGACGATCATCTGCTTGATTTTCGTTCTTTCAATACCAAAGCCCAAATCTACGGACACATGCATTACAACTATGTCCGCAACCAAAATGGGATTTATACAATCTGTACCGGCACATTGGATAAAGGAGGCATTGACCATTCCCCTTCTTCTTTTAGAGAAATAAAAGTAGACGCAAACGACAATATCACCACCCAACTGCGATATGCTTTCATCGAGCCACAAATCGCAATAGTCTCTCCGATGAATAATCAGACGGCCGCAGCCTGCACCATCACTAAAGATCAGCTTCCTGTTTCCGTCAATACATATTATTCGCAGGCCAAAACGTCTCACGTTTCTTATATCCTAAGCGATTCGGAAAATAATCAAGAAATAGCTAAAGGCGATCTAGCCTCCCGTACAGAATGGAACTGGGGTGGAAACATTCAAATGCCGGCTAATGAAATGGGGAAAAAACTAAATCTCACAGTGACTTCATTCTTCAGCAACGGAAAGAAAGCGACTGCTACCAGCCAGTTTATCTACCAAAAGGACTTCAAATTATCCACTATTGCAGGTGAAGACTGGAATACATTACTTCAAAACGCAGCACACTCCGGCGGAGTCAACAACTCTCAAATCAAGCTCCCCCTGCAATTACAATGGACAGCTAATACAGGCAGTAACATTTTTATGTGTTCTCCCATTATCGCCGGACAGAAAGTATTTATCGCTACCACCGACGATAATGTATCACTGAACACATTTATCTGCGCATTTAATTTTAATTCAGGCAAACTGTTGTGGAAATTCCGTACTGCAAATTCTGTTAAGAACACAATAGCCTATGAAAATGGAATTGTAGTAGCTCAAGATGCCTCCTGCAACCTCTATGCCTTAGACAGTGAATCAGGGAAATTACTCTGGAAACAATCTATTAATTTGGACAGCTATCCCTATCTGACTGAAGGCTTGACAGTAGACAAAGGAGTGGTCTATGCCGGAATCGGCGCCGGACTATCTGCCTACAACCTAAAAACAGGACAAACGATATGGACTAACAAGGACTGGAAACAGCGGGAAGGTTCTACTACAACACTCACTATTGCCGGAGATGTATTAGTCAGCGGAACCCAATGGGGAGGTTTATACGGCAATGATATCCACACAGGAAAGCAACTCTGGAAACTATCTGACAACGGACTTGGCAACCGGGGAGCCTCTCCTGTCTATAAAAACGGGAAATTATGGATTATCTCTTCCAAGAGCTTCTTCACAATAGAGCCACAGACCGGAAAAGTATTGCAACAAAAAGAGTTATCAGCCAATCTGGATGTTACATCCACCCCACTCATCACCGAACAGGAAATCATTTTCGGTACTGCCGACCGGGGAGTTTTCGCATTGGACAAATCTACACTTTTCAATAAATGGAAAGCAGAAACGTCACCTTCACTTGTATATACTGCTCCTTATTCCACCACTCCGCAAGCCGGAGTTGAAACAAGTCCTGTTGCATCACAAGGAATTGTCTACATCGGAGCTTCCGACGGTTATCTATATGCCATCGACCAAACTACAGGAATTATAAAAGATAAACGACACATTGGAGCGCCTATATTTTCAACCGTAGCCGTATCCGGGAATAAGATGATTGTTTGTGGTTTTGCGGGTAATGTTTATTGCTTTTCATCGAAGTAAACTCCCTCTTCACTATCATAATGCATAAACTCAAATGGTACATAAGCACTAAAATTATATAGATACAGTTTTTGCCACCCCACACGTTGTAATTTAAAGATTATCACGTATCTTTGCCTGCTCAAATCATAAATACGAGATATGGCTATTACAATCAAGAAAGTCTCCACAAAGAGAGAACTTAAGAAATTTATCCGTTTCAATTACAGAATGTACAAGGGTAACCCTTACTCTGTGCCTGACCTCTATGACGACATGCTCAACACCTTCAACAAGAAGAAAAACGCAGCATTCGAATTCTGTGAAGCAGATTATTTCCTCGCATACCGGGACGATAAAATAGTAGGACGTGTAGCTGCAATCATCAACAATCAGGCGAACGAGAAGTGGGAATGTAAAAACGTTCGTTTCGGATGGATAGACTTCATCGACGATCCCGAAGTATCATCCGCACTCATCAAAACGGTGGAAGAATGGGGAAAAGAACGAGGCATGACTCACATTGCCGGTCCTCTCGGATTTACTGATTTCGATGCGGAAGGTATGTTAGTTGAAGGATTCGACCAGCTTAGTACCATGGCTACTATCTACAACCACCCATACTATCCTGTACACATGGAAAAGTTAGGCTTCGAGAAAGACGCCGACTGGGTGGAATACAAAATCTACATACCGGATGCCATTCCCGACAAGCATAAACGTATCTCCGAACTGATCCAACGAAAATATAACCTCAAGATAAAGAAATATACTTCCGGAAGAAAAATAGCCAAAGACTACGGACAGAAGATTTTCGAGCTGATGAATGAAGCATACAGTCCTCTTTATGGCTATTCTCCGTTGACACAGCGGCAAATCGACCAATACGTGAAAATGTATCTGCCGATCCTTGACTTACGGATGGTTACACTGATTACTGATGCCAATGACGAACTGGTCTGTGTAGGTATCTCCATGCCATCTCTCGCCGAAGCTTTACAGAAATCACACGGGCGTCTGTTGCCACTCGGATGGTTCTATCTGTTAAAGGCACTATTTATGAAACGCCGTGCCAAAATGCTTGATCTGCTACTCGTTGCAGTGAAACCGGAATATCAAAACAAAGGTGTTAACGCTTTGTTATTTTCCGATTTAATTCCAGTTTATCAAAAATTAGGTTTTATCTTTGCGGAAAGCAACCCCGAACTGGAACTGAACGGAAAAGTTCAGGCACAATGGGATTACTTTGAGACTCAACAACATAAGCGCCGCCGTGCGTTCATTAAAGAAATTAATAATTAAGAATGAAGAATGAAGAATTTGGCTGCGCTACTACTTAATGCCGCATGGCAATTCTTCATTCTTTATTCTTCATTCTTCATTTATAACAGCTATGGAAGAGAACGAATTGATACCTGTAGACAACAACAATGCAGTAGAGTACACTGACGACAACATCCGTCACCTAAGTGACATGGAACATGTACGCACACGCCCCGGTATGTATATCGGAAGGCTGGGCGACGGTGCACATGCCGAAGACGGAATCTATGTCCTCCTGAAAGAAGTAATTGACAACAGTATTGACGAGTTCAAAATGCAAGCCGGTAAGAAAATCGAGATTACCGTTGAAGAAAACCTCCGTGTCAGCGTACGCGACTACGGACGAGGCATCCCGCAGGGAAAACTCATCGAAGCCGTCAGCATGCTGAACACCGGTGGTAAGTACGACAGCAAGGCATTTAAGAAAAGTGTCGGACTAAACGGTGTCGGTGTGAAAGCCGTCAATGCCTTGAGCTCCCGTTTTGAGGTACGCAGTTACCGTGACGGTAAAGTACGTACCGCTATTTTCTCGAAAGGAAACCTGCTGAGTGACAATACGCAAGATACCGAAGAGGAAAACGGAACTTACATCTTCTTCGAACCGGACAATACATTATTCCTGAATTACTGTTTCAAGCCTGAATTTATTGAGACAATGCTACGTAATTACACGTACCTCAATACCGGGCTTGCCATTATCTATAACGGACACCGTATCCTGTCGCGTAATGGTCTGGTAGACCTTTTGAACGACAATATGACGGCAACCGGACTTTACCCGATCATCCACCTGAAAGGGGAAGACATCGAAATCGCCTTCACGCATACCGGACAATACGGAGAAGAATATTACTCCTTCGTCAACGGTCAGCATACCACCCAAGGAGGTACACATCAGAGTGCTTTCAAGGAACACATCGCCCGCACTATCAAGGAGTTCTTCAACAAGAATATGGACTATACCGACATTCGTAACGGACTGGTTGCTGCCATTGCCGTCAATGTGGAAGAGCCTATCTTTGAGAGTCAGACGAAAACGAAGCTGGGTTCTACCAATATGGTTCCCGGCGGAGTGACAGTCAATAAATATGTAGGCGACTTTATCAAACAGGAAGTGGACAACTTCTTGCACAAAAATGCGGATGTAGCCGAAGCGATACAACAAAAGATCCAAGAATCCGAGAAAGAGCGTAAAGCCATTGCAGGTGTAACCAAACTTGCCCGTGAACGTGCAAAGAAGGCAAACCTGCACAACCGCAAATTGCGCGACTGCCGTATTCACCTCAACGACCCGAAAGGAAAAGGACTGGAAGAAGACTCCTGCATCTTTATCACCGAGGGGGACTCTGCAAGTGGTTCCATCACCAAAAGCCGTGATGTGAACACGCAAGCAGTGTTCAGTCTACGTGGTAAACCGCTGAATTCTTTCGGGTTAACCAAGAAAGTGGTCTACGAGAACGAAGAATTTAATCTGCTTCAGGCAGCCCTGAATATAGAAGATGGCTTGGACGGACTACGCTACAACAAAGTCATCGTAGCAACCGATGCCGATGTGGACGGTATGCATATCCGCCTGCTGCTAATTACTTTCTTCCTGCAATTCTTCCCTGACCTTATAAAAAAAGGCCACGTATATATTCTGCAAACGCCTTTGTTCCGTGTACGCAATAAGAAAAAAACAATCTATTGTTATAGTGAAGAAGAGCGTGTCAATGCAATTAACGAACTAAGCCCGAATCCGGAGATCACGCGATTTAAAGGTTTAGGAGAGATTTCACCGGACGAGTTCAAGCATTTCATCGGTAAAGACATGCGTCTGGAGCAAGTTTCTTTACGAAAGACGGACGCAGTGAAAGAACTACTTGAATTCTACATGGGTAAAAATACCATGGAACGACAGAACTTTATTATAGATAATCTGGTTATAGAAGAAGATTTGGCATCATGAGAAAAGCAATATTCCCGGGTACTTTTGACCCCTTCACCATCGGACATTATTCGGTAGTGGAACGTGCACTCACCTTTATGGACGAAATCGTGATAGGAATCGGTATCAATGAGAACAAGAATACATACTTTCCCATTGAGAAAAGAGAGGAAATGATTCGGGAGCTTTACAAGGATGAGCCTCGTATAAAAGTGATGTCCTACGACTGTCTGACCATTGATTTTGCGCAGGAAGTAGGGGCCAGGTTTATTGTCCGCGGTATCCGTACAGTGAAAGATTTCGAGTATGAAGAAACGATTGCGGACATCAACCGCAAACTGGCAGGCATTGAAACCATCCTGCTCTTCACAGAACCGGAACTGACTTGCGTCAGCTCGACGATTGTACGCGAATTATTGACTTATAATAAAGATATCAGCCAGTTTATTCCCAAAGGAATGAGGATAAGTTGAAAGTTGAGAATGGAGAGTTGAGAAGGATGCAGGCGTATCTGTACCCGGTTGTTAATACTCGGCTATTAATATAAAGTAAGATTATGAATAAGATTAAAATATACGTCCTTTTGGCTTGCCTGTGGGCAGTATCAGCCTTACAGGCCCAAAATTTCGGTTCTGAAGCCATGCGCAAGCTACAAATGGCAGAGTTCGCAATCTCCCATTTCTATGTAGACAAAGTAGATGAAGACAAGTTGGTGGAAGAAGCCATCATCAAGATGCTGGCACAACTCGACCCGCACTCTACTTACTCGGACGCAGAAGAAGTGAAGAAAATGAACGAACCTCTTCAAGGTAACTTCGAAGGTATTGGAGTTCAGTTTCAGATGATTGAAGATACCCTGTTAGTAGTGCAACCCGTCAGCAACGGACCTTCCGAAAAAGTCGGCATCCTTGCCGGTGACCGTATTGTTGCGGTCAATGACAGCGCCATTGCCGGAGTGAAAATGAGTACGGAAGATATTATGAAGCGTCTTCGTGGTCCGAAAGGTTCTAAAGTCAACCTGACTATCGTTCGTCGTGGCGTGCAAGATCCTTTATTGTTCACAGTGAAAAGAGATAAAATACCTATCCTTAGCCTCGATGCTTCTTACATGATTCAGCCTAAAACAGGTTATATCCGCATCAACCGCTTCGGAGCAACCACTGCCGAAGAATTCAAGAAAGCAATGACAAGCCTTCAGAAACAAGGTATGAAGGACCTGATTCTCGACCTGCAAGGAAACGGAGGAGGTTACCTGAATGCAGCCATCGACCTTGCCAACGAATTCCTGGGGCAAAAAGAATTGATTGTCTACACGGAAGGACGGACTGCCAAACGCAGTGATTTCTACGCCAAAGGAAACGGAGATTTCCGTAATGGACGCCTTATCATCCTGGTAGATGAATATACGGCTTCCGCCAGCGAAATTGTCAGCGGTGCAGTGCAGGATTGGGATAGAGGAATTATCGTAGGACGCCGTTCTTTCGGCAAAGGATTGGTGCAACGTCCTATCGACCTGCCGGACGGTTCCATGATTCGTTTGACTATTGCGCGCTATTATACTCCATCGGGACGTTCCATCCAGAAACCGTACGACAGTACTGTCGATTACAACAAGGATCTGATAGAACGTTTCAACCACGGTGAACTGATGAATGCTGACAGTATTCACTTCCCGGATTCACTGAAAGTACAAACCAAGAAGCTAGGACGCACTGTTTATGGCGGAGGGGGTATCATGCCGGATTATTTCGTACCTATCGATACTACTCTTTATACGGATTATCACCGTAATCTGGTGGCTAAAGGAGCTGTGATTAAATTCACCATGCAGTTTATCGAAGGGCACCGGAAAGAGTTGAAAAACAAATACAAGAAATTCGAATCGTTTGATGAGAAGTTCGTCGTTGATGATAATATGCTCGCCACTTTAAAAGAAATAGGAGAGAAAGAAGGAGTGAAATTTAATGAAGAACAATATCAGAAGTCGCTCCCTCTCATCAAAACACAGCTTAAAGCACTGATAGCCCGTGACCTTTGGGATATGAACGAATATTTCCGGGTAATGAATACCACCAATGAGAGTATACAAAAGGCGCTGGAGATACTGAATTCGGATGAGTATCAGAAGAAGCTGAAATAAGGTATTCAGTAAACAATCATAAGACATCATTTTTCAGTTCGGTGGACATATATACTCACTATAGTGAAAAAATATCTATCATAAGTATCATTCATTTTGATACTCTTCTCATTATCAAAGAAATAAGTATGACAGATAGCTTTTAAAAAAGGTATCTATCATACTTTTACCAGCAAAAACAGGTTATCTATCATCTACAAAATAGCCGAATAAAGGCCCTATATGCATAAGATAGCTTGTTTTTGTTGAATAGTTTAATTCTCCCCTGCCCTATATCTATCAGATAGAACAAGGCGTATAAATACCTCAAACAAGCAGAGATAGTTTGCTTTTCTCCCTGATATAGTTTATCTTTGTTACCGATATAGTTCATTCTTCATGGCCGTGGCGAATTCCTACCACGGCCGTGGAAAGATACTACCACAGCCATGAAGAGATCTCTCCACGGCCGTGGGAAACTAATGATAAAGGCACCGGAAGACAACTATCCCTATGCCTTAGTCCAAGAATAAAGGCAGGATAACTTATAAAAGCCGCTTGATAACAAACAAACAACAGCTATATAACACCCTCCCCCTAAGTCCGAAGATGATCGATTAGCTTTGCAACAACAGAAAACAATGTCCTTATAGGCTTGCAACGGTAAATTAAAGGTACGTAGTAATGTATAAGGCAAAAAACAAATAAATAATGGCAATACAATTTGAATTGTACAAGACTCCCCGTCCCAAGGATGAGGAAGACAAAGAAGTGTATCACGCACGTGTAGTCAACTTCCAACACATTGACACAGACTATTTGGCAAAAGAAATCCAGATAGCAACTTCTCTAACTGAAGGGGATGTAAAGTCAGTTCTCGAATCCCTAAGTCATTTTATGGGGGATCGTCTTCGGGAAGGACAAAGCGTCCATCTGGATGGCATCGGTTATTTCCAGATAAAGCTGAATAGTCAAGAACCTATCACTTCGCCCAAACTAAAAGCGAATCAGATAAAACTCAAAGCCAATATCAGCTTTAAAGCGGATGCCAAACTAAAAAGGTCAGTCAGTGTTGTTCATGTGGAGCGAAGTAAACTGAAACCCCATTCGGCTGTCCTTTCAAATGACGAGATAGACAAATTGCTGACAAACTACTTCAAGAGCAACCCTGTATTAACCCGTCGCGACTTTCAAGGATTGTGCGGCTTTGCCCCTACCACTGCCGCACGGCAAATCAAACGGCTGAAAGAGGAGGAGAAGAAGTTGAAGAATATCAATACTTATTATAATCCGATTTATGTGCCGATGCCAGGATATTATGGCAAGGCGGAGATAAAGACAGATGAATAAAAGGAACCAACATAATACAGAAATAAAATGAAATCAGAAGAAATAAAAGAGCTATTTAAGCAGTTTGAGAGCATTGTTTGCGAATACAACAAAGTGGAATGTTGGAGTGCGAGAGAACTTTATCCATTGTTAGGATATTCTCAATGGCGTAACTTCCTGTCTATCATATAGAAAGCAAAAGATACATGTAAAAATGCCGGAGAAAATATTGCATACCATTTTGCTGACGTCAGCAAAATGGTTATATTAGGTTCAGGCGCTGAAAGAGAAGTAGATAACATCTTTCTGACCCGTTATGCCTGCTATCTGGTAGCACAAAATGGAGATTCTCGAAAGCAAGAAATTGCCTTTGCTCAAAACTACTTTGCAATACAAACGCGCCGTGCAGAATTAGTAGAGCAACGTTTAATAGAATATGAACGTGTCCAAGCACGTACCAAACTAGCCGAGACAGAGAAACTTCTCTCGGGTGTTTTATATGAAAGAGGAGTTGACAATCAAGGATTCGCCATTATACGTTCCAAAGGAGATAAAGCACTGTTTCACATGGACACCAAAATGCTAAAACGTAAACTTGACGTACCTGATAGTCGACCATTGGCTGATTTTCTTCCGACCATCAGCATAAAAGCCAAAGACTTTGCCGCAGAAATGACCTCTGTGAATGTTCAGCAAAAAGACCTATACGGACAAACTGCCATTGAAAATGAACATGTTGACAATAATGTCGCAGTCAGAGATATGCTTGTTGGTAGAGGCATATTTCCTGAACAAATTCCTGCAAATGAAGATATTGCGGCAGGGGTATTTCTCTAAAGAAAAACGTTTTAACACATTCTTTATAAATCTGATTTATAATAAAGGAGGGGAGGAACCTATTAAAACAGAGCCTGTTAGGCAGCATCTATAAAAAGGATTTACAAGCAGCAGTCGTGCAAACTAAGTCATTCCCTCAATTCTTCAGTCATTGTTTTTAGTAATGACCTGCTGTCACTTAACGGCAAATCCGTAGCTAAATCCCAACTCATCATACCTTTCAGCTTCTGTTCCTTTGCATAACGGGTTTTGATACGAATGTTATCCTGACCGTCAAACACATAAGTATCTCCCTGATAGATCACTTCATTCTGTGCAGGACTCGTAACCAATCCATTCTGTACAAAATTGAAATAAGCCTCTGTCTTCTTTGAATTATCTTTGGTCACCCCATAAAAAGGAACTCCTGCCACCAGTTTTTCCTTCGGAATACCATACTCCAATACCATCTGTATATCCGAACAATATTTCTCTATCGGAAAGCGAACCGGTGAAGGACCATAGCACTGAAGTGAAATAAAATCAACTGCTTCAATAGCTTCCTTACTAATCTTATAACAAACAGGATGCAGAGATACACTGAAAAGATACTTGTCTCCCAACACTTCACGCATCTTCAGGATAGCCAAACTATAATCTTTATATTCTTTCTCATTTTCCGCCCACTCAAAATCAAGATCAATGCCATCCAGTTTATTCTTTTCCAGTACAGTCTTTATGTTCTTTGCAAACGTCGTACGAGCGGCCTCATCGGCCACCATCGCTTTCCATTCGCCACTGGAAGCACCCAAACGTATTTTCACTTTTGTACCTTTTACTTTTGCACGAACCGATTTAATCAAACCTTCCCAAGTGGTCACCCCTTTTCCCTGAAATACACGTGGATTCTCAAATGACAATGATCCGTCTTTATTAGGATGAACATTCAAGAAAATAAGGTCGTTACTTGCCCGCAAGCTTTCTGTAGAAATACGACCACGGTTGTAAAAATTACCCCGCACATAAGAACTGACCATATAGTCTTGTTGTGCAAACAATGATAATCCAACAAACACAAAAAGGAAGAATACAATTTTTCTTAGCATTAGCATAATGATTGATAATTAAAACGTTTAGATCGCAAAAATACGCATATCAAAAGCAAACAGATGTTCAAAAACAACTATAATACTTCCAAAAATCAACATAAAGTTTTCTATTCAGAAATTTAAAACAGATAAATATTGAATTCTTTAACATCATCCAAAGGGATAAGAATAATATTTGCAGGTTTCTACTAAAACATAAATAAAAGAAAGAGTTCCATTTTCCGCAAAAAAAGCCTATCTTTGTTCCGTTAAGATAATAAATCACGCATAAAACTCATGCCAGGAGATTCATTTTGCATACAATATACCAACTGTACGGGATGTCCAAAAAATGTTGAGAATATCCTTGTATATAGAAACTTACCTAAAGGAGAGCATATCCCCAAGGATAAGTGTACGCAGAATTGTATGCTTTTTATGATAAAGGGCGAATTACTTATCAATAGCGAAGAGCATCCCGGAATAACGTTACGCGAGAGACAAATTGTTTTGCAAGCTATTGGCTCCAAGGTCGAAATACTGGCACTGACAGATGTTGAATACGTTGTCTACTGGTTCAACGAACTGCCTTTGCTTTGCGAAGACCGATATAGGGAAATGATGGAACAGGCGGAAGCTCCTTTGACCTACACTCCACTGATTATGAGCGAAAGGCTTTACCACCTTGTCACCAGTATGCCCGAATTCCTCGCTGAGGAAAACCCTTGCAGCAAGTATATCGACTTAAAATGCAAAGAACTGGTTTTCTTGATTACCAACTTTTATCCGCTGCCCCAACTGAGTTCATTCTTCTATCCGATCAGCACTTATACGGAAAGTTTCCACTATTTCGTCATGCAGAATTACAGCAAGGTGAAGAACGTGGAAGAATTTGCGCATCTGGGAGGATATACGACCACTACTTTCCGCCGACTATTCAAAAACCTCTATGGTGTGCCCGTATACGAATGGATACTGGAAAAGAAACGGGAAGGAATCCTGGAAGACCTACAGCACACCAAAATGCGAATCACTGAAATCTGTAACAGATACGGATTCGACTCCCTGTCGCATTTCGCCCACTTTTGTAAAGACTCTTTCGGAGATACCCCACGCGCTTTACGCAAGAAAGCAGCCGGCGGTGAGAAAATCGGGAAAGTACAATAAACAGCCTCATCCTACTAATGTGCCAATCAGTTGCACCATGCGCGCATACTGGCTGGCATATTGATACATTAGCGCATTGATTCATTATTAAAGAATTATTTCTTTAATTCCTTGCTCAATCAATCTATTTCCCCTATTTTTGCAGTCTGTAAGAGGTGTAAAACGTCGAAATTTTAGTTCTAACAATTAAATAATTTAAATTCAATCATTTATGTGGTTAAGTAATTCATCTGTAGGAAGGAAAGTGGTGATGAGCGTTACCGGTATCGCCCTTGTCCTGTTTCTAACATTTCACATGGCGATGAACTTGGTTGCAATCATCTCGGCTGATGGTTACAACATGATTTGTGAGTTCCTGGGAGCAAACTGGTATGCGTTAGTGGCTACCGCAGGACTAGCCGCTCTTTTTGTGATTCACATCATCTACGCATTCTGGCTGACAATGCAGAATCGCAAAGCGCGTGGTAGCGAACGCTATGCAGTGGTTGACAAACCAAAAACTGTAGAATGGGCATCTCAAAACATGTTGGTGCTGGGTCTGATCGTTATCGTAGGTCTTGGTTTGCACCTCTTCAACTTCTGGGCAAAAATGCAGTTGCCGGAACTGATGCACAACATGGGCATGCACGCTGATACACTGACGCTGGCTTATGCCGCTAACGGTGCTTATCACATCCAGCAGACTTTCTCTAGCCCGGTTTACGTAGTTCTTTACCTCGTTTGGCTGTTTGCTTTGTGGTTCCACCTGACTCACGGTTTCTGGAGCTCTATGCAATCACTGGGATGGAACAACAAAGTATGGATCAATCGTTGGAAATGTATTTCTAACATCTATTCTACGATTGTTGTACTCGGTTTCGCACTGGTAGTAGTGGTATTCTTCGTGAAAACACTGATTTGTGGCGGTGCTTGCTAAATAGTAAATTGTAAATGATTAAATTGTAAATAATATTATGATCAAGATAGATTCAAAAATTCCAGAAGGCCCGGTGGCTGAGAAATGGACCAACTATAAAGCTCACCAGAAATTGGTGAACCCCGCTAATAAACGTCGTTTGGACATCATCGTTGTGGGTACGGGTCTGGCAGGTGCTTCTGCCGCTGCTTCACTTGGTGAAATGGGTTTCAGAGTATTCAATTTCTGTATTCAGGATTCTCCCCGTCGTGCACACTCTATCGCTGCACAGGGTGGTATCAATGCTGCAAAGAATTATCAAAATGACGGTGACTCCGTTTACCGTCTGTTCTACGATACTGTAAAAGGTGGCGACTATCGTGCCCGTGAAGCTAACGTATATCGTCTGGCTGAAGTGTCTAACGCTATCATCGACCAATGTGTAGCGCAAGGTGTTCCTTTCGCTCGCGAATATGGCGGTACACTGGATAACCGTTCTTTCGGTGGCGCACAGGTATCCCGTACTTTCTACGCTAAAGGCCAGACTGGTCAGCAGTTGCTGCTGGGTGCTTACTCTGCATTGAGCCGTCAGGTAAACGTAGGTACTGTTAAACTGTATACCCGCTACGAAATGCAGGATGTTGTCATCGTTGACGGACGTGCCCGCGGTATCATCGCAAAAAATCTTGTAACAGGCGAATTGGAACGTTTCGCCGCTCACGCTGTAGTAATCGCTACTGGTGGTTATGGTAACGCTTACTTCCTGTCTACTAACGCTATGGGTTGTAACTGTACAGCTGCTATCTCTTGCTACCGCAAGGGTGCTGTATTCGCAAATCCTGCATACGTTCAGATTCACCCGACTTGTATTCCGGTACATGGCGACAAGCAGTCTAAGCTGACTTTGATGTCTGAATCTCTCCGTAACGACGGTCGTATCTGGGTTCCGAAGAAGAAAGAAGATGCTGTAAAACTCCAGAAAGGCGAAATCAAAGGAAGTGATATTCCGGAAGAAGACCGCGACTATTATTTGGAACGCCGCTATCCGGCATTCGGTAACCTGGTTCCGCGTGACGTTGCCAGCCGTGCCGCTAAAGAACGTTGCGACGCTGGTTTCGGTGTAAACAACACAGGTTTGGCCGTATTCCTCGACTTCTCTGAAGCTATCAACCGTTTGGGTATCGACGTTGTTCTTCAACGTTATGGTAACCTCTTCGATATGTACGAAGAAATCACTGACGTTAATCCGGGCGAACTGGCTAAAGAAATCAGTGGTGTGAAATATTATAACCCGATGATGATTTATCCGGCTATCCACTATACAATGGGTGGTATCTGGGTAGACTACGAACTGCAAACCACTATCAAGGGTCTGTTCGCTATCGGTGAATGTAACTTCTCCGACCACGGTGCAAACCGCCTCGGTGCTTCTGCATTGATGCAAGGTTTGGCTGACGGTTACTTCGTATTGCCTTACACTATCCAGAACTATCTGGCAGACCAGATCACTGTTCCTCGTTTCTCTACCGATCTTCCTGAATTCGCTGAAGCTGAAAAAGCTGTTCAAGCTAAGATCGACAAGTTCATGAGCATCCAGGGTAAAGAATCTGTTGATTCTATCCACAAGAAACTGGGTCATGTCATGTGGGAATATGTAGGTATGGGACGTACGGCAGAAGGCCTGAAGAAAGGTATCGCCGAACTGAAAGAAATCCGCAAGGAATTCGAAACGAACTTGTTTATCCCCGGTTCTAAGGAAGGTATGAACGTAGAGCTTGACAAAGCAATCCGTCTGTACGACTTCATCACTATGGGTGAGCTTGTTGCTTACGACGCATTGAACCGTAACGAAAGTTGTGGTGGTCACTTCCGTGAAGAATACCAGACTGAAGAAGGAGAAGCAAAACGTGATGACGAAAACTTCTTCTATGTAGCATGCTGGGAATATCAAGGTGATGATGAAAAGGCTCCGGTATTGCACAAAGAACCGCTGGTATACGAAGCTATCAAGGTTCAGACTCGTAACTACAAGAGCTAATCGGTGAAGTTAAACATTTAAAAGAATTAGAAGAAAATGGATAAAAATATATCATTTACACTGAAGGTATGGCGCCAAGCTGGTCCGAAAGCTAAAGGTGCTTTTGAAACCTACCAAATGAAAGATATCCCCGGTGATACTTCCTTCCTCGAAATGCTGGATATTCTGAACGAACAGCTCATCAGCGAAAGAAAAGAACCGGTAGTATTCGATCATGACTGCCGCGAAGGTATCTGCGGTATGTGTTCTCTTTACATCAACGGACACCCGCACGGTCCTGCAACAGGTGCTACTACTTGCCAGATCTATATGCGTCGTTTCAACGACGGTGACACCATCACTGTTGAACCTTGGCGCTCGGCTGGTTTCCCTGTCATCAAAGACTTGATGGTAGACCGTACTGCATACGACAAGATTATGCAAGCTGGTGGTTATGTAAGCGTACGCACAGGTGCTCCGCAGGATGCTAACGCTATCCTGATCGCGAAACCTATCGCTGACGAAGCTATGGATGCTGCTTCTTGTATCGGTTGCGGTGCTTGTGTAGCTGCATGTAAGAATGGTTCTGCTATGTTGTTCGTTTCTGCCAAAGTCAGCCAGTTGAACTTGCTGCCGCAAGGTAAACCGGAAGCTTTGCGTCGTGCAAAAGCTATGTTGTCAAAGATGGATGAACTGGGATTCGGTAACTGTACAAACACTCGTGCTTGTGAAGCTGAATGTCCGAAGAATATTTCTATCAGCAACATCGCTCGCTTGAACCGCGACTTCATCATCGCAAAATTAAAAGACTAGAAATTGCTAGATTTCAATAGCGAGAGCTTAATTTGATTAATGACAGAATCCCCTGCCGGCTAGTCCGACAGGGGATTTCTTTATGTATGAGTAGACCACAATTATTATTAATACGGATCAGTAACATGAACTTTTAATTCATAAGTTTCACCGATTTCACCTTATAGCCAAAACTGTTATGAATGAGAGAATTACGGGTGAAAGCGAGGATTGAAATAAGGTAAAATCATTCGTTACCGCGTAAGCGTCTCCGCGATTCTATATTGCTGTCCGTTTTTAGCTCTCATATCTTTGCGAGGTATAAAAATGAAGCATTATGGATTTAGAAAATAGATTTAGAAGAACTTGGAAACGTTTCCAAGAAGTCTTAAAAACAGACTACAATTGTTCTTTAGCGGATGTTTGCCGCGAGCAGCATACCACTTTTGGAGGTATGAGTTCCTGGATGTCCCGACGGGGCTATAGCGTTAAACAAGCTAAGGCAGATGTGGTTCGTGATTATTATGGCGGCGTTGAGCCGTCCCCACTGAGCACTACCTCTCCTGCGTTCACTCAAATAGCACCCGCCATGTCGTCGGAAGAAGAGTTTAGTCTTGCCGGGATCACAATCACGTTTAACAGTGGAACCACCATTTCGGTCAAACGGGCCACACTCGGTGGTGTTATTAAAATGTTGCTCGATTACGAAAGAAAGGAGGGAGATCCATGTATTCTCTAACATCAGCCAATCGATACTATCTGTACCAGGGCTTTGTTCGTATGAACCTTGGCATCGACGGTTTATTCAAAATTATACGCTTGGAAATGAAGGACTTGTCTCCCGTTTCCGGAGATATATTTTTATTCTTTGGCAAAAACCGACAAAGTGTAAAAATACTGCGTTGGGATGGCGATGGCTTTCTTCTGTACTACAAGCGCCTCGAGGGTGGAAGTTTTGAGTTACCAACATTTAACCCCCATACAGGCAATTACGAGATTTCTTATCAGGTTTTGTCTTTTATCTTAAATGGAGTGTCATTGAAGTCTGTACGGTTGCGAAAACGTTTCAGGATTTAATATAATATGTTGATTGTTAATTATTTGTACTAAGTATATCATCCGATTTATTTGGTCAACTCGTTGATTTTTTATATCTTTATACCATGAAAAAGGATGAGATCATAGAGTTATTGAAGGAACAGATCAAGAGATTACGAGATGACAACAACAGACTCTTGGGGCAAGTAGATGCTTTGATAAAAGAGGTTTCTTCCCTTAAAGAAGCACTCCTTCAAAAAGGCGAATCTCTTAGCAAACAACAGCGCCTTGCTAAGGGGCTCGCCAAACTTGTATCCAACACATCCGAACAGCAACAAGCTCCCCAACCTGCCATGTCCGAAGAAGAGCGGCAGAAGAGAGAAGCTGAAAAAGCAGATAAGCGTAAAGCCAGAAAGAACAATGGTGCCAAACGTGACATGCATTATGAGATGGAGGAAGAAGAACATGTCGTTTATCCTGATGATCCCGATTTTGACATCAATAAAGCCCGGTTGTTTACTACCGCTCCCAGAATATGCGTCCGCTATGAATGTGTACCCATGCGCTTCATCAAGCACGTCTACAAGATACACACCTATACGCAAGACGGTCGCCTGTTTGAGGGAAAAACCCCGGTCGCGGCTTTCTTAAATTCCAGCTATGACGGCTCATTTATTGCCGGATTGATGGAATTACGTTATATACAATCGCTACCTGTTGAAAGAATCATCAACTACTTCGAAGGTCATGGCTTTACGCTGAAGAAACCTACGGCTCATAAGTTGATAGAAAAAGCCTCAGGCCTCTTCGAAAATCTTTATAAGTGTATCCGGCAGACAGCTTTGAGTGATCCTTATAAGGCAGCCGACGAAACCTATTACAAAATACTCGTCCCGGAAAAGAACAGTAAGGGAAAAGGAGTTAGAAAGGGATACCTTTGGGTGGTTGTCGGCATAAACACCAGGATGATATACCTGCTCTATGATGACGGCTCCCGGTCTGAAAGAGTTATTCTTAACGAATTAGGCAGTTGCAAAGGTATCATACAAAGCGATGGCTACTCACCTTACCGGAAGCTCGAAAGCGATGCTTATCCCAATATCACACGCATCCCGTGCTTGCAACATATAAAACGGAAATTTATAGATTGCGGTGAGAATGACCCGGATGCAAAAAGAATCGTGGAGCTGATAAACACTCTTTATCAAAACGAGCATAAGCATAAAGTTGGGGTTGATGGATGGACAGTAGAACAGAATCTTATGCATCGAAAAAAGTATGCGCCGGACATACTCGGAGAAATAAAAGATGTGTTTGATGAAATAGAAGAGCGGGGGGATTTATTACCAAAGAGCGAACTACAAGAAGCTATCACCTATCTTCGCAATGAGTGGAATGCAGTGGTGGACATCTTTAATTATGGTGACACTTACCTGGACAACAATATAGTTGAACGGATGAACCGGTACATATCCTTATCAAGAAAAAACTCATTGTTCTTCGGCAGCCATAAGGGAGCCGAACGAGGCGCCATACTCTACACGATAGCACTCACCTGTAGGATGCATAAAGTGAATCTATTTGAGTATCTCACGGATGTGATAAACAGAACAGCTGAATGGCAACCAAACACACCACTTGAAAAATACAGGGAACTGCTTCCTGACAGATGGGAAAAGGCTAATGGATAAAAAGGGAGCATTAGCCTTTTTATTTTAGCAAACTATATAGAATCGCGGAGACGCTTACGTTACCGCTTTCACCTGTCTTATTAAAATATCCCTTGAGCTAAAACAATTATCATTATAGCTAATCCGGATATGCTTATAGCAAATCCGCTTTCAGGTGTTAATGAGTGAACTGTGCGGATGTAATACTTTGGCCGCCAAGTCTTAACACCTTAGTTCTCATGTGTTAATACTTGAGTTGTTGCATCTATATATCCAGCATCTTGAAGCTATATATCCAACACCTTGGATCTATATGTCCAACAGTCGGTATGAATAAACTCAATAGGTGAAACCGGGAAGGTTCAGTTTCACCTGAATTTCTCCCTTGCTTTCACCCGCTGTTACCTTATTCATCGGCATTTAGAGAATTGGGTGAAACCGGTGAACCGCAGTTATTTTACATAGTTGCATTTATGAAATGTCTTGCCTACGTAAATTACGTGGAGAGGCACCAAAAGATTTCTTGCAGAAATTAGAAAAATGGGGTAAAGATTCAAAACCATATTTATAGCATATCTCCGAGATGCTACATTTAGAGTTATTCAAATCGTCCAGAATGCCCTCTTTACGTCTCGCCAGCATCCATTCATAAACAGGTTCATGAAAGACGTTATTGAAGATACGACGGAATGTACTAAGGGTATATCCACCCAATTGTGCCAGTTCTTCCACAGTCTTTACTTTCTTATAGTTTTGAATAATGAAATATTGGAAACTGTTTACATATTTAGAGAGTGGATGCACCAAGCTCGAAAGATCATAATCGGAATAATAGTATCCCAATACAAACGCCAATTCTTTTCGTTTCAGAGATAGCAAATCCCGACAGACTTTATCCCCTTTCAGATAAGTGATAGACCCATTGAGGAAATATTGCAGTTCTGGAATTATTTTTAATGGAGTATAAATAAGTGGAGGAGATACTTCCTTCATGATATGATTGAAACGGAAATCACAAAACAGTTCGGGCTGGATAAAACGATAATAAATGCACTCACATTCAGTCATAGCAAGCATCTCAAACATAGAACCAATGGCCTGAAGGATAAATTCACCTTCCTTAAGCATTGTCCCCGCATATTCCTTACTATTGACCAGTATTTCTCCCTTCATCAAAAAAAGGATAAGATTTTCTTCACACTTTTGAGCCGGTTTATGAAAACCACGCTGATAAATCACATGAGTAATGGCATTACTCACCGCTTTTGGACATATTTGACAATCCCAGGTTCCTTGACAAATAGATGGCATACGCTGACTGTGTTTGTTTTTGTTTATGCTGCCAGCAAAAATATATGAAATCTTTCATATTGCCATAAAAAAAAAGAGAAAAGTGAAAAAGAGGTTAGATAAGAGATACTCACTTGAACATCTTGAAGCCTAGTTTTTCTGATTTGAAAAACTAGGCTTCAAGATTCTTAAATTAAGATATGTTCAAGCATTCTACATTCCTATGCAACTAGTTATTACACTGCAGGAGCCACAGGATCTTTTTCCTGATTATCCTCATCAGCCCATTTATCTACATCAGTAACATCCCACCCAATAGTTGCAGCATCATTTGTTAGAGACAATGTATAACGTATACTTTTACCTACTCCCCATATAGCATCCTTCAAATCAACTTCTTTAGGAGTAGCTCCTGTTGTATACACTTCATCACCATTCTTATCAGTAACATTATAGCTTACTAACATTTTCCTTGTTGTCAATGTTTGAGGCAATAACATTAAAGATTCAGTACCAATATTTTTACTCGTTGTTCCCTGAACTGCATTATTTGTAGTAGTAATATCATCCAAAGGATAAATATATGTTGCAGATCCCTCCAAAGAAGTCCAAACATTATCAGCATATTTATATGTTCCTTTATCATTCACTCCATTTATTTCTATTTTAGATACAGTATATGTTAACTTATCATCAAGCTTTGATTTTATAGCAAATTGAATCTGTGTAAGTACATGTGAGAACGTGAAATTAACACTCAAATCTGCTTTTGTCTTATCCGTAACTTTAGCCACAAGCAAATCTTCCTGATTAGGTGCCGTATCAGCAATTTGATAATTAACCAATGTAGGATACTGATCTGTATCAGTAGCTGTTAGTGTTAATGACCGAGAAGAAGAATATGCAAAAAATTGGATTTTTCCCTGAGAAGGCCAGTAATATGCATTATTAGATGTCCATTTATTGTCACCCGAATTCCATGAAACAGGTTCATTCTCCATTATCGACTTATTTAAAGTTCCAGTTCCAACAACAGCATCACCTGTATTATATGCATAAACATGAAAACCTTGAGTTTTTAATTCATCGAGCTTCATCTCCGTGGCTCTTGTAGCATTACTGACTATGCTCTCAAAGTTTATGACTGCATTCTGTCCAGCATTCTCAAATTCTTCATTCTGTGAGCAACCCGTAATTGCCAAAGCAGCTGTAACTGCCAATAAAATCTTCTTCATAACTGTATTTTTTTAAGTTTATAATATTGTTATATTTTGTTTATAGCTTCTATTTCAATTCACGGGTAACTCAACATTATCTTCGGGTCCCCATCCATCAACATTGCCGCCCATTCCTCCACCTCCATCAGGATTCGGTGGTGTTTCCGGCTTATCAACCTCAATCTTATCATCAGGCGGTAACTCAATCTCCGGTGGTGGGGTTGGTTTTCCATCTTCCCCTGTTCCAGCATTTTCAAGTGTACCTATTATTTCAGTAACATCAATTGTTGCTTCCTGAACTGTATTATCTGTTTTGATAAATTTCAATATTAATATTATAGCATCTTTCTCACTAGAAGTTTCTCTCTCTGATGTTGACATTCGCGTCGGCATTGTCATTTCCTTTACTTGTTTGAAAGCGGTGAAAGATGCCGTTACCTTATTGTCTCCCTTCCTTACCTCAAAGTAGATAGGTTGTGAGCTACATACTCCACGACCTTTGCCTATACAGTAACAATCGGATAATCCATCAATGCTTCCTACCACTGTTGCAACATACTCCAAACCTTTAGCCTCTACTGCAAAAGAATATTTCTTCACCACAGATTCCAACTTCCAGTCTAAGCGAAGCACTTCTTCACTCTTCTCTATTTCCAGCTCATCTATATTCAACACATACAATGAATCCGGTGACCAAACCATCTTTTCCGTTCCTTCAATCCCTAAACCATTACAGTTTCCCGTATAGGCTTCTATCGTTTCATAAGACTCTTCGCCCCTGATTCGTATAGATTCCGTGTTATAGTTGTAGACTACTACCGAATACCTCCCCGGAGGAACTTTCATTTCTCCACCTCGTACCGAAAGGTATTTATCTACTTTCCTGCCATCTCCGTTCTTCGGATAAAAAATCACCCGAACTCCCTCCGGCAGTTGATCTGTCACTCCATCCCAATCCAGCTTTATATCTACCCCACTTACGGGATAATCATCCAATATATCGCGACGGCTACATCCAGTTAGCATCAGCAGCGAGGACAAAAGCACAAGAAACCCATATCTTGTATTTCGCATTACGCCCTCCTATTTCTTTGTTGTTATCAACCATACCAAAGAAACTTTCGCCTTGGTAGGACCAATAAAGTTATAACGCCCACTATTTGTCCATATAATATCTCCCTCATAAGGAGTATATTTTTTATATTCTGTTGTCAAATACCCTATGCCAAGACTGAATTCAAGGGAAAAATGCCGTGCCAATTGCCGTGCATATCCATAAGTCACTCCCGCAGCTCCGTAATACTTACCTTGATAGCCGTCTCCACGCAGCTGGAAGTCATATATCCCGCCTTCAGCATAAAGTCCGATAAAATGTCCGGTCAATCGGTCGCGTTTCTGACGGTTTCCCAGCCAACAACGTCCTTCCATCCCTCCCGAAAGGAGCTGATAGCAGAAATCATGTTTGCTATTCAGCCACCACGGACATTTATATTCAGTATTCAAAGACCACCTCTTGCCTATCGGAATTTCCACTTCTATATTTGGCGCCAATGCCAAATCATATAACAGATTATTCTTCACTGCAAGTACAGTTTGGCTTTTCACCGGCCCTTCTGCCTCCGATATATCGACCTCACAGGCCTGTTTTTCTTCACTTTCTCCCACAGGCTTATCAGGTTGATCTTTCGGAAGCGCCTCTTCCTGCTTTGAAACAAACAACCCGGAGACAGAAGATACCGGTTCAAAAGCCTCTTTACCTAATTTCGAAGTTTCTCCGACAATCGTAATAACCGATCTTCGCAGCTCCGGAAAGATATTGCGAACAATGTATCGGTAAGCAATTCCCCGATTCAATTTTCGCAACAGTTGTTCCCGTTTATTGACATCATTCTTATGATAATCAATCAATATCAGCACTTCTTCCCGATCTGGCAAGTTGGAGTCGGATGCCACCAACTTACGAAACTCCGACCAATCCTCTCCCTCTGAAAAAAAATGAATCTTATCAACACTAACATCCGAATTATACCGTTGTAAGAATTCCTTTATCGAATCATTTCTCCGAGCAGCCAAACTTCTATTATAAGATTCATCACCATCAGGAGAAACAAAAGTTTTCACATTCAGCGCTGTTATATATTTCGTATTCAAATTTCCGAGAAGCAAAGAATCTAAAATTGTAATTGCCTGATTATTATCTTTATAACTAAGATCCACCTTCGCTTCATTCGCATCAAAATATATCACTGCCCGCCGGATTGTATCATTCGCAACAGCGAAAAATGGAATCGAAGCATACCCACTTTCTGGAAGGCTTAATAAAGCCATAAGAATAGTCAATATATAGATACCATGTTTCATTGTCGTTCGTTTCTGATGACAAATATAGAAGTTAGAAAACAAATCGAATCATACTTTTAGAACAAAAACAAAGGCATGAAAGGTTCTGTGAAACGATTGGAACGATTTTGCAAGTTTGGGTAACTAAAGTCAGTCATAAATAAAAAAAGATACACAGATTATCGACTATAAATCGATTCTCTGTGTATCTACTAGTCAAAAGCTTGTCTTGTCAGTCAACAACTATTGGGAAAACTATAGTTTCGACCTATTTGTAGATAATCAGTTTAGGTTTATGGCAAGAGTTGTAGTGGTCATCAAGTATTGCCCCATTTGAGAAAATGATGTGCTCATCCTTGAATGTACCATATCCTTCGTGAGCGTGACCGAACAAATGATAATGTGGCTTTACCTCGTAAACCTTGTTTCGAAGTAATACATTTCCCCAGTGAATTCCTGCTGATTCATCAAGTATCATGATAGGAGGTTCATGGGTAATGAGCACGTCAACATCATTTGATATCAAAGTCTCAGGATGGTTATATGCCAAACCAAAGAACTTAATACCATCAATCTCACATTCACAATCTTGAAGGAAGTATACATTGTTAGGCAAATCTTCAATGCCTTCAGCCTCCCAAAGGCAGAGGTCATGATTACCAGTTATGAAGATTTTGTGAGGATAGGATAATTCGATGAACCAGTTGAGAAAGTTAAGCACTTCTCCCTCTGTACCATTGTCCGTAAAATCGCCACAGTGTACAATGACATCAGCAGCTGGAAGATCGGTCAACTGCCGATGCTGATTATGTGTATCAGAAATTTGAAGTATTTTCATTTTACAGAAATATGAATGTCATGTATGTCAACATCACCTTCGTCGAATATAAAGTATGAAGAAATTCCACTAATGCTATCATATCGTGAGTTCTCATCTTTATGTATAGGTATGACTCCAATACGAGGATGAACAGTTTGACAGACTTCTTTTAATGTTTCAACATCAGCGTGTCCACTTGTGTGAACACCATCCATTGTTCCATCTAATATTCTATCGCCAAACAGATTACGGATATTTATAACATCGCTGTTTGTGTAGTCTTTACCCTCTTTTGCATAGCCACTCCACATAGAATATATCAACCACGGTTTTTCATCATTATATATATCGAGCATTCCCTTAAGCAAATAGCCACTACTCATTCGAATTGGCATTAAGAACCCTTCCTTCTGTAGCTTGTTTCTAACATTGACAGTTCTATAATTGATTAGCTTGAAAGCATTAAACTGGAATAAATCAGATTTGCATCCTGCATATTTCGTGAATACATTAAGGACCCTATTTTGATACTCATCAACTAAGAATATACGTCCAGTCTTTTTACACGCCGCATGGAATGTTGCAAGCCGGTCAAGGTCAGTTGACGAACACAAGGCAAAGACATACTTGTGTTCACGCAATGCCTTTATAATATTCTTCTGTATTTCGCTCTCTGAAATCACACATTCTTGACTTCTTCCTAACATTGTTCCTTCTGTTATAAGTATGTCAACTTCTCCCACATTCTTCTTCAAAGTAGGAAAAAGACCTTTGCCAATATAGCCATGTCTGCGAAAATCTCCTGTGTGCAATATCTTCTTTCCCTCACATTCTATTAAGAACATATATGCATCAAAAGCAGAATGACTAACAAAATAGGGAGTAACGAAAATCTTCCCTTTCTTACTGACATCAATACGTTTTGCCGCACAATAGGTTTCCATACGCTCTATTGCTTCAATCTGTTTGGAGTAATCTCCGTGCCCCCTCAAAGCGTCATATTTGCAGAGCATAACTTCTTTTGCTCCTACTCCTATATATTGAAGGACATTTGTTGGTATCAGATGGTGCAAACCAACATGATCACTATGATAATGTGTATAGAATACGGCATCAGCATTTCCTATGATTGATTTTACTTGTTCTTCTGTCAGTTCTTCTTTTTTGCAACCAGGAAGATTGCTACCGAAGTCTATAAGAATTTTACAATTCTCAGTCGATATTTCTGTAATACAACCACCTATCTGGTCAGCCCCACGATGAATAATAAGATTCATTCTGCTTCTAATTTTTCTGATGTAACGAGAGTACCCTCCTCGCGTATGTATGTGTATGCTTTCATTTCCGGCAAAAATAAATCACGAATAAATCTATATCTTTCGCAGATTGTTTCAGATAGTCTATTGTCTTCTCCTACAATTACACACGGTATTATTCTTCCGGAAAGCTTTAATGGTATTTTATTTTTGTAACTGGAATCGATAAGTCCATAATCTATTTTTTGCTCGATCATTGCTTTTATTCGTTGGTACAACTTATCATCTTCTCTAGCTAATTTTTGAAACTGTAGATAGTAATATGAAGTTTGAATGGGCGACAATGCAGTCTTAGCAGGATCATTTTGTTTAAGTTCCATTATCAATATATCTCCATTAGTATTTAGACCAAGGAAGTCAAATTCACCATACTCAGGTTTTATTTCTTCAGGGAGTGTTCCATTGTACGTCTTTCTTAATTGTTCAATTTTCAATGTTTGTTGGTCTACGATTTCCTTATTCCATTCATCTTTTATGTCTTTTGTTTTAAAACCGATAACTAGTTCCTTGTCAAAAAGAATAAAATCATCAGTATCTTTAACTTCGAACGTATAACGACGTCCTATTAATGTCTGATAAAATCCTTCATTGCGAACTCCTTTTGTATCCTCATAGTATCTTTTGAATTTTTCCGTGGAAGCGATTTTCGTTAAATATGTGTCAAACTGATCCGGTGTTGGATTTCTAAAAAAATCTGGTTGCATTAATTCTTTGTAAGCCTCGGCTACATCACATAATTCATTAACTTTACCCGAATGACTACGAAAGGTTAGTATACGTCCAGTACCTCTATATATAGAAAACCAAGAACGATTAGTTTTAGGATCATTTCCAGTCTGGAAATCTAAACAATTATGTGATTTAACATAACTGATGATCCAAGGAAACCGCTCGTTTATTTGGGTTAGCAACTTTTCATCCATTTTCCTATCGTAATAGGTTGTTCTTATTGTGTAATTATTAACCATTTTCAATTTCTCCATTTTAGAGTTTATAACTGTGTATTATTGATCTCTGCTAAGACTCTGCACGCCATTATTTTTCTATTTATATCTATTTATGGCAGCAAAAAGTCGTTTTCTAATTTCTTCACGCAGCCCTATTGGTTCCATAACTTCGATCTTTTCCCCCATAGCAAGTAACTGACTTGTTAGCTCTGGAGTTAAGCAAAGTTGGTATTCAAAGTCGCTGTACTCTTTGTGTTCTGTCCTTATCTCTTGTTGAGAGAAATGCAGTGGCAGAGAACGCATATACTCCACATGAACACCGAATGCCCGAACAACTACTTTCTGTGGCTTCAATTTGTCATTGACAAATATGCCAACTGTATGAGCATAATATTCTTCTGCATCAAAATCATTGGGGAGTATAAATGAGTCATCTGTCAATTCCATTTCCAAAGTACGATCAAGGGCAATATTCCTTATTCCTTCCTGCTCTTTGAGATAACCGACTACATACCAACGCTGATGGTAAACCTTCATAGCGTATGGCTGCAAGTGAAATATTGACTGATGACCATTGAAAGGTTTATAATCAATCTTCAATTCCTTTTTTCGTTGCATTGCATCTATGACTGTTTGGAGATATTCAGTTCCTTCAGGAATTTCCTCAAACAAAATTCGATCTTTCATGTTGCGCCCTGCTTCTATCATATTAGACACAGTGAAGGAGTTAAGCAACCACTGACGAGTCTTGTCATTTTTCAGTTGACTGGAAGAAGAAATATAATACTCATAGCTGGAGGTATCACATTCGACCTCTACACCAAAAAGTTCTGCAATAGCTTCTCTATGCATGTGGAATGTACGTAATGCAAGCGGTCTACCATCACCGAGACAACTATCTTTCCATCGACAGCTTATCTCTTCAAAAGTTAATCTGCGATGCTGAAGCAGCGTGTTGAGCAACCAGATATAGCGGTTGAAGGTTTTACTTATCATTTTCTAAACTTCCGTGATTTTCAAAATATTATTACTATTTTCTATTATTCAATTGCTTAAACCCTTTTTGTATATCTCATCTAATTGTTTTTCCTACTTTAGATATCTTGATAGCATGTTTTATAGGGTAGAATTCATAATCTTATTTAGTACAAAGTTAACTTTTTTGTATGCAAAAATACTGCATACCACCTAAATATATTAATTTATAGCAATTTTTTTTATGTGTGCAACGTTTCTGCATACTTCACCATTATTTTTGCACACTCATTTTAACATTCTATTCGTCATGGCATACAAAAAAAATCCAAAGAAAAAAGATGCTCTCAATATAAAGAGAGCTGTAGAATCTCTGCGTTTCCAAATTGATTGGGGTTTAAAACTACTTGGCGCAAAGAAAGGAGATCTATTTCATCAATTAGCAAAAGTAGAGGTTGATCTCATCTCAGAGCTCAACCTCACCCAAGATATTCTTGCTATCAAGAGCCTCGTGGATGGAGTGAAACAGAATTTACAGATAGAACCTACACCCGAAAGTGGAGACTTCACCCATAGTATCGTTGCTCTCGCTCTTGGCATTGCCTCAATTAGCCACCTTAACAACATAAGTTTACCAGAATCATGGAGAGACCAGATAGAGAAAAAGTTGCTTACAATCTATTATCCAGAAAAGCTGCGTAACAAAATCGTAGATTGGGCAAAAGCGAACGGTTACAGCACCTCCAATTACCTTGGCCGTCCAATCGTGAAATTCAACCAATTATACTTAATTATAGAAAGAACAAGATAAATCAGCCTTTTTTGCTCTGATCTTCGCATTTTTTACAAAATACGCTCATTCCATATTAAACATTCCATTCTACTACCGATAAATATCCATCCAGTTACAACAAATAAGAACTTTCATGATCATCTTTACATTGAATTTATACGCAAAAGAAAGGGGCTGTCTAACAAATCCCTAAAACTGGAAATCACCTCTGTCAGAGTTCAAACTCTGACAGAGATGAAATCGTTAAAAAGAGACTTGTTAGACAGTCCCCTAAAATCTTTATTAGGTGTAGCTTATGCCCTAACTTTTATAAAAGGCTTACGCAAAAATATCACTCCGTAAAATATAACCGATCACATCTCCCTTATGCACATTAGCACCTTGCTGCGCACATACTTCCACCACTCGTCCGGTAAATCCGGTCAGAATCTTTTCATATTCTCCCCACGGGGTAGAAAGATAACAAAAGACTTCGTCATGCTGATATTTACGTCCGATGAATGGAGCAATGGATGGTCCCTCTACGGAAACTTCCCAAAGTACCTGTCCGTTATCAGGAGCAATGACCGGGTCCGCCTTGGCACGCTTCAATTTCTTAATTTCCTCTTCCGAATATCCGTTCTTTGCCATTGCCGCATCTTTAGCATGTTGTAACTCTTCCTCAAAACGCTTTTTGGCAACCCCGGACTTATAATCACGATACTGGCGATCGTGCATGGCCAGTTCGAAAAGTTCCTCGTCATCCTCTCCATATTCCCAGCCATTTTCATCCATTTCCTTTCGATATTCATCCAAAGCATCCGGATAATTCAACTGCGGGTCGGTATCGACAAATTCATATCCTTTAGATTTCGCCAACTCTACAATCTCCGGTGCGAGCTTACCCGGAAGACGGCCACTTTTACCCAGAATCATATCCCAAGTATGGTTATCTATCATTGTCCAGCGATCTTCCCCTTTTACCTGCTGCATAAGATTCATTAATGCAACATTCTTCACATACTGGCTGAAAGGAGTCACCAAAGGAGGATACCCCAGCTTAGGCCATACATATTCCACTTCATCAAAAAGCATCACAAGCAAATCATCCAGACTAAGTTCCGGCTCATTCTTACTCCTTAATATCATATTGATACCGGAATGTACTCCTTTCAAGTCTGCCATCATGGAACCCATCATACCACCCGGCAAACCACACTTCAGTAGAAGTGAAGACATGTATTTATTGGTAGGATCCATAAAATAACCCAGAAAATCATCAATGAATTCTTGCGTCATAGCACGAGCTTTCATATATGCTTTCATATTTATGTCGGGAACCTGGAAACCTAAATCTTTCAACATAGCCTGCACAGAGATTACGTCCGGATGCACTTTGCCCCAAGACATCGGTTCCATAGCCACATCAATGATGTCCGCACCATTTTCGCAAACCTCAAGGATAGAAGCCATAGACAATCCCGGTCCGCTATGACCATGATATTGAATCAATATATCCGGATGTTTCTCCTTGATAGTTCTGACCAATTCTCCTAACATACCCGGACGACCGATACCCGCCATATCCTTCAAGCATATTTCAGGTGCACCGGCCTCAATCAGTTGATCGGCAATTCGGGCATAATACTCAACAGTGTGTACGGGAGAATAGGTGATACAAAGAGTTGCCTGCGGAATCATACCTGCTTCCAGAGCATATTTAATAGAAGGAATGATATTTCTTGTTTCGTTCAGTCCACAGAAAATGCGTGTGATGTCCACACCTTGCGCATGCTTGACTTTATACATCAACTTACGCACGTCTGCCGGAACCGGATACATGCGCAACGCATTCAATCCGCGATCGAGCATATGCGTTTGAATACCCGCTTCTCTAAAAGGTGCGGTAAAAGCACGGACGGCCTTATTGGGATTTTCGCCGTACAACAGATTCACTTGCTCAAAAGCACCGCCATTCGTTTCAACTCTGGCAAAACAGCCCATCTCAATAATCAAAGGAGCGATACGAACAAGCTGATCAACCCGAGGTTGATATTTACCGGAAGATTGCCACATGTCCCGATAAACAAGACTGAATTTAATTTCCTTTTTCATCATAGCCAATAATAAGTGATTTTTTCTTCGGTTAACTTCACATATACAAATATAAAGGTTTAAACTGACATATAGTCAAACAAGCACCTTAAAAAATAGATATAAAGAGATGTTTAATATCATAATGAAAGAAAGCCACCTCTAAATAGATCCATTTACTATAAATAACAAATCAAATTGTTTTATGTTCGCATTTATTCTTTTAAGAATACTAACAAGTCTATTAGTAACAACATTGTTAGTAACAAACTTGTTAGTATTTCAAAGAATCACTATATTTGCCCAATAAGAATAATAAAGAATAGTTATGGAAAAGCCGTTTGTTTTTGGTGTAGCCACTTCCGGAGATAACTTTACAGATCGCGAAAAAGAGACTCAACGTTTACTCCTAAACTTTGCACATGGTGTAAATACAGTGCTTATTTCTCCTAGAAGATGGGGAAAAACATCACTAGTTAAGAAAGTAGCCCAGCTATCACAAGATAGCAAGAGAAAAGTGGTCTACATAGACATTTTTTCCTGTCGCACCGAAAATGAGTTTTATCGTCTCTTTGCCACTTCTATCTTAAAACAAACTTCTTCCAAATGGGAGGAATGGATAGAGAATACTAAACAATTCCTCTCACACATCAATCCCAAAATCTCTATCGGAGCAGATCCGATGAACGATTTCTCTATATCATTCGAGTACAACATGCAAAATAATACGGAGAATGACATCTTACAGTTACCCGAAAAAATTGCAATAGAGAAAGGAATACAGATAGTCATTTGCATTGATGAGTTCCAACAAATTTCGGATTTCGAAGATTCCAAAACGTTTCAGAAAAAGCTACGTAGCGTATGGCAATTACAACAACATGTCTCATATTGTCTTTTCGGAAGTAAAAAGCATTTAATGAACGAACTCTTTGAAAAGAAGAATTTACCATTCTATAAATTTGGAGATGCTATCTATCTCGCAAAAATAGAAACAAAATACTGGATTGAATATATATGCAAACGATTTGAAAATACAGGAAAACACATTTCTCCCGAACTTGCAGAAGAAATCTGCCGCCTTGTAGACAACCATTCGTCTTATGTACAGCAACTTTCCTGGCTACTTTGGATACGTACCATTAATACGGCAACCACAGAACAACTTTCTTATGCATTGGAAGACCTACTCGACCAAAACAATATTCTATTCCAAAGTGAAACAGAAAACCTTTCTGCCTATCAAATGAATTTTCTAAAAGCAATTGTTGATGGAATACACACTAAATTCAGCAGCAAAGAAGTCATTTCAAAATACAATTTAGGAACATCGGCCAATATTGTCCGCTTAAAAAATGCATTACTACAAAAGGAGCTCATAGAGACAAATGGAAAAGAGATAGTTCTTGCAGATCCAGTATTTGGAGTATGGTTTAAAAAAGAAATGCTTTACTGACATATATACAATAAAAGATGCACAGATTGCCGATCATAAATCGATTCTCTGTGCATCACTACTACTCTAAAGACACTTTTAAGACAAAACTAACTAAATTATGGAAGAATATATAATACCGCGCAGAAAACGTATCCCATACGGCATGATGAACTTCGCAGTAATCCGCCGCGACGACTGTTACTATGTGGACAAAATCCGGTTTATCCCCATGATAGAAGAGGCAGACAAGTTTTTCTTCTTTATTCGCCCGTGCCGTTTCGGCAAAAGTCTTACAGTAAATATGTTGCAACATTATTATGATATACTTGCCAAGAATAAGTTCGATGCCCTGTTTGACGACCTTTACATCGGAAAACACCCTACCCCCTGACCGGAACAGGTATTTGGTGCTGTATCTCAACTTCTCCGGAATAGTCGGTGAACTGCACAACTACCGAAAGAGGCTGGATGCGCATTGTGGCACCACCTTTGAGAACTTCTGCAAAATATATGCCGACTATCTGCCACAAGATACGGTGGACGAATTGATAGAAATAATAAAACCCTGGTATGACAACTACTGCTTTACGGAAGAATGTTATGGCGAAACCACCATGCACAACTCAAATATGGTGCTCTACTTCGTCAAGAATTATATTCAACGAGGCAAAGCACCCAGGGATCACCAACCCCGACAACTTTGTGAGCCTGCTCTATTATTTCGGCATGCTTACTATCAGTGGTATGTATGAAGGAAAGACTAAACTTACCATCCCCAATCAGGTAGTCCGCGAACAAATCTACACCTATCTGCTGAGTACTTATGACGAAGCCGATCTCAGTTTCAGCGGTTACGAGAAGAACGAACTGCCAGCACCCTTGCCTACCACGCTAACTGGAAAGCCTATTTCGGTTATATTGCCGACTGCCTGAAACGTTACACTTCCCAACGCGACAAACAGAAAGGTGAACTTTTTGTCCACGGCTTTACGCTTGCCATGACGGCACAGAACCGCTTCTACCGTCCCATTTCCGAACAGGATACACAGGCAGGATATGTCGATATTTTCCTCTGTCCGCTACTGGATATCTATTCTGGCATGAAGCACAGCTACATTGTAGAACTGAAATACGCCAAATATAAAGACCCCGAAAGCCGTGTGGAAGAACTGCGTCTGGAAGGGATTACACAAGCTAACCGCTATGCAGAAACCGAGACGGTGAAGAATGCGGTCGATGCCACACAACTTCATAAGATTGTGGTGGTGTATAAGGGAATGGATATGCCGGTATGTGAAGAAATTTAGGCTCACCCGATAATCATTGGGGGTATGCATAAATCTTAGCCAGTCTAAAGAGGAAGAATTTCTCATCCACTACTCCTCTTAATGCGGTTCTGAATTGTTTGATTTTCGCATTAAAGGATTCAGCCGCCGCATTAGAGGATCTTTTATTATAAAAGTTAAGAATATCATCATAATGTTCATAGAAGGTTGCTGCAATTACATTGAAAGCATGAAAGCCTGCCTCTTCCACTTTATTATACCATTTAGCCATACTCAATCTTGCCGCATCTTTGATTGTATTTTTGGCAAGAATCATTCTGAGTGAATGACATAATCCATACGCCTGTCCCAATTCCGGATATTCCTTAAAAAGAATTTTGGCTCTTTGTTTTTGTGCTGGGGTCCATTTTTCGGAGGATTTAAACAGCAGATAGCGGCTTCTTGCCAACAGTTCTTTCTTTGAATCTCCATTTTCATATCTCATAGGCACATATGATTCCCCTTTCTGCTTTGCTTCTTCCATCTCATCATTGGCTTCCTGGATTGCGTCCCAGCGGAGTTTGATACGCATTTCCTGCACTGCATCGCAAGCTAATTTCTGGATGTGGAACCGGTCTATTACACGAGATGCCTTGCGGAAACAGAAGCGGACTATTTTACGCATTGAGTCCGATAAATCAAGTGTCACTTCTTCTACACTGTCCAACAGGTGTTCGGGAATATGGCGTAAAGCCGCTATGACCGTCTCTGACTTCGTCCCTGCAACAATGGCGACAAGGCACATCTCACGACCATGCCTGTCCCTGTTGGTTACTATTGTATAAAGGTCGCCATTCGACAGGGAAGTCTCGTCAATAGCCAGATTAGGTCCAATGTTCTCAGGAAAGACAAGCCACTCTTCCGCATGGCTCAACTCTTCCCAATTACGATAACCGCTTAGCACATCCTTGTATTGCTTCTCAAAGGTAGATGCGTCAATATGATAGAAATCATCAAGCGTACGGCAGGTCACCGGGGATGTGTCCATACGTTTCTTTTAAAAAAGCCGCAAACTCCTTGGAGTAGCAGGTGCCTTCGGCGGCTATTTTAAGAGGTAGAATAAAACTCTTGCCGGTACGAATATCAACCCATTTACGGCGTCGGAGCAAAAGGATTACTTTGTGGTCGCGGATGGGGAAATCGGTGATGGAAACCGCAGGAATAAAACCTTTGGATTCAAAGTGAACATCATTACGTAAAGTATCGTACATCTTTTCATCAAGATGAATGTTAATCTCGGTATCGGTACTTTCTACCTTAGTTATATCAAACGAGGAAAGGACTTCGCTTGGTAGTACTATTTGAGCTAAAGATATTAATGCTGCTTCTGTCATATTACAAAAGTAATCACTTTAAAGAAAGCTACAAATAGTTACCCCCAAGAAATTTCGGGTGAGCCGAAATTTAAAGCAAACTCAGCAATAAAGCTATACAGAATCTCGAACATCACTGGGAATGGAAGCATATTGTGCCCGTTAACAGTGAAAATCCGTAAAAGAATTCAAAAGAGAAACAAATACAACAAAATTATTTGGAAAGGGCAAGAAGAAGGCTTATATTTGTCATGTGATTTTTTTCATAGTATTAGATTTAAGGTTAACAAAGGTTGGAGCAAGGCGTTGCTCCTTTTTTTATGTCTTATTCCCTGCCGCCAACAGCTTCCCGAACAAATTCAGAATCCCCACTACACTCTCTTTATCAGATACAGGTATCCGAATACTAGTCCGACCTGTCTCCTTATCTTCCTCTACAATAGAATCAACCAATCTCTGAGTAGCTTCTGGCGAACTAAGCGTACGTGCCAGTCCGCTAAGGAAAGAAAATCCCTGCTGAAGCAATTGCTCCGGATTATTATCTGCCGCAGATACAGAAGACTTCTTTTCCGTACTCACCTCTGTTACTCCTTCTTCAGGTGTTTCTTCCTCAAGCAATGCCAATGAATCCGTGTCCGTCGTTTGCAAAACAGCCGTTTCCTCCACAACTTTCTCTTCATTATCATTCAAATCAATACTGCAGCCCGCCATACGATTATGCGCTCCGTCCACTTCTTCAGACGGTTCGGCCACCACCTTGAGACTATCCATCATCTTGTCGAACTTGCTGTTTTCCAAGAAGATGGTATCTTCACCATTATCAAGGATACCCTCAAAAAGAGAAGTTTTGAAGTTGAGGGTAGACAACATCCTCTCTTCAATAGTCTGGCTGGCAACAAGATTGATAACCTGGATATTCTTTTTCTGACCGATACGATAAATACGGGCAATACGCTGCTCGAGAACGGCCGGATTCCAAGGCAAATCGAGATTGATAAGTATAGACGCAACTTGCAGATTCAGCCCTGTACTTCCGGCATCAGTTGACAGAAAGACGCGGCTTTCCGGCAGTTCGGTAAAGTTATCCGTCAGATTTTTACGGGCTTCGGAAGGAATCCCCCCATGAAGATACTCATACCGGACACCTAAAACGTCCAGTTCTTTCGCTATCAGACGAGTCATCCTCTCCCATTGGCTGAAAATAACCACCTTCTCATCTCCACTCTCAAAGACATTCCTGAGAATATTCAGCGTTTCCTCCACCTTCGTATCATAACGGGTTTTCTGGTCAAGAATATAAGTGCTGTCGCAAAGCATACGCATCTGGCTAAGCATCAACAATAGCCGCTTCCGGTCTTTCTCACTCAGGAAACGGGTTTTCGTCCATTTGAATACTAGTTGCGACACGATAGACTGATATTCATCATGCATATTCCTCTGTTGCTCAGTCATCGGCACAAACAGAACTTTATCCATCCGCCCGGGCAACTGGAGAGCTACATCTTTTTTCCGGCGGCGAATCAGTACGTTCTTCATCTGCTCGCCAATGGCATTCAGATTCTTGTAAGAAACCACCTTACCCGTATCCGACCGGACAACAGTCTGGTCAAGAAACTGATAATAAGGTCCCAAACAAAACTGGTCGACAAACTGCATGATGGAATAAAGTTCCTCCAACTTATTCTCCAATGGAGTACCGGATAAAATAACCGAATAATCCGACTCAATATGACGGGCTGCTTTGGATATTTGAGTATTCCAGTTCTTCAGACGCTGCACTTCATCCATGATAAGGAAATCAGTATGAAGAGACTTCAAGATTTTAATATCATTGCACACACTGTTGTAAGACACTATCTTATAAAATTCTTCCGCTCCATATAGCACTTTCCTGGTCAGGTGATTTCCTTCTACCACAATAGCCTTGGCATCGGTAAAACGCTCTATTTCCTTTTTCCATTGATATTTCAATGATGTAGGGCATATAATCAGAGCGGAAGATATAAACTGATGCTTCCTCATCAGTTCAGCCGTTCCAATAGCCTGGATAGTTTTGCCCAGTCCCATTTCATCCGCGATGATAGATTTTCCGGCACGAAAAGCAAAACGGATTCCTTCTTTCTGATAAGGGTAAAGTTTTGTTTTCAGCAATGTGTCCAATGCTGTGTCCGAAGCATAGTCCGGTAGCAATTGCGACCGCCGCCGCAAATCACGCTGTTCAAGTATAAATCCCAGTGCGTCGGGATACCAACGGAATGTGTTATTCAGGCGGGTAGCAGCCCTCAAGAATTCAGTTATCGAGTCAATGGCGGCAGGGCGCATCACTCCGTCGGGAGTAAAATAAGGACTTGCCAGTTTGCGGAACTCCTCCTCATTGTCCGTACCGATTCGCAAGCAAACTTTACGCTCTCCCTGATAAGACAGGTATACGGAAGAATACGGTGGCGTGACACGGCAAACTTTACGTCTTTTCTCTCTAATCCATAGTTTGACTCCTTCCAAATGTTTGCAAGTACCCAATTGGCTTGCCTTAAAATCCATACACGAACAATAATTCCAAGGACTCTGATGTCCTCTATATACCACATTATATTCATTGCCGGATGTAGGATTTATCACCGTATAATAACCGGGATATTCTTTTTTGTCTCTCTCAAATATTACAAACTTCTCTTTCATTGCCGCCTGCCTCCGCAAAGCAATCTGCCAGTCTTGCAAAGTCATATTGTCCGGTCGATAATGATAAGAAACTTTATTCACTGTGCTTTTCGTCTTTTTATCTGCTTTTGTCTTTTTTGCCATGCTCATTGTACCTTCGAAATTTTGCCAAAAATACGAAAAGGTTTCTGTTTCTCCACAATATAAAGTATACAAATTATCAGGAAATTACTATAATAACTGGTACATTCCCCCTACCAACACACGAACTACACCTTTCATTTCAAGCTCGAAAAGAATCGTATTCATTTTCTGCACGGGAATATCCGCTTCAACTACTAATGTATTAATCTGTAAATCGCCTCGTTTCTCAAGAATTTCAATAACCTTTTGCTCCTCTTCAGACAAATCAAGAAAAAGACTACGCTGCACATTTGCCACTTTTGCCGAATGAGCACTAACCTCCCAGCCCATAGCCTTCACAAAATCTTCGGCTGATAATAACAAAGAAGCTCTGTTTTCTCTGATTAACAGGTTGCATCCTTTTGAATATTCATCATTCACGCGACCGGGGAAAGCGAAACAGTCGCGATGATAACCTTCGGCAAGTTCGGCTGTAATCAGTGAACCGCCTTTCTCTGCTGATTCAATGACAATTGTAGCATCACACACACCGGCGACAATACGGTTACGGCTGACAAAGTTATGCCGGTCGGGATTGGTGCCGGACAGAAATTCGGTCAGTAATCCCCCTTTTTCAAGCATGTCAACAGCTGTTTTCCGGTGGACATGAGGATAAATACGATCCAGCCCATGAGCTAAAACACCTACTGTAGGTAATTCATTGGCCAAAGCTTCACGATGCGCATGAATATCGATTCCATAAGCAAGACCGCTGACTACAAGCACTTCAGGACAAAGTGCTTTCAGATCCCGCAGAAAAGAGGCGCAGATTTGTGTCCCATAATCAGTAGCATTACGGGTTCCTACCATATTCAGGATATGAAGGGAATTTAGATCGGCATTTCCTTTAAAGAAAAGAACGACAGGGGCATCTTCACATTCCCGCAAACGGGAAGGATAAGCCTCATCATGAAAAGACAGACAAGAGATCCGATTCTTCCGGATAAATTCATATTCTTGTTCGGCGCGGAGCACAGCTTGCGGACAATCCAATGCCTCTATCACCCGTTGACTTACTTCTGGAATACGTTCCGGTATTTCTTTGCGCAGACGGAAGACATCAACGGCATTACCCATTCCATCTATCAAATGTTTTGCTCCTATGTGCCCGATACCGGGCACCATTGTCAGAGCAATACTATAAATTTGTTCTTCTTCCGAGCTGTTCATTTCAGGTAGGGCGCAAAGACATTATCGAACAATTCGCTGTCACTTAAACGTCCGTTTACCACACATACCGTCTCAACAGTGGATTTCACTACTACTTTATTATCATTCTTACGGAAGATATCCTGATAAAACACATATTTGATACCTTCCTTTTTCATATATAGTTTCGAGACAAACTCATCTCCGCTTTTCAATGGAGTCTTGAATGCCATACTAATACGTGCCACTACCGGATCGACTCCTTGCTCATGAAGTGCAGCAAAACTGACACCCACCGAAGTCAGAAACTCGTGGCGGGTATGTTCCAGATAGTGCTGATAATTGGCATTATTGACAATACCTTGAAGGTCACATTCGTAATCGCGAACCTTCATTTCCAATTCATAGATATAGTTCATTTAAATTGAGAATTAAAAGTTGAGAAATAACAGTTAGCCTCTTTTTTGCTCAATGTCGAGTCCTTTGAACTTCCTCAATTCTTCGGTCGATACCAGTTTATACAGCTTGTCACTGGGACGTATCTTATCCGATTTCATGGAGAAATGCTGTCCCTTCTTCACTGTTTGCACAGATTCCAAGTCAACACGAGCTTCTTCCAAAGTCATAAATAGGGCACCGGTAGTCGGCCCTGTAATGAGAAGCTTATCGCCTACACTTACTTCAGCCGCTTCTACCAGGAATTCGGAAACTCCGATATTAGAGAAGTATTTGATACCTTTACCTACATAAATCTTACGTTCCGTAGCTGCCGAACCATAATTCCTGGTCCATTCGCCCAAACGCTGTCCCAAGTAATATCCATCCCAGAAGCCACGGTTGAATACGGTTTTCAGGCGTTCATCCCAAGCCGCAATCTTTTCATCGGTGAATGTTCCATCCAAATAAGCCTTGATAGCTTCTTTGTAACATTCAACCACCGTACGTACATATTCAGGTCCACGGGCACGGCCTTCAATCTTGAATACACGTACACCGGCATCCAACATTTTATTCATAAAATGGATGGTCTTCAAGTCTTTGGGAGACATGATATATTCGTTATCAATATCCAGTTCCACATCCGTTTCCTTATCACGAACCGTGTAAGAACGACGACATACCTGCATACAAGCACCGCGATTGGCCGAATGATTCATCTCATGTAAAGAGAGATAGCATTTACCCGATACTGCCATACAAAGCGCGCCGTGGCAGAACATTTCGATACGAAGTTGTTCACCGCTCGGACCACAGATATGTTCTTCCTGTATCTGACGATAAATCTCGGCCACCTGTTCCAGATTCAACTCACGGGCCAATACTACCACATCTGCAAATTGCGCGTAGAATTTCAAAGACTCCGCATTGGAGATATTCAACTGGGTGGAAAGATGTACCTCCTGCCCTATCTGACGGGCATAATTCATCACTGCCACATCAGCTGCAATTACCGCAGAAATTCCCGCTTCCTTGGCCGCATCGACAATGGTATGCATCAGAGGGATATCTTTATCATAGATAATCGTATTGACCGTCAGGTAGCTCTTCATCCCGTACTCGTCACACGTACGGGCTATTTCCCGCAAATCATCAATCGTAAATGTATTAGCCGAACGGGCACGCATATTCAGGTTTTCTATACCGAAATAGATAGAATCGGCACCTGCCTGAATGGCCGCAGCAAGAGATTCGCGCGAACCCACAGGAGCCATTATTTCAAAATCTTTTATATTCATTTTACTGTCCAATAATCATTAATATGATAGAAGTGTGCAAAGGTACGAATTTATCCGTATTTTTGCAGAGAATAAAGCAGAAAGAAGAAATGGAAAATAAGAAACCAATCGTACTCAACAATCTGGAAGAGTGGGATTTCACCGACTATATAGACTCGTTGATACAAAAAGAGGAAGCTGTAGATTTGGAATTCAAGATTGCCAAAGATGGTCTTCCCAACAGTTTATGGGACACTTATTCTTCTTTTGCCAATACAGATGGAGGAGTTATTATACTTGGTGTGAAAGAGTATAAACAGCAATTCATTATTGAAGGACTGACAAAAGAACAAATCAGCCAGTACAAAAAAGACTTTTGGAATCAGATTAATAATCCGGATTGTGTAAATGAGAATCTGCTTTCTGATAACGACCTGTATGAAGGTTGTTATAAAGGAAAAAATCTGCTCCTCATTTATGTTCCTCGTGCAACCCGTATACAACGTCCTATCTACAGAACAAGAAATCCTTTTGGCGGACATACATTTAAACGTAACCATGAAGGCGATTATAAATGTACAGATGCTGAAGTGAAACGCTTGATTGCAGATTCGGACGAAAACCACCCACGTGATTCCAGAATCCTGTGCAATTATTCCATAGAAGATATTGATAAGGAAACCCTGACACAATACAGGCAACTATTTGCCAATCTGAAACCATCTCATCCATGGCTTAGCCTGAATGACCTGGAATTTCTGACAAAATTGGAAGCGTATCGTAAAGACCGGCATACTAAAGAGGAAGGTTTCACTTTAGCCGGAATACTTATGTTCGGCAAAACAGAAAGTATCACAGATCCTGAATGCGCTCCTAATTATTTTCCAGATTATAGGGAACATTTAGGAGCAGACGATTCTATCAGATGGTCAGATCGTATCTGCCCGGACGGAACTTGGGAAGCAAATCTCTTCCAATTTTATCGCAAAGTATACCCTAAACTGACTGTCATACTCCCTAAACCTTTCCAAATAAGAAATGGTATACGAATTGATGAGACTCCCACACATATTGCAATACGTGAAGCATTTATCAACACACTTATTCATTGTGATTTCTCGGAAGAAGGAAACATTGTTGTTGAACAGTGGGTAGATAAATACCGCTTCAAGAATCCCGGAACAATGTTGGTCAGCAAAACACAATATTATTCAGGGGGAGACAGCGTATGCCGTAATAAAGCATTACAAAAAATGTTCATGCTAATCGGTTTCTCGGAGAAAGCTGGTAGCGGTGTAAATAAGATTATAAAAGGTTGGAGAGAAGCTAACTGGCAAAAACCGTATGTTGAAGAATTGAACCGTCCGGACAAGGTGGAACTAACTTTACCTATGATAAGTTTATTACCGGATGATGCTGTAATCAAACTAAAAGAACTATTTGATGGAAAGATTGAAAAACTAACCCAAGATGAGTTAACGGCTTTGGTTACTTGTTATAGTGAAAATGAGATTAATAACACTCAACTACAATACGTTGTTCCTCAACATCGTTCAGATATCACAAAGATGCTAAAAAAACTCTGTAATGAAGGATTTTTGATTGCAGAAGGAAATGGCAGAGGAACGAAATACCATATTAATGAATCTGAGGGAAAGTTTGAAACTTTGGAAGATAAGGTTGAAAGTTCAGAGAATAATATGGAAAGCTCGGAAAGTAATATGGAGAGCTCGGAAAGTAATATGGAGAGTCTGAAGAGTAACATGGAGAGTCTGAAGAGTAACATGGAGAGTTCAAAGCAAAATAAACAAAGAATGACTTTTGAAGAATTGCAAGCACTCATCATTTCGCTATCACAAGACTATATTAGTATTGAAGAAATAGCAACAAAAGTTCATAAAACACTTAAATATCTTATCAATTTTATTATCCCCAGAATGCTTCAAAACGGTACAATAGAGAGACTATACCCCGGAATTCCCAACCATCCGAAACAGAAATATAAAGCAACCAATAAAAACTTTAATAAGCAGTAATATTATATATGAAAATAGCCCATATAGATTTAGGAAAACACCCCATCTTACTTGCCCCGATGGAGGATGTAACCGATCCGGCTTTCCGCCTGATATGCAAGAAATTCGGAGCAGACATGGTGTACACCGAGTTTGTATCGAGTGACGCACTGATACGCGCTGTCAGCAAGACTGCGCAGAAACTAAGTATCAGCGATGCAGAACGTCCTGTCGCCATCCAGATATACGGGAAAGATACAGAGACAATGGTGGAAGCTGCCAAGATTGTAGAGCAGGCACAACCTGACATTCTGGATATAAACTTCGGATGTCCGGTGAAAAGAGTCGCCGGAAAAGGTGCAGGAGCAGGTATGCTACAAAATATCCCCAAGATGCTGGAGATCACCCGTGCTGTCGTAGATGCGGTGAAAATACCCGTAACAGTGAAGACTCGTTTGGGATGGGATGCAAACAATAAAGTAATTGTAGAATTAGCGGAACAATTGCAAGATTGTGGCATAGCCGCATTGACTATACATGGCCGTACCCGCGCACAAATGTATACCGGAGAGGCGGATTGGACACTGATAGGCGAAGTGAAGAATAATCCGAGAATGCATATTCCCATTATCGGCAATGGAGACGTGACCAGTCCTCAACGCTGTAAGGAGTGTTTTGACCGTTATGGAGTAGATGCTGTGATGATCGGTCGCGCCAGCTTCGGTCGTCCATGGATATTCAAGGAAGTAAAACACTATTTAGAGACAGGTGAAGAATTACCTCCACTTAGTTTTGAATGGTGTATGGAAGTACTTCGTCAGGAAGTGGTAGACAGCGTTAATCTGCTCGATGAGCGTAGAGGTATTTTGCATGTACGCCGTCATCTGGCCGCAAGCCCTCTATTCAAGGGAATCCCTAACTTCCGCAACACACGTATTGCGATGTTACGGGCAGAAACAAAAGAAGAGCTTTTCCGGATATTTGATGAAATCACTTCCCAACGCAAAGAAAATCCGGAAATTTAAATCAGCACCTATTATATCTATTCTTCAGGAACTTGTACTTGTTCCTGAAGAATAACATGATCTAATTAAAACGTCAAGGTCTTTGGTTTCTATTTAAACATCGGCTGCGCAAACCACTTTTTGAACATCCAGGTTACGACTACATACAATAGGAATGCAGAGAAGAAACCAACAATGGCATCAATCACATAATGCGCCTGAATATATACGGTAGCCCCACAGAGCAACATATAGAAAGGTATAAGACAGGCAAACAACTTCTTGCTGCCACGCCAAGCCATAATCATCAGAATAGTAGAAATGCCTACATGCGAACTGGGGAATGCCGCCGTAGGACGTTCACCCACTTGCTGCGAGCCTTCCACCAAACTATAAAAAAATCCGTGCTGATAGCCCGGTCCGGGAAGCAACTCCTGATTATAATTGAAATAATCACCAATAGCAGGGAAAATACCTTTAGATACATTATCAATACCAATGGCAGGAAAATAGAATTGAGGGCCTGCAACAGGAACGAATATATAAATCAGATAGTAAATAAAGAAAGAAGTGACAAGCACAAAAGACATCTTCTCGAACCACTCAAATTTATAAATGAAATAGAATAGAGCCACAATCAGCATCATCGGATAATAAAAGAAATATCCCATATTGAATGCCTCGCTGACTATAAGATGTGGAAACGTATGGCAGAACCAAATAGCAGGCTGACCATTGAAAATAAACTGTTCGGCAGTTGCAAATACATGATCTAAATTCGGAAAGAAACGATTGAACTCGAAAGTATCCGGATACCAGTAAGACAGCAGACTCATCTGAATAACAATACGCACAAACGCCGAAAATTTACAGGGAGCAAGACGATAAAGATACATCAATAAAAAAGTCATTGCCGCGATCATAGCCCTATCCAGCAACATGTGCCATGGATGATCCATCCGCTGAAACAGGAACAGAATCAATATGGAAGTCAACAGATTATAAATCAATGTAATCTTTTCCACAGCAAACAACCCTTTCCGGGTTTCTATGCGCTTAAATAAGTCTAAAGCCATCCTTCATTTTTATACCAGGCAATGGTTTCCCGAACTCCCTTTTCCAAATCATATTCGGGCACATACCCCAGTTCATCCATTACCGGGGTTATATCGCATTGCCAGTTGCGTTGTTTCATTATCTTATATTTATCCGAATTCAGGGTACTGCTCCTCCCGGAACGTGTAGCAATGAATTCAGCGAACAAAGATATAACTTTTAGCACAATTAATGGACATTTCAAGTGAAGAACAAACGGATTACCCAATTCTTTTTGTATCAGATCCGAAAAGGCACGACTTTTATAAACTTTCCCGTCTGTCAAGAAATACGCCTTACGAACTACTTTTTTCTCTATTCCCAGGAAAATAGCCTGCACAATGTCTTTCACATACACAAAAGTCAAATCCTGACGACGGAAACCGACCGAGAAATCAACGTGTTTCTGGATAGACTTTGCCATCAGATAGTAATCAGCTTCACGAGGTCCATAGACTCCTGTAGGACGATAAATGACATAAGGGAAACCGGGCATACTCTGAATATACAACTCCGCTTTCAGCTTGCTCAGTCCATAAGCAGTATTGGGTACCGGAGGGTCGTCCGCTTTTATCGGAGTATAGTCCTTCTCACGTACAGGTCCGAACACACTCAATGTACTGATATAGATAAACTGTTTCGGAACCATATTCAGCTCCTTCAACGTATCGATAAAATATTTGGTCTGAAGATAATTCACATAGTCAAAAGAGTGCTTGTCGGGGCACTTTGTAACACCGGCGCAATGAATGATATAATCAAATTTGTTGTAAGTGCCTTTATGCCCGGAGAGTTGGGCACGAAGTTTATTAGGGTGCGCAAAATCCAGTTCCAGAAAGTGGATTTTCCGGTTTTTCAAATACCGCTTGCTACTCGTAGAACGAATCCCGGCCCACACACCAAACTTTCGCTTCAACGCTTCCTCCACGATGAAACTGCCGATAAAACCACTCGCGCCTGTAATTAAAATACTCTCCATTATTACTTTTCAGGTCCTACATGAATATTAATTGAAAAAATATGATGCCACAAAGATACGATAAATATAAAATAAAAGCCATTTTGCTTTTCTCAATTATTATTTGTTTATTTGCAACGCGATTTATTTACTATTCAACACTTTTAAAGCACGTGGAAGATAAGGCCGATTTTGATTTTCTTTTTAAAGAGTACTATCCTCAACTTTATTATTATGCATTTCACCTGATTAATAATATGGAGGCTAGCAAGGATATCGTAAGCGACGCCTTCGAATTTATTTGGGCCAATTATGCAAAAATAGATAAAGCCACGGCTAAATCTTATCTATACGTTTACGTTCGCAACAAAAGCATTGACTTCCTACGACATCAGAATACACATGAACAGTATGTACAAATCTATTCCGAATTGACCAAAAGTTATGTTGAAACGGAATATCTGGAGCAGGATGAAAGAATGATGCATATCAGCAAGGCAATGGAAAAACTGACTCCACATACCAGGCATATTTTAGAAGAATGTTATATTCAACGCAAGAAATATCAGGAAGTGGCAGAAGAGTTAAATATCAGTGTCAGTGCAGTCAGGAAGCATATTGTGAAAGCATTACAGGTGATACGTGAAGAATGTGCAAAAAAATCATAAATCAGGTATCTTTATTTTATGATTAAACGTAATATAAACAAGTATGATACAGTCAAACAGTGATGAATAAAGATATTGACAATATAAACAATACAGATGAATCTGTAAAGAAGGCGCTCGACATCATGGAGAGTTCTTCAGATATAAACGACGAACAGCTGCAGGAGATGCTTAAAGATAAAGAAATCCTGCAAGCTTGTCGCGACATCATGGATAGTAGTCTTTTCCTACAACAAAAAGGAGGAATAGAACTTCCCAATGTAGAAATGGAATTGGAGCGATTCAAGAAAAAACAACATTCAACACGAATGCGTTCCAATCTCTGGAAAACAACTATCGGAATAGCCGCCATGATTACCGTTCTATTCGGGAGTTACTACTTAATTAATAGCCTGACAACCCCTGCACTAGAACCAATCACTGTATTCACTGCTGATACTACTCCCCAACATATTGTTTTGCAAAAAGATGACGGAGAAAAAATTGTGTTAGACGAACCGCAGTCAAACAATCAAGTCGTGCCTAAAACCGCCATCGCAAAGTCTGAAAAGAAAGAGCTGGATTATAGGCAAGTCATCTCAACAACTACACAGACACACGTACTTACCGTGCCACGAGGTGAAAGTTTCAAAGTGGTATTATGTGACGGCACAGAAGTCTGGCTGAATGCCAATAGTAATTTTGTTTACCCTACAGCCTTTATTGGCAACGAGCGTATCGTTACTTTAGAAGGCGAAGCTTATTTCAAGGTAGCCAAAGACGCCAAGCGTCCCTTTATTGTAAAAACCGAGACAGTCCAAACCCGCGTTCTCGGTACGGAATTCAATATACGTAGCTATACTCCCGAAGATACCCATGTAGTACTTATTAACGGGAAAGTAGAAGTAAGTAACACAAAAGGAGGATCATATACCCGACTATATCCGGGAGAAGACGCACACCTGCAATCTGATGGAAATTTCGTTCTAACAGAAGTAGACTTAGACTCTTACGTTTATTGGAAAGACGGCTATTTCTATTTTGACAATATTACATTGAAAGATATTATGCAAAACTTAGGACGCTGGTACAATGTAAACATAGAATTCAGAAACAAAGAAGCAATGACATATAAAATGCACTTCATATCCGATCGCACTAAAGATTTAGAGCACACAATCTCATTGCTTAACAGAATGAAAAAAGTCACTGTCACCTTGCAAGGCAATACGCTTACCATAGACTAGGTTTTTATTGCATAAGTATAACAAATCTATGCAAGAAACAACAAAATATCACTTTTATTAAAAAATAAATCGCAAAAGGGGTATCCATTTTCTTTTCTCGTACGCATTAGTTATATAAACATATCCAAATAGTGTTATTAAAAACAAACGTATGAGAAATAATTGGAACTTATTTATTGTGTGTTTTCTATGCGTATTGTGCTTCCAGCCTTACCAAGTTAATGCTCAAACGCAATCACAAAAGAAAATCACGATTGAGATTAGCAACGAACGATTGCCGTCCGTACTTAAACGTCTGGAAAAACTCTCCGGCTACAAAATCCTATTTACGTATGACGATGTCAAGAAATTCACCGTTTCCGGCTCTGTCAAAGATAAGAGTATAGAGCAGACTCTCGATATTATCTTAGCCAATAAGCCACTAGAATACCATATTGAAGATCAATTTATCACAATTACTTCCAAAGGTCCTTCCAAACAAGCGAAAGTATTCAATGTAAAAGGAGTGGTAATTTCCGGTGATGACGGACAGCCTCTCATCGGTGCAACTGTTGTCATCAAGGGAAGCAAGTCCGGTGTATTAACAGACATAGACGGAAAGTTTTCGATAGAAAATGTATCCAATAAATCCCTGTTACAATTTTCTTATATAGGAATGAAGCCACAAGATCTGACTCCTACCCCAACTATGAATGTTACATTAATGCCTGATGTACAAACTTTATCAGAAGTAGTAGTAACAGGTATGCAAAAAATGGATAAACGCCTGTTTACAGGAGCAACCAAACAATTGTCCGCAGATGAAGTGAAACTAGATGGTTTGCCTGATATCAGCCGTGGACTTGAAGGACGCGCCGCAGGCGTATCTGTACAAAATGTTTCCGGCACGTTTGGTACTGCCCCGAAAATTCGGGTACGCGGTGCCACATCTATTTTCGGTAGTTCAAAGCCATTATGGGTAGTAGATGGAGTCATCATGGAGGATGCTATTGACGTAGGTCCGGATGACTTATCTTCAGGAGATGCAGAGACGCTAATCAGTTCAGCCATTGCCGGGTTGAATTCAGATGATATCGAGAGCTTTCAAATATTGAAAGACGGATCAGCAACCTCTATCTATGGCGCACGAGCCATGGCAGGGGTTATTGTAGTAACAACCAAGAAGGGAAAAGCCGGCGTTAGCAAAATGAGCTATACCGGTGAATTTACAACCCGTATGATTCCCAGTTATAAAGAATTCAACATTATGAATTCGCAGGAACAAATGGGAATCTACAAAGAGATGGAGCAGAAAGGATGGCTTAATAACAGCGATACTTACCGTGCCAAAGATAGTGGTGTATATGGACGTATGTATCAATTAATCAATCAATATAACCCGGTTACAGGACAATTCGGACTTGCCAACACGCCGGAAGCACGTAATGCTTACCTGCGCGAAGCGGAAATGAGAAATACCGACTGGTTCAATACCTTATTTTCCAACAACGTTACACAAAACCATTCGGTCAGCATCACTTCCGGAACTGAAAAGTCTTCATTCTATGCTTCATTAAGTGCGATGTCAGATCCGGGATGGTATAAACAAAGTGAAGTAAAACGTTATACTGCTAATTTAAATACAACATATAATATATATAAGAATTTATCTATAAACCTGATCTCCAGTGCTTCCTACCGTAAACAGAAAGCCCCCGGGACACTAAGTTCAGAGGTTAATGCAGCAAGTGGAGAAGTTACCCGTCAGTTTGACATCAATCCCTATTCGTATGCACTAAATACATCACGTGCATTAGATCCAACAGTTGACTATACAGCCAACTATGCACCGTTCAATATCCTCCATGAATTGGATAACAATTATATGGATTTGAATGTAGCTGATGTTAAGTTTCAAGGAGAAATAAAATGGAAAGCACTTCCGGAGTTAGAACTAAGTGCATTAGGAGCAGTCAGATATCAGGCTTCTTCACAAGAACACAATATCAAAGATCACTCGAATCAGGCAACCGCTTATCGCACAGGAATGGACGACGCTACCATTCGTGACGAAAACAACTTATTGTATACCAATCCGGATAATCCGTATGCTTTGCCTATCAGTATACTACCGGAAGGAGGTATTTACCAGCGTAAGGACTATCGTATGTTGGGGGTAGACTTCCGTGCCACAGCATCCTGGAATCATTTATTTGCAGAAAAGCATATAACCAATCTTTTCGCCGGTATGGAAGTAAATGATTTGAAACGTATGCAAAATTATTTTCAAGGATGGGGAATGCAATATACAATGGGTGAAATACCATCGTATGTATATGAATTCTTCAAGAAGGGCATTGAATCCGGTGAAAGCTATTATGGATTAAACCATACAACAACAAGAAGTGTAGCAGGCTTTGCCAACGCAACTTATTCTTATGATGGACGTTATACAGTAAACGGAACATTCCGCTATGAAGGCACCAATCGCATGGGAAAAAGCCGTTCTTCCCGCTGGCTTCCTACATGGAATATGTCAGGAGCATGGAATGTACATGAAGAAAATTTCTTCAAGACATTCAGCTCCGTACTGTCACACTTAACATTCAAAGCATCCTACTCTTTAACAGCCGATAGAGGACCGGAATATGTGACCAACTCACATGCCATAATCACTAGTTATTCACCATTTCGTCCTTTCACCAGCGGACAGGAAACAGGACTTTATGTATCTGATCCTGAAAACAGTGAATTAACCTACGAAAAAAAGCATGAGTTGAACATCGGTGCCGACATGGGATTCTTAGACAACCGGATCAATTTTTCGATCGACTGGTATAAACGCAACAACTATGACCTGATTGGTATTACCCCGACACAAGGAGTAGGCGGTTCTATCTACAAATATGCCAATATAGCTTCCATGAAATCACATGGTATCGAGTTCACCATCTCAAGTAAGAATATCCAGTCGAAAAACTTTTCATGGCATACAGACTTCATCTTTTCCAAAGCAAAAAATAAAGTTACAGAACTGAATGCCCGTTCCAGCGTAATGGATTTAGTTTCAGGTTACGGTTTTGCCCGTCAGGGTTACCCGGTACGTGGTTTGTTTTCCATTCCATTTGTCGGCCTAAATTCAAATGGTATCCCGATGTATAATATCAATGGAAAAATAACCAGTACCGATATTGATTTTCAGACACGTGACAACATAGACTACCTAAAATATGAAGGTCCTACTGATCCTACCATAACAGGAAGTTTTGGTAATATTTTCACTTATAAAGCATTCAAACTGAATGTATTCATCACCTATTCATTTGGTAATGTAGTACGTTTGAATCCATGTTTCAGCTATCAATACAGTGACTTATCTTCTATGCCACGCGAATTCAAGAATCGCTGGACAGTGCCAGGTGATGAGAAACGCACGAATATCCCCGCTATTATCTCGAAACGCCAATATGAAGATAATAAAGATTTAATGTATGCATATAATGCCTACAATTATTCTACAGAACGAATTGCCAAGGGAGACTTTATCCGTATGAAGGAAATATCCTTGTCCTATGACTTCCCCCAATCATGGATTGCACCAGCAAAGATATCTAATTTATCTTTGAAACTTCAGGCTACCAATTTATTCCTGATTTATGCAGATAAAAAACTCAACGGACAGGACCCGGAATTCTTCAATACCGGTGGAGTAGCTTCCCCTGTACCTCGTCAGTTTACATTGACTCTTAGATTAGGATTTTAACCATTCAGATAATTATAAAAATGATGAAATACAGAAACGTCTTATATACAACACTCATTTCAGCTCTATGTCTGGAAACAACTTCCTGTAGTGATTTTTTAGATGAAATGCCGGATAACCGAACTGAATTGACTACTGAAGAAAGTATTACTAAAGTTCTGGTATCTGCATATCCTATGACTACCAACTGTCACATAGGAGAATTTTACAGTGACAATATTGATGAAAATAGCAGAGCATACAGCTATCTTTTCCGATTAAACGAACATTTGTACCGTTGGCAACAAACGACTGAAGAAAATCAGGACTCTCCCCATGCTCTATGGAATGACTGTTATAACTCGATTGCATCAGCCAACCAAGCCTTGGCGGCTATTGAGCAGATGGGAAATCCTCAATCATTATCAGCCCAAAAAGGCGAAGCTTTGATATGCCGTGCATACAATCATTTTGTATTAGCTACCACATTCTGCAAAGCGTATGGTACAAATGGAGACAAAGACTTGGGTATACCTTACATAAAAGAACCGGAAACATCTGTAAATCCACAATACTCACGCGGAACAGTTGCTGAAGTATACGAAAATATTGCAGCCGATTTAGAAGAAGGACTGCCTTTAATTGATGACAATATTTACTCACGGGTAAAATATCATTTTAATAAGAAGGCCGCTTATGCATTTGCAGCCCGCTTTTATCTATATTATACACAACCGGATTTTTCCAACTGTCAGAAAGTTATCAATTATGCCAATATAGTACTCGGTAATAATGCGTCCCAATATTTACGTGACTGGGCTGCATTAGGAGCTTTATCTCCCAACAAGAATATACAGCCGAACGCTTATGTAGATGCAGATAACCGTGCCAATCTAATGGTAATATCAGCAGCTTCATATTGGCCATTGGTTTCCGATCCGGGTTATGCCAACTGCGAAAGGTATTGCATGAACAATATTACTGCTTCGGAAAGTTGTAAATCCGAAGGTCCATGGGGAGATCAGTCAAGTTATCATCAGATCCCATTTTCACCCGGTGGCTCTATAAAGAACGGATTCCGCCGCTTAGTTATCTATCAGCAATTCACGTCGGGCAACAGTTGGATCGGCTACATGCTGTATCCTGCTTTTACCACCGACGAAGCATTGCTTTGCCGAGCTGAAGCCTACACGTTACTAAAACGTTATGACGAAGCTGCCGCTGATATAGATGCCTGGCAGAAAGCCTTTACAAAAAACACCCAAACTTTGACCAAGGAGACAATCAATGATTTTTATGCCCGACTAAAATATTACACACCGGAAGCTCCGACAGTAAAAAAGGAATTGCATCCGGATTTTGTAGTAGAAAAAGGAATGCAGGAGAATCTAATACATTGTATTCTACATGCAAGACGTCTGCTAACCTTAGAAGAGGGGCTTAGATGGCAAGATATAAAACGCTATGGTATTATAATCTACCGCCGCTATTATGAAGGTTATACCTTGGTGAATATCACCGACAAGATGGACACGAATGACCCCAGACGTGCAATTCAGCTACCGGCCAGTGTCATTACAGCAGGTATGCAACCAAATCCAAGAAATGACTAAATAACTTTAGGAGGAAAAAAATATGAAGAAATACATCATATACAGTTTAATCATGACATTGACCTGTGGACTGGGTGCTTGCAACAATGACGAAGACGTAGACAAAGCAAACAGCATTTTCTCCACAGAAGAAGTAGATCGTAGCCCATTCGACAAGTGGATATTAGGCAATTATACCCATCCATACAACATTGCATTAAAATATCGCATGGAAGATAACGAGAGCGACATGACACACATATTAGCACCTGCCGAATACAAAAAGTCTGTGGTACTGGCTAAAATTATCAAACATGTGTGGCTGGAAGCATACGATGAAGCAACAGGCAATCCGAACTTCTTACGCCAATATATTCCTAAGACAATCCACTTTATCGGTTCCCCCGCCTATGAAGACAATGGAACTATGGTATTAGGAACAGCTGAAGGCGGCATGAAAATTACATTATACAATGTAAATGACATCAATCCCGACCAAATAGATATTAACCTGTTAAACGACTACTATTTCCAGACAATGCACCATGAGTTCGCACATATTCTGCATCAAACTAAAAACTATGATCCGGCCTTTGACCGTATTACGGAAAATGCCTACATCGGTAGCGACTGGTATATGGTGGGAGCCGACCGCAATGCATGGCAACAAGGATTTGTCACTCCTTATGCAATGAGTGAATCACGTGAAGATTTTGTGGAGAACATCGCAGTGTATGTCACAAATACCAAAGACTACTGGAATAACATGCTGCAAAATGCCGGTGAAAACGGCCGTACACTCATAAAGCAGAAATTCGAAATAGTCTATAGTTATATGGAACAAACCTGGGGAATCAATCTGGACGAATTACGCGAGATTGTTCTACGACGCCAGGATGACATAGCAAACGGCTATGTAGACTTAAGTATTATTGAATAAAATATGAAAATTATGAAGAAATATCTATCCATATACACACTTCTGGCATTGGCCTGCATTGTTTTGCAATCTTGTCTTTTCTCCGAAGAAGAAATATTCGACGAATCATCTGCCAATAGAGCCACAGCCGATGTAATCAAATGCCAGGAGATTCTTAAAGATGTGCCGAACGGCTGGAAACTGGAATATTACATAGGAAGCAACTATTCTGCAGGTGCAGTCACTTTACTAATGAAATTTGACGGGAAGCAGGTAGAAATGGCTTCGGAAACAGGCGCAGAAAGCTATAAACCGGGAACTATAATAACCTCTCTGTATCAAGTAAAATCGGAACAAAGCACAATGCTCACTTTCGATTCATACAACCCACTAATCCATATGTTTTCAGGTCCTTTAGGCCTGAACATGAACCTAGGAGGGGATTACGAGTTTATTATAATGAGCGCAACTCCCGACAAAGTAATTCTGCAAGGAAAAAAACACAAAAACATAATGGAGATGACGCCTATGCCCAAAGATATACCATGGCGTATTCAGATTGAAGATATCATTAACATTGAGAAAGATGCTTTTCTAAATACATACCGCATGGAGAAAGGCGGACAAGTACTGAATTACTTTATACGCAACAATGGCACAATGGCTACATTCTCCGCTTACAGCGCCGATTATAGTAGTGCAAGAAGTTTACCCTATATCTACACAGAAAAAGGATTAAAGTTACAATCCCCGTACAATGTCAACGGACTTGAAGTCCAAAACTTCAAATGGGATAGAAAGTCCAGACTATTTGTTTGTACCGACGCAGGAGCAACTGACATCGTACTTAAAGAATATTATCCCGAAAACTATCTACAATATGAAGACTATATCGGTACCTACACTGCAACGATTGACGATTATGACGAAGGGCCAACTTCGCAATCTGTAACCATCTCTCCTAAAGTCAGAGGAGAAAGTTATACACTGAAAAGTATTGGCGGATTCAACTTCACCCTCCAGTATGACAAAGCCAGCGGAAAACTAGTTTTAGATTCACAAAGTATAAGTTCGACTTCTTCATCGTCTTATTACTTTGCGTGCGCGGCAGGTGTGGAAGGCTATGCCCACACAGAATTAAGTCTGCCATCACGCCTACGCAACGGATTGATAAATGTGACGACAAACAGCAACCCTTTCACTTTTTACTTTGCGGATAAAGCAAGCCAGGAAATTACATCATTGATAATCTGGGCTTATTCATCTGATGAATATTCAACCTCCGGACTAATGGGTTACTGGAGCTGGTACAACTCAATCTTAATGGTAAAAGAAAACGAAAGTAATTAATACGATTATGAGAAAGCTTTTTAATATATTCTTATTTGTACTTTGCATCGTAGCAATAGCGGGATGCAATGATACGGAAAGCAGCGAATCCAAGTTAGAAATCAAAGCTGTAAATACTAATTTCCAAGCTACCGGCGGAAAAGGATACATACAACTTCAGTCAACAGGAAATATAACAGCAGATGTTGACGTCGATTGGTGTGTGCTGAAAGAAGTAAATCCTAATGAAGTGGTATTCGAAGTAAAAGAAAATACCGGGTACTCCGGTAGAAATGCTTTATTGACAATCAGTAACGGAGTAGAGACAGAAGCATTCAACATCAATCAATCCGGAGCTGTTTTCATCTTCGGCAAAGACGAATGGATGCTCCGTACCGACAATAAAGCAGCTACTCTGCCAATAAAACTACAAAGTTCTTTCGATTATACAATAGACATACCCGCAGAAGCTCAAGAATGGTTGTCATTTGAACAGAATGCGAAGGGAATAAATTTCAAGGTAAAAGAAAATACCTCCGGAAGAATGAGAGGAGCTATTGTCAATGTGGCAGCAAAAGACAGATCGGCTTCTTATCAGGTAATACAATATGATGTTGACGAGCTTACCGGAACATGGCAAGGTATGTTTTCAGACGGGCAAATGAATTACGGTTTGAAAGATGTCACCATTGAGAAACAGGAAGACGGAACATACCTGCTTTCAAACATTCTAACCGGATTGCCTTACAAACTGAAAGCAAAAGCCATAGACAATTGCCTGGCTTTTGGGGCCGGTCAAAACCTAGGAGTCTTCGAGGACAATTTATATCTCTCATTCGAAATTCTTAGCTCTGACCTATATTATGTAAAAGATCCTTCTGTAACAATCTCATTAGGCCCCGTAATGTTAACAGACGGAACATTCGTTTTCGCTTTTTCCGGAATAAAAGAAAGTGATCCTTTCGGTTTTGTTTTCCGGGTATATGAAGATGCAAAACTACAGAAAGTTATAGACAATCTGTCCATTTTTATTAATTGTATTCTATTTAAAGAAGACATAATCCAATAACATATGAAAAAGATACTATTAACTAGCTTTATCGTGGCATTAGGATTACTTGGTGCAAGCTGTAAAGATGACAACAGCACCGCAAGCGGAGGAGGAGAAATACTTCCGGACCAACAGGTAAGCTGTGAGATATTTATGCCAACTGATGGCGCAACCGTTATTATGTCAGACAAACTGATTATCAGAGGAGAAGGGACTACAAACTATGGTAAAATCATTTCTGCAGAACTGAAAGTCGGGGAAGAGATTATCACTGACATCACTTCAGTTCCATTCTATTATGAGTATACCTTCTCCAAAGATGCCGAACCGGGAGAACTGAAAATTGAGTTAGCAGTTAAAGGAGATCACGAAGGTAGTGCCTTGGCAACTATTACAGTGACAACAGAACAAGGAAACAGGCCTGCTCCCCCTCAATATGGAGAAGTGCTAACCGATACCCGTGATGGAAATACATACAAAACCGTACAACTTGCAGACCAGTTATGGATGGCAGAAAATTTACGCTATCTACCAGAGCAACAGTTTGATGTGTCCTCAACCGAACCAAGATATTACGTAATGTTTGATAATGATGCAAAAACAGAACTTGGAAAAGGTTTCCTGAATGCATATGGAGCCTATTACAACCTACCTGCTGCTCTACAAAACGAAACGGCTTTAGGTCCCGATGAAACACGTATAATAAAAGGAGTTTGTCCTGATGGATGGCATATTCCTTCTCAAAAAGAATGGCAAAAATTATCTCAATATGTATTAGATTCCGGAATGGCAGCAATTATGAATGATGGTCAAGTAGATGAAACAGCCCTAGCAAAGGCTCTAGCTTCAACAACGATGTGGATGATGCCGGAATACACAGAAATAGAACCACAGCCAACCTGGGTTGGAGTTGAGATGGAAAAGAATAATGCAACCTTATTCAATGGTCTGCCTATAGGTTTCCGTGCTTGTGCAGGCGACGAAGATTGGATGCATTCAGCCTACAGTGCGGGTTGGTGGAGTTCGACAGCGGGAGTACAAATGGGACCAGAATTTGGTATTACCGTACGTATGTGGTCAGACCTCCACACATTTGTAACCAATGCAGAATTTAATCCGGGAGTAGGACTCCCCGTTCGTTGTATCAAAGATTAACCATATATTATTACTCACTAAATAAAAATACAATTATGAAGAAGTTAGGATTCCTTTTATTTTTAGTCTTAGGACTAACGGCTTGCGGTGATGACAACAATGATCCCGCTCCAGAACAACATGTAACATGTGCCATATCTTCTCCTACTGAAGGAGCAACGATAGACATAGCTGAAAAGGTGACAATCAAAGGAGAAGCAACTGTTGACATTGGTCAAATATCGAATGTTACTCTTAAAATCGGAGACAAACAAATTTCAGAAGTAACTTCTGTTCCATTTAGTTATGAATACACATTCGAAGCCAGTCAAGCCGTAGGAGCACTAAAAATTGAACTGACCGTCAAAGGCGATCAAGGTGCCATGGCGACAAGTGAAGTAAATGTCACACTAAAAAAGACCGAACCAACCCCAGAACCGGAAGAAGGAAAGATGATTGACCCACGGGATAATCATGAATACAAAATTGTTACAATTGGTGAACAAATATGGATGGCAGAGAACTTGGCTTATTTACCATCAGTTAGCAAACCGGAAGATGCCGCTACCAGTGATGGAGATCCGCTCTATTTTGTTTTCAACTATGATGGCAAAGATGTAAATGCAGCTAAAGCCACGAAAGAATACAAGACATACGGAGTCTTGTATAATTGGTATGCCGCTATGAACCAAAAGAACGCAACCGGTGGAAATGCGGATGCCATACCAAGTGGTATTCAAGGAATCTGTCCTAACGGATGGCATCTACCCAGCAAAGCAGAGTGGAAAAAACTAGAAAATTTTGTTGCAGATGAATTAGCACCAGTTGAAGGTAATGTATGGACAGATGATGAAGGAAATAAATACTCCGATAAAGACTGTAAAAACGTCTGGTCAGCATTGACAGGAAAACTGGATGCTGACGGTTGGGGAGAATCCGGCATGATAGATGAAAATCCTGATCTCGCTAAAGGTCCACGTGACACCTATGGCTTTAATGTTATACCTGCCGGACAATGTTATCAGAGCGGAAGTTTTGAAATGCCTAAGTCACAGAGTAGAACAGACTTTTGGAGCACAGACCAAGCTACTTACGGAGCAGGAACTGTATATTTCAGTAATATGAGTTATGGGTTAGGTTATTCTTCTGATAAAGGAGGAATACAAGTAAAACGTGGCCTTTCAGTACGTTGCGTAAAAGATTAACTATATTGTAGATAAACATTTATCAATTAGTTCATTACAGAATTAATAAATTCTCTCTTAAAGATAAGGGAAGTATGTCGAGAGATATGCTTCCCTTTTAATATATCTTTTTACACCTAGTTACCAACTCACTCAAACATATAATTAGTCGATATCCAATATCACGAAATAAAACAAATTCTGAATGTTCTTCCATTTTATTATATATCTTTGTAACTAGATATTTTAAAAGACTACATTATGGCAAAAAAGAAAGAAAAGAAAGAGAAAAAGGCCGGCAAGAGAATGAGTAAGAAAGAGCTGGCAGCACTATTAATAGACTTTTTCCATGCCAAATCCAGCGAGACCTTGAGTATGAAATATATATTTTCGGAACTGCGTCTCACTACCCATCCGCAAAAAATGTTATGCGTCGATATATTACATGACCTTTTAGCTGACGATTATATCAGTGAAATAGAAAAAGGAAAGTTCCGCCTGAACAGTCACGGAACGGAGATGACAGGTACTTTCCAACGGAAGAGCAACGGTAAGAACTCGTTTATTCCTGAAGAAGGGGGCGACCCGATATTCGTGGCCGAACGTAATTCCGCACATGCGATGAATAACGATAAGGTAAAGATAACCTTCTATGCCAAACGGAAGAACAGAGAAGCCGAAGGAGAAGTCATCGAAATACTGGAACGCGCCAACGATACATTCGTCGGCACACTGGAAGTAGCTAAGTCATACGCATTTCTGGTGACAGAGAACCGTACATTAGCCAATGATATTTTCATCCCAAAAGATAAGCTGAAAGGCGGAAAGACCGGAGATAAAGCCATTGTGAAAGTAACCGAATGGCCGGACAAGGCAAAGAATCCTATCGGACAAGTAATAGATATATTAGGTCAGGCTGGCGACAACACCACAGAGATGCACGCAATTCTTGCGGAGTTCGGTCTGCCGTATGTATATCCGAAAGCAGTAGAGACAGCAGCAGATAAGATTCCTGCCGAGATTTCAGCAGAAGAGATTGCCAAACGCGAAGATTTCCGTAAGGTAACAACTTTCACCATCGACCCGAAAGATGCCAAAGACTTTGACGACGCACTTTCCATCCGCAAGCTAAAGGACGGATTGTGGGAAGTAGGTGTACACATTGCCGACGTGACACATTACGTAAAAGAAGGCAGCATCATCGACAAGGAAGCAGAAAAGCGGGCAACTTCCGTTTATCTGGTAGACCGTACCATCCCGATGCTTCCCGAACGGTTGTGTAACTTCATTTGTTCACTCCGCCCGAACGAAGAAAAACTAGCTTTCTCCGTTATCTTCGATATTACGGAAAAAGGAGAAGTCAGAGACTCACGCATCGTACATACGGTTATCAACTCCGACCGTCGCTTCACCTACGAAGAGGCACAACAAATCATAGAAACAAAAGAAGGAGACTTCAAAGAAGAAGTACTCACATTAGATACGATTGCCAAAGCACTGCGCGAAAAACGCTTCTCTGCAGGAGCTATCAACTTCGACCGCTACGAAGTGAAGTTCGAAATTGACGAAAAAGGAAAACCAATCAGCGTTTACTTCAAGGAGTCAAAAGATGCCAATAAACTAGTGGAAGAATTCATGTTGCTCGCTAACAAGACCGTAGCAGAAAAGATAGGATGTGTGCCGAAGAACAAGAAAGCCAAAGTGCTTCCTTACCGTATCCACGACCTACCCGATCCGGAGAAGTTGGAGAACTTGTCACAGTTCATCGCACGCTTCGGCTACAAAGTGCGTACAAGCGGAACGAAGACGGATATTTCAAAATCCATCAACCACTTGCTGGACGACATACACGGAAAGAAAGAAGAGAACCTGATAGAAACCGTATCCATCCGCGCCATGCAGAAAGCACGTTACTCAACCCATAACATCGGTCACTACGGACTAGCTTTCGAATATTACACTCACTTTACTTCTCCCATCCGCCGTTTCCCGGACATGATGGTACACCGTTTGGTGACGAAGTATATGGACGGAGGACGTAGCGTATCCGAAGCCAAGTACGAAGACCTCTGCGACCACAGCTCGAACATGGAACAAATTGCAGCCAATGCCGAACGTGCTTCCATCAAATATAAACAGGTGGAATTTATGAGCGAACGTCTGGGGCAGATTTACGACGGTGTAATCTCCGGCGTAACCGAGTGGGGACTTTATGTAGAACTGAACGAAAACAAATGTGAAGGTCTGGTCCCTGTTCGTGATCTGGATGATGACTACTACGAATTCGACGAGAAGAACTATTGTCTTCGCGGACGCCGCAAAAATAAAATATACAGTTTGGGAGACGCTATTACTGTTCGGGTAGCTCGTGCCAATCTGGAAAAGAAACAATTGGATTTTGAATTAATAGAAAAGTAAAAGTTTGAATATTCAAGCAAACTGAAAAGCTCATTCAACCCCTGATAACATTAGTACAGAAATACGATTGATTAGATAAATCTGTGAAAGTAACGAGAAAAAAGTTCGCATAGATTTGTGTAATCAGTCGTAAGTCTGTACTTTAGCGTATCATTTTGATTATTCTTACTATTATAACATTCATATATCCATGAAGACTGTCATTATCGAAGACAAACAACGAATCGAGTCCATTATTCTGCATTGCGATGCCTGTTTTGTGGGCATTACAGATTTAGAAGGTAATCCCTATGTAGTTCCCATGAACTTCGGTTATGAAAATGGTATCATATATCTGCATTCAGGTCCCGAAGGCAGCAAGTTAGAGATGTTGGAACATAATAATAATGTATGCATCACTTTCAGCCTTGGACATAAACTTGTCTACCAACACGAAAAGGTAGCCTGCAGTTACAGTATGCGTTCCGAAAGCGCGATGTGTCGGGGACAAGTAGAATTCATCGAAGAGATAGACGATAAACGTCGTGCACTGGATATTATCATGCGTCATTATACAGACAACGCATTCAGCTATTCCGATCCTGCCGTACGTAACGTAAAAGTGTGGAAAGTAGCTGTCCGGCAGATGACAGGAAAAGTATTCGGTCTGCGAGCCAACGAAAAGCCATAAAACAGTTTCCGGCTTTCGGCTAATGAATTTAACTTCATGTGCCACACCCGTTTAAGAAACGAATTCAGCATTCAAGAAGCATGACGGAGTATCTACAAGCAAATTTCTCTAAACAAAAGTTTAGAACACTTTTACCCTCACACCCTCATCCTCTGCTTGTATCTCTTTATTCATCGGCATTACAGGTGTGAGGGTAAAGGTGATAGTAAGTGAGGGTAGGCAGTTACCCTCACCCTGTTTCATTCTAAATGTTGTCCTACTTCCTTGTATTACGTAGGAAGTGCAACCGGTATATATCTATTATCCCTTCATTATCCATCCGTTAAACCACCGATATAGTTAATTCACCACAGCCGTGGGGAGATCTTCCCACAGCTGTGGTAACTTCTCTTCACGGCCGTGAAGAGAAGTCGTCACGGCCGTGGGAAGCTAACTATATCGGTAGTCTGATGCAAGAAGAGCGGTAACTTAATACAATAATAAAGGGGAGATAAGGTATTCTTCCCTGCTTCATAATATCCATTCTCCCTATACACCAGTACCAAGACAGCCGTTTATAACATGATTATTAGGAAGATTTACTGAATATTCCTTCTAATTTCACACCCCTATTCTGTTGGGATTTTCTAAAGAAACTTTATCTTTGTAATGTCAACAATTAAAAGAATATGGTTCGTTTTAATCTTGTTATCACCTTACTACTAATGATAAATATGGCTGTCAAAGCCGAACTGACCAACCGGATGTTCGATGTCAGGCATGTAGGCTATGCAGAAGGCCTTAGTAGTCAACGTGTTTTTTCGATTGTCGAGGATGGAGACGGTGCGATGTGGATTGCTACAAAAACCGGAATAGACAGATACAACGGTCATACGGTAAAGAACTATGATTTACCGGGCAGTTTCTATTATGGCGATCTTGCCGGACGCAGGCTTTACTTATTGTACGACGCACAACAAGGACTGTTTGCCTACGACCATACCGGACGAATTTACCGATACTCCACCATCCTGGATCATTTTGAGCAAGTCCTCCACCTGGGACAATTGATTCAGGAAGAAGTCATCTTGAACAAACTCTGTTTGGATAGTGACGGAACCTGGTGGATGGGGGCGGATAAAGGACTATACAAGCAAGAAGCGGACCATCGTATAGTTGCCGTACTGAAAGGACAATATGTCAACGACATCGCATTTGCCGGCGAGTCGCTTTTTGTGGGTACTTCTAACGGAGTCTGGCAACTGTCACACGCCTTGCCGGATAGGAAACGCCAACTGCTTGAGGGGTGGAATGTACAAACATTGTTCTGCGACAAACCGAAAAAAGAACTCTGGATAGGCACATTTGGCAGCGGTTTGTCTGTGATGAACCTCGACACTTCCAAAGTGCTTGCGCTGGAGGGACAAGGGAGCACGTTCCTTCATCCGATACGGGCAATTACAGACTATGATGTACATACCATACTCATAGGCGTAGACGGTGGCGGTGTGTATGCGATAGACAAGGACACTAAGAAAGCCCGTTTACTGATGAACACCAAAGATGACACAGATACTTACCTGCGCGGAAACGGCGTATATGCCGTAACCAGAGACGACCAGGGCAACATCTGGATAGGTAGTTATACGGGAGGTGTATCCGTGGCTATCCTGCTGAAATATCCCATTTCGATATTAGCACACGAAAAGGGAAATACCCATTCTCTCATCAGCAACAACGTAAATGATATCGAAGAAAACCCGGATGGCAACCAATGGTTCGCTACTGATGATGGAATCAGCATCCGAAACACCCTGTCAGGCACCTGGAAACACGTGCTGAAAGAAATCGTAACCATTTCTCTTTGCACATCCGGAAATGGGAACGTATGGGTAGGAACGTACGGAGACGGAGTGTATCTACTGGATAACAACGGACGCGTGTTACGCCATCTCACCAAGCAACAAGGGCAATTGACTACCAATTATATCTTCTCCGTCAGACAAGACATGGAGGGAGACTTATGGATAGGAGGTCTGGACGGATGCCTGATCATGTTTGAAAAAGAAAAAGGCAGCAGACGGTCTTTCGACGTGAATTGGGTACAATCCATTGAACCTATCGACCGAAACCGGGTAGCGGTGGCTACCGTCAATGGTTTCTTCCTGGTGGACAAACATACAGGGAATATACAGCACTATGCCAATTCCCAGGAATTTCACAATCAGAATGTCAGTGCTTATATCATCTCTATGCTGTTCAATGACGACGGAACCGTGTGGCTGGGAACCGAAGGGGGAGGATTGAATCTATATGACATGAAAAACCGGACGGTAAAGACTTTCACTGTTCAAGAGGGATTGCCGTCCAACGATATATATAGTTTGCAGCGAGACGACAAGAAACGCTTGTGGGTCAGCACCGGAAAAGGAATTGCCTTGATAGACAGCCTGCGCGTGTCGAACCTCAACTATGCGGGCAATATAGACAAGGAATATAACAAATCCTCATTTGCCCGGTTGATGAACGGCGAGTTCGTGTATGGCAGCACGGATGGCGCTGTCTTTATCATGCCACTCGACATTTCAACCGTAGACTACTGGACGCTCCTGCGTTTCACAGGGCTGACAGTTGATTATCAAAACGTCCAGGAAGAAGAATCGTTGAAACCTGCCATCCATGATATGCTTGCCGACCGTGCGGTACGGCTCGGCTATAAATACAACTCGTTTACCGTTTCTTTTGAATCTATCAACTATCGTTTCCAGCGCGATATTGTCTATCAGCATATTTTAGAAGGGTATGACAATGACTGGAGCAAACCGTCTGCCGAGGGCAAGGCATCCTACACCAAGGTATCGCCGGGCACTTATCTTTTTAAGGTGCGCAGCCTGCGGCGCAGCGACGGAAAGACTATCTCCGAAAGCACCTTAGAAGTGAAAGTGAGCCAGCCATGGTGGAACTCGTGGTGGGCTTGGACTATTTACCTATTTATAATAGGCTTCGTTTTCTATTTCATCCTGCGCTATAAGAGCAACCAGCTCCAAAAGAAATACGACGAAGACAAAATACGTTTCTTTATCGACACGGCACACGACATTCGCACGCCGGTAACGCTTATCATGGCACCGCTGGAGGATTTGAACCGGGAACAGGATCTCTCGGACAAAGCCCGTTATTACCTGAATCTGGCTCATGAAAGTACCCGGAAACTCCATTCGCTCATTACACAGTTGCTCGAATTTGAAAAGGTAGACGCCCACAAGCCATCCTCTTCATCGGTTCCGCTTTGTCTGAATGAAGTTTTGCTGAAAGAAGTCTCCGTCTTCCGGTCTTTTTGCGAGAAGAAGCAGTTGACACTGAATCTGACCCAACCCGACGAATCCGTTTTCGTTTCGGCCGACAAACACCTGATAGAGATGTTACTCGACAATCTTCTTTCCAATGCCTGCAAATACACCATGCCCCAGGGAGAAATCAGTCTGGATTTGAAAGCCACGAAACGCAAAGCCATCCTTTCGTTGAAAGATAACGGAATAGGCATACCGAAGAAAGCGAAGAAGCACATCTTCTCCGATATTTACAGAGCCGAAAATGCCCGGCAGTCACAGGAAGAAGGAACCGGATTCGGACTGTTGCAGGTGCAACGCATTGTAAAGATGCTGCATGGAAAAATCACTTTCTGTTCCGAAGAGGGCAAGGGAACTACTTTCATCGTAACATTGCCACGAACCACCACCGTAGCCGAACCCGTGTCGCACGAATCATCCCTCGAACACCTTGCCGGCACATCGAATAATAATAGCCACGAAACGGATAAAATGAAAGATCCGGACGACCGGAATACATTGCTCATTGTAGAAGACCACGAAACTCTCCGTCACTACCTCCGCCAAACCTTTGAACACCTCTATCGAGTGATTGATGTTGCCGACGGACACGAAGCTATCGCCTGTCTCGCCAATGAATATCCGGACATCATCCTCTCCGACGTCATGATGCCCGGCATACGGGGTGACGAGCTTTGCAGAATGGTCAAGGAAAATCCTGACACATCAGGTATTCCCGTCGTTCTGCTGACGGCAAAGGCTAACCACGAAGCAATAGTGGAAGGATTGAAGAAAGGCGCGGATGATTATATCCCCAAACCATTCAGTACAGAGATACTGAAATTGAAAGTACAAGGATTGATTGACAATCGAAACAGGCAACGGCAGTTTTTCATGCGGCAAGCCATCGCTCAAGTAGAGGCGGGCGGCAAACGTGACGACAATGAAAGCAATGAAAACAATGAAAGTATCGACAACAAAAACGTAACGACAGCAAGCGAAACAATGGCCGAGGGCGACCGCCGGTTTATCATGCAAGCTACCCGGTTTGTTCTTGAACATTTGGATGAACCCGATTTCAACATCAATCTCTTGTGCCATGAAATGGCAATGAGCCGGACACTATTCTACAGTCGCCTTAAATCACTGACGGGAAAAGGACCGCAAGAGTTTATCCGTATCATCCGGCTACAAAAAGCTGCCGAACTGCTGAAAGAAGGTAAAAGCGTAACCGATGTCGCCGCCGAAACCGGATTTGTCAACACGAAGTATTTCAGTTCATTGTTCAAGAAACAATTCGGGATGCAGCCAAGTAAATATAGTGGGAAGTAGACAAGCATTCATGTTCGGTTTTGAATTAAAATTAGCTCGTTTCCGGTACAGTAATGCACTGTTTCAGCCTATTCTGACAAGGGTATATTCTCACTGCAATGAGAAAAAGTTCTCATTGTAATGAGTATTTCTTCTCATACCTATGAGTATTTTTTCTCATAGTGATAAGTATACTTGAGAATGTTTACGGAAGTTTTTTTGAATTATAATTATATGAGTTTACCTCATTTCCGTACCGTTCTTAATTAAATGGGAATTTTGCAGTTAAATGAGAAATTATCGGTTAAATGGGAATTTTGCAGTTAGGCTGAAAGCCTTACAATTATATATTTATTGGGGTGCCCTGAAAGGGCTTAATTATATAGCGTAGGGCAACGCCCTACGAAAAAAACACACCAGCCACAAGCCCTGAAAGGGCGGAACCGTATACAATTATGCCCTTTCAGGGCGCAAATTCAGATTGTCGTTTTTACGTAGGGCGTTGCCCTACGCTATATAATTAAGCCCTTTCAGGGCACTCCGCAAAATTATCATTTACCTCATTCTTGTACAGCAATAATCTTCGAAAAAGAATGGGTAAGATAACGTCCGTTCGATAAAAATCAGCAGATTTGTCAGCAATCAAACCTAATATGTCAGCAATCTGACCATCGTTTCAGCCGGATATTAGCATCTTTGCACCAAGCTTTACAAGTATAAAGCACATATTACGTTTAACCTTTAAAATGCTAAAACGATGAAAAAAGTAGCACTATTCCTATTTTTATCCGTTTGCTTCGCGCAACAATCCTGTTCGTCGGATTCTGTTGGAACGGAACCGGAGGAAAATCCACAAGACATTCTTTTTAAAGACGATTTCAACTTTTTCGACGAAAAAGTATGGACGAAAGAAACTCATGAACCCGGTTGGACCAATCAAGAGCTACAGGCATACGATGCTGCTCATGTGTCCGTTGGAAAGGACGGGGATAAATCGGTTCTGATTCTTACCGCCGAACGCAAAGGGAATAAAATCTACTCCGGCAGGATCAATTCAAAAGGGAAAAAGAGTTTCAAGTATCGCAAGATAGAAGCAAGCATCAAGCTTCCCAAGACTAACGGCGGACTGTGGCCTGCGTTCTGGATGATGGGAGATAACGACAAAGAATGGCCGGCATGCGGAGAGATCGACATTATGGAAATGGGAGAACAGAGCGGAATGGCTGCGGGCGATTCGGAAAAACAAGTGAACACCGCCATTCACTATGGCCCTAGCGCAGCGGCTCACGAACAGCAATACTACAAAGCCAATGTTGCCAACAGCCTGCAAGACGGCAATTATCACACCTACTCTCTGGATTGGGATGAAAACAACCTGACAATATCCGTCGACAACGTCAAGTTTCATACGTTCGACATTAGCTCGAACACATACTTTCATGACAACTTCTACATCCTGTTCAACCTCGCCGTGGGAGGTGCGTTTACAGGAATTACCGATATTAATAAACTGACGGGCCTGAAAGACGGTCAGAAAGTGAATATGTACATCGACTGGGTGAAAATATTATAGGAATCTTAAATATACATGCTATGAATATGGAAAAATGTAAGTATCTACTGTTTTGCGGAACACTCGCCCTTTGGATGGCGGGAAGTTTCCAGCAAGTGTATGCAGCAACGGAACCAAGTTCTCAGGCTATTCAACAACAAAGCAACAAGGTAACCGGAAAAGTGAGCGATGCCACAGGTCCCATCATTGGGGCTTCCGTAGTGGAGAAAGGAACTGCCAACGGAACGATTACCGATCTGGATGGAAATTTCAGTTTGAATGTAAAAGCGGGAGCTACGCTCGTTGTCAGCTACGTGGGTTATAAATCCGAAGAAGTAAAAGCGGGAAGAGGTCCTTTGAACATCACCTTGAAAGAGGATGCCAAAGCATTGGATGAAGTGGTAGTCACCGCCCTTGGCATCAAGAGAGAGCGCAAAGCGTTGGGCTACGGCATTGATGAAGTGAAAGGTGAAGCCTTGACCAAAGCGAAAGAGACGAATCTTATCAACTCCATGGCAGGACGTGTGCCGGGCTTGGTAGTCAGCCAGACCGCCGGTGGTCCTTCCGGTTCTACGCGCGTTATTCTGCGAGGCAGTACCGAAATGACCGGCAATAACCAACCTCTTTATGTAGTGGACGGCGTACCTTTGGACAACACTAATTTCGGCAGTGCCGGCACAAACGGAGGCTTCGACTTGGGCGACGGTATTTCGAGCATCAATGCCGATGACGTAGAAAACATGTCGGTATTGAAAGGCCCTGCGGCATCCGCACTTTATGGTAGCCGTGCCAGCCACGGTGTTATCTTGATTACAACCAAGCGAGCCAACAAGGATAAAATCAGCGTGGAATATAACGGAACACTGACTTTCGATACCCAACTTGCCAAATGGGACGAAGTTCAACAGATATACGGTATGGGAAGCAATGGTACTTATAGCTATGATGCCATATCCAACACAAACAAAAGTTGGGGCCCAAAAGCGGACGGTTCAAACATGCTGAAGTATTTCGACGGCGTGGAACGCCCTTTCCTCATTGTCCCCGACAATACGTCCAACTTCTTCCGCACGGGTATCACCGCCACCAACTCCGCCATCATAGGTGTGAACAGCGGAAAAACCGGAATTCGCTTTACCTATACGGACATGCGCAATAAAGACATTGTTCCCCAAACGCACATGAGCCGTGACATTTTCAACCTGCGCGCCAATACGTCTGCAGGAAAGGTAGACTTGGATTTCAGCGTCAACTATACACGGGAAGACGTGAAGAACCGTCCGGCTCTGGGCGACAGCAAGTCCAATATCGGTAAAAACCTGATGACCCTTGCCACCACCTACGACCAGGAATGGTTGCAAACCTATCAGACTGCCGACGGCGAATATTCCAACTGGAACGGTATGGATCCCTACAACGTGAATCCGTATTGGGATATCTATAAGAACTTCAATAAATCCAAAAAAGATTTGTTCCGCATGAACGGCAAGGCCGTATGGAACATCGACCCACATCTGAAACTTCAAGCAACATTGGGCGCCGAACTCAACTGGTTCACGTTCGATGATTACAAAGCACCTACCACTCCCGGATTCGAAGCCGGAAGACTTCAAAACAGTGCTTTCCGCAACCGCATGTACAACTTTGAAGTGTTGGCTCTCTACAACAACCATTGGGGTGATTTCGATTTCAACGCTACGTTAGGCGGCAATGTATATAAGGTGAACAACCAGACCACCGTTACCACCGCTCAAGACATGAAGATACGCGATGTCCCTTCATTGACGAGCTTCAACGAGATCAGTGTAGTGCCCGGCAGTTACCGCAAGCAGATTAATTCGGTTTACGGAGCAGTGAACGTGGGATGGAAACACATGCTTTACCTCGATGCTACGTTGCGTGGCGACCAATCGTCTACCCTTCCCACTGGCAACAACATGTATATGTATCCTTCTTTCTCCGGTAGCTTTGTATTCTCCGAGCTGACAAAACTGGGCGACCTCCTGCCTTACGGAAAGTTACGTATGTCATGGGCCCAAGTAGGTAGCGATACCGATCCTTATCAATTGGGACTCGTCTATACGAAATCCAAATATGCTTATCCCGGATATACCATCGGATATATCGATAACGGAACCATCCCCAACAAAAACTTGAAACCAACCAAAACAAACTCCGTGGAAATGGGATTGGAATTGAAATTCCTGAAGAACCGTATCGGACTGGATTTCACCTACTATTCTCAAATCAGTAAAAACCAAATTATGGGAATGGCAAGTTCCTGGACAACCGGTTATAACTATCGCTTGATTAATGCCGGCAAGATAGAAAACAAAGGTATTGAAATTGCCCTTAGCACACGACCGATTCAAACACGCGATTTTTCCTGGGACATTAATCTGAACTTCTCCAAAAACAGCAACAAGGTAAAAGAACTGGATGGCGAATCGGATATGTTTGAACTGGAAAAAGCATCTTGGCTCGACGTTCAGGTGGCCGCTAAGGTAGGCGAGAACTTTGGTTCTATTGTAGGCCCGGACTTCCAACGGAACGAAAAGGGAGATATTCTGATTGACCCGCAAACCGGTCTGCCGCAATATGACAAGAGCAACCACGTATTGGGTAATGCCTCTTGGGACTGGACAGGTGGATTGCTTACCAACTTTACCTACAAGAATCTTTCGCTGGTAGCGGTATTTGATGTGAAAGTAGGCGCCGACCTCTATTCTATGTCTGCCCGTGCTGCTTACGAATCGGGTAAAAGTCCGGAGACATTGGCAGGACGCGACGCCTGGTATCGCTCGGAAGAAGAAAGATTGGCAGCCGGCATTGCGAAAGGAGCCGATAACTGGAAGCCGACAGGCGGATTCGTTGCTCCAGGTGTCATCGACAACGGTGATGGAACGTATCGCCCCAACGACATCTACATCAATCCGGAAGACTACTGGATGAGCGTTTGCCGTAATGCACCTTCTATGTTTATTTACGACAACTCATACGTAAAATGCCGTGAGCTGACGTTGAGTTATAATGTACCCAAATCCTGGCTGAAGAATGTAGTAAGCGGACTGACCGTTTCGTTCGTTGCCCGCAATCCGTTCATCGTATGGAAGAATATCCCGAATATCGACCCGGATTCCAACTACAACAATACCACCGGTATGGGACTTGAATACGGTTCGTTGCCTTCACGCAGAAGCTATGGTTTTAATGTAAATGTGAAATTCTAAAAAGATATATCATGAGACAATCTAAATACATCACAATCATCACGATGGCATGTGCCCTGTTTTTCGCTTCTTGCAGCGATGAATACATGGAAAACATGAATACCGACCCTTCCAAGGCCGCTACCATCGACCCGAATGCGCAGCTCACCACTGCCCAACTGCAAACGTACGGAGACCTTAGTATGATGGAAATCTACCGTAACTACCATTATGCATTCACCCAACAACTGATGGGATGTTGGAACACCACCAACTACGGCGGACGCCATACGCTAGACAATAATGAAATGAGCCGTATCTGGACATCGTTCTACACTCAATCCCTGAAGAATATCATTGATGCTCAATATCGCACAGCCGAAGATGCAGAGAAAGTGAACATCAACTCTGTGCTCCGCATTTATCGGGTTTATCTTATGTCTATCATCACCGACACTTACGGAGACGCTCCTTTCAGTGAAGCCGGCCTGGGATTCCTCGAAGGAAAGTTCAATCCGAAGTATGACAAACAGGAAGATATTTACAACGCTTTCTTTCTGGAGCTGGAAGATGCCGTCAATAAAATCGATCCGACCAAAGATAAAGTGACAGGTGACCTCATCTATGCCGGTGACGTAACTAAATGGCAACAACTGGCAAACTCGCTTCGCCTACGTTTTGCCATGCGAATCTCCAATGTCAATCCTACAAAGGCACAAACGGAATTTGAAAATGCTTTGGTTGCCAATGGGGGTGTGATAACGGACGCCTCAAGCGATGCGCTCATCAAATACATGACAATCGCATTTAGTTTCGGACAAGAAGCTTACTCTGATTATCGCGGAAATTCATTGTCACAGTTATTGTTCGGCAACGACCCCGCTAATAATCCAAGTTACCTCTGCTCCACTTTCTTTAATCAGCTACGCCAATCCGGTGACCCTCGTACATTCAAAATTTCCCGTTGTTATTATGACGGGCTGATGAGTGCCACCAGTCCCGACAATCGTGTCGACATCACCCAGGAGATGATTGAAAAAGGGATTGATTTCAGTCCGCGCAACCCGGGTGCCTACTCGTGGGAGCCATGGCCTACAGGATACGACAGCGATATTTGTAAGGAATTAGCCGTTAACAACCCTTCTGTTACAGCAACCATGGCTCGTGAAGTGGAACCCAAACTTGCCAATAATTTCCTAAAAAGCGACAATCCGGGCGTAGTGATGACCTCTGCAGAAGTGAAGTTCCTGATGGCAGAAGCTACTGTGAAAAAATGGAATGTCGGCAGTGTGTCGGCAGAAGATCTTTACAAGCAAGGAGTGCGTGCAGCTATGGATTTCCTGACAGACAACTACGGTTGCACGGCTACTACTGATGCAGAGTTTGATGCATTCATTCAAGGTAGAGGGACGTTCGGACATACGGACAATCAGAAACTTGAAGCTATCAATACACAGGCCTGGATTCTTCACTTCACCAATCCTGCCGAATGTTGGGCAAACGTGCGTCGTTCCGGTTATCCGAAGTTGAAATCACCGGCAGAATATGGGTTCGGACAATATCTCACCGGTGGAACGGAAATTCCGGTACGTCTCTGCTATCCTGTATTGGAATCTTCCTATAATAAGAAAAGCTACAATGAAGCCATCGAGCGCATGGGAGGAACAGATAATTGGCACAGCCTTCTGTGGTGGGATACTGAAAACTAACTATTAAACAATCATCCATTATGAAAAAGATATATATTGCACTATTTGCCCTACTCGCTGTAGGCTCCACATTTACTGCATGCACCGAGGAAGAGCCGTTCGCTACGGTGACGGAAAATGATGATCCGCATATCCTTGCCCCGGTATTCCCTGACAGAACGAACGGCCAATTGGCTACATTCGCCAACATCAGCCGGGATGCGAACTTATCCATCGCGCTGACCGTGACTCCGAAAGATTACACCACAGTAACCTGGTTCATTGATGGGCAGGAAGTGGAATCGGGTACCGACTCCGACAAAGAAATCAACCGTAGTCTGAAAGCCGGTACGTATAATTTGAAAATAGAAGTAGAAACTGTGAAAGGGAAGAAGACTTCCCGTGAAGGATTAGTGGTGGTCAATCCGTTGGCTGATGACCCTCAATCTAAAGAAGTAGCCTTTGAGAGAATTGTATCTCCCGGTAAGACTGCCCGTTTATATGGCAGTAATTTACAGAACGTAACAGCCATCCTCTTGGGAGGAAACACAATCACCGATCCTACTTATGTTGAATCGGAAGACGAGAACTATCTGGAATACATCGTTCCGACAGGCGTAAGCGAAGGCGATTACCGTATCGTTCTGCAAGATGCCGCCGGCAATGAATATGGAGCCGACATGGTGAAAGTGACCAATGCTTCTCTTGTCATTTCGGGGGCTAACCGGGCTACTGCCAACGTGGACTGGACCATTTCCGGTATCAATCTTGAAAACATCGCTTCTCTAACTATCGGCGGACAGACGGTGTCTCAATTCAGCTATCAATCTTCTACGGAAGTTACGCTGACTTGTCCGGATTTGTCTGATGGAAGCTATACGCTGACAGGCAAAACCCGTAGCGGAGAGGCTGTGCAGTTCTTAAACGATAATGCTACGACTACCGAGCAGACTGTTATTATATCTACTGAAATAACGCTTTGGTCAGGACATCATTACGTTTCATGGGATATGCCGGAAGGTGATCCCAACAGAACTTTTAATTTGATTCCGATGGATGCGTTTACCGGTATTACAGCCGGATCGACACTAAAAGTTGTCTACTCCATAGAACCTACTGCCGAATATCATCAGATGCGACTTGCTACCGGCAATTGGTCGTACTTCACAGACCCGATAAACTTCTCGGAAAACGGTGAATACGCACTGACACTGACCCAAGACATGCTGAATATGATTCAAGCTGAAAACGGATTCATCTGTGTAGGACATGGCTATTATGTAGATTTGGTAACCGTGAAATAATGTTCCTAAGTAAGTTTAAAAATCATTCATACCATAAGTATCTGTCATTCTTCGGGTTAAATCCATCTGAATGACAGATTACATAAACGATGCTACTTAAAAACAAATCATAATGAAACTAAGAAATATTATATTAATGACCGCATCTATCGCAATGACTGCCTGTTCCAAACAGGCAGTTCCCACTGCCATTCCTGAAGACGCAAAAATAGAACAACAAGTGGAAGAGCTTCTATCAAAAATGGATCTTGACGCCAAGATAGGGCAAATGACCGAGCTTGCTATTGATGTATTAGGAGAGACGATAAATGGAGAATTCCAATTGGACGAGGCAAAACTCCACAAAGCGATTGCTGAATACAAGGTAGGTTCGTTTCTCAATGCTCCCGGCCCGGTAGCACAAAACCCTGAAAAGTGGAACGAGATTATCGGTCGAATACAAGAACTGTCGATGACGGAGATTGGTATTCCATGTATCTACGGCCTGGATCAGAATCATGGTACTACCTATACATTGGGCGGCACGCTCTTTCCTCAAAATATCAATATGGGTGCTGCCTTCAATCCGGATTTGACATACGAAGCGGCACGTGTAACAGCTTATGAGACAAGGGCTAGCAATTGTCCCTGGACATACTCCCCCACCGTCGATATGGCACGTGATCCCCGTTGGCCACGTGTATGGGAAAATTATGGAGAAGACTGTTTAGTCAATGCCATTATGGGCAGCACTGCTGTCCGAGGCTTCCAAGGAGATGATCCTAACCATATTCCCGCCGACCGAATCGCCACCTCCGTGAAACATTACATGGGATACAGCATGCCACGTACCGGTAAAGACCGCACACCGGCTTATATATCGGTTTCCGAACTGCGTGAGAAATGTTTTGCACCGTTCAAGGCTTGTGTGGAAGCAGGTGCACTGACTATAATGGTCAACAGTGGTTCCATCAACGGAAAGCCTGTGCACGCCGACCGCGAACTCCTTACACAATGGCTGAAAGAAGACTTAGGATGGGACGGAATGTTAATCACCGACTGGGCGGACATCAACAATCTTTATACCCGCGAACATGTGGCGGCGGACAAGAAAGAAGCCATCGAAATAGCAATCAATGCAGGTATAGACATGGCTATGGAACCGTATGATCTCAATTATTGTACACTACTAAAAGAGTTAGTGCAAGAGAAGAAAATACCCATGAGCCGTATTGACGATGCCGTCCGCCGGGTGCTTAGACTTAAATTCCGTCTGGGTCTGTTCGATCATCCGAACACTTTATTGAAAGATTATCCTCTCTTCGGCAGCAAGGAGCATGCACTTATCGCACTTCATGCAGCCGAAGAATCGGAAATATTGCTAAAAAATAAAGATAATATTCTTCCGCTTCCTCAAGGAAAAAAGATATTGGTAACCGGTCCGAACGCCAACTCCATGCGTTGCTTGAACGGCGGTTGGAGCTATTCGTGGCAAGGACATCTGACCGATAGATTTGCCGACAAATATAACACCATTTACGAAGCAATCTGCAACAAATTCGGAGCCGATCATGTCCGTTTGGAACAAGGCGTAACCTACAAACCCGAAGGGGCTTACATGGAAGAAAATGAACCGGAGATTGAGAAAGCTGTGACCGCCGCCCGCAACGTGGATATTATTATCGCCTGCATCGGTGAAAATTCGTATTGCGAAACACCCGGTAATCTTTCAGAACTTGCTATCTCCGCCAACCAAAGCAAACTGGTAAAGGCACTTTCCGCTACGGGAAAACCGATCATCCTGATACTCAATGAGGGTCGTCCCCGCATTATCAACGACTTGGAGCCATTGGCTGATGCTATTATTGACATTCTATTACCCGGAAACTATGGTGGTGATGCATTAGCGAACATTCTGGCAGGAGACGTGAACCCCAGTGCCAAGATGCCTTACACATATCCGCGACACGAAGCAGCACTGACTACCTACGATTATCGGGTGAGTGAAGAGATGGACAAAATGGAAGGAGCTTATGACTACAATGCAGTAGTCTCCGTTCAATGGCCTTTCGGATACGGATTGAGCTACACCACTTTCGAATACAGCAACTTCCAAACGGACAAATCTTCGTTTACCACAGGAGATGATTTGCACTTTTCCATAGACGTAACCAATACCGGTAAATATGCCGGAAAAGAAGTTGTCATGCTATTCAGCAGTGATCTTGTGGCCTCGCTTACTCCCGAAAACCGCCGGTTACGAGCCTTCAAAAAGGTGGAACTGCAACCGGGCGAAACCCAAACTGTCACTCTATCCGTCAAAGGCAGTGACTTGGCTTTTGTCAATTCCGACGGGCAATGGGTACTGGAACAAGGAGATTTCCGTATGCAATGCGGAAATCAAGTATTGACTATTACTTATAAGTAGGTATTTATAAATAAATGCGCATTATTAATGCATACACTCCCGACAATAACTCTATGAGACACTGCGTTACTTTGTGGTGAACTCAAATTATCATCTAACCGGCTGAACAGCCTCAAACGGCTGTTCAACCAAACTTAAACAACCGCTCCTCTTGATCCAAACGACCGTATGTCTACAACAAAAAGACAAACGTTTGAGTCCAAAGGAGCGGTTGTTTTTATCTGGAGGAAAGCGGCATTATTACAAAGGATATTCCTCAAAAGCATACAAAATGGTAGATAAATAACGTTCGCCTGTATCGGGTAATAATGCAACAATCATTTTCCCGGCATTTTCCGGTCGCTTCGCCAGTTCCGTAGCAGCATATACAGCCGCTCCTGAAGATATGCCTACCAACAAACCTTCCTGTTTGGCTAATTCACGACTCGTACGAATGGCATCGTCATTCTGCACCTGAATAATCTCATCTACGATAGAAGCCTTGTACGTTTTAGGAACAAACCCTGCACCGATTCCCTGAATCTTATGCGGACCTGGTTTACCTCCCGATAGTACCGGAGAATCAGAAGGTTCTACTGCCACAATCTTTATACTCGGATCACGCATCTTCAGCGCTTCACCTACACCGCTAACTGTCCCGCCAGTACCTACTCCGGCCACAAAGATATCGACTTTCCCCTCGGTATCTCTCCATATTTCCAGACCAGTAGTCCGTAAATGCATGGCGGGGTTAGCAGGATTCTCAAATTGTTGTAAGATGACAGCTCCCGGAGTGACCGCTTTCAGTTCTTCAGCTTTGGCAATGGCTCCTTTCATACCATCTGCACCAGGAGTCAATACTAATTCCGCACCTAAAGCTTTCAGAAGATTACGCCGTTCGATACTCATGGTATCGGGCATCGTCAGAATCAGTTTATAGCCTTTAGCTGCCGAAACAAAAGCCAATCCCACGCCGGTATTCCCGCTGGTCGGTTCAATGATAGTCGCTCCGGGATGCAAAATTCCTTTCGTTTCTGCATCCTCAATCATAGCCAATGCTATGCGGTCCTTCACGCTTCCTGCCGGATTGAAAGATTCAATCTTTACAATCAGACGAGCTTTCAGGTCGTTACTTGTATTATAGTTACTAAGTTCCAATAACGGAGTATTACCTACCAAATCCGTCAATTTTCTTGCTATCTTTTCCATATATATCTGTTTTAAATTTCTCTTGTTTTAATATATGACAAAGATAGTGCGGATTCTGTTCAGGGTAAATACCATATATGTGGTAAATTCATACCACATATATCTGACTTCTTGCCAGAACAATATATCATTTGAATCTCTTCACATAATCTGCAATCAGACAACATGCCGGGCCGAGTACCTGACCATGATCGAATCCTTGCATTTCATACAAAGTCACCTTCTTGTTACCTATACTTTTCAAGACAGCTTCTAACAACGCATTTTCTTCATATCTTGCCGCCATCTCCAAATGTTTATCTCCCGTAATCAACACGAGAGGAGCAGTTTCCTTGCGGGCCTTATTTACCGGAGCATACTCATCAACCACCGGAATACCGTCAGGCAAACCGCGTTCCTTACGAATAGTGAAATGTGTCACCGTCTGACCACTCACCGGAAGATAAGCAGCTACACTATCGGCATCTGCTCCGTATGCTGCCATGTACTTTTTATCCATTGCCAGAATCAACGAAAGATAACCTCCCGCAGAATGACCGGAAACAAAAATATGATCCTTACGACCACCATACTTTTCAATATTCTTGAAAACCCATGCCACAGCTTCAGCCGCATCTTCGATGTAAGCCGGATTCTTTGCTTTCGGACTCAAACGGTAATTCACCGCCACTACTGCAAACCCTTGTTCTCTCAATTCTTTGTGAATAAATTTATTTCCACCTTCCATACCACCTCCATGAAACCAGACGATAGTTGAGAAATCCTTCTTGTTTTCAGGATAATAAATATCCAGTTTACAACGTTCCAGACGATAGATGTCCGTTTCGGAACCGGAGATATAAGATATATCTTTGTTTGTGTGATAAGCATTTTGTGCTTGAGCAATGCAAGCACAAAGTAAAAAGAGAAGAAAGCAAATCTTTTTCATGATCTTATTTATTTCAGTATTTCGTATTCTTTCCAATATATGACTATCCATATTTCTAATAAAATGCAATATTACGAAATCTTGATAAGAATAAAAAACGAAATATTTATTACGATACACCCATCCGGAAATTACTTAGTAAAAAAACAAAGATTTGTATAACATCAGATACATAACAAACAAAAAACATGTGGAAGATACACATAAACGAAGAATAGTGAAAATATATTAATATTACACTCTTTATTACAGCATTATCTTAAAAAATATCTTTATTTACATACACTATTCTTCCAGCTGTGCTGAATATAGTAATGATAATTATTTTTCATGGACAATAATGAACTAATAAGTGCAATTAGAGATAGCTCTGAAAGAGCTTTCCAAATAGTATTCAATAAATATTACCAGGGATTAGTACGCTTTGCCTGTTCATATACTGAAAATTCGGATGCAGCTGAAAATATTGTCCAGGATTCATTTGTTGTATTGTGGGAAAAGCGGGAAATACTGGAAGAAGATTCAAATCTCCATGCATTACTTGTACAGATAGTAAAATTAAAAGTATGGAACTATATTGAGAAACAACGTAGAAGAGTACTAGTAGAAAAAAGTTTATACGATAACGCAGTGCGGGAAATGAATCTTAAACTCTATACACTGGATTCCATTAACACAACTTCCTTGTATATCGAAGACATAAAAAAGATAATTGAGGAAACCCTAACCGAATTGCCGGAACTGACACAAATTATTTTCCGGATGAGCCGGGAAGAATACTTATCCAACAAAGAAATAGCACAAAGGGTAAATTTATCCGAAAAAAGCATCGAATTCCATATCTCAAAGGCAATCAAGCAATTACGTTTATCTTTATCCCCATATCTAAGATTTCTTCTATTTTTCTAAAAAAAATATCTTCTTTTTTTAGGGGAACATTGTTTTCGCAAAATATATATATGTTAGGTACTAATATACATATATTATGAATGATAATAAAATATTTAAATACATCTTGGGACATGCGACCCGGGAAGAAAAAGAAGAATTCCTGAACTGGATCGATGAATCGGATGATAATAAGCAATATTACAAGAAGATTCGTAAGGTGTGGGACATGTCTCTTATTACAGCAGATTATGTAGACAATCCGTACGAAACTGATTTTGAGATTATCAGAAAAAGGACTATTGGTAAAAACAAACATGAATCATTCAAGCACAGGAAATTACAGCATACTCTTGAAACAATAGGTAAAATAGCAGCAGTTGCTATAGTAGCAGTACTCCTTTCTTATTTCTATTTTTCAACAAGTATGGAGAGAAATCCTGTGAGTTACAACACAATTGAAATTCCTGTAGGCAATCAAGCTAAAATAACTCTGCCAGACGGTTCTGTTGCATGGCTTAATTCGGGAACAACGCTAAAATACCCAGAGCAATTCACCGGCAAGGACAGAACAGTGCAATTAAACGGAGAAGGTTGGTTTGATATAACAAAAAATAAGGAGAAGCCTTTTATTGTAAAGACCCCGCTACACTCTATCAGGGTTTTAGGAACAACGTTCAATGTATATGCTTATGAAGAAAGCAATCATTTTGAAACGACCTTGTTCGAAGGATCTATTATTCTAAATAATAACGAAAAAGACATCCTTAAGATGAAACCCGGACAGCAAGCTATATATGATAAAACAACACAGAAAATGACTGTTTATAACAATAAGGAAATAAAAAACGCCTCATCATGGATATCAGGATATAATTCATTTTATAAGACCCCATTTAACCAGATGCTGGAGCGCTTAGGACAATATTACAACAAAGAGATTATTATTAAAAGATCGGAAATTGCAACCTATGAGTGTACCGGGAAATTCAAGGTGAGTGACTCACTTGAACATATTCTTGATGTAGTAAAAACTACAAAACCTTTCAAATATGAGATAAGCGAACACCAGATAATTATTTATTAATTTTAAAACCTTTTTGCCTATGAAATAATGCCAAACAAAAAAATGAAAGCGGAAAGATGCTGCAACATCTTTCCGCGAGCAAATTATTGAATCAAATCTTGAAAAATTTAAAACAATGAAACAAAGTTATGAAAAAACTTAGACTAATACCAGTTTTCACCAAACAAAAACACTTTCTTCAATTCATTTTATTTATGAAACTATTTATAACCTTTCTTCTGTTAAACACATTCTCCCTTTATGCGATAGATACATACTCACAATCTACAAGGGTAAGTATGCATTTTAATAAAGTGAAGATATCAGAAATATTAAATGACATAGAAACTAAAACCGATTATCTTTTCTTCTACAATCATAAAGATATAAAATCGGACACAAAAGTTTCTATTAATGTTGAAAATAAACCTATATCTGCTATTTTGGACGAAATATTTCAAAACACAGATGTAAAATATTCGATGCTAAATAATCACATCGTTTTATTTGCCGATAATTCTGCCGATAAAAATATGAAATCCCAATCATCCGAACAAACAAGTATTCGAGTTACAGGTACGGTAAGGGATACAAATGGCGAACCATTAGTCGGAGCTAACATAAGTATTAAAGACACAACGATCGGAACAATAACCGATATAGATGGAAACTATTCTATCAACGCTCCAAATGAACAATCTGTATTGCTTTTTTCTATGATTGGATTTATCTCCCAAGAAATAAAAGCAGGAGATCGCAAAAAACTATCATCTGTCACTTTACAAGAGGATCTACAATTACTTGATGAAGTTGTTGTCGTCGGTTACACAACAATCAAAGCAAAAAGAGTAACAGGTGCGATTTCTGATATTAGAAATAAGGAATTAATGCAATCAACAGCAACTAAAACGACAAGTGCATTAATGGGGAAAATTGCAGGGGTTGCAACCCGTCAAGCATCCGGAGGACCTGGAGCAGGCGCAAATATTGAAATTCGAAATTTAGGTACACCTCTTTTTATTATTGATGGCATACAAAAAGATCAGGGGCAATTTGATAATCTGGATCCTACTGACATCGAGTCCGTTACCGTGCTCAAAGATGCGTCAGCAAGTATTTACGGAATCCAAGCATCTAATGGAGTAATTTTAGTTACCACCAAGAGCGGAACATATAAAACATCAAATGCTCTAAACATATCTTTTCGTCAAGGATGGCAAAATTTTACACAATTCCCTGAAATGATGAATGCTGCTCAATGGGTAGATATGCGAGTGGAACAAGATATGAATCTTTATGGCCAAACGAGCTGGACAAGAGAAGAGTATGACAAATGGCAGGCAGGAACTGAACCCGGTTATCAAAGCTTTGACTGGAAAAAATTCATCGTTAGAAAAAATGCTCCTCAATCACACTTTAACATTAATTCTTCCGGTGGTTCCGAAAAAACCAAGTATTATTTGAGTTTCAGCATAACCAATCAGGATGGGATGTTTGATTCTTCCGACTTCAGCAGATATAATATTCAGTCAAATATTGAATCCGAGATAGTAAAAGGATTAAAAGTTGGAATGAATATTAATGGACGGATCGAGCAATTCAAAAGCGTAGCTACAACCGTGGACAGAGATGACCAATATATTTTTAGTGAGGCTATTTTTAGAAACCGCCCGACAGAAAGACCCTATGCAAATGACAATCCCCTATATCCTGCTGATAATGGATCACGAGGGTATGTGAATACGGCAGTTTATACAGGTGCAAATGCCAATCCGGGACATTTAACTGATAAATGGCGTATCATTCAGGGAAATATGAAATTAAGCTATGATTTTTCTTCTATCAAAGCTCTATCTGGGCTTACTGCTACGGCTTTGGCTTCATATTACTATGCGGATAATACTTATGAAAGACAGCAAAAAGATTTTAAACTTTATACTTATGATAAAACTACGGATACCTATACACATACCGGAGGAAGTTATGACAAGAAAAAGAAAAACAGCTTCAACAGCGTTGAGGAATTAATGTTTCGTGTTCAATTAAATTATATCCGTGAATTTAACAAACATGCGATAAATGCTTTCGTAGTAGGTGAAGCTACCGAGAGAAAGAATCCGACTTTCAGTGTAGATTCAAAGCCTACATCAAACAGTTTGCCATTAGTTCGATCAAGCGAATTTACTAATTTAGGTAATGGATATTCAGAAACTTCCCGAGCTGGCTTTTTAGGGATGGTAAATTATGTATTTGATGATAAATACATAATTGAAGTCTCTGGTCGTTACGATGGCTCTTACAAATTTGCCAAAGGAAATCGTTGGGGCTTTTTCCCTTCAGTATTAATGGCATATCGTATTGGCAACGAGAAATTCTGGAAAGATGCAGCTTGGGGGAAAACCATAAACGACCTCAAGATCCGTGCCAGTTATGGAAAAATGGGAGATGATAATGTTGACGCCTTTCTTTTCTTTGATGGTTATAATGCATACAACGGCAGTTATGTGATGGAGGATAATAAAGTAACCATTGGCTTTGCACCCCGGAAAATGCCATCCACTACTTTATCATGGATCAAAACCTCACTTTTTAATGTTGGAGTCGACTTTGGCCTTTTCAATAGTAAAATTACAGGATCTTTTGATTACTTTGTCAGAAACAGAGACGGATTACCGGCTTCGAAAAATGACATTGTACTGCCGAGCGAAGTTGGCTTTGACATGCCTATGTATAATCTGAATGGCGATAAAAATATAGGTTGGGACGCTTCCCTTAAATACAATGGAAGCTATAAGGATCTATCGTATCAAATAGGAGGAAATGTAAGTTTTAGCCGGAGAAAGACCACTAAAGTGTACAACCCAATCTTTTCTACATCATTGAATTATTACAGGGACAATACCGCAAACCGTTGGGAAGGAGGTTTCTGGGGTTACGAAAGTGCCGGACAATTTACCAGCCAGGAACAAATAAATAACTGGAAGATAGACAATGATGGTAAAGGAAACCGAACGATGCGACCGGGCGATATTATTTATAAAGATTTGAATAATGACGGTCGAATCACCGACTTGGATATGAGAAAAATAGGTTATTCAGGTGGGTTACCTCTTTTAAACTACGGTATAAGTATTAATGCCAGCTGGAAAGGTTTTGACATTAATATGTTATGGCAAGGAGCAGGCAAATATCAATATTACAGAGAATGGGAAGTACAAAAACCGGCACCGGGCGATGGCAACAGTGCAGCCATGTTTGCCGACCGTTGGCATAGAGAAGATCCATTCGATCCGAATAGTGCCTGGATACCCGGAAAATATCCGAGTACTGGTTCATGGGCTTCGGGGCAAAACAACAACTATGACAGAGCATCTGATTTTTGGTTGACAAATATCGTTTATCTACGTTTAAAAGAATTAGAGCTGGGGTATACGATTCCTCAACAGATAACCCAAAAAGCTGGTATCAAACGGTTCAGGGTATATTTTAGTGGTACAAACCTGATAACATTCGACAATATCGACATTGTAGATCCGGAGATTGACATTGCTAATGGCGTCACATATCCGCCAACCAAATTAGTGAGTATTGGCTTTAATGCTACATTTTAATTTTGATCAGAAAATAAATTAATATTCATTGAATATGAGAAAAAATATAATATATCGGAGTCTATTAGTATTAATAACTGTTGCACTATTTTCGTGTGAGGACTGGTTGGACAAGCATCCTTACGATGTGGTAAGTTCAGATGAGGTATGGACAGATATAACCACAGCAGAAGGAGTTTTGGCAAATTTATATGACCGTTTAAATACCAGCCCTTTTGATAAAGCTAATATGCAATTGACGGATGAAGCAATGTGGTCCGGTGACCGTGCAGGGCTAAATGATATGCAAAACATACCAGGCAATCAATTCGAATATTGGGATTATACGTATATACGTGATTTAAATCTTTTTATTGAAAAAGCCCAGGCATCTTCGTTAGATGCAAAAAAACAATTGGAAGGAGAAGGCCGGTTTCTACGGGCATATACTTACTTCGAAATGGTTAAACGATTCGGAGGCGTACCATTGGTCATTAAATCGTATGTATATAATGAAAATACGCCTATTGAAGATTACCAACCTGTTAGAGAAACAGAAGCCGGAATTTATGATTTTATTGCATCCGAGATTGATGATATTGTATCCCAGTCCATGTTGCCCGAAACAAAAAATTTCAGAAGGGCTAACAAATGGAGTGCATTAGCCCTAAAAAGCCGTGCAATGCTTTATGCTGGCAGCATAGCAAAATACAATAGCCAAATGGCCGACCCTGTTACTTTGCCCAATGGAGAAGTTGGAATACCTGCCAATCAAGCTCAAAAATATTATCAAGCGTCATGGGATGCAGGTTTAGCTATTATTAAAAGCGAATTATATTCTACTTCTACAGACTACTTTGCTATTTTTGATAAAAAAAGCAATGATGCAATGATAATGGCACGCGATTATGTTTCTCCAGAATACACGCATGATTTTACCATTACAAATACAACGCCTAGTTTGGCCCAGACTACTAATCAGGGAGGAGAAATAACCCCTTTTCTTGAATTTGTAGAGAATTATCAAACACTTGATGGCAAAATTGAAAAATTAAAGGATAAAACCCCGGACGGGACTCCTGTTTATTACGAATCAATGGCTAATATCTTTGCCAATAGAGATAAGCGCCTGGCTGCCACCGTACTTTATAGCGGATCAGAATTCAAAGGAAAAGTAACAAGTATACAGGCAGGACAGAAAGTATGGAACCAGCAAACGGGCAATTATGATTATATAACGGGAATGTCTCTTGGAGACAAAGACGAGAATGAATTATTAATTAGAGGCTTTGATGGTCCATCGGAAGATAAGAATATCACAAACACCGGATTTTATCTAAAAAAGTTTGTTTCAACCAGCTCCGATGCCGGATTATCTGCTGTAAAAGCCAGTAATTATTGGCCTATTTTTCGCTATGCCGAAATTCTACTTAATACGGCAGAAGCCGGATTTGAGTTAGGTAAACCTCAAGCGATTGATTACATTAATGCAATAAGGGAAGATGCCGGTTTTGGTCCTAACAGTCTTGTTTCTTTAACTTTTGAAGATATTATTCAGGAAAGGAAGGTTGAACTTGCATTTGAGGGACATCGCTATTTTGACTTAAAACGTTGGAGATTATCCGAAAAAATAATCAATGGAGTAAAATATCACGGACTGTATCCATATTTGATAGTTCATCCTGGCAATGAAAATCATTTGAAATATACATTTGAAAGAGTAGATCTTAAACGTTTGAGTAGATATAAAGTATTTGAGAGAACAAATTACTATACGTTTATTCCTGGTTTTGCCATAGAAAAAAATCCAAAACTAGTCAAAAATCCGGGACAATAATATAATAAAAAAATCACGCAATTATGAAAAAACATATTGTATATATACTATTAAGTTGTATAACCTTAGTTTCTTGTAGTTTATATGAGTTAGACAACCAAGAGCCTCCAAAATCCGAGGTATATGGAAATCTAGTTTATAACGGACAAGTTGTCCCTGTAAAAAATGGGCAGATTCCTTTGAATTTTTATCAGGATTCATATAAAGGAAATGGAAATTTTCAAGTCATGCCTTCGCAAGATGGGAAAATTAACGCATTATTATTTGACGGAGAATATAAAATAATATTAGCGAGTAATCAAGGGGCTTATGAAGAAAATGCCACTCCATACATATTAAACGTAAAAGGAAAAACTGAACTTAATTGGGAGATAACACCTTTTTTCTTTGTTAATAAAGCCACATATAATTGTGCAAATAAACAAATTACAGCAAAGGTAGATATTAGTAAAATCAGTCAAAACCGAGATTTGGAATTTGTATCAATCATTGTATCAAAATCAATAATATGCGACAGAATTAATAAAGAAAAAGAATTTATTCTAAACGCTAGCGATATTTCCAATCTATCTGACATTCATATAACAGGCGATTTATCTGACTGGAAAAATGATTACTGCTTTGTTAGAATCGGAGTCAAATCAGTTGGAAACACTTTCTACAATTATAGCCAAGTTCAAAGAATAGAATTATAGACTGCTACACAATGGAGGTTGGTTCAAAAGACAATGAAAAAGTATTTAATGTGATTTACTTTTGAGCCAACCTCTCCCACTATTTCAATAAATAAAAGATGAATATAAAATATATATTTTCAATGATGGCCATTGTCTGTTTGGCAGCATGTAGTACGCCATCTTCACATACCATAGTCACCTCTGTATCACACCCCGATGTATCTACACAAAATGCATATTATACTGGCAACAGAGAACCATTGCTGCCATTACATTTTATAAAATTACCTGTCGGTTCCATACGTCCGGAAGGTTGGGTAAAAGAATTTCTTCTTCGCCAACGTGATGGCATGACCGGGCACCTAACTGAAATAAGCGGTTGGCTGGAAAAAGAAAACAACGCGTGGCTAAGTCCCGATGGAACAGGAAAGCACGGTTGGGAAGAAGTCCCCTACTGGCTCAAAGGCTATTTGAGCCTCGCATATACGCTTGACGACCAAGACATGATAAACGAAGCTCATACCTGGATTGAAGCAGCATTGAACAGTCAACGCAGTGACGGATACTTCGGACCTTGGATTGAAAAGCAAGGAAATCCCGATCTTTGGGGAAATATGATTATGTTGTGGTGCTTACAAACTTATTATGAATATACCACTGACCCAAGAGTAATCGAGTTAATGACTAATTACTTCAAATGGCAATTGGAATATCCGGAAGAAAAGTTCCTGAAAGACCGCTGGGATACCATACGGGCAGGAGATAATCTATACAGTGTATACTGGCTTTACAACATCACAGGGGACGAATGGCTTCTCGAACTCGGAAAGAAAATCCAACGCAATACAGCCAATTGGCGCATTGATAGTACCCTCCCTCAATGGCATAATGTAGATATCGCACAAGGATTCCGCGAACCTGCAACCCGTTGGATGCAGACCAAAGATTCGGCTGATCTGGCGGCTACATACAATAATTTCCACTTGGTACGCCGCATATTCGGGCAAGTACCAGGAGGAATGTTCGGAGGTGATGAAAATTGTAGGATGGGATACATTGACCCCCGTCAGGGTATTGAACTTTGCGGAATGGTAGAACAAATGGCTTCGGATGAATTACTTCTCCGCTTTACCGGAGACCCTATATGGGCGGATAATTGCGAAGACATTGCATTCAATACGTACCCGGCCGCCGTAATGCCCGACTTTAAGTCGCTACGTTACTTTACCTGCCCCAATATGGTTACCACCGATGCACGCAATCACAATCCTGGTATAAACAATCACGGACAATTCCTTATTATGAATCCGTTCAGCCATCGTTGCTGCCAGCACAATCATGCACAAGGTTGGCCGTATTATGCTGAAAATATGTGGTTAGCCACTCCTGACAATGGTCTGGCAGCTACACTATATAGTGCTGGAACTGTAACTGCACGAGTAGGCAACGGCACTGAAGTTAGCATAACCGAAGTAACCAATTATCCGTTTGAAGAAAAAATAAGATTAATCGTACATACTCCGGATGCTGTAAAATTCCCGCTTTATCTCCGTATTCCCGGATGGTGCGAAACAGCAAAAATATCCATTAATGGAAAGACAGTTACAGAAACATTTGCAGCCAGTAAATATGTCAGATTGGAACAATTATGGAAAAACGGAGATGAAGTATTAATTGATTTCCCGATGAAAATTACTATGCGCCAATGGCCCACCAACCAAGAAAGCGTAAGTCTCAACTATGGTCCACTTACATTTTCCATTAAAATAGATGAAGAATACATACGTCAGGACAGTCGGGCAACTAAATTTGACGATTCCATCCTACACCCACAGATACAGGATGAGCAGTGGCCCGCCTGGGAAATCAATCCCAAAAGCACATGGAATTACGGTCTAGTATGTAATCCGAGTAATCCAGAACCTGATTTTACAATAATAAGAAAGGAATGGCCAAAAGATAATTTCCCATTCACTGCAAACAGTGCTCCTATAGAAATTAAAGCAAAAGGACAGGTGATTCCTAGCTGGAAAATAGATAATAATTATCTTTGCGGAGTACTCCCCCCTAATCCGGTACAAAGCCATGAGCCGGTTGAAGAAATTACACTGATTCCTATGGGAGCTGCCCGGTTGCGAATATCGGCCTTTCCCGTTATACAATAATCCATTAATCGTTTCAAAGAATGATAAACAAAATTAAGAACCTTATTCTTCTTTTCCTGTTTGCAGGAATACTGCCTCTACAGGCACAACAAACAAAAGTGTCTAACTACACCAACAACCGTTATCCATTGTTGCAGAAACCTTTTGTCGAATTGCCCATTGGAACTATAAAGCCAAAAGGTTGGCTCGAAGAACAAATGAACCGTATGGCTACCGGTATGACCGGTCACATGGATAGTATTTACGAAAAAGTAATGGGACAGCGCAATGGTTGGTTAGGTGGTGACGGAGATGTATGGGAACGTGGCCCGTATTGGATTGACGGACTGTTGCCCTTAGCTTACATTCTGGATAATAAAGAGTTAAAACAAAAAGTACAGCCCTGGATTGAATGGACACTGGCTTCTCAAAAGCCTAATGGATATTTCGGCCCCGATACCGACAAAGGCTACGAACCTGGTCTGCAAAGAGACAATGCACGAGACTGGTGGCCCAAAATGGTTGTATTGAAAATTATGCAACAATACTATTCAGCTACCAAAGATCAACGGGTTATACCATTTATGACCAATTATTTTAAATATCAACTGGAAGAATTGCCGAAAAACCCGCTGGGCAAATGGACTTTCTGGGCCGAGCAGCGAGGAGGAGATAACCTGATGATGGTATACTGGCTATACAATATTACAGGTGATAAATTCCTGTTAGAACTGGGTGAACTTCTAAATAGTCAAAACGTTAACTGGACTGATGTATTTACCAAAGACAATCATTTATATCGTCAACACAGTCTGCATTGTGTAAACCTGGCACAAGGATTCAAACAACCTACCGTATATTACCAGCAAAGCAAGGACAAGGAGAATCTGGAAGCAGCAGAAAAAGCGATGAAAACGATTCGCAATACTATCGGAACACCAATAGGTCTTTGGGCAGGCGATGAACTGATTCGTTTCGGTGACCCGATATACGGTTCCGAACTCTGTACTGCGGTAGAAATGATGTACTCACTGGAAACCATGCTCGAAATTACAGGCAATATGCAATGGGCTGACCAACTGGAACGAATAGCCTACAATGCACTTCCCACCCAGATTTCAGACGATGCACAGGCCAGGCAATATTATCAGCAAGTAAACCAGATTGCAGTAGTGAACGATTACCACAACTTCTCCACACCCCATGAAGGTACTGATAATCTTTTCGGAACACTGACGGGATATCCCTGTTGCAGTTCCAATCTGCACCAAGGATGGCCGAAGTTTGTACAACATTTGTGGTATGCCACTGTAGATAATGGCGTTGCCGCACTTGTATATGCACCTTCCGAAGTAAAAATGCAGGTAGCCAACAACATCTTGGTCAATATTAAGGAAGAAACTTATTATCCGTTCGATGAAACAGTCTCTTTTTCTATCACTTATCCGGATAAGAAAATAAAGAAAGCCGCTTTCCCATTTCATCTTCGCGTACCCGAATGGTGTAAAAAACCAATTGTAAATCTCAATGGACAAACGATTGAAACGGATGTAACCGGAGAACGGATGATTATACTCAACCGCGAATGGCAACAGAATGATAAAATAACTATCGAGTTTCCGGCAACCATTTCAATATCTCATTGGTTTGATGGTGGAGCGGTTGTTGAAAGAGGGCCACTGGTATATGCTCTGAAACTGAACGAAAAGTGGGAGAAAAAAACATTCGACTCACCTAAAGATCAAGAACAGTATGGAGAATGGTATTACCAGGTTACTACCGATTCGCCTTGGAATTTTGCTTTCAAACACAACCAAATACACAAAGATGGTATTGAAAAGAATTTCATCGTCGAGAAAAAAAAGAACATTGCAACTTATCCATGGACGTCAGCAGATGCTCCCATAACTATTCGGAGCAAAGCATACCGACTGCCCGGCTGGACAGAAAACCGTAATTCTACCGGTTCTATTGCTTATCTTGTACAACATCATGATAGTCCGGAACCCAAAGAATACGACATCGAATTAATTCCTTATGGATGTAGTACCCTACGGATAACGTTGTTTCCCGTAAGATAAATTCAAAATACCACAGAAATTTTGTATGCGGGTGGCCTTTTGGGACACCCGCGTTTATCATTTCACATTCATTCCTTCAGCCATTGTATACATATCCGGCAAATCGGCAGAGAAAAGCGAAACCGGACTTTCATACATCTTTATAAAACTCTTTTCAGAGGCATGCCCTTTAAAAACAGAGTAGAAATGCGACTCACTTTCACTAGGATCATATTTGTTTCTCCACATCACAATCATGCTGACAAACTGTCCCGTAGCAGGGGTAAGGATTTGCTGTGTCCAATAGTTTTTCTCCGGAACACCATCACGTTGAATACCCTCTACTCCAGTTTCTGTAACCCCACACGGTTTTTTCAGTTCTTTTGACAGACGAGACAAGGTATTCATATTGGTAGTCAGCACAACCGGACTCAAACCATGATAAGAATCCATTCCTAAAAAATCTACATAATCATTGCCGGGCCATCTAAATAGGAAGTTCTCACGTCCCTGCACAGAATCTATTTGCGGGGAAATCGCATAAATAAGGTTATGCACATTTTTTGTGTCCCGCAAATAATTGACTGTAAATTTCCAAAAGGAAGTAAATTCATCACTGGTCGTACATGAACTCCCCCACCACGACCATGTTTGGGTATGCTCATGATAAGGGCGGAAAATGACCGGAACCAATTCACCATTCTTACCTTTCAAATTCAGTGCAAAATTCGCCAAACGATCCAGCCAAGTTTTAAATTTAAGATGTGTAGGACTTCCCTCTTTAAGAATCTCCTTCACAACCTCATTGCTGGAATTATCCCATGAATCACCTCCGGTCAACGGATTATTCAGATGTGCACATGCAATAAGTACCTCGCCACGCTCATAAGCCTCTAAAGCGACTCTTTTACGGATTTCATTTTCCGGGTTCTGATAACGATCATCCATTATTTCAGCAACATCAAAACTGAAAACCGCCGGATAGTCGCCACAAACATCATGAGTGTCGGAGCGTCCTTCCTCATTATACCATTTACGACCATACCAAAGATCATCATGATGTCCGAACATGAAACCTTTTGACTGAATAGCCCAAAGATTCGAATACAAGGCTTTAGTCTCGGAAGTCGCGTTTTTATCTACAATGGAGAGTTCTTTCACTTCTTCATATTCCGGATAAAGCGCCGATACCTCTTCCACATCGCTACAACTCATAAAGACGGATGCTAATCCGACCAAAAGTATATTGATTTGCTTTTTCATAATTATCTGTCTTTTAATCTATATTCGTTAATAAAATAAAACTTCGAGCCTTGAGGATAGTCTGATAAGTTCCATCAACAGTTAATCCTGTCTGGACAGGGACGGGGTGTCCTTCATTGTTAGTTTGCCTATTCCTTTCTTCATATACATATAAAGAAACATTCTCGAGAGCAGCAGGCAAAGAAATATCCAAAGAGCGCTCCTCGTCTCCTATATTAACGGCAGCAAAAACATATTTTCCTTGATATTCTCCAGCAGCCGCATAAACACCTTTCGTGCGATCAAGCGTTGTTTTAAGGATATTAGAACCAGTCGGAAAATAACGGCACATCAATGACCAAGTGTAATACCACGGACGGATTTCTTCCTGCAAAGGGTCATCGAAGACTTCTTCTCCTAAGATATTCCACATTCCCCACAGCTTAATATCTTCCGTCTTACCAGAATCACCGCTACTGTGCATTGCGTCATCCAACATCCAGGCAGCTATTCCCGAATATCCTCCATTCATTACCTCCATACAGAGCAATGGCATATCAAGACCATAAAAATAGTCGTATACCAACATATTAGAATCTGTACCTTTAGTAAACGGATGACCTTCGACACGCCGGTTATACTCTTTCATTAACAACGAATCTGCTTCACGCCAATATTTGTAACCGGCCTCTCCCAACACAATCTTTTTACCAGCAGGAATAAATTCCTTATGGCGAGCCAGAATCTCCGCATATTGCCCAGAACGTACTTCATGTTGTCCGGGATAGGCATGAATATCGTAAATACCGATGTGCGAATCCAAGTCGGTGGCCGCCTGTTTCACCCATCCTGCCGCGTCAAATGGAGAAGACGGATTCTTGTAATCAACGACTGCATCAGGGCCGGCAAACTTCACTTTGCCGTCTAGTCCGGGATATTCTTTCATCTTATCCGCAAAACGGAGTAACATGGATTTCCACAGGTCATAGTCACCGTCAGTTGACGCCCAATTCCCATCAGGTTCATTAAAGATCACAAAATATTTGATACAGGAAAAGCCAAGATCATTGACCAGATAATTCAGGTAATCGACAGACATATCCACCCAACATTGTTCATCCTTCATAGCCCAAGTAGGGGGATTATATTCACCATACATCACCACAATATTATGATCCGTACAATACTGCAACAAGCGGGAAAGTGACGCTATATTACGTGTTTTATCATACTTTCCCGTCTGCGGATCATAATAACGAAAAGGACTGTTAATCATACAACGCACATACCCCATACGCATAAAGTCAAGGCGTTTAAACAGTTTCTGCCAGTCTTCGTCAGAAACGGAGGCTCCCCATGACTCGGCTTCATCGTAAGGGTCCCACTCCACACCATTTCCTATGTAACCGGAAGTAACAACCTCTTGAGATACATTCACTGTCAGCCGGTTGTCAGAGTGCGTACATGAAACAAGCAACATCCCCACCACAAAAGTTCCTATTATTGTTTTTAAATTCATCATTCTGTTTTTAATAATCGTAATTAGTATACACTATCAGTGATTCCGCCGGCATAGTCACTGTCTCTCCTTTCTCAAGATGAAGAATCAAGTTCTCATCATTCGGCAAAAGGAGATGATCTCCTTTCCGCTTCAACGTACCGTCCGAATAGATGAACTTCTTACAACCTGACAGAGAAGAAAGAACATTACTTTTTAGTTTTACCGTTTTCGGACTATCAGAAACATTCACCAAAGCAATCATGTATTTCCCATCTTTTCCTGATACGGCAGCCTTTACGAAAGGCTCTCCGGTGGTGTCTGTTCTATAAACCGCAGTTCCGGCAGGCATATACTTGGTCAGTAACGACCAGACATAATACCACGGACGGACGTTTTCCTCTTCTGCTCCGAAACATTCTTCACCGAATATATTCCAGAATCCCCAAATCTTCAGTTTGTCAGGTGCTTCATTAGAGTGCATGGCATCATCCAGCATCCAGGCAATGGAACCTGAAAAACCAGTATTGACAGTTTGAATAAGAGCATCTGCCATATCTGTTCCATACATATAATCATAAACAAACATCTGCGAATCTTCCAACGAGGCGTTAACTTTACTCCCGGCTCTACGAATATTCTCCTTCTGATACAAAGAATCAGCCTTTTCCACAAATTTAAAACCAATTTCTCCCATCACGATTTTCTTTCCTTCAGGAATCTTCTCTTTATAGGCAGCAATAATATCTGCATATTCTCCAGAATTAACGGTGACTTTAGACGGATAAGTATGGATATCGTAAAGTTCTATTTGTTCGTTCAACTGCACTGCACAGCTATCTATCCATCCTGTCTCCGCTTTATCCCAGATGGCAATATCCGGACCGACGATACCAACTTCTCCGATCAGGTCAAATTCTTTCATATATTGATAAAACTGCCGGACAGATGATGCCCAAAGAGGAAAACTCTTATTAGTGGCAGCCCAATAACCATTCGGCTCATTCACTAGATTGTAATAGCGGATACAAGAATATCCTTTATTATGAACCAGATAATCAACCAAGGCAGCTGCGTGACGAAGACTTTGACTGTCAATCTCTGCTTCGCGGGCACGAATGACACTCCATCCCCAATCTCCGAACATGACAGTCACATTACGGCTCTGGCAGTAGTCTAACATTTTGGATAATACTTCCATCCCCCGTTCCGGCACCAATCTCCCTTGGTCAACAAACGAAGAAGTATTAATCATGATACGAATAAACTGCGGACGCATAAAATCAAGTCTGTCATACAGTTTCTCCCAATCAGCTTCCGAAATAGTTAGTTTACCTTTGCCATAATCCAGTTGATAAGGATCCCACTGCGCCCCATTGCCTATATAGCAATCATTTAGCACCGTTTCCGTATCTATGGTGATTATTACATCCTGTTCTACCGGAGAACAGGATGCAAAAAAGGCAACTATAAAAATAAAGAAGTATTTCTTCATATTTTATCATCCATTAGTTAATCCTCATTTTTTGTCACGAGTACAAAGAACTTACGTGCCTGTTTAGCAAACACATCATAATCAGTATAAATATAGGTCCACTCATCCACACCATTGATTTGGAAAGAGAAAGCATTATTCGGCAAAGTTACCGTATTGGTATAACCTCCCCCCTGGAATAATGTATAAGTTCCCGGATTTTCGAGTACGGCAGTCGATTCATTTCCGTCCGAATCAATAAAAGTAATAGTACCTAAACTGTAATTACGAATCCAACGGCTCTCTCCTACTGGGATTTTCCGATAATACTTCTTCAGATCAATATCCGTCTTATCTGCCGGATTAGAAGAACCTTTAAATATAAAGTCTGCATATTTCCCGTCAGGCCCGGCAGCATTTATACATTTCCCGGATGTGTTTCCATCATCTGTGATATTCTCCATAATAAAGGTCAGTGTATTGTCATACTCTTTTTCCGGGGAATATTCATCATACCAGCACCATGATTTGTCCATAAACGGATAAACTCTTCCGCCACCCCATTCCGGACCTGTACCACCATAAATAATCAAATTATTAATCGACCATGTACCTTCCAGGCTTTCACGGAATTCATTCACATAGATCATATATTCACGTGTTTTTCCAGTTGCGGAAGTTACAGTAAGAACCGATTTTCGCTCCGGATTACTAAAATCCAATGTACTGCCTTTACCTGCAGAAGCTGTGGCTTGATACGACAATTCGATAGATTCTATTTCAACTTTCGACAAATCAGGAATAGCCCCCACATTAAGGGTTACGGTAACTTCCCCAGTTGTATCATCAATGCGTTCAATTTCAGCCTGTCCCACCTGGTTCTTGAATTTAAGACTCGTTACAGACCTCTCGTTATTCCATCCTCCATCATTCAAATCATCCTGCATGTCTTTCACACAAGATTGCATTATCCCCATACAAAGGATAAACAGTGTGTATTTTAATAGTTTATTCATAGCTCACGATTTTTTATTATTCTCTTAAACTTGGATTAAGATTAATCTCGGTTTGCGGCAACGGATAGAAAGAATATTGACTTTCATTTAGTCCGGCATCCTTCACTTCTTTGATTTCTCCAATCCTGCCCCAACGACGAATATCGTACATACGATCTCCTTCAAAAGCCATTTCAAACTTACGTTCTTCATATACTTTCTCCCGGAATTCATCTATCGGCAATCCTGGAGTCAAATCCCCCAATCCTGCCCTATGTCTGATAAAGTTTATCAGTTCATAAGCTTTGGTAGTCGGGCCGGCAGCTTCGGCATACACCATAGCAATGTCAGTAAAACGAATGAGAAAGGGGCGTGTACTAGTCTTATCCCCATCAAATTTGGGATCGATGTATTTTCGGCAGAAGGGGTACTCAAAATCACCGCCATCCGGTTTCCATTCCGCTTTTACCGTTCCATCTTCATTATACACCTTGTCCACAATGAGATCTTTCTTACGCAAATCGTTTCCATCAAACTCATTATAGAAATTCATTTCCGTACGATATTCTCCCCAACCGTCATGAGATTTTATATATTCATCTTTGTCTCCTTGCTTGATCCAGATAGTAGCACCCTCAATATAAGGAAGGAACATTTTGGATATCTTAGAATATTGTCCTTCTGCCTCTCCCGTTCTATCCATAGACATCAAGAAAATATTTTCTTTACCGGCAAAGTTCTCTACATCATAAATCTTGAGCAAATCACTTTCAAAACCATACGTATTCTGCGGATAATCCGGATCCAATCCTAATGCTCTTCCGGCATAAGTCATAGCATCTTGATAGAGAGAATTGACATCTTTCGCCATTTCCTTGTATAAAGGCACATTATTTGCTTTGGCAGAAGCTGCATATAAATAGATTTTAGCTAACAAAGCCTGTGCACCGACTCTATCGATACGTCCCATTATGGGGGCAGCGTATACAGGCAACAATTCTTCCGCTTTTTTACAATCGTCAATCATCAAATCATAAATCTCATCCATATTATTTGCCAAAGGAGTACCCGTTTGCGACAATGTCTCCACTACTCCATAATGCATCGGTACCAAACCGAAGTTACGTGAAAGACAGAAGTAATTGTATGCACGTAAAAAATAAGCTTCACCCAAATACTGATCCTTTAGCTTGGAATCAATATCCGTACCCGGCATCTTCTTAATGACAGCATTCGCCCGATTAATAGCTATGAATGAGTATTTAAAGAAATTGACCAAAGTAGCATTGGTATCAAAGTTATCAATTCTCCACAGATTCAAGGCACGATTATCAACGGAGGCATCTCCTTTAGTAGTCATAATTTCAGTAGGCATATCACCGATGAAATAAAGAGCACGTGAATACTCGATATAGGTAAGAGTAGCATAAGCGTAATGAATAGCTGCCATTGCATCCCCCTCTGTTTTATAGAAGTTATCTTCGGAATAGAATCCGTAAGGCTCTTCATCAAGACTGCAACCGGAAAAGCCCAGGATACAGCTTATTAAAATGAAAGTGTATATATTCTTTTTCATATCATTTAATTTAGAATGTTATATCAAGACCTACTGTCCATTTTCTCAAGCGAGGATACCCACCGGAATAAATTCCGTTTTGCCCGACTTCCGGATCATACCCGTCGAACTTGGTAAATGTATATAAATTGGAAGCATTCATATATAGGCGTATTTTCGAGGCAAACACTTTCTGTTTAGGCAAATCAAAGGTATACCCTACTGTCAGATTCTGGATTCTCACAAAAGAGCCGTCTTCTATCCAATAGTCAGAAAAGCGAGTCTGACGTCCGTCACGCAGACTGGGATATTTGTTAGTCGGGTTGTCAGGTGTCCAACGGAGTGCAGCATTATGCGGATCACCAAAAGTCTTGGTGTTCAACACATCATTTCCAAACACACCATTCAGGAAAATACTCGCATCCAGTTTCTTCCAACGGAAAGAAAGATTCAGACTTGCCGTAAAATCAGGATTAGGATCACCGATAATACATTTATCGTTTTCATTCACAACACCTTGTGTCCCGTCCCCATCATACGTATTGACATATTTGAATTCTCCCGGCATAGCATCTTCTCCCGACAATCCTGCGTTAAGTCCTTCCGGCAAAGTCTGAATAATTCCATCACATTTATATCCATAAAAGACATTGATCGGTTGGCCAATAGCAAGTATATTAGTATAAGAGCGATACTGTTCACTCAAGTTACCGACAACTTCATATTCCATTCCCGTACGGGCATCTTTCAATAGACCCGATTCGACACTACTTCCCAAATCAAGCACCTTGTTACGGTTCATAGAGAATATAAAAGTTCCATTCAAGCTCCAATCTTTTTTATCTACCATAACTCCGTCAATCGTTACTTCAAATCCCCGGTTGCGAATCTTACCATCATTCACCCACATGCGGTCATAACCGGAAGAAAGGGCCAGGTTTCTTTCTCTCAACAGGTCAGACGTCTCTTTATTGTAAATATCCAAAGTGACGCGAAGTCTTCTGTTAAAGAAAGCCATATCAATACCAAAGTCCCATTGCGCAGTTGTCTCCCATTTCAAGTCCGGATTAGGAATTCCACTCCAAATTTTCCAGATTCCGTCTTGCCCGGACTGCCCTGACTCATACCCGGGACCGATAGCAGTCAGCCATTGTCCCTGATGGTAATATTTAGTCGTTCCATAACGGCTAAGAGTCTGATAAGGACTGATTCCCTGATTTCCCGAAATACCGTAACTTAAACGAAACTTCAATTCATCAAATGTATTTAGTTTCTTTATAAACTTCTCTTCGTGAGCTTTCCAGCTGATAGCTCCGGAAGGGAAATACCCCCACTTGTTATTCTTACCGAATTTAGAAGAACCGTCGGCACGAAAAGTGGCAGTAAGCAAATACTTATTATCATAAGTGTAATTCAGACGGGCCATTCCGGAAACCAGTTTACTTTTCGAGAACCCGTTGGAAATAATATTGTTCGCTTTCTCTCCGGCTCCCATATTCTCATTTCCCAATGCTTCATTCACAAAACCATTAGCAGTCAGATACGAATCACGATATTGATACCACTCGTAAGAATGACCTACCATGGCGCCCACTTCATGTTTGCCGAACATTTGAGAGTAATTGGCAAATGTTTCGGAAACAAAATTTTGATTCTCTGTGTTACCAATGACTCCCCTACCACGATTCTCCGTACCGACTTGGGTGTATTTCTGTGGCAGATACTGGTCGTTGGTAGATTTTCCATATTTATAATTCAACTGGCTTGTGAGACGAAGTTGCGGTATCACTTGCCATTCAAAAGCCCCGGATGAGATAACATCCAGCATTTTGGTTTTATCCTTTTTATGCTCGCGAATAGCGATAGGATGACTATAATCTTGAGCAGTAGTCTGATAATAAGTTCCGTCTTCATTATACACAGGATAAATCGGATTTCTCCAATACGCCATTCCGCCATTGTTATTACGGTTGCCAAGATATAGAATATTGGATGCACGAATCGTAAAGTTCTTATATATCTTATGACTGACATTCAGATTATACCCCCCTTTACTATAATCATCATCAATATACATTCCTTGGTCCGTATAATAATTAGCACTCAAGTTAAAACTCGTCTTCTCGTTAGCACTGGAGACAGAAACTGTTGTATTATTAGACACAGGCGCATCTCTAAACACTAATTCATCCCAACGGGTATTGGTTGTCCAAGTAGTCTGAAGCTCCTCAATAGACGGGTAATAAACACCGGCAGAATTATTTGCACCGATATAGAGCGGCTGTAATCCACCATTCACACGTCCCTCATTGTTCAACATTGCCATCATCACCGGGTCTCTCCACAAATCCAGTTTGGAAGAAAATTCGGAGAAAGTGAGCTGCTGTTTGACAGATACCGTCGTAGTTCCTTCTTTCGCCCTTCGAGTGGTTACAATTATAACTCCATTAGCACCTCTGGAACCATAAATTGCAGAAGCAGAAGCATCTTTCAATACTTCCATTGAAACAATATCATCGGTATTAATCTGTTTCAAATCACCGGCATCTCCCAATGGAAAACCATCTACCACAATCAAAGGTGAATTGGATCCGCGCAGCGAACTATTACCACGAATACGAACCGTTGATCCGGCTCCCGGATCCTGTGACGAATTGATTACTTGTACACCAGCCGCACGCCCCTGCAACAATCCTTCAACAGAATTAGCCGGTATATCACTTAATGCCTCCGGCTTTACCGTCGCAACCGATCCCGTCAAATCACTCTTTTTCACCGACCCGTACCCAATGACCACCACCTGATCAAGTAATTGAGTAGCATCACTAAGTACCGCATTTACCACCTTTTTTCCGGAAACCGATATTTCTATACTATTCATACCTACATAAGAAAACTCTAAAACCCCATTCACCGGCACATTGGCCAGAGAGTAATTCCCATCAAAATCACTGACTGTTCCTACAGCCGAACCTTTAATTTTAATAGTAGCTCCTATCAGAGGCTCACCTTGTACATCTTTAACCACTCCAGTCACAGTAATCTTGGAAGATGTTTGCTCTACCGCAGCCCATGCGGTAGAAAATACGGACAAAAAAAGGCATATCAACACAACTTTGCAGAGTGACATGCTACCAAGCCGTTTTTTCTGTTTATTCATCATAATATAAAATTTAAGCGTTGAATTCTTTACTGATAATTTGATAATACAAATATAGACTATAACCTTTCATTTTCATTCGCACTATTTACTCTATTATTATACTTTTTTGAACGATTTAATCTATGATTATCTATTTTTCGCATAGCAACCTCCCCAATGTACACATAAACAGTGTATACACATCGCATTAAAAGACTAAAAGATAAAGGAGATTCAGTTAATTACACCTTGCAGTCGGTCAACAAGTAAGAGAGCAGTTCATTTACAGAGCAGGTAGCCACGCAGACATACTTATCCGCACTACCATAATACACAAAGAGCGTATCATCCACAATCACATTTCCCGTAGGGAATACACAACCGTTATAATACCCGTTTATCTCGAAGTCCTCTTCCGGTTCGAGAATTGATTCATGCGTTTTGGCTAGTATTTTCAGAGGGTTATCCAAGTCGAGCAATAAAGCCCCCACCCTATAATACCCTTTTCCGCCATGCTCCACACCATGATAGAGCATCAACCAACCCTTATCCGTTTTCAGGGGAGGAGTACTTCCACCAATCTTTTCCTCCCAAGTATTTTCACGTCCTGTCAGAAGAAGATGGCTTTCCTTACCCTCCCAATCTAATAAATCATCCGAAAACTTTATCCAGATAGAAGGGTATTCTACACCAAATTTTTCGCCAATATACTGCTTGGGGCGATGTAACATAACAAATTGTCCGTTTACCTTCTCGGGAAAAAGAATCACATCGCGATCATCAAGCACCGGTGAAGTCAAACGTCCCAAACGGCGAAAATGGCAAAAATCTGTAGTAACAGCCAACCCAGTATTACCCAAATTCTTAGCAATAGCTGCAGGAGCATACTTACCACATTCAGGAAGTAAAACTTCATCATGCCCAAACTTCCAATACTGCCCGGGTGGTACCGGCCGATAGGCATAAGTAATATAATACTCACCATCAAACTTCACAATACGAGGATCTTCCACACATCCGGAATCAGGCCCATCGACACTCGGAGAAAAAGCCGGCTGATCCGAGTGTCTTTCAAAATAAAACCCATCCCTGCTCGTAGCCAATCCCAAGCGGATAACATGTTCTCTATCGTTACCTGCAGCACGATATAACATATAAAACATACCGTTATCATAGAACACGCCAGGATTACAAGTCACCAAAGATTCCCAATCATTCTTTTCCGACGGAGAAAGAATCGGGTTTCCTTCAAATTTCTTTAATTTCATATATTCTATTTATTTTATTGGAAAATAATCCAAATCAATGCGCTTAACACAAGTAACACCCCTGCCCATACCTGATAGTTCTTATACCAGACTACTGTTTTCAAGGTTACATATTCTTCTTTCAGATCACTAAGAGAAAAGGTGGTGTCAGTAAGCTTATCTTTACCCGGAGCCGCATAAAAGAAACTGCTTACACAAATCACTATTATACTGAATATCAACAAGAAAGGGACCATCAACAAAAAGTGCAAATCACCAAAAACCGTATTTTTAAAGAAAAGTAAAAGAACCGCTACTACCAGACCGAGAATCAATCCCATAAAAGCTCCGTCACCATTCACTCTCTTATTAAAAATTCCAAGAAGGAAAGCCGCTACGATAGGAGGAGAAATATAAGAAAGCATTTCCTGATAATATTTTAGAAGAGATCCGAATTTACCAATTTGAGGTGCCCATAATGCAGCTAACAGAATAATCACACAAGAAGCGATTTTACCAACCAGTACCAGCTTTTTTGTATCAGCATGTTTATTAAACTTCGCATAAAAGTCCATCGTAAACAAAGTAGAAGTAGAATTCAAGATAGCACTAATCGTAGAAGTCAATGCAGACAACAGAGCAGCCAGCATAATACCCAGCAAACCCACAGGCATTAATTGCATCACCATATTAGGATATACCATATCGGGTTTATCCAAACCTGGAAATAAATCACGGGCAATCAATCCGGGAATAGCAATAATAAACAATGTGCTCATCGTGAGAAAACCGGTGAATATAACACCTCTCCGACCTTCATCAATAGTCCTGGCACTCAAAACACGTTGTACTAGAGTCTGATTATTAGCCCAGAAGTAAATACCCAATATGGGCATCCCCACGATCAGCCCCAACCAAGGAGTGGCATTATCGGACAACGGGCGAATCAGCTTCACCAATATATCATCGTTTTCAAACAAATGATAGAAATAACTTCCTCCCTGTTGAAAACAGAAATAGGTAAGCAAAACCGAACCCAAAATCAAAACTACCGCCTGTATCAGTTCCGCGTTAATGGCAGAAGAAAGTCCTCCCGGAATTGTATATGAAGCTGCAATAATAGCAAAGACTATAATAATCATCTGAAGATCAGCTTCAGGTAATACCAGTTTGATAATTAATGCGGCTGCATAAAGCGCACCGGCAGCATCCAGAAAAATATTTCCGATAATACAAATAGCGGAAAAGTAGTAACGGGAACGTTTATCAAATCTCTTCTCCAGAAACTCCGGAATCGTAAAAACCTTCGACCTTATATATAAAGGTAGAAGGAAAACAGCAAAAAACACCATAACTACAATACCGGTCAGGTTATAATTGAAAACGGCAAGCCCCGTATCATAAGCATCACCCGATTGCCCGATAAGCGTAGTACTGGATATACTGGCGGCAAACAGAGACAACCCTACAACCCACCAGGGCATGGAACGTCCGGCAAGAAAATACGATTGAGCATCCGAACTCTTTCCGTTCTTTACACCCCACCATATAATAAATAGCAAATATACGACTACGATTATAATATCAATAGTTCCGATAGAAAATGATTCCATAGCATTCAATTAGTTATTAAGTATGATTCACTTTGCAAATGTAAGGCATATAATGATAGTTTTTTGATATTATATTGCTTAATAATTATACTTTTTTGAATAGCCTGTTTTTGTATTATTATTATTCGTACATTTGTATCAAGTTAAATACAGTTCTTATGAAAGACATTCAAAAGGAAATTACTCCCATTTCTTCTGATGATTTATTCATCGTTTTAAATCATCCCAATGCAAAATTTGATTATCCGGTACATTATCACTCCGATTATGAAATTAATCTTGTGATGAATACGTATGGAGAAAGAATTGTAGGCGATTCAGTCGAAAAGTTTGACAATCTAGATTTGGTAATGACTGGCCCCAATCTTCCGCATGCCTGGAAAGGGGAGATTGTAGAAGGCAATCATGTGGTGACAATTCAGTTCTCGGACAAATTGCTCAATTTTCCAATATTGGAGAAACGACTATTCAGCCCGATTAAACAACTGTTACTCGACTCACAGAAAGGAATTAGCTTTTCTGAAAACACCATGCTGGCAATGAAAGAGAAAATTCTCCAGCTTACCCGGATGCAAGGCTTCCACACCGTTTTAGAGTTTCTCTCTATCTTGTATGATCTCTCCACTGCCGACAGACATATTTTAGTCAGTAATCTCTATGACACAAAAGACACGATACGTACCTCAAAAAGTAGACGCATTGCAAAAGTCTGCGACTATATAGAGAAGAATTTTGAAGAACCTATCAAACTGGGAGATGTAGCAGCTCTGGTAAATATGTCAGAATCCGCTTTCAGCCATTTCTTCAGAAAGAAAACAAATTGCACCTTTATTGACTATATCAACAACCTCCGTGTGGCCCGTGCTTGCCAAATGCTGACTGAAACATCACACACGGTAGCAGAAATCTGCTACTCGTGCGGATTTAATAATCTATCGAACTTTATTCGGATATTCAAAAAGAAGAAAGGAAACACACCTAGTGAATACCGTACAATCCTGCAACAGATGTTGATTAAATATTAAGTGCATTTATTTAATATCCATCGACCAACGATTTGATTTTTAGCTGTCGGGAAAAGTCCGTATATGAAATATCGGTACGAACTTTCACTATCTTATCTTTTCCCGGCATCAAATCGAAATAATTATCTTCAAAGAAATTATCAATTCCATCAAGAGACAAGTATACAGCTCTTGCAAAACGGTCTGCTTTTAAAGTCAATTCATATCCGTCAGGCAGTGACTTTAATTGATATGATATATTTACTTGCGGATATAACATCTCCTTTTGCTTCGTCAAGAAATAATTATTTGTGTAAATCGTTCCTTGTTGATCGGTAAGGGTTGCGGAGATAACAAGCTGATTTTCCGGTTGTGATTTTATAAATGAATTCAATTTGTGGGATATAACGACTTTACTTTCATTAGCAGGAATAGTTACCGATCTTCTGACTGAATTAACAAGCTTTCCTTCCATGTCACAGACTTCCAGTTCCAGTATAGCGCTCGTTTTCCTTAATCTATCAGATACAATATATACATCAAGCCTGTCATTATTAACTATGGGAGATACAAGCACGTCCCGAAAAGCTGCCTTGGCAAAATAATGTTGCGCTTTCCAACGTCCGTAGTAATCACGGCTCGACCACGAAGCAACCGGCCAGCAATCATTATGTTGCCAAAATAATGTCCCCATACAGTAAGGCATATCCCTGCGATGTGCTTCAATAGCCGTTTTAATAGCATCCCCTTGCAGTACAAGGTTCATATACAGAAATGATTCGAGATCTTTAGGTTTGCGATATTCGTTCAGCAAATAGTCTTCAATCAGTTTGTTCGCGAACTCACCTCCCCGTTGATGAGACATCATTACCTCGGAAGTTATTTCCCAGTCTTCAGGGTGCGGAGCATACATTTTGACCGACTCAAATTCGGGAAAAGATTGAAAACCATATTCACTAAAGAAACGACTACGCACCTTATTATATTCGGAGATCGGCTTTTTTGCATGCCATACAGCCCAATAATGCGTATCTCCTTTATTATTCTCGGAAACTCCGTCATAACGACTGAAGGGCGATGAAGGCCAATAAAATGTTTCAGGGCTGTTGTCAGTCACCACTTCCGGTAGCATTTTATGAAACAGATCTTCATACTGCTGCCAGATAATCCGGGCATACTCCGGATTCTGCTTCGCATAGTTTTCTTTCCAATTCCAACCAAACCAAGCTTCCAGGCATTCATTATTACCACACCATAAAGCAAGAGAAGGGTGATTGCGCAAACGGCGAACATTATCAATTGCTTCCTGACGAACATTTTCCAGCAATTCACCTTCGGAGGGATATACGCTGCAGGCAAACATAAAATCCTGCCACACAAGAATACCATATTTATCGCATAATTCGTAGAAATAATCATCTTCATAAGTCCCTCCACCCCACACACGCAAAGTATTCATATTAGCATTGACAGCATCCAGGATCGTTTTCTCATACAGTTCCTTCGTCACACGAGGCAGAAAATTATCACAAGGGATATAATTAGCCCCTTTGGAAAATACAGGTATTCCATTAAGTTGAAAATAGAATGATCTTCCCTCTTTATCCTCCTTACGTATAACTTTTAATGAACGTATTCCTGTAGAAGTTATAAGACAGTCCTTATTTTGCTCGTTTGTTTTTACTTCGGTCCGGAATTCATATAGATTGGCTTTTCCGAGTCCATTGCTCCACCACAAATTAGGATTCTTTATAAAGAAATTTACAGCAATCTTATTCAATCCTTTTGTCAGGCAGGTAGCAGTAGCACCATAAATCTTTCCAGTCTTATTGTCTCTGACCGTAACTTCAGCCTTCTCAATATCTTTATCGGCTAGTATTTCTACAATATTACTGATGTCGGCTTGTTTATAAGAAACCTCTTTTTGCCGGATAAACACATTTTCTATCCGAAAATCATCCCATGCTTCTAATAAAACAGGTCTCCAGATGCCAGAAGTTACCAGGCGAGGTCCCCAGTCCCAACCATAATGATAGCCTGCCTTACGGGCAAAAACACTAACCTTTCTATTGAATACTCCTCCATTCTCCGACTGGTCGTTGATTGCCTCATAGTGAAAAGGCAGCGCATCCCATTTAGGCATATCCCGTTTAATTGGAGAATGGAAATATATCCTTAATTTATTATCCTTTGCTTTCAGTTTATCTTTTACGGGAAGTTTCCATTCACGAAACATATTGTCTGCCTCCAATATCTTTTCTCCATTCAAATAGACATCTGCATAAGTATCAAGCCCTTTAAAATAAAGCCGTATATTGTTTTTATCCATCAATTCGGGTGCTACATCGAAGGTTGTTTCATAAATCCAATCTTCCTTATCAACCCACTGTACACCTCTTTCATTTAAGCGATAAAAAGGATCTTCAATGATTTTATTATCAATCAAGTCAGTGTGTACTACTCCCGGGACTGTAGCAGGATACCAGTTAGAAAGACGAGCTTGTTTAAACCTCCATCCCGAATGGAGTTCTTTCTGAAGTGTATTGGCAGATATGTGACCATTCAGAGTGGAAAATGTAGTGACCATAGCTAGTGCAACCATCTTTAAATAAATTATCCTTGTTGATTTTCTCATAACAACTTTATTGTGTATTAGATTTCCATTTAAAATAACGTTGCAAACATAGGCAATTGTCAATCAATATTTTAATACTATATTACTTAATCATTATACTTTCTTGAAAAGGGTAATAGGAATTTATTTTATTTAAATAAACAACTGCTTATCGACTTGATAATATATACTTTCAATGTTCTATTTTTAATATTATACAAGGAAATGGCCAATTAGAAAATAACGAACCGGAAAATAAACTGCATAAATAAACGCATGAGCATACAAAAGGATGCCTAATATTGCATAAAAGCAAACAGGATATGCATCTTTCTCTATTCAGAAACCGCTCATTGCTTTAAAACCAACGAAGTGTTCCTCGGTGTGCATCGACTTGTTCCTCACCGAGGAAGCTATCGTTCCCCGGTGAAGAAGATAAAAATGGACTATTAAGAAACATTTTTATCTCTAGTTTACCATAATATATCGGAAAGGAAAAAATAATAAAATGATTAGTTATTCGGGCATCTGCTCTCCAAATAACAAAAATAATCAAAAATCTATCGCAGCTTGATTGGCATATTTTCGAAACAGCCGAAATAGAGAATCGCGTAATTACAAATGCAGGACATTTTCCTGCTTTTCTTTACCAAACTGCAATTCACGTCCTTCTTCCAATGATTAAATATTCCTTTTTTAAGAATCATCGTTTTTTAAGAGGCTACTGATTCCTTCAGAAGGCTCTTTCAACTTTTATCCTTCAATAGCTCTTTTGTCTTATCCGCCAAAAACAGGGGGATATTAATCAAATTACCATCTTGTTTCAAATTCAGCATTGAATAGCGAATCAGGTAAGCGGGTTGGAAAAGCTTCTCATAATGAATCACACTTTTGATATCAGAAATGTGATAACTTACACATTTCTGATATGAGTTTCGTGCGAATCTACACATTATCCATATAAAACGAAAGAAAAACTCTGAATATTAGCTTGCCAACAGCTCCCTGTTTATTTAAAAGTAATCATCAACTGTTCATCAACACCTTTATCAGGTATTCTCACACTACAGACACCTGTTTCCTTATCCCAACTCCACGCTACAGTTTCAGTGTTATTCTCCAGATTTTCTTCCAAACGTTCCGGTTTAGTTTGCTTTATCTTCTTTCCTTTGACAGTTATCTCTTTCGGAGCTTTCGCAGAATAAATACGGAACAACAGATTTCTCGGACCGGGAACAGTGTATCCTTTTCCTTCACGGGCAGAGACGGTCAGTTCATATCCATTTGCCAGAGTGCTGCAAATAATCGGTGTTTTGACAAATTCATCACGCTGATATCCTAAGTCTTCTCCTTCATCTTCGTAAAGAGTAAAGGCTGCTTGTGCACCTTCCTGGGCGGGAAAGATTTCAAAAGTAAGTGGATATACCGGTTTCTCATGGGTGTAGTTCATCACCGGCATGGTAGGGATGATGGAACCTTGCTTCACAAACATGGGAACAGAGGACAAGGGAGCATCAACGGTAGTCCATTGCTCTCCGGTGTAGACCGTCTGCTTGTTGTTGTAGTCTATCCATGTGCCTTCGGGAAGATACACGTTCTTTGTGCGAGCACCTTTCTTCACCACAGGAGCTACCAACAATTCACGACCGAACAGGAATTGGGCATCCGTGGAGAAAGTTTCCATATCCATTGGATATTCGAGAAACAGAGGCCGCATGATAGGCAATCCTGTATCATACGCTTCGCGGGCGTAAGTGTAGATATACGGCAACAAACGATATTTCAGTTCGATAGCTGCTTTCGCGTTCTTTTCCGCTTCCGGTCCGAAAAGCCATGGTTCCACCGGATTATCTCCCTCATGATGAATACGGCTCAAAGGATTGAATGCACCGAATTGAATCCAACGGGTATAGAGTTCCGCCATAGCCGGATAATCCTCAATATCCCCACAGTAACCGGTAATATCACAGGAAGAAAATGGGATTAATCCCAAACCTGCGGAAAGCATTACAGGAATCTGATTGGCTAATTGTCCCCAACCTTGCAATACGTCGTCTCCGTTTCCGCTATCACCCGTCCAGCCGAACGTATAACGTTGCAATCCGGCATAAGCAGCACGAGTCATTTGAAAAACACGACGGTCCGGATTCCTCTTTTCAAATTGCTCCTTCACCACTTTGTCCCAGGTCAGGCCATAGACGTTATGGATTTCATCGTGCATACCCAAATGGTGCTTCATCACCAGGCGTTCCGTCTGCTCTTCGTTACTCCAGGCAGGTTCGCCCATATCCGTCCAGAAGCCGAAGATGCCATCGTCAATAGGTTTCTGCTGATAAGTTCCCCACCAGTCGGCTACGGCAGGCAGAGTGAAGTCCACCACTCCGCAGTTGCCACCCCAAGGCCAGGGCATATCGTAGCTTTTACCGTTCGTACTGTCCTTTACAAAATAACCCAAACGGTCTGCTTCTTCCCATTGTTTTTTGTTGGCTTGTGCAATTACCGGGTCTTGAGATACGACTACCTTAAAACCCATCTCTTTCAAATCCGAAAGCATCTTTTTGGGGTTCTCATAGTTTCCTTTGCGCCACTCGAAATCCTGCAAGTATTCTGTCCAGCCGATATCCTGATAGATAATATCACAAGGTATTCCCCGTTTCCGGTAGCCTTCGGCTATCTCACGACTTAGCTTTTCACTTGTCAACAGACCGCGGCATTGAGCAAATCCCAACGCCCATTTCGGCGGCATGATAGGTTTTCCCGTCAGTCCGACGTATTGGCTGATGATTTCTTTATAGTCTTTACCGAAGATAAAGTAATATACCATTTCCCCGTTCGGCGCTTCAAAGCTGTAATAATCACGGCTTTCCGTTCCGAATTTGAATTCCGTCTTATAGGTGTTATCAAGAAAAATACCATATCGGTAATTGCTCATAAAGAAAGGAATACTCTTGTAAAGAGGATCTTCTACCACACTATAACAAGGTTTGTCACTATTCCACATCTTATAAGACTCGCCACGACGATCCATCTTTCCCGCTTTCTCACCAAGTCCGAAGAAGTGCTCGTCACGACGAAGCACTTTATATTCCACCTTCTTCGTTCCTTCACTGACATGGCCTTTATCGGCATAATCGCTAAACAAGAGTTTCTGATATTTATCGAATATCTGAAGACTCATCGGAGATTTATTCACCCGGATACGCAACTTCGGAGTAAATATCTCATAACAGGCCGCTTGTTCATCCACATGAATAGTTCCTACCTCTTCCAGCTCTTCATTAATCACTGCAAACGAAGCATTTCTTCGCTGCAATTGCCCGTCGGGTGAGAACCAGATTTTCACGACGGAAGAGCTACAAAGTTGCAATTGCAACGCGGCACTGTCCGTCAGGTGAAAAGTCACCTGACGTCCCTGCTGTGTAAAAGAGGAGCATGTACGTGTCGTTTTTTCCGCCCAAACCCATGTTGGAAACACCAAGCACAACACCCATACCCATAATCTATATCTAATCATCATACCTATCATTTTAAGTCATTCTGCTACAGCCGCGTTATTGGACTATACTCATTTTATTCAGCTGCAATCTCTTTTATTCAGCCACAATCATTGTCCAATATTTCAAGGAAGGCAATGTAAAAGAGACAATTCCGTTCTCCTGTGTAAAGGCCAATTCCTGCAAGGCTCCTCCGTGTGCATCCGGCGACGCTACCCATAACTTATTCACCTTTGCCGACAGATTCATTTGCAAAGCCGCTTTCGTAATCAAAGCCGGTTCCGGCATCGTACCGTCCACATCTCTCCAGCTAAGACTGTTCGCTTGCGAGAAATTAAGAAGATGTATGACTTGCTTGCCACCTACCTGCTTGGCATAAGTAGTAACTGATCCCTGTTGAGGAGGCCAACTATTCAATCTCATTTCGCCATTGGTACAATCTATGGAAACACGATTCTCCGTACCACCGTCACGAAGCAGATTCTGATAAGAAGTCAGAAAATCATAATAACGAACCATCGCTGTTTTCAATTCTTCGCTCATTGTCAGATTCTCATTCGGGAAGTACTCTTTGCACAACATGTGATCGCCTCCCAGTTCAAGGTGCGAACCACCCAAAGCAAACATGACAGCATCTGTCAATAAGATACCCGGCGTATTAAATTCTCCCCGGTTATCCGCTTTATTATAATTCATATAAGCTGCAAAAACCGTATTCAACTGATAATTGCCATATACTCCATTTTCATAAAGAATGGCTTTCAGATTGGTAAAATCAGCCTCATCCGCCCACACTTCATTATAGAAGAAATCAACTTTACCTGTCTCTCCTATCTGACGGGCACCGTAACGGCTGACCGCATTCATCACCAAACTCTTGTCCGGATGAGCCTGCTTCGTCGCTTCAATAAAAGAAGCATATCCCTCACGCAGATTGACCGGAATACCGTTGTAATTGTAAAGCGTGCTGCGTCGTCCCAACTGGTCTATCTGATAGCCGTCGAAGGCAAAGTTCGCATATACATCATCATTCCTTTCGTTCAAATATTTCTGCCATTCCTTATTAGAAGGATCTACCAGATAAATATTACTTTTCCATCCGCCCGGCAAATCATGACTATCTTTAGTAGTGTGAGAAGCATCCTTAAACAAATACCATTCCTCCTTCACCCCGTCCGTAGCGGCATCCTTCAATGCTCCGAAACAAAGATTGTAAAACATAGACTTCATACCGAAACGATGCTGCGCTTCAATGTAATTTTTCACCGAACTTGTATAAACCTCCCGGTTAGCGATGTCCATATATACTTCGTCCAACTGTGTGCGTGTACCGCCCAACGGCCAGTGATGTTTATTATGCCAGTCCTGAAACTGTACCCAATTGATGTGATGACGATTCAGATACGCCATCTCTTCCTGTGTCTTTTCAGCCGTCTTCTCCCGACTGAAATCAGCGACAAAACCATAACGCGGAAAACGTGCCGGATCACTGGATACATCTACCGCAATCGTACCGACAATCACATCCGTACCATTCTCCTGACGGTACAGTTCCGCCATATATCCTTTGAAATCAGTAGTAGGCGGTTGCCATGTCCAACTGGTACCATTTACCACCGACTCTTCTCCGACAACCTCCCCTAAAAGGCGATAACGAACTTTAGTTCCGGCAGGCAACGCATCTTCTGCTGTAAATACCACTTTCTCCCCCGGTTTATAGAAAGCCTTATCCGTAGACAGGTCCACACTTAAATCCGATGTTACCGGAGTCACTTCGGTGACACTGCCCGAAGCTCCTCCATTCTCCTGGTTCGACCCATGATCGTCACTGCAAGCCATACACAGGAAAGCAGCCACCCAATATATTATTTTCTTCATCTTGAATTCTTGTTTTATTGTTTCACAATCGAAATCGTCTCTTTCAACTGGTCAATCGTAATCCGATAAGAACCGGCTTCCTGAATATTCCATTTATAATCCAAACTACCCAAATCTGCATCCGGATACATACTGTTCAACTCCGCATCCGACTTGGTAACGAACAATGCCGTCTCTACTTCCCCCGTCGGAGCCTTGTTGCTCTTATCCGCCATAAACCAATCCCCGTTCCAGTCTGACTGCTTGTCGCAGGAAATCTTCATCTCACCTGTTTTCAGCGTACCGCTCCAGGTAAAGATGTAAGGACTGTCGGCACTCTTCGTCATCGGAGTAGCATTGCCTAAATCCCATCCGTTCGGAGTTGCTTCACCCACCAGATACAGCCCTTCGTAAGGAGTGAACGGACGCATCAGCATCTTCTCTTTTCCTTTTCCTGTGTAGAACCATACTTTATAAGGCTTGCCACATTCGGCTTCCTTCATCTGCCATTTAGTATCGTCATCTCCTCCAAGTACTACCGATGTCGAAGTGTACGGAGCATTAGCCATGGTAGGATGGAAGAAAGCATCCGCCTGACCGAAGTCTGCCACGGAAGCGAATTTAAATTCTCCGTCCGCCTTCCAGGGAATCACGGCTCCATAATGGAACAGGTTCATCTGAACAGCATCTTTAGACAGTGCTTCAAATCCCCAACCATTGTTACCCGTAAACGAACCGACAATGAAAAATTCTTCATATCTCCAGCCAATATCTTCCGTTTCGGTAAGTGTTAATGTCAGGTCGAGCAGGTTTGCTTTTACGATATAAGTTGCTTCTTTACTGATTGTGAACTGTTCGTCCGGTTGGTCACCCGATGTACGGTAGGTCAGTTTGAATCCTTCTTCGGCAGTAGCATCACGGTTGTACGACGGCAGGAATTCTCCTAAGGTCGTTATAAATTTAAACGATCCGGTATTCAGCTTTCCTGTCCATGTAAATTGTCCGTTATCCGTACGTTCCATTGCCGTTGCGTTATCGGCGCTCCATCCGTTCGGAGTAGCATCACCAATCAGGTAAAGCGTCGTAGTAACCGGCTGGTAAGTAGTCACCGTAAAGGCAGCCGTCGCAATCTGTTTCTGATCTTCCATTCCGGCAACAACCGCTGTGATACGTGCTTCCAACTCCGCTTTCACGGCATAACCGATACCGAACTGCGTATGCAGAAATTGGTTAAGTTCTTCCACTTTCTTAGTCCATTGATACGTTCCCGTACCCAAATCTACCGAATAAGGATTCGCAAAGTCCGTTCCGGCTTTCGCCAGTTCCAGCGTATAAGAGATACGGTTACCGCTTCCATAATTCGTTCCGGTAGTCCATGAAAGCGCCAGCGCCTCCTGACTATGGTTCTTTTCGTTCAACACCAACTCCTGCTGATTCACCGAAAGGGTGAGGGTATCATGTCCTTTATCTGTCTCCATATAATCCTCGGTACAAGCAACCATCGTTCCACCGATGAAAAGAGAGCATAACAACTGATATATATATTTCTTCATCATATTATTTGTCTAAATGAATGATTATAAAACGGATTAATAACCGGGATTTTGAGTCATCAGGTGATTGGAGTCCATCTCCGTCTGCGGAATAGGCAACAGGAGACGTTCTTTGGTCACATTATTCTTACCGATAGATTTCAGGAATGTCAATGCATAATTTCCATTATCAACCCGGATCATATCGAACCAGCGATGTCCCTCAAAAGCAAGTTCCATCCGACGTTCGTGAATAATCTTTTCTCTCATTTCGGTCTGCGTCAGAGTAGTCGGCAGCTCTGTCAGTCCGGCACGCTTACGAACGATATTCAATGGTTCGGCAGCCTGATCCGGATGTCCCTGCTCATTCAAAGCTTCCGCTTTCTTCAGTAAGACATCCGCATAACGGTATACTACAAAGTTGTTGGGGTTGGTATTATACTCCGGAGAGACGGTTTTCGACACAAGGAACTTACGTACGTTATAACCCGTATTCGACCAGGAACGTCTGTATTCCATACCGTCAAAAGCAGGACAACCCTGATACAACACAGTGATGTCTTTCCGCAAATCACCGTCTTCGTATTGCTTGAAGAACTCTTCCGTAGGCAGGTTCCATCCATAAGCACCGGCTACCATACCCGAATTACGAGGCCCCATGAAGGTAGACAGCCAGGATGACTGGTTATCACCGCCCCAGAAGTCATATTCCGTACTACCGGAGTATTGCACTTCGAAGAGAGATTCTGCACCATTATTGATCGTCGCATTAAAGTTATCGGCATAATTGCATTGAGTCAGATCATATCCCATTGCAGCAATGTTATTGCACAAGGTCACTACTTCATTATAATAGTCACGATGATTGGGAGCCAGTGTCAGGTAAATATCCGCCAGCATCGCCATTGCAGCCTCTTTGCAGGCACGTCCCCTGTCAGCATCTCCATAACTGCTTTTCGGAGGAAGCATATTCACTGCATTTTTGCAGTCGGAAAGAATTTGAGCATATACCTCATCTACCGTATTACGGGCAATATCCGCAGATTCTCCCGGTTCAAACGGCTCCAAGCGCAAAGGCACCCCTCCGTACAAACGAACCAGAATATAATAATAATGTGCACGCAGGAAATAAGCCTCACCCATGCAACGGGTCTTTATCTCATCGGAGATAGATGCTGAAGGCAAATTGGAAAGCACGATGTTGCAACGTCCGATCCCAACCCACGGAGAACGCCATACATACAAGGCAAAGCCGTTGTCGCTCTGGGCTATGAAGTTGGAAGCCTGAACAGTCTCCAAACCGTCAGTACCTCCTCCGGCTCCTACTTCACTGTTGCCTGCGATGATGTCGAGGCTCCAAATACGCTGGTTATACATATTAGATGACTGAAGAGTCTTGTAGCAGGCAGTAGTCAGTGCCACAGCAATCTCATTCGTCACTTCCGACTCGGGATCGACGCCATATTTGGGATATTTATCCAAGAAGTCGTTGCACGATGTCAATGCCAGCACGGCAGACATAAATACCAAAGTTATTATCTTTTTCATATTCTTTCTCCTGATTTAAAAGTTAAAGTTCAAGCCCATACTGAAGGTACGTGAAATCGGGTAACGGCTGCTGTCGATGCCATTAATATCCACTTCCGGGTCGAAGCCGGAATATCCGGTGATAGTTGCCACATTCTCGCAAGAGAAAGAGATGCGGGCATTTTCCAGTTGAATCTTTTGCATCCACTTTTTAGGCAGTGTATACGAAAGCGTGATATTCTTCAGACGGAGATAGGAACCGTTTTCCACAAACCTGTCGGATACACGGCAGTTTTGGTTCGGGTCTCCCCAAATGGCGCGGGGCATAGAGTTGCTGGTTCCTTCACCCGTCCAGCGGTTCAATACGGCTGTGGTCTGGTTGTAAGCGGCTGCCATTCCTTCGTTGTCAACATTGTTGGCGTTATAAATCTTGTTTCCCGATACGCCTTGCAGGAAAACGGAGAGTTCCCATCCCTTATAAGAGAAATTATTGCTTAAAGAGAAGAACCAGTTCGGATTCGGGTTACCGATAACGGTACGGTCTTCATCGTTGATGACTCCATCGTTATTCAAATCCCTGAAACGGATATCCCCCGGAGCTGCTCCCGGTTGGGTGGCGTGGCGGTTTACTTCCTCCCAGTTTTGGAAAAGTCCGTCGGTCACGTATCCGTAGAATACATTGATCGGATAACCGGCTCTAAGCATAGTCACGTATGAGTTACCCATCTGATTGATAAACATCGGAGTTTCGCTGTTCAGGTCCAGAATTTCATTCTTGTTATAGGTAGCCGTTAAAGCAGATTCCCAAGAGAAAAGACCTTTCAGGTTGATGGTGCGCAGGGTCATTTCCACTCCTTTGTTACGCATTTTGCCGGCATTGGTAAAGGTTTCAGTAGTATCTTCAAAACCGGAGGTGATAGGGATGGAAGCTTTCACCAACATGTCTGCCGTCTTTTTGATGTAGGCATCCAGCGAAAGGTTGACACGTGAATTGAACAGGCTCATATCCACACCGAAGTTGGTTTGGCGTACCTCTTCCCAATGAATATTCGGATTGGAAAGGGTGGTAGATACCAAAGCGGTGGAGTTGTTGTTGCCGAAAGGATAAACTCCCGTATTATAGGAAGCCACAAAGCCGTAGTTACCGATTTCCTGATTACCGGTCACACCGTATCCGATACGCAATTTGAGGTCATTCACCGGAGAATTGTCTTTCGGAAACCATTCTTCCTGCGAAATACGCCATGCCAGAGAAACGGAAGGGAATGTTCCCCAACGGTTGTTCTTACCGAAGCGGGAGGAACCGTCACGGCGCACAGTGGCTGTAAGCAGGTATTTATCTTCGTAAGAATAGTTGAGACGTGCCATCAGAGAAAGCAGTGCCCAGTCGCTCTGGCTGCCACCGATACTGTACATCTTCTCGCCGTTGTCCATTTCATGGATATTATCAAACATGAAGATATTCTTTTGAGCATTCAGGTAATCATAGTTGTTCCACTGGGCGGAAGAACCTGCCATCACACCTACACGATGTTTTTGGGCGAAAGTATGGTCGAATACAAAATAATTATCCCACAGGTAGGTAAATGATTTGTTGTCACTCTTATAGCGGGAAGATTCTTCTACCGGATTCGGTTTCCAGTCGTAAGCCGGAGTAAAGTTGTCGACAAACCAGAATTTGGCATCATAACCAAAGGTACTTTTCAACTTCAACCATTTGGTAAAGGCAATCTCTCCGGTGATGTTTGCCAGAAAGTTATATCCTTTTGTCTCGTTCGTCATCATATATAACGTACCGATCGGATTGCGGACACTTCCATACCATTGCGCTTCCTGTCCGGGACCGCTCCAGCTACCGTCTTCATTCTTCACCGGCTGGGTGGGAAGTGCTTTCATCGCATCTCCGATGCTATAGCTTCCTCCTTCTTTCACGTCCGTACTGAATGTCAGGTTAGTAGTGAACTTCAACCATTTATTGACCTGGGCATCACTATTTGCCTGGAAATTGAAACGACGGTAATTAACGCTTTCTACGATACCGGACTGGTCGAGGAAACCGCCGGATACATAGTAATGTGCCTTTTCCGTACCACCGGAATAGCTAACCGAATAGCTTTGTTTCACTCCCGTACGTAGCATCTCATCCAGCCAGTTCGTTCCTGTTCCCAATAAAGAAGGATCTGCCCAATAAGGGTTTGTATTATCATCATTATTAGACAGCATATCATTGCTCAAGGCGGCATATTGCGCAGCATTCAGCATATCGGGCACTTTAGTAGCGTTCTGAATAGCCCAGTTTGCGTTTACCGTTACTTTTCCGGCACCTTCGGCACCACGTTTGCTGGTAATCATCACCACACCGTTGGCACCACGCGAACCATAGATAGCTGTTGCCGAAGCATCTTTCAATACGTCTACCCGTTCCACATCAGCCATATTCAAGGAAGACAATCCCAAGTCGGTAGGAATTCCGTCAATGACAATCAGCGGGTTACTGTTATTGATCGTACCCAAACCACGGATCTTAATGGTGACATTATCACCCGGTTTACCGGCATCGATAATCTGCACGCCGGATACTTTTCCCTGCATTGCCTGACCGATATTAGCTACCGGAGAGTCTTTGATGTCCTTCACTCCGACAGAAGATACGGCACCAGTCAAATCGCTCTTTTTCATCGTTCCGTAACCTACTACAACAACTTCGTCCAATACTTCCGTATCTTCCTGCAAGGTTACTTTCAACGAGTTTTTCCCGTTCACCGGAACAGTCTGCGTTTTATAGCCGACAAAAGAGATAGTCAGCGTGCTGTTAGCCGGAACGCTTAATGAGAAATTACCGTCTACATCGGTTATCGTACCATTCGTTGTACGTCCTTCCACCACACTGGCACCGATCACCGGTTCACCTGTGGCATCTACTACATGTCCTTTTATTGAAATCTGTTGTGCGAATGCACTAAGAGATAGGAACAAGCCCCACATTATTAATAAGAGGCGGCGTTCAAAGCCTTTCGACTTCATACTCTGTTTCATGTACATTAATTTAAAGTTAATATTAGGGTTACTTTTGTTTTCGTTCTCTGTGTCATTGCTGAAATGACCGTGAAACAAAAGTATCCACATTTCATACTGCTTCTTTGAGCAGATAGCAAAAATATAGTGATTTAGAATCAACGAAAACATCTAATCACCTTATAACAAACAAATTACAGTAACAACCATACAAATAAAAAGTAGTGATTGTATTTACGAAAAAGTGGCTTAACAGGGATGATATCTCCGATAAGTCACTTTATTAACCTAATTATTCAAGTATCATTCGCTAGCTGAAATAACTCCGTCAGCTATTTTAATAGCAGGAATAGATAGGACGTTTTCATCATATAATCACCACCAGTCTCATAAGAAATTGGCTGGTTGATTACAGGGACAAAGATTCACTCTCACGGAGCAACCTTTGCCGTCGTAACAGAAATGATTGAACCGATTTAATTATTTTTATTAATCAGATTTACAATAACTTTTATCATCGTATCCATTTCCTCCGTACGACTTTCGGCAATCATTAAGGTTAGAGCCACAAGCGTATTATTTCCGATACGTTTACTTCCGTCCGAATTGTAGAGAATCCCGTTCCGCTCCATGAACCAAAGGAATAAGAACGCAGCAATCCGTTTATTACCATCGCTAAATGAATGATTCTTAGTAGCTAAATACAACAAAATCGCCGCTTTCTCCTCTACGCTCGGATAGAGGTCTTTACCGCCAAAAGTTTGGTAAATAGTGCCAATGGAGCTTTTGAACGACTGGTCTTTCTCATTACCGAACAGAGAACTACCACCAAATTTCTCCCGCAACTCATTAATAGCTACCATCGCACTCTCATAGGTAACAGTAAATTGCTCTTTATTAGTTGTCTGATTTATTTCAAGTTGCTGATAATCGTATCGATCAAGAGTATCAAGGGCATACGTATAGTCGGTAACTATTCGTAGCAAACCTGTCGCTTCGGAATATTCCAATGTCTTGCAGTTAAGAACATTTGCCAACACTTTGATGGTTTGTTTCAAATCCTCGTACTGCTCTAACTTGATGTTATCCTTAACGGCATATCCTTTAATGAGATACTCTTTCAATATTTTATTTGCCCAGATACGAAATTGAGTCGCATTTTTTGAATTAACTCTATAACCAACGGACAAAATAGCATCAAGATTATAATATTTCACTTCTGTTGTTTGCGTTTTATCCGTCATTGCACCGTGTCGAGTGGTATGTTCCAAAATGGAACATACCATATTTTCCTCCAATTCACCCGATAAAAATATATTTTTCAGGTGTTTCGTTATAGCAGGTCGTTTCGTTCCGAATAATTCAGCTATTTGTTTTTGAGTTAGCCAAATGGTGTCCTGCTCCAACTTAACATCAAGCGATATACTGCCGTCAGTAGTCTGGTATATGATTATCTCCCCTTTGTTCATAGCGTCTAAATTTTCGTAAAGTTAATGATTAATTCCACTCGTTCAGACAGGTTATCGGATATCATATTATTCCTCCACCATCTTTCCAATGCCCATCACTTTAGCCTCAAATTCATCTCTTTCTCCCAAAGATTTGTTACGGACACGGGTCCGGTAATTATAAATGGTAGTGACGGAATAACGGAGGAATTGCGCTATCTTAGTACTGTCCGTAATCCCCAGCCGGATGAGGGCAAAGATACGGAGTTCGGTGTTCAACAGTTCTCCCGGTTTGGGTTGCATGGGTTCTGTGAGCAGCGCATTAAATTCCTCCACAAAATTGGGGAAGAGTTGCAGGAAAGTCATGTCGAAGTTTGCATAAAACTCTTTCAGTTCTTCATCAAGGAATTGGGAGGATTTAATGGCTTTATATAGTTCTTCCACTCTTCCGGCGGCAGCAATTTTATTCAGGGAGCGACGGTATAAATCCATCTTGTCGAGATAGGTGGAGCATTGATCCATGTATCGGCCGATATATTCCTCCTTGATATAGTTGGCTTCCGAAAGCGTATGATTCATCTCTTTCAGTTGCGAATTGGAATCATGGAGCTCTTCGTTCAGTTCTTGCAACAACGTATTGGTATCGACCACTTCGCGACGTGCGGCAGCAACCTTTTTCATCTGCTTGTAAACGAAGAAAATGGCAACCAACAAAAATACGGAAAGCAAACTGATACAAATCAATGATACTTTCATCTCCTGCTGCTGCCGTTTGGTTTTCAATTGGTAAGCCTGGTCAATGATAGGAAAGACTTGCGAGATTTCTAACGTACGAAGGCGGGCATTACAAAGAGTGGCATCCTCTAAGGAGCATTTCAGGTAATTGTAGGCACGGTCAATATCCCCTTCATCGTAGACAAGAGAAGCGAGTTTGCGCAAAGATACATATTCCTTTACTGCCGATTTCAGGTCGGCAATAGCCGAAAGGGCCAGGTAATGCTTTTGCCCCTGCTTGTCGCCTTTCAACCGGTAACCCTCGGAGAGAGTATAAGTAAGCATTGCTTTTGAATGGTCGTCCAAAGAAGGTTTGTTGTAATATTCCATCAGCATACGGATGGCTTCATCGTATTGAGCATGTACGATGCACTTATCCGCCATCACCAATACGTGCCCCAAAGAGTCGGAAGCGTTGACCTGCAGAAGAGAGTCACGATACAGATCCGTCATTCGATAATATTCTTTCTTGGCTTTCTCCGTAACGGCATAATCTCCCATCAATCCGTAAATAGTGCGATACAAATGATAATAGTAACCATAGAGATAATCGGGCAACGTTTTCTTATCAATCTGCCCCAATAGTTCCAACGCTTCTTTATACATTCCGGTAGTTCCCATCACTTCCGCCATATTCATGGCAGCATCATCCAGGTAATCCAGTTTATCCATGCGATGGGCCAGTTCTTCTTTCCGTTGGGCATAGACAAAAGACGAATCCAGATTATAAGCCCGGTATTCATCAAAAAGACGTCCGCAAAAACCATATCGTTGTTCATCGGAAGTAGCCTCCGTCAACAATTTCTTCAGGTCAGCGATACGCGCCTCCTTTTCCGCTCCATAGGTCTGACGGTTTTTAATGATACCATCAATCTCACGAAGTAACGCATCGGTACTCTTATTATCTTTTGCATAAAGCAGACCGGAAAGGACGATTGTCACAAAAATCAGAATCACTTTTTTCATAGTGCCGTATGTGTTATGTAGGTTTGCGGCGTTACCGCCGCATTCCCCATTAAGAACTGTACGTGCGAGTTTCCCCGCATACAGCTCCGATAATTCAAAATTTAATTCTCATAAAATTAAATCGGCTCATCCGCGCCTTTACAGGCAACTGTTTCCGATAAAGTTCCCTTTCGGGACGTACGTGAGCGGTTGCGTTTCTGCATCCGCTTCAAGAAGTAGGCATCCCAAGTCGGGTCGTATGGATTGGCTTCACATTTCACCTTTACATGTCGTCTAATCGGTATGTCAGCCAGCTTCATAAGTGTAAAGATAGCACCTTTTTCACAATCTTTGTACTTGAAGCCGAAAATCCAGTCCCGATTGCCGACCTTGATAAAGTATTTGTTCTTTATCCATTCTCTCGACTTGTTCGTATGCCTTCGATAGGACCACCGCTTTAACTGGTTGGTTAATATATGGTCTATCTTGCTAAACGTAGTTTTCGATACCACACTACTGTAGTAGTTTCCCCATCCCCTCAATACAGGGTTGAGGTCTTCTATCAGCTTCTGCTGTGCTACAGCCTTGTTCTTTTTGAACACGACTTCGTGCAGTTTCTCTGTGAACCGTTTCTGACTCTTAGGGGATGGTTTGATTAACAATGTGCCGTTGTACTTCCGAACATTGAACCCTAAAAAGTCAAAACCCTCGCTGATGTGTGTTATCAGTGTCTTTTCTTCGGATAGCGTGAGACCACGTTTCCCAAGAAACTCAATCAACATACATTTTGTCTCTTCCAGTATTTCTCGTTTGTCTGCCGTGATGATGAAATCATCAGCATAACGCACGCAATTCACTTTCGGATGATAAAGTTTTCCATCGATGTAGCTCACCTTATACTTCTCTTTCAACATTCTTTCCATGCCGTCGAGTGTCATGTTGGCAAGTGTCGGTGAGATGATGCCACCCTGCGGAGTACCCTCCACGGTGGGTTGTAGCAACTTATTGAATACGACACCACTTTTCAGCCATTTCTCTAAGATGTGCTTGTCGATTCGTACGTTATCGAGAAGCCATTGGTGACTGATGTGGTCGAAGCATCCTTTAATGTCTCCCTCCAATATCCATTGGGGAGAGCAATCTTTGCTTAACCATCTGTGCAGGGCATCCATAGCATCTGCCGCACTTCTGAACTTTCTAAATCCATAAGAGTTGGCATCAGCGGTTGTCTCCGCAATGGGTTCTAGAGCCATCAGATAAAGAGCTTGCATGGCTCTGTCCTTCATGGTCGGAATCCCGAGCGGTCTCATCTTTCCGTTCTTCTTTGGTATGTTAACCCTTTTCAGTGGAAGGGCTTTGTACCCTCTCCGTTTCAAAGAACTCACTGCGTTTATTTTCTTGGCATCGGTGTCCCATAGTACATGGTCCGCTCCTGCCGTACGTTTTCCTTTATTGGACGTCACTTTCTTTACCGCCAATCCCTTGGCTTCAAAGGAGGTGACAAGAAGATGTTGCAAGGCTGTCACCTTGTTGTATCTTCCTTCTTTCTGAGCCTTTGCTATTCGGACTTGTAGCTTCCTTACCCTACGCTCGCATCGTGCGAAATCTATTCCTTTCCACACTGTTTTGCGTTCGGCTGAAGATGCACACTTGGCTTGCGCCTCGCTCCTTTGCTGTTTCTCCATACTTGAAGTTCTACAATTCGTTTCACAAAGAATTACCCTGTGGAAGTCTGCCCGCTTTCGCGTAGGGTGACGTTGAAACCCTTATCCACAACATTACATCATGATATTCGCTTTCTCCACAATCCTTTACCCGCACCCCGTTCGGCCGCTCTTACGATTGGCTTACCCATTTGCTATTGGCTGATGGGAGAAATACGGGCTTACCAAGTTTCGCACAAGTAACTGACGACCGACTTAGAGTCCGCCCATCCACCGGCAGTGCAACATCCGTGTAGTACGACATAACAACGTACTATCCTGACTGCTTGCCTTTTGGCATGGCTCCTAAACATCCGTAAGCCAATTCTTTGTAACGATGGTGCAGCGATTCACCTGCGTTACTCCTATCGGTCAGCCTTGCCATTCTTCGCCTATGATGTTTAGGTTGGAACGTCGTTCTCAAGAGGGCTCCGCACCCGACCGTTACCAGTCACGCACGCCTCTTTAGGCTACTATTGACGGAACAATAGGTTCAGACATGATGCTGAACAATTACTTGTGAGACCTCTTGTCGCACATTATGATTGCAAAGATAAAAGTCTTTCAGAAACTTCCGGCTTTCAGGAGAAAATTATTGCAGGCAGAAAAACAATGTTTATTAAAAAGAGGAGGTAAATCGGATTTATTATAAACATAATTATTATATTTGTAATAATTGTGTTTATAATAATCAGTATGAAATAGCAGATAAACTGTTGGGAGTCTGGTTACAAAAGAATTACTAGACTATAAATCCTAGAAATGAATAGTTAAGAATAAGGTTTCATTCATTTTTGGTACGGTTATTAGCAAAGCATCTCCATTATCAACATTATTTGGCTAATGACATAAAAACGCAAGAGAGTTTATATTCATCACTCTGGTGCGTCAACATCCCCAACTTTCTTTCCCTTTCTTTGTTCTTTCTGCGGGAATATGCTACTTTTGCATTATCTCATAAATATGAGAACTAAAGAAAGGAACAAATTATGGAAGAAGTAAAAAGAATCCCTTACGGAGTTTCCAACTTTGTGGAAGTGGTGGAACAGAATCAATATTACGTAGATAAGACTATGTATCTGCCGTTGTTGGAAAAACAACCTAGTAATTTGTTCTTTATCCGCCCCCGCCGTTTCGGCAAGAGCATCTTTCTGAGTATGCTCCGAACTTATTATGACATCGCTCAAAAAGAAAAGTTCGAAAAACGTTTCAGCAATTTATGGATAGGCAGTCGTCCTACACAGTTGCAAGGGACTTTCCAAATACTCTTTCTTGATTTCTCCAGAGTGGGAGGGCTTGACAGAACGCTTGCCGAAAACTTTGATGATTACTGTTGCGGCGGACTGGATGATTTTGCTTCTATCTATGAACCCTATTATTATCCCGGCTTTGAAGAGGAAATGAAAGCCCAATACGGCACTACCAACAAACTGAATTTCCTCGATCGCAAGGCACGCAACAACGGCTCCAAGCTTTATCTGATAGTGGATGAATATGATAATTTCACGAATGTGGTGCTAAACGAGCAAGGCGACAAAGTCTATCACGCCCTAACCCATGCCAGTGGCTTCTACCGCGAAATCTTCAAGAAGTTCAAAGGCATGTTCGAACGCATCTTCATGACCGGAGTCAGCCCCGTAACGCTGGACGACCTGACTAGCGGATTCAATATCGGCTGGAATATCAGCACCGATCATCAGTTTAATATGATGTTGGGATTCAGCGAGACCGATGTACGCGAGATGATCCAATACTATAAGGATGCCGGACAGTTGCCGGGCAATACGAACATAGATGCGATGATAGAGGAAATGCGACCGTGGTATGACAATTATTGTTTTGCCGAAGAAAGCTTGGAGCGTGACCCGAAGATGTTCAACTGTGACATGGTGTTCTATTATCTGCGTCATTATATGACTTTGGGCAAATCTCCCAAAGAAATGATAGACCCCAATACCCGCACGGACTATAATAAGATGAAAAAACTTATCCGGCTGGACAAGTTGGACGGTAACCGCAAAGGAGTGTTACGTAAAATCACCGAAGATGGGCAGATTGTCACCACGTTGACAACTACCTTTCCCGCTACCGATATTACCAAACCTGAGATTTTCCCCAGTCTGCTTTTTTATTATGGTATGCTTACCATTACTGCCACTCGCGGCAACTATCTGGTGTTAAGTATTCCCAATAATAACGTGCGTAAACAGTATTACGAATTCTTGTTGGAAGAATATCAGGACAATCGACATATTAATCTGAACGACCTTGGCCTGATGTATTACGAAATGGCTTACGACGGCCATTGGCGTGAAACGCTGGAATTTATCGCCCATGCCTACAAGGAAAACTCTTCCGTGCGCAACGCTATTGAGGGAGAGCGCAACCTGCAAGGCTTCTTTACTGCTTACCTGAGTACGAATGCATATTACCTGATAGCCCCGGAAGTAGAATTGAACCACGGTTATTGTGATCTGTTCCTAATGCCCGACCTGATACGCTATGACGTGAAGCACAGTTATATCATCGAACTAAAATATCTCTCTGTCAAAGACTCGGAAGCGAAAGCCGAAGCCCAATGGAAAGAAGCTGTAGAGCAGATAAAAGGTTATGCTGCCGGTCCCAAGGTACGCAGGATGATATACGACACCGAGTTGCATTGCATCGTCATGCAGTTTCGCGGATGGGAGTTGGAACGGATGGAAGAAGTCAGATAGAAACTCTGCCTGATATAATTATTCTGAATACACAAATTTTCATTTCTCATAGTGTCTTTCCAGTCAACCTATAACAAGAATAAAAAAACAACTAGTCAACCATTATCAGGGAAGTACATATTCTTTTTGTCCCATATATTGTGGGAAAGTATTCCCTACTGACTGGGAAAAGATTCCCTCATTTTGTGGGAACAAATTCCCATAATATGAGGGAATACTTTCCCACAATATATGGGACGATCGGAACTAGTTTATCTCCAACTAGAAAAAGGAAGAAGACAGTATCTTGACTATGAGAAATACCTTGAAATACTATGAGAACAAGGTGAATTTTAAGCTAAAATAGAGGGTACGTTATGAGAAATACCATATTAGAAAGTATTTCTCATAAGCTACTTATTTGATTCTTTGTTGTTTATCAGTCATCAATGAGAATATGAGAAATAAAAATGAAAAATCGTTTGCAGAGCTTGCTGAATTTTTAATTGATGTACTCATGACTGCACCGTTCTTAGTTAAATGGAAATTTAGGGGCGCTATGCCCCTAAATTTCCATGTTTGAGTTGACATTTGCCTCATTTCCAGACCTTTGTAAACCAATTCAATTTTATTCTTTTGATTCTCATACACCACTTTTTTAACCGGCATTTATAACAGTTGAACTGTCCTAATTCAAGTTCTATTTCTAAATCCCGTACCCGTTCGTTTTGTTCCATCCACATGCCCCGTAACGCATCTCGCTGTGATTTGGCTTCCCTATACATTTCAAGCTCTTTGTCGCGTGCCCCTAAGAGGAAAGCATATATCAAGCACGTCTCGGATTTACTGATACAGAATTGTTCCAATGCTTTCACATATTCCGGATCAATGCCTTTCTCCCTGGTTTTCAGGAATCCACGGAGACTTTCATCGTTTACAACCGTTTTGTAATCCTTGAAATATGACATGATTACCCGCATATCCACCCAAAGTTGGATATATTCTTTTTTAAGATTGTATTTCTTAGCCGCTTCTTCTACGCTAATCCATTCTGACATAATGTTCGTTTTTTTATGTGTGATACAATGAAAGAGGGATACTCTTTTTATTATATTAGTGCAACGGGCATCTACGCTTCCTGCAGTCCGGTGGGCGGGGATTGGTTAGGTTATATTGGGGTATTATGAATAAACCGACCGGATACAAGAAAGGCGCAGATGCTGTTGCACCATTATCCGCTCATGAGGCTTAGCAAGACCTTTCCAAAGGATAATGATAACAACAGACACCCACGCCAATCGTTTATATATAACACATTCCTGACGGATATGTTGATATACACCGTTCGGGTGGAGTATCTGCTGAATCATCTCTCTTTGGTCGAAAGTTGCTAATTTTCATGAGCGAGAGATAATACGCTTTTACTCCAATAAGAGATAAAACCACTTTCCACCAGTTCCATCACGCTGATGGGCAGAAAGCGTGTGACAAAGATAAATGATTTATTTGGAATATATTGGAAATAAGGCAATAAATAATAAAAGGTACATACCTTACAATAGAAACAGACAAAAGAAAAACAAGTCTGTTAATAAGCCCTCAACCCATAATCGAATCTCATCTTCTTGCTATCTTTCACTTCAATTTTCAACAAATTACTTCCTTTTCGCAAGTAACGGCTGTAATCGCTGATATTATATTGATTATATTGCCTGGTCTGCTTTGCCTCCTGCGCAAAGACTTCCACTCCATTCAGCCAAACTTTGGCTTCTCCGGCAACATTCAGCCATAAAGACAGATGATTGAAATCCTTATCCACCTTAAAAGTAGCTTCTGATACTACCGTAGAACGAGGGGGACAGTCGAAAGGCAAAGAAGTCATTTTCAGCTCCTGACCGTTCAGACTGACAAGACGGGTATTCTTGCTTCCGTTCTGACTGTCTGCAATCAAAGTAACAGCTTTCGCAGGGGTGATTTCATACAAACGGTTGTGCATCAGGTGTAACAAGCCTTCTGGTATTTTAGTTACTTTCCGGTCGTAAGTAATCAGGCCGTTCACTTCTCCTTCCACATCAGTGGTTTGTGTATAGACTGCCGCACTCAATCCTTGGGCAATCAGCGTTTCCAAATCATATACCAGACGGCCATAACTATCAATCAGAGCCATTGCTCCGTCTATATTCTTATACCCCCAGTTCCTCATATTCGGATTCCAGATATGCTCTTTGATTGCCCAGCCATAGCCGCCGAATTCTCCCAGTACGGAAATGCGGTTGCCGTTGTTCTCCGGCAGAATCATGGAAGTGACAGGATAATTATGTACGTCGTACATATCGCCTACGCCTCTGTCCGTCCAGCCGGTCACTCCGTTTATCAGGCGTGTATCGTCGTATTTTATCACTTTATTTACGATTTCCACCGTGTTATGCTGTCCCCATCCTTCATTGAAAACCACCCAGGTAGTGATACAGGGATAGAAACGGAGACGGTCGATCATCTCGAACATTTCTTTTTGCCATTGGCGGGTGTGTTCTTCGGGAGCGTTCCAATCAGTAGTAGCCAACGGATTGACGTGTTCCTCCTTCTTCCTTGACGTAGCAAAACCGGAAACCATGTCTTGCCACATCATCAATCCCAGAGAATCGGCGTAATAATAATATTGCTCCGGTTCTACTTTGATATGTTTACGGATCATATTGAATCCCATCTTCTTCAACTGCACCATGTCCCACAACATCGCTTCCTCGGAAGGAGGAGTCAACAATCCGTCGGGCCACCAGCCTTGATCCAGCGGACCGTATTGGAAGATGGGTTGGTTATTCAGGCAAATACGGTTGTATCCACATTCATCTTTACGGGCATCTACTTTTCTCAAGGCAAAGTAACTCTTTACCCGGTCTAAAACACGTCCTCCATTGGATAAGACAATATTCAAATGATACAGTTTCGGAGATTCGGGAGACCATAAGACAGCGTTCGGAACGTCTATCTCCATCGCATTAGTCAACTTCTGTTCCACCGTCTTGATTACTTTGCCATCATCCAACACTTCTATTTTCACTTCTTCATTGCCTTTGGCTCCGATTATATCGAAAGCCAGCTTCACGGATTTTCTTTCAATATCAGTGGAAGGAAGTACCTGACGGATATAGGTTTTATTCACCGCTTCCAGCCACACAGTTTGCCAAATGCCCGATACAGGCGTGTACCAGATACCTTCCTGATTAAGTTGTTGTTTCCCTCGGGAAATAGATTCCGTGTCCGTCGGGTCGGTGACGGCTACTTCAATGCTTTGAGGACCACTCTTCTTCAGATATTTAGTAATATCGAACGAGAACGGGTTGTTTCCTCCTTTATGCGTACCGACCAACCGGTTATTCACCCATACTTGACATTCATAATCCACTGCTCCGAAATGCAGGATAGTAGATTTGTTCTTCCAGGAAGGATCTAAGGTGAACTCACGTTGATACCATAGTTTATCCGTAGGAAGAAATGTTTTCTGCACTCCGGACAGAGATGATTCAATCGCAAACGGGACCAGGATTTCCCCTTCAAAGGAAACATTCTTCCGAGGCGTGTTCTGATCCGTTACGGCATACTTCCACAATCCGTTCAGATTGATCCATTCTGCCCGTTGCAACTGTGGTCTGGGATAACTTTGCCACACATTTTCCGGCGTCACCTGTTCAGCCCATACTGTTTTAATTTTATCTCCTTTAGGCTCCCATGCATGGGTAAACACCTGCGACATGGCTCCTAAAGCCAGAGTTAGTAAGATTCTCTTATCCATAAGCATTAGCGGGTTTTATATTCTTTAAAATCTTTCCGTCGATTCTTATTGTAGGTATTCCACATTTTCTGGAAATACAGTACATCACTCTTGTCCGCCCATTCGAAATAGGCTGTTTCCAATTCTTTTGCCATTTCAGGATATTTACCGATCAGGTTGTGCTGTTCGGTACGGTCTTCCTTGATGTTGTACAATTCCCATTCATCTCCCTTGAAGTTGGCGGAAACCAGCTTCCAGTCACCTTTACGCACCATGCGGTTGCCTTCATGCTCGGCATAAATATATCTTTCGGGCATCTTCTTTCCTTTCACAATCGGAAGGATAGACTGACCTGCCGTAGGCAGAATCGCTCTTCCCTGATATTCTTTCGGATAAGTGGCTCCTGCCAGTTCCACACAGGTAGACATGATATCGGAGAATTGTGCAGGCTGATGATTCAGTCCGCCTTTGTTCTTCACATGATTACCCCAGGAAATGATACACGGAGTGGAAATACCTCCTTCGTGTGCATAATGTTTATAGAGCGTGAACGGCGTGCAGCAAACATTTGCCCAGCCTGTACCGTAATGATGATAGGTTCCGGGCAAACCCATTTGGTCGAGTTCTTCTCCGGTATGGGTATGGTATTCGACTCCGGTCTGTTTGTCGAAGCCAAATTCGTGCCATTCGGCACAAGCTCCGTTATCGGACATAAACATGATAAACGTATTGTCTAACTCACCGTTCTTCTTCAATTCATCTACTACCCGGCCGATGTTCGCGTCCATCACATCTACCATAGCGGCAAAAATGGACATACGGCGTGCGAGGTCGGTCTGCTGATCTTTCGTCAATGAGTCCCATGCCGGTAGCGGATGCGTTTCATCTTCAAACAGACTTTCGGGAACTACACCACGCGGACTAAGTGCCGGCTTTCCCTGCATAAGTTTCAGGTCCACAATCCGTTTCCAGCGGGCGTCACGAATCTTGTCCCATCCCTGCATATAGAGAGACATATATTTATCGGTCACTTCTTTCGGCGCGTGCAAAGGGAAATGGGGAGCGTTATAGGCCAGATACAGGAACAACGGTTTCTTCTCCTGATGTGCCTGGTCGATAAAGTCAATCGCATAATCCGTTATCACATTGGTAGCGTAGAAAGTTCCTTCCTCATAGTGTCTGGGCGTACGGTCTTTCGGCAAACGGGTATATACCGCCGGATTCCAGAAAGAGTTGAATCCGCCCAACAAACCGTAATACTCTTGAAACCCACGAAGAATAGGATTCGACTTATTCCCCAAATGCCACTTTCCTGACATCGCCGTAAAATATCCGGCATCTTTCAGGACTTCTGCAATCGTGACGTTGTCCGAATTGGAACGGAAACCGGAATATCCTTTCGGCCAGGCAGGATGACTGCCGTCCATGTGTCCCAATCCCGTCTGATGCGGATAAAGCCCCGTCAACAGGTTGGCACGCGACGGGCAACTGCGTGCACTGTTATACATCTGCGTCATACGGACGCCATTCTTTGCCAGTTTATCCAACACCGGTGTATGAATCTCACCACCGAAACAGCCAAGATCGGAGAAGCCCAAATCGTCTGCCAGTATGATAATAATATTCGGTTTGTCCTGCGCATACGTCATCGGGACCAGAGCCAGGCTGCCTGCTATCAATAAAGAAGTTTTCATTTGGTATTATAATTAAAGTTGGGTTTGAATTTACCATTCTCATAGATCATCGGAATTAATCCGGGACGGCACGTCACTTTATATTCCGCCGCCTGTGCCCCACGCGGATTGAAGAACATGGTAGCCCACCAGTTTCCATCCTTATCCTGGAAAAGGTTGTTGTGTCCTCCTCCCGTGATGGCATTGTAGCGTTCGCTATAGGGACCATACACATTATCGGCTGTCGAGATGATGCAGTCATAACTATAACGTGTCTTCGGCGAGGTTACTCCCTTTTTCTCAACATAGGTATCTCCCTCCGACGTACGGTGCGACCATATAGCCTGTACGAGGTGATATTTGTTATCATATTTGAAGATAAACGCTCCTTCAATATACGGTTCCGGATTATATTTTTTCTCTTTCAATGTTTTCAGTTCCTCGGCAAATCCGCTCATATCCGGTTTCATACGGGCGATATAATGGTTGTGCCCGACAAAGTAGACAGTGCCGTCCGTATCTTCGAACAAACTTCCGTCGATATTCGGGAAGATGGCTTTGTCTTTATTACCTTCGATATTCTCGTACGGTCCTTCCGGTTTTCCGGTCTTGCTCCGCAAAATGAAAGAACCTCTCCCACCTGCCGACTCATTCATGCAGGCAACGATAAACCAGTTCTTCGCGCTTTTGATATAATGCATTTCCGGAGCCCACACTGCATGGAAGCGGTTGTCCATCGGATCACCGTTGATGGATTTCTTCTGATATTTCTCTCCTGCTTTATATACTTTCGGCTTCTTTTGCCAGGTTCCGTCTTTTTCCATCGACCATATTTGTCCTCTGGCTTCCCAGGACTTCATATCTTTGGAACGCCACAAGTACAAACCGTCGTTCCAGTCCCAGCAATGCCTCTGTCCCGGAAAGTAACGGTCGGGGGTAGAGGTGGTTCCTGTGATATAATAATAACCGTCGGGACCCAGCGTAGCCCAAGTGTCCCTCATCCAATAATCAAATGCCGGCTTTACAGATGTCGGAACACGTAGTTCCGGAGCGTTTGTATCTGCCGTTCCATATAACTGTGCTGATGCTGTAGAGATGGAAATAAATCCTGTAAACAAGATCAATCCTAATCGCAAAATCAATTTCATAAATTTCTGTTTTATGTTTACGGATACAAAAATAGGCCGTTGCGGGGCAGACTTCATGGAATCATGTTTTTAATATCCGTAGGTATGTACAATCTTCTTATTTTTTAGTGTTCCGGGTGGAGATAATTAAATGGATTCTGTTTAAAATGGTAACGTCTTTGCGGGAGAGGCAGCGGGTCCTGCAAACGCAACTCCCATGCCAGTAAACGGGTCAGAAGTTCTGTTTGAATTTCGCTGTATTTCTTCTCGCCAAACAGATTATGAATCTCCGAAGGATCTTTCTTTAAATTATAGAGTTCTCCGTTGCCATAATGATTCATGACCAGTTTCCAGTCATCCTTTCTTATCATGCGTGAGGTACCGCTTTGCGTCCAGGTGTTCAGTTCGTCGAAGTGGGCTATTTTGCCGGAAGTCAATGCTCCTTCCTGTTCAAAAGTCAAGGAGGCATCCAGTCCAACATCAGCTCCTCCGAAGCCTTGTTGTACGACCATGCTAGAGAATTCTTCTTTAGGGTAAGCTTTTCCGGTCAGCATCGGCCACAAGCTACGGCCCTGAACTCCTGCCGGTATTTCGGCACCGATGGCAGAGCAGAAGGTGGGGAAAAGGTCGGCTATCGATACGTGGCTATCCATAGGGGCAGGCTGGTTCTTAATGTGATATCCTGCCCATACCATCGGGATACGTGCGAGGCTTTCGGAAAGTCCGGCTCCTTTACGGATCAATCCGTATTCCCCCCAGTAGTCACCGTGGTCGGAAAGTACGACAAAGAGGGTGTTTTCATATTGTCCGCTGGCTTTCAATGATTCGATCAGTCTCTTGATCTGATCGTCTATCAACCGGATCATTCCGATATAGTTGGCACGGATTCGAGGCAAGTCTTGTTCCAGGTTCGGGCAGGACGCGTCTTCCAGTTGCGCCAAAATACGGTATTTCTCTCCTTTCTTTGCCAAATCTTTGCGGGAGGTCTTTAAGACGGGAAGCTTATCGGGGGAGAACATGGAGTAATAGGGTTCACATACCTGATAAGGGTTGTGAGGTTCCGGAAAAGAAACCCATACGAAGAAAGGATTTTCTTTCTGCTGCTTAATCCATGCCAGTGCTTCGTTCACGATTTTGGTGGGATGCTGTTCTTCCAGCGAGATGGGAGATGGCTCCAACCATTGCCCCCTGGCTTGCTGATTCAGGAAACGGGCAGTCTCCTTCTCTGCGGGAGTCGTCTTTTTGTGCTTTCCCCAGTGTCCGTATTCAGACCAGAAATCAAGGTCGGCAGGTTTCAGGTAAGCGTGATTCTTGCCGACCAATGCTGTTTTATATCCGTTTTCTTTCAATACGCCCACTAAGTCCTGTTGATAGGAAATGTCAGGAATATTATGATTCGTGCGTACGTGAGTGGCGGAAGGAAAACGCCCGGTGAACATGGAACAACGTGCCGGAGAGCTGGCTGGCATCACAGTGTATGCCTTATTGAACCATACATTCTCTTGCGCCAACCGGTCGACAAAGGGAGTCACTTCCAGCGGAAAACCTTCCCTGCCGCACAAATCGGCACGCTGCTGATCGGTCATAATAACCACAATATTCGGTTTGCCGGTTTGCGCCTGGGCTGATATTGTCAAACCTTGTATGGCAAGCCCTGTGATACAAAAGATTGCTTTCATTTTATTAATTTGCTATTTGACGATTAAAAAACTGTCATGACTTATATCTCGGAATAGTAAATGATAATTTTGCGGAGTGCCCTGAAAGGGCTTAATTATATAGCGTAGGGCAACGCCCTACGTAAAAACGACAATCTGAATTTGCGCCCTGAAAGGGCATAATTGTATACAGTTCCGCCCTTTCAGGGCTTGTGGCTGGTGTGTCTTTTTCGTAGGGCGTTGCCCTACGCTATGTAATTAAGCCCTTTCAGGGCACCCCAATAAATATATAATTGTAAGGCTTTCAGCCTAACTGATAAGTTCTCATTTAACCGATAAATTCCCATTTATCATTTCAATTTAAAACGGTATACAACCATGGAAGCGGCTTCCAATTCGAGCGGCTGATTCAGGTCCAGTCCGACTTCCGTCTCTACCGGTTGGACTTCATTCGGAGCAAACGGTGTGTTTTCTTTTCCCGGAACCAGTACCAGACTTGTTTTATGTGCCTTGACGGGACGTTTGAAGCCGGAAACTTCCGGTTGTAGAGTGACTTTTTTATCCTGCAGGTTTATCAGTTTCAGGATATATTGTTTGCTGGCCGTATCATATCCCATCGTAACAAAGATGTTCTGCAAACCTTCTATATCCTTGATCGCTGCATCCAGACACACGTCAAACGTGTTATCCCTGAACATCTTTGCCAGGTAGAAGAAGGAAGTCTTTACGCTACTGCCTACTCCATTAATCAACATCGGCAGGAAGATACGGTGTTCCAGAAAGTCCCAATGCCTCATCACCGGACGTTCGGCAAACAAAGGATTCAGATCGCCGTTGCGTTCTATTGACATACGGATGGCTCCGGTAGCCAGCAGGTTATAAGGATATTTTCCGTTGATTCCCAATTCGCCGATAAATAGATCGGCAACACCCCGTTTGTAGTTATCAAAGCGATAATGCTGTTCGCAAGCCCATTCGATTGAGTTATAATAATGTTCGTCGAACACTTTTACATTCTTCGGGTTGACAAAATTGGGAATATCTTTCCGTTTGTCGTCATTCTCCCTTCCGACTACACGGATGACACTATTGGCTATATAAACCAAGTCGGGGTATTTGGCGGACAATGCCTGATAGATTTTTTCATAACGTTCCCAATACACAGGTCCGAAATCTTCATTTCCAATCTCGATATATTTTAGCGGGAAAGGAGCAGGATGACCGTTCTTTGCTCGTTCGGCTCCCCATTTCGTAGTTGTATCACCAATGGCATACTCGATGGCATCCAACGCATCCTGGATATAAGCGTCCAGATCGACATCAATGTGTCTGAAATTCCATTGTGGACTTTGCTTCACCCAACCGCTGCAAATCATACCCGTAGGCATCACATACATCGCATCGGCTCCCACATATTCGCACAATTCATAAAACTCATGATAACCGATTCCGTCGGTACGGTAATAAGGCGCCCATTTGCTCCACTGTCCCGGACGATTTTCAATCGGTCCGAGCGTCTTTTTCCAGTGATACATCGTTTCTTCATTGACTCCGTGCACGATGCACCCGCCCGGAAAACGGATAAAGCTGGGAGAAAACTCTTTCAAGTTCTGAACAATGTCTTTACGGAATACGGATTTTCCATCGTTCCAGGTATCGGACGGGAACAGGGAAACGACATCTATCTGAAATTGTCCTTTCGACATCGGTTGTATGGCAAACATTCCACGCCGGACGTTCTTTTCCGGTTTCAGTTCACCGGTATATTTTGTCCAGTCCCGATTCCCTACATTCACTTCGATCACATTGCTCACCCGCTGTCCCCATTCGTCAACCAGAAATACACGTAACGGAGCGGAATAATTCCTGTTCTTCAGAAACAAGGAAAGGCGGTAAGACGTATCCGTCTTCAGGTTCATTCCATAATATCCACGGTTGAGAATCAGGGCATCCGGATGGTTCGCAATATCTTCCGTGACATTAACCAGCATCGAATACTTATTTTCCCCACTCATCGGATTTTCATCCGTGCGACTGATAAATACAGGAGTATATGATAACGGATAAGTCGTCCATCCAATCAGCGGATCGGCCTGAAACACTTTTTTCTCTTTAACGCGGGGAGCCGGAACATTTTCATAAAGACCGTTCTTCACAGATAATCCGGCAGGCGGTGTAGCTTCTTCAAACGAACGGTTACGTATCAGTTCGGCGTGCAGGGCACCCTCGCCCATCATTCCTATTTCTTCATAATGGAAACCGTACTTTACGGGAGCCACTTTGTGGGTTTTCGATTTATTGATATACAACGTTCCATCGGAGGAAGACGGAGAGGAACTATTCCCATATACCAGAGGTAATGTGAAAAACAGACCGATACCAAACGTAAAGGATTTGAATGTCGAATGATTCATAGCATTTGTTTTTAGAGTTTCACATTGCAAATGTGGTCTTTTCTATCCAAGAAAAACAGAAAAATAATGCTTAATACCTGCAATCATGTATAAAAATCTGTAGCGAAGCGGCAAACTGAACATGAGTGCTGCCCGTTTGAACAATTCTACGACTGTTCAAAACAAAAAAAGACGTATCTTTAGGTCGTGAAAATCAATCAGAAAAGCCATGAGAACCACCTTACTTAAATTCGTACTCTTATTTAGTCTCGTGCTCTTAAATACAAGCTTGTCGACGGGACAGATTCAATATAATAACATACGCTTCAAACAGCTAAGTATAGCTGAAGGACTCCCGCATAATACGATCAATGCAATCACCCAGGACAACCATGGGTTCATCTGGTTTGGTACACGCAACGGATTGTGCCGATATGACGGTTATAATATCAACCTGTTCGCACATAATGAAGCCGACAGCACCTCACTCCGCCACAATTTCATCACACGCTTATATAACGATTCGCTCCGTAACATTCTATGGATCTCTACCGATCAGGGCATCTGCAGCTATAACTACGAGACAGAAGATTTCAGCCGTTACCAGATTAAAGGGAACACTAAGGATGATGTTTGTTTCCTGAATACCAGCGATGGTGTGCTTCTGGCCGCTTGTAGCAACGGACTCTATCGCTACAATGAACAAGACAGCTTGTTCGTCCCTTTTCTTCTCGATAAAGAAAAACCTCATGTGAGATACTTTGCGGAGGACGGAGACAAAACCTTATGGATAGATACCAACAAAGGACTGATGCGATACAGTCTGGAAAAGAAACAGTTCGTTTCCCTCCCGACTCTCATCCAGCCTTTTACACAGCAATGCAACAATGCCGTCCTGATCTCGTCCAACCAGCTTTTATTTAATACTAACAACGATTTTTTCGTCTATCATATACAAAGCAATACCCTGTGTAATCTTTCGAAAGACCTTGAAGTGAAAGACTTCCGGTGTGCGGCAACCGACCATACGGGGAATATATGGGTAGGCACGGAGTATGGCATCTTTGTCTTCAACAAACTCTATCAACTGATTGCACACTACGAACAATCGGAACGGGATTTAAGTGCGCTGAACGATTCTCCCATTTACAGCCTTTATCAGGACAAGGCTCATAATATGTGGGTGGGAACCTATTTCGGAGGAGTCAATTATTATATATTCGGTTCCGACCAGTTCCAGATATATCCATACGGAGCCAGTTTCAATCATTTGAGCGGAAAGGCTGTCCGCCAGATTATCAATGCTCCGGACAATGGTCTGTACATCGCCACCGAAGATGGCGGATTGAACTACCTGGACAATAAGAAAGAAATCACCCGCGCCGAACGGCTTCACAAGCAAATGCAAATCTACGCCAAGAACATACATTCTTTATGGCTCGACAAAGATAACAGCCTGTGGCTCGGACTGTTCCTGAAAGGAGCTCTTCACTATATACCGCATCTAAACCGCACGGTGGACTATAATCTACTGTCGGATGAAGTTTCTTCCGGCTTCTGCATCATCGAAGACAAGAACGATCATATCTGGTACGGAGGCCCTTCCGGCTTATTCCTGATCGACAAGAAGAAAGCGAACTCCCGCCCAGAAAAGATTTCATCTCTCCGTGTCTTTAACCTGGTACAGTTTAATGACAGTATACTTTGGGCAGGAACCCGAAAAGGCAGTATATTTCAGATCAATACCCATACACTGAAAGTAACCTCGCTCCCTATCCTGCCGCATACCGATCTCTACATCACCTATATCTACCCCGATTCACATCAACGGATATGGATAGGTACAGACAACAACGGGCTTTATGTATCAGACCGCAACGGTAGCATTATCGCCTTTTACAGTAAAGAACAGTTGGGATCCAACGCCATCAAAGGTATCATTGAAGATGAGATGAGTAATGTTTGGGTAGGTACCGGAAACGGACTTTGTTGTATCAATTCCCAAGCAGGAAGCATTGACCGATATACCACGGCCGACGGATTGCCCATCAACCAGTTCAACTACTCCTCCGCCTGCAAGAAGCCTGACGGAGAATTGTATTTCGGAACTATCAACGGTATGATTTCTTTCTACCCGGAACAGGTACGCTCCGTCAATCCCCGTTTCAACATTGCACTGACTGCCATTTGGAGCAACAGCGAATATATGTCGCCCAACAATGAGAAAGCATTCATCCCTTCCTCTATCTCCGAACTGACAGAGATCACCCTGACGCACGAACAAGCCCAATCCCTGCGTCTCGAATACTCCGGACTGAATTATCAATATACCGACAACACTCAATATGCGATGAAAATGGAAGGTATCGACAAGGACTGGCAGTTTGTAGGCAACCAGCATCAGGTACGCTTCTCCAATCTGCCTTCAGGAAGATATATCTTAAAGATCAAAGCCAGCAAAGATGGTATCCACTGGGACGAAACGGGCCAAAAGGACCTTGCTATCAGAGTCCTTCCTCCCTGGTGGCTCTCGCCGGGAGCATATTTAGTTTATGCACTACTCTTCCTATTAATCATTTACGCCGCATACAGATATACCAAAACGCGTATCATCCTGCTCATGCGACTGAAAACGGAGCATGAACAGCGCGTCAACATAGAGAATATGAATCAACAGAAGATCAATTTCTTCACTTACATCTCCCATGACCTGAAAACACCGTTAACTCTGATTCTATCGCCTCTGCAACGATTGATCCAGCAGCCACAAATCAGCAACAACGATAAAGAGAAACTGGAAGTCATCTACCGAAACGCCAACCGGATGAATTATCTGATTAATGAACTATTGACGTTCAGTAAAATCGAGATGAAACAGATGCGTATCAGCGTCCGGAAGGGAGACATCATGCACTTTCTGGAAGAACTGTCGCACATCTTCGACATCGTAGCCGGAGAACGGGAGATTGACTTCATCGTCAATCTGGAAGACACCGAAGAGGAAGTCTGGTTCTCGCCTTCCAAGCTGGAACGGATTCTTTATAACTTGCTCTCAAACGCATTTAAATATACCCAGCCCGGCGGATACGTCAAGTTGAGTGCCAAACTAATAAAAGAAGAGAAGGGGACATTTGTGCAAATCTCTGTCAAAGACAATGGCAGGGGGATTCCTAAAGAAGCTCAGGAACAAATATTTGAAAGTTATTACCAGGTTGAGAAGCGAGACCATCGCGAGGGATTCGGACTGGGATTATCGCTTACGCGTTCGCTCATACACATGCACAAAGGAGAAATCCGGGTAGAAAGCGAAGTCAATGAGGGTTCGGACTTTATCGTTACCCTGAATGTATCGGAGGATGCTTATGGTCCCGATGAACGCTCGTCCGAGAACATCACGACCGAAGAAATACAGAAATATAACCAGCGAATCAAGGAAACCATCGAACTCATTCCCGAAAAGCTGACCAACAAAGAAAAAGATCCTGCTCGGGAATCTATTATGATTGTGGAGGACAACAAAGAAATGAATGATTATCTTGCCAGCATATTCAGTGAGAAATATGATATTATACGGGCGTATAACGGTGCGGAAGCCTGCAAGAAGATAGCCAAACAGCTGCCCAACCTCATTATATCGGATTTAATGATGCCGGTGATGGACGGCCTGGAATTCACGGAACGTGTCAAACAGGACGTAACGACCAGCCATATCCCCGTTATCCTCCTGACTGCAAAGACTGATGAAAACGATCATACGGAAGGTTATCTGCGAGGAGCCGATGCGTATATCACCAAACCTTTCAACGCCAAGAATCTGGAACTGCTGGTACAGAATATCCAAAAGAGCCGGAAACAGAGTATTGAACACTTCAAACAGGCAGAAGAACTGAACATCAAGCAAATAACCAACAACCCGCGGGATGAAATATTCATGAAAGAACTGATGGAACTGATTATGGCGAACCTCACCAAGGAAGACTTCGGAGTAACGGAAATCACAGCCCATCTCCGCATCAGCCGCAGCCTGTTGCACATGAAGCTGAAATCACTCACCGGATGCTCCATCACTCAATTCATACGGACCATCAAAATGAAAGAGGCTAAAACTCATTTACTGAATGGTATGAATGTCTCCGAAGCATCATTTGCCGTCGGTATATCAGATCCGAACTACTTTACAAAGTGTTTCAAGAAAGAATTTAATATCACTCCGACAGAGTTTCTCAAACAGTTGAAATAGAAAGCAAAAGTAACTGCTTCAGAAATTCAACCTACCCTTAGACAACGTGTCAACTATTAATAGAAAAGTTCTTTTGCTCCCTTTGCAAAGATCTCTTCCCTTCATAGTAAAGTTGTCTTTGCCCTATTTCAAACTATAAACGCAAGTTCCGTTTATATAATTGCAAGCTTTGTTTTTATAAACGGAACTTGCATTTATAAAAACAAAGCTTGCAATTATAGTTTGGAATGAAGAAAAAGGAAGTTATCCAACCGGCAAAAAGAAGTTTGGTCTATATCAAAAGGAAGTTAGCTATTAATAGCCAACAGGGCAAGTAGGTATATATTGTAAATCAACTACGCCCAACAGAAAAAGATATCGCCGGTAATTAATCTGCAACATTCACTGATGTAGCTAATTACCGGCGAGCAATAGAAATCTATAATCAACTCATACCTATTCTACCATTCCTGGAAGCGTAAATCAGCTTCCGGATTCTGACGACGAATCAGTTCCTCGTCAACCTGATAAGTGACGCCACCTTTCGTGTACTTATAAGAAAGGGTAAACTTAGGCTGTTTCCCTACAAATTCCAATGATTCGGCTGCAGGATCTAATGTGGCGGATGCATCTGTGATAGCGACGCTTCCTCCGGCTTCAATATTGACGCTTCCATCCGGATTGACTGTCAGATTCACCGACTCATTGTTTTCCAATGTGTTTCCGAAACCCGGTCTGCGTACTTTGTTTCTACCTAACGAAACAAAGTCGCGGGTCATATTCTGACTCAAATCCTTGTTACTGTATTCAGTAACCTGCTGGGTAGACAAATTGGTAACTTTTCCTTTCACAAAGTAGGTACCATGATACTGGCTGACAAATTTGACAACTACAATACTGTAATCCTTCAAATTACCATTCACATCAGTACTAATTTCATCCTGATTATGATCGACCAACCGGAAAGGGATTGCATAGTGCTTGTTCAAAGCAGCATTGTCTTCATAGAAAGCATCGGAGAAAGTCACTTTCACATCTGCGATTGCCAGGTTCGGGTTGCTGATCGTCATCTTGTTCGGATTAGCCAACTGATAATAGTTTCCCGGCATTAGTGTCAAGCCCGTACCATCCAATAAAGACGGATCGATCTCGAATGTAGCCCAATCATCGGTATGCACCTCTCTTTTACCGCCAATAGCCACTCCTACCTTTATCGACATATCTGTATCGGCTACCAGTGTCCGCAAAGGTTTTTGCGAAGCAAAGTACACAGAACTCTTATCGTAGTCCTTTTCATAATCGTCATAACAAGCAGTCATCAGAACGCTTATCAGCCCTATCCATAATATATTTAGTCTTTTCATTGTAAATAAGTATTTATATCAACAGCACGTTATTCCCAACCCTGATTATTCATTAGATTCTTATTCTTTTCCAGCTCTGCATACGGTAATGGCATGAAATAGTTTTTCACTTCATATTTCCGTTGTTCCACTTTCTGTACTTTGAAGCTGAATGTGCCATCTTCATTGCGGGTAACGGCAACACCCTCCACCTCTTCGTTCAACGGTAATACCCAACGACGCATATCAAAATAACGATGATTCTCGAAAGTAAATTCCAAGCGACGTTCGTTCTGAATCAACTTTCTGAACGAGTCCTTACTTTGAGCCATTTCATCCAGATAAAGATCAAAATTGATACCCCCGGCTTGCGAACGGATTGTTTTCAATATTTCGTATGCAGAATACAGGCATCCTTCGGCTTTCACCGTCGGGTTGCCCCAAGCCTCATTGGCAGCTTCGGCAAAGTTAAGAAGAACTTCCGATTTCCGTAACAAAGGATTGTAATGAACCGAGTTTAACGTCTGAATCGGATTCAGCATAGCCGATTTCTTGGAAACGAATTTAGCCAGATAATAACCCGTACGTGTAGCATTCTCACTAAACGAAGGAGAATCTTTTCCACCCTCGGACATATCCAACGGCTGACCGGAATCGCCAAATGTAGCACTATGATAGTAGACATTCAGCGCAAAGCGATTATCCAGTACGGCATAAAGCTGCGTCAGATCGAAATCAGGATCAGACAGATCGACACCGGAACGAACATCGGTTGCCGGATAACCATTCTTCGCATAAAAAGCCTTTACCAGATTATGAGAAGGAGTGGCACGGGCACTTCCGTAGTAGAACGGCGGGAAATGAAGGCCTTCCAACAGGTTATTATTAAAATATCTGCGGAAAGCATAATCGGAACTTTCCGTCTGAACATCGGCAATGGAGGAAGCCGTAACAGGAACATAAGTTCCGAAACCTTCCATGCCCAGAATCTTATTGATCTCTTTGGCTACCGCTTCCCATTTTGCTTGGTAAACCGTAGGGTTCAGTATTTCGAATTGTCCCATGCCGGTGATCTTCGTCACGTCATCATCCTGCATGGCAGGGCTTGCGCTATATAAAAGCGCACGACTTTTCAGAACAGCTGCCGCCGCTTTCGTGGCACGACCGATTTGTGTATTACCGAACTCCAAGTCATCTCCCTGATACACGTTCGGCAATAACTCGATGGCATTATTCAAATCGTTGACGATAAAATCGACTGTTGCCTGATAAGTAGGACGAAGAAATTCACCGTTCTGCGCGGCCTCATCCTGCGAAATAAAATGATCTGCCAACGGAATACCCAACGCTTTTCCATTCTTCGCCTTTCCGCCGTACATCTTCAATAGCTCAAAATGCCACCATGCACGCAGGAAATACGATTCACCTTCCAGACGCAGCTTGATTTGCTTGTCCACTTCCGGGTCGGTGCGGTTGTACTGCACTTGGTCGGTTAAGCCGTTTTCGAGGAAAGAGTTTACATAGTTCAGCATGTTGTACGCATTACTCCAGTTTCCGATTGGGTTGTTAAACGCTGTCATCCCACCCATATTTAATTTATAGACAGAAGAGCTGCGCAGATTAGTCACTGCATTATCGGTAGCACAATCCAGAAAGTTATCTTCAAAACAATCCGGACGGTTGGCTATGCCATTATAAGCTTTATATAGTACGCCTTGAGCAAGTTCCGGCACTCTCCAGGTATCAGAGTCTCCGATCTGCCATGTCACCTTTGTATCCAATGTGTCGTCACAAGCACAAAAGAGAAACAGACCTGCTAAAACGCAACTTCCTAATATATGTTTCATATTGCCATCTATTAATTGTTCAAAATTAAAATACAAAAGAGACTCCGCCTGTAAAAGTACGCGTCACCGGGTAGTTTGTCACACCGGCATTCAGCAATTCAGGATCCAAATCTTTCACGGAAGAAAGCACAAACAAATTTGCACCACGAGCGAAAACCTTCATCTTCTTCACGACCGAACTTGGGGAGAACTGATTGAACGTGTAGCTCAATTCAACATTCTTCATACGGAAGAAGCTTGTATTCTTCAACCAGAAAGAAGAATTGCGGAAATTGTTCTCACCGGCAGTGGTTGTCAGGCGCGGATAACTTCCGGTCGGATTGTTTGCCGGATGATAACGATCTAATGCCAGTTTAGAGTATTTACCTTCTCCATTGTTCCAATAATAAGCATTTGTTGCCCAAGTGTGAACGCCCAGTTCGGAATATCCCTGAAGATACAATCCCCAGCCTTTGTAACTTACATTGAAATCGATGCCCAATGTAGTACGTGGGAATGAGTTTCCGAGTTCCTTTACGTCACGACCGTCAATGATCTTATCGCCGTTCAGGTCTTTGTAGGCGATGTCGCCTTCCTGATAATCGGCAAACGTCTGGGGGGCATGTCCGTTGATGGCTACATCTTTGCCAAATAATCCTTCGGCAACCAGTCCCATCATAGCATCGGTAGAACGCCCCACTGTATAACGGTATTCTTCACCATGTTTCACCTGGTTCCATTTCAATACTTTATTCTTAGACCATACGAAATTAGCTCCTACCGAATAAGACCAGTCGTTGATACGGTCGCTCCAAGTGAACATTCCTTCTATACCATGATTCAAGACGGAGCCCATGTTATCCTGGTAGGTAAAGTTGCCTGTATAATCCCCGTAAGAGGCATCGACAGAACCGATGATGTCCGTATGTTTCTCACGGAAATAGTTTATTTCGGTATATAAGCGGTTGTTCAGGAACAGGCCTTCCACACCGATGTTCCATTCTGCTGCCTTTTCCCATTTCAGGTTCGGATTGCCTGCACGGACAAAAGTGGAATAGTAAGCCGTAGCACCGTTGTTCGTTGTTCCGAACCGGAAGCTGCCGTCTTGCGACCAGGCACGTTCATACAATAAATGTTCCGTGCTTCTGTCATAGCCCAATATACCGGCACTGGTTTTCAGTTTCAGGAAGTTCACGTATTCATTGTCTTTCAGGAAATCTTCATTGCTTAGAATCCAGGCTAGGCCGCCTGCTGCCGAGAAGAAGTATTTATCTCCCGATTTGAAACGGTTGCTTCCCATCAATGCCATGTCGGCTTCCACAGCATAGCGGTGGTCATACATATAGTTCAGACGCAATGCGTAGTTTGCATTGATGATGTCTTGGGTCACTCCCTGATTCGTTGTTTTCGAGTACATGTAAGTCAGCCGTGCCGATACATCATGCTTTTGGTTGAATGTATTCTCGTATGCGGCAAAGGCATTCCAACCCAATGTCTGCTGCAAGGTAGTCGACTTCCGGCTTTGTGAAGTGGCTACATCTGTTTTCTTCATCTGGGTGTACATAATTTGTTCCTCACCGGCAAAGTCACGATATGTCTTGATGGCATACGTCGGATAGACTTTGCTCAAAGAGAGTTGCAGGTAATCATAGTTGTCGAAAGAAAGGAAAGCACCGGCTTTCAATCCTTTTGTCAGCATATCAAGATCAAATTTCAAACCGATATTGGTCTGGCTGCGTGTATAACGCTCATCCGTATATCCTCCGTACATCGTTTCCGCGTATGCATTCATCGGACGCAACAGACTTGCGCCAAACAAGGGAATCCCGTCCGAGCTGGCCAGTCCGGTTTCTTCCGGTGACATAGTCAGCGGGTATTCATTCGGACGATGCGTAGACAGGGCCGTAAATACCTGACCACAGTCCAATTGCCCCCATTTACGCATTTCCATACGTCCGGCAACGTCTGCGGATATAGTCAGGAAATCCGTTACATTGAAGTCGAGGTTTCCGCGAAGAGTCAGGCGGTGCAATTGCGGAGTATAGGTGACGTCTTCAAATCCGCTACCTCCTACATATCCGGCAATCAGGGCATAACGCACTCTGTCGGTACCACCCGTCATATCGAACGATACTTTCCGATAGTTGGCATTTTTGTTCAATAACTGATCGTACAAATCGACGTTCGGATACAATAGGTCATTGGCTCCTTTGGAGTTTTTATATCCTTCCAGTTGTTTCTGATTATAGTAAGGAGTCAATCCGTCATTTGCACGCGCTTCATTGTACAGATTAGCATACTGATAAGAATTCAGAAAATCAGGAGTACGCGTCATCTGTACCACACCTGCTTCGGCGGTTGCGTTATAAATGCGGCGGTTGGCCTTTCCTCTGCGGGTAGTCACCCAAAGTACGCCATTCGCAGCACGTGCCCCATAAAGAATCTTGGCAGTGGCATCTTTCAGCAACTCGATACGTTCGATTTCTTCAGGAATCAAATCCGCTGCCGGACGTTCCACACCATCGATGATAACAATAGCTGTATTCTCCGACATGCCATGCTGGCCACGGATAAATAAATCAGGCGTATTATTACCCAATCCGCTGACTGTGGAGCGAACTTGCAGACCTAACATTTTACCTTGCAGCATATTAGTCAGCGTCAAATCAGGGAACGTTCCGAACTGTCCGTTCTCCAGTACGCTCGTTGCGCCTACTTCATTCCCTTTATATGTCTTGCCACCATCGGCTCTATTCACCAGCGATTCTTCGGTCAGGAACAGAGGCTCTTTCTTCAGGACAATCTTTTCAGGAACGATATTGCTGCCTGTCAGCTTATACACTTTATCTTCATATCCCAAAGCCTCCACCATGACGGTTGCGTCATTCTCGACCTTCGTCTGAAAACGTCCCTTTGCATCTGTATATAGAACGACTGCGCCTTCTCCACAAATGATAGAAACATTCTTCAACGGGTTACCTTTCTCGTCGGTAACAATAGAAACTACTTCCACCAAAGGCTTCTTCGCCGACTTTCTCTTTGATTTATTCTGTGCGAAAGTCAGGCTAGAGCCAACAATAAGGACAAATATGAGCCCTATCAGTCTTATATATCTAATCTTGTTTCTCATATACTTTTCTTTATTTATAGGTATCACCATCCGGGGTTCTGTTGAAGATTATCCAAAGCCGCCACTTCATCCATCGGTAGCGGATACCAATAATTACGCTTGTTAAACGTCCGTACGGCTGTCCTCACCGGGACATACTCGTAAGTAAAGTCGGTCAACTTATAAGTGCAGGCTTTATCCTCTTTCAACTGGTTGGCCGTATAAGAATGGTTGATCGGAGTTGCTTTGACACCCATGATCGGATATTCACCCTTAAACAGGTCTTCAGCAATCATCCAACGGCGGATATCATACCAGCGGTGTCCTTCGAACATCAATTCCACACCACGTTCCCGGCGATAAGCTTCTCTAAAGTCAACTCCATCCGGCAGTTCACCGATTCCGGCTCTTACACGGATTTTATTCAAAGCCTGACGGGCCGACATCGTACAACCCGTAACGACTGCATCCGGATCACCTGTCGCTTCGTATGAAGCCTCTGCCATATCCAGATAAACTTGCGAAACACGAATGTACACAGCCACCAAACGATATAATTGGAAACCAGCTTCGCCAAACAAAGGCACACTTGCTTCCGGCCAAATGAACTTCTTACACATATATCCGGTCTGTTGAGAGCCTCTCGTAAACTGATTGGTAGAAATGAAGTTCTCGGAGTAACCGCCCGAATAAGTAGTCAGATAATAGGGAACACCCTGTAAATTCTTTCCCCATTGCTCACCGGGCACGAGGATATTATTAGTGAAACGAGGGTCTCTGTCCGAGTAAGGGTCGGTAGTCTTTACCGCATCATAGCCGGAACGCGGATCAGTGATTGGATAGTAGTTGCCGTCAGCTCCCTTACGTTCGTACATATCTACCGCATTTTGTGTCGGAGCATTATAAGGAGTACCTTCGGCACCGGTCTTGTTATCGTATGGTTGTGTCAGCCATTGCGCTCTGACGAAAGCAGACCAGTTGCCATGATGCCAACGCAGGAACCATAAGTATTCCGGCTGTGCGAATTGATTGGAATTAGGCATTAATTGAATACTACGATATTCGTCGTGATTCATCAAGCGATAATATTCGTGGCTTTCAATAGCGTTGATCGCCTTTTGCGCACTACGGGCAGCTTCGGCAGCCATCTCTTTTCCATATCCTTTGTTTTCAATAGAATTCAAGTCGTTCTGCATCAAAGGGCTGGCAGCATACAGCTGTGTCATCGCTTTTAATGCCATGGCGCCTACTCTGTCAGGCCGCCCATGTTCCTCGTCAGGCCAGCTTATAGGTAAATATTCAATGGCTTTATCCAAGTCTGTCTGCATCCAAGCATTGGATTCCTGATAAGTTTTACGGGGAAAGTCAAAGTCGTCCGATGCTCCCCAAAGCTGGTCAAAGATGGGCATTCCGCCATATCGTTTGATAATCTCAAAATAGAAGTAGGCACGCAGGAAATGAGCCTGTCCCAACAGTTTTCTCCTTTGGTCGTCTGTGATGGATTTCACTTGATCGACTCCACTAATTACACGGTTCACGATACGAAGTCCGGTATAGGCACGAGCAATAGCACTTTTGTTATTCTTCCCGTCACTTTTACTTCCTATTTCGAAACGTGTACTAGCATTCTCCAGCCAATTACCTGCATTGACAAACTTCGACGGATCATTATCGCGAACGGATGCATATTCATCCGATAAATTACCTACCGTTACGTATGTATTCGAATAAGAGTTGATACCATGTGTAAAGATTAATATATCATCATTTTGAAAGATGCGGTCCATGAACCCTAACAAACTGCTATAATCTTTATAAACATCATCTTCGGAAAGTCCGTCATCAGGAGAGCGGTCCAGATAGTCCTCACAGCTTCCTACAAACAGCCCCAATAGAATGATCCATATCCAATTCAACTTATGTCTTCTCATATCAGTAAATTTAAAGTGTCTCATAATCCTAATCTAAAACCAATGTTATAACGTCTCACCACCGGATAAACATTCTGTCCCGAATGTTCGGGGTCACGGCGGGAATCACCTTTTGAGAACGTCAACAGATTGGTACCGTTGACATATACTTGCAGTTTTGTCAGACGTAAAGGCTGCAACCAACGCTTCGGAATCTGATAATTCACTTCCAGGTTCTTCAAGCGAAGATAAGCATGGTTGGTATATGTGTATGTACTAGCCACCGAATTATAACTTCTCTGAACATGAATACTGGGGCGAATCGGACCGCTTTGAATCGGAGCATCGGCTGTCCATGTATTCAACGTATTTGGTTGAGCCTTGATATTACCTTCCGGAAAATCCCATAAATAGGAAGGAATCGCTTCTTTATAAACGTCCATAGCACTGTACCACAACATATTGAATCCGATTCCTTTGTAAGAACCTCCCAATGTAAATCCGAGGGTAGTAGTCGGATAGTTCAGGTTTTTCATCGGAACCATATCCTTAGCATCAATCATGCCGTCACCATTATAATCGATGTAATACAAGTCTCCCGGAATCAATGTATTATGTGTACCATTGGCAATAGTGGACTGCGCCGAGTTATAAATATCATCCAATGACTGGAAGTTTCCTGTTGCCAGGTATTTATTCACATATCCGATTGACTTTCCGGCTTTTTTCAAATATTCGCTCTGATTCTTCGGGTCATCAATAAAGACAACACGGTTCTCACTGGTTGCAAAATTAAACTTCGCGTAATAATTAAACTTTCCAATACGGTCGTTCCAAGCAATATCCAGTTCAAGACCGTGATTTTTAGTCTTACCCAGATTCACCTGCGGAAAAGCAATACCACTATCGGCCCATGACGGAATCGTATTACGTGTCATCAAAATGTTATTACGCTTTTCATCGAACAAGTCCACAGTAAAGTTTAGTTTACCCCACAAACCTATTTCGATACCGATATTCTGCTTAATAGATTCTTCCCAGGTAGCATCGGGGTCGGCCAATTTTCCTTCTTTGTATAAAGGTCCCCAGTTACTGGTCTGATATTTACCAAACTGCGCATTGGCAGATAGTTGCTCAAACTTCTGAATATAGTTGAAACGGGTAGCACCTTTATCATTACCAACTACTCCATACGAATAGCGCACTTTCAGGTTGGTCAGTACACCTTTGGTCAATTTCTTTACCCATGGTTCTTCACTGATACGCCAACCAATAGAGGCAGAGGGGAAGAATCCGAAACGGCGTCCCGGAGCAAATTTTTCCGAACCAGTGTAGGCACCGTTAAATTCAGCAAGATAACGCTCTTTGAAGTTGTAAGTGACACGGCCTACCCAGTCTTCTTCGTAAGCCGGGAAGTTCATCACACCCGAATTAGCAGTATTGGTTGATTCGTTCATCTTACGGTTAAACACAAATAAGGCGCTTACATCGTGATCGCCAAACTGGCGACTATAATTCAATGCTAATTCGTAATAAAGTTTACGTCCGTAAGCCTTGAATCCGTCATAAACACCACCGACAGGCAAATCTCCGGGAGCATTTTCATCTGGATAGCGTTTCTCGGTATAATTATAAGTAATTGTTCCGTCAGCATTGTAAATAGGATTCGTGTAATCATACACACGATTAATACGAATATGCGTACGTTGGGCAACCAAGTCATCCTTACCCAAAATCTTACCCGGCATAATCTGGGTAGTCCATGAAGAAGAAGTAGTGTAAGACAATGATGCTTTCAATGACAGTCCCTTTGTAATAAAGTCCAGCTTCTGATTCAAGATTACATCATAGAAACCTTGATGCTGTTTAATATTACGACTACCTCCTTCGTTCATCAGACAGGCTATATTTTGATCGGAACTTAACCCGTCTCCCCATATTCCATTACTATATTTAATCGGAAATTCATTACTTGGAGCCGTAAAGAACGTTTTAAAAAAACGTTCATCCGGAGAATCGACATTCTCATAATAAGACGGTTGGTTCTGATAACCCATCTTACCGGCCACATTGAACGAAAGTTTAGTAGTACTTGTGATATTGAAGTCGAAATTACTACGCCAGTTATAACGACGGTAAGAGAAGGAAGGATCGAAATCCTCTTGTTTGGTAGTATTAAAAATATCTCCGTCATGCAAATAACCCAAAGATACGAAATAACTCATTTTCTTCGTACCACCACGTACATTAAGATTATAAGCCTGTTCATAACCTACATTCTTTACCAGTTCTTTCCACCAGTCCACTTCGGGAAAGACATCGTTATACGGACCGTAATTTCCGGTAGCATACGCATTTTCCCATGCGGTAATGGTAGATTCGGGAACCATTGCTCCCCAGTTACCATCATTAGCCTGGGCTCTGTTATATTGTTTCATAGAGGTCACATAGTCAGACCATTCAGGAGCAGCAGAAGGTTGTTTAAAACCGAAGTTAGCTGTAAATGATATTTCCGGTTTCTGTTCGAGTCCGCGTTTGGTTGTCAGCAAGATAACGCCGTTCGCACCTTTCACACCGTAAACCGCAGTTGCCGAAGCGTCTTTCAGTACAGAAATAGATTCGATTTCGTTCACATCGACATCGTTGAAGTCACGTTCGATACCATCCACTAATACCAGTGGCTCCGCTTCTCCCCAAGTAGACTTACCACGAATCAATAAAGAAGCTTTATCGGCTCCCGGCTTTGAAGTGGAATTGATGGCAACCACACCCGGCATCTGACCTTGCAAGGCTTCGGAAACGGAGTTCACGCTACCTATCTTTAATAAATCATCTCCTTTTGCAGTAGCAATGGAACCGACACTGGATACCTTTTTCTGTACACCGTATCCAACCACTACCACTTCTTCCAGTGTCTCCGTATCTTCTCCTAAAGAGATTACTCCTAAAGTCGTTTTATTCTTTAAATCCAGTTCCAGAGTTTTATAACCCACATAAGAAATGACAAGTATGTCTCCTTTCGATGCCTTCACAGTAAAATTACCGTCAAAATCAGTAATCGTACCGCTTCCCGTACCTTTCACGCGAACACTGACGCCAATCATCGGTTCACCAGATACTGCATCCTTCACTTGTCCCTTCCAATAATCTTGTTGTGCCTGCACGTCCAGCGCACAAAACAAAAAGCAACAAAGACATAAGAAAGAAAAATAAAGTCTGTCTCTTTTCATAAACATTATTTTTAACTGTTAACAAATTCTTTATCTCAAGACACAAATTAAGCGGGAAAATCTTCAAATGAAAAGGAAGATTATCCTCAAAACCCGTACAAATGTGCAAAATAGATTTCTCTACTACATTTCTGAACAAATCATTTCCACATTGGCTTTATGACGTGCTCTTTGTCTACGGTGATGTTGTATATGCCATCGTTTCCTTTCTTCAGGATGAGCGGAACAATACGTGTTTTACGAGGGGACACGGTGGAATCTGAACGATGAACGTGGTAAACATAGTAATATTTTCCATCCAGACCTTTAAATACATCTCCATGTCCTGATCCGTTTTCTCCTACGAGGCTGCGATGAATGATCGGACTGTTCGGATGCTTTTTCCACGGACCGAAAGGGGAAGAAGCAGTGGCATAACCTACCGAATAGTCGATATTCATAAAATGATTGGCAGAATAGAAGAGGTAATATACCCCGTCCCACTTCATAACAGTCGGTCCTTCCATCACCGGTGCAGACTTATAGTTCGGAGTCTTTTCCCAAGGCTCCGTACAGTCCATACATTGTTTCAATGTTTCCGGTTTGATACTTCCTTTCTTTATGTCAAACTCGGCTACCCAAAGATAATTGCCTTTATTAAAGCGGACATGATACAGGTAGTATTTTCCATCATCATCCTTAAATAGGAAAGAGTCTATATTCTTAGCGGAAGCGTCTATCGGTTTGACTTCCTTCTGCCGGAAAGGACCGAACACCGATTTGGAAGAAGCGATCACCGTTTGCTCATTGGCGGTATAAGTGAAATAATAAGTTCTTTTATCCTTAAAATATTGAGGTGCCCAGAAGCCTTTTTCACCATACGTTCGATCTCCTTTCCGAAGTATCAGTTGCAGGGAGGTTCCATCAGGCACCGTCCAATGCTCCAGATCGGTCGATTCGAGGATAGCAAAGCCCTGCGGTTCCTGATTGCGTGTGCCGGTGAGGTAATACTTGCCGTTTTCCACATAAATTGTAGGATCGGCATAAGTGATCTCCTTCTCATTAACCGAATCAGCCCGTACCCCAGTGACAGACAAACCAATGATTCCTAATGCGAGAATAAGTCTTTTTGTCATTTTATATTTTTTCATACCTATTTTATTCTATATCTGATCTTTATCTCATCTACAAAATTTCAATCTAACATCCAAACCAAACCGGGTTTCTCCCCTGCGAGATTCCATATTGCTTCATCCCAAGAAAGAGCCTTGGCAGCATCTATCGGGGTACTCATCGTAGAAAGACCATTGTAACGGTCGGCACCAAATGTTTGTGCTCCGTAATCGGGTATTTCTTCGTCTACGATAGCGGGCGTATTGGCAGAGAAACGACATTCCATATTTGGATTCGCATAGCAATTATTAGCCTCATTCTTGTTAAAGCGTCCGCAAATTCTTCCCGACTTAGGTGCACCGTTAGAGAATAATTTCTGGTTCCAAGCCACACAATGTGTTACGGTGATTCCTGTCGCCTTGTTAGCAAATCCCATAATACCGCCTACCTGATTTTGAGCGGAAATCTCGCAATCGGAATAACAATAAGAGATCACAGCTGTCGGACTAGGATCTACAAATCCGGCAATACCACCCGCAGGATTCGCCACTTTCATCGGGAAAGCTTGTGCGAGACCTGAAGAATAACACTGCGTAACGATAGAATATAACATACGTCCAACGATGCCTCCTACACATGATTCAGTCACAATATCCCCAGTGGAAGAGCATTGAGAGATCGTTGCTCCGCCTCTCGTTTCCCCACAAATACCGCCGGCGCACCATACGGCAGTAATATCCGTTGCCGATGTACACTGATGAATTTTACTATCTGCACCATGAAGTCTTGCACAGATACCACCAGCCTGACCGTTATCCCAGGCAGCCGCTCCCGTTCCCGAAGTTAAAGAAATCGTACCGGATACCCGAACATTCTCCACGATACCCGGAGAAGTAGCAGCTCCCACCTGTCCGGCAAGGATGCCTGCCATCTTTGTATTGGCTGTAATCTGCGCATTTTCAAAGTTTATATTGGAACACTTACCAACCAACAATCCAAAGAATCCCTGATTAACAGAAGAGGAAGTATTTACTTTCAGATTACGAATCGTATGGCCGCCTCCATCCAATACAAGTTGTTTGGAAACCGAGGTCTCTATCGGTTGCCAGTCTACACCTTGCAAATCAATATCATTCTCTATCTTGGCATAGATCGTCTTACCATCTTTGAGTTTCTCTCCGAGAGTTATCAAGTCGTTCGTTGTCGCCACGGTATAAGGGTTGTCGATTTCTCCCTGTTTCTGTTGCAGGAAGAAAGTCATTGTACTTTTCTCTTGATTGACTGCAAGATCGTCGGAAACCAGTTTCAAACCGAGAACGTATTTCTTTGATCCGTCAAGCGTACCTAAATCATGGAAGCGCAAATTTACCATACGCAGGACATCGTCCCCCTTAAAATTAAAATTATTTCCATCCAGATCATAATATTCCACAGGTAAGAGGTGATATTCTTCACCAAACTCTTTGGCATCGACAACAGCCAATTTCGCCTTTGCTTCTTTTTCGCAATGGCTTTTCTCCACCATAATGTTATATTGGTATTCCGGCTCATCCAGATATAAATCATATTTGCCTGTCTGATAAAGCGACAAGGTAATATTGGAATAGGTAACTTCAGCCTTTTCCGGCTGTGTCAGATCCATGACTTCACCACATGATATCAACGAAAACACCATTAATGACGCTACAATAGGAATGTATCTTTTCATAATATCTTTCTTTTAATTATTAAAAACAGGGATTACCATACCGACGTTATCTCCTGACAACCAAACTTTATCTCCGTCTATACGAACTACCTCCATCTCCATCCCTTCTTTGAGGAAAGAAACTCCTTGGAATGAGAATTCAGCCTTTATCTTTTGACCGACAGCCGTGGGCTTCCCGTCAAACTTCACATGAATGTATTTGCTTTGATCCGAATTTTGCAGGCGATAAGTCAACCGTTTAGGATTAATTGCAGCCTGAAGTTGTTCCTGCTCTGTAAAAGTACAAATTCCATCCAAACTATAAAACCCAACTTCGGTATATCCTGTTATATTCTTCTTATCAACCCCGTTTTCGGCATATTCCGTCTCCGCACAAGAGGTGAAAGCCAACAAACATACCAACACTACATATATTACTTTCATAAGCGAATAAATTTAAGATAATTACTTTCTAATAGTTGTCGACAATATTTCTACCGATCCATCCTTATAAGTCACTTCGGCGGTAAGTATTTGTCCGTTCAGGTTCTTATTCACTATATTGATTTCCTGTCCATCCAGCTTTACTTTATAAGATGAGACATCAGCCGGCAAATTTAATAGTTGTACTAACATATATTCATCCACTTGTTGATATTTCAACAAAGGAAACTTTCCTGTTACAGACTTGGTCTTAACATCATCCTTCCACAACACGGCATCATCCGATTTCAGCAATGCTACATGGTAGGCAGTTCCGGGAACAAGATTTTCAACCAATGTATAGTCATTCTCCGAATCAAGCGACCGACGTACTACCTCTGTTCCATTTTCATCTGTTACTGACAATATACCTGTTTTATCGGCTCCATTCCCCCAACGAATGAACAATTCCCGTTGCCCTCCGACAAGGCTGGAAACTGCCAATCCATCCCGGGCAGCGATGAAATCGGGATACAGCAATGGATTGGGATTGTAGAATCCGTCTGCATCCAGTCCTAAATAACGGGAAAAATAAATTCCTCCAAGTTCCCACATTTCAGTCTTCGCATCGTAAACAGCTCTCGCTCCACCGGGAACCACACTAAAACGTCCGGTAATGGCATACGTATCATATTTCTTGAACACCTCATAAAAAGTTTTATACCAATTCTTCGGATACCAGGAATAACTCTCAAAAAGGCTCTTGAACTCGGTTGCACTGACCGGTGTACCGGCGTTAGCTTTTTCGGCTATCAGATTAAGATATTCGTAAATTTTCATCCCGGCCGTATAACCATGCTTGGTTCCCCATTCTCCCAGTGCGTCGGCTACATGAGGATTTAAAGCACGTACCATAGAGAATTCCGTGCAAATCAGTTTCTTTGTTACACCATATTTATCGCGGATAATACGGAAATCATCTTCCGCCTGGTTGATTTTCAATGCGTGAACGTGTAAGTCGAGCCCTACAACATTAGGATTGTTATTAACCACAGAGACTACCGCAGGTACCGTTTCGCTCTTCGGCAATTCGGATACACGGTTCAATGCTCCGGCATAAATATCAAATGTCCATCCATTAGCCTGTTTCCAGGCAGTCAGCCGATTGGCAAACTCATTCAGAAATGCCCGATAATCCTCACCGTCCGCATGACAGAGATCGGTATCCAATGCATTCTCCCATTCCGGTTCGTTACCCATGACAAGTATTTCAATATTCTTCGCCATATCATAGGTTTTCAGTAATACTTCAGTTGCCTGAAATATGTACTCCATCTCCTTAGTTCCTACTTTGGGAACCGTGTCGGTATATAATTCAAAAGGTATTTTCAGGCTCAATATAAATTTCACACGGTCGCCCAAGGCTTTCTTGGCCTGAATAAATTTCAGTGTAGGAATATGTGTCCTGATGGCATTTTCTTTCACACCAACAATCTTCCCGTTTTCATTCTGAAGAAACAGATTGGGGATATTGACAAATCCTCTCACCCAAGTCACTTTCGACTGTTTCAACATCTCTATTTCCGTAATCGGGTAATCTATATTTTCATTATAGTTCGCCCCCAAATCCTGCGCCTTTGTTCCCATCGAACATAAGAACAGCAATACAAACATTAAAAAAGCTTTCATTTTCATATACATACTTCAAGGTTAATTGTCCGACATCGAACAGAACAAAGGTAGAGAAATAAACTCCGGTAGAATAGAACGATTGTTTTATCAACGGGATTTATGTTCAGAATAAACATTTGACCTTATTTTAATGGTTCTTCTTCTACTTCACTGCGATAATAACCGTCCACTTCAGCAAAGAAATTCTGCTTCAGGGAGTCCAGAAGTTCGGGCTGTTGTGCCGCCATATTCTGTTGTTGAGTCCGGTCGGCTTTTACATTGAATAATCCGTATTCACCCAGATTACCCAATTCATTTCCGGTCAGGTTTCGTTCGGAACCTTTATAAGGAGGCATCATAATCCAGTCGCCCGAACGATAAGCCATACGTCCTTGCGCTTCCAGCACTACATCCTTGCGGGCAGTCTGCTCTTTTCCGAAGAAAGCATCCAGATAGTTCCGACTATCCAAACCTTCCGGCAAATCGGCATGTATCATCGAACCCAGAGAAGCGAGAATATCTACCTGACAAACCAGTGCATCGGATACGACCGGCTGAATCTTTCCTTTCCAATAAACAAACAGAGGAATATGCGTACCACCGTCGAACAAACTATATTTACCTCCGCGCAGACCTCCTGCAGGAAGGTGATCGCCTGCCAGTTCGGGAGCACCGTCTTTGTAACCGTCATTCAGAACCGGCCCGTTATCGCTGGAGAAGATAATCAGTGTCTTTTCCAACAAGCCTTCTTTCTTCAAGTGGGCAAGCAGTTCGCCGACACACCAGTCTGCCTCAACGATGGCATCGCCACGAGGCCCCATCGTTGTTTTGCCCACAAATCGCTGGTGGGGAGCACGAGGGACGTGAGGTTCGTGTAAGCCATAATACAGGAAGAAAGGAGCACCTTTGTGTTCAGTAACAAAGTTCTTTACCTTATCTACAAAATAGTCGGCCATATCCTCGTCTTTCCAACGGGCTTTCTGTCCGCCTTTCATATATCCGATACGAGGAATTCCGTTTACTATAGAGTTATTATGTCCGTGTGCCCACTGCATTTTCAGCATCTCCGGATGAGAGATGGCAGTCGGTTCGCCCTCAAAATTATGCTCGTAACTTACTTCGATGGGGTCAGCCGGGTCGAGTCCTACTACATCACCGTTTTCCACGTAAACCGTCGGGACACGGTCGTTGGTTGCCGCAATCAGGCAAGAGTAGTCGAAACCGATTTCTTTGGCACCCGGTTTGACGGTTTCGTTCCAGTTGACATTGCCGTCTCCCATCCCCAAATGCCACTTTCCGATAGCTCCGGTCACATACCCGCACTGCTGCATCATCTTCGGCAAGGTAAACTGATTTTCATTAATGATAAGAGGAGCATCTCCCGGCAGGATTTTTGCATCCTTATTTTTCCACGGATACATTCCGGTCATCAAAGCGTAGCGGCTGGGAGTGGAAGTTGCCGAAGTGGCATATCCGTTCGTGAAACAAACTCCGCCATGAGCCAGACTGTCGATATTCGGAGTATGAATCGTAGTAGAGCCGTAAGCGCTGACATCACCAAATCCCAGATCATCGGCAAGAATCACAATCACATTCGGCTTTTCTTCTACGTGCTGTGAGGTACAACCTACTAAAGACAACGTAGGAACTAGATAGATTATCTTTTTCATAATATTATGTAGTTAATAACGATGCAAATTTAGCCACCACTTATTTATTTATGTAGAACAAATGTTTAATAATGGGGAGAAATGTCCATCCTGCAACTATTCTTATGAATCGGATGTAGCATATATATCAATCAAGAGCCTTATGTGAGTTTACAAACAGTAGACAAATTACTTCCACATTTCGATTGCAAAAGCATTTTTTTTCATAACTTTGTTCGCAATATCTTGGTTGCCTCTCTTGCGGAATACAATTTAATGAGCCAAGATACCCGATAATATATGCAGACTCGACTACTACAACTGGCTATTTTACTCATCTGCCTGTCCGGATGCACCAATGAACATACCAATACTCCCGCATTTTATATATGGAAAAGCAAATTAAGCGTACAAGATGCGGATACTGCCTACCTGAATACACTCGGAGCCAAAAAGATATATACCCGCATGTTCGATGTAGACAACAAAGGAAACGGGGTATTCCCTACGGCAGACTATTCGCCTTCGTTTTCTTTGGGTAGTCCCGGTTTTCGGCAAGAGGTAGTCCCCGTTATATTTATCACCAACAAGGCAATCCGGCAATGTACTGCCGCTGATATAGAGAAGCTTGCCCGCAACTGTGCCGACCGGATAGACACCTTATACCGTTTGCATTTCAACAAGCTCCCGACCGAATATCAGTTCGACTGCGACTGGACGGAAAAGACAAAAGAAAACTATTTCAACTTCCTGAACCACATCCGTAAGCTAAGGAAAGGAGTCCCGATAAGCTGCACCATCCGCCTCCATCAGATCAAATTCAAAGACAAAACCGGAATACCTCCCGTCGATAAGGGAACACTGATGTATTACGCTTCATCCGAACCTACGGATTTCGAGAATAAAAATACCATATTAAACAATAAAGACGCTGCTTCATACATCGAAAAGATCGGTTCCTATCCGCTGCATCTGGACATCGCACTGCCGCTCTACAGTTGGGGAATCGTGAGAAATCCGTTCGGACAGATTAAACTGATAAACGGAGTCCGCAAAGCTACCATCGACGCACGTCCCGACTATTACCAACCAACGAAAGACGGTATTTACTGCATACTCCAATCGCACTATATAAACGGAGTATGGGTGAATAAAGACTACGAACTTAAAGTAGAAGAAGTCAGCCCGGAAACACTGCTCGAAGCGGCCAAACTCCTGCGCAAAAAACTACGAAAGGAAAACAGGGAAATCATTTTCTACCACCTGGACAAAGAGATTATCAAGCAATATTCTACCGAACAATTAATCAACATCATAAACACTTTCTCATGAAACATCTGAAACGCTTTATCGCCACACTTGCCATAACCGTACTCCCCTTCCACTCCTACGTCAACGGATGCGGAGGCGATTTTTACGATTATATGAACTACTATAACCTTTTCGACCAGCTTCTTCTCGAGAACAAAGGCCTGCAACCTTTCCTCCTGACAACGGATGATGCATTCTACGGAGAAGACATGAACCCGGACGGGAAACAACAGCAGCCCGACGAAAATATAAACGCATGGATGACATTCTTCAAGAAGAACAAAACCCTTCAGGACATGAATGAAGAGCAGTTCAAAGCATTGCTTTACACCGCTTCCTACCAGTCGTTGAAGCAACCTTCTTCCCCATACGTCACCGCCCTGAACAAGACAGATGCAGGAAAGCATACCCTTATCTACCTGCAATATGCGAAAGAACTGGAGCCATACGCCCAACTATCGAATAACGGCGACTGGTGGGAAATGAAACGCACCTCCTCCCCCTCTGAAGAAACATACACCCACTACAAAGACAAAGGACTGGAACTCTACCGGAACTGCCCATACGATGAACTGAAATTAAGGTACGGCTACCAACTCGTACGCCTGGCACACTATATGCGAAATAAGAACAACGAAGCTATCCGAATGTACAACCTATACGTGAAACCTCTCAAACAGGAACATTACATCTACTACGCCGCCCTCGAACAGACAGCCGGTGCCCTCTATAACATAGGTAAACTGGCAAATGCCAACTACCTCTACTCCCGTGTGTTCGACCATTCGGATAACAGGAAGAAAACAGCCTACACCAGCTTCAAAATACAAAACGAAATAGACTGGAACGAAGCAATGTCCTGGTGTAAAGACAATCGGGAGAAAGCAGCCATGTATGCACTCCGGGGTTATAATACGTTCTCCAATGAACTGGAAGAAGTGGAAAACATCCTGAATATATATCCTGAATCACCCTATATCAAGCTGCTCGCCATCCGGTATATCAACAAGATGGAAAGGGATATTCTGACGCGCTACAGTCATTCGGATGCCACCGACGACACTAGTTCATTCATGCAACCTTCCGGAAAAGTACTTGCAGAATATGAGCGTGCACAGCAGATAATCAAAGCGGTAATGAATCACCCCAAAGTGGGCGACAAAGACTTTTGGGCTCTCTACCATGCACATATCTCTTTCCTCTGCAAAGATTACCGGCAGGCAGCCACATTCATCGACTCCGTCCAAACCACGAAGCCCGAATTGCTGAAACAAAAAAGCCGTACCCAATTCAGTCTTTACCTGGCACAACTGAAGTTTATCGGTGAAGATGAAGAAAAAAACATCCGGCAATACCTGCAAACAAGCCATGCCGATGAGGACTTTATCAACGAAATTGTCGGTCATCTTTATAAAATGCAGAAAGACTACGGCAAAGCATTCCTTACCCACAACCGCATAGAGAACCTGCGGCAGAATCCGGACCCGGATATTATCAATTCGCTTCTGGCAAATGCCGGGAAAGAGAATGACCAGACGCTATTGACCCAGCTTTACGAACTGAAAGGAACTTATTACCTACGCATGAATAACTTTGCAGAAGCAGCCAAATGGTTTGCCAAAGTTCCGGAATCCTATAGCCTCACTCACTATAAATACGATTATGAAACAGAGAAATATATCCCTACGGGTATCTCCTCGGATGACTTCAACGGCTATTCGGAAATCTCCCCGTTGATATTCAGCAATGGATTCAAAAGACTATTCAGCGTTCCTGCCGCTTCGCAACTAACGGACGTGATGTACGAACAGTATCCCTATCTGAACAAAGAACACAATAAGGCTACATTGACCGCCGCCCTGATGCAACTGGAAAAGGAAAGCCAGATGATGACGGAAAAAGGCGCACGGGCTGCCTATATGCTGGCCAACTATTATTATAACATATCTCCTACCGGTTATTACAGAAATATTCCTACATACTTCACAGACAACTCCTACTATTGGTCTGCATACGTCTCATACGGCACAACAGGCCCAAACTCCATTCCTGATTACAGCAAAGAGTATAATTACAGAGACTTCACCCAGGAATATATGGTAGTCGATAATATGGAGAACGCCCTCGCCCTGTATGAACAAGCTGCCACCTACTTCACCGACCGCGAATATAAAGCACGCGCACTGTTCATGGCCTCTTCCTGTACAATGGATCTTTATGCCCAAAACTGGTGGAGTAACTGGAACAATATCCTTAATCCTGATTTCAGCAGGTCGGATGACGAGAAGAAAGTGGACAGCTATTTCCGTCAATTAAAAAAATCATATAGCGATACACAGTTCTTCAAGGAGGCCGTGTACGAATGTAAGTATTTCGAATATTACGTAAAAACTGAACTCTAATTCCCTAATCATCATCACTATAAAATGAAAACAGCAGTATTTAAAACAAAAATGAGAACTCTCGTCTTATTACTGGCAGGGCTGGCTTTATCCTCTTCCTTATCCGCCCAAGATATTTCGGGAACTTGGCATGGAAAACTTTCCCTTCCCACCGGTTCGCTGACTATTGTATTCCACATCAGTCAAACGGAACAAGGCGCTTATGTGACCACACTGGACAGTCCCGACCAGGAAGCCAACGGTATCAAGACACAGACCACTTCTTTCAATGATTCTACTTTAATTATCCAGATACCTATGATTCATGCTTCGTACAAAGGAAAGCTGAACAGTGATAACACAATCAACGGAACATTTACGCAAGGGATGCCCCTTCCGTTGAATTTGAAAAAGGGAGAAGCCAGCCGCCCCAAACGTCCGCAGGAGCCTCAACCGCCTTTCCCTTACAGAAGTGAAGAAGTCACCGTGAGGAATGAACGGGATGGAATTAACCTTGCCGGAACATTGACTCTTCCCGAAAAAGGAACTAAATTTCCGGCAGTGGTAATGGTGACGGGAAGCGGTGCGCAGAACCGGGATGAGGAAATCATGGGACACAAACCTTTCTTTGTCATCGCCGATTATCTGACCCGGAACGGAATTGCTGTACTTAGGTGTGATGACAGGGGCACTGCCGCTTCACAAGGTACTCACGCAACAGCTACCAATGAAGATTTTGCCACAGATACGGAAGCAATGGTGAATTATCTGCGCAGCAGAAAAGAAATAAATGCAAAGAAGATCGGAATTATCGGACATAGCGCAGGCGGAATCATTGCATTCATCGTTGCCCAAAAGGACCCATCCATTGCATTTGTCGTTTCATTGGCAGGAGCCGGTGTGAAAGGCGACAGTCTGATGCTGAAGCAGGTAGAGTTAATCTCTAAATCCCAAGGAATGCCGGATGCCGTCTGGCAAGGGATGAAGCCTTCAATACGAAACAGATATGCCATACTGCAACAAACAGACAAAACTCCCGAGGAGTTGCAGAAAGAACTGTATGCAGACGTTACAAAAACAATGTCGCCCGAACAATTGAAAGACCTGAATACCATCCAGCAACTATCCGCACAAATCAGTTCGATGACTTCTCCGTGGTATCTTCATTTTATGAGATATGACCCGGCCCAGGATTTGAAGAAACTAAAATGTCCGGTTCTGGCTCTGAACGGAGAAAAGGATATCCAGGTGGATGCCGCCATGAACCTGACTGCCATCCAGGAAAGAATCACTGGAAATGGAAACAAAAATGTAACAGTCAAAGCCTATCCGAACTTAAATCATCTGTTTCAGACTTGCGAAAAAGGAACATTGGCTGAATACGGGCAGTTGGAAGAAACAATCAATCCGGAAGTCTTGAAAGATATCATTGAATGGATAAGGAAACAATAAGTCTATTAATGATATTACTTAGCAAGTACACATTTCTCAATATCACATTCTTTTCTTGCTAATTCTTGCTAATTCTTCAAATATTTGCAAGAATTAGCAAGAAAAGAATTATATTTGTAGACCAAATATAATATAAACAGATGGTATTATGATTGAATTCCCTCCTCAAATAAGTCAGGAAGAATATTTAAAGGTTCTTCTCACTGATCCGCTTGAAAAACTCAAGGCAATCATAGAAAAAAACAATGATAAATATAGTTATTGGTCTGATGTAAAATACCAAAAGGCTCCTGAAGGCATGTCGAGTAAAGAATTATGGTGCTATATAAAAGCATCACGGAGAGCAAAACGAATTATTGTATGGAAAAAATATGGCATATCTATCAGTATAACCAACGCCATGCAGCGGATGTGTCACGAGTTTGATATGAACTTTGGCGGCTCTTGGGGAAGTAATTCAATCATTCCGGCAGAAAACAAAGAACAGTATCTAATTAGCTCATTAATGGAAGAAGCAATCTCCTCCAGCCAAATGGAGGGAGCGGCAACTACCAGAAAAGTAGCTAAGGAGATGCTAAGAAAAAGCCTTTCTCCACAGGACAAATCTCAACAAATGATATTCAATAATTATCAAACAATACGTTTTATAACCCAAAATATACATACCCCACTATCATCCGAACTATTACAGCAGATTCATGTCTTAATGACTGAAAAAACGTTAGAAAATCCAGCAGATGCAGGAGCATACAGAACGAATGACGAAGTAGTAGTGGAAGATGCTATTACGCATGAAGTAGTACATACTCCCCCCTCATACAAAGATATCCCCTCATTTATTGAAGATTTATGCATATTCTTCAATGAAAGTGATTCTAAAGTATTTATTCACCCAATAATCAGAGGCATTATCATCCATTTTATGATTGCTTATATGCATCCGTTTGTAGATGGGAACGGACGTACAGCAAGAGCTTTATTCTATTGGTATATGCTAAAAAGTGGTTATTGGTTAACTGAATATTTATCTATCTCAAGAGTAATCGCCAAATCAAAAAAGTCCTATGAAAATGCTTATTTATACACAGAAGCTGATGAAAAAGACATGGGATACTTTATAGCTTACAACCTAAGAGTGCTAGAGCTTGCTTTTAAAGAACTACAAACTTATATCAAACGTAAATTAGATCAAAAACATCAGGCTTCTGTATTCTATAAATTAAATAATATCAACGAACGGCAAGCAGATATTCTTAGGCTTATTAATGATAATCCTAAAATATTATTCACCGTGAAAGAGCTACAAAATAGGTTTTCTATTACTCATACTACCGCCAAAAATGATATTGACGGTCTTGTGGAAAGAAAACTGGTTGATGAAATATCACTTAATAAAGTAAAGAAAGGATATGTAAAAGGAGAACTTTTTGATAAAACAGTTAAGTCTATCACATAATCTTTCCAATTCTTGCAAATTCTTCAAATATTTGCAAGAATTGGAAAGAAAGTAAATGGGTACAATTTACATATACTACATAAATCCCTCGTCATCAGTTTACACCAACATTGTCTAAATTGATTTAAATCAAAATCCATCTCATCGAACTCACCCTGAAAGATTTTGTTTTACCTTTGCAGCCAAAACAAATAAACGGCAAATAATAGTAAGGTAAAAAGGTAATAGGTATTAAGGTTAAGTTTTGTATGAAGAAGAGTCTTATTGCATTGGCGTTCGGCACACTAGGATTAGGTATTGCCGAATTTGTAATGATGGGAATTTTGCCCGATGTGGCAAAAGATTTAGGTATTAGTATTCCGACCGCAGGGCATTTCATTTCTGCTTATGCATTAGGCGTCTGTGTCGGTGCACCTGTATTAACATTGGCTCGCAAATATCCGCTAAAACATATTCTGTTAGTATTAGTTACCTTAATTATGATAGGTAATATCTGTGCGGCTATGGCTCCCAATTACTGGGTGTTGCTCGCTGCCCGTTTTATCTCCGGCTTGCCTCATGGTGCATACTTCGGAGTAGGCTCTATTGTTGCAGAGAAACTGGCCGACAAGGGTAAAGGTTCGGAAGCCGTCTCCATCATGATTGCAGGAATGACCATTGCCAATCTGTTTGGTGTACCTTTGGGCACTTCCTTAAGTACCATGCTTTCCTGGCGTGCCACTTTCCTGCTGGTCGGTATCTGGGGAATTGTTATCCTATATTATATCTGGCGATGGGTTCCTCATGTAGAGGGTCTGAAGGATACCGGCTTTAAAGGACAATTCCGCTTTCTTAAAACTCCGGCTCCGTGGCTGATTCTCGGTGCTACGGCATTAGGTAATGGCGGTGTATTCTGCTGGTATAGCTACATCAATCCGATGCTTACCAATGTGTCCGGCTTCTCCGCGGAAAGCATTACGCCTTTAATGATCCTTGCCGGCTTCGGTATGGTAGTGGGAAACCTGATTAGCGGACGTCTCTCCGACCGCTACACCCCCGGAAAAGTAGGAACTGCCGCTCAAGCACTTATCTGTATTATGTTATTGCTCATCTTCTTCCTTTCTCCCTATAAATGGGCAGCAGCCCTGTTGATGTGCCTTTGTACGGCAGGACTGTTCGCTGTATCCAGTCCGGAGCAGATATTAATTATCCGCGTATCAAAGGGAGGAGAAATGCTGGGAGCAGCCTGCGTGCAGGTTGCATTCAATCTCGGAAATGCCATCGGTGCTTATGCAGGCGGACTGGCTGTTAATGGTGGCTACCGTTATCCGTCCCTGGCGGGTGTACCATTCGCCCTGATCGGATTTACTTTATTCCTGATTTTTTATAAGAAATATCAGGCAAAATACTAAATAACTAGTAAAAGCTGCCCTACTTTCTGCTGCAAGATAAAATTCACTTTAAAGTCTTGTAGAATTATATTTTTACTCATACTTTTGTAAGGTCTGTTAAGTCTTGATAAATGGGAATGAGGAAAGATACACTTATCACAATTATTATGGGAGTAATTAGTATATTTACTTCTTGTAATCCGCATCCCAATCTATCAAAGGCTGACCAACTAATAAATTTTTATCCTGATAGTTCCCTGACATATTTGAAAGCTATCCAGCATCCTGAAAATATGTCCCCAAAGGATTATGCAAAATGGTGCCTATTAGTAGCTCAAGCAAAATATAACAATGCTCAAAGCTTAGTTCCGGACTCATTTGTTTTTAAAGCTTTTGATTATTTTTCCAAAGACACATCCGACCCGATACTAACAGCAAGAACATATTTTTATACTGCACTTATCAGTAAAGAAATAAGAAACATAGAAGAAGCTGCTCAATACTTATTAAAAGCAAGAGATTTCGCGGAGAAAGCAAATGACTACAATCTAGCATTCAAAATTTCCCATGACTTGTGCGACATCTACTCTAAACAAGGATTATTTGATTATAAGTTAACAGAGGCATGGAGAGGATATAATTATGCACAGATTTCTAAAGATAGTCTGTCTATTTATTATGCATTGGCAGATCTGGGACATGCTTATTCTACCAAAGAGCAAATCGATAGCGCACTTTATTTTTTCGAAAAGGCATTCCCTATTGCTCAAAAAGTACATCCCAAAGCCACCTCTTCTGCTTTAAACGATATATGTTATGCATATATAAATAAAAAAGATTATATTTCCGCACTAAAAATCTGCAATGAGGCCATTGCATGTGAAAAGGATTCAATTGACCGATATAACAATTACATTATCAAAGGAGTAATCTTTCAAGATATACAACAATATGATTCTGCTATCCATTATTTTACCCTAAGTAGTAAAAACCAATATATATATGCAAAAGCACTCAGTTATAGCTATCTGGGAGAAATTTATGAAAAAAAAGGGAACATTCTTAAAGCGTTAGAATTTATCAAAACCTATGAACTATTAAGAGATTCAATAGAAGATCAAAACCAAAGCGTGGCAATTATTAAAATGCAGAATCTATTTCAAAACGAAAAACTGCAGAAAAACAACAAAGAACTATCTAAAAAGATGGAAGAAATTAGTTCTCTTGTATATAAAATAAGTGCAATTGCAGCTTTCGCGTTACTAATTACAGGATTATGCTACTTCATAACCTACAAAAAGAAGAGTGAACGTATACGAAAACAAGAAAGAGAAATATCTCAAGCCAAAGATAAACTACAACAGCAAGCTATAGAAAATCTTCAAAAAGAAGAAAAACTATCTTCACTACAAGCAGACTTTTTACGCAGATTAGTGGCTATCAACATTCCATCTCTAAATAATAAAGCAAACGATCTCGTTATCAAACTTTCTAATGAGGATTTTGCTAATCTGGAAAAAGATATTAATGCTACTTTTGATCAATTTACAGTAAGACTAAAGAAAGAATATCCACTACTCGACAAAAATGAAATTCAGTTCTGCTGTTTAATAAAAATACAATTAGATTTAAATACCCTTGCCAATATCTACTGCAGAAGTAAAGCTGCAATTAGCAAAAGAAAACTTAGAATCAAACAAGAAAAACTAAACATTACAGATAAAAACATCTCTTTAGATGATTTTATTCAAAGATTCTGAAATATCCCTCCTTACATTAACATCTATTCATAATAAAAGGATTTAATTGCCATTTGTCCAATGGTAATCTATACCTATTTACATTAACACATTAATTATTAGCGATTTATATAATATCTATTGTCCAATGCTTTTTTTGTATTCATAAATCATATTCCATAACTTTGCAATATCAAACGTAAGCAAAATCAGATTCTATAATAACATCTTGATTAAACTATTAATATATAATATAAAATGTGATATAGCAAAAAAATCAATATTAATTATTTAAAACTAGAATTATGAAGAACCTAATTTGGCTTAGCGCATATCTTATCATAAGCGCAATTTTCAGTTCTTGTTCAAAAGACGACGAAAACACCTCTATTATTCCGGAAGGAGAAAAAACAAATGTAAATGTATCATTAAATATTGCTCCTATCAACGCAATGGGAACCAATATAAATGATAACAGAACTTCTATTGAAAACTTTTGGTTATTAGAATTCGATCAACAAGGTAAAAATGTTGCAGTTATAAAAGAACTACGATTCAGTATCAACTCTGCAGAAACAGTAGAATTAGTAGCAGGGGCTAATATGAAACTGGTAGTAATTGCTAATGTAGATAAAAGCATTGTTTTCCAATTAGGAAAACAAAACTATGAAGCACTAAAGAATACTATTCATACATTACCAGTCAATTCATCTAACGCAATTCCGCTAGTAGGAGAGCAAGTAGTTTCTATTACCAAAGAAAATCAGACATTAGATGCTATCACATTAGAACGAATTGCAGCTGAAGTAAAATTCACTATCAATAATACCTCTTCTGATTTCCAGTTAACTTCCATAGCATTAAAGAATATATATAAAATGTATTACTTTAGTAAGGGAACAATATCTCAAAGTAATATTGCAGACTATAGTGAAATCCCATGTACTATCGGTGAAGAAAATTATACCCATTACATAGCTGAGAACCTGATGGGAACAAATTCTAGTATCACAACAGACAAAGACAAGGTAACAGATAAACTAGCGACTTTCATTGAAATTGTTGGTGAAAGAATGAGTGAAGGCAATAAAGAAATAGCAACTTTCAAAATGTTCATTGGGAAAAATGAAAAAGATTTCAATGTAACAAGAAATAATGCATATAATTACAATATTAATCTTGATCTGGCAGATGCCAGTGATAAACGCATCACTATTGAAAAGATTCCATTAGAAGGCATTGCAGCTGAAGCTAACTGCTATATACTGAATCCAAATTCAGAACATGAGCTACTGGTTCCTGTGAAACGAGTAAATGCATTTTGGGGAACAGAAGAAGGCGGCTTCAAAACAGATCATATGTTGAATGACGGAAACAACCAAGGAAAAGTAACTAAATGGATTGCCCGTATCATAACAAAAGATAGTTCCAAGGAATTACTGAAATTCACCACCCAACAAGGAAGCTCCGCCAATGATTATATAGGAATCAAACCTACAGGAAACGAAGGTAATGTATTAATAGGTATTTACGACGCAACAGCAGGAGAACCTGCTCAAGACGCTAAACCATTATGGAGCTGGCACATTTGGATTACAGATTATAATCCGGGAGGAGATATTAATGGAATAATTCCTGCAATTTCTCAAAACCCAGGAAAAGCAGATGTTACAGGAGGAGCTATCTACCGTTTTGGGGGAGTTGATAACAATCAAACGAAAGATGGATCCACACAGGCAATGATGGATCGTAACTTAGGCGCACTAAGTGCAACACCAACTGACGGTGCGAAAACGATCGGTATGTATTATCAATGCGGTCGAAAGGATCCGATAATGACTGATTGGAGCCAAATCACTAAGTTAGGAACCAGCTCTTTAGGGGGAGACGTTTACTCCATTCATATCAAAACAGCAAAAGGTCCCGTATCTAAAGAAACAGCTGTGAAAAACCCGGATACCTATTTCTTGGGAGATGCAGACCATTTTACTTATAAAGATTGGTTAATTGAAGGCAGCGGTAGTACTGAACTATGGTACAAAAAGAGTGATGAAAAAACCAAAACACTATACGATCCATGTCCGGCAGGCTGGAGAGTGCCTTATAAGATGAACACTTATGGTGAAATAAACGGAGAAGATGTTGACAATGGTATATATCTTTGCCCTAATAATAGTTCCATAAAAATATTTTACCCGTTTGGAGGACATTTAAATGCCATTACCGGTCAATATCCGGGAGGAAGTTTGTTTGAATACAAAACTGCACAAAATGGTTGGCTAGGCAGTTATCCGGACAATCCTAATAATGCCTATAGTTATCATATATTCTCTGCAACATTAGTGGACGAATATGACGGACCATTCTTTCCCATCATGCCTAACAATGCAGACGGCAGATACTTAGGTTATAGCGTACGTTGTGTAAAAGAATAAATCACCAAAGAAAACAGGTACATGAATAAACACATTATTCTATTATTTATCATATTGTGCATTGGCCTTACAAAGGCCAGTGCACAACATAGTATTACCGGTAAGGTGCTAGATGCTACTAACCAGGAGCCTATCCCATTTGCCAGTGTTACTATAAAGAACGTCAAGAGCGGAACAACTACGGACAATAATGGTAATTTTACCTTAAAGGTCAATAATAACGATATTCTTATCGTCAGTTTTATGGGATACGAAACTAAAGAGGTTAACATTGGAACACAAAAGAAAGTAACGATATTATTATCAGAATCTTCTGTTTTATTGGATGCGGTAGTAGTCACCGGGTTTCAGAATCTTAAAAAAACAACCTTTACCGGCTCTTCCGTTAAAATCAAAGCTGATGATATTAATTTGCCCGGTGAAACAGACATAAGCCGTATGCTGGAAGGCAAAGCAGCCGGAGTATCTATTCAGAATGTATCGAGTACCTTTGGTAGTGCCCCCAAAATACGTGTACGTGGTGCCACGTCTATCAATGGAGAAAACAAACCTTTGTGGGTAGTAGATGGAATCGTATTAGAAGATGTGGTAAATGTATCTAACGACCAACTAGCAAGCGGTGACCCTACCACCCTGTTAGGCTCCTCCGTAGCAGGTATCAATACTAACGATATCGAAACAATTGACGTACTAAAAGATGCTGCCGCAACAGCATTATATGGAGCCAGAGCCATGAATGGAGTAGTTGTAATTACGACTAAAAGAGGAAAAGAAGGAAAACCACGTATTCATTATAGCGGAAACTACACAGTACGGACCAAACCACGTTATTCTGAATTCAATATTATGAATTCAGCCGATCAAATGTCTGTGTATGCAGAAATGGAACGAAAAGGCTTATTAACTTCGGACATTGTAAATAACCAGTCTTCCGGTATTTATGGAATCATGTATAATAGAATCAACACATGGGATGAATCAAAGCAACAATACCTTTTAGAGAATACATATGCAGCCCGTCACAACTTTTTAATGGAACACGCAGCAGCTAATACAGACTGGTTTGATCTGCTATTTACTAATTCCATAATGAATGAACATACATTAAGTGTATCAAGTGGTTCACAAAAGTCGAAATCCTACATTTCATTAGGCTTTTTGAACGATCCGGGATGGACTGTTGCCGACAAAGTGAATCGAATCACAATGAACTTCCGAAATGACTACCAGCTAAATGACAAAATCGGATTTAGTTTTCAAACGGTAGGTTCTGTCAGAATGCAGAACGCTCCCGGTTCATTAAGTCGTTCCAGTGACGTTGTAAGCGGTATTTCTTCACGTAATTTTGATATAAATCCGTTCAATTATGCATTAAACACAAGCCGTGCATTACGAGCATACGACTCAAATGGAGAACGGGAATATTATACACTCAACTTTGCCCCATTCAATATTTTAGAAGAACTCGATAATAACTATATTAAATTGAATGTGATAGATTTAAAAGCCCAAGCCGAATTTAACTGGCAAATTTTTAAAGGATTAAAATACAATTTTACCGGAGCTATCCGCTATGTACGTTCAAAGCAAGAGCATGAAATACACGAAAATTCTAATATGGCAAATGCTTATCGTGCAGCTGGCAATTCTACCATTCGAGAAAACAATCCCTACCTCTACAAGGACCCTAGTGATCCGTCAGCCGAACCGATTGTTGTTCTCCCCAAAGGGGGATTCTATAATACTGCCGAAAACTTATTATTAAATTATGATATAAGAAACTCTGTTAGTTTCAGCAAAATATGGAATGAGAAACATGAGTTCAACGCATTATTAGGACAACAAATCAAATATTCCGATAGACAAACGAACAGCAACACCGGCTACGGATTCCAATATGACATGGGAGGCACTGTTAGTATGAACTATCTTATAATGAAACAAATGATCGAGCAAAATTTTGATTATTATTCAAGAGCTTTGACATACGATCGTTTTGCCGCTTTTTATGCAAATGTTGATTACACCTATGACAGACGATATTCCATTTCCGGAACAGTACGGTATGACGGCTCCAACACAATGGCAAATTCCAGTTCAGCCCGCTGGCTGCCTACCTGGAATATCAGTGGGAAATGGAATATAGGTAATGAAGCGTTTATGAAAGATTTTGTCTGGCTGGATGCATTAGCGCTACGTGCCGGCGTTGGATTAACAGCCAGTATGCCTCCATTATCAAATGCAACACCCATTTTTATAAATTCCAATACTACGCGACCAAGTACGGACATCGAATCAGGCATTGAAATTTACACATTAGGTAATTCTGATTTGACATGGGAAAAGAGTTATCAATCTAATTTTGGTTTTGATGCCACTTTCCTTAAAGGAAGACTCGACTTTTCTTTTGACTATTTTATCCGAAACAGTTTCGACTTGTTAAGTGTAATAAAAGTCTCCGGAGTTGGAGGAGAAAGATATAAATGGGCCAACAGTGCCGACTTAAGCGCCTCCGGTTTCGATATAACATTGTCAGGAAAACCTATTGTAACAAAAGATTTCATGTGGTCAAGTTCTTTCACTATGGGATATTCCAAAAATGAAATCAAGAATTCAATGCAACAACCACAAGTCAACACGTTGGTAGGAATCACAGGAGGAAACAAAAACGGGTATCCGGTGAACGGGCTTTTCTCTATACCATTTGCCGGTCTGAATCCGGAAAATGGTGTACCGATGTTCTATGATGAGAATGGTACTATCACCAGTGATATCAATTTCCAAAGTACTTCAACAGATTACTTAAAATACGAAGGACCGACAGATCCCAAATATACAGGAGGATTTAACAATTCCTTTACTTGGAAAGGTATCTCATTAGATATTTTCTTCACTTTCCAAGCCGGAAATGTAATCCGGTTGAATCCTGTATTTAACAGCAGTTATAATGACTCTCAAGCAACCCCCAAAGAGTTCTTTAACAGATGGGAATTCAGAGGAGATGAGAAACATACTAATATCCCTGCAATAGCTGATAAAGATCTGATATCAGATTTGAGCAGTACTTATCCTTATTCAGCATACAATTATTCAGATATACGGGTAGCGAAAGGAGATTTCATCCGTCTTAAATCATTATCTGTAGGATATACCATTCCGCAGAAGCTTTTTAAATCGTGGAAGTTGTTCTCTGATATTCGTTTACGAGTAACCGGCAAAAACTTATGGTTACTATACTCTGATAAAAAATTGAATGGACAAGACCCTGAATTTGTCAATACCGGTGGTGTAGCCCAACCGATACAAAAACAAGTTATTTTTTCATTAGATGTCAGTTTCTAAATCATCCTTATACAATGAAGAGAATTAAAATATACTTATATATTGGAATCATGTCCTTTTGTACCAGTTGCTCTGACTTTCTGGACAAAGTGCCCGACGAACGTACTCAAATAGATTCTCCGGATAAAGTATCCGCATTATTAGTAAATGCGTATCCTAAAGTTTCTTATGCGGCTATTGTCAATACCCGTTGTGATTACATAACCGACTTCGGAAGCGTTTACTCTGGTGCACAACCAGGGGCCTTATTCAGCTTTATGGGGGAAAATTTCTTATGGAAAGACGTGATAGAAAATGGAAATGATTCCTTCGAAAACTTCTGGACAGGATGCTATGCAGCTATTGCAGTATCTAACCAAGCGCTTGTTTCTATCGATGAGTTAGGAACACCTGTAAGCACAATCAATCAAAAGGGAGAAGCACTCATGACCAGAGCCTTCTCACATTTTTGTCTTGCTTCACTCTTTGCCCAACAATATGACGAATCGACTGCATCGTTATATCCGGGTATTCCTTATGTAGAGAAACCAGAAACACAGCCAGTAGAACAATATGACCGGGAGACAGTGGCAGACACTTATAGAAAAATCACACAAGATTTTGAGGACAGCTATCCTCTTATGACGGATGGAAGCATTTATACAGCTCCCAAATATCATTTCAATAAGAAATCAGCTGCCGCCTTTGGTACCCGTCTTTATCTATTAATGAAACAATATGATAAGGTACTTGAATATGCCAATCAACTCATTTCCATACCGTCACAATTTGAAACATTGACGGATAGTAAAGGAGAACCTCTTAAAAATCAAGATGGCACCCCGCAACAATATATCTCAAAGGATGATCCTGCATTTTCGTTTGTAAGCAACAACTTTCATCCTTTTGCAACAACTTACATGGATGCAAGCGGATATATTGAAATGCGTTCGTATTTCTGCAGTTCTTCCACCAATGCCAATTTATTGATTACAGAAGCATTGTCTTCAATCGCCTGGGGAGAATTACCCTTCTATTCAAGATATGGTTTATCTTCTACTGACATTGGCAAGACAATCAATGCGGATAATGTTACAAATGGCATGTGGGCTATTCCCTATTACGGTACATCCAATTTCTACTTTATACCTAAATTTACCCAATTTACTAAACAAGAATCTTTAGACGCATCCAACTTTTTGCCGTATGCCAATATTCCTGTTTTGAGAATGGAAGAAGTGTTATTAAACCGTGCAGAAGCCTACCTAATGCTTAACCAATATGACAAAGCTATCGCTGATCTAAATTTATATGCCAGCCAACGTTTTGTTATAGCGAGAAGCCCGGCATCAAGCAGATATTATGATTCTAAAGAATTATGTATCACACGGGATAAGATACTCAATTTCTATAAAACCAAACTTAATAATACTGATCACTTTATCAATAAGTACAATCAGTCAGACTCTTGGAGTGATTTGAAAAAAGGTATCCTACTTGCAATACTTGATTTCAGAAGTATAGAGTTTTATAATGAAGGACTTAGATGGTATGATATTGTACGCTGGAATATCCCCGTCACCCATACCCAGGCTAACGGCAGCAAGTCCAGCTTAATGCCGGACGACGACCGAAGGGTACTACAAATTCCGGAAATGGCAACTATTTCGGGAATAAAACTTAATCCAAGAAATAACGTAAATAATTCATGGGAATAAAATGAAAACAACAAATCACATTGCCAAATGGATACAAGCATATTTCATGCTACTATTCTGCATTAGTACTGTTATTTTCACTGCCTGTAATGAGGACAAACTCAATCTTGACCAAGAGATTTATGGATTGGGTGGAAATGACGAGCAAAAAAATGAACTGGATAAATGGTTATATGAAAACTATACCCAAGCTTACAATATCGAAGTGAAATATAAATGGAACAGTTATGAACTGAACACTACCGCCCAACTAGTCCCCATTATGGAACGCTTCGTAAAACCTTCTATGGATATGATTCAACGAGTGTGGTTTGAGCCTTATAAACAATTGGCAGGAGATAAATTTCTTAGAGAAATGACACCTAAGAAAATCATTTTGGTAGGTAGCCCGGAATATAATGCAGATGGCAGTCAAGTATTAGGACAGGCTGAAGGCGCTCGTAAAATTACACTATTTGATGGTAATAGCTACAATCCGAGTGATGCAGACTGGATACGTTCTATCATGCATACCATTGAACACGAATTCGCTCATATTCTCCATCAAACCAAAATGTATGATTCCAGTTTCAAAGATATATCCGCCGGAGATTATAATCCGACAGGATGGACTTCTGAAACGGAAGTAAGCGCATTACTTGCCGGATTCTATTCCGCATACGCAATGTCGGGAGTTGATGAAGATTTCGTTGAAGTGGCATCATTAATTATGGTGTATGGAAAAGAATGGCGTGACTATCGAATTAATTTGCTCAAAAGTTTAACAACGTCTCCTCCTTCAGAGGGAGAAACAGCAGAAGAAACAGCACAGCGTATAGCCCTTGCCAATCAGGCACAAACGGCTTTAACCAGATTACTGGCTAAAGAAGAAATTGTGATCAATTACTTTAAAAATGTATGGAACGTACAGTTTTATGACGACGCAATGGGAAATAAAGGATTAGTATCTTTAGTACAAGATGCTATTAATCAAATTGTAAATGAAAACACTCCAGAATAAATAATTATGAAAATAGTTTATACATATTATCTTCTAACCTGTGTAGCATTGTGCAGTATATTTTCATCTTGCAATAATGAAACCGACATTTATATGGAAAACCCGGATAAACGGATTCAAACTAAAATGCAGGAATATACTGATATACTCACAGGAGCTCCCGATGGATGGATTGCAGAAATAAATACCCAATTAGGAGGTATTCACACCTTATGGATGCAATTCACTGCAGACAATCGAGTATCTATGATGTTCGATTATGTAGAATATTACCGCGACTTGAAAGCAAGTCCGTTTGAAAGTAGCTATATACTCAAGCCACTACAAGGACCAACTATATCATTTGATACGTACTCTTTCTTATCTATCTTTGCAGATCCCAACCAGCTGATGAATGGTGCAGGACAAGCAGGAACCGGATTAGGAGCAGACTACGAATACGAGATTATATCCTACAAAAACGATCAGTTTCTCCTAAAAGGAAGAAAAAACAAAATGGAAGCTACACTGACTAAAGCTACCAATGAGGAAAGAGAGGCCATCAAAAATGGCGCCTTAATGGAAAATCAGGATCAGGCTCCTATCTATCAAAAAAAATACTTCACTTTCAGTTATAAAGGACAAGCGTATGATTTTGTATCTAATGGTAGAAAAACAGGTTTCTTATCCGCTAACAATGGAAATCCGACCCTACAAATAGAAGGTTCTAAAATAGACCTGAACGGAAATATCGTAATGATGAACCCGTTAATCCTTAATGGTTACGAAATTTATCAGTTCAACAAGACATCCACCGGATACACTACACAAGTAGGCAATGATATACTTGAAATTAAAGGAGGTACTACACCAATTGTTCCTCTATTCAATGCACCTCCAGGAGCAATTCATCAGACAATGGTAGTGTACAACGATATGCAAAATCAATGGTCATCCGAATATTTTGATAAACATAAAGCTGCTGTTTCGAATTTATTTGCATTCACTCAAACTCAATTCTATATTGTGTATGTTGCCATACACATGTACACAGACGGAAGTATAGTGGAGATTGGTTATAAAATATATCAAAACGGTTCATTAGGAGCCGATACTTACGGATTCTATTATACATTCAACTATCAGAAGAATTCAGATGGTTCTATCACTTTTGGAGATTATACACCGTTCGATACAAGCAATCCTAATCACGAAGAGTTCGACAAATGTCTGTCACCTATTTTAGATGGTTACTTTAAAAAACACAAATTCTTCATTAAAAGCTGGCCGGCTTTGTACAACAATTCCAGCCAATATGTGATGTCCTCGCTAATTCCTGCAGAAGATAAGACACTTGGTGTCATGGTAGGCGTACCTATGACGTTCTAAAGTTTACTTTACATTTATAGGGATGCCTGAAAACGGCATCCCTCACTCATTAAATAGATATAAGAAAGAAGTATTTGTTTTCCAACCAATGTATATAATCTAAAAATGCCTATCTTTGCAGTCAGATTATCGATAACTAAATAAAAACGAAATAGATAAATGGCATTGCAATGTGGTATTGTAGGACTACCGAACGTGGGTAAGTCGACACTTTTCAACTGTTTGTCGAATGCGAAAGCACAGGCGGCAAATTTCCCTTTTTGTACAATTGAACCCAATGTAGGTGTAATCACTGTTCCTGACGAACGTCTGAACGCACTCGCTGAATTGGTGCACCCCCAACGAATTGTTCCTACAACTGTAGAAATCGTAGATATCGCCGGACTGGTGAAAGGCGCAAGCAAAGGTGAAGGACTAGGAAACAAGTTCCTTGCCAATATCCGTGAAACAGACGCAATTATCCACGTACTCCGTTGCTTCGATGACGACAATGTGACACACGTAGACGGAAGCGTAAATCCCATCCGCGACAAAGAAATCATTGACTACGAACTTCAATTGAAAGACCTGGAAACCATCGAAAGCCGTATCCAGAAAGTACAGAAACAAGCACAGACGGGCGGAGACAAAGCTGCAAAGTTAGCTTACGATGTACTCGTTCAATATAAAGACGCACTGGAACAGGGAAAATCTGCACGTACAGTGACTTTTGAAACAAAAGACGAACAAAGGATAGCTCACGAACTGTTCTTATTGACCAGCAAACCGGTAATGTATGTTTGCAATGTTGATGAAGCAAGCGCAGTAAACGGAAATAAATACGTAGATATGGTACGCGAAGCCGTAAAAGACGAGAATGCTCAAATCCTGATTGTCGCAGCCAAAACAGAAGCGGACATCGCCGAACTGGAAACGTACGAAGACCGTCAAATGTTCCTTGCCGAAGTAGGCTTGGAAGAATCGGGCGTAGCACGTCTTATCAAATCTGCTTATAAACTCCTGAATCTCGAAACATATTTCACTGCCGGTGTACAAGAAGTACGTGCCTGGACATACGAAAAAGGATGGAAAGCTCCTCAATGTGCCGGAGTGATCCACACCGATTTTGAAAAAGGCTTTATCCGTGCCGAAGTTATCAAATACGATGATTATATCAAATACGGCTCGGAAGCAGCTGTGAAAGAAGCCGGAAAACTGGGTGTGGAAGGAAAAGAATATGTGGTGCAGGATGGCGACATCATGCATTTCCGTTTCAACGTGTGATTATCGGTTACCACCGACGACTTATTAATTACTAATTCGCTAACAATATGAAATATCTCATTGCAGGAACGGGAGGTGTAGGCGGCAGTATCGCAGGATTCTTGTCGCTGGCAGGCAAAGATGTAACCTGTATTGCCCGTGGAGCTCATTTGCAGTCGATTCAAACGAACGGTTTGAAACTGAAATCGGATTTGAAGGGCGAACATACGCTCCGGATTCCGGCTACTACCGCTGAAGAATTCAATGGAAAAGCAGATGTGATATTTGTATGCGTAAAAGGTTATTCGGTCGATTCTATCGTAGAACTGATAAAAAGAGCAGCACACAAAGACACGGTTGTCATCCCTATTCTGAATGTATATGGCACAGGGCCGCGCATACAGAAGCTAGTTCCGGAAGTCACCGTTCTCGACGGCTGCATCTATATCGTAGGCTTCGTATCCGGCACCGGAGAAATCACCCAAATGGGAAAGATATTCCGGTTGGTATACGGCGCTCATCGCGGCACAGTTGTAAAACCCGGATTACTGGAAGCTATCCAACAAGACTTGCAGGAAGCAGGCATAAAGGTAGACCTCTCACCGGACATCAACCGGGATACGTTTATCAAATGGTCGTTTATCTCCGCAATGGCTGTGACGGGTGCTTACTACGACGTTCCGATGGGAGAAGTGCAGAAACCGGGAAAGATACGGGATACATTTATCGGACTTTCTACGGAAAGCGCTGCCTTAGGAAAGAAACTGGGCGTCGAATTTCCCGAAGACCCAGTCAGCTACAACCTGAAAGTGATTGACAAGCTCGATCCCGAAAGTACCGCTTCTATGCAAAAAGACCTGGCACGCGGACACGACTCGGAAATACAAGGATTGCTCTTCGACATGATTGCAGCAGCCGAAGAACAGGGAATAGATATACCGACCTACCGGATGGTTGCGGAGAAATTCAAAGAATCTAATCATTAACATTAATCCAATATAGAATGAATACCATGCTATTATCCATCAACTGGAACCCGAATCCCGAACTATTCAACCTGTTCGGCATTTCTATCCGTTATTACGGATTACTGTGGGCAGTAGGAATATTCTTTGCTTATGTGGTTGTTCACTACCAGTACCGGGATAAAAAGATAGAGGAGAAGAAGTTTGACCCGCTTTTCTTTTATTGTTTCTTTGGTATTCTGATTGGTGCCCGCCTGGGACACTGTCTGTTCTATGATCCAGGATACTACTTGTCTCATTTTTGGGAAATGATTCTTCCTATCAAATTCATGCCGGACGGAAACTGGAAATTCACCGGATATGAAGGACTTGCCAGCCACGGCGGTACATTAGGACTGATAATCGCCCTTTGGCTGTATTGCCGCAAGACGAAGCTCCATTATATGGACGTGCTGGATATGATTGCCGTAGCTACTCCAATCACCGCCTGCTTCATCCGTCTTGCCAACCTGATGAACTCCGAAATCATCGGCAAACCGTCTGATGTGCCCTGGGCATTCATATTCGAACGTGTAGATATGCAACCCCGTCATCCGGGACAGCTCTACGAAGCCATTGCTTATCTTATCCTGTTCTTCATCATGATTTACCTGTATAAGAATTACAGTAAGAAACTGCATCGCGGCTTCTTCTTCGGGCTTTGTCTGACTTATATCTTCACCTTCCGCTTTTTCATCGAATTCCTAAAAGAAAATCAGGAAGATTTTGAAAACAGCATGATGTTCAATATGGGGCAATGGCTAAGCGTTCCGTTTATCATAATAGGCGTCTATTTCATGTTCTTCTATGACAAGAAGAAAAATAAAATAGCCTAAATCAAAAAAAGAGGGATTAGCGGTTCAAACATCACTAATCCCTCTTTTTTATCAATAAAACAGGGATATTCCTAAAATAATAAAATTTAAGGCAACTAATTCATTGCGAGTTAGTTGCCTTTTTTGTATCTTTAAGCATTCCCCCCAAAAAACGGTTTGACGGCCAAAACGGGGGTAATTAAAAATAAAAACACATGGTAAAGATACAAAAAATCTCAGAAATCGAACCTTGTTTAGGTTTTACCGAGTTCGATATGCTTAAAAAATATCGTCAAAGTTTTGCAACGAGTGAATTAGGTCGCCTCCATTCTCTGTTCCCTTTCTCGGAACTGGCCCGACAAATGCATTTGAAGTCCTCTCCTTTTGGGCGTAAAAGTTATTTTTCTCCCGAAGGTAAAATAGCCTTGATGGTCTTGAAGTCCTATACCAACTTTTCCGATGCACAACTGATTGAGCATTTAAACGGTAATATTCATTACCAGTTATTTTGTGGTGTTCAGATTGATCCGCTTCATCCACTAACCAATCCTAAAATCGTTAGTGCAATTCGTCAGGAACTAGCGGATCGCCTTGACGTTGAGTCCCTCCAGCTCATTCTTGCCGAGCATTGGACACCTTATCTTGAGAACCTTCATGTCTGTATGACCGATGCCACCTGTTATGAAAGTCATCTGCGTTTCCCTACTGATACCAAACTCTTATGGGAAGGTATTGTATGGCTTCATCGTCATCTGTGCAAACATTGCCAGACCTTGCACATACAACGTCCCCGTAACAAGTATCTTGATGTACGCCGTGCCTATCTTGCTTATAGCAAACTGCGTAAACGCAAGAAATCACAGACTCGTATGATTACACGAAGGTTACTTCAGTTATTGGAAAAGTTACTTGACCAGCTGGAGCTGCTTCATTCGTCCTACAGGAACAGGCTTACACTATCCTCTGATTACCAAAGACGTTTCTCGGTCATACAGACAGTCCTTGAGCAAGGGAAGAATTTATTTGCAGGCAAAAAAGTGTCCAACCGTATCGTGAGTATCGACCGGCATTACCTTCGCCCCATTATCAGAGGCAAGGAAACCAAATCCGTTGAATTCGGAGCCAAAGTCAACAATATACAGATAGACGGAATCTCCTTTATAGAACATATCTCCTTTAAGGCTTTTAACGAAGGAGTACGTTTGAAAGACTGTATTCATCTGCAACAACAACTGACCGGGGTTAGGGTTAAGGCGCTTGCGGCGGATTCAATCTATGCCAATAATGCCAACCGGAAATTTTGTACAAAATATCATATAAGTACTTCCTTTAAGCGTAAGGGCAGAGCTGCCAAAGATGAGCCGCTTCGGAAAATCTTACGGTCGGAACTCAGCCGTGAAAGAGCTACCCGCCTGGAAGGAAGTTTTGGAACGCAGAAACAACATTACTCACTGGCCAGGATAAAAGCTAGAAACAGGAAAACGGAAGTACTTTGGATTTTCTTTGGGATACATACAGCCAATGCGGTATGTATGATAGAAAAGGTCGAAAAGAAAAAAAGAAAGGCAGCATAATCTAACTAAAATAACAGGAAAAACAGGAGAGGTTTTAACTTCCCCTAAAAAAGACATGTACATAATGCATGGGTGGGAAGGAAAAAATAAGAATATGTAAACAATATTCTACAAAAAAGATAGAAGACTGGGAGAGTTGAACGAAAAAATCAAGAGAAAAGCTCACGTAAAGCAAAGCTTTTCTCTTGATTTTTTAGAAAGAGGAACATTTACTGAATATCCCTAAAACAAATGCCATTTCCCTAATGTCAGGACAACAATCGAAAACATATCCTAAGACATTATATACATTTTCAGCTTATTTCCCCCTGACTATCTTCTTAATATCATTCAGTTTATTCAGCGCTTCAATAGGAGTAAGATTATTCACATCAAGATTCAATATCTCATCGCGAATCTGACAGAGAATCGGATCGTCCAACTGGAAGAAGCTTAACTGCATACCTCCACGATTCTCGCTCACTTCTGCCAGCGGTTTACCTGCTATGCCCTGTTGACGATTATCAGATTCAAGCTGTTTCAATATCTCATTTGCACGTTTCACAATGCTTTTCGGCATACCGGCCATCTTTGCCACATGAATACCAAAAGAGTGTTCACTACCGCCACGTTCCAGTTTACGAAGGAAGATTACTTTATTATCAACTTCTTTCACCGATACATTATAATTCTTGATGCGCTTGAAAGATTTCTCCATCTCATTCAATTCATGATAATGCGTAGCAAATAATGTACGTGCTTTTGCTTTCGGATGTTCATGGATATACTCTACAATTGCCCAGGCAATGGAAATACCATCATAAGTAGAAGTACCACGACCCAATTCGTCAAATAATACCAGACTCCGGGAAGAAACATTATTCAGGATATCAGCCGCTTCATTCATCTCTACCATAAATGTAGATTCACCGACTGATATATTATCGCTCGCTCCTACACGGGTAAATATCTTATCAACTAAACCGATATGCGCACTTTCCGCAGGAACAAACGAGCCGATTTGAGCCAATAGCGTAATCAACGCCGTCTGACGCAAGAGTGCCGACTTACCGGCCATGTTCGGACCTGTAATAATAATAATCTGCTGTGTATCGCTGTCCAGCATTACATCATTGGCAATATACTTCTCACCTATCGGAAGTTGTTTTTCTATTACCGGGTGACGTCCCTGACGAATATCCAGTACGTCATTATCCTCAATAATCGGACGGATATAACGATTCTCACGGGCCACATTGGCAAATGACAACAAGCAGTCCAAACGTGCAATCTGATTCGCATTAATCTGTATCTGTGGAATAAATTCCATCAATGCCTGTACTAAGTCCGTATATAGCTGCGTTTCCAGAACCAGAATCTTATCTTCCGCTCCCAAAATCTTTTCTTCGTATTCTTTCAGTTCCTGCGTGATATAACGCTCTGCGTTGACCAACGTCTGTTTGCGAATCCATTCGGGTGGAACCTTATCCTTATGCACATTACGGACTTCGATATAATAACCGAATACATTATTATAAGCTACTTTCAAGCTCGGAATACCCGTCTCTTCGCTCTCCCGCTGCTGTATCTTTAGCAGATAATCTTTTCCTGAATAGGAGATTTGCCGCAATTCATCCAAGTCTGCGTTCACACCGTCCTGAATCACTCCACCTTTATTTATCAGTAAAGGAGGATCATTTTTAATCTCTTTGGCAATCCGGTCACGAATAGAAATACAAAGATTCAACTGTTCGCCAATGCGATTCAAGCTCGCATTATCAGCTTCCATACATGCCTGTTTTATCGGCTCAATTGCTTGCAAGGCAACTTTCAACTGAACGACTTCACGAGGCGACACACGCCCTACAGCCACTTTGGAAATAATACGTTCCAGGTCACCTATCAGATGCAACTGTTCTTCAATCAATTCCTTAAAATCTGGTTGGCGGAAGAAATATTCCACTACGTTCAAGCGTTCATTAATCGGCTTCTCATCCTTCAACGGAAAAACCATCCAACGTTTCAACAGACGCGCTCCCATCGGGCTGATCGTTCTGTCGATCACATTGATTAGACTACTGCCTCCATCATTCATATTGCCAATCAGCTCAAGGCTACGCACCGTGAACTTATCCAGACGGACGTATTTATCTTCTTCAATACGTGCCAATGAAGTGATGTGACCAATCTGCGTATGCTGCGTCATTGTCAGATACTGCAGGATAGCACCGGAAGCAATGATACCGTTTTTCAAGTGCTCCACTCCGAAACCTTTCAGATTCTTCGTTTCAAAGTGTTTCAGCAGTTTCTCACGGGCAGTCGTTTCTGTAAATACCCAGTCGTCCAGCTCGAATGTAAAGAACTTGTTACCGAAATTACCTTCAAACATCAGGCGTTTGCCACGTTCAAAAAGAATTTCCTTAGGGGCAAAGTTATTCAACAGTTTGTCTATATAATCAAAAGGTCCTTCTGCAGTAAGGAATTCACCGGTAGAAATATCGAGAAAAGCAACTCCACAGGAAGCCTTTCCGAAATGAACGGCAGCCAGGAAGTTATTCTCTTTATAGTTCAGAACATTATCATTGATAGAAACACCAGGAGTAACCAATTCGGTAATACCACGCTTCACCAGCTTCTTCGTCATTTTGGGGTCTTCGAGCTGGTCGCAGATAGCGACACGTTTTCCAGCGCGAACCAGTTTCGGAAGGTAGGTATCAAGGGCATGATGAGGAAAACCTGCCATCTCGATAGTTTTTCCTTTCCCATTGGCACGTTTTGTCAGTGTGATCCCTAAAATTTCGGCTGCAACGATGGCATCCGTAGAATATGTTTCATAAAAGTCACCGCAACGAAACAGCATCACTGCATCCGGATGTTTTGCCTTCAAATCCAGAAACTGTTTCATCATCGGGGTGAGGACGATCTCTTCTTCGTTCACGGGTGTCTCCTTTTCTTTTTTATTGAGTGCATAATGTGATTATCCTTGCAAAGATAACGGTTTTTCGGCAGAGAATCAACGGTATGCTCCGATTCAATTTTCAAAATTAATGTTACATACCTTGAAATAAGGAGGACTGATTTCTTAACAAGTAGGGGAAAACTATTAAAACGTGTTATAAAACATGCTATTTTTCTTGGATAATTTGCTAATTTCCCAAGAGTCCGTATCTTTGCAATGTGTTTTTCATAGTATTAGATTTAAGGTTAACAAAGGTTGGAGCAAGGCGTTGCTCCTTTTTTTATGCCTATACGCTTCGTCCCTATTTGATATAAACCAGCAGAACTCTCTCTTTTCAATCATCAGATTCTTTTGGCGCAATCTGAAATCCTAGAGATTCGGTTCAGAGCAACCCCACCTTTAAAAATAGATTCATTCCGGTGCTCTAATGAACTAAACTAAACAGTAGCTTCCAATAGCCAGTAAGAGATAACCTGTTTTAATACTGTATTTAGTTTTTCATAATACTTAATTATTAAATTAAAAAATACAGTATTGATTAATGCATTAAAGATGAACCAAAGATATTTTATGGTGATTAATATTCTCTTAATGGCGAGACTTTACAAAAAAAATATTTGTAGAAGATAGATTTTAAGGTTACATTAAGTTTTCATTAATCAAACCATCCTATATTTACAGCAAATCTAATTAAAACCATCGAAAAATAAAAAAATCTGTTTATGTACAAGAGAAAATTCATTCCGTTAGTACTGTTAATGATTTTAATCGTCAATGGATGCAGCAACAAGCAAGAGGTAGTGTTAACTCCGGTTGACTATGTAAATCCCTATATGGGGAATATCAGTCATTTGTTAGTTCCTACTTACCCAACTGTCCATCTTCCCAATAGTATGCTCCGCATCTATCCGGAAAGAGCAGATTACACCTCTGATAAAATAAAAGGCTTACCGGTCATTGTCACCTCGCATCGGGGAAAGTCTGCATTCAGCCTGTCTTTCTATCAGGGAGCAGAGAGCGGATTACAACCGGTATATTACTATTGTTATGATAATGAAGCGATAAAACCCTATTCCTATTCTTCCTATTTTGAAGAAGAAGAGGTTTCCACTAAATTCGCTCCTTCCCACCAGGCAGGAATCTATGAACTAAGTTTCCGGAAAAACAATGCTCCATATTTAATACTTAGTACCACCAATGGTGAGCTTAAAACTACGGAGAATACCATTTCCGGTTATCAGAACATAGATCATCAAACCAAAGTATATGTTTATATGGAGACTTCCGCACTGCCGGAAAAAACGATGACTGTCAGCAAAGAAGAAATAAATCACAGCCACACTGCCATAAAAGGCAAGAACGTGGGTATCGCTCTCTTATATTCAACAGATATAAAAACAATCAAAGTTCGCTACGGCATTTCCTTCATTGATGAAAAGCAAGCAAAAGCCAACCTACAGCGGGAAATAAAAGATTATGATGTAGAAAACCAGATGAACATTGCCAAAAACATCTGGAATCAAACATTAAGTAAAATCAAAGTGGAAGGAATAGACGAAAATGCAAAAGCAATATTCTATACTTCCCTCTACCGGACTTACGAACGGATGATTTGCCTTTCGGAAGACAACCGCTATTACAGTGCTTTCGACAATAGTATCCACAAAGATTCTGTCCCATTTTATACCGACGATTGGATTTGGGACACGTATAGAGCAGTCCACCCCTTACGTGTTATCATCGAACCACAAATGGAAGCTGACATGATTCAGTCTTTTATCAGAATGGCACAGCAAATGGAACATAACTGGATGCCTACATTTCCTGAAGTTACGGGAGACAGCCGTAGAATGAATTCCAATCACGGTGTAGCCACTGTTATTGATTCATATATAAAAGGAATCCGTAACTTTGATTTATCAGCTGCTTACGAAGCCTGCAAACTTGGTATTACAGAAAAAACGTTAGCCCCGTGGTCAGGCATAAAGGGAGGTGAAATCACAAAATTCTATTGGGAAAACGGATATTTACCGGCATTGGCACCGGGAGAACAAGAAACAGCTGACGAAGTACACCCATTTGAAAAACGTCAACCGGTAGCCGTCACTCTAGGTACGTCTTACGATGAATGGTGCCTGGCACAAATAGCCAAACAACTTGGGTATGAGAAAGACTATAACTACTTTCTACAAGGGAGTAAAAACTATCGGAATATTTTCAATCCTGAAACAAAATTCTTCCATCCCAAAAATGCAAAAGGCGAATTCATAGAACCCTTTGATTATGCCACTGCCGGCGGATTAGGTGCTCGTGAAGCATACGGCGAGAATAACGGTTGGATATACCGATGGGATGTTCCCCATAATATTGCTGATTTAATTGAACTGATGGGAGGGAAAGAAGCATTCAGAAATAATCTTGAAACGATGTATAACACCCCATTGGGCGAAGCCAAATATGTATTTTATGCACAATTACCGGATCATACGGGTAATGTAGGTCAATTTTCAATGGCTAATGAACCCAGTATGCACATTCCTTATCTGTACAACTATATAGGAGAGCCCTGGAGAACTCAAAAAAGAGTAAGGACATTGCTCGATGAATGGTTTAGAAATGACCTGATGGGACTCCCGGGCGACGAAGATGGCGGAGGAATGTCAGCATTTGTAGTCTTTTCCATGCTAGGTTTCTATCCTATTACTCCTGGTTTGCCTATTTATGTCATCGGAACTCCTATGTTCGAAAGAGCAGTTATTGAAACAGGAGCCGGCAAATCATTCGAAGTTATTGCGCACAACTATTCGCCGACAAATAAATATATCCAATCAGCCAAATTAAATGGCAAAGATTGGAACCAATCCTGGTTCGAACATAAAGAACTGATGAATGGCGGCAAACTGGAATTTACAATGGGAAACACTCCCAATAAGAATTGGGCGGCAGACAGTGTGCCCCCTTCTTTTGAAATGAATAAATAACAGAATATGAATAAAATATTATTTGTCCTTTTATCGCTTTTGACTTCTCTGCAATCATACTCCCAAGAGCAAAATGAAAAAGAAGTTTCATTTCTCTTGTTGGGAGATATACACTATGATTTATTGGAAGATCACGATATGGAATGGTTATCCACCAAACCGGATGATCTGCGCCAAGTTACCAAAGAATATTCAGTATTCACGAAAAATACATGGCCGGAATTCTCCCGGATAATCAGCGGGCAAGTTCAAAAACACCAGCCGTCAATAAAAGCCGCTCTGCAAATGGGGGACTTGTCAGAAGGATTGGCCGGTTCTCCACAAAAAGCAATACAGATGGCTAACAGTGCCTTTAAAGCTGTCAACAAAATGAATCTGAAAGTACCTTTCATTATGACTAAAGGTAATCATGATATCACAGGGCCAGGGGCTAAAGAAGCTTTTGAAAAAGTATACTTACCCAATATGGCAAGGTTGGCAGGACATCCATCCTTACAGTCAGCCAATTACACTACTACTCTTGATGATGTATTATTTGTGTGTTATGATCCATGGGATCGGAATCCGGAAGGGCTACAACAATTAGAAAAGTCACTAGCCGGTTCGAAGGCAACTTACAAGTTTGTCATGTTACACGAGCCTGTGATTCCGGTAAACGAAAGATGCTGGCATGTATTCCGACAAGATAATGCCAAGAGGATGCAATTAGAATATTATGCCGCATTTGGAGAAAAGCCATACGATACAGTCAACATATCCGAATTACTTACTTCTAATTAAAAACATATTAGCCATGAATGTAAAATTTAAAGCTCATTTATTTATTTTCTCCTTATTCTTTTGCTATAATCTATCAGCACAAGAAATCGTCAAAGGAGATTTTAAGAACGAAAATCCACAAAGTTCGTATGTTCCTTCATTTGACATGGATGCTACCGACAAACCGGTGAAGAATGTCATCTTAATGATAGGTGACGGCATGGGACTGGCACATATCTGTTCAGGAATGTATGCCAATCAAGGACAGCTTACTATCACTAATTTAAAAACATGCGGTTTCGTCAGAACGCAATCCGCCAACAAGTTTACAACAGATTCAGCTGCTTCCGGAACTGCTTACTCAACCGGAAAAAAAACTAAAAACGGAGCACTCGGAATGGATGAAAATAACCAAGTTATTCCCAACTTACCGGAGAAGTTATCCGGCTATGGCTACATTTCAGGAATCGTTACCACTGACAATCTCGACGGAGCTACTCCTGCTGCTTTCTTTGCTCACCAACCGGAACGTGGAATGTCTAAAGAAATATGGGCAGATCTTCCTAACAGTAAGCTGACATTCTTTTCTGCCGGTAGTTATGAACTATTTGAAAAACAAGCACCAAACGTTCAAAAGGAAATCAAAAAAGAGTTTACCATCATAGAAGAACCGAATGACAAAGCCATCAAGAAATCTAAAAAACTAGGATATTTACCCACAAAGAGCAAAACGGCTTCTGTAAACGAAAACCGGGGAGATTTCCTTCCGTCTACCACCCAAATGGCTATTGACTATCTTTCGAGCAGGAGTACTAACGGTTTCTTCTTAATGGTAGAAGGTGCCCGAATAGATAAAAGTGCGCACAACAATGATTATTCGGCAGTTGTCCGTGAAGTATTGGACTTTGACAAGGCGGTAGAAGCTGCTATCAGATTTGCAGAAAAAGATGGAAATACATTAGTGATTATTTCAGCTGATCATGAAACCGGAGCATTAGCTTTACGTGACGGAAACATAAAAGAAGGCAAAATGAAAGCAATGTTTGTATCTAAAGGACATACACCAATCATGGTTCCACTGTTTGCATACGGTCCACAATCCAAGCTTTTTGGTGGTGTTCAGGAAAACAGCGATGTTAGTAATAAAATTCTCCAATTACTCGCTAAATAAGATATAAAACAGATCTGTCATTCAAACTGAAATAAGAAAGAATTTCTTCTTTGCATATAGAAAAAATTCTTTCTTATTTCTTTTCTGCCAGATAAACACCCAATTATAATACAAGCTGCCCCATCAAAGTAATCCATGTAATTCGCAATGAAGCAATTGCCGTATTTCTTTATTTTGAGAATACCCCTACTTTTTTCTATCTTTAAATAAAGCGATTATGACTACTTTTAGAATAGGATAAAAGATGATCAAAGCCCTCGCACCCCAAATGGTTAAAAGTAGACCTTGCAAGATGGGCATTATTTGAATTTTATATGGATCCTTGAACAATCCTAAAACACATAAACTTATTCCACTTAAAAAAATCACTAAAAAGAATACTGCACATATAAAAATGGGAAACGGACCGTCATATTCAGTAAAATCGGCTAATCCAAGCCATTTCTTCCATTTTCTCCGCCGTTCTTTCCTCCTTTCTTCCGGTTCCCTTTCTTTCCTCATTCTCTCCCACTCTATCACACGCCGACGGAATTCCTCTTGGGGACGCTGTAAGCTGAGATTGTATCTCCGCATCTTTTCGCTGATGCGTTTCTTTTTTCTTTTTGTCATTCTTGTATTTGTTATTTCTTATGTGTTTTTACCTATTTATTTCTTTTCTGCCTGATAGACTCCAAAAATAATGCAACCTGCTCCCAATAATGTAATCCACGTGATTTTTTCGTGGAGAATGATAACCGAAGCTACCATAGTCACCAACGGATTGAGATAGATATAATTGGAGGCTCTAACGGTTCCCAACTGTTTCAATACCACATTCCAAAGGACATAACAAACCAAGGATGCCAGGACGGCCAGAAATAAGAGATTGGATAATACAACCGGTTTTAAAAGTACATCGAAATCCGGTTGCAGCGGATGAAGAAGAAAGGCGGGAAGTATGGTCAATACTCCATAAAAGAATATTTTGCGGGTGATAAATACAGTGGGGTAACGCCCTGTCATTTTCTTTATCACCAAACTATAAAATGCCCACGACAGGGCGGCAAGTAAAGTGAGCAAATCCCCTACCGGAGATAATTTGAGTACAAAACTACCGTTAAAGACCACCAGTCCCACCCCGATTAAAGCTAATATGGAACCATAAATCAAACCTTTGGTGGCTTTTTCACTCTTATAAAAGAGAAGGGAAAGAATGGTAGTAAGCAGGGGAGCTGTGCAAATGATGAAAGCGACATTGGATGCTTGTGTGATCCCCAAAGCTGTATTCTCTGTAAAGAAATAGAGTGAACCACCGAAGAAACCTCCTGCCATCAACCAAAGTTCGTCTTTCCAATTACCCGCAAACAGACGTTTGGGAGAAATCACCCAAATACCCAGATAAGCAATGAAAAAACGATAAAAGAATATCTCCTGTGGGGTCAGTCCGTGATTAATCAATACTTTGGTTGATATGAAAGTCAATCCCCAGATAGCAACTACAAGTATCGCAATCAGATGGTAATATCCATGCTTCAATTCCATAATGGTGGTGATGTTTGTTTAATAGAGTGCAAAGATAGCGAGAAGTTATGGAATGTTTGTTTGGAGAAGTAACAAAAAGCCCGTACCTTTGTTTATGTTCAAAGAAAGTTCCTAAAATAAGGTATAAGTTATGGAAAAATATATAGCACCGGACAGGAAACGTATCCCATACGGCATGATGAACTTTGCAGTAATCCGCCGCGACGACTGTTATTATGTAGACAAAACCCGGTTTATACCCATGATAGAAGAGGCGGACAAGTTTTTCTTCTTTATTCGTCCGCGCCGTTTCGGCAAAAGCCTCACAGTAAATATGTTGCAGCACTATTATGATATACTTGCCAAGGATAAGTTCGATGCCCTGTTTGGCGACCTTTACATCGGAAAGCACCCTACGCGCGATCGAAACAGCTATCTGGTACTATACCTCAACTTCTCCGGAATAGTAGGCGAACTGCACAACTACCGCAAAGGACTGGACGCGCATTGCCAAACAATGTTCGACTATTTCTGTGACATTTACGCCGACTATCTCCCCAAAGGCATCAAGGAAGAACTCGACAAAAAAGAAGGAGCTGTCGAACAATTTGAATACCTGTTCACAGAATGTAATAAGACCAACCAACGTATTTACCTCTTTATTGACGAATACGACCATTTCACCAATGCCATCCTCTCGGATATAGAAAGCCTGCATCGCTATACGGACGAAACACATGGCGAAGGTTATCTGCGCGCCTTCTTCAATAAAATCAAAGCCGGAACCTATTCCAGCATCGAGCGTTGTTTCATTACCGGCGTAAGCCCCGTGACAATGGACGACCTCACAAGTGGTTTCAATATCGGAACCAACTACTCACTCACACCGGAATTCAACGAGATGATAGGTTTCACGGAAGAAGAAGTGCGCCAAATGCTCACTTATTATTCCACCACCAGTCCATTCAACCACAGTGTGGACGAATTGATAGAAATAATGAAACCTTGGTATGACAACTACTGCTTTGCAGAAGAATGTTACGGTGAAACCACTATGTACAACTCCAACATGGTACTCTACTTCGTCAAGAATTATATTCAACGAGGCAAAGCCCCCCGGGATATGGTAGAAGACAATATCCGTATCGACTACGAAAAATTACGTATGCTCATCCGGAAGGACAAAGAGTTTGCTCATGATGCCTCCATCATACAAACATTGGTGAGCGAAGGCTACGTCACCGGAGAACTGAAAAAAGGTTTTCCTGCCGTCAATATCACCAACCCCGACAACTTTGTGAGCCTGCTCTACTATTTCGGTATGCTCACCATTAGCGGCACGTATAAAGGAAAGACCAAACTCACCATCCCTAATCAGGTAGTCCGCGAACAAATCTACACTTATCTGCTAAGTACCTATAACGAAGCCGAACTCAATTTCAGTAGTTACGAAAAGAACGAACTTGCCAGTGCTCTTGCCTACGATGGCGACTGGAAAGCCTATTTCGGTTATATTGCCGACTGCCTGAAACGCTACACCTCCCAGCGCGACAAGCAGAAAGGTGAATTTTTTGTCCACGGCTTTACGCTTGCCATGACGGCACAAAACCGTTTCTACCGTCCTATTTCCGAACAGGACACACAGGCAGGCTATGTCGACATTTTCCTCTGTCCGCTACTGGATATCTATTCAGACATGAAGCACAGCTACATTGTAGAACTGAAGTATGCCAAGTATAAAGATCCCGAAAGCCGCGTGGAAGAACTACGACTGGAAGCTATTGACCAAGCCAATCGCTATGCTGACACTGATACGGTGAAGAGAGCAGTCGGCACTACACAGCTTCATAAGATTGTGGTGGTATACAAAGGAATGGATATGCCGATATGCGAAGAGGTTTAACAGATAGGCTAACAATATGAAAAGATCAATAAAACGTTTGCCCAAACGCACGCAAGAAGAGTTGGCGGTGTTGCAAGAGCTGATATTGTCGAATCTTACGAATGTGCGTATGATTATCTTGTATGGAAGTTATGCGCGGGGAAAATATGTCATCTGGGATGAAACATACGACGAACGTGGAGTAACTACTTACTACCAAAGTGATTTGGATATTCTGGTGATATGTGATACGAGAGACGCAAATAAAGCAGAGAGGCATGCGCGCGAGGTGATCGTTCCTAAATATGATACAAGAATGGAAGGAAAGCGGCATCCGGCACCGCCTAATATTATTGTAGAAACTCCAGTGACCATTAATAGAGCTATAAGAAGGAAGCATTATTTCTTTTATGAAATTATAAAAGACGGAATTCTGTTGTATGACAATGGTACGTTTCATATTGGCAAACCTGAAAAGTTGCCGTATCGGGAGATTAAGCAATATGCAGAGGAAGAATATGAAGAATGTTTTCCTTTAGCAGAAGGATTCTTAAGACATGGCGAACTAGCCTATGAAGATGGAGACTATAAATTAGGTTCTTTCTTATTACATCAAGCCTGCGAGCGCTTCTACAAATCATTTACGCTTGTGTATAACGGAATTCGCCCTAAATCTCATGAATTAAAAGTACTGGGAGCGATGGTCAGAAGCTGTTCACGAGGATTTGCTAATGTGTTTCCTACCAATACTTTCGAAGATAATAAAGCATTTGATAAATTATGCAGGGCATATATCGAAGCGCGATACAACCGGCTGTTCACCGTCAACAAAGAGGAATACGAGTATATGCTGGCACGAACAGAGGTACTGCGCGAAGTGACTATCCGAGAATGTGCTGCACGCATAACATATTACGACGAGATGATAGAAAAAGAAGAGAAAGACAAGATATAACCATATATTGTAAAAATGAAGAATTACCCTCATCACAAATAGCTGTAATGAGGGTAATCACGTTAAAAGAGAGTTTCGATACATCTCCTTACTATCAAATTCTTACATGAAGAACTATTTGGTCACCTTGTAAGTTCCACTTCCATACTCCTTTGACTTCATCTCTCCGGGAAGGGTTACGGTAGCGGTAACACCCTTAGGAATGGTGAATTCCCAAATCCAGGTGTCACCCTCATATTTCCAGGCGCTCTTGATGAGTCCGGAGGCAGAATGGTATTCGGCAGTCACGTGTCCTAACCGCTTGTCTGGAATGGGCTTCATAATGATATGTTTGAAGCCGGGGGTGGCAGGATCGGCTGCGATGCCGGCAACGGTTTCCCAAATCCATTCACATACGCATCCGTAGGCATAATGATTGAAGCTATTCATGCCGCGCGGTCCCATTCCTTTGTCTATCATATAGCTGTTCCACCGTTCCCAGATGGTGGTGGCTCCATTGTCCACAGAATACAGCCAGCTTGGGTTCTTACGTTGAAAGAGTAGTTCATAGGCAATGTCTTCCATGCCATTCTCCGTGAGGGTAGCCATGAGAATGGATGTGCCCAAGAACCCAGTCTGCAAGCAAAGATCGTGCTGTGCGAAGTTTTCACGCAGACGGTCTATCATCTTCGCTTTGGCTTCGCCTTCCAAAAGCTGGTTCTTTAGGGCAAACAAGGCAGGAGTTTGCATGGTGTTGAGGATGGCGGTTTTGAAAGTGCCGTCTTCGTTGAGGAAGTTCTCTTTGATGTATGCCTTTGCCGAATCAGCCATTTGCTGGTACTTGGCAGCATCGCGACCGGTGGCGGCAGCCATATCTCGCATCATGAAAGCATCTATTACCCAGTAGGAAGCGCTCAAATAGTTCCAATAGCTGACGGCATCAGGAAGCGGACCTTGGGGAGAGAAAGCCAGTCCGCTACAACTTTCCAGTGGTTCGTAGCTCAACCAGTCGGCCCATTGGTAGTTGCCGTTCTCACCGCAGAGAGTCTCGTGGTTATACTTGGTGTCGTTGATGTGATTCATAAACAGGTCCATGGCGTTCCAGCTCTCCTCAATAATTTGCGTGTCACCGAATTGCTTCCATACCGTCCAGGGCACAATGATTCCGGCATCAGCCCAACCCAAACGCATTTTCTCATCACCGTATTGTGCCAAGGGAGCCACTCCGGGGAATCCGCCCAAACTGTTTTGAGTGTCGCGCATGTCACGCATCCACTTATGGAAAAACTTCATGGTGTTAGCAAAGAACGTACCGGTTTCTGCAAACACTTGTGTGTCTGCTGTCCAGCCCAGGCGCTCGTCGCGTTGCGGACAGTCGGTGGGTATGGACAGGTAGTTGGATAGCTGTCCCCAATAAGTGTTGGAGATGAGCTTGTTCACAAGGTCGTTGCCTGTGGTGATAGTGCCGGTCTCCAGTTCCTTTGCGATGGAAGTAACGGGGATGGACTTCAACGACTTGATGGCAACATTCCCGGTGGCAGTTATGGAGACATAGCGGTAACCGAAGAAGGTGCAGTGAGGATAATAGGCCACATAGTTATCTCCGCCAGCAAAGGTGTAATCCAGACGGATACCGGTGTGGGGGATGCGCAGGTTTTCGCGATGACAGCTTCCTTCCGGACCGTCCATCCCACGAATCTTGGCACCGTTGCCGTCATTGAGCAGCTCTGCAGGGAGGCAGGTCAGCACCGTTCCCTCGGCGGCTTTGAATACGAAAGAGGGTACGCCGGCACAATTTTGTCCGAAGTCCACCACTAACGTCTCTCCCGGACTTACGGTCATTTCCGTACCCGATGCGAACTCACGGGCGATAATTACCTTACCGAACTCATTCTCCTTTGCTCCTTCTACATTCTTCCAAACGTATGCTTTGACAGGAGCAAGGGCGAGATCTGTACGCAGATAGACTTCCGCTCCGTCCGAAGGCAGGATGTCGCCGGAGAATTCTGTATTCTCTTCGGGGGTGGAAAGTTTGTCCACACATTCGTAGCCCATCGGTTCGCGTGCATCGTACTCTTCTCCGTCAAAGATACTGGCATGTTTCACCGGGCCGGCAATTCCGGCTTTCCAGTTTTTAAGGTCAGTACCGTAACGCTTTTTGGTTCCGTCAGAAAAAGTTAGTTCCAGTACACCACAGAAGGCACATTTCTTGCCTATCATGCCGTCATATCCTCCGGGAGTTATGATTTTGTCACCCCACCATCCTGGCGTCACCTGTACGGAAAGCATGTTCTCGGCGTTTGGCTTAGTACGGATGATGTCTGTAATATCATAGGTGAAAGAACGTTTGGTCTTGGCATAGTGTGTGAAGCCCGGTTTCAGAAATTCCCCGCCTACGGGTTTCCCATTCACATACAACTCGTAAACTCCCAGTCCAGCGGTCATCCACTTGGCAGAGACAATTTTCTGTTCGTTTTTCACGGTAGACACGAACCAACTTGCGCCATCGGCTGCGCGACCGTCGTTATGTCCTTTCACTACAGGGGCGTCTACTGCGGAAATCCATTTGGATTCGTTCCAGGCTGATGCTTCCAATGCGTCAGTACGTTTTCCGACTTCGGTTGCGTTTATCAGTCCGCTATTCGAGAAAAGCTCTAAGTTTGCAGTCGCAAGATAAGAGAGTGGAAAATTTATCTTAATAATACCAAGCGTGGCAGATAAATTTGTTCCGAGAACTTATTGAAGCAATGTCAGTCTTAATATCTTTGTTGTATGAAGAAGAAGACTGACAGGCAGGGAGAGGAATCCAGAAAAAAGCAAGTCCTTTGAGACTATCCCGCGTTACGGTCTCTCCCCGCCAAGCTGCAAAACTCCGATAGAATATTAAGGCTACGAGCCTATTTAGAGTTTAGAGTAAAAAACAGCTTTTTATCAGTCTTGAAAAAAAGATATGTAAAGATATGAAGAAACTATTTATCGGCATAGATTTTGCCAAAGAGAAATTCGATGCAGCCATCATCGAGGCTTGTGGACTCAAAGAGTTTGGTAATCGGGAATACGGCACGTTCACAAACGACAAAAAGGGCTATCGACAGTTCTTCAAATGGGTCAAAACGAATGCGGACAAGTCCGTGGAGAACGAGTGGTTATTCTGTGGCGAGGACACCGGATCATGTAGTCTGGGACTGAGCAAATGGCTGTATGGCAAAGGCCTTGACATATGGATTGAGAATGCCTATTCCATCAAGCATAGTAGCGGAATCCAACGTGTCAAGAGTGACAAGACCGACTCATCCATGATCGCAGAGTACGCCTGGAGACATCAAGACAAGGCAGTCCTGTTTGAGCCGCTTAGCGAATCGCTGTCACAACTTCGTGAGGTGTTTCTTTACCGGCATAAATTGGTACAGCAACATATTGCCATGGATGTTAGAAAGCAAGACAAGGAAGCCGCCGAACCCTCGAAGGCTATCAGTTTTATCAAGCGCAAAAGCAAGCATTTAATGTCTGAGATTGATAATGCCATCAAGGAATGCGACCTGATGATAGACCGCATCATAGAAAGTGATGCCGAACTTAAGGAGAACTATGCTATCATCACTTCGATAAAAGGCGTTGCACGTCAAAACGGAGCCTGTTTGCTTATCTTCACCAACAACTTCAGACGTTTTGACCTGGACGCACGCAAAATAGCCTGTTATTATGGTGTTGCCCCGTTTGGAAAAGATTCAGGCACAAGTATCCACTCGCCGGCTAAAACAAGCCATTTCGCCAACAAGCTCATAAAATCCTTGCTGGGACAGGCTGCTCATTGTGCAAAAAAATTCAATCCAGAGATAAGAGAGTATTATAACCGACTGATTGGGCGTGGTAAAAAGCCACAAGTGGCTTTAAACAATGTCAAGAACAAACTCATCAGGATTATTGTGGCTCTTGTGCGAAAGAAGGTCTATTACGACCCAAAAACATACATGTTTTACAATGCTAAATTTACCGATGTTAAGAAAATGTTAAACTCATAAAATGACTTGGATAGAAACATAGAATACGCGAGAATCATTATCGGGATAAGATTCGCAAAACAATGAAGATTCATTTTCATACTTATATGTATTTTTTAGTATTAAAAGATTAACTTGGAAATGCTGTTTTAGTTTTACAGGGCTTGCACAACAAAATTACAGAATTATATGATATGACAGACGATTTCTGCATTTTTTTTGACTCAATGATGGTTTCTATTCAATCCGGAACTGACTCATAAGTCCGAACTGATTGAACAGACAGCAGGAGCTTTTTACGTTGAATGATCGATTACCGAGCAAAACAATGATATATTGTAAAATAATATAATCAACACACTCATTCAGTATATTGTATAAATTATTTACTAAAGAAGAAAAGAAGATGCCGGTTATTCATTGCAATCATTCTTTCTTCTTTACACGAAAACCTCGAAATCGAATAAACTCTATTCAAGTTTTTAATAAATAACGAAGAGGTTTATTATAAACGGTATCCAAGTTTATTATAAACTCTTTTTTGACACTTTCAATACCTGAAATAGAATTATTGCAACAAAAATGGGCAAGAACCTTCACAGTTTCTTGCCCATTCGTTATCCTCGTTATGCAATTCGCATATTAACCTATTGAACTTTATGTAATAAAATTTATATATTTCATTGTTATTTCTTTATTATTATTGACCTCAAATATACAAAATAAAAAGAAGAAAGTCAATAGGGAAAGCGTGGTTATCTGAAAATAAACACGTAAATTTGTGCCTCGAATTAGAAATAACAGTATAAATCACTATAAATAAAAACTTTATCACTATGGAGTACAATTTCAGAGAAATTGAAAAGAAGTGGCAGAAAAGGTGGGTAGAAGAGAAAACCTACCAAGTTACGGAAGATGATTCGAAGCAAAAATTTTATGTACTAAACATGTTTCCTTACCCATCAGGAGCTGGTCTACACGTAGGTCATCCGCTGGGATACATTGCTTCGGATATTTACGCCCGTTACAAACGACTGCAGGGCTTCAATGTACTCAACCCAATGGGATATGACGCTTACGGTTTGCCGGCAGAACAATATGCTATCCAGACCGGACAGCATCCTGCTATCACTACCGTCAACAATATCGACCGCTACCGCGAGCAGTTGGACAAAATAGGTTTCTCTTTCGACTGGAACCGTGAAATCCGTACTTGCGACCCGGAATATTATCATTGGACCCAATGGGCCTTCCAAAAAATGTTCAACAGCTATTATTGTAACGAAGAACAGGAAGCCCGTCCTATCGAAGAACTGGAAAAAGCCTTCGCCATCTACGGAAACGAAGGACTCAATGCCGCTTGCAGCGAAGATATCAGCTTTACTGCCGAAGAGTGGAACGCCAAAAGCGAAAAAGAAAAGCAGGAAATCCTGATGAACTATCGTATCGCTTATCTGGGTGAAACAATGGTAAACTGGTGTGCCGAATTAGGAACTGTACTGGCTAACGACGAGGTAGTAGACGGAGTCAGCGAACGTGGCGGTTTTCCTGTTATCCAGAAGAAAATGCGCCAATGGTGTTTGCGTGTATCTGCGTATGCACAACGTTTGCTCGACGGATTGGACACAATCGAATGGACAGATTCTCTGAAAGAAACCCAAAGAAACTGGATCGGACGTTCGGAAGGTGCTGAAGTGCAATTCAAAGTAAAAGACAGTGACCTCGAATTCACTATTTTCACCACTCGTGCAGATACCATGTTCGGTGTTACCTTTATGGTATTGGCTCCGGAAAGTGAATTGGTGGCACAGTTAACGACTCCTGAACAAAAAGCAGAAGTAGACGCCTACCTCGATCGTACCAAAAAACGTACGGAACGCGAACGTATTGCCGACCGTAGTGTTACCGGTGTGTTCAGTGGTTCGTATGCTATCAATCCGTTCACAGGTGAAGCAGTGCCTGTATGGATCAGCGATTACGTACTGGCCGGATACGGAACAGGAGCTATTATGGCTGTACCTGCTCATGATAGCCGCGACTATGCATTTGCCAAACATTTCGGATTGGAAATCCGTCCGTTGGTAGAAGGTTGTGATGTTAGCGAAGAAAGTTTCGATGCAAAAGAAGGTATTGTTTGCAACTCTCCGCGTCTTGATGTCACTCCTTACTGTGATCTTTCATTGAACGGACTGACCATCAAAGAAGCGATAGAAACAACCAAGAAATATGTAAAAGAGCACAATCTGGGCCGTGTGAAAGTGAACTACCGTCTGCGTGACGCTATTTTCTCTCGCCAACGTTACTGGGGTGAGCCGTTCCCTGTTTACTACAAAGACGGAATGCCCTATATGATTGACGAAGCCAGCCTGCCGCTGGAACTTCCGGAAGTCGCTAAATTCCTGCCTACCGAAACAGGTGAGCCTCCATTAGGACACGCAACTAAATGGGCTTGGGATACAGTAAACAAATGTGTCGTAGAAAATGAGAAGATTGACCATGTAACCGTCTTCCCGCTGGAACTGAACACCATGCCGGGATTCGCCGGTTCTTCGGCTTATTATCTCCGCTACATGGACCCGCATAATCATCAGGCATTAGTTGATCCGAAAATTGACCAGTACTGGAAAAATGTAGACCTATATGTAGGTGGTACCGAACATGCAACAGGCCACTTGATTTATTCTCGTTTTTGGAATAAATTCTTGTATGACATGGGTGTGTCTGTAATGGAAGAGCCATTCCAAAAGTTAGTAAACCAAGGAATGATTCAAGGTCGCAGTAACTTTGTATATCGTATCAAAGACACCAATACTTTCGTTTCACTGAACCTGAAAGATCAGTACGAAGTTACCCCTATTCACGTAGACGTAAATATCGTATCTAATGATATTTTGGATTTGGAAGCATTCAAAGCATGGCGTCCTGAATATAAAACAGCCGAATTTATCCTCGAAGACGGAAAATATGTCTGCGGATGGGCAGTTGAAAAGATGAGTAAATCTATGTTCAATGTAGTCAATCCGGATATGATTGTTGAGAAATACGGTGCAGATACACTTCGTATGTACGAAATGTTCCTCGGCCCGGTAGAACAGTCTAAACCGTGGGATACAAACGGAATCGACGGTGTACACCGTTTTATCCGTAAATTCTGGTCGTTGTTCTACAGCCGTACGGACGAATATCTGGTGACAGACGAACCTGCAACAAAAGAAGAATTGAAGAGCCTTCATAAATTAATCAAGAAGGTGACTGGTGATATTGAACAGTTCTCTTACAATACATCTATCAGCGCATTCATGATTTGCGTAAACGAACTCTTCAACCTGAAATGTAGCAAAAAAGAGATTCTGGAACAGCTCGTTATCACTCTCGCTCCTTTCGCTCCGCATGTCTGCGAAGAGTTGTGGGATGTATTGGGACACGAAACTTCCGTATGCGACGCCCAATGGCCTGTATACAACGAAGAATATCTGAAAGAAGATACTATCAACTATACCATCTCTTTCAACGGAAAGGCACGTTTCAATATGGAATTTGCAGCAGATGAAGCTTCGGACGCTATCCAAGCCGCAGTATTGGCAGACGAACGTTCACAGAAGTGGATTGATGGCAAGACTCCGAAAAAGATCATCGTCGTTCCGAAAAAGATTGTAAACGTTGTAATTTAAAGTATTAAGTATAAAACAATAAGTATTAAGTAATAAGTATTAAGTATTAACCTGGCGGATATATTTGGAAAACGACTACGGATAATACTTAATACTTATTACTTAATACTTGAACTTAAAATCCATGCATAAACTGACAAAAGCGGAAATAATGAGAGAAGTGAAAGATTATATCTACATCACTCTCGGATTGATAAGCTATTCTTTGGGATGGGCTGCATTCCTGTTACCTTATCAGATAACTACCGGAGGAACTACCGGTATCGGGGCTATTATCTATTATGCAACAGGATTCCCAATCCAATGGTCATACTTCATTATCAATGCAGTTCTGATGACCTTTGCCATTCGGATATTGGGTCCGAAATTCAGTATAAAAACGACTTATGCTATTTTTACGCTGACTTTCCTGCTTTGGTTATTCCAGTTGGTGGTGAACAATTATATAGAAGCGCCGGATATGACGCCAGACGGTAAGCCTCTGTTGCTTGGTACAGGACAGGACTTTATGGCTTGTATTATCGGTGCAGCCATGTGTGGTGTAGGTCTGGGCATCACTTTCAACTACAACGGAAGTACGGGTGGAACAGATATTATCGCTGCTGTTGTTAATAAATACAGAGATGTATCACTCGGACGAATGATTATGATCTGTGATGTATTCATTATCGGTTCCTGTTACTTTATATTTCATGATTGGCGCCGGGTTATTTTCGGCTTTGTCACCTTATTTATCATTGGTGTTGTGCTCGACTGGATTATCAACAGTGCCCGTCAATCGGTTCAATTCTTCATCTTCTCCAAGAAATATGATGAAATAGCCGACCGTATCATTAAAGACGCTGACCGGGGAGTAACGGTACTTGACGGTACGGGATGGTACAGTAAAACCAATGTGAAAGTGTTGGTAGTACTTGCCAAGAAACGTCAGTCACTCGAAATTTTCCGTTTGGTAAAACGCATTGATCCGAATGCTTTTATCTCTCAAAGTTCCGTTATCGGTGTGTATGGCGAAGGATTCGATAAGCTGAAAGTGAAATAATAACCGGTTGATAAGTAGTGAACAACCCTGTTAAAACAAAAAATAAGATGATGAAACGCAAACTTGTATTTGCTACCAATAATGCTCATAAACTAGAAGAAGTAGCCGCTATCCTGGGAGATAAAGTAGAATTGCTAAGTCTCAATGATATCGGTTGCCAAACGGATATTCCCGAAACTGCTGAAACACTGGAAGGAAATGCGTTATTAAAATCTTCCTATATTTTTAAAAACTATCATCTGGATTGTTTTGCCGATGATACGGGATTGGAAGTGGAAGCCTTGAACGGCGCTCCCGGAGTCTATTCCGCCCGCTATGCAGGGGGTGAAGGACACGACGCCCAGGCTAATATGCTCAAACTTCTTCACGAACTGGATGGAAAGGAAAACCGTAAAGCACAATTCCGCACCGCTATTTCGTTGATACTGGACGGAAAGGAGTATCTCTTTGAAGGAGTGATAAAAGGCGAAATAATCAAAGAAAAACGTGGTGATTCCGGATTTGGCTACGATCCTGTATTCATGCCTGAAGGTTACGACCGGACTTTTGCCGAATTGGGAAATGATATCAAGAACCAAATCAGCCATCGTGCACTGGCTGTACAGAAACTTTGTGAGTTTCTGCAAAGCTGATTATACATACCCACTTAAAATATAAAACACAATGAAGAAAATTACTTTATTTACTTTACTTACGCTCCTATTGTGTACTTCGTGTGTAACAAAAAAGAAGTTCATGCTTGCAGAGATGGCAGCCACCGCAAGCAAAGACAGTCTGCAAGGGTTGTTGAATAACTCCCGCGAAGTTGGTAACCAGCTATCAGCACAAGTCAAAAACCTCTTGCGTGATACGACCAAGATGGGGAACAGTATCCGCCAGTATCAGAGTATGTTGAATGTCAACATGACTGAACAGGAAAAACTGAATGCGCTGTTGAGCCAAAAGAAAAATGAGCTGAACGAAAGAGAACGCACGATCAATGAATTGCAGGACATGATTAAGGCGCAGAATGATAAGGTACAAAACCTCTTGAGTAATGTAAAAGACGCATTACTTGGTTTTAGTACTGACGAGCTGACCGTCCGCGAGAAAGACGGAAAAGTATATGTAGCGATGTCCGACAAATTATTATTCCAGTCAGGAAGTGCCCGCCTGGATAAACGTGGAGAGGAAGCTCTCGGCAAACTAGCCGAAGTACTGAACAAACAGACGGACATCGACGTATTTATCGAAGGACATACGGACAACAAACCGATCAATACTGTACAATTCAAGGATAACTGGGATTTGAGTGTGATCCGCGCGACTTCCGTAGTTCGTATCCTCATCAAGAATTACAATGTAAATCCTTTGCAGATTCAGCCTAGCGGCCGCGGTGAATATATGCCTGTTGATGATAACGAAACAATAGAAGGAAGAAGCAAGAATCGCCGTACGGAGATTATCATGGCTCCGAAACTGGATAAGTTGTTCCAGATGCTTCAAAGCTCGGAAGAATCCAAATAAAAAATAATTGATTCAATAATCAACAATAAAAAATCCTCTCGGTTAATAAACTGGGAGGATTTTTTTATCTTTAAAGAATTGAATTATTTTAAGATAGTTTCTAACTGTTATTCATTCAAGAACAATAATAGAAACCAAATTTCTTTATAATCCCAGTTCAGCCGAAATCTCCAACATCCGCTGAATCGGCTTCACTGCCTTCTTAGCCACCTCCGGATCTACCGTTATTTCCGGTGCTTCATTCTTCAGACACTCATAGAGCTTCTCTAACGTATTTAACCGCATGAAGCTACACTCGTTACATCCGCACGTACTATCGTTCGGAGGAGCAGGGATAAACGTTGTCTGCGGACACTTCTTCTGCATCTCATGCAAGATACCCGATTCGGTAGCCACAATATACGTGTTTTCCGGATGGTTCACGGCATACTTCAACAAAGCAGCTGTAGATCCTACCACATCAGCCAATTTCAAAACCGTACTCTTACATTCGGGATGTGCCAAGACCAACGCTTCCGGATGCTGCGCTTTCAATTCCACAATCTTTTCAACAGAGAACTGTTCATGCACGTGACAGGCTCCGTCCCAAAGCAACATATTCCTGTTCGTAACAGAGTTGATATAATTACCCAAATTCCTATCCGGACCAAAGATTATTTTCTCATCTTTGGGGAAGCTTTCCACGATTTGCTTCGCATTGGTGGAAGTCACCACCACATCTGTCACTGCTTTCACGGCAGCTGTCGTGTTGACGTACGAAATAACGGTGTATCCCGGGTGCTCTTTGACAAACTGTGCAAACTGATCTGCCGGACAACTGTCCGCCAACGAACAACCTGCCGCCATGTCGGGCACCAGCACTTTCTTGTCCGGACAAAGCACTTTTGCCGTTTCCCCCATAAAGTGAACGCCACACATCACAATAATGTCCGCTTCCGTCTTGGCAGCCCATTGAGCCAATGCCAAACTGTCGCCAACGTAATCAGCGATATCCTGTATCTCACCCTTCTGGTAGTAGTGGCCCAGAATGATTGCATTCTTTTCTTTCTTTAGCTCGTTAATAGCCTTTATGAGTTCATTCATAATAATATTCTTATTTCTTTCCTTTTAAAAAAAATCCTTTGTTAGTAATGATAGCCTGTTAATAATGTTAGCAAATAAATACGATTTTTCTTGCCGGATAAGTTATTAGTCCATACTTCTGCTTTATGAGTCGGTTATGAACTGATGTAAAGGACAAGATATCCTATCCTACTCGCTTCATTATCAATGAAAGCATCGTTAAATGCCGTCAAATGGAAGTTTGCTATTAACTCCCTGTTGATAAAGTGCAAAGTTAAAAACTTTATGGATATAAACAGGTAGATAAGTGCTGAAAAATATGTTTATGTCTGTGTAGAAAGTTTTGGGTTAGTTTTTTGGAATGTTCATAACGAAGACCTCTTATACCTTCTTTTGAATAATGCAAGAATTATTTTTCAAAATCTTTGCCGATAGTTTTGACAGGTTTTAAACCGTTATCAACACCTTGTTAACTGAAAAGAATTACCTTTGTGGACAAGAACATAATAAAAGAAAAGACGTATGCGTAAACTGAAAATAACAGAGCTGAACCGTATTAGTGCCGAAGAGTTTAAACAGGTTGAAAAACTGCCTTTGGTGGTAGTGCTGGACGATATTCGTAGTTTGCACAATATAGGTTCTGTGTTCCGTACTTCGGATGCTTTCCGTATTGAATGTATCTATCTGTGTGGTATAACAGCTACCCCACCGCACCCTGAAATGCATAAGACTGCGCTGGGTGCAGAGTTCACTGTCGACTGGAAGTATGTTAATAACGCTGTTGATGTTGTTGATAACCTCAAAAACGAAGGGTATATCGTTTATTCTGTAGAACAGGCGGAAGGAAGCATCATGCTTGATGAACTCCAGCTGGATAAAACCAAGAAGTACGCTATCGTTATGGGAAACGAAGTGAAAGGGGTACAGCAGGAGGTTATTAACCATTCGGATGGCTGTATAGAGATTCCTCAATATGGTACAAAACATTCGTTGAATGTTTCCGTAACTACCGGTATTGTGATTTGGGATTTGTTCAAAAAGTTACACTAATAGTCATAATACAGGATTGGTTAATAAGTTGTTTATAACGAGTTAATAGCTTAGTTAATTCATTTATAATCAATAACTATGTTCTGTTTATAACTATATGGATCCATGTTGATTCTATGGGTGTTGGGTAGTTATTATTATAGTTGTTGATAGTTCGTTTTCAGGCTGTTAATACTTGAGTTGTCAGGTATTAACAGCCTATATGATACGTATTAATAACTGGGAACTCAAGTATTAACTTCTGAGAAACCGGAAATTAATACCTTGCAGGAAGCTTATTAATTCTTGAAATGATAACTAGTATGGTTGAGTAGTGATCAATTAGTTTATAAAGTTGATAAACTTATAAGCTGATTGATTTTAGATCTGTCCGTTCTCCACCATCAACACTACACGTTCCGTTAGTTTGTCTTCACCTTGCGGATCATATTCTTTTTTTAAACTGGCTCCGAACAATGCAGCAAAAGTCTGATAGAATCCCGCTTTGAAAGGTCCCATAAATGCTTTTACCAGTTCATAACTGGTAGAATTGCTTTGGCGGTCTATTAATTTAATCAACAGTTTCCCCTGTGCAAACGATAGTTTTTTCATTCGGGGAGTATATTGATCTTTCAATCCTTTTTCAACCCGTTTGATATGTTTTTGGCGGGCTTTCTCATTGGGCAAAGTCTGAAGATATTCGTAAGTTTCAATGATGGCCTGGTTAATTTCTCTGGAGATAGGATATACCTTTTTCACATTGCGAATCAGTCGGTAATATTCCTGACGTTCCTTTTCATTTTTGAATTTCAACGGACGGAAAATATACACAGTTCTTAACTGGACACATGGAATGGTATCTCCATTGTAGATACACATCGGAACCAAATATCCATTGATGCTTTGTTTATCTTGAGCTTGCAGGCGCAACGAACAACAAACAATAGCAAACAGCGTCATTACTACTATGTTAAGCCTTCTTTTCACGATACAAAAATAGAATTAAAATTTTATTATTCAGACATTTCTCTTCGATGTTAACCTATTTAAAGTATCTTTGCGGCCTTATCTGTTAAAAAGCAGGAAGAATAAACCATTTTATTGATGAAAACTATTCAACTTTTACGGTTGATAAGTATTATAAACAGCCTGTTAATAATTCCTGCTTGTAGTGCTCAAAACCCTTCCGAAAGTCTTTTAGAAGATGTTCTTGAAGATTTATCTGTTAATAACGGAACTGATAACTCTGTTAATACTCCTAATTGGGAAAATGAATTGGAAGAACTTTCCAATCGTATGCAGGAACCAGTTAATTTGAATGTTGCTACCCGTGAACAACTCGAACAGTTTCCTTTCCTTAGTGATATTCAGATTGAACATCTGCTGGCCTACATCTATATACACGGACAGATGAAAACCATCTATGAACTTCAACTGGTAGAAGAGATAGATAGGCAAACAATCCAGTATTTACTACCTTTTGTCTGTATAAAAGCTATTAACAATGAACCTGCTTTTCGGTGGAAAAGTCTGTTGAAAAGCGCAGCAAAGTATGGAAAGAATGAGCTGTTAACTCGCTTTGATATACCATTTTATAGGCGAAAAGGTTATGAACATACCTATTTAGGACCTTCTGTTTATAACTCTGTGAAATACAGTTTCCGATACAGTGACCGACTCTATGCAGGAGTCGTTGCTGAAAAAGATGCCGGAGAACCTTTTGGAGCTTTACACAATCGCTACGGCTACGATTATTATTCCTTTTATCTGTTATTAAAAAATTGTGGACGATTAAAAGCATTAGCTGTTGGTAACTATCGGCTTAGTTTCGGACAAGGATTAGTGATTAGCACTGATTATCTGATGGGAAAAACAATCTACGCCTCTTCTTTCAACAGCCGTAGTAGCGGGATAAAGAAACATTCTTCTACCGACGAATACAACTATTTCCGAGGAGTAGCTGCCACTGTTTCTTTAGCAAAAGATTGGGATCTTTCCGGTTTCTATTCACACCGTTCATTAGATGGAGTAATCACTGACGGAGAAATCACCTCTATCTATAAAACCGGACTGCACCGAAGTCAAAAAGAAGCGGATAAAAAGAACCTATTCACCATGCAATTAACAGGTGGACACGTGAGTTATCAACACAACCGTATCCGACTGGGTATCACCGGTATTTACTACCTTTTCAACCGACCATACGAACCGGAATTAACAGGCTATTCGAAATACAATCTTCATGGAAACAACTTCTATAATCTAGGGATTGATTATGCTTATCGCTGGCATCGTTTTTCTTTTCAAGGAGAGACGGCCATCGGAAAACAAGGTTGGGCATCTTTGAACCGTTTGCAATATTCACCGGTTCAAAACACTCAAATCATGTTGATACACCGGTTTTATTCTTATAACTATTGGGCTATGTTCGCCCATTCTTTCGGTGAAGGAAGTACGACACAAAATGAACAGGGATATTATATCGGCATGGAGACTTCTCCTTTTGCCTATTGGAAATTTTTCGCCTCGTTCGATTTATTTTCTTTTCCGTGGAAAAAATACAGAGTAAATAAACTCTCTCGCGGAACAGACGGATTGCTTCAAGCCACTTTCACTCCACGCAGCTATCTATCCATGTATCTGAAGTACCGCTATAAACGCAAAGAACGGGATTGGACAGGTAGTAAAGGATCACTAACACTTCCTATTTTTCACCATCAACTTCGTTATCGTTTGAACTATTCTTTAGGAGATGTGTTAAGCAGTCGTACAACTTTAGATTATAATCATTTTCATTCTCAGGACAGAGCTGCTAATATAGGATATCAGGTTACACAAATGATATCCTCCCAACTGCCTTGGGCCAGGCTGTTTGCTGACGTTCAGGGCAGTTACTTTTTTACAGACGATTATGATTCGCGTGTATATGCTTCGGAAAGCGGATTGCTTTATACGTTTTACACACCGTCCTTCCAAGGTCGTGGATTTCGCTGCTCCGTTCGTTTCAGATATGAACTGAATAAGCACTGGTTGTTCATAACCAAGTTTGGCGAAACAGTCTATTTAGATCGGAATGAGATCGGTTCAGGCAATGATTTGATCTGTGGAAATAAAAAAGGAGATGTACAAATGCAACTGCGTATTAAGTTTTAATGTATATTTGTCTGCCAGAAATAATAGAAGAATACGATATTAAATGGATGACAGGGCTACTTTTGACAAAATGTTTAATGAATGGTATGCACAGTTTGTATATTTTGCATATTATTTTATAAATGACGCTGAGGTATGCAGAGATATCGTAAGTGATGCTTTTGAGTATTTGTGGCGTAATTATGAAAAGATAGAAGAGGCGACGGCTAAAACTTATCTTTATACAATCATTCGTACACGTTGCATTGACTATCTTCGCAAGCAAAATATCCATGAAGAATATGTAGAGTTTACTTCGCAATTAACTGATAAAATGATAGAAAGCGATTCGCAACATTCTGATTCTCGTGTTTTGCGTATTCGTAAAGCTATGGAAAAGTTGACTCCTTATAATTATCATATATTGGAAGCATGCTATATTCATAATAAGAAATATAAAGAAGTGGCCGAAGAATTGAATGTAAGTGTTGCGGCTATTCATAAGAATATAGTAAAGGCTTTGCGTATTCTTCGCGAAGAATTGGGGCAAGAGGGTAACCGGAATAGACTTTAAAACGTAAATATATATATTGAATACATTATTTATGGATGAAAAGAATATAAATATAAGTAAGTCGGAAGAAGAACTCCTGGAAATTATGGAGAATCGTTCTCATATAACTGCTGATCAATTACATAATTTGAAAGAAGATGAGGAATGCTTGCAAGCATGTTCTGATTTGGCAGAAATTGTGATAGAGATGCAGAAAAAACAAAATATGCTGGCAATTGATGTCCGGAATGAAATGGCAGATTTTCATAATAAACATTCTAAAAACAATCGAAGAAAAAATACACGCATGCTGTTGTGGGCCAGTATCACAGGTGTAGCGGCAGCTGTTGTCATAATTTTAGTTTTGCGTGCAATGATGATTTCGTCGCAACCGGAAATCATTCAAGTGTTTCAAGCCAATCATGTTGCCCAACAAGTCACTTTACAAGTGAATGATGAGAAGGAAGTAAAGCCACTAAAAGAAGTGGTAGAATCTCTTTCGTCTTCCTCTACTGCACAGTTGTCTTCTAAAGAAATAGATTATAGTCGTGCTCTTCTTCAGACAGAAACTAAGGAAGTGGGAAAGCAGAGAATACAGATACATAGATTAAGTATTCCCAGGGGAGAGACATTCAAAGTTGTTTTATCCGAAGGAACCGAAGTCTTCTTGAATTCAGACAGCCGATTAGCTTACCCTACGATTTTTAAAGGAAAAGAAAGAGTCGTCTCTTTGGAAGGTGAAGCTTATTTTACCTCAAATCCGCAACTAAGCTCTTCAGCGTCCTTCTTGCGTCTAAACGTCCTCTCATCACTGAATTAGCAGATAAATTGAGGCTGAAATACCCACTTCTGCCCACAATATCCCCTTGCCCCACTATGCGACTTGAGGCAATACGCAGTATCATACCCATAAGTTGTAGGCGTTATCCAAAATCAGTCTGAAAAATATCTGCGTAAG
>NZ_KQ236955.1:932980-1258673 GCF_001185845.1 Bacteroides sp. 3_1_13
GATTGAAAATATTCCTCCAAAAGGAGTGAGCTTCTCGGATTTTATTTGCATTTTTGCCATGCCTGATGAGGTTTTGTTTGATTATTTTTTTGCAACACTAAGTTAAGTGAATCCTCTGACATGGCAAAATCCTGAGCAACTTTTTGTTGCTCAGGTACTTAAAAAAAATATTTTATAATAGTGTTGCGGAATTAAGGTTTTAAAGTTACTAAAGATGCAGAACATCCTTTTATTGTAAAAACTGGAAATATACAGGTTCGCGTATTAGGAACGGAATTTAATGTGCGTAGCTACTCTCCTACTGACGTTCGTGTTACGCTCATTACAGGAAAAGTGGCTGTTAGCGATACTTGTGGAGTTCATAGTGTTGAAATGATGCCGGGACAAAGTGCACAACTTTCTTCTAACGGAACATTTGCTGTGAAAGAGGTGGATATTGAATCATTTTTATATTGGAAGGAAGGATTTTTCTATTTTGACGATGTTGCTCTGGTTGACATGATGAAAGAAATAGGGCGTTGGTATAATATAGATATTGAGTTCCGCAACAGCAAAATTATGGATCTTCGTATGCATTTCTTTGCAAATCGTCATCAAGACATCTTTCACTTGATTGAATTATTGAATCGAATGGAGAGAATACATGCTTATTTTGAAGCAGGAAAACTAATTATCGAATAAAAAGCAAGCAAAAAGATATAAATCTGAATAGAAATATATATTTCTGAAAAATAAATTCTTTTAAGGGTAACCATTCTTTTTTAAACTTCGTATATAATTAAAAGAATGAAATATTATTTAACTATTCGGGCTTATGAAAAAGAATCAAGCACAAAAGTTCATTGTCTTGTTCTTGTTTTTCCTTTTTGCCTATTCATGGCGTGTTGAAGCGCAAACAGGTAAGGAAAAGCAAATAACAATGGAGTTTAAAAATGAAGGATTACCCTCTATTTTTAAACGTTTTGAAAAAGTATCGGGATATAAAGTTCTTTTTATCTACGATGAAATCAGTTCTTATACTTCTACCGGAAAAGTAGAAAAAGCTACAGTCGATGAAGCATTGAAAGTGATTATCGGGAAAAATCCGTTGAAATACCACATTGACGGACAATTCATCAATATCACAAAAGAGGATTCTAAAAAGTTTTTTTCACAAGTAAAAGGAAAAGTTTTTTCCGAGGAAGACGGACTTCCTGTTATCGGTGCCACTATTATCGTAGAAGATGCCAATAATATTAGGGCTATCACGGACAATAATGGTAATTTTCAGCTTTCTAATGTTTCGAAAGATAGTCGGGTTAGAATATCGTATGTAGGTTTGGAGACTCAGTTCTTGAATCCTTCATCCTATATGTCGGTAGTGATGAAGTCTGATACAAAAGCACTCGATGAAGTGGTGGTGACAGGTATGTTTAATAGAAAGAAAGAGGGATTCACTGGTTCTGCTGTTACTATCAAGGGTGAAGAACTGAAAAAGTATAGTACGAATAATGTGGCTAAAGCGATAGCTGCTGTCGCTCCCGGGCTTCGTATCATGGATAATATCAATATGGGGTCTAATCCGAATAATCTGCCTGATATGCGTATGCGTGGCGGTGCAAATATGGATTTGAATGCACAGGCTACGGTAGATTTAAATTCTGCCAGTAATGATGTGCTGGCAGTTCAGGGCGAATATGAGACCTATGCCAATCAACCGCTGCTTATCATGGACGGATTTGAAATCAGTATACAGACACTTGCTGATATGGATCCCGACCGTGTTGCTTCCATCGTTGTGTTGAAAGATGCGGCAGCTACGGCTATTTATGGTTCGCGTGCGGCAAATGGAGTAATTGTTATCGAAAGCAAGACTCCCAAACCGGGACGGATTTGGGTGACTTATGGTGGGGAACTTCGTATTGAAGCTCCGGATATGACCGGGTATAACTTGATGAATGCAAGAGAGAAGATAGATGCAGAGTTGCAAAGCGGACTTTATACATACGGCGGCGAAACAGTTGAAAAATGGCAGCTCTATCAATCTAAATTGCGTGAAGTGCTGGCAGGAGTAAATACTTATTGGCTGGACAAGCCTTTGCAAACAGCTTTCCAACAACGACATACAGTTACGCTGGAAGGTGGTGATGAAGCCTTACGCTATCGGATGTATGTCGGATATAATAGTTCTCCGGGTGTGATGAAAGACAGCAAACGTGATGTACTGACCGGTTCACTTGATTTTCAGTATCGTCTGAAAAAGGTGTTGTTAAAGAATAGCATTACGTTGGATAATTCGGTGGCTAATGAGTCTCCGTGGGGAAGTTTTAGTGAATATACCCGCTTGAATCCTTATCTGCGTCCGTATGGAGAGAACGGAGAAATACAAAAACGGCTTGATAATTTTGAAGGAGTGGGTGGTGAGTCGAGCTACCTGAATCCGATGTACAATACGACATTCAACAGCAAAGATCAGAGTAAGAACTTCACAGTACGTGAACTTTTCAGGGTAGAATATAATCCTACTAATGAATTACGGTTTGAAGGAGCTTTTAATTTGTCCAAAAGTGTAGGACATCGTGATATTTTCCGTCCTGCACAACATACGCTTTTTGATAATGTGACCGATCCTACCTTAAGAGGTGATTACCGCAGAAGCCAGAGTGAAGCTGTCAGTTGGGGAATCGATTTGACAGGAAGCTGGAACAAGCAATTGAAAGACCATTATCTGACTGCTAATGCACGTATGAGTGTATTGGAGAATAATTCGGAGACTTATGGAAACTATGTGACTGGTTTCCCGAATGATAATATGGATAACTTGTTGTTTGGTAAGAAATATAATGAGAAGGTGACAGGAGATGAGAGGACAACGCGCTCCATTGGTTGGGTAGCTGCTGGAGGCTATTCTTATAAATATAAGTATTCGTTCGACTTTAATATACGCTTGGACGGTTCATCACAGTTTGGAAAAAATAACCGTTGGGCTCCTTTCTGGTCAACCGGATTACGTTGGGATTTGAAAAAAGAGAACTTTTTGAAAGATGTATCTTTTATTTCCGATTTCATTTTGAGGGGTACATACGGTACGACCGGTTCCCAAGGTTTTGATCCTTATCAGGCACATGGTTATTATACATATTCCAATTTACTGCTTCCTTATTACTCGTCGGATGCAACAGGTTCGGAAATCTTGGCTATGCATAATGAAAGTTTAAAATGGCAGACTACAAAAAGTACTAATCTTGCCTTGGAACTCGGGTTTTTCGATCAGCGTTTTACTGCACGTGTGGAATATTATCGGAAAATAACAGATAATATGGTTGCCAATATAAGTCTTGCTCCTTCTCTTGGTTTCAGCAGTTATCCGGAAAATCTGGGAAAGATAGAGAATAAGGGTTGGGAAATTTCTCTCTCGGCTATTCCTTATAAAAACACTGCTAAACAAGCTTATTGGACAATTACAGTAAACGGTTCTCATAATACTGACAAACTATTGAAAATATCGGAAGCGATGAAATACAGAAATGATAAAAGTGCATCAGATTTAAAAGATACGCCGTTGCCACGTTATGAAGAAGGTGAATCTCTTTCCCGTATCTGGGTAGTACGTTCATTAGGTATTGATCCGGCTTCCGGAGATGAAATATTATTGAAACGTAACGGGGAGATGACGAGTGCCGTTAACTGGAGTGCGAATGATGTAGTACCTATTGGTAATACAGAACCTAAATGGCAAGGATATATTAATTCTTCCTTTACATACAGAGGTTGGGGAGCAGATGTCAGCTTCAGGTATCAGTTTGGCGGTCAGGTATATAATCAGACCTTGCTTGACAAGGTGGAAAATGCTAATTTGAAATATAATGTAGATCGACGGGTAACTCAGCTACGTTGGGCGAAACCGGGTGATAAGGCACAGTTCCGTATTCTTAATCCTAACGGTTTGGAAACGAAAGCCACTTCCCGGTTTATAATGGATGAAAATATATTCCAGGGAAGTTCGTTGTCTGTTTACTATCGTATGGATCGTACTAATACAAAATTTATTAGTCATTGGGGATTGAGTTCCGCTAAAGTGACGTTTAATATGGAAGACTTTTTCTATTGGTCTACAGTGAAACGCGAAAGAGGTTTGTACTATCCGTATTCCCGTCAGTTTACATTTGCTCTGAATGTTGCTTTCTAATTAAAAACCTATTTGTATGAAACAGATAATATATATACTATTAACAACAACAATGCTGGGACTTATGTCTTGCAGCGACTGGTTGGATGTATCTCCGAAGACTTCTATTCCTACCGACAAGCAATTTGAGTCGGAATCAGGATTTAAGGATGCGCTTACAGGTATTTATTTGAAGTTGGGAACCACGACATTATATGCCGGAGACTTGACTTATGCTTATTTGGATGAGTTGGCAGGATTATATTCCGATTATCCGGGGTATAATACAAATGCTGTTTTCGACCAAAGTATCGTGTTCGATTATGAGAACATGTTTTTGAGTAAGAAGAATGGGATTTACTCAACGATGTATAACATCATAGCCAATATTAATAACTTCTTGGAGTACGTAGACAAAAATAAAGATGTTTTAGTTACCGAACGCTATTATGAAACTATGAAGGGAGAGGCACTCGGGCTTCGCGCTTTTCTTCACTTTGATTTGTTGCGTATGTTCGGTCCTGTTTATAAAGAACATCCTGCATCCAAAGCTATACCCTACCGTATTGCTTTTGATAAGGATGCCACTCCTGTTTTACCAGCCAGCGAAGTGGTTGACGCTATTCTCAAAGATTTGAATGACGCTGAAAAATTACTGAAAGAGAGTGATCCTCTTGATTTCTTTACCGATCAGACGGATGAAGATTTTATAGATAAAAATCATTTTCTTGTCAATCGTGAGTTTCGTATGAATCTATATGCGGTTAAAGCTATGCTGGCTCGTGTATATTGTTACAAAGGTGATGCGGAAAGTAAAGGATTGGCCACAGAGTACGCTAAACAAGTGATTGCTGCCTCTAAGTATTTTACATTGTATAAATCGCAGACTGCTTCCAATTACAATTCCATACGCTACGCAGAGCAAATCTTTGGAATAACAGTCAATGAATTCTCCAATTTGCTTATTGGAAATTATATGGATATGGAGAATACCAATACTCAGCAACATTTCTATCTGGATGGAGATAAATTTAAATTCTTCTATGAAACTGCCGATGCAGGGAATACTGACTGGAGAAAAAATACGGAAATGTTTGAGGTTATTAATGGGGCAAGTCGGACAGATGTTTTTTGTAGAAAATATAATCAGAAACCTTTGAATGGCGGATATGCTTATTCCGGTGCTGACGCTATCCCTTTGATACGCTTACCCGAAATGTATTATATTGTAGCAGAATGTGTTCCTTCTGCATCGGAAAGTGCTGACGCGTTAAATACCGTACGTTTTGCACGTGGTATCTCTTATAGTGATGAAATACCGACTACCGGATATGATGACCTTGATAATACTTCGGAAGAAGACAAAAACCAGACTAAACGTATTAATGAGATAATGAAAGAATATAGAAAAGAATATTTCGCGGAAGGTCAACTTTTCTATTTCTTGAAAGCGCATAATTATAGCACTTATTATGGTTGTGGGATTGAAACGATGACTGAAGCCCATTATCAGATGACGTTGCCGGATGACGAGTATATTTTTGGAAACAACTCTAAATGATGAAGCATTATGAAACGTATTATATATTTTGTTTTAGCTATTCTTGTTTGCGGCATTTATGTAGGATGCAGTGAAAACGAGATAGACTTATATGACCAGACACCTCGTATCAATTTCTATGGTAGCACTACGCATGTCCGTACTTTGGTTGATACGGATTATGTGAAGAAAGAACCTTATGCTGTAGACAGTTTCGAGGTAAGAATACAAGGAGATTTTTTGAAAGAGAATCGTGATTTCTGTGTGAAAGTAACTCCGAATAATGATTATCAGAATTCAGTGGATGTATTATTGGAAAGCAAGTATACATATACTGACCTTGATACAGTTTGCCAGATATTCTATTATAAAATAAATCGTCCGAAAGTAGAGGCAGGTAGAAATGTTTATGGTTGTTATCTGGAGTTTGATTTGAATAACCCTCTTCATCAGTTTGATAAAGGTCTGGTAGAAAAGAATCAAATCGTTTTAAATGTCAGATGGGAGTTGAAACCGACCGAATGGAGTGATTATGTGGGATTTGGCAGTTATAGCGATGCTAAATATATGTTTATTATGGATGTATGTCAACGTGTATGGGATGATTTGGAAGATGAAGATATTGATGTAATCAAGCAAGCTTATAGAGAATATAAGGAGGAGGGAAATCCACCGATTTTAGGTGAAGAGGGTGATGAAATAGAATATGAATAAGATTAAAAAGAAACGTTATGAGGAAATATATCATCTGTATAGTAAGTTTTATCGGAGCGGCTTTATTGCAAACAGGCTGTTACGATGACAAGGGAGATTACGATTATCATGATGTAAATACGATGGATATCGTAATACCTGAAACGAAGGTACGTATGCCTAAAGAGGAAGCAGTCGAAGTTTCAATTATACCCGAGATTTCTCAGACTTTGGAGCAAAATGAGAAAAACCTTGTATTTCAATGGAAGAAAACAATCGAAGGAAAGAAAGCGGGGTCGGACAGACTTAGTGATTATAAAGATTATTCCGTAGGCAAAGAATGTAAAGTAACAGTCGAGCCTTATGAATCCGAAAATATAGGTTTGATGTTGGTCATTACGGATAAAAAGAATGGAACAACCTGGTATCAGATAGGTGAAGTTGCAATTATTCGTCCTTTAAATCCTTGCTGGTTTGTATTGCAGGAAAAAGAAGGAAAGGGAGTATTAGGAGCGATAGAGGGTACTCCGGAAGGATATTATGTTTATCCGGATGTTTTTAAATCAGAATTGAATCAGTCATTTCCGTTAGAAGGAAAACCTTTGGCGGTAAGTGCAAGAAAAAACTATGGAGATTCGTTTTTAAGTAGTATGCTGGGTTTTTTTGGTTTTAAAGTAAGTCCGGCGTTAATGGTGGTAACCGATCGGGACTTGGCCTTGTTGACTCCAAGTACTTTAATAACGAGATATCCATCGAATAAAATACTTTTTGAACCGACTGGAAAAGGGGAACCGTTGAATATCGAGCTCTATAAGATGAGTACTCATGGTGAATTGTTTGTGAATAGTGGAAAAGCATATTGTGCTCCTATGGATGGATTTTGTGTACCATTCTCAGTAAAAAAGGAAAGTGAGTTTCCCGCCATTTCCGCTTATGGTTCGTATGGAGGAGGCTATTTGTTTTTTGATTCTGAAAATCATCGTTTTCTTGCTTCCTCTATTCTGGGTTTTAGCGATTATATGGTACCGAATTCGGCTACTCAAGATATACGTAATTATGGAACTAAATGGACTGATCAGAAACCTGTCAGGACATATTTAATGTCGTCTGATGAATCAAATGTCTTTGATCCAAATAAGATTGATCCGTCTTTAGAAGTGCATGACATTGTTACGGGAGGAAACGGGGGAAATTTTGCTTATGCAATTGCTGCTCCCCATAACGGAAAAGAGCTGACTGTGTTTAAATTCAGTGCGCAAGATGAAGATCCGATTTGTGCTGCCCGGTATACGATTGCTTTACCGTCCGAAGTAAATGTAGAAACAGCAAAATTTGCAGCTTCTTACGCGTATACGGCAAACCTTATATTTATGACATCGGGTAATAAATTATATCGCATTGATCTTGGTCGCGGAAGGGCAATTGAACTTTATACTTATGAAACTGATCCGTCAGCACAGATAGTTAGTTTTAAATTTAAGGACCCTGAAAGTGTGAGAGAGGAAGATGACGATGAGGAAATAGGCGAATATAAGGAGAAACTAGGTATGTCTCTCGGGTTGGGTATCAATACTGCTGACAAAGGTGTAGTTGTCGAATTGCAATTGACAGTGGCGGGCGATGTAGCTCGTGAAGAAAACAGCATTTGTGTTTACGAAGATCCCGATCAGCCTATTGGGAAGATTGTTGATATTAGCTATAATTATGAATAGTATAAACCGGTCTTTATGCTAAAAGGAATTATCGGTGCAGTATTTCTTGCTGTTGTCTGTACTTGTCTGTACGGGCAACAGCAAAGTATTACAACTTTTATTAAAGAAGAAGCACCAGTGGAAGTTATTCCCGGTATGTTTACTACCTACCGAAGTGATAAACATATCTATTGGGAAATCCCGGATTCATTGATTGGACGTGAGTTTGCCGTAACGACAACTATCCTGACAGCTCCTGCCCGTCCGGACCGGGATATGGAAAAGAAATTCGGATATGCGGGTGACATGATAGGTCCGGTATTTTTCAGTTTCCGTAAACAGGGTGACGAGTTGTGGATGATGGATCCACAATATGAGAGGGTGATAGAAAATCCTGAAGGAACGTATGCAAAAATCGCCGCCCAACGTGGGAATGAAAGGCTTTATAAAATATTACCGATTAAAGCTAGGAATCAGGGAAGCAGCCTGATAGAGATTGGTGAAGTATTAAAAGATTTTCCTTTGTTTACTCTTGATATTGTATCTTTTGATTTATTGATAGGTACGCGTTTAAGAGAGAAAGATTATATCAAGGAAATTAAAGGATATGACAACCGCTTGTTGATACACGCATCACGAGCTTATCGAAGTTCGTCAATGAAAATACCAGGTAAGCCTGTTGCACCTCCTTATATTGGAGACTGGGATACAGGTATCTGCATAAAATTACTGTCAAAAAGACCGTTGGAGGCAGTTGCTGCAAATACCGGAGCTTATTTTTCTATCAGCAAGGAGTGTTTTCAAGGGAATCAGCCTGCTATTCGGAAATCTGTTGTCAAACGATGGCGGCTGGAAATAAGGGCGGAAGATGAAGAAAGATACATGAGGGGGGAACTGGTAGAACCCATACAACCTATTATTTTTTATATAGATCGTAATACACCGGAAAAGTACATCGACTGTATCATTGAAGCGGTGCGTGACTGGCGTCCGGCTTTCGAGAAAGCTGGATTTAAGAACGCCATTGATGCGCGGCTGGCTCCTACCGTTGAGGAAGATTCTGATTTTAGTATTTATGACAGTACTTATCCGTTCATCTCATGGAAGATATCAGGACAAAATAACGCTTATGGACCGACTCCATGCGAACCCCGGTCCGGTGAGATTATAGCTTGCCACATCGGTATTTTTTGCAGTGTCTTGAATTTGGAACAGAAATGGTATTTTGCTCAATGTGGAGCGAATGATCCGCAGGCATGGAATATAGAGCTGCCGGACTCTTTGCAATACGAACAGATAAAACAAGTGCTGACACATGAAGTGGGTCATACATTAGGATTGGAACATAACTTTCTGGGTAGTTCTCATTACTCCATCGATCAATTACGTGATAATGACTTTTTAAGTCAATATAGTATTGGTAGTTCCATTATGGATTATGTGCGGTGTAATTATGCTTTGCGTCCTCAAGATAAAGTTGATTTGAGAAACAGGCGGGTACGTGTCGGCGAATATGATAAGTGGGCTATTGAATGGGGCTACCGTATATTTCCGGGTAAAGATGCTTCTGAAAGAGAAAAGAACAGGACCCTTTGGAATCAGGAAAAACAGAAAGATCCCTCATTACATTTTTCGGGCAGAATGGATGTACGGGCTCAGGCGGAAGATTTAGGTAATGACCATGTTATGGTTAATACACAGGGAATAGAGAATCTGAAATATTTGTGTGAACATCCGGATGTCTGGAATGTGACGGATAAAATGTCCTTGCGTGTATTACAGGGGCGTTATGAAGCGGTATTGGAGCATTATATGCAGTGGGTACAGCACGTTTTGTCTCATTTGGGTGGAAAGCGTCTTGCTGAGCCGGATGATGAGAATATTTACATACCCGAAAAAGCCGATTACAATAAGAAGGTTATGAGCTTTATACAGGCTTATATATTACAACCGCCTGTGTGGATGTTTGATGAAAAACTTACCGCTAAATTAGAAATAAACGGTAGTCGGGAGTTCGATCGCTTTTATGAAGAGCTGATGTCGGAAATGATTCGTTCCCTCCGGGAAGTGGAAAGAACGGAGAATGTTTGTGAGGATATGTTGTCTGTAGATGAGTTTTTGGAAAGCATACATAAAGAATTATTTGCCGAATGGGCTGACAATATTCCTGTAAGTGACGCCAAGTATAAAGTGCAGCTGCTTTATGTGAGTAAACTTGTTAAATTGTTGGATAGATCAGAAAAGATAACTTCGTCGAGATTATTGGTTTCCATTATGCAGGCTTTGAATAGAATAAAGGAGGAAAGTCTTGATTATAGCCATAAGATTACGGATCCGGTTACCAAAAAACGGGCAATGTTTCTTGTAGATAGTATTTTGTTTTAATGATGAAAAGTAAATAAAGAAATTCATGAAGAGAAGAAGATATGTGATTGGTATATTGTTGTGTGTCACAGCTTTGCTTCAGGCACAGGATTCCGTCAAGTCATTTGACGAGTTTTTTGTTGCCGGGATGGATAAGATCGACGGTGTGTTTCCTGTGTATGTAGCGGAAAAAGAAATCTATTTGGAAATACCCGAAAAATATATCGGGCGGGAAATTGAAGTCAGTGGACAGATAGACCGAGGGTTTGATTTGTTGAATCGTCCGGTTGACGGACTGGGAGTAGTGCGTATTATATCTCCGGATAAAGCTACAATTTGCTTTCAAAAACCGTTTTATACAGAGCGTATTTTAGATGAAAAAAGCACATATCAGCAATCTTTCTCGTTGTCAAATATGCAACCTGCCGGTAAAAGTTATCCAGTGGTGGCCTATTCAAAAGAGCAGGGAGCTATTATTCGGATAACAGAGTATCTGATGACTGGCGATGACTGGTTCAGCTATAATGATAGTTTTATTCGTTCCTTGGTTCCGGAACTGTCGGAAATAATGAAAATACATCCTTTTAAGGAAGGTGTGTCGTTTACGGTCAGGCGCTATCATGGAGTTGAAGCAGAAAGATATATGCTGTCCAGTTCTGCCGTTCTATTGCCTGAAGGTAGTATGCCTTTGGAAGTCACTTGTGCAGTACGCTTGCTACCTCTGAAAAAAGATCAGATCCGCCTGGCAGATTACAGAATACCCTACCGGACATTGAGTTTCAAAGATTACTCGCAAAATCCTTATTGTATGGTAGAAGATTCATTGATTCTTCGTTGGGATATGTCACAACCGCTTACTTTCTATGTAGATACCCTTTTTCCGAAGGAATATTTCCAGGCAGTAAAGGAAGGAGTGGAAGCATGGAATACCGCCTTCCATAAAGCAGGTATTCATGATGCTTTACAAGTAAGGTATGCAGACCGAAAGATAATTCCGGCGGAACAACGTGCTTTTATATCTTATGATTTAAGAATACCGGGGATCAAAAGTGACTTTATCTGTCATCCTCGTACCGGAGAAATACTTTCATGTCGTCTGAATATCGGACATGGATTCCTAAAAGGAAAATTAGACGACTATCTGTTAAGTTGCGGTGCCTCGGATTCGCGTATTCTGGCTGACCGTTATTCTAAAGAAGTGGAAAAAGAATTGTTGCAAAATGAAATAACGGAAGAAATTGGATATCTTTTAGGTTTGCGCAGAAGTTTATCGAAAAGTTCGTGTGGAAAGACTTTAAAAGTTGGAGATGATGATTGCCGGACTATTTATTTTGGTTATCATCCTTTCAAAGGAGACCAAAATTGTTATGATGAACGGGAGAAGCTCCGCCAATGGATAGATCATAATTTACCAGATCACATTCGTTTATTCCAACCATCAGGGAAGGAGAATTCTGATTCTTCATTTCCAGAAGATTATACGGTCAAAATATCGGATTTACAGACTGTAGTGAGTCGGTTGGACAAGATTGTGTATAAGGGGAAGAAATACGATAAAGGGAGTTCGCTCACTGATATATACAGAAAGGCTATTCGTCTGTATGGGAGTTATCTGATGGAAATGGCAAAGGTGGTGGGTAGTTCTCAACCGGCAGATGCGCAGCGTCAGGCAATGCTTGATTTGGACAACTATTTATTTCATTCTGTTAAAAAGATGGAATGTACCTATGTAAAAGAGAATTTGTTGGAAACAAGAAACAATCTTCTGTATCCGGAACTGGCGAAGTTGTTCAAACAATTGTTGAGTGTAAAGACAATTTCAGCTCTTCGATTGCAGGCGTTGCAGAGTGACCGGAAGGGGTATGACGATATTGATTTTTTCCGGGATCTTTATAAAGGATTGTTTAATGGTTTTGATCCGCAGTCTGCCGTTAGTTATGAACAGATGGATATTCAGCTGATATGTTTGGAAGCGTGGCTGGATATTATGCAGGAAGCTACTGAACATAATAGTATAAAGAAACGTTTAACGAACGAATTGCATAGTCTGCACGATAGACTGGAGGAGCTTAGCACGACACATTCCCAAAGGGAAGTACGTGATATGTATATTCTGCTTTTGAGAAGAATGGATCAATATTTCCGTGTGGTTTCTTGAGTGGCGTTAGAGTAATAATTTGTTTGGGATGATGAAAAAATGGTCGTACAGATAGAATAACCTATAAGTTTTGGGTTATCTTTGCTATGATTTATGAATAAATAATTAGAATAAGATGACTATTATTTTTCCTTCACCCATCTTCGGCCCTATTCATTCCCGCCGTTTGGGCGTTTCTTTGGGAATCAATTTATTGCCGGACGACGGTAAGGTTTGTTCATTCGACTGCATTTATTGTGAGTGTGGTTTCAATGCCGAACATCGTACGAAGAAACTTCTTCCTACCCGTGAAGAAGTCCGCACGGCTCTCGAAGAGAAACTGAAAGACATGCAGGCAAACGGCCCTGCTCCCGATGTACTGACATTTGCCGGAAACGGTGAACCGACTGCGCATCCCCATTTCCCGGAAATCATAGAAGATACACTTGCGCTTCGCGACAAGTATTTCCCAAAAGCAAAAGTAAGCGTATTGAGTAACTCTACATTTATCGACCGTCCTGCCGTATTCGAAGCACTGAACAAGATAGATAATAATATCCTGAAACTGGATACGGTGGATGAAGAATACATTCATCTGTTGGATCGTCCTAACGGAAAATATTCTGTTAAGAAGATCATCGAAAGAATGAAAGAGTTCAAAGGAAACTGTATCGTACAGACGATGTTTCTGAAAGGAGGTTATCAGGGAAAAGACATGGATAATACATCCGACAAGTATGTGCTCCCCTGGATAGAAGCAGTGAAAGAAATCGCTCCCCGTCAAGTGATGATTTATACGATTGACCGGGAGACTCCCGACCACGATTTGCAAAAGGCTACGCATGAAGAGTTAGACCGTATTGTGGCTTTATTGGAAAAGGAAGGTATTCCGGCAACAGCTTCTTATTAAAATATAATTTAAACAGGGATATATTTCTTCTTGATAATACGTAAGAAAATTAATATAAGAGGGCGAACCTATAGAATTCAGAAGTTTTATACTTCCTATTCTATTGCTCGCCCTTTTATTGGCTTCATGAGCTGTTTCAGCCTATTCTGACAAGGGTATATTCTCACTTCGATGAGAAAAAGTTCTCATTGCAGTGAGAGTTTTTTCTCATTATAATGAGTATTTTTTCTCATCGCAGTGAGAATGCTTGAGAATGTGTACTTCCCTGATAATGTTTCCTTTCTTCACATAATCTTTCGGCAATATCCCGAACTGCTTCTGAAAGCAACGGGCAAAGTACGAAGGATTATTGAATCCTACAATGAAACAAACCTCATTGATCCGGTATTTACGCCAAGTGTTATCTGCAAAACGTTCTTTATAAAGAACACTCTTTCCAGATTAAAGGGCTTATTTACCTAATTATGTTTCCTGTAAATACTCATTTTACCGAAACATAGTTAGGTAAACAAAATAAAGTTCTTATATTTGCATGAATTGAAGGTTATTAAAAAACTGATTTTGGTATGGAAAAGACCCTGATACGCCAGAATGCCCAATGGAATGGCAAAATGTTTGATCAATATGGGGAGCCGTTTTTCTATACCGGCTGTGGGTAAGGCACTGAAAAGCAATGAAAATACAGTTGCGTCCTATCTCAACTTTTTGTGTGACAGTTATATTTGCGTCGATGTACGTAACTTTTCTTATTCTTTGAAAGAGACTTCCCGTTCCCAGCATAAGTGTTATTTCATTGACAATGGCTTGGTTTCAGCCAATGTCTTTCGTTATTCTCCGCAAAGTGGTAGTGCCTTGGAGAATCTTGTTTATAATGAGCTGAGAAATAAAGGGTATATGAATATTTCATTCGACAATAGTAAGACGGAATGTGATTTTTTGGCGTATAAAAACGGGAAAGCTTATGGCTTTCAGGTTTGCTATGAACTGAATGACATGAACCTGAAACGTGAACTGTACGGATTCGAACTGGAAAATGTGATGCTCAAAAAGAAGATACTGCTTACTTACAACCAGAAGGAAACTTATGGGGATATTGAAGTTGTTCCCTTTTGGGAATGGGTTATGTCACCACCTTTCACATAATCTTTCGGCAATATCCCGAACTGCTTTTGAAAGCAACGGGCAAAGTACGAAGGATTATTGAATCCTACAATGAAACAAACCTCATTGATCCGGTATTCTCCTTCACGCAGCAGTTCTCCGGCTGTTTTGAGCCGTATCAACCGGATATAATCATTGGGTGGCATTCCGGTCAGCCCTTTCAATTTGCGCTGTAAGTTGGAACGGCTGATGGCCATTTCTTCCGCCATCTTGTCGATGGTAAATTCTTCGTTGGTGAAATTGCGGATAATGATTTCATTGATCGTGTTCAGCCATTTCACGTCTGTTTTGTTCATTAATGTCTGGTCGTATGACATATTCGGCACCGTTGAAAAGTGGTTGAACAGCATGCGCCGGTTTTCCAGCAGATTATTGATGGTGGCTTTCATGTGGCTTAGCGAGAAAGGCTTTTCTATATAAGCGTCCGCGCCATAGTCAAGACCCGCAATTTTTGAATCGATGCTGTCGAGTGCCGAAAGCAGGATAAACGGGATATGACAAAGCATATTGTCGGAACGGATGGACTTTAATAATTCGAATCCGTCCATGTGAGGCATGACGATGTCGCTGATAATAAGATCTACTGTTGTTGTCTCCAGACATTCCAAGGCTTCCTTGCCATTGGCGGCTGTATGGATGGTATAGGTATTTCCCAGATTCTTAGCCAGAAACTCCAGCATATCCGTCGTGTCTTCCACTACCAGAAGAGAGTAACCGGCGGGTTCGCTCTCTTCCTCCAGAGCGGGAACCTTGTTGGGCATGGAAGTAATGGAGGGGCTGACAGAGATGCTTTTCTCCAAATACGGAATTTCCACACATACTTCGCATCCTTCCGTATAGCCGGGATTGATATAAACCTTTCCTTTATGCTTTTCCACCAACAATTTGACGAGACTCAATCCGATTCCTACTCCCGAACCGTTGTTTCCTGTGTTTCCCACTTGATAAAACGGTTCGAAAACCTTGCTGCATTCCTCTTGCGGAATACCCGGACCGTCGTCGCGTACACACAAGAAGAGCGTACGCCCTTCTGCAGACAGATGTTCGTCCAAAATCACCATAATGCGGGTGCGGGCATATTTCATGGCATTCGTCAGCAGGTTGCTGACAATTTTAGTCAGCGCCTCCTGGTCTACATTATATTGCAGATGTTCTTTCGGCAGGGAGACACTGAAAGAGATTCCGGTCAGGGAGATGGCACGGAAACGGTCGATGATGTCCTCTATCATCCGGTTGATATCCACTTCATTGAATGAAAGCGTATAACCTTCCTTGTCCACTTTTCGGAAGTCGAGCAATTGTTTGATAAGCTCCATCAGCCGGTTGGTATTCTTTTGTATCACAGACAGGTTGCTTTCCACTTCACTGTTCCATTCATGTGTTTCCAAAATAGCTTCCAGCGGAGCTTTGATAAGACTAACCGGAGTCTTGATTTCATGTGCCACTTGGGTGAAGAATGTAATTTTCGACTGGAACAATTCCTGATTCTTGATTTGTTCCATCTCTTTCATCTTTCTTGCTTTCACAGCCTGCTGTTTACGCAAATAAAGCTGTATCAGGAAATATGCGAGGCCACACGCTATTAGTAAATAGAAAATCTTGGCATAAATGGTCTTCCAGGGTGGAGGAAGAATTTCAATATGCAGGCAACAGTCGTCATTGCTCCAATATTCATCGTTGTTACTGGCTTTCACACGGAAAGTATATTCACCCGGAGGCAGGTTGAGAAAAGATACGTTATGTTTATCCGTATATATCCATTCTTTGTGAATACCGTCCAGTTTGTAGGCATATAAATTCTTGCTGGGAGCCACATAACTAAGACTTTCGAATGCGATGTCGAACGATACCACCTGATAAGGAATCGTTACTTGTCCGCTAAGAGCAGGTATACGCTTGCTAAGGCTTACTTTGTCGTCGGGGCTGTGCATATATACCGCCGAAATAGACGCCGTAGGTCTTACCTTATTAATAGATAACTTGAACGGATAGAAACAATTAAACCCGTTCACCCCACCGAAATAGAATTTCCCGTCACTGGCTTGCAGGGAAGAGCGGAAATTGAATTGGTTGCTTTGCAATCCATCCTCGATGGTATAGAGTTGTGCCCGTTTGTTTTGCGGCTCATACCGGATCAGTCCCCTATTGGAAGAAAGCCAATAGTTACCCGATTGGTCGTCCAGTATGCCATAGATGATATTGTTTGGCAGATTCTCTTTGGTAGAGAAGTTTTCAAAACGGTCCTCCTGATAGTGATAACGGCAGATACCACCGCCTTCGGTACAGAACCATAGATGCTGTTTATGATCAATATACACACGGATTACCCAGTTGCTGCAAGGAGAATCAGGATTTGCCGGGTCGTTGCGATAGTTGTGCAATTTACCGGTTTGGCGGTTGTAACGCCAAATGCCGTCCCTTTTGCTTGCCAGCCACATGTCCCCATGTTGGTCTTCAACCATATCGTAGATAAAGATATGGCTTAAAGGTTCCAATGTTCGGAAAGAGTCACTTTCCGGGTCATACCGGCAGAATCCGGAAAGCGTTCCCAGATAAATGCTGCCATCCTTCGTTTGATAGATGGAGTAGATATGGTCGTTAGGAATTGAATGTGGGTTTGCGCGGTTATGGCGATAGTTTTTCATTTTTCCCGTTTGAGTATCCAGGATATATAATCCCCGTGAGAAACTGCCAATCCACAATTTTCCTTCATTGTATAGTAGTGCATGGATATTGTGATAACCGATGTTAGGGTTACTGCTTCTCAACAGATGGTTTTTGAACTTTTTCGTGCGGGGATCAAAGAGATTCAGCCCCCCGTCTTCGGTAGCAATCCAGATGTTACCGTCGGGATCTTCGCAGAATTGGCTGATTACATTTCCCGAAAGAGAATTTTCCGTACCATTGGGATAATACCACTCGATATCCTTATGCTTGGGAGACAGGTAACTCACTCCACTGAAATAAGTCCCGATCCAGATTCCCCCTTCCCTATCCTGATAACAGGCATAGATACTTTCTTTATTTTGTTCGTCGTCGGTAGGCAGACATTCTCCTGTCGTGGTGTTGAATGTATAAAGTCCGTCGTCGGAGCCGAGATAGAAAGAGTTGGCTGTTCGTTGAAACAAGGTGCGGATGCGCGGAATGGTAAGCGTGTCCCCTTCTCCGAAGTAATAGCGGAATTGCCCTGTCTCCTTATTGAACCGTGCCAGTCCCCCGTACCATGTACCCACCCATAATACTCCCTGCGAACTTTCCATCAAAGAGATAATCTCGTTGCAGGCAGGACGTCCGAAAGAAGTGTCCTCGGATATATACCCTGTGAAGTTGTCCGTGCGTTGGTTGTATTTCGCCAGCCCATTCCGGGTACCTATCCAGATAGTCCCGAACGAGTCGTTGTAAATCACCCATACGTGATTATCCGGCAATGAATGAGGATCGGAAAGAGAATGCAGATATTGCCTCAACGTACCTTTTTTCTCGTTGTAGACAAACAGCCCGTTGGTTGTTCCGATCCATAACTGCCCGTCATTGTCGTATGCCATTCCGAAGACGCTGTTGACTGACACCCCGTCTTCCGTCTGTTTATCGAATACGGAGAACTTCTCTTCCCACGAATCGAATAAATACAGCTTCTCCGTACTTGCCACCCAAATCTGATTGTTATCCTGATGGCGGCAAATCGTTACTATATTCATATAGCTGTTTCCGCCGTTTTCTGACGAATGTCCGTAGTTGGTGAACTCGATACCGTTGAAACGATTCAGCCCGTCCTGCGTTGCAAACCACATATAGCCGATGCTATCCTGAAGGATGCTCCGGACACAGTTGCCCGATAACCCCGATCTAACGTCATATTTCTTGTAGATATTGGCGAAGACCAGAGAAACCGATGCCAGCAGTATACATATAGATAAGATGGATCGTTTCATAATTTCCTTTCTTTATATCCCCTGTTTGCAGGAGCTATATATCCTGCGTAGTGGATCTATATGCCCAATACGTTGGATATATATACCCAACACGCTGGGCATATATGCCCAACAGATTGGATATATAGCTCCTGTAAACAGGGTAATTACCCTCTTTATAGAAGCCTTTATTTCACATCATCCCACGTATCTGTGCGGAACGGGAAAGCACTCAATCCGAAAGTATTCCGTAGCGTGATATTTCCCACATAATTACGGAAAGCATAGCGCACGGCAACCGGCTGGGCTACCTCTTCACTCCACACTTCTACTGTGTTGGTACGTCCTACAATCTTTGCTTTCGCCGGATAGAACTTCTTGTCCGCTCCCGCAATCTCAAATCCTTCCAGTTCGGAGAAAGTAGGGAACAACCCCGCAGGTGCATTATCGAATGTCACTATGGCCTTTTTGTCCGCATAGTCCACTTTGGTCATCATCGGGCCGTTGGATGGCAACCGGCGGATACCGTATGTCTTAGTCAGTGCAAGCGTAGCCAACCGAAGCCCTACTACATCCTTCTGTGGCGGATGGATGCAGAATTCATCACCGATATCCGTAGTGGGTACAATGCCCGAATTAGGGATTGTTTTCAGTGCTTCCACTTGTGCTTCACGCAGCAAGGCGGCACCTGTATTCCGGCTGTTTTCATATTTGTAAGGAGCAATCTGCACATAATAGAAAGGCATATCGGGCGCTTCCCACACATTTCTCCATAGTTGTACCATAGCAGTCATCATCGGAGCATAGAATTGATAATTGAAAATGTTCGATTCTCCTTGATACCAAAGAAATCCACGTGCTGTATAATTTTTGACAGGCCATAACATGATATCATACAGACACCCTAATCGATTACGTACATCCAGTTTAGAACTTTTGGCTGTCTCTATATCTATTCCTTGAATGGATGACAGTGTTTCTTCGGTCATCCAGGATTCAATTCGGGAACCTCCCCAGCTATTGATTACCAATCCTACCGGTAGATTTAGAGTTTCGGTAATTTGTTTGGCAAAAAAATAAGCTGTTGCACTGCAATCAATAGTTGTTTCAGGAGTGGAGACTTTCCATTTTTCTTTTTTAAAGTCCGCCCTTCGCTGTACATCTTTTATTCTTGGCACGGTGATAAACCGGATACGGTCACGGTAGTTACCTGCATTCAGCAGCGTTTCAAGTGAGTTGTCAATGGGTTGTGCCGTATTTCCCATCATACGCATTTCCATATTCGACTGTCCGGAGCAGATCCATACCTCTCCTATCAGTATATCCGAGAGAGTGACCGGAGTTCCGTCACTGATAGTAATGGAATAAGGAGTATACCCCCCTTCGGGAGTGTCTACTTTCACCAGCCAAGTCCCGTCTTTATCCGTAGATGCCTGATAGGTCCGGTTGTTCCACGAAGTGGTGACAGTTACTTTCTTACCGTCTGCCCAACCCCATAACTTAACGGAACTGTTCTGTTGAAGTACCATGTGATCTCCCATCATTGCAGGAAGTTTTACTTTGCCTTGTGCAATCGGCAGGAATAAAAGTGATAAAATAAGAAGTAGAAAATGTTTTTTCATACTGTTTTTATTAGATATTCGACGAATAGTTATTAGGTATCGGGCAAAAATACAACCTATTTTTAAATATGGAATAAAACTAGCTAGTCATTTTCTGATAAAAGCTGGTCGAAATCTTAAAAGCTTGTTTTTCCTTTTCATTCTCCGCCGAATTTTCTTAATTAGTGGCATCAATCGCCTAAACAGTATTATTAGATTGGCTAAATATCCCATTTCTTTGCAGGGTGAGTATTTAACAACCTAATTGTTTCATTAAATCTAATAAAATGAAAAAGAAGCATTATCTATTATTTTTATTGGCTTCGCTCTTTTTACTGACAGATGTGGTGTGGGCACAAACATCTGCCACGGTAAATGGAGTAGTGATCGATGAGAATGGAGAAACCCTGCCGGGTGTTTCCGTCGTCGAAGTAGGTACAACAAACGGTGTCCTGACAGACCTGAACGGACACTACACCTTAAAAACAACTTCTGCCAAACCTTCCGTTTCTTTCAGTTACATTGGTTATCAGACCACCACGCTTCCCCTGAACGGGCGTACGAAACTCGATGTACAGATGAAAGTGGAAACGAAAGTATTGGATGAAGTAGTGGTAGTGGGCTACGGTGTACAGAAGAAAGTGAATCTGACCGGCTCCGTGACTTCCATCAACTTTGCCGACCAGACGGAAGGACGACCCATCATGAGTGTTTCTTCCGCCCTTTCGGGACTCGCCGCCGGTATGAACGTCACACAAGCTTCGGGACAACCCGGCTCGGACGGTGCCACCATCCGCGTCCGCGGTAACGGTACGTTCAATACCAACTCCCCATTGGTCCTGGTGGACGGTATCGAATGGAGCATGGACAATGTGAACCCCAACGACATCGAAAGCATCTCCGTACTGAAAGACGCTGCCTCCACAGCTATTTATGGTACGCGCGCCGCCAACGGAGTCATCCTTATCACCACCAAAAACGGGAAAGGCAAACCGCAAATCTCCTATTCTTATTCGGGAGTCGTGCAGATGCCCTACAATAACCTCTCTTTCGTAAGCGACTATGCCCGTTATATGGGACTGGTGAACGAGGCTTGCGACAATGTGAATACCAAAGGTATCTTCTCACAGGAAAGCATCGACCGCTGGAGGGCTGCTTCTGCCGATCCGAACGGGTTGAACGAGTACGGAGTACCCAATTACGTGGCTTATCCCAACACCGATTGGTTCGACGAAGTATTCGACACCGGATATTCGCAAGAGCACAACCTGTCTGTCTCCGGCAGTTCGGAGAAAGTGAAATACATGCTTTCCTTAGGCTATCTCGACAATCAGGGAGTCATGAACCGCTGGAACCTCGACTCAAGTACGCAGAAAATCAATTTCCGTACCAACCTGGAAGCCAAGATAGTGAAATGGATGACCGTCGGCACCCGTCTCTACGGACAAAAGCAAGATTACGGGATGGCTAATATCAGCAACGGATTCAAGTATCTCTATCAGACCACTCCGGGTGTATACCCCGGCGAACCGAACTACTGGGGACGTGCCGCGCTGGCCAGCGAAGAATCTTCCAATGCCAATAATATCTTCGGTCAGATGGCAGGAGCTACCGGTTTCAATACCGTCTGGCGTCTCAACGCATCAGTCTACGGAATTATCACTCCCTATAAAGGGCTCAACATTGAAGGTACATTCAACTATTCGCCGACATTCACCGACAAGTCTTCTTATAGCCGCCAAAATGGTTATTGGGACTACGTCACCGACCAGCGTGTCAGCGAAAGCGCGTTGGAGAACGCTTCCATCACCAATACGAGCGCACGCACCTGGCGTCAGAGTGCCGAAATACTGGTACGCTACAATACAACCATCAAGAAAGACCACGACCTGGGCGCACTGCTCGGATATTCCGCACAGGAATATTACAGCAAGAGCTTTGCCGTTTCCCGTAAAGGCGCTACGGACTGGACGCTGAACGAATTAAGCACTTACGAGACGCTCGTCAGCTCTTCCAGCTCGGCACCCGCCAAATGGGGATTGCTCTCTTATTTCGGCCGTGTCAACTACGGATATAAAGGGCGTTATCTCTTCGAAGCCAACCTTCGTGCCGATGCCTCCTCCCGTTTCGGTGTGAACCAGCGTTGGGGATATTTCCCCTCGTTCTCCGGTGGATGGCGTATTTCGGAAGAATCGTTCATGCAGGGAGCATCGGACTATCTCTCTAACCTGAAACTCCGTGTTTCCTGGGGAAAGACAGGTAACAACTCAACGGGCAACTACGACTGGCAGGCAAACTACGCCACAGGCAATGTTGTAATCGACGGTGAAGGAACCAAAGGATTGGTACGCAAGAAACTAAGCAACGACAAGCTGCATTGGGAAAGTACCGCCACCACCGACATCGGACTTGATTTCGGCTTCTTCAACCACCGCCTGACGGGTGAGATAGACTATTATAATAAGTATACTTCGGACATTCTCTACCATCCCGAACTCTATCTTTCGATGGGTGTTGTAGGCTCTGCTCCCGAGAATTTGGGTGAAGTGCGCAACCGTGGTGTTGAATTTACCCTCAACTGGAACGACCGTATCGGAAAAGATTTCGAATACCGAGTGGGTATGAACTTCTCTTTCAACGCCAACAAAGTGATGAAGTTCAAAGGCGAACTCCAGAAATACTGGACGTATGATGCACAGGGAAACAAAGTGAGCTATGTCAACAACTTCAGTGATGTGTCTGAATCTGGTTTCGGAGGCTACATCTGCGAAGGCCGCCAACTGGGAGAAACCTATATGTATAAGGTGTACAGAGGTTCCGGCGAAGGCTATACCGGAGGTGCGGTGGATATCCATGCGGGACCGAAGGACGGAATGATACGTACGAAAGAAGATATGGTATGGGTGCAGGCCATGATTGACTCCGGTTATTCGTTCGGAGGAATGAAGACGGTTGCCAAAGACCAGCTTTGGTATGGTGACATACTCTATGCCGACAGCAACGGTGATATGAACTACGGCGATACCAACGACCGGGATTTCTCCGGACACACCAGTGTCCCCAAATTCAACCTGGGCTTCAACTGTGCCTTCTCTTACAAGAACATTGATTTCTCCATGTTATGGTCGGGAGCTTTCGGGCATTACCTCAACTGGAATACGGATTACTACAACTCGACACTGGTCAGCCACGGATATGGCATTATCGAGCATATTGCCGATAACCATTACTTCTTCGATCCTTCCAACCCGGACGATCCGCGTACCAATCAGTGGGGCAAATATCCCCGCCTGACATACGGTACTACCTATAATAACAGAATCCAGAGCAACTGGAACGAATATAAGGGCGACTACTTCAAGTTGAAGAATATCCAGATCGGCTATACGTTGCCGCAACGGATTTCCAGCAAGTTCTTTGTTAATAAGCTCCGTGCTTTCGTGTCGATGGACAATATCCTGACGATCACCAGTTATCCGGGACTCGATCCGGAAATAGGAACTGCTATCGGTTATCCGTTGATGCGTCAGATCTCTTTTGGCGGACAGATTACCTTTTAATGATGTAGAACTAAAAAAACAGAATCTGATATGAAAAAGATATTAATGATTTTAACGATGGCGCTGGCGGCTACCTCCTGCATGGATATTCTCGATGTGGCTCCGGAAGACCAGATTGCAAGTGAAAACATGTGGACCACGGAAGAGCTTGCCGACAAGGGAATGGCAGGACTCTACTTCCCGTTCTATGCCACCCAACTCTCCTCTACCCAGCTTCGCCGTGCCGACGGACTGAACCGTCAGGGAATCGAAGCTATGAGCTTTGCAACCGATTATTATTCCAACAACTATCCGGTGGAACTGCTTTCGCTGGCTACCAAGCCTGCCAATGACTTTCAGGTGTGGTATGAATGGAAGTTCTGTTACACCATCATCCATGCGTGTAACGATGCGATTGCCAATCTGCATAAAGCGGATATGAGCGCTGATAAACTGGCGCGTTACCAATGCGAAGCCCGCTTCCTTCGTGCCTGGGCGTACAATCGTCTGAATATGCTTTATCAGGGCGTCCCCGTTTATCTGGAACCCATCAATAACGAAGACTGTACCCGTGGTCAATCTTCGGTAGATGAGGTATGGCAAGTCATTCTGGATGATTTGACGTATTGCATCAACAATCCCGACTTCCCCAATAACACGCTGAATGAAAACTACGGCCGTCCTTCTAAAGGTGCCGCTTATGCCCTGCGTGGTATGGTATATATGTGGAAGAAGCAATACAAGGAAGCGGGCAACGATTTCAAAGAAGTGGAAACGTGTGGTTATGGTTTGTGGACAGGCGAATATGCCGATTTCTTCAAATATGAAAACGAAAAGGATAAAGAAATGATCTTCTCGCTCCAGTTCAGCGAAGAAACCGGTTATTGTGATAACATTCAGCAAATGACTGGCGCCCGCGATACGTATGATGGCTGGACGGAAATAAAACCTTCCGCAGACTTTGTAGATTACTATAAGAACGCAGACGGATCGGACTTCAAATGGTCGGAAGTAGACGGCCTGCAAGACTGGGACTTGCTGACTCCAAAACAGCGTGAAATCTTCTTCTGCCGTGACGGACTGGAATCCATGTCCTCACAAAAGAATGCGCTTATCAAACGGGTAGGCGAAGATATCTATCAGAAATATTACCTGAACAGCGGTAATGAAGCCCGCATCAAAAAGGCGTATGACAGTCGTGACCCGCGTCTGCAACAGACCGTCGTCACTCCTTATGTGCCAGTGGACTGCTACAAACCTAATTATGCAGGAGATGCCAACCAAATCGGTAAACAACTCCGTTGGCCGTTGAAGGAACAGGGCACGAATGGTGGAGACTTCTGGCTCGATAAACGTACTTCTGCTTTCTACTGCTATCGCAAGTACAATGAGTTTGAGAAAGGCCGTTTGATTAGCCGGAGCCGTTGCCATACCGACTGGCCGTTGATTCGCTATACCGATGTACTGTTGCAGTATGCCGAAGCATTGGCGCAGACCGATCAGTTGGGAGAAGCCATCCGCCTGGTGAATAAAGTGCGTACCCGTGCCCACATGCCTGCACTGACAGAGGGCGGAAGCGGCCCGTGCGCAGTGAACGGAAAGGAAGACATGCTCGAAAGGATACGTTATGAACGTCGCGTGGAATTCTGTCTGGAAGGAATCAATTTCTTCGATGAAGTACGTTGGGGAACCTACAAAGAAACCAAATTCCAGGGGAAAGACGTGAATGGCGGCAAGTCCTGGTGGGGTGATATGGTAGAGTATAACTGGTATTACACCGATTACATGTGGCCGTGGACTGCTCCTATCTCTGAAACGCAAAAGAACCCGAACCTGACTAAACGAAGCGGTTGGGCGTATTAATCATAAAGATTTGAATAAGGATGAAGAAAATACTTTTACTATTACTCATTTTTGTATCCGGTTGCACGGGTGTAGTTGCGCAACAGTTTGATTATGGCAAGATAGCGCCTCATCCCCGGTTGTTATTGCCGGCGGGAGGAGAAGAAGCCATCAGGAAAGCCATTGCGGAGTATCCCCCGTTGGCCACTGTTCACCAGCGGATCATGGAACTTTGCGACCGGACACTTACGGAACCACCTGTGGAACGTATCAAGGAGGGCAAACGCCTGCTGGCGATTTCGCGCATCGCATTGAAGCGTATCTATTACCTCTCATACGCTTACCGTATGACGGGAGATAAGAAATATGCTCACCGTGCGGAACAGGAGATGCTGGCCGTCAGTCGTTTCACCGACTGGAACCCCACTCATTTCCTGGATGTGGGTGAGATGGTAATGGCATTGGCTATCGGTTATGACTGGCTGTACGATTCTTTGCAGCCCGACACCCGCCGGGTAGTGCGCGAAGCAATCATCGCGAAAGGCTTCGACGCGGCAAAGAACACCCGTCATGCCTGGTTCTATACAGCTAAGAACAACTGGAATTCCGTATGTAATAGTGGATTGGCGTATGGCGCGCTGGCTCTTTTTGAAGAGATTCCGGAAGTATCGAAAGGCATCATAGAGAAATGCATGGAGACAAATCCGAAAGCGATGGTAGGTTATGGCCCCGACGGAGGTTATCCTGAAGGGTTCGGATATTGGGGGTACGGGACAAGTTTTCAGGTAATGCTCATTGCTGCGCTCGAAAGTGCTTTCGGCACAGACAATGGGCTCTCCCAAGCCCCCGGCTTCATGGAGTCTGCCCGTTTCATGCAGTATATGACGGCTCCGGGTGGAGACTGTTTCTGTTTCTCGGATTCTCCGGTAGAGGCGGAGTGCAACATGATGATGTTTTGGTTTGCAGGCAAAGCGAAAGACCTTTCCCTGTTGTGGATCGAACGTCAGTATCTCGACCGGCCGGATATGCCGTTTGCCGAAGACCGTTTACTGCCTAGCCTGATGGTGTTCTGTTCGCAGCTCGATTTGAAGAATACCGGCAAGCCGAAGAAAAACTTCTGGTTCAGTCGCGGAGATACGCCTGTGTTTATCTACCGTGGCGGATGGGACAGCAAGAAAGATACCTATCTGGGAGTGAAAGGCGGTTCGCCTTCTACCTCTCATGCGCACATGGATGCCGGTTCGTTTATCTTCGAGAGAGACGGGGTGCGTTGGGCGATGGACTTGGGTATGCAGAGTTACATCACGCTTGAAAGTAAGGGAGTAGACCTGTGGAATATGTCGCAGAACGGACAACGCTGGGAAGTATTCCGACTAAGCAATATCGCTCACAACACCCTGACGATTAACGGCGAACGCCATTTGGTAAAGAGTAATGCTCCGATCACCCGTACTTTCGAGTCGAAGAAACAGAAGGGGGCGGAAGTAGACCTGTCGAGTGTGTTTGCCAACAGCGTAAAGAAAGCCGTCCGCACCGTGATATTGGATAAGAAAGACCATCTGGAAGTAACCGACCGGTTGGAGACGGGGGACAAGGAAGCTGCCGTATCCTGGATCATGGTCACTCCGGCGGAAGCCAAAATTACAGGCAAGAACCGGATGGAATTAACCAAAGACGGACAACGGATGCTATTGACGGTAGATGCCGATACGGAAGTAGAAATGAAAACCTGGTCGAACGTGCCCCCGCATGAATATGATTTCCGCAATCCGGGAACCATCCGCGTGGGCTTTGAGACGGTGATTCCTGCCAATCGTGCCTCGCAACTGAAAGTACGACTTATTCCTTTGAAGTAGTAATACAAATAAATTCATTGAACCATGAAAACGATTCTTTTTAAAACAATCATCATAGCTTTCTTTGTAGGAACAGCCGTTAGTTGTTCCGATGAAGATGAGAACAGATTCCGTCCGGGATCTACCCATGAGAAACCGACTCCCACGGAGCCGGAGGGCGGACTGGATTATTCCAAACTGACTGCGGACAATCATCCCCGTCTGTTGATGAACGCCGAGGCCTTCACTGCGTTGAAAGCCAAAGTGGATGCCAATTCGAGTGCCAATCTGACCTTGCTCCATAATACCATTATGGGAGTGTGCAACAGCAAAGGGATGAATGCCACGGCACTGACTTATAAATTGGATGCCAGCAACAAACGTATTCTCGATGTATCCCGCGATGCGTTACTGCGTATTTTCACCTGCGCTTATGCCTACCGGATGACCGGCGATGCCAAATACCTGACTAAAGCGGAGACGGATATGAACGCTGTCTGCAACTTTCCCGACTGGAACTCGAAACGTCACTTTCTCGATGTAGGCGAAATGGCTACGGCTGTTGCGTTCGGCTACGACTGGCTCTACAACGAACTAAGTGCAGCCACCCGTACGAAAGCGGCCAACGCACTGTTGAAGTTTGCCTTCCAACAGGCGCAGAACAAGAACTGGAACCTCAACTTCTACGAAGCCACCAACAACTGGAACCAGGTTTGTAATGGCGGACTGGTCTGTGCGGCACTGGCTTCTTATGAAAACAATCCTTCCGAAGCAAAGGACATGATTGAAAAAGCATTGGAATCCAACAAACCTGCATTGGAAGTGATGTACTCTCCCGACGGCAACTATCCGGAGGGCAGCGGTTACTGGTGTTACGGCACGCTCTATCAGGTATTGATGCTTGCCGCCCTCAACAGTACGCTCGGCACGGATAACGGGCTTTCCGATACACCGGGATTCTCCAAGACGGCAGAGTATATGCTGTATATGACAGGCTTGAACAGCAAGTTCTTTAATTATTCCGACTGTGCTCCCTCTTCTACTGCGGCATTGGCTTCGTGGTGGTTTGCCGATAAATACAGTAATCCATCCTTATTATATAATGAGCTGAAAATGCTGAAGAACGGCGAATACGCTTCCTGTGCCGAAAACCGCCTGTTGCCGATGATTATGGCGTTTGCCAATAATCTGAATCTGGACGCAATCTCCGCTCCTTCCAATAAACTATGGAGTGGAAAAGGGGAAACGCCCGTAGTGATGGTACATACCGACTGGACGTACACCGATACGGATAAATACCTCGGAATCAAAGGTGGAAAGGCAGGTTCGAGCCACGGACACATGGATGCCGGTTCGTTTGTGTACGACGCATATGGAGTGCGCTGGTCGATGGATTTCGGTCTGCAAAGTTATACAACGCTCGAGTCGAAATTGTCAGCTTTGGGTGGTAATCTTTGGGATATGGGACAGAACTCGATGCGTTGGGATGTATTCCGCCTGAATAACTTGAATCATAGCACGATTTCAATCAACGACGCCCGTCACCGGGTAAATGGGGCGGCTACGCTGACTACTACCATCAATACCGCTACGGAGCTGGGAGCCACTTTCGATCTGACTGAAGTAGTGTCCGATCAGGCGGCGTCCGCTACCCGTACCGTGAAAATCGTGAACGATAAAGATTTAGTGGTTATGGATGAGATCAAGGCAAGAACGGATAAATCCGCCAAAGTGCGCTGGTGTATGGTGACGCCTGCCATTCCGACGGTGGAAAGTAACCGCATCGTACTAACGAACGGAAGCAAAGTGATGTATCTCACAGCCAGCGGAAGCGTGAAGCCTACCTACAAAACATGGAGTACCACCAGTGAGAACTCTTATGACCAGGCTAATCCGGGCACCTATATGGTCGGCTTTGAAGCAACGGTCACCGCCAATCAGACCGCCACATTTACCACAACCCTGTCCCCTAAATAAAAAGAATGGAACGTATGAGAATCCTATTAATATCTATACTCGGACTTTTGACATTGGCCTCCTGCACGAAGCAGGAGCCGATGGAGGCATTGATTGACCGTGTATTTACCGTTGCAGAGCAACAATACACGACTATGGACACCCGCTTGACAGAAAAGACACTTCCCCGCACGCTCTCTGCCGACGGTGAGTTTGTTCCCTCGAATATCTATTGGTGGTGCAGCGGCTTCTATCCCGGTTCCCTCTGGTATATCTACGAATATACCCGGAAGGACGCAGTGAAAACACTGGCCGAGAAGAACACGCTGAAACTCGACTCTATACAATACGTGACCAGGGACCACGATGTTGGTTTCCAGTTGAATTGCAGTTACGGGAATGCTTTCCGGCTGACAGGTAATGAGGCTTATAAACAAGTGCTCTATCAGGGAGCCAAATCCTTGTCAACCCGCTTCAATCCTGCTGTCGGTGTGATTCGTAGCTGGGACTTTGTGCGCAAAGGCTGCGACTGGAAGTTTCCGGTGATTATTGACAATATGATGAACCTTGAACTGCTGTTGTCCATGTCGAAAGCCTACGCCGACGATTCTTTGCAGAACATTGCCTGTACGCATGCCAATACCACTATCCAGCATCACTTCCGGGATGATTATTCCACGTATCATCTGGTGGATTATGACCCTGAAACGGGGGCAGTGCGCGGCAAGCAAACGGTGCAGGGCTTCTCGGACGATTCCTCCTGGAGTCGCGGACAGGCATGGGCCTTGTATAGCTATACGATGATGTTCCGCCTGACGGGATATCAGAATTATCTGTTGCAAGCCGGGCATATCGCCGATATGCTGCTCCGCCGTTTGCCTGCCGACGGTATTCCTTACTGGGATTTCGACGCTCCGGTAGAAGCACAGACCTATCGGGATGCTTCCGCTGCGGCTATCATGGCCTCCGCCTTTATCGAGCTAAGCCGTTATATCCCCGGCACGGAAGCCAAGGAATCTTATCTTGCCATGGCAGAAAAGCAACTCCGTACGCTTGCCTCGAAAGAGTATCTGGCAGAACCGGGTACGAACGAATGTTTCATCTTGAAGCACAGCGTGGGTGCACTTCCTGATAAAAGCGAAGTGGATGTCCCCCTGACGTATGCCGATTATTACTTTTTAGAAGCATTGCTGCGGTATAAGAATCTACAATAATAAAACTAATACAATATGATTATGAAGAACTTACATATAAATATGGCATTTATCTTCGTTCTACTGCTGATAACTGCCTCCTGTTCGGACAAGGATGATTCGGCTCCGCGTGTCATTCCCACCATGAACCTGACAGTTTCGGAGATTGCGGACAATACGGCTCTGATTACTTCCGAGCAGCAAACAGGAACTACGTTCGGAGCGAAAGTCATTGAATTCTATCCGGTGGCGGACATCGGCTTTGATTATAACATTGAAGTGAAGCTGGTGAAATTCGTAGAAGAGAACGGAGAACCCGTATCTCTGCCCTATACGCGTAAAATCACCGAAGGATTGCGTCCGGGAGTGAATTACATCAGTGCGATTATCGCCTATAATGCCGAAGGGCGTGCCGTGTGTTCTGCTTTCCAGACCTGGAAAGCATCAGGAACGGAAGGAGCATGGAGTGACGACGGTTCTGCCGGTGATCTGGAAGAGAATGAATGGTAAAAATGGTGTAACTCAAAAGAATGAATGGTATGAAAAATAGATTATTTGCAATAGGTGCAATGATTCTCATGATGACAAGTTGCATGCAGGACGAACTTATTTCGTCCGATAAGGGCAAAGAACCGGCAACGGCAGGTTCATGTCTGACATTGGTTGGGCTCTCGTCTCCGCAGACGCGTGTTTCTATCGGTGACAAAACAGGGGATGTTTATCCGGTGCTCTGGAGCGAAGGGGATGCCTTGGGCGTGTTCTCCCGTACGGCAGGTACTGACATCAATAATGTGCAGTCTTTATTAAGTGATGAGTCGATCGGACAAAACTCCGGTGTCTTTACTTCGGACGACGTGAAGATGGCGGAAGAAGGAGCTACGGAACTTCTTATTTACTATCCTTACCGGGCAAGTACGGAACTGGCTGAAAATGATAACAAGATAACTTCTACCCTGTCCGTTGAGCAGGAACAAAGCCGTCCCGGCGATAGCCATCATATTGGAAAGTATGGTTTTGCGTTTGCCAAGGCTACGGTAAGCGGTCCGGATATGCTTGCTAAATTTACGTTGAATCATGCGATGGCGTATGTGAAGTTCAGTATCTCGTCACAGGAGCTTTCTACGTACAAGCTCAAGAGTGTTTCTTTATATGACAAGGAGACAAAAACTCCTCTTTCCGGTGTGTTTACAGCTGATTTGGATACGGACGAACTGACCTACGGTACGGATGTGAAACCGTATGCCACTGTTTCACTGACTACTCCCGAACTGCTCGCTTCCGCACAGGATATATACCTGACTACATATCCTGCCGATTTAAGCGGCAAAGAAGTGTACATTGTCATCACTCTGGAGAATGACCGACAGACTGTTACAATTCCTATTCTCAAAGAAGGAAAGCAACTGAAAGCCAATGCTGTTAATACGATTGCTGTCAACAACTTGAAACTTTCGGATAACTCCTGCGAATGGTATGAGCCGGTAGAGACACGTTTATTGGCAGGAGGATGGGCTTATGGCGAGTCCAACTGTCTGTTGACGAATATTTCGACCAGTGGCGTGAGCAATACGATGAGCGTGAAAGCACGTGGTAACTTTATGGAAGTGGAAGAACCCAAGTATGCCAAGACTATTCTGGGTTGCGATTTGAACGTTAATCATAAGATGATTGCCGTGAATGGCTCTACTACGGACATCTCCCCGATTGGCAGTGATTACAATATTACGATCAATGCCTATAAAGTAAGCGGAGGCTATGACGGCGGTTGCGGTCAGGTGGCTATCTATGGAGCGGATCAGACTACCGTCATCTGGAGTTTTATTATCTGGATGACCCCTACTCCGGCAGAACATCCTTATGGTAATACGGGATATGTAGTGTTGGATCGTAATCTGGGTACTTATATGACGTGTGAAGGAGACAACTGGAAGCAAAACGGTGTTTACTTCCAATGGGGACGTCCTACGCCGGTCGGCTGGTCGGGAACCGTAGGTACTAATATACCTACCGAAGCCACCAACGTCCGCTTCTCTATAGAAAATCCCCGTGCGTTGCTTTATACCAATAATGTGGATAATACAAAATCCGACTGGTATCTGGGTGCATGGACCGGTGCACGTACCGATCGTAAAGATGACTTCTGGGGTAATCCGAACGAATCGAGCACTTATCTCAATCCTTCTGACGGTCATAAATCTATTTATGATCCTTGTCCGAAAGGCTACCGGGTTGTATCTCCCCGAGTATTGGATGAGATAGAGCAGAAAGGAGAATTTGTGAAACAGAGCGCAACTGCGGTATTTAAATATTGCTATGACGGTACGAATTACGCTTATTGGCCGTTGGCAGGTTGTAAGTGGGGTTCTAACGGCGGTAATAGTGGTAACAATACAGGATTGGATACCGCTAAGGGAGCCGCTTGTTATTGGTCTAACTCATCGGCAAGCAGTTATGGAAATGACAAGGATCAGGGAGCTACTTCTCTGTATTATAAAGTCTCCGATAAGACCTGGACACATTCCTCCGGTCGTTCCCATGCATTCTCCGTGCGTTGTATGAAAGATACCGAGAATCGTTGATTCTCTTCATGGATTCTCTTCATTGAGAATATGAAATAGAATTCCCCGTTATATGAAAGTTTCTGCCTGTCTCCGGATACAAGGTACTTTCATATAACGGGGAATCTGTTCTGTTTTTAAGAACTTCACAGAAAAAGGAAAGAAAGAAAAGGGCCAAATAGAAAATAAACTGCATGAACAATTGCAAGAATATGCATTATCTCTCTTTATCTTGTATTTATTTCCTTGAAATATGCACGATATGGTGTAACTAAACCATCCGTTTGCCGTAATCAAACCTTCCGTTTGGTTTAAACAAACCTTCCGTTTGCTATAATCAAACCATCGGTTTCTTTTAAAGGAAGCTGAATTGGGTTTTTGAAGAGGATATATTGAGCTACTTTGTCTTTTTCTACTGCCTATTTATAAATAGCAATCTGATATATCCTTTGTGATATGATAGCTATTTATGCTTTTGATTAACTGCTTTTATTGCAACTTGTTTGCTAATAATGCCTATTTTGTGTTATTTGCGAAATCTGTAACTCTAAATGGAGGGCGTTTTTCATGAAGTGCAAGGAAGGGCTCGAAATATAAAGAGCAGGATAGGTAAAATATACAATTCTTCATGTTGGCACTTCTTTCAGCAATCAATGTCTTTCCTTTATAAGCATGTATCTCTTTTAAATCACCATATATGGTGAAAAGCATGATAGTATGCTTTAATACTATGCTATTTATGTGCAAATTCACTGTATATGGTGAATTTACTTGTTTTTATACTAAAAAGATTCTATCTTTGTGAGAAAGTTTCTATATATGGTGAATTATGGATTTAATAGAGATAGGAAAACATATTCGCGAAAGGCGTAAGGAGTTGGGGTTGGATCAGTCTACGTTGGCCACTCTTGCAGGAATAGGGATTAACGCTTTGGTCCGCTTGGAACGTGGAAGTGGTAATCCCCGCTTCGATGTTCTTTTTAATGTCCTGAAAACTTTAGGACTTAGTATTCATATTCAATAATAGACACACATATGAGTCGATCTGCCAAAGTCTATATAAAAGGTATTTATGCCGGTCTGTTAACAGAAATAGATCGTGAACACTATTCATTCTGTTATGATACGGACTATTATAATAATCCACAACTCCCAGCTGTCTCACTGACCATGCCCAAGACACAGCAGGAATATACCTCTTCCTATCTTTTCCCTGTCTTTTTTAATATGACATCTGAAGGGGATAATCGGATTATTCAAGCTAGAAACCTGCATATTGATGAAGAGGATGATTTTGGTATTCTTCTGGCTACTGCCCATACAGATACAATCGGAGCAATAACAATTAAAAAAATGTGATAATGGAAACTGATATTCATATTTGTCCCTCACTTTTACGGGAGACTGGTGGAGAAAGCGGATATTCACCCAAAGCCTTGAAGCAGCTTTCTGATGGGAAAAATATATCTTGTGAATTACCTTACAGGCATTTTGACGATAATGTCGGTATTGATCTCTTCAATAACAATAGCAAACGCATATCCGTTTCTGGAGTCCAGATTAAGTATTCTTTAGTTGCCGATGACGGGATATTGCGATTGACCAAAGAGGGAGAACAGGGCGAATTCATATTAAAGCCTGTTCCCAATAATCTCCGTAACAAGGAGTTTTGTCCTGCCAACGAACATTTGACAATGCAGATAGCTGCGCAAGTATATGGGATTCCGACAGCTCCTAATGGATTATGCTTTTTTCAGGACGGAACCCCTGCTTATTTTGTACGACGTTTTGATTTGTCGGAGAAAGGAAAGTTACAAAAGGAGGATTTTGCTTCTTTAGCCGGGCTTACCAGGAAAAATGGAGGTTCCGATTATAAATATGACAATCTGGCCTATGAAGAGTTTGCAAGAATTATAGATAAATACAGCTCTGTCCCCCAAGTGGATAAATTGCGTTTTTTTGAACTTATCTTGTTCAACTTTGTCTATTCTAACGGCGATGCCCATTTAAAGAACTTTTCTTTATTGGAAGAGAAGAAAGGAAGATTCCGCCTATCTCCTGCTTACGATTTATTGAATACTCATCTCCATATAAACGATGGTATCTTTGCCATGAGCAAAGGTTTGTTTGTTAATCCTGAACCGGATTATTTCGGTGGTGCATCAGCGGTTACTGGGAAGACTTTTTATCACTTTGGCTTAAAAATAGGTCTACCCGAGCGTTTGGTAAACTCTTGTCTCGAAAAATATAGTAAGATATATGAATTGACTGATCAACTGATTGAACATTCTTTTCTCTCTAAAGAATTGAAAAAGCAATATAGACTTATGTATAAGTCAAGAGTCGGGAGCTATCTTAGTGTTATTGAGTAATAATGTGCACATTATTACTCTTTTTTTATATTAAGATGAACAAGATCCCCAAAAAGATTTGTCTAACATAAGAATCTGTTCTTTTTGTCATTCTTCTTTTCTGTTCCGATAATTGGCCGGTGATGTTCCCAAATGCGCTTTTACGTATTTCCCGAAAAAGGACTGATTGGGGAAGTTGAACTCTTCCGCAATTTCCTTGATAGACTTTTCCGAACGTTTTAATCGGTATTTGATATGCTCCACGGTAGTTTCGTTAATCAAATCCAACGGAGTTCTGCCACATGCCTGTTTGATGACTTTCGAGAAATGCTTCGGAGTGTAGCAAAGCTCGTTGGCAAAATAACTCACCGAACGGTGCATACCCTTGTCCTTCGATAACAGTTCCATGAACTTCCGCAAAATATAATTCACCTGTTTGATGCCTTCTTTCGAACCTTCCATGTTGCCGGAAGCTTCGATTTCCTTATGAAGCTGCCCCATCATTTCGCAAAAGATAGCGGAGAAGAGATGTTGTATCACTTCTTTGTGGTAACAATGAGGCTCATCGTTTATTTTCGCTATAATTAAATCCCGGTAGAATCCGAAGACTGTTTGATCCTCCCCGTTGTCAACCGACTTCACCGGATTGTTGTGGATATGAATGGCAGTATTCCACGTTTCCTTTTCCATTTTAATAATACGTTGCAGGAAACGGGTAGAGAATCCGGCAAGCCTGACCTTATATTTAGGACTTAGCATTGTATGGCTGATAATCGTGTTGGGTAGACCGAGCAGCAGCTCGCCCGCCTGCAACTTATAGGTCCGGTAGTTGACGTCTAACTGGATGCACCCTTCTATACAAACCGCGATGAGAAAACAATTCAGTTTGATTGTATCATTACTATAAGGAGTCCCCTCCAGACTGTTGACTATCGCAAAGTCATCATCGATATAATCAAGGACGTGCTGACTGTCCTTAAAATCCTCTATATCCACCGTAATAATGTTCTCTTTTTCCATGTTCTTTCCTTTTTTACTTTTTGCAAAGTTGGTGAATAATCGGGAAAACAGAATGTCCCATACTTCTTCAGATTTGTTTGATATGTCGTTTATTGCCAAATAGTTAGCTATAATAAACGTAAATGGCGAAAATAGGACATTTATGGAGGGAAATTGGTCACTCTTGCCTTGTTCTTTTCTCCTACTTTTGTCCAGGATTTAACAAAAGACCAAAAGAGAAAGTATGATTACAGTAAGCAAAAAATGGATACGGCTGATAGGGATTGTCGGTTGTACAGTGTGGATGGCATCTTGCAAGCAAGCATCGGATGCGGGAGTGAAATCTTCTTCTTATGCAGTAATGCAGATAGAAGCGGTGGATAAGGAATTTTCTTCTTCCTATTCGGCGAGCATACGTGGGCGGCAGGATATTGATATCTATCCGCAGGTGTCGGGAACGATTGAGAAACTCTGTGTGACCGAAGGACAAAAAGTGCGCCGCGGGCAATCGCTTTTCATTATCGACCAGGTGCCTTACAAGGCCGCACTCAAAACCGCCATTGCCAATGTGGAAGCAGCACGTGCCGCGCTGGGTACTGCCGAACTGACCTACAAGAGCAACAAAGAACTGTATGCGCAGAAAGTAGTTTCGGAATTCAGCCTGAAAACGGCCGAGAATTCTTATCTCACCGCCAAAGCTCAACTGTCGCAGGCCGAAGCACAAGAGATCAGTGCCCGCAACAATCTCTCTTATACCGAGGTGAAAAGTCCCAGTGACGGAGTCGTAGGTGCGTTGCCTTATCGTGCAGGCGCATTGGTAAGTGCCAATATGCCCTATCCGCTTACTACGGTCAGCGACAACTCGGATATGTATGTCTATTTCTCCATGACCGAGAATCAGTTGCTTGCCCTCACCCGCCAGTATGGCGACATGGACGAAGCGTTGAAGAACATGCCAGAAGTGGAATTACGCCTGAATGATAATTCGGTTTATAATAAGAAAGGTGTCATCGAATCCATCAGCGGCGTCATCGACCGGCAAACGGGTACTGTGGTGGCGCGCGTGGTGTTTCCCAACGAATCGCGGTTGCTTCATAGCGGAGCATCGGGCACGGTGGTAGTGCCGAGCATTTATAAAGACTGTATCGCCATTCCGCAGACGGCCACCGTGCGGATGCAGGATAAGACGATTGTATATAAGGTAGTGGACGGAAAGGCTGTATCTACCCTGATAACAGTGGCCGCAAACAATGACGGACGCGAATATGTGGTGCTGGACGGACTGAAAGCAGGTGATGAAATTGTATCGGAAGGCGCCGGACTGGTGCGCGAAGGCATGCAAGTTAAATAAGAAGGAGACTGATTATGAAAGGAAATATATTTATAAAACGGCCGGTGATGGCTATCTCCATCTCCGTACTGATTTTGGCCATAGGGCTTATTTCGCTCTTCACGCTGCCGGTGGAGCAATATCCTGACATTGCGCCTCCAACGGTATACGTAACTGCCAGTTATACGGGTGCCGATGCCGAGGCAGTGATGAACAGTGTCATCATGCCACTGGAGGAGAGTATCAACGGTGTGGAAGATATGATGTACATCAGTTCCAGTGCTTCCAATGCAGGTTTGGCTATTATACAGGTTTATTTCAAGCAGGGCACGGACCCCGATATGGCGGCAGTCAACGTGCAGAACCGTGTGGCGAAAGCACAGGGATTGCTTCCGGCTGAAGTAACGAAAGTCGGCGTCAGCACGATGAAGCGGCAGACCAGCTTCTTGCAGATTGGTGCTTTGGTCTGCACGGACGGTCGATACGACCAGACGTTCCTGGCCAATTATCTGGACATCAATGTCATTCCGCAGATTAAACGTATCGAAGGAGTGGGAGACGTGATGGAGCTGGGCGATACATACAGTATGCGTATCTGGCTGAAACCGGAACGGATGGCACAATACGGACTGGTTCCGTCGGACATAACCGCCGTGTTGGGTGAGCAGAACATTGAAGCTCCTACCGGTTCACTGGGCGAGAGCTCGAAGAATGTTTTCCAGTTTACGATGAAATATCGCGGACGCCTCAAAAGCGTAGAAGAATTCCGGAACACGGTTGTCCGTTCGCGGGAAGACGGTTCGATACTTCGCCTGCAAGATGTGGCAGAGGTGGAACTGGGTACGATGACGTATAGCTTCCGCAGTGAGATGGACAGTCAGCCTGCCGTTCTTTATATGATATTCCAGACAGCCGGTTCCAATGCTACCGCTGTCAACAAAGAAATCACTACGCAGATAGAGCGGATGGAGAAGAATCTGCCGGAAGGAACGGAGTTCGTCACGATGATGAGTTCCAATGACTTCCTTTTCGCTTCCATACACAATGTGGTGGAGACGCTGATTATTGCCATCATTCTGGTCATCCTCGTGGTCTATTTCTTCTTGCAGGATCTGAAGAGTACGCTGATTCCCTCCATCTCTATCATTGTGTCGTTGGTGGGTACGTTTGCCTGTCTGGTGGCTGCGGGTTTCAGTCTGAACATCCTGACACTGTTTGCGCTGGTGCTTGCCATCGGTACGGTGGTGGATGATGCCATTGTGGTGGTGGAAGCCGTGCAATCCAAGTTCGATGCCGGATATAAGTCTGCCTATCTTGCCACGAAAGACGCAATGGGCGACGTGACGATGGCTATTGTCTCCTGTACCTGTGTATTTATGGCTGTGTTTATTCCTGTAACCTTCATGGGAGGTACTTCGGGCGTGTTCTATACACAATTCGGTATCACGATGGCAACTGCCGTAGGTATTTCGATGATTTCGGCTTTGACGCTCTGTCCCGCTTTGTGCGCCATCATGATGCGTCCGTCGGACGGAACCAAGAGTGCCAAGAGTATCAACGGACGGGTACGTGCAGCTTACAATGCTTCGTTCAATGCCGTATTGGGTAAATATAAAAGAGGTGTGATGTTCTTCATCCGCCATCGCTGGATGGTGTGGACTTCACTGACTGTTGCCGTTGCCTTGCTGGTTTACCTGATGAGTACCACTAAAACGGGACTTGTGCCGCAGGAAGACCAAGGTGTCATTATGGTGAATGTCAGCATTTCACCGGGAAGTACGCTCGAAGAAACCACGAAAGTGATGGACCGCTTGGAAAATATCCTGAAAGATACACCCGAAATAGAACACTACGCCCGCGTAGCAGGATACGGACTGATATCCGGTCAGGGAACTTCGTACGGTACGATTATTATCCGTCTGAAAGACTGGAGCGAACGAAAGGGTAAGGAGCATAGCTCGGATGCTGTGGTGTCTCGCCTCAACGGACAATTCCAGTCTATAAAGGAAGCACAGGTATTCAGCTTCCAGCCTGCCATGATTCCGGGTTACGGTATGGGTAACTCCCTCGAACTGAACCTTCAGGACATGACGGGTGGAGAACTGGCTACGTTCTATGAAGCGGCTATACAGTTCCTCGGTGCTTTGAACGAGCGTCCGGAGGTAGCGATGGCGTATACATCGTATGCTATCAACTTCCCGCAGATATCGGTGGAAGTGGACGCTGCCAAATGTAAGCGTGCAGGAATTTCGCCGAGTGCAGTGCTCGATGCGGTGGGCAGTTATTGCGGTGGCGCGTATATCTCCAACTATAATCAGTATGGTAAAGTATATCGTGTGATGATGCAGGCTTCGCCTGAATACCGCCTCGACGAGCAGGCACTGAATAATATGTTTGTACGCAATGGTACGCAGATGGCTCCGGTGAGCCAGTTCGTGACGCTGAAGCAAGTGCTGGGACCGGAAACGGCCAACCGTTTCAATCTTTACAGCACCATCACCGCCAATGTGAATCCTGCCGACGGTTACTCCTCCGGCGAGGTGCAGAAAGTGATTGAAGAAGTGGCTGCACAGTCTTTGCCGGCAGGCTACGGATATGAATATGGTGGTATGGCACGCGAAGAAGCAAGTAGCGGTGGTGCGCAGACGGTTTTCATTTACGCCATCTGTATCTTCCTTATCTATCTGATTCTGGCCTGTCTTTATGAGAGTTTCCTCATACCGTTTGCCGTTATCTTCTCCGTGCCGTTCGGACTGATGGGGTCGTTCCTTTTCGCCAAAATACTCGGGTTGGAGAATAATATCTATCTGCAGACGGGTGTGATTATGTTGATCGGTTTGCTGGCTAAGACGGCCATTCTGATTACGGAGTACGCCATAGAACGTCGCCGCAAGGGAATGGGCATCGTAGAGTCTGCCTACTCTGCCGCACAAGTCCGCTTGCGTCCTATCCTGATGACGGTGTTGACAATGATCTTCGGTATGCTTCCGCTGATGTTTTCCTCCGGTGCAGGTGCCAATGGCAACAGTTCGTTGGGTACGGGTGTTGTGGGCGGTATGGCTGTCGGGACACTGGCATTGCTCTTTGTCGTTCCGGTTTTCTACATCATCTTTGAGTTTTTGCAGGAGAAAATCCGTAAACCGATGGAAGAGGAACCAGATGTGCAGGTGCTTTTAGAGAAAGAAAAGAGTGAAGTTGAACGCGAACGTAAATAAATGAAAGAAAGAATGAAGAAGAATATCATCACATTAGTTGCTATCAGTCTGTCGTTGAGCGGTTGTGGCATCTATACCAAATACGAACCCGCCACTGTCGTGCCCGACGATCTTTACGGCGGGGAAGTGGTGACCGAAGACACTGCCGGTCTGGGTAATATGGACTGGCGGGAACTCTTCACCGACCCTTATCTGCAATCCCTCATTGAAGTGGGATTGCAGACCAATACCGATTATCAGTCTGCCCAGCTCCGTGTGGAAGAAGCACAGGCCGTACTGATGTCCGCCAAACTTGCTTTTCTGCCCGCTTTTGCTCTTGCTCCGCAGGGAATAGTGAGCAGTTTCGATACGCAGAAGGCTACGCAGACTTATTCGTTGCCCGTTACTGCCAGTTGGGAGTTGGACGTTTTCGGGCGTATGCGCAACTCCAAGAAACAGGCGAAAGCGCTTTATGCTCAAAGCGAGGATTACCGTCAGGCAGTCCGTACGCAGTTGATAGCAGGTATCGCCAATACCTATTACACCCTGTTGATGCTGGACGAACAACTCGACATCTCCCGTCAGACGGAAGAGGCATGGAAAGAAACCGTTGCGTCTACCCGTGCATTGATGAATGCGGGACTGGCAAACGAATCGGCTGTGTCGCAGATGGAGGCGGCCTATTATCAGGTGCAGGGTTCGATCCTCGATTTGCAGCAGCAGATCAGTCAGGTGGAGAATAGTCTTGCCTTATTATTGGCGGAGACGCCACGCAACTATGAACGTGGGATGCTGGCAAAGCAGCAGTTTCCTGCTGACTTCTCGATAGGGATTCCTGTCCGGATGCTTTCTTCCCGTCCGGATGTCCGCTCGGCAGAGCGGACGCTGGAAGCGGCGTTCTATGGCACCAATGCGGCACGTTCGGCTTTCTATCCTTCCATCACTTTAGGCGGAAGCGCCGGATGGACAAACTCCGCCGGGGCGATGATTATCAATCCGGGCAAGTTTCTCGCGTCGGCGGTAGGTTCGCTTACGCAGCCGCTCTTTAACAGAGGACAGGTGGTGGCACAATACCGCATTGCCCGTGCGCAACAGGAAGAAGCGGCGCTCGGTTTTCAGCAAACGTTGCTCAATGCCGGTAGTGAGGTGAATGATGCGTTGATTGCCTATCAAACCAGTCAGGGAAAAAGAATCTTGTTGGATAAACAGATCACTTCCCTGCAAACGGCTTTGCGAAGCACTACTCTGTTGATGGAGCATGGTAATACAACCTATCTGGAAGTGCTTACCTCCCGGCAGTCGTTGCTTAGTGCGCAACTCTCGCAGACGGCCAATCATTTTACTGAAATACAAAGTTTAATTAACCTATACCGTGCTTTAGGAGGAGGTCAGGAATAAACTGTATCATACTCTCTGTTTTCTAATTTAATGAAAGAAGGGCTGCCGGAGAAGTGATTCTGTGGCAGCCCGTTTGTTAATCGGTCAATATGCGGCGAATTGGCTTGCAGCCGGAAACTTCAGCCAGCATAAAGAATAATGATGGTATTATTTATCAGCCAGACCTTTCTTTTTTCTTTCTTTATATTGACTGGGTGTTTCCCCGGTATATTGCTTGAAAGCCGTACTGAAATAACTCGGAGTGGTAAACCCTGTTTTCTCTGCAATTTCAGAGAAGGGCATATCCGTGCCGGATATCAATGTAATAGCTTTTTCTATACGGAGCTTACTGATATACTCGTTCGCTCCCATGCCTGTAAGTGCTTTCAGTTTGTTATAAAGCGAAGAACGGCCCAATCCTACTTCCTGGCAGATAAACTGGATGCCCAGGTTGGTATTATCTATATTTTCCTGGATGATACTATTCAGTTTAATCAGGAATGTTTCGTCTGTCAGGCTGATTGTACTTTCTTCCGGTGTGGGGATTAATCCTGCATTCAGATACCTTTTCTTGGTATATTCCCGGTTTTTCAACCGGTTGCGGATAAGTTCCATTAGCATTTCCACTTCGAAAGGTTTGCTTAAATATCCGTCCGCTCCATTCTTGTAACCGCTTATTTGGCTTTGCCTGTCATCTCTGGCAGTTAGCAGAATGACTGGGATGTGGCTGATATTGATATCCTCTTTAATCGTTTTACAAAGTTTATACCCGTTCATCCGGGGCATCATTACGTCACTGACTATAATATCAGGGACATGGCTTCTGACCAGTTGAAGGGCTTCCACCCCGTCTCCGGCGATAATTATCCGTTTGAAGTATCCTTCGAACGTTCTTTTCAGAAAGTCTGTCATATCCGGATTGTCATCCACTACGAGAATAGTGTATGGAGTGGTGTCGAATACCTCTTTCGCGGACGGCTGCCCGCTGTTATCATCCATCATCAATTCGTTCAGATAAGCCTTTGGCTCGCAGGTGACTTCTTCCGGTTCCTGCCTCAACGGCAACTCAAAGAAAAAGCTGGCTCCGGTTTCTTCATTATCCTGTGCGCCGATAGAGCCGCCGTGCAGTTCCACCAGAATCTTGGAGTAAGACAAGCCGATTCCTGTTCCGCTCTGTTCTCCCGTTCCTTGGTAGAAGCGGGTAAAGAGCTTGTGCGTATCCACTTGCTTCAGTCCGCATCCTTGGTCGATGACGGAGATACGCACCCGGTTTTCTTCAGGTAGCAGTTCCGAAGCAATCGTTATTTCCGTGTCCTGCGGACTGTGTTTCAAGGCATTGATAAGCAGGTTACTTAGGATAATCTCGCATTTGTCCTTATCGAAACTGACTTTCTCTATCCGTGGGTCGAGCTGATAGCGGATATGCACATTCTTTGCTTCCCCCTCACTGATAAAATCCTGCGAAACGTGTTCAATCCATTGATTGAGCGGATGAGGCTGAATTTGCAGTTTACTCTCCCCTACTTCCATTTTCCGCACGTCGAGCACCATATTAATCAAGTTCTTCATCCGTTGTGCCTGCCGGTAGATGGCTTTTAACGGCAGATATTGGCTGTCTCCGGAAGAGAGCGACTTCAAAATCTGATTGAGTGGCGCATGAATAAGCGTCAGCGGAGTCCGTAACTCGTGGCTGATATTGATAAGAAAGCGTACCTTTTCCTCGTACATCTGTTTCTCATGCTCTTTCATCGCCCATTTCAGTTTTTCCTGATTACGTTTCAATGTTCTGCGGAAAGTTTCGATGATTATGGTGGCAATGAGAATGGCACAACCGAGAATGAACCACCACGTGCGATACCACGGCGGGAGTACGGTTAGTTCCAGTATTTTCTGGTTGGGAATCCAACTGCCGTCTTTCACTGTGCATGAAGCCATAATTTTGTAATTGCCCGGTGGTAACGACCGGATTACCAATTCCGGCTGGTACGATTCGATATACTGGTCGTTCAATCCCTCTATCCGGTAGCGATAGACTTTCTTGCGGAAGATATCCTCTTCTTTCGACATGATTCGGATAGTGATATTGCTGTTCCACGGGACAGAGATTGCTGCCGGACGACTATATAGCTTGTTCTGTGCAGACTCACCGTTGACAATTATATCCAGCAGTTGTAGTTCCGGCATCTCCGATGTATTCAGCAGAAGTTGGCCGTCAATGCGCAGCATACCCTTTACGCCGCCGATATAGACATCCCCCTCATTGTTTACCAACCGGGCGTTGGGCAGATATTCGTTTTGGATAGCTCCGTTCGATTCTCCGAAAAGTACGAACTTCTGCTCCCGGATAAGCCAGGCAAAAAGCAGGTTATCTGCACCTATCCATACTTTGCCCCTTTGGTCGCATTGCACCATGTTGACTTCTGTAAACAAGTTGGTAGGGATGTGCGTCTGTTTTTGGGAAACGGGGTTGTAGTGGATAAGGCCGAAATTGCTTCCTATCCAGAAATCGCCGTGCTCGTCGTGTGATGCCGAATTGATTACGGTATCCTGATAACAAGCGAAGGTTGTTTTCAGCAAGGAATCCCCATCGTGCAGTTCGTAGATATGTTTGAAGTCGTTGATGTAAGTCCGGTTGTTCTCGTGCTTGAAGGGGACGAGCGTACCGACAATACTTTTCCCTTCTTCTCCGGTGACTTTGTCGAATTTCTTTTCTTTCAGGTGATACTGGTAGACATGGTCGCCCAGTAATAACACGGTGTTGGGGGTGTTCTGATATAAGTTGACCGATTTACCCCGGTTGCAAAGTTGTGTCGTAGTTTCTTTGTCGACAATGGTAAAAGGCTGTTTCTCCCCGGTTGCGGGGTTGAATATGAATACTCCTTTGGAGAAAAGGGAAATCAGTAGTTTTCCGGGAGTGAATCCGCTGATAAACGCTATTTTATCGTTCCAGGTAGAAAGATAATGGGTGAATTTCTCGGTACGCGGGTTAAAGAGGTTGATACCGCCGCCGTCCGTACCAATCCAGATACTGTCGGTCGATTGGCGGTAAAGGCTTCGCACGGTGCTGTTGCTTAGTCCGCGGTCGTTGCCGGGGACTACGTCGGTGTAGGTTTTCATGAACACTTCCCGGATGCTGATCAATCCGTTGCAGGTGCTTCCTGCCCATATATTGTTATTGTGGTCGTTGTGCAGGCAGAGAATGGAGTTGGCGGGGAGAGAGTAGTTTTCACGTCCCGGGATATATTCCAGTTGGGAGATTTCCCCGGTTTCGGGGGTGAGGATATTGATTCCGCCGCCATCCGTTCCTATCCACAGTTGCCCTTCCCTTTCAGCGAGGCTTAGGACGATGTCGTTGCTGAGGGCGGAGTTGCGGGTGGAGTACGAAGCCAGTAGTTTGCCGTCGTATGAATAGCAACGAAGTCCGCCGCTGTAAGGGGCAATCCATATTCTTTTCCGGCTGTCGGTCATCATGGTGGTAATTTCCGGCCCGCAGTCGAAAGGGGGGCGTCTGTGCTCTCCGGTATGCAGGTCTACGAGGTATATGCCTGTCCAACGACTGCAACAAAGCAACGTCTTTGAATCCCACATACTGAGAGCGTTGATTTTAAAAGAGTTGGCGTTGAAATATTGCAGAAGCCGGAGAGAAGAATCGTTATAACTATATTTGTAAATCCTGTCCTTGCCGCCAAAGAGGATTCCGTCCGGGACAAGGCAGAAGGAATAGGCGGTGATATTCTTCCCGTCCTCGTCCGTGGGGAACGTGAAGTCGTTGCTCTGCTGTTGGTAACGGGCAATACCTTTTTCAGTCAGTACCCAGATGTTGTGTTGCTTGTCTTCGGCAATCTGATAAATCAGGTTGTGGAGAAGCGAGTTCGGGTCGTTTGCCTGGTGTTTGTATCTTTTCAGTTCGTGCCCGTCGAACTTTCCCAGTCCCGATTTGGTACCTATCCATACGAAACCCTGCTCATCCCGGAGAATACAGCGCACGTTGGAAGGCAGCCCTTCTTTCAGAGAGATTTGTTTAAAGTAATAGTGTTCTGCCCGGAGAGGGAGAACACCGACTAACTGTATGATAAAGAAAAGGCTTGACAGAACAGCGTATTTGGTTTTCATGTAAAGCAGGTTTGTTTATGAGGACAGATGCCTTCTTTATAATACGGCTAACTTGTCCCCTTTTAAGGTGATTTCGTATTTTTTCCCTTTTACGGTCTTGAACTTGAGCGTCTTGTCTCCGTATCTTACGTTACAGGGGATTCCGGATTTGGAATGGATGATAGCTTTCTCCAGTTGTCCCTCTTTCCAGGAGATGGAAACCTCAAAATTTCCTTTGGCGCAGATTCCGCTTATTGAGCCGTTTGCCCATGCATCCGGCAAAGCGGGAAGAAGTTGGATGAATCCCATGTGGCTTTGCAATAACATCTCGGTTATTCCTGCCGTACCGCCGAAGTTTCCGTCTATCTGGAAAGGCGCATGGGTATCCCAGAGGTTGTCCAGTGTACCGTTTTTCAATAAGTTGCCGTATAGTTTATACGCATGGTTTCCGTCTTGCAGTCGTGCCCATTGGTTGAGCTTCCAACCCATGCTCCAACCGGTAGCGCCGTCTCCGCGATGTTCCAGTACCACTCTGGCTGCCTGTGCAAGTTCGGGGGTAGTCACGGGAGAGATGGTATGCCCCGGATGCAATCCGAACAGGTGGTTGACGTGGCGGTGTTCATCTTTCGGGTCGTCTATGTCGGTAGACCATTCCAACAACTGACCGTAGCGTCCTATACGGTACGGAACCAGTTTGGTCAGTACGTTTTCCCATTGTTTGCGTTCTTTGGCGTCCGTTCCGAGCACCTTGCTTGCCTGGATGGCGTCCAGTAATATTTCACGTACTACGGCATGCGCGAAAGTAACTCCCTCGTCCACCGGGCCGTGTTCGGGAGAAGTGGAAGGAGCGGCGGTGTAAGTCCCGTCGGGCTTGTGCCACAAGTGGTCTACCGCAAACTGTGCGCTGCTTTTGATAAGGTCGTAGCCGATTTCCTTTAAGAATTTCGTGTCACGGGTATAATCATAATACTCCCATATATGCGTTGCCAGCCACGGACCGGCGGTAGGATTCAGGTTCCATGCCATAGATTTGCTGGATAAGGGAGCTGTGAATCCGAAGATATTGGCAGAGATGGATGCTGTCCATCCGCGGGCGTTGAAATAGGCTTGTGCTGTCTTCTCGCCGGGTTTTACCAAGCTGCGTATAAAGTCAATCAAAGGCCATGTACATTCAGAGAGATTGGTGGGGCACGCAGGCCAGTAATTCATTTGAATGTTGATGTTATTGTGGTAATCTACCCGCCACGGGCCGTCGGTATTGTTGTGCCACAATCCTTGCAGGTTGGCTGGCATGTTGCCGGGGCGCGAACTGGCTATGAGCAGATAGCGTCCGAACTGATAGTACAATTGTTCGAGCTGATAGTCCGGCACGCCTTTCTTATAGCTAGCCAGTCGTTTGTAGGTCGGCAGGTTGGGAGTGCCGATTTCCGGATTGATTTCAAAACGTACCCGATTGAACAGCACGGTATAATCGGCTTCGTGATTACGATAAAGCTCGTCATAACCTTTTTTCAGGGCATTGTCCATCATAGCCAGAGTCGTTTGTGACGGGTCGTTGCCGACGTAGGCTTTCGGGTCTTTGAAGTCCGGGGCAAAGTTCATCTTATAATCGGTATCTGCCGTAAGCAGGAATACCACTTCGTCAGCATCCTTCACAATAATCCGGTCGTTTTCTGCTTTCAGTGTTCCCCCTTTGTGGATAGCTTTGATTCGGAAAGCGAATTTCATTCCGTTGTTATTGAGAACGCCGGTATATACTAATCCGTCGTTTCCATCTGCTTCCAGATGGCTTTTTGCTTCGTTGTTGGGACAATAGCTAAGTACAAGATTCTGTTTTCCGCCTTTGTCGGCAGTAAACTTCATGACCATAACGCTGTCCGGATAGGATATGAAGTATTTACGTTGATACCGTATCCCGTCTTTGTCAAATTGCACCACAGCCATCGCCGAATCCAACGACAGGATGCGGCGGTAATTGCTCATATTGATTTCGCTGAGTCCGGTTTCCACATAAAGCTCTCCCATCGTGGTAAAAGCGCCGAAGCGGAACGGAGTCTCGTCTTTTTCTTCATAAGCTCCCAGCCCGTTGAAGTTTTCCTGCGTGAGATACCCCGCCTTTTTAGAATCCCCGTCCAGGAAAGCCTGCCGGATTTCTTTCAGTATACCTGACGACTGTTTGTTTACGTTCCAATAATACTCGGCGCCTTTGGCGGTATTCGGCCCCCCTTTCCAGAGAGTTTTTTCATTCAGTGTGATTCGTTCTGCGGATATGGAGCCCATGATATTCGCTCCCAGGCTGCCATTCCCGATAGGTAGCGAACGGCTTTCCCATGCTTTGTCCGGATTCGCCCCTGTGCCGTTGGCACGTAGCCAGATAGCTTGTCCATCGAGATTGTTGGGAGTGTCGAACCATACGGAAAGCCCTTGAGTATAATCCACCGTCTCTATGGACGCTGCGGAAAGAGAAAAAAGTGTGCAAAGAATAAGAGGGCAGAGTTTTTTCATAATATGTGTTGTTTAAAGGAATGTGAGATACAAAGGTACTTGTTTTTTAAGATTCTGTCTAGCGGGTTGGTTTCAATTTTTACCAATAGGCTTTTAAAAATCGCTAAAAGTGCTTCTTTGTAGGTTTGGTAAGATGTTTCTAATGAAGAACCGGGTCTGGTTTACATTCAGTATATCCAACTTTCTAAGAAAAACACTCCGACGGATGATGTCCGGTCTGGAGATAAATACTACCTTTGTTTCCTATATAAAAACAAGTATGTATCTGACAGGTATGAGCCGGGAAGAATTATATGCCGAAGCATATAAGGACCTCATTGCAATATCGACCCAAATGAACATGTTTATAGATAAGGTGTGTAAGAAAGCAACGATGATGAGTCCATTTTGATCTATTGTTTCTTGCAGTACTCATGGAAGAGTATCAGGGCAGAGAACATTTTTAAAATCATTTGTTTGTGAAAGTAGCGGAAAGAGCGTATCTTTGTTTGCACTGATAAAAAGTGAACTCATAAATACACCGGATTATGGAATATGTATCATCAGAAAGAAAGTTGCTGCCATACGGCATGATGAACTTTGCGGATATTCGTCTTGATAATTATTATTACGTGGATAAAACCTCGTTCATCCCTGTAATAGAACAATCGGACAGATTCTTCTTTTTCATCCGCCCGCGCCGGTTCGGTAAGAGTCTTACGCTGAACATGTTGCAACACTATTATGATGTGCGTACACGTGACAAGTTCGATGCTCTGTTTGGCGACCTCTATATCGGAAAGCATCCCACACGAGACCGTAACAGTTATCTGGTGTTGTATCTCAATTTCTCAGGAATTAGTGGAGAGTTGCACAACTACCGTCAAGGGTTGGATGCACATTGCAATACCAGCTTCGATTATTTCTGTGATATTTATGCAGAATACCTGCCGAAAGGCATTAAGGAAGTCTTGAATGAAAAAGCAGGAGCTGTTGAGCAGTTGGATTATCTATATCATCAGTGTGAACTTGCCGGGCAGCAAATATATCTTTTCATTGACGAATATGACCACTTCACCAATGCCATCCTCTCGGATGCCGAAAGCATTCACCGATATACGGAAGAGACCCACAAGGAAGGCTACCTGCGCGCCTTCTTCAATAGGGTGAAAGCCGGAACCTATTCCAGCATCAAGCGTTGCTTCATCACCGGAGTGAGTCCCGTCACGATGGATGACCTCACCAGTGGATTTAATATTGGCACCAACTATTCCCTCACACCGAAATTCAACGCAATGATGGGTTTCACCGAGGACGAAGTCCGCGAAATGCTGACTTATTATTCTACTAAAGCTCCATTCCATCACACTGTAGATGAGTTGATAGAACTTATGAAACCGTGGTATGACAACTATTGCTTTGCGCAGGAGTGTTATGATCAGCCAACCTTGTACAACTCCAATATGGTGCTCTATTTCGTTAAGAACTATATTGATAATAACGGAAAGGCACCGCGAAATATGATAGAAAGTAACATTCGTATCGATTACGAGAAACTGCGTATGCTTATCCGCAAGGATAAAGAGTTTGCGCACGATGCCTCCATTATCCAGACTTTAGTGAGCCAGGGATACATCACCGGCGAGTTGAAAGACGGTTTCCCAGCTGCCAACATTGTAGATTCCGATAATTTCGTGAGCCTGCTCTATTACTTCGGCATGCTCACCGTGAGCGGAACGTACAAAGGTAAGACTAAACTTATCATTCCCAACCAAGTGGTGCGTGAACAACTCTATACTTATCTGCTGAATACATACAATGAAGCCGACCTCAGTTTCAACAACCATGAAAAAGATGAGTTATCCTCTGCTTTGGCTTACGATGGCGCATGGCAATCTTACTTCGACTACATCGCCGATTGCCTGAAACGCTACGCCTCTCAGCGCGACAAGCAGAAAGGAGAGTCCTTCGTACATGGCTTCACGCTTGCCATGACAGCGCAAAACCGTTTCTACCGTCCCATTTCCGAAGCAGACACGCAATCCGGATATGTTGACATTTTCCTGTCTCCCATGCTGGAGATTTACCCTGACATGAGCCATAGCTACATCATCGAGCTGAAGTATGCCAGATACAAAGACCCCGAAAGCCGGGTGGAGGAATTGCGGGCGGAAGCTATTGCCCAGACCAACCGCTATGCTGACACCGACAGGGTGAAGAACGCTATTGGCACTACGCAACTACACAAGATTGTGGTAGTGTATAAAGGTATGGAAATGAGAGTTTGCGAGGAGGTAAATTCTTGAGATACAGCATTCGATAGCTGTTAATTATCAGGAAAAGAAGTAGAGAGCTTATAAAGTAATATTCATTTCGGTATAGTACTGAATCATTACAGTATCGAATAAATTTCCCCACTGGATATTTATTTTCCATCTTTCCATCTCCCCTTTCACCTTTTCTCTGTCTCTCCGATGAATAAGGAGTTTGCGGGTGAAGTGCAATAACTTCACCATCTCTTCACCTGTGGCGATTAGTTTCAAAAATTGTTTCAAGGCTTGAAACAATCCGTTTCACACCGAGAAACACTTCGTTTCATACGGTGAAACACTTTGTTTCCCGGCGTGAAACTTTTAGTTTCAAATAGGGTTGAAACTAATTACGAAATAGCTTTACTAATCTTGCTCGATGGTGATGCGGTAAGGAATAAAACTATGTGTGGATGAACTTGTTCAAACCAGTACTGAAGTAAGCAGAGCCATGTACTTGACTTGCTCAAGTCTCTTACATCATTTCATTGTATGTAGTACTCCATCCCCCACTCAAAGGAACCCAAGCCCACATTCCACCGACTTTTGCCCACGTGATGAATCTATATACCCCGCTTGTTGGGCATATATTCAGCGTGGTGAGTATATATACCTACTACGCTGAATATATAGATCCATCAGCTAATTTGAGAAAACTGAATGCGCTGAAAGCACTCTACCTTGTTTGCAGTATCTTTCTGCGAGGGATGTCTTTTTCCGCTTTCAGCCGCTATTTCCTCCTATCAAGGCGTTTGCAGACAACACTGAAACGGCTGAAACCGGATTATAACATGAATATTCAATAAGAGGGTTTTGGCAAGGTCAGAACCGGATAGTTGGGTGTTTTAATCATTGTCTTTTTGAGATAAGAACCATTTCTCCGATGGAACGGGTTGATTTGGTGAAAAGTGAATATTTAATGGCTATTTTTTAAATATTGATTTTTGTTGTTGTACCTATTTTTGTGACGTTGATTTTAGGAGAAAAACCAATTGTTTGATTAATGGAGACTCTTATTGTCAGCGAATAGAAAATCTTAATAACTTAAATTTATGAGAAACAAATTCTTTTTATGTCTTTTCGTGTTAGTATCGCTAACAGCTTGTAAAGACACTAAATGGGTAGAAGTTCCGGGTGGAATGCCCCCTGAAGGAGCAATCACCGGACAGCCGGGAGTGGATGATCCGGCTGAGAAAACATTAATCAATTGTCAATACATTGGTGGTGACCCTTTCGAATTAAACCGTATTCCGGTAGAAAATCTGATTGTCAGCAATGATCTTATTTATTTGGCTGCGCGTCCTTATGCTAATGGAGATATAGCTTTTGACTTGCCTATAAATGATGCAACTTTTACAGGCGGGGTTTCGCATGAAGCTACTTATGAGGGACGTAGCGGTGTGATAAAATTTGACGGAACCGGAAAAATGAATGGAAAAGATGGATTATTGCATTCTACAGAAGAGACATTTAATAAAAGTTTCACTTTTGCTACCTATATATTTATAGATGAGTGGGTGCCCGGAGCATATATCTTTAAAAAAACAAGTGGAGATAAAGTGTTGGCTGCCTTACAATTAGGTGCTAACGAGCAGACTGTGAGCTGGGCGTTGGGAAATGCATCAGTGACAGCAGGTACCTATGTGGATGCCAAGGGTTTGGCTCCGGGAGCTTGGCATTATCTGGCGGTAGATTATGATGGCGATAAAAAACAATTCAGGATTTTTGTAGATGCGTGGTCTTCTACGCTTGACAAAGAAATCGTATTGCCTACTGCCCGTGCCGATTTTTATATAGGTGAAAACTTCAAAGGCCGTTTGGATGAAACTTCTTTTTGGAGTATGGCAGCAGGTACTGGTGGGAAGAATGGTATAAAATTCGATAATTGGAATATGGTAGCAAAAGTGTTGGCTTATTGGCAATATGATGATTCTACCAATCCGGGGAAGGACTCTCACACTTGGTTGGACCGTTGGAAAAAAATACGCGAAACCTTGGCAGCTCAGGTAGGTAATGACAGCCGAAAATTACGATTAGGATTCGGCAGCGGGCAATGGAGGCAAATGATGAGTGCTGATAATACGCGTACCGCATTTGCTAATAATTTGAAGAGTGTTTTGAAGGAATATGAATTTGACGGAGTAGACCTTGATATTGAATGGCCTACTACGGAGACAGAATATGCTAACTACAGTGCGACGATTGTGAAAATCAGACAGATACTTGGCAAAGACGTATGTTTCTCCGTATCCCTTCATCCGGTTGCTTATAAAATTTCGAAAAATGCGATTGAAGCTTTGGATTTTATGTCTTACCAATGCTACGGACCGGCAGTGATGCGATATTCTTACGAGCAATTTGTAAAAGATGCAGAAATGGCTGTTGAGTACGGGATTCCGGCAGATAAACTGGTTCTCGGTGTGCCTTTTATCGGGACTACCGGTGTAAATGGAGAACAAGTCTCTTACTCTGATTTTATAAATGGTGGACTTTCGGATGTTGCTTTGGATGAATTTACGTATAATGGCAAAACGTATACTCTTAATGGTCAGAATACGATTCGTAAAAAAGCGAAGTATGCTTGTGAGGAAGGCTATAGAGGAATAATGAGTTGGGGGTCCGATGTGTCGGTAAATAATGAAAAATCATTGTTGAAAGCGATACAAGAGGAGTTTGTTGCTTATGAGATTAATAATCCCAAGTAAATGTAATCTTAATTATTAAATGTAATATTATGAAAAAAGAAAAATTAATGAAGATACAAGAACGACTTGTTTTTCTTCTGATTTTCCTATTCTTATTGCCGATAGGGGTCATTGCCCAACAAAAGATGATTACGGGGCAAGTAGTGGACGAACAGGGAGAAGCTGTTATTGGCGCCAGTGTGATGGTGAAAGGTGCAAAAACCGGAACAATTACGGATTTGGACGGAAATTTTTCTGTTCAGGGAAAAGCGGGGCAAACGCTTTCTATAAGTTATGTTGGCTATACTCCATTGGATGTGAAAATTACAAAATTACAAAACAATCGATTCGTATTGAAGGAAAACACGGAAGTGCTTGATGAGGTTGTTGTTGTCGGTATGGATACGCAAAAGAGAAATACAATTACGGCGGCGGTATCTGTAGTGAAAGGAGATGATATCGTCAATCGTCCCATAACGGACCTCACCAGCGCTTTGCAAGGTAATGTAGCAGGATTAAATTTCGCATCGGATGCAATGGGAGGAGCTAAAGGAGGTGAGTTGGGTACGGATATAAAATTCAATATCCGTGGTGTTGGCTCTATCAATGGTGGCGAACCGTATGTATTGGTAGACGGAATCGAACAAAGTATGCAGAATGTGAATCCCGCCGATGTTGCTAGTATCAGTGTGTTGAAAGACGCCTCGGCAGCCGCGATTTATGGTGCCCGTGCCGCCTATGGTGTGGTATTGGTTACAACTAAAAGTGGAAATTCGGAAAAAGCTAAAGTAAGTTATTCGGGAACAGTTGGTTTTAGTTCTCCTATCCGTACTCCACAGATGATGAATTCTTTGGAGTTTGCTTATTATAATAATGCTTTGTATGATGCCGGTGCATCTGCTTCGGGGATTAATAGAATCTCAGACTCGGTTATAGAAAAGATTAAGGGATTCATGCAGAATCCATATTCAGAGGAATTTCCGGGAATAGATGTATCTAGTAACGGAGAAGACTGGGCTAGTGCATATTATGCCCAGTATGGCAATACGGATTGGTTTAAATACTATTACAAGGATAAGTCCATTCGTCATTCACATAATTTGAGTGTACAGGGTGGATCGCAGAAGATAAACTACTATATCGGTATGGGATATGTCTATCAGGAGGGCTTTCTGGATCATGTTAAGGATGATTTGAGCAAGTATAATCTGAATACAAAGCTACAGGCGAAGCCTACTGACTGGTTGAGATTCAACCTAAATAATAATATAACTTTGCAAATGATAAAACGTCCGATGCCCAACCAGTCTATTATTTATAATAAGATAGGTTCGCATCGTCCGTCACAAGTTACACATTTGCCGATTGATTCAAAATATAATATTCCCAGCTGGAACGAAACGCTTTTCATGCAAAATTCGAATTATGAAAATAATCGGCTTTCAGATGCCTTGTCAGTATCCGCTACGGCTACTCTAATGAAAGGATGGGATGTTACGGCTGAAATGAAGATACGTTTTGATGTAGAAAATAACAATATGATTCTATATGAGAATCCGCAATATGAAACTCCTTTAGGGACGCTAAAACCGGGTGATGCTACTGGACGCAGGCAAGGATTCTCTTATCCGAATATCGATTGGAAGTTAATGAAGTTCGGTTCTTATGCCCGTGGAAGTCTGTTCAATTATTATTTGTCGCCTAATGTGTCCAGTATGTATATTCAGCAATGGGGAAAACATTCTTTCAAGGCAATGGCGGGATTCCAAATGGAAATGAAAGAAGATTCCAATGAGTATATGTATAAAGATGGAATGATGAGTAATGATATCTTTTCTTTTGCAAATGCCAGCGGGAACGTCATAGCCGGAGAAGATCGTACACATTGGGCTACAATGGGGGCTTACCTTAAGTTGAACTGGAATTATGACAATATATATTTCTTTGAGTTCAGCGGGCGTTATGATGGCTCTTCACGTTTTGCAAAAGGAAACCGTTGGGGATTTTTCCCTTCATTCTCTGCTGGTTATGATATTGCCAGAACAGATTACTTCCAGAGGCTGAAACTTCCGGTGTCTCAATTGAAAGTCCGTGTGTCTTATGGTCGTCTGGGTAATCAGAATGGAGCCGGATTATACGATTATCTGGCTACTATGTCATTGGATGCTTTGGGATCTAATGGTTGGTTATTGCCTACTGCCTCTTCTGCCAGTGCTATCAAGGGAACGATAGCAAAGACCCCTAAAATGGTAAGTCCGTTTATTACATGGGAAAAAGTGGATAATGCAAACTTGGGACTTGATTTGATGCTGTTCGACAATCGGCTTTCTTTAGAAGCAAATATATACCAGCGCATGACAAGGGATATGATTGGCCCGGCCGAAGCTATTCCCGATATTAGTGGTATAGCTTCCGAAAACCGCTCTAAAATAAATAATGCTACATTGCGTAACCGCGGATGGGAGCTTTCGGTGAACTGGCATGATCAGCTGAAATGTGGATTTAGTTATGGCGTAGGATTCAATGTGTTTAGCTATAAGGCTGTCGTTACCAAATATAATAATCCGGATGGAACCATTTACAATAATCACACCGGGTATGGTCCTAATAAAGGATATTATGAAGGGATGGATCTTGGTGAGATTTGGGGGTATCAGGCTGACGACCTTTTCATGACAAACCGTGAGATTGATGATTACTTGCGAAAGGTGGATATGAGTGCGCTCAAGCCGGATGACATGTGGCGTCGTGGAGATTTGAAATATATAGATTCCAATAATGATGGGAAAATAGATGGTGGTGACGGTACGATATACAATCATGGTGACTTGAAGATTATTGGTAATACAACTCCCAAATATTCGTTCGGTATCAATTTGAATGTGGGATATAAGGGTTTTGAAGTATCTACTTTATTGCAAGGAGTGGCAAAAAGGGATTTCCCGATTTCGGGAAGTAGCTATATGTTTAGTGCAGGTAGCTATAACTTCAAGGAGCATCTGGATTATTTCAGCCCGGAGACTCCGAATGGCTTTTTGCCTCGTCTGACTAGCTGGAAAAATAATCAGGACTTTTATGTAAATACAGGGTATAATTCAACTCGCTATTTATTGAATGCAGCTTATATGCGTATGAAGAACCTGACTGTATCATATAATTTCGATAAGAAGTTGCTAAAACATATCGGTATTAGTCGACTGAAATTGTATGTAGCATGCGATAACCTGTTTACTGTAACAAAATTGCCAAAACAGTTTGATCCGGAAACGCTTAATCAGGTGAACGGAATGGCTGGAGGTACTACTACAGAGGCTCCGGGTCTAACCTCACCGGTCGTATCTAATGGTAATGGTATGGTGTATCCGCTAAACCGGAATTTTGTATTCGGACTTGATTTTACTTTTTAAATAGAGGATAATGATGAAAAAAATATATTTATTAGCAGTAGCTTTAGCCGGTACTTTATTGACTTCCTGTTCTGACTTTCTGGATAAAGTGCCTTTGGTGGTGCCCAGTAGCGAGACATTCTTGACGAATCAAAGTGCCGTGACTAATTATGTCAATGGTTTGTATATTGCTCTTCCTTCTGCAGGTGCCTATGGCATGGGAATAATGGGAGAAGAAAAGAATAGTGATAATATGGTAGCCATGGTGTATGACAGGCGTATGAACGGGGAGTTGCAAGAATCTATCGGAGGCGTAACAGAATGGCAGAAAGGATACCAGAATCTACGTAGTGTCAATTACTTCTTAGAATATTATAAAGTACCGGCAGCTGAAGAAACAGCGGAAGTATTATCTCTGAAAGGAGAAGCCTATTTCTTTCGTGCATATTGGCACTATTACTTGTTGACTAAATTCGGCAGTATTCCTGTGATGGACAAGTTTTGGGATGGAAACGCTACCGTTGGCGGGTTACAGATTCCGGCACGTGATCGTTCGGCAGTGGCACAATTCATTCTTGATGATTTGAAGGCAGCTAAAGAGTTGCTATATTCCCGCAGCAAATATCAGGGATTGCGTATTTGTAAAGAAGCTGCTATGGTTATGGCGATGAGAGTGGCACTCTTTGAAGGTACGTGGGAGAAATATCATAAAGGTACTGACTTTGCCGCTGCCGAGTATAAATCAGATGATTTTTTGCAGCAAGTACTTACTTTGGGGGATGAATTGTTTCAAATGGGTATTACATTAAACACAAAAGAGAATGATAAATCAGTGAAGAATATTGATGATGCGTATGGAAACCTGTTCAATTCAAAAGATTTGTCGGCTACTCAGGAAGTGTTGTTTTGGAAGAAATATTCAATTGCCGACAACTTGGTTCACAGTTTAAATACGAATTTATCCAGTGGAATGTGTGATGCTGAAGGACCAGCCGGACTTTCTCAATCATTAGTAGATAATTATTTAAGTGTGGATGGCAACTTTATTGATCCCACAGCCGCAAAATTTAAAGATTTCAATGAATCTTTTAAGGATAGGGATGGTCGGTTGCTGGCCACTGTAATGCATTCGGACTGTAAATACAAATCGATGACAGTGAAAGGAGCTAAGAAAATGCTGGTGAAGGCTTATTCAGAGGAAGATAAAGATTTAATCAATCCTCCTCAAATTGTAAGTACCGGAAATCAGAGTAATACTACCGGCTATCATATCCGTATGGGAATTGATACTACATTCGTAAGTGGGCAGGGAGAAACTGCCACTCCAATGATTCGTTATGCAGAAGCCTTGCTGGCTTATGCAGAAGCTGCGGAAGAATTGGGAAAATGTGACGCTGCTGTTTTGGAGAAGACTATAAAGCCATTACGCGAACGGGCCGGAGTCACTTATCTCGCTCCATCAGCTATTGATCCCAATTTCCCTGATTTTGGTTATACAATTTCTGCCAATCTGCAAGAAATCCGTCGGGAAAGACGCTCTGAACTGCCATTGCAGGGAATGCGTTTGGATGATTTGATGCGTTGGAGAGCACATAAGTTATTCCAGGGGAAACGTGGCGGAGGCGCTTACTTTGGAGCCGGCAGCGTTTTATATAAATCAATTGATCCGAAGAATGAAGAATTGGCTCAAATTCTGGTAGACAATAACGATTACTTGGATCCACTGAAAAATGTTCTTCCACGTGGGTTCCAGTTTGATGCGGGACGTGATTATCTGCTTCCGATTCCACCGAGCGAGATATCATTGAATAAAGAACTGACACAGAATCCGGGGTGGCGCAAAAATTGAGAAGCATCAACTTAAGTTCATTGATAATTATAAAGAAAAAAACATGAAGAATATATTCTACAAACTATTTTCAATATCTCTATTGGGTGTATGCTTGATGGGATGTGAAGATGAAACTAAGTATTTGCCTTTACCACAAGCTGTTCCTTTTACGATGACTGTCAATAATACGACTTTTGTAATGGGCGAAAAGTTAGTTGTCGATTTGGATATTAATCCGGATAAGGATGGAAGCGAGGTTTTGGCTAACGAAGATTTTGATATTTATTTTACCGCTAAAACTGGTACGGAGGATGTGTCCGGCGTATTCAAAGATTTTCATAACATCGTTACTTTTCCGAAAGGTGAGAAGAGTATTCGTGTTGAGTTCCCTCTGAAAGAAACTGGATTGGAAGGAAGTAAAAACTTTAATTTTGTAGCTTTTTCCCGCGGATACGAGATTGGTAACCCTAGTTTTCCTATGAAAGTGTCCGATTACTATCGGGTAAATATGGCAATACAAGGCAATGCGGACAATATAGTTACGGAAGGTGATAAATTTGTGTTGGTAGCCAGTCTGGATAAACCGAGGGCAATACCTATTGTGGTAAGTATCAGCGCAAAAGCGGAGGATGAGAGCTCTTTTGAAAATTTGCCCAGTGAACTGACTATTCCTGCAGGAGCGCTGAACGCAAAAACTGACCCTATATCTTTAGTTATGGATGGAGCGAAGACAGGAGACAAGGAGTTGACATTGAATTTCACTTCAAACTCTGAAGCTAATCCGATGAAGTCTGATAAATTAGTAATTATGATGACTGACCTCGAATCTCTTGCCAATCCGGATATGTATGATCCGACCTTGGTGTATGAACATCCGGAATATCCATTTGTATCTAAAGGCAATAAAAGCAAATTCGATGCTTGGTGGGGGAGTGACAGAAGCTTGTCTGTAGAAATAACCGGAAAAACGGGTGCTAAACCTGGAACTGATTATGCTTCGTTAACTTCGCATCCCAACCAGAAATTAGCAGAGGAAGGATGGAAATTCTGGAGTGGCGTAGAGTTCCATTTTATACAAAGCTCTTTCGGGTGGAGTATGCCGACGAAGCCGAATACGTCGTTTGGTAACTATAGGCATTGGTCTTTTAATTATATTCCAACTAAATCAATACAAGATGTGTTTGCTGCTAATCGCGATAAATGTTCTAATGTAACAGAAGACGGTACTTATCAATTGTGGGTACAAGCTGGTTCCACACCGGGAGACGGACTTGGTGCGAGTAGAGATTACGGTTCGGCTGCTGTATATATTGGAAGAGGCGGTTCAGGTGCTTCTACCCGTTTTATACACATCAATCCGGGAATGCGTATAGAAATGAGAGTGCGTGTGACGGGAGATCGTACGGGCATTGTTCCGGTCATTGAGCTTAGAGATGCACCTGGGGGCGTATTTGATAAACAAATACAGAGAATCGATATTCTTAGAAATACGAAAGGAAACTTGGTGACACAAGGTGTTTTCTCGACAATGGAAGATGGTACTAAAACAAGCCCACTCCCCAAAATTGGTGATTATAATATTTATTGGGTAGAATTGACTACAGATGGAATAAAAGTAGGAATCAATGGAAGTACGAATGTAGATGTCCCTTCGACAAGTTCTTGGGGTTTTGCTCCTGCAGATGGCTTGGCTTTGGATTTCCTTTTTGCTCCGGCAGACAATCGTCCGGACGGATGGGATAGTGTATTGAAGGCTATTTCCGAACCTAAGACCGATCCGAATACACCTATGATGGAAATTGATTGGATTCGTTTTTATACGAATAGCACGTATTCGGACGAAGGTGTGACATACTGGGCAAATGCAGGTCAATTATTCTACTAATATAGTGTTCTGCTTTCAATAGATTAATTGATAAAATGTCGGAAGTCAGGTGTTTATGCATCTCTTTCGACATTTTTCACTCTTAAAAGTTTTATTACCATGAAGAAAAAAATCTTAATTATTTTCATGCTATTGATGTCTTTGATTAGTATGCATGCCACCAACTTGACATCACCCCCTATTTCAATAGTTCCCCGTCCGGTGCAGGTCGTGCCGGGCGAGGGTAACTTTACTTTCTCTTCTCAAACGCTGTTTTCGGTAGAGAACCATGAGCAGGCTGTCATCGTCCGCAACTTTATAAACTTATTGAAGAGAAGCTCGGGGATCACCCCGCAGTTGGCAATAGGTAGCAGCGAGAAGAGCCATGTCCGTTTTACGACTGACTCTTCTTTAAAAAGCGAAGCCTATCAGTTGGCAGTTACTCCGAAGCAGATTCAGGTAAAGGCATCGGATATAAAAGGCTTTTTCTATGCATTACAGACCATCCGCCTATTGTTGCCGTCGGCTGTTGAAGGCAATCAACAGGCTAAGAATATCCGATGGAGCATTCCCGCAGTAACCATTCAGGATGAGCCGCGCTTCGGCTATCGGGCATTAATGCTGGATGCAGCCCGCTTCTTCATCCCCAAGGAAAACGTGTTGCGTATCATCGACTGTATGGGCATGCTCAAAATCAATACGCTCCATTTCCACCTCACCGATGATAACGGCTGGCGATTGGAAATCAAGAAATATCCCCGCCTGACGGAAGTGGGAGCATGGAGAGTGAACCGCATGGACGTTCCCTTCTATTTCCGCCGTAACGCCGAACCGGGTGAACCCACTCCTATCGGTGGATTTTATACACAGGAAGATATTAAAGAAATGGTCTCCTATGCTGCCGACCGCCAGATAGAAATTATCCCCGAAATAGATATGCCGGCTCACAGCAACGCTGCACTGGCTGCCTATCCGCAACTGGCCTGCCCCGTAGTAGACAGTTACATCGGAGTAATTCCGGGTTTGGGCGGAAGTAATTCGGGAGTGATTTATTGTGCCGGAAACGATAGTGCTTTTACATTCTTGCAAGATGTTTTAGATGAAGTGATGGCAATCTTCCCTTCGCGATATATTCATCTGGGAGGAGATGAGGCGCAGAAAGGGTACTGGAAAAAATGCCCGCTTTGCCAGCAGCGGATAAAGAAAGAGCACCTTGCCAACGAAGAAGACCTGCAAGGTTACTTTATGGAACGGATGAGCGACTATGTACGCAGCAAAGGACGCGAAGTGATAGGTTGGGACGAATTGACAAACAGCAGTTTCCTGCCGGAAGGCGTTATCATCCAAGGCTGGCGCGGACTCGGTACGGCTGCTTTGAAAGCCGCGGAAAAAGGACATCAGTTCATTATGACCCCTGCCCGCATCTTGTATCTGATTCGTTATCAAGGTCCGCAATGGTTCGAACCCCAAACCTATTTCGGAAATAACACGCTGAAAGACATCTACGATTACGAACCTGTGCAAGCGGACTGGAAACCGGAATATGCTTCTTTGCTCATGGGCGTACAGGCATCCATGTGGACGGAGTTCTGCAACAAGCCGGAAGATGTCGATTATTTAGTGTTCCCCCGTCTTGCCGCCCTGGCGGAAGTGGCATGGACACAGCCCGAACGCAAGGACTGGACTTCGTTTCTGAAAGGACTGGATACCTATAATGAGCATCTGACAGCTAAAGGCATCGTTTACGCCCGTTCAATGTACAACATCCAGCATACGGTAACTCCAAACGATGGAATGCTTGAAGTGAAACTGGAATGTATCCGTCCCGATATGGAGATACATTATACGACGGATGGCAGCGAACCTACGGCAACCTCGCCGCTCTATGAAAAAATAGTGCTTGTAAAAGAGGCGCTTACCCTAAAAAGTGCTACTTTTGCGCACGGCAGGCAGATGGGAAAGACATTAATACTCCCTGTCCGGTGGAACCTGGCTACTGCCAAACCTGTATTGGGAACTAATCCGACTGAAAAGCTCCTGACGAATGGAATACGCGGAAGCCTGAAATATTCGGATTTCGAGTGGTGCTCATGGGCGGACAATGATTCTGTCTCTTTCACGATTGACCTGCTGAAGCCGGAAATGCTGAATACATTGACGTTGGGATGCATCACGAACAATGGAATGGCTATCCATAAGCCGGCATCCGTGAAAGTGGAAGTTTCGGATGATAACTCCAAGTTCCGCGAAGCCGTTGTGCAGAGCTTCACGTCTGAAGAGATTTTCCGTGAAGGGAATTTTATAGAAAACCTGTCATTGAAACTGGGAGGCACACAGGCCCGTTATGTACGTGTGACCGCCAAAGGTCCGGGAGTTTGTCCTGCATCTCATGTGAGACCGGGACAGACATCGAGAATCTTTTTTGATGAAGTGATGCTGGAGTAAGACAAGCCAGGCAGGTGTGGAGGGCGGCGCATAAGCGCGGATTATTTTTTAAGTCTAGTAAGGTGGCGATTGATTAAATAGGCTATATATAGCTTGCGTGTTGGAGCTATAGATCCAACACGCAGGTCATATATGCCGTACACATTGGATCTATATGTCCAACACGCACGGTATATAGCTCCTGTAAGTGGCTGATAATTAGTGCTATTCTACCAGATTTTTTGCTCTATCCAATGCTACGTTGATATTCGGGCAGATATTCTCTTTTCCCAGCAACTCGTAGAATCCGGCTTTCTCCAGTACATTATGCACGTTATCGTTGACTCCCGAAAGAATAATGGTAGTCTTTTCCTTCTGCGACATTTCGCAGAGAGCAGTCAGGTTATGAATACCTGTGGAGTCGATGAACGGAACCTTGCGCATACGGATGATACGTACTTTCGGGCGGTCTCCCAGTTGTGTCATTGTTTCTTCAAACTTGGTAGCGATGCCGAAGAAATAAGGGCCGTTAATTTCGTATACCTCTATACCTTTGGGAATCATCAGGTTTTCTTCGTGTACGGTAATATCCGATTCTTTGTTCGGGTCAATCTCATCGGTAATCACTGAGATTTCGGTAGTCTCCATGACACGTTTCATAAAGAGGACGCAAGCAATCACCAGTCCCACCTCGATAGCGACAGTCAGGTCGAAGATAACGGTCAGGAAGAACGTGATAAGCAGTACGGTAACGTCCGATTTCGGATTCTTCAGTAAAGCTCTGAATACACGCCATCCGCTCATGTTGTAAGATACGATGACCAGTACTCCGGCAAGGCATGCCATCGGGATATATTGTGCGAGTGGCATCAGGAAGAGCAGAATCAACAGTAATACTACTGCATGAATGATTCCGGCTATCGGTGTCTTACCTCCGTTGTTGATATTCGTCATGGTACGGGCGATAGCTCCGGTGGCAGGAATACCTCCGAACAGAGGAGCTATGATATTGGCAGCTCCCTGTGCAATCAGTTCTGTATTGGAATCGTGGCGGTCGCCTATCACACCGTCAGCTACCGTTGCAGACAACAGTGATTCAATAGCTCCCAATACGGCAATGGTGATAGCTACCGGAAACAATTCCCTGATAGCTTCCCAATCCAACGCAGGCACAACGGCATCGGGCAACTCCGATTTAATGGTGAAACGGTCGCCGATTGTCTGGATGCAGTCGATCCCTCCAAAAGTTTTCATCAGGTAAACAGCTGCCGTCACTACGATGATGGCAATCAGCGAGCCGGGAATTTTCTTTGAGAACTTCGGAGTGATGGCGATAATAATAATGCTGACAATACTAACGATGGTATTCCACCAGTTGATCGTGTCGAAGTGACGGAAATAAATCAGCCACTTCCCGACGAAGTCTCCCGGCACTTTCTCGTCTCCGAAAGATAAACCGAAAATATCGGCAATCTGGGTCGTGAAAATAGTGACGGCGATACCGCTGGTAAATCCGACGATGATAGGATAAGGAATGAATTTGATGACAGCTCCCAGCTTGAACACTCCTAATAATACAAGGAGTACGCCCGCCATTAGCGTGGCTACAATCAGTCCGGCCTCGCCGTATTGTTGTATGATGCCATAGATAATGACGATAAATGCTCCCGTAGGACCGCCGATCTGGACTTTGCTGCCTCCCAACAGGGAAATGATGAATCCCGCAATGATAGCGGTGATAATACCTTTTTCGGGCGAAACTCCCGAAGCGATACCGAAAGCGATAGCCAGTGGAAGCGCTACGATACCTACGATGATGCCGGCCATCAGGTCCGCCATAAACGTTTCTTTCGAATAATTCTTTAGACAAGAAACCAGTTTGGGTTTAAATTCAAATAGCTTCATTTTTAGATGTTATTATACGTGTACTCTGTACTTTTTTGCAAAGTAGAGGTTGCAAAATTAGATAAAATAATCGAAATAAGTATGTTTTTGAACATACTATTTGTCTGTTGATAGATTTCATCAATGAGGTGATAGTTTTTATTCATTAAGAAAAGGTGGTTTATTGTGAACAAATCGTTTATATTTGCGTTATAAATAGTACGACAAGTTACGTTTGGTAATCAACCAATTTAAAATATATATAGAATTATGGCTAAGAGTATTAAAGGAACTCAAACAGAGAAAAATCTGTTGACTTCATTCGCAGGAGAATCACAGGCTAGAATGCGTTACACTTATTTCGCAAGTGCAGCTAAAAAAGAAGGCTACGAACAAATTGCGGCTATTTTCACTGAAACTGCCGATCAGGAAAAAGAACATGCAAAACGTATGTTTAAGTTCCTCGAAGGCGGTATGGTAGAAATCACTGCCAGCTATCCGGCCGGTGTAATTGGTAATACACTTGAAAATCTTCGCGCTGCCGCAGCGGGTGAACATGAAGAATGGTCACTGGATTATCCTCACTTTGCTGACGTGGCAGAACAGGAAGGTTTCCCGATGATTGCTGCTATGTACCGCAATATCTCCATCGCAGAAAAAGGTCACGAAGAAAGATATCTTGCCTTCGTAAATAACATCGAAAATATGACTGTATTCGCTAAAGAAGGCGAAGTGGTATGGCAATGCCGTAACTGCGGTTACATTGAAATCGGTAAGGAAGCTCCTGAAGTTTGCCCGGCATGTCTGCATCCACAGGCTTATTTCGAGGTGAAGAAGGAAAACTATTAATCTACGGATGAATAGATAAATCTCGAATGATTTAAATAAAGGAAGAGGCTGTCTAACATGCCCCGAAAAAAAGAAATCACCCCTGTCAGAGTCATTATTTGAACTGCTGATAGGGGTGAAATCGTTAAAAAGAGACTAATTAGACAGCCTCTTTTCGTTATCGGTTTGGTATACTGTCTTTATAAATAGTAATCGTCCTCTCTTCCGTTGAATCATTCTTGATACTGGTTACATCTCCCCGGGTCGTGAAATACACATAGTTTCCCAAATCGAGAAAACGGTACACTTTCACTCCGTCGTGCTCGAACAGATAACTGACTTCATAAGTCTGGTTATTTTCCGATTTTCCGCTTTTCAGTGGAATACCTGCATAGCAGGAAGCTAGTCCCGTTATGCAACAAACCACCCCAATCGCACCCAAGTAACAACCGCAGCAAAGAAAACGTAAATCGTTGAATTATAACAAATTTGCTCAATATCGTACCTTTAGCGAAAGACGGAAAAAGGCAAAATATAGAAGCGGTTCAGCTACCAAGTCGTTACCTGTTTTGAACAAGGATAAACGCTGAATATCAATGCTTAACAGACTGCGGAAGAATGAAGAAACATAGCCCGAAAGACAGACAGGAACAGCGGTTCTGACTTGCCCGGGTTCCGTTGCAACGTTTCGCCTAAGTTTTCATATCTGATCAAAAGCCAATTAGGAGTATTATTGCAACTAAAAATGAAGAGTATGAAAACAGAATTCAAGGTACTGCTCTACCTGAAACGAAATGGGCAGGATATGGAAGGGTTATGCCCTCTGATGGGACGAATCACCGTCAAAGGAAAAACGAACTCCGTCGCACAATTCGCATGCAAGTTCAAAGTGAATCCAAACCTATGGAATGCCACCTCACAGCGTTGCACCGGCAAGAGTAAAGTAGCGGTCTATACCAACCGAGAGATTGAGAAGATGCTGCTCCTTCTACGCCAACGGTATAACGAGCTGTTGGATATGAAGGCCGACATCACCGCTGAGGAAATCAAAAACACATTTCAAGGAATCGCTACGGCACAAGCCACCCTGCTGGGATTATTCCGGAAGCACAATGAGGAATACGCCTTGCGTGTGGGCGTGAACCGGAAAGAAAACAGTTTCTACCAATACAAGAACACCTATCACCATGTCGCCGGATACATTACGGACAAATACAAAGTGTCCGATATTCCGGTAAAAGCACTGGACGAATCATTCATCGAATCTTTCGAGCTTTACCTCCGTATTGACAAGGGGATGCAGACCGGCAGTTCCATCGGACATGTCCAACGTCTGAAACACATCGTACAGACAGCGGTATATCGTGGCATCCTCTCTTTTAATCCTTTCAAGGAGTTCACTCCCCTGAAACCGAAACAGAAGCAACTTTACCTCACCCGTGAGGAATTGGAAAAATTGATGACGACCACATTCGATACGCCCAACCGGAACTTTACCCGTGACATGTTCCTTTTTTCAGCGTTCACCGGAATCTGCTACTGTGACATGTGCAACCTGCGAGAATCTAATATAGTCAAGGCCGATGACGGCAGTCTGTGGATCGAAACGAAACGTCAGAAAACAGGTACGCCCGAAAATGTGCGTCTGCTGGATATCGCCATCACCATTATAGAAAAGTATAAAGGAATGGCACCGGACGGGAAACTGTTCCCGATGTTGCATAACACGAGCTTCAATCCCCACCTGAAGAAAATCGCCAAACAATGCGGCATAGAGCGCAACCTTTGCTTCCATCAGGCCCGACATACATTTGCCAGCGTGGTCTGTATCTCCCAGGGAGTGCCCATTGAAACGGTCAGCAAAATTATGGGACATCGCAATATTTCCACGACACAACGGTATGCGAAAATCACGCAGGAAAAGATAGACCGTGACGTGACCGCATTAAGTTTTAATATAGAGGACAAATTCACCTTGCAGGGAATCGACTCCGAGCCCTCCCACATCCTGAAAGACGTGAGCAGACGGAAATACCGTCCGAGTAAACGGCCAATGACCGAGAGTGAAAAAAGAACAATAATAACCGATAAATAATATGACCTATGCGTAGTACATTCAAACTGTTATTTTACATCAACCGCCAGAAAACAAAGAGGAACGGCAGATGCCCCATCATGGGAAGAGTGACCATTGACGGGAAGATGACTCAGTACACCACCGGACTGGAGATTGAACCGGACTTATGGAATCCTGAAACCGGCAGGGCCATGTCGGGAGGTAAACGGCTGGAGAGCCTTTCTCCCGAAGTAAGGGACGAGGTAAGGAAACTGAATATTCATCTGGACGGACTGGAAGATAAGGCAAAGAAAGCCTATAACGAAAAGGTGGAGGAAATAGGATACGTATCCGCAGAACTTATCAAGAATGTCCTCACCGGCAAGGCGCAGGCAAAAGAAACCCTGCTTGCCCTGTTTGATGAGCACAATGAAGAGTATGCCAGACGGGTGGACATGGACCGGACACATCATTCTTATGTAAGGTATCTCACCGGACGCAAGCATCTCGCCAATTTCCTCCAATATAAATATGGAATAGAGGATATTCCGCTCCGCCAGCTTGACATGCAGCTTATCGAGGATTTCAAGTTCTACCTCTCCACGGTACTCCGGTTAAAAACCGTCTCGCTGAACGACTACTTAATCTTCTTGCACAAAATCGCCCGTCGTGCGGTAAAGCAACGAACCATCAAACGTGATCCGTTCGCCGGTTACAAGCTGGAATCCGTTCCGGTGAACCATCGTTATCTTACTAGTGAACAATTTGCCAAACTGACGGGTGTGGAGTTACCTACTTACCGGCTATGCCATGCGCGTGACCTGTTCGTGTTCTCGACATTTACCGGACTTGGCAGGGCTGACCTCGCCAACCTCACTTTCGAGAATATCGTCACGGAACCGGACGGTTCAAGATGGATTCACATAGAACGTCAGAAAACGAAAGCGGAATGCCATATCAAGTTGCTCGATATTCCAAGTCGAATTATCGACAAGTACAGGGGAGAGGGAAAAGACGGAAAACTCTTCTTTGTACCGGGAACTTGCAACCTGTGCCGTAGTCTGAAGATGATAGAAGAACAATGTAAACTGGGATGTCATCTGACCTTCTACATGGCCAGACATAGTTTCGCCACGCTCATTTGCCTCGGTAATGGCGTGCCCATTGAAACCATCAGCAGGATGATGGGGCACTCCTCTATCCGCACGACACAAATCTATGCCGAAATAACCAACCAGAAAGTCAGCCGGGATATGGTCAGACTTGCAGATGCGACTAAGGACCAATACAGTCTGCCTGATGATAAAATGACACTGAGAGTTTACCAATGCGGAAGTTACAACGGCTGGAAAGAGGAAAAGAGCAAAGATGATAACCGGACATCCGGCAAAGCGATGTAGCCATGAAAGAAGAAAGAGACAGGACAAAAACAAACGGGGGACAACCAGTGAAGGCTGCCCCCGTTCTGTTATTCCAAAGCCATATGATAATTATCTTCCAATAGCTTTTCAATATCCGATGCTTTATACAAGATTTTACCACCTAACTGAATATAAGGTATCCGTCCCTGATTGCGATAATCCTGCAGGCATCTGCGGCTGATTTTCAACAACCCGGAAAGCTCCTTGTCAGTCAGAAACTTTTCTCCTCCAAGTGGAGGACGACTGTTGTCTATTATTTTTTCTATTTTCACCTGCATCTCGTTCAGTGTGCGGAAGAAACCGGCTACACGTTCATTGCTTTTGGTTATAATGTCGTCCATTGTCTGTCTGATTTTATAAGTTAACCGTTTTTCTTTTTTCTCTCAATATTTTCTCCTTGCGTTTCAGGCCGACATAAGTCACCAGTTTCTCCACATCCTCCGCTTTGTAGTAAATTTTATGCTGGATTTGCGAGTACGCCAACTTTCCGGTATCCCGGAGAGTCTGTAAAGTTCGTGGGGAGATATTAAGACGCAGGCAGACATCCTGATTGTCCATTCATTCACCGAGCTTTTTCTCTTCTGTCTTCTTACAAAGGTGATCCACATGAGTGGCTAAATTCTCAATCCGGTCCATGATGTTTTCAAAGATTCCGGCTTCAATGCAATACACTTCCATTTTTCTTGTTTATTTTAAATAGTTTTTATCAGATCCCAGATTCCTAAATACAAATTAAATGCTCTCAAAAGGCATTTCCGGATGGGAGTCGTGATTCCCGACATCCCCTCCAGAGCCGTTTTGGAAAGGATATTTCATCATACCATGACTGAAACAGTTTTCTTCTTCTTTAAGCATTCCATCATTATTGTATTAAAGTTAGACATTCTTCATTTATAAGATCTCAAGACAAAATAAGGAAATGGAATAATCTTATGAAATACTCCGTCTGTTATAGTCACTAAAAGTCAGTTTTAGTCACTCTCTCTTAATATAGGGGTACCTATGGAATATATTTAATTTCTCCTTTTGATAATGTGTAAGACCAATGAATAATTGTTTGACAACAGTGTACCGATACTGCGAATATTCCCGATACACTTGTGGAATATACTTAAATTCTCCTTTTGCAAATGTGTAAGACCAATAAATAATTATTTGACAACAGTGTATTGATACTGCGGATTTTCCCGATACACTTGTAGAATATACTTAAATTCTCCTTTTGTTAATGTGTAGGACCAATAAATGATTATTTGACAACAGTGTACTGATACAACGAGTTTCCCCGATACACTTGTGGAATATGCTTAAATTCTCCATTTGCAAAAGTATAATACTAATAAATAATTATATTACACTTGTGTATAAACAGCAAATCCCTATATAAACTTGTGGAATATCTTTAAATTCTCCTTTTGCAGATGTGTAAAACCAATAGATGACTATATATAAACCGTAAACGTCCGCATGGCATACCGGTCGAAGCATGACATGACGTATTTTCAATTTACCAAAATACCAGATTATCTAAACTTCCGAATATCCGAATACCAGAATACCCAATTATCCGAATATCTGTTTACCTAATTATCTATTGGATTATAGCTGATTATTCGGTAATTTCGGGCTGTTTTCAGCCATTTCAGCCCATTTTTGATGCCTAATTTCCGAGAAAGACTGCCTCGCTATTGAAAAATGCAAACATATATTGAGGGAGCTTGCGGAGGAAGAAGGTGCCAAGTGGAGCAGTCTACAGTTCTACTTAAAAATGTTGTCCCCGTAGAGGGGACAGCAAGTTGTGTTTTCGTTAAACGAAAACGGAACGGTTTAACGGCATCCTGCCGTCAACCGTTCCCTAAAATATAGCTCCGGAGTCGCTCAACATATCCCTTGCTCATGTTCAAAATCAGTGCTTTGTTTTATTCATGAATAGGAATTGTGCTTCTTTTAATTCATATAGAGTACTTCAGAAGTATTCCAATAAAAGGAAAATGAATGTCTTCTTCCTTTTATTTTGTTTTATTACAATTTGCTGTAAGCTAATTCTATAGTTTTGCTTTGCATAGTCTCGCTTTTTATTCTTACCTTTCCTCTAAAAAGGATATCGTATTTGGAACTTGAAAGAGTTAAAAGCCCAGTCAATCATGTGTATTTGTTTCTTTCAACTTGATAACAGCTATAAGATATTGCCTGACAACAAATCGTTGTCAGCTCTAATGGTTATTGTTTTGTTAATTTCCTCTCCGAGTTTTAAGCTCAAACTGGCATTCAATGCCTTCGAAAGCGTCAGCCTGTTTGTAAACGAGTTTGGATAACATCACAAAGGTAATGACCTTGCAATCGAAGGTATATCATAAAATGGTTTTAACCACCTATGATCCTATTTTAAGAATGTCTATATACTCCTGATCTTTTGTAAACATGTGCCAGACAGCAACAAGTATTTTACGAGCGATGGCAACCTGTACCTTCAGTTTATTCTTTTTTCGAACAGTGACTTGTGTATAACTAAACTTATTAAGGAATGATCCTTGTGTTCGGGAAGCTGCCCATGCACATTCAATCAGGGTTTTTCTCAAATATTTGTTTCCATGAGTAATTTTTCTCCCTTTGATTTTTCCGGCACTTTCTTCATTTCGTGGGCGCAATCCGCACCATGAGACCAATGCCGCAGCTGTTGCGAACATTTTCAGGTCAACTCCGACTTCTGCAATGATAGAGGTAGCAGTTCTTTCTTTTACGCCGGGGATGGTCTGAAGTTGAGACAGTTGTTTAGGATAATGCAGGCTGCAAAGGGAAGTCATTTTCTCCTGGCATTCGGCTTTATGGGTTTGAAGCATGTTGATTTCAATCATAAGCATTCTGATGATATCTGAATCTACCTCTGTTACAACTTCGGTCAATGCCGCAAGCAGGGTTGCGCGTCCATGCTTGTTTATTGTTCGCCCGTGAATACATTGTATCAATTCCTCAGGGGCCGTGATACCTTGAGATAAGAGTTGAACCACGCCCTTATAACTTTTACTATCAATGGTAGGGACATAATTACTGATACGTATATTGCAACGTTGTAAACAAGCGTCTTGCTTTACTTGTTTATGGGCGATTTCTTTGTTTAGATCAAAAATACGTCTGTCATATTGCCGAAGCTCCTGAATAATAAGCTCGGGAACATAACTACCTCTAATGAGTTCTTTATAAACGCACGTAGCTATCCACTCAGCATCCTTCACGTCTGTTTTGCGACCGGGAAGCTGCTTTATGAAATAAGGGTTGACCAACTTCTGATCGAACATCTCTTCCAAAACACGCCAAATAGGCATCCAGTAAATACTGGTACTTTCCATGGCCAACTCGGAGACACCATAATGTTGCATATCACAGGCCATTCGATCCAAATCGGGAGTTAAAACACCATATTTGGACTCAAAAATCTTGCCGGAATCGTTTATCACACAAAGAAATAAACTATCTTTGTGAACGTCAAGCCCCGCTACAGTTCTGTCTGGTCTATTCATAATGAGGAGTTTTTAAGTTATAACCTCAATATACGAATTAATGTGCTTAGAGCACGAATATTAGACCGGGAATTGTGCCGAAGGGCTTGACTTTTTATCACAACTGGCCTAAAAATCGAAGATTTTTATCTAAGTTTGTACATTGTAGTTTTTGAAAATAATGTTATGGCTATAATTGGATATCTGTTTTTCGGAATAATAATATTGGTAATTGCTGCGTATTTATTTTATATATTGCGTACAGCTATCATCATAGGGGCTTTTTTATTAGGTGTTTATCTGATATTTTTTACGGATCATCTTATGTTGGGATGTCTGTCCTTAGTTGTATGGCTTGTAATAGCTTGTGCTGCAGAAAGAGCGGCAGAGGAAAAGGAAGGGAAAACGGATGTTTCCCTTAAAAAGAACAAGAAGGAGGAAGAGGGATTTTTCTCATTCTCAAAACCTGCTACCCGGTCTAAACGGAAGGCAGCTAATAGAAGTGGTTCTAATTTGAGCTACATATTGCTGTGGATGATTCCGTTGTTCTGGCCCGTACTTATTTTTCAGACCTTCTTCCGTGATAAGCAGGCAGGCAAACTGAATGAATACGATTATGAACAGCATTTGAAATCTAATGGGAAATAGCTAATTGGCTTATTTCCCATTTTTATACAATCAAGTATTGGAATAGGTAACAACTGTCTTTTCCGTCCATAATCTTGGCTTCTGTCAGTTTTTCGAGTAACTGCGTACACGAAAGCGGACCTACCCCTTGTAGCTTTCCCAGAGCATCAAAGCCGTTCTTTTTAATGAAACGAAGCAAGTCCTCCAACTGATATATGTTGTTTTTCCGAAGTAGCCGGACAATTCTGATATCTATTTCCAACTTCTCCAGTGAGGTTAGTAAGAGCTTGGCGTCTTCAATAGGGACTTTCTGTATCCTGTTACACATACATGGAACTCCTTCTTCCACATTCTGATACTGTAATGCTGACTTATAATTGTTGCATTGAATGGTAAGTTTTAATACCTGCTTTCTGCAAGTTTCTGTTGTTTTCCAATTTTCGTGTATATACGTTGCAGCCATACTGTACAAGGCGGGAATGTTCTTGTGAGATATGTTCCATTTCCTGGCAACCGTTTCTTTGCTGGTTCCTGTTGATATGGAGTAAAATATATCCCGCATCTGTGTGTCGTCAACGTGAAAGTGATTGATTCGTTGTTTGAGGTGATAAAAGCCCAAAGCTTCTGTTTACTGGATAGACTGATGGATCGGCTCCCTTTTTGGAGAACACAGTGAGGTTCTTTACAATAACAGGTTCTTATAAGGAAAAGGTTTAGTATTAAGAGAGGCTGTAGGGTATAATCTGCCATAGATTATTAGATTTAAGATTGTTTTCAATAGAATGATGTAGGTTTCCTGCTTTCAAGCATCTATAACATCATTAATGAACAATTACTGAACAGTAATCATGTAATATTTTTATTTGGGATTTCTATATTTGTTAAATATTCTTTTTGATAAAATGATATGAAAAAACAATTTTTATTACTTGTATTTATCATGTTCAGCTTAGGCTTTCCGTTGTATGCTGATGAACCAGTTATTATTCCTCAAGGTGAATGGTGTGAGGATAACAGGTGTATCCTATCCGTTTTTGTAAATGCTCCGAATGGTGTTATAAATGTATATTTTAACACTAACAGTACAGTAGCATTCTAGTTACAGATAAAAGCGGTAAAGTTGTATATAGCGGATTTCTGACCGTTCAGGAAGGTGGAGATTATTTGTTGCCGTTGAATAATGAAAAACAGGGTGAATATATTGTTGAGATTGAGCATACGGATAATAAGCCTAAGAAGTAAAGGTGAAATTTGAGAAATAATGGAGGTTATCTCCATTATTTCTCAATAAACGCTGACTGTATGCAATATAATTAATCATTTTCCGTTAATTAATGCTCATAGAATACAGTATTAATTAATACTGATTGACAAATGAAGAATTGGATAATATTAATTATATTGAATTTGTTGTTTTGTCTGGAAGCATGTAATAACAAACCAACTCCTTCTGAACTATCAATCGCCGAAAGCATTATCAAAGAGCGTCCTGACAGTACTTTAGCTCTATTATATTCAATAGCAAACATTACGTTGTGAGAACCGGTAAATATACAGATGTACTATAACCTATTATTGGTTAAAGCACAAGATAAATGTTATCATCGCCATTTATCTGATTCTACGATACAGACTGTTGTACGTTACTACGAAAGTAGAAATGAATCGGACAGACTTATGGAGACGTACTATTATTGGGGCAGGGCCTATATGGATATGCATGAAACTCCCCGTGCACTTGAGACTTTTCAAAAGGCAATGGAAGTTTTCTGCAACACGCAGAAATATGATATATTAGGATTGATATATAGTCAAACAGCCACTTTATATGTTTATCAGGATATTTATGAAGAAGCGTTACCAATGTATAGGAATGCTCTGAAATATTTTTATTTAGCTGATGATACTTTGGCTATTCCACACGCTTTACGCGATATCGGTAGAATGTTCAAAGTCATAGAGAATGAAGATAGTACTTTCTTTTATTATAAGAAATCTTATCAATATGCAAACCAAATAGGAGATTTACGGAGAAAAAACAGTATAACCGGTGAATTGGCAACTTTGTACATCCAAAGCAACCAATATGATAAAGCAACCAAATTGTTATATATGTTATCTACTTACGACATATCACAGCGTAACTTAGCCCAATATTACAATAATTGGGGAGATTATTACCAGAAAAATGAAATGGTTGATTCAGCAGCTTATTGTTATCTAAAGAGTATTTCCTATGATAATCTATATGCAAAGCCACATTCCTACTGGAAAATATATGAACTGGAGGCCAGGTTGCACAATTATCCACAAATGATTACTTATATTAATCGTTATTGAATTAGCTCTAACAGTGTAAGATCGGCACCAACAGCGAAAACTATACGGAAACTGGAATCTGTGTATAATTATCAACGCACTGAAAAAGAAAATCATAGGCTTCATGAAGAAACAATCATCTAGCGCATCGTCATCATATCAGTTATTGCCATTTTCTTTTTCATATGTATTGTTTACTACCAATATTCTTACAGGAAAAGATGTAAATTGCATGAGCAGGAAAAGAAACTTCAAGCCATGTGTGAGGTGAAATATCAAAATAGTCTCCAATACATCGAAGACAATAAAAAGAAAATCAAGAAACTGGAAGAACTGCTTTATCAGTCGCATCAGGAAAATGATAGTCTGGAACATATATTGTTAGTTACCAGAAAACAAAAACTGGAGTTCGTTAATAGTCAGGCTGAAGCAGGACAAAGTTAAAAAGGTATTTTGGTATCTACTTTAAAAAGTAAACCTATCTATATCAAATGCTATGAAGCGACGCAAAATAATAGTATAAAACTTAGAGACACGGACTGGAATGCTCTGCAACTAACGGTGAATGCCGCTTATGATAACTTTACAGACCGCTTGTTTCTTCTTCTTTATCCAGCGATTTCTCGGATAGAACTTCGTATTTGTTTGCTCATAAAAATAGGACTTCCTGTCTCAACTATTTCACAATTGATATTTCGTACTTCGAGTGCTGTATCAATGGGTCGTAAACAACTCTACAAGAAGATCTTTAAAAAAGAAGGAACACCTTTGGAATTAGACACTCTTATATACGAACTTTAAAGTCTTTACTTGTTAAGATTGAGTCTTTGCCTGTCTATTCTTAAGTTCCTTTTCAGTTCTGCTATTCCACCTTCTAAACTGAAATTTTACTGAACAAGTTCCCGTGTCAATGAATGTCACGGCAGGCTATCTTTACATTCGATTCAACACGGTATTAACTTAGATTAGTCGGGACAGCATATCAGGGCTGTCGGACGTACAGGGACCGCAACAGGATACCACTTGCATTTTGAATTGAAAAAGAACGGAATATCGCAGGACCCGTTACAATGGGTATTGCTACTCCCTTCTAAGAAGAGCAATTAATTTCAAACTGTTACACGATGAACATTGAAGAAGCCAAACGTATTTCATTGGGGGATTATCTCCAACTAATAAAACCGAAATCCATCGTGGATGATCACACGATAAATTTCGGTTTTATCTTATTTAGATAGCGAAGCTATACAGCCTGCCATGTTTTCTAAAATCCGACCTTCAACTGTACACCGAATACGCTTGGCGAACCTGCTACATAGGTAGGCATACCGATATTATCGCCACTATTTCCCGCATCAATAATGTACTTCTTGTTGAAAGCATTCTTCCCGAATACTCCAATCTCGTAATAGACATTCTTCGGATGAAAGCGATAACCGGCTGTGAAATTGGCAATGCCATAACCCTCCTGCGAAAGATCTTCCCGGTTGTTATCTTCAAAGAATACCTGACTTTTGTATGAGTAGGACGGACGAATATATACATTTCCAGTCTTTCCGGTAGGGATATTCACATCGACTCCGGCAGAAAACGTATTCTTTGGCGTCAAGCGGAAACGATTTCCAGCATATTCCTGCGGAACACCATTTTCGTCCGTGCCATTAAATTTGCCATCAATGTAGGAATAGTTACCAAATAGGGTTAGATGTCGGCATGGTGCATATTGCACTCCGGCTTCTACGCCAAAGGTGTGCGCACGTCCGGCATCATCCGGTACGGTTTCAAGCCCCAGGGCTCCGTTGTCTTTCAGTGTTGTTGTTTGGAAATGATTCCAGTCATAATAATAGACACTCAGGTCATAGTTCAGTTTGCCGCCTAAGACGATGCCTTTCAGACCGGCTTCATAACTGGTTATGATTTCCGGTTGCAGTTTGTTCACTTCCATTTCTCCCTGTTTGCCGGAGGTGACGGCAATTACTCCTGGACGGCGTCCGCGTGAAACACTGATATAGGCATTGTTCTTATTGAATAGATAGTTCAGCGCTGCACGTCCCACCCATGAGCCGTAACTATCTGACGCCCAATATTTATCGGTGGAGGGATAATAGAGCATGACTCCGAAGGTACCGGGAACGGTTGGAGACTGGTAGCCACTTTTCTGATGTTCGTAGGTGGCACGAATACCGGCTGTGAGCGAAAGTCCTTTCACAATCTTCAGCGTACCATCCGCAAAGATTTCGGCAGCCTGATTGATGCCATAATTAGTGGAACTTTCCTCGTAGTTCGTCGCTAGGGCCTTATTGCTATAAGCGTCTATCATACCGATGACCTGTGCCTGTTCCTGCACTGTTTTGCCAGCCATTAATGTTCCAACGATTTGCTCCAACGTCATTGGGCTACCTAGTTGTTGCGAAACGGCTGCTTCAATAATCTTACGGATGTTCGGCAAATTAGTGACATATTGTGCTTTTCCATCTTGCACGGCTTGCATATCCGGGAAAATAGCCCCCATCAACCCATCCACCATCGGTTGCATAGTGGCAGGCACATCTTTCAACATCTCGCTGAATGTCTTTTTCATCTTTGCGGCAGCGTAAGCAGGATAAAGAGCCTGTTCGTTGGTGCGGGTGATAACTTCCTGCCGGGAGTTCTCGTAGAAGTAACTGATACCGGCAAAACCGGAAAACCGCCCTTTACTATCGTAGTTGATACGAAATTCCTGACTGAACTGTGTGCCCTGTTCCTTTTCCGTAGCAAACAAAATAGGCGAACAGGTACCGTCCGCATCAAAGTTTTCCTCGGACTTGAAGGCACGGAATCCAGTGATGGACGATAATTTCCAATAGTCATTAAACTGATGGTCGAGCAGGAAAGCCGCTCCTCCAACGTGGCGTTTGATGAAAAGATTATCACCTTGCTCAAGGTCAGCAAAACTGTTCGGATCGGTATTACCTCCCAGTGGGGCATACTTCCGGCTTTTGAATGATGTGCCGGGATAGTTGTCATGCTGGTAATCGAACACCAGGTCGGCAGTGGTATGTTCACCGAAGAACATGCGGGTGGAGTTTCGGACGGCAATTGCGCTTTTTCCGTTCAACTTTCCACCGGACAGGTTATCGATAAAGCCATCGTGTGCATCGTAGGAAAAAGCAAAACGATTTGCGAGTTTGTCTTTTATCAAAGGAGTATTAATAAATCCGCTTACCGCCCGCTGATTATGCGTACCATAGTTCACAGCTATTTCACCGGAGAGATAGTTTATCGGTTTATTGCGTATGACATGCACTGCGCCTATTTCTGCTCCACGTCCGAAAAGCGTACCTTGCGGTCCTTTCACTACCTCCACACGTTCCAGATCGAACAACTCCACAGCCGAAGCTCTGGAACGGGAGATGGACACGCCATCCTGAAAAATGGAGACGCGCGGCTGTGAATAAGAGGCTCCATCGTCAGAAGTGACCCCACGAATCACGTAACCCGGATTATTGGGACTCTGCATCTGTATCTGCAATCCCGGAATATATTGTGCCACTTCGTCAAACTGTTTCAGGTTAAGCCGCTTCAACGTATTTCCATTCAGTGCACTGACAGAAGTAGGTACCTCGATGCTGGTTTGCGCCCGTTTTTGGGTGGTAACCACTACTTCGCCCAATACCTGTACATCTTCTTTCATCACGATTCTCATTCTTCGTGTTACCTTCCGTTCTACCGGTTGATAACCCAAATAAGAGAAGATCAATACATCCTGTCCCGGATCTATTTGTATCGAGAAGCGTCCGTCCATGTCGGTAGTCGTACCGACGGCAGTTCCTTTTACGGTAATAGCAACTCCGGGCAGAGTTTCTCCTTTCTCATTCAATACATTTCCCGTAATCTGTCCTGTCACGGTTTCATTGATTTCTTCTGCATACAGACAGCCGATACTTCCCTCCGGCAAGATGCCGCACGAAAGTGCTGCGGCAAGCCACAGAATTTTGCTTAATTGTGATTTCATCTTTTTATCTATTGTTTCTGAATATTTGCTATTAATGCTTTCTATTTCGCATTTCAATCATAACATCGTTATCCGCCGGAGTGAGATCGGTAAGCAAAGAGCGTGATACTGCCGTGAACACCTTCGACTGCATAAAGGAATGTTTACGGATCAGTTTCGCTATCCGTTTTATCTCCTTGCGGTTATCGTCTGTCATTTGTTCATCCCCTCTGTAACTTACTACCATGTAATGTGCCAAAGTTTTCGCAGCGAGGTCTTTCACTTCGTCAGGAAGCTTGTCGGACAGCATGCCCATTATTACATTATATACTCCCGTTTCGAGAAAAGTCTTTGCATATTCCGGGAATAGCAGGTCTCCTGTATAATCCGGAATATTCTCTATAAACCGGCTCCGGATATCGAGCGTGTTTTCCCGAAGTGTCACTAGGCGGTAAGGCGACGGATAGCTTACAGGCGATCCTGTTTCTATATCATAAATCATACGTTTGCCTTTCTTGCGCAAAGTAACGTCCTGGGCATGAGAATGTCCGGTAAAGACGATTTCCAAGCCGAGTTCGGAAAATTCATCGGTGGTTCTTTCCCAATCATCCACCAAATAACCCGGTATGACACGGTTCTGATATTTCCAATGCTCCACGATGCCGTGGTGCATCATGCCAAGAACACGTATTCCTTTGTCGTGCGCTTCTTGTATCTGACTGCGAATGAAATCCATCGTAGCCGTTTTTATCCGCCCGTCGTGATGGCAGACATTCTGTTCAAAATCATTTTCTTCGTACTTGCAGGCATCCAATGCAAGGATACGGAGGGTGTCATTGATGGCATATATGTAGCTTAGTGATGCTGTGTCACGGGCAATTGCATCAGCATAACCGAACGGTGCATAAATTCCGGCAAACTCTTCTGCCGAAACGGTACGTACCCTTTCCGTTGTATCCCCGTTGAAAGCGACGGCATGGGGATTGTTTACATCATGGTTGCCGGGAATTACCAAAGTCAGAATACCTTCGGCTTTCAGTCGATTCAAACAATTAGCCACATATCTGTGAGAAACCTCTTCGCCATCTTTCGTCAAGTCTCCGGTGAGCAGGACAAAAGCCGGACGTTCGGCAATCAACTTCCCTATAAGGTCATCCAGAATTTCGGATGATTCTTTCAGCATCTTGCGATCATGTGACACATAATCTTCAAAAGCTTTTCCTTCCCGGACAAGTAGGGAAGAATCCATTACATGCACATCGGAGATGACAGCAAAGTGCATCTCCTGCGATTGTACGGAAAGGCTGCAAATTAAACCTAACAGCAGCATTATTAGTTTTTGTTTCATACTACTCATATTCGCTAAGTTCCTATACTTCACCTACCAATTCGTTCAGACATACCGAAAGATTGTCTTTCGCTTCTTCTTCCGTGTCACCAAAAGCACTACACGGCAGAGCACTATCCATAACGTAAGCAATAAAGCCTCTGTCTTCGGTTGAAGTTACTACATAATTACGTTGCATTTCTCTCATAATTCATTGATTTTAAATTATGGTGCAAATGTGACTATTGCAAGTTACATAGGGATTTAAACGGAGTTACGATGTGTTGAAACATTCTCTATTAAAAGAAATGGCATAAATCATTATCAAGATTTACGCCATATTTCCATTTCCTTGTGTCCAATTTGTTCAATCAATCATTTACAATTTATAGTTCCTAATCAACAGTTCATTAACCGATTCCCTCTTCTCCACGATGGAACAGATGGAATGGAAGATGCTGATCCGTTAGATATGGAAACTGGCATAGAGGTCATCGAAGAGGGTGTTCTCCGGATTCTTCTGTCGGTGATCAGTTCGAATGGCAATATAAAGAGCATCTGAGTGGCTACCGTATGTGGGAGCAATTGTCGCATGCCGAAAACTGGTTGCTGTTTTCTGAGGACCTGGGACTGTATTTGAGTATCGATGAGACTTCCCTTTCCAACGGTGAGTTATATACTATAATCACCAATAGAGAGGCACACGGTGGCAAAGGTACTATCGTGGCTATTGTCAAAGGAGCTAAGGCTGATGATGTTATTGCTGTTGTAGAACAAATCCCTGAAGAAACGTTTCAGACGGTGCGGGAGGTCACTCTTAACCTATTATTGAGGAGGGTATATCCGAATGAAATGAACTCTTTTCTTGGTTCTATCCGGTAGAGTTATTTTTTTTCTATATCTCCTCTTTTTCCTGAACAGCAAGAATTGTAATGGTGTTTAATAGCGATGAATATACAATTCGGTATCTTCTTTCGACCTGATAGTACATCGACGTTATTTCAAACTTTCCGATTTCTTAGTAACATTTGTTTCGTTATCGGGGATTACTTCGGTTGTTGCTGCAATTTCTTTGGCTTCGGGTTTGCTCATGGTCAACTTCTCTAATACTTCAGCAATCTTTATCAATGCCCTTTTTTTGCCGTTCTTCCGGCAATTGACTATATCTTCTTTCGTCAACGTGGTAAAGCTATTTTTTTCATCGTCCAAGCAGTTTTGTGATTTCTTCTTTTACCTCAATGAACGTAGTCTCGCATTATTGAGCCTGAATGATGGATTTTTCCAGTCGGACTTTCTGATTGAAGTACAATGTGTTATAAATGTGTCTTATTAAAATAAACCAAAGGTTTCATTTGTTTTTTCGGCTTATTAAATAAAAAGTACGCTTATTCTGGATGAATAGCGCACTTTTAGTTGTGTGTCTTCAAATAATCCATCCTCAGGGACTTGTAGATTAATTCTATTAGAATAGAAACTTTTATTTGCTCTAAATAATAAATGTATTTGTTCACACAAATAGGCGATATATGACCATTACAAAGTTAATTCATGACAAATGTAATAGGTTGGTGCTGATAATGTCAACATAGACTGGCAGTTGGATGAGGCATTTATAGTTCGTTAACTGTTGAATATCGGGCGTGTTACGACAATATAACAAATATGACAGATGAGTCCTCGCGGGAAGTGGCATTTACACTGTTGCCAGTCGATATTTACAAATATAAGACGTTTGTATCTGTTTCTTGCAACAGAGTGATTAATTTAGCCCGTATCGTTCCAATGATTTCTCTTTTGTAGTGATATCGTAACATCCGTTCATTACATTTGCCACATTAATAATCAGATACATGAAGTTATGAAAAGTCGATTATGGTCGTCTGCCTGCTTGCTACTGGCAGCAGGAACGGTGCTTGACGGATGCCAGGCATCCGTGAAAGAGAAGCTGCCCGTTGTGCATGCGCATAGGGGTGGCGCGGCTCTTTATCCGGAGAATACGATACTGGCAATGACGCATGCTGCGGCAATCGGTGTGCCGGTGATGGAACTTGACCTGCACGTGACGAAAGACAGCATGGTGGTCGTGTCACACGATGCCTTCCTGAACCATGTTAAGGTATTGACACCGCAAGGTGAAACGATTCCGGCTAGTAAAGACAGGGATTATAAGATATATGCAATGACGTATGACAGCTTGCGGCGATATGATGTGGGCAGTCTTCCGAATCCGGCTTATCCGGGACGGAAGAATGTGAAATGCTGCGTGCCGCTGGTTACAGATTTGATTGACAGCGTAGAGCTTTTGACAAAAAGCAATGGTATTGCTCCGGTGAGCTATAATATTGAGATAAAGTCTGATCCGTTGAAGGACGGGATATATTCGCCGGATTACCGGGCGTTTGCCGACTTGTGCATGAAAGTGCTGTTGAGCAAGAAGCTGGGTGACCGGTTGCTGGTACAATGCTTTGATGTGCGTACATTGAACTATCTGCATGAAAAATATCCGAATGTACGTTTGTCCTATCTGGTGGAGGATAAAAACGCCACCTTTGAGGAACTGATGTCCCGGTTGAACTTTGTACCGCAGGTTTATAGTCCGGAGAGCGATATGCTGACGGAGGAGATTGCCGTGAAAGTTCGTGAGAAGGGGATGGAATTAGCCCCTTGGACGGTGGATGACAAGCCGGAGGTAGAACGGTTGAAAAAGTTGGGGATAGATGCTATCATAAGCAACCAGCCGGATAGCGTGATGCGGTGGCTGGGATATCCACAGAATAAAGGGAAAGAATGATAAATGAATACTATTATGAGACCAGCTATTATTGCATTTTTCAGAAGCTATAACCTGCTTTTCCTGTCGGGCATGTGCCTGCTCTTTTCCGTATTAACCGGTTGCTCGGATGATGATGACGATGAGTTGCCGCCTACACCCATTTCTTACACCACACTGATATATATGGCTGCTGATAACACCATGGATAGTGACGTGGACTACAGCATCAGCCAACTGAAAGCCGGGGCAAAGCGCAGTGCAGGAACAGCCGTGGTGTATGTGGACCGGATGGACGAAGCGCCTCGTCTGTTCAAGATCACGCAGGCGGGTGAAGAAGTGGCACTGAAAAGCTATGAGGAGGAGAACTCTGCCAATGTAGAAACGCTGGTGCGGGTGATTGAGGAAACAAAAGAGCTTATTCCATCGGAAAAATTCGGATTGGTGCTATGGTCTCATTCCATGGGCTGGGTTCCGAGCGGCTATAGTCATACCCGGTCTGTGTGGCAGGATAAGGAAGAGCAGTCATTTCCACGTACACGCTACATAGGGCCGGACTTTCATCCGGGTAATGTGACAGCCGATGTAACGATAGAAATAGATGCATTGGCTGCCGGTCTGCCGGACCATGTGGCTGATTATATATGGTTTGATGTGTGCCTGATGGGTAGTGTGGAAGCTCTGTATGAATTGCGGTATAAGAGCGATTATCTGGTTGCTTCGCCTACGGAAGTACTTGCCGAAAGAAGCTATGATGCGTCGGGTATTCCGTATGCAAAGGTGTTGCCGTATATGTTTGGTGGTGTAGAGGAACTCAAACAGGCGTGTAATGCTTATTATCAGCATTATAATGGTATGAAATATGATGTGCTCCGTTCGGCAACCATCACACTGGTGGATGCGGCGCAACTGGACGGGTTGTATGATGTGGTTCATGGAGTATTGTCAGGACATCTGGCAGATGCTGCGGGAATGGATGTCAGCGGATTGCAGGTGTACCATACGAGTGACGTGCCGCAGGTGTTCTTCGATCTGAAAGATATGGTGAACAGGCTGAAAAATACGGATGATGCCCTGCTGGAGACACAATTGGGAAAGACGGTTGTCTATACCGTGGCTACGACTTCATTCAAGGACGTGGTTATTGACAGAAATAAATATTGCGGATTGAGCGTTTATGTTCCCCTGAAGAAGTGGAAAGAGAATACGGAATATCAATATTACTTTGAAAGCCTGGAGTGGGGGAGAATCTACGATTAAGAAACCTCCGGCTTTCTTTTGCTGCGGATATATCGGTTGGTGTGTTGGTTGTGGCTGTTGTGCTATGATAGGCTGCAAAAGCAGATGCACGTGAGCAGGCTGTAGTAATACCCGCCCAGTTTGAGCTGGAAGCGTAAATCCTTCATTATGATGGATACCTTTTTGTAAATGCTTTCAATGCTGATGTTGAGCTGGCTGGCGGTTCGTTGGGCAGGGTAGTCCAACTCTTTTTGGTAGATGAAAATCTGCTTGTCCAGTTCGGGATATTTGCTGAGTACTTTCTCGGTTATCTTGTGAATCTCTTCGGCGTAATAGTTGGATTCGGGCGATGAAGGGGATGCGCCATTGTCGGAGAGGTTGGGAAAATCATCCAGCGGGATTTCTTTGCTACACTTGGAAGAACGGTAGTAATCAGCGATACGTCTTGCCGCCATATTGAAGAAAAGGTTTTCAACTGAGTCTTTGTCCTCGTAAATAAGCCGGGACGCATTTAACCAGATGTTTAGCCAAAAATTCTGACTTAAATCAAAGACATCGTCTGCATTGCTCACTGCACTATAAAAATACTTTAGCAGTCTTTGGCCATACCGATTATAAAGAATTAAAAATGCATCAGCATCGGCAGATGTAGCGATAGCCTGTAACAAAATCTTGTCTGCCTGCTGCTCCTTTAGTTGTTTTGATAGATTTTTGTTCATAATTCTTTCTAGGATTTCATGTCCCAAAAGTAAAAAGAGGTTATTTCAGAGTTATGACAAGCTATTAAAAAGATTGATAGGTTGTTAAAATTTACGTGGCTGTAATGTTTGTGCAACAGAACTGTAATATTTGACGGGAGAATCGGGTGGATGCATGGAGATATGCCAACAAATTTGTATTGGAATCATATTTGATAAATTAGTTTAGAGTATTTTTGTAGATGTAACATTTTATACATATAAGGAGTTGCTATAAATCCGAATATGGCGGGAGGCTAAAAAGAAGCCCAATGCAGAAATCTTCCGAAATTAACTATTTTTAAAGGAAGGTTTTGGGGGTCTCAAACGATTTACTAGTGTAGGGGTACTTGAACGGAAATTGACATCCGGTTGAAAGTTGCCCGTTGCTATTTGAAGTTTTGACTGCCCGCTTCCCCGGAAAGTAGTCCGGAAAAGTAAAAAAACAGGGATAAATGCAGAGAACTTTCGATTTTAACTATTTTTAAAAGAAGGTTTTAGGGGGGCAAACGATTTACTAGTGTAGGGGTTCTCAAAGTGATGCGAGAACTTGAATGTAGAACAAATTAAAAAAACAGATAATTGATATGATTAAATTTTGGAGAAATAGAAAGAAAGTAACTTCCGAACAAGAAGAACGTGTATGGGATCGTATAGATTCTCTCTACTCGAAGCTTGAAGAAGGAAAAGCTACTGAGGATGAACTCAAACGGATTGACGGCATCTCCAAAATAATCATGGATGTTACCAGTAAGAGTAGTAGGGGTAAGAAAGAAACGGCTACGCCGGAAGAACTGGATGAGCTGACCAAAAGAGACTTGGATATGCTGGCACGAATGATCGGCATTGAAGGAATGGAAGGAAGAACGGGCTGTCTGACCGGGCAGGTGAAGAAAGAAAAGAGATTGCCATTCTCCCGTGGAATGAAGTATGTGGGAGCCGGAATTGCAGCAAGCGTCCTGTTGGTGTTGGGAATTTCGTTCTATATGAATGAAAAGTTTACGGATAGTACGAATGCCATGGCATGTAATGTAATCCAATGCCAGAATGATAGTGTGTTGCACTTGGCAGACGGTACGGTTGTTTACCTTGCAGGCGGCAGTAATCTGAGCATTGCGAACAACTTCGGAAAGAAGGACAGGACGGTGAGCCTGATAGGAGAAGCATTCTTTGAGGTGGCAAAGGACAAGAAGAAATCCTTCATTGTAAAGACGAAAGAGATCAATGCCATTGTACACGGAACCTCGTTCAATGTGGTAGCTTACGGTGGAACAGTGGAGAGCCAGGTTGCAGTCCGCACCGGATGTGTGGAAGTGGCGAAAGGGGAGCAATCTTTCGGAAAGTTCCATTGTGGCGACCGGGTGGTGTATGATGAAGCGGCCAACAGAGCTATGCATGACACGGTGAATCCCGATAACATCGGAGCATGGACCACCGGAGGATTCGTACTGGAGGATGCTACGGTAGAGGAGTTGAAAATCAGAGTAAAGAACCGCTTCCGCCGGGAGCTGGTGATAGAGAAAGATGCCATACCTGCGGACGCCCGAATCAATTACTGCTCGTATAAGCCGGAACAATCCGGAGTAGACAGTGTGATGAAAAATATATGTGCCATTTACGGTGCGCGATATGAAATCAGTGACAACCGGATTGTTGTAAGCCGGTAACCATATACATCCACGCGCCACCTTACGAGGACTGCACGCGTAACGAAAGAATAAAGAAAGACAAGCCTGTGGTATGCGGTGACGAGCTGCATACGTGAAAGAGAAATTTCCCTTCGTAAAGGGAAACGGCCATTGTCTTGTCTTTTCGGAAACGAGGAATGAAAGTTTAACTAACTGAAAATAAGTGATTTATTAAGTAGAATATTAACGAATTAAAGATGAAAAGGAGTAATAAGAAAATGAGATTACGAACGGGCATATTGTTCCTACTGGGAATGTTGCTGCTATCGCCGGTCTGCCATGCGAGTGACGACCAAAAGGCAACGATCTATCCGGCAGAGGCACTGGAACTACGGTTGAACCGCATCGCCAAGACGTATAAGGTAGAGGTTGTATTCGACGGGAAGAATATGAAAGCCATAAGTGTGCCCGCTACGACAAAACGCAATTCAGTAGAGGTGGATTTATCCAACAGCCTTTCAAACACCGATTATTCATATAAGAAAGTATCAGCGGAATCTTATTCCGTGTATCAGGACGATAATAAAAACAAGAAGAGTTCCGGGAAAGGGACTATCACAGGAACAGTGCTGGATAAAGACGGATTTCCGATACCGGGTGCCACGGTGGTAATTGTGGGGAGCAATACCGGTGCAGCAACGGACATCAGAGGAAACTTCACATTGAAAGATGTATCAGCACGTACCTATACAGTGGAAGTGAGCTGTATCTCGTATCAGAAAATGCGCGTCAGCGATGTGAAAGTAGCAGGGGGAAGAACTACTCCATTGGATGTAATCCTGCAAGATGAGACAGAGATGCTGAATGAAGTGGTGGTAACTGCTACCTATAACAAGGCGTCTGCCAATGCGCTATACTCCAAACAAAAGACAATGGTTGCGATGAGTGACGGACTTAGTGCGGATTTGATAAAGAAAACCAGTGACAACAATATGGCACAAGTACTTCGCCGTGTGTCCGGTGTGACGATTGATAACGGCAAGTATGTAAATGTGCGCGGTATGGGTGAACGCTACAATAACGTACAGTTGAACGGTGCATCTCTGCCAAGTACGGAACCGAACCGCAGAAACTTTGCTTTCGATGTGATTCCGAGTGGTTTGGTGGATAATGTGACTATTGCGAAGACCTTTACTCCCGACCTGCCGGGTGAATTTACCGGAGGATTGGTAGAAGTAAACACACTCGCTGTTCCTGAAAAGAAATTTGTTAATATCAGTCTGGGTACAGGTATGAATACTCAAAGTACGGGAAAAGACTTTTTGAGTAACAAGCGTTTCAAATCCGATTATCTTTTCGGTGAAGTGAATGATCGTCAGTGGTTTGCAGGGCGTGAGTCAGGTGAGCTTAGTGGACAGAATGCTGCATTGAAGAATACTTTCGGTATGCAAAGATTTACAGCGGCTCCGATACAGAATTATTCAATAACTATTGGTGCTCCTATAGAATTGGGTTACGGACACAAATTGGGAGTGGTTGCCGCATTGACTTATCGCAATGAACAGACAATAGAAGACTATGTGGAGATGACATCTATTGATAAGGACAGTTTGAACGGACCGGGGAAGCGTTATAAGTTTGTGACATCTACAGGTGCTGTTGCAAATGTAGGTTGGGAGACACAAAATCATAAGATAACATGGAGAAACATGTTCAATAATCGCTACTCGCATACTAACATGGAACGTTATATCCGTAAATATACAACAAGCTTCGATACTTATGAACAATATAGTGTACCTCTGCGTAGTCGGCTTTGGCAAACACAGTTGGAAGGTGAACACAAATTGTTCAATGAGAAGTTGATAGCTACATGGAACGCTTCATATAATCAAGTAGAACGTACAAATCCAGATGACCGTTATGCATTAGGTAATGTAATGGGAAAGGTTGAGGACGGCTTGGTAAGTTGGGCTTCATCTATAACCAGTAGCCAGTTTGACATAAAGGATGGTCACTTGATGTATAGCAACCTGGAAGAGAAGAAAAAGAATATAGGGGTAAATCTTGAACATCCGTTTATTGTGTCGGGAAATAGACAGGCTGTGAAAGCCGGATATATGGGGACATTCCGTACTTCTGCTTATGACCAACAATATTTGCACGGAATGTTTAACAGAGAGGGTGAAGGATATGATGCTTGGGTACAATTGCGCCAATCTAATTCTGAATTAAATGAATTGTATGATCCGAAAAATTTTGCCAGTGGAGCTATCTTTTATGAACTAGCAGGATTATCTTCTGTAAGTAAAGCCGATTATTATGAGGGCAAACAGGATATACATGCTGCTTACCTGATGGGAGAGTTCACCTTCCTCCGTAAATTCCACCTCACAACAGGTGTGCGTATGGAAAATGCCAATACAGAGGTGTTTACTCAATTTTATGAACGGAATCAGCAAAAACTAGTAGATAGTCTGGTTACAGTGAAAAAAACAGATTGGCTGCCTGCTGCTACGCTGGTATATAATATAACAGATAATATAAATGCCCGCTTTGCTTATAGTCGCACAATTGCCCGTCCTGATTTTCGTGAGTTGACACCATGTAACTATTACAATGTGGATGACCGCGTGGAAGTGAGAGGTGTCGGTGGACTCCGACAATCACATTCTGATAATTTCGACTTCCGTTTGGAGTGGTATCCACAAGCAGGGGAGGTACTGTCTGTGAGTGCGTTCTATAAAAAATTCAAAGATCCGGTTGAAATGGTGACCAGAGTAACTTCAGATGGAAATTATATCCTTTATCCATTCAATATAGATAATGCTAATGTAAAGGGGATAGAGATTAATATGCGTAAATCACTCGGTTTCTTTGCACCCGCTTCTTTTTTGAAAAACTTGTACCTTAGTGGAAATGTAACTTTCCTAAAAGGAGATGTGACATATAATCTTGATAAACTTTATGGTACAACGCAAGAAATTAAGACTCAAGACCGTAGTCGCCCATTGCAAGGTTTGGCTCCTTACACTGTAAACGTGGGATTGACTTATCAAGATAAAATGTTTGGTGCAGCCTTAAATTATGGACGTAGTGGAAGGAAACTGGTATTAGCCGGGAATTACGCCAAGTTCGATCAGTACGAGGCTCCACGAAATGTGTTGGACTTACAGCTTTCTGCCCGGTTCTTAAAGGAACGGCTAGAGGTGAAGTTTAATGCCAGTGATTTGTTGAATCAGGATATAATCGTTTATCGTAATTGTGGAAATGACCCATTGGTAGAAGACCCGAATGGCGGTGCTTATGAAGACCTCACTTCGGATATGAATTACAACTCCGGTGATTGGGTACTGAGCCGCATAAAGAAAGGGATAAACCTTTCCCTCTCAGTTGGATATAGATTTTAGTTTTTTGAGATATAGTTTTTTATTAATTAATCCTTTAAAATTATTCGGTATGAAAAAATTTAAGTTTAAGAATGTTTTAGGCGTAACAAGTTTGGCAGTTGCCTCTGTAGCCGCAGTATCTTGTAGCCAGAATGATGAAGTAGTGCCCATGGGTGACAATACTCGTGCAGCTACAGTTGTAAACGTATCCGGTATTATTGATGCCAATACGAGTTGGAATGCTGCTAACGAGTATCATTTGAATGGTAAGGTTTATGTAACTAACGGAGCTACATTATCTATTGGAGCCGGTACAAAGATTGTAGGTAAGTACAATGCTGATCCGGCAGAAGCATCTGCTTTGATTATTACCCGTAATGGTAAGATTAATGCAGTAGGTACTGCTAGCAGTCCGATTGTGATGACAGCAGAAGCTAATCATCAGACTCCTGGTGGTTGGGGTGGTTTCGTTGTATTAGGTAATGCACCTATCAACCAGACAGAAACTCAATACATTGAAGGAATCGAAGTAGGTTCGGTACCTGCAGGCGTAGATGTTTCTTATGGTGGTAATGTTTCAAATGACAATTCCGGTACTATTCAGTATGTACGTGTAGAGTATGCTGGTGCTAACGTATCACAAGACAATGAATTGAACTCATTTACCTTTGGTGGAGTTGGATCTGGAACTACTTTTGACCACTGTCAGGCATATTACGGTGAAGACGATGCATTCGAATTCTTCGGTGGTACAATTAATGCCAAATATTTGGTATCTACCAGTACTCACGATGACGCTTTTGACTTTGATTTCGGTTTCACAGGTACACTTCAGTTCTTGGTGGCTACTGTAGATGCAAAGAGTACTTTTTATACCAAGGACCCCAATGGCATTGAATGTGATAACGATAAATCAGGTAGCCAATTGACTCCGTTCACTCATCCGAAAATCAGTAACTTGACGATTGTAGGTACAAGTAATGGTAAGGTAGCAGAATCTGCTATGGATGATAAAGTGTCAATGAAGTCGGCTGCTAACTTCCGTAGAAACTGTAAATTCACTTTGGTGAATAGTATTCTTTATGGATATCCTACCGGTATATTGTGCGAAACAACTAATGACCATATTTTCAAGAACAATGTTGTAAACGGTGTTAACTCAACATTCTCTGGCATTGCTGCTGATGCATCAAATACTGCTGCTGCAAGTGTTACTGCTATTGGTTTGACTTTACCTTGGGGAACCGCTTACAGGGGAGCTGCATTGCAACCTAAAACTACATCTTCTATTGCTACAGGTGCAAGTTTTACGGGCTTATCTGGATTTACTTCTGTAGAATATCAAGGTGCTTTGGCTCCTGCAGGTCAAACAAACTGGTTGGCTGAAGGAACTTGGGTTAAATAATGACTCTTAGGTGAGTAAGTTTTAAATATTAGTAGACTGAACTCTTCCCTCTGAGTGAGGTGGGATCGTTCAGTCTGCTTTTAATAAATGAACGAATGAAAAATATTTCAATTCTATTTTTCTTTTTTTTCATAGTTTCTTTTTCCAGCTGTGAAACTGAAGGGGAATTTGCTGTAACATCTTATAATACGTATTCAATATTCTTTTTCTATCCAAGTAATATTGATGCAAATTACGAATTTGTATTGGAAGGAAACAAGGGAACTTCCGGTTATATATCAAAGAGTAAATCAGAAGTAGAACTAAATGTGTTTAAAAAGGATAATCAAGAATCTGTTTTTTCGGGAAGAATAGCAATAGAAGATTTAGAATATGTAAACAATAACCTGATTATAAAGCTTATAGCATTGGATGATAAAGTCGATATTTATAATGAAAGTAATTATATATCTTTTATCCCTACTATACTTTATACAATAGGAACTGAGGATGATTACGTTTTATCATTTAATAATCAAACATTAGAGAATGGAAAATCCAATTACATTCCTAAAGAAAAGACAGAAGGTTTAATTCAAATTAAAAAGGATAATGAATCTACAGACCTTTGTTATGCATCTGATCCGATAACTATAACAGAAGGTATGAACTTATCTTTGATGCAGTTGGCAGAGAAGGAATTTTTGGAACTCCCGGAAGATACTGAAGTGGAACCAACCCAGCCTAATACAGCCAAAGTTCGCTTTTTCTATATCCCGGACGAGACATTAACAATGGATGAGATTCGTGTGGACTTTTATAGAAGTGATGCAAATTGGGATTGGAGTAGTCCGCTACCTATTGCTGAAACTTTGACGCTAAAGAAGGGTGAATTATCCCCATATATTTTATTTGATTTAAGTGATCCCTTTACTGATTCTTACTTTTATGATATAACAGATGTAAAGACCGGAAATAAGATTGTTAATTATATGGAAACCTTTTTGATGGTTAGCACGCCTCTTTTGGAAGAGACTGGAGATGCTGTTAAATACAAAAAAGCTACAGAACAGTTTATTAGTGGTGGTTTAGACTTTAAGATATGGGATAGTTTAAGTACAACATGGTAATAGACGATAAAGCCCTTCGGCATTACTGCAATTTCAGACATGTTTAAATGTCGGAGGTGCTTTCCTTAAAACGATACATAAACCGATTAAAAAAAGAAATATGAAACACACCCTAAAAGGTTGGTTGGTAGACAATGCTGTCACCGTCGACAATAAAGAAGACAAAATCCTGATGCTGGAATCAGCCGGAAACCTTACGCTGGAGGATATACTTAGCGAAATGAAGAAAGAATACACAGGTCTTCGTGAAGAAACCATTGAGCACGCAGTGAAGCTATACCACCGTGTGTTATCCGACTTGATATTAAGCGGCTATTCGGTGAATACCGGACTTTTCCGAGCCGTACCCCAATTCCGTGGTGTCGTAGACAACGGGCAGTGGGACCAAAAAAAGAATTCAATCTACGTCTCCTTTACCCAGGACAAGGACTTGCGCGAAGCCATTGCGCAGACTTCAGTCAACATCTTGGGAGAGAAACGGGACGCCATGTATATAATAGGTGGTGAAGATGCCGCCACCCGTGCCACGGACGGCATGGCAACCGCCGGACGCAACTACACCCTGAACGGACGCTTGATAAAAGTCGTCGGTGAACATGAATCGGTAGGTATCACCCTGACTGATGCTTCCGGCAAGGTCAGCAAGCTACCTAATGATATGCTGGTGGTGAACAACCCCTCGCAACTCATTATCTTGCTTCCCTCCGATTTAACGGACGGTCACTACACGCTGACGGTCACTACGCAATACAGTGGTACAAATACATTGCTGAAAACTCCGCGTAGTACGAGCAAAGTGATTACCATCGGGCAAAGTGGTGGTTCCGAGGGTGGAAATACCGGTGGTGGTGGAGGTGAAGCTCCCGATCCTACTATCTGATACCGCTTTCTGGTCTCTTTAGACAGAACTGTCTAAGGAGGTTAGAGGGCTATCTAAAGTTCTTCGATAAAGCGATTTCAGACATCAGAACAAATTGGAGAAACTTTCTTTCATAGAATAATTTGAAATAACAAAAAATGATAGACATTATAGCAAACATAGCTTCTATTTTGGGTTTTACCATGCAGATGAACGACAAATCCAAAGCAATAAAAGAGATAGATCAGAAGTATCTTCAATACTGTCGTTGCAAGTGTTGGTGCCATTGGTTTCTCCATGGGGCTGTTGCTACTGGATTGGCTAATAATTGGCTGACTGCAGCATGGATTAGATAAGTGATAATTTGGGTATAAAACTTCTGATCTTCAAAAATGATTAAGATAATTTTTAATAAGAATAAATCTATGAATGATTATAAAACACGTAATATAGCGCACAACAGATTTGATTTGATTGGTGACAACCAGCATTATATTGAGACTATGGATGAAGAAGAATTTCTCCAGTTCTATACAGTATGCTGCAAGGTCTGTATTTCACAGGATTTACGGCGTGTACGTCAACTGACTTGTAGATTGGCAGTTGCAGATGATCAGGAAATGGCATACCTGCCTTTTCTGGTGGAGAGCTTCAATGAAGTGCTGTATGATATACCTAAGCGCCGATACGCTGTTACGGGTAGAATAAACAGGAAGCAAAGCAAACGGGGGCTGTCGAAAAGAAAAAAAGTGGTATGCAGATTATCCCGGGATGCTGAAGCAAAATGCAGAAAGCTGTTTATGACTGACAAGAGCCAAAATGAACGTAGAAAAAAAGGGATAGGCGATTTTTACCAACTTTGTAGATTTAAGTATCTGACATTTCCCCCTTCGATTATCTCCCAATATAGATATGATGATTTGATGCAGCAGGATATTTTGACTAAAGAGGAGAAGGACGAGTTGAAGGCCGTGTATGAGCCTGTTGAAAACGGGAAATATTCCTGTAAAGGAAGAATAGGGAAAGATAATTTTATGCGGATTAGTGAAATCATGTCAAAGGAGAAAAATGACTTATGAGACTAAAGAAGAACATACAGGAGACTCTCAAGCGGAATTTATTTATCGCCCCTAATCCTCCTCAGAACAGAAGTGAGTATATGGCACTGCGGGATGAAATATTTCCGGATAAGAATCTGTTTTTAGAATTCCTGGATGAGGAAAACTATGAGAAACAGTTGCATCTGGCTAATGAAATATTGCTGCGGTTAAACTATGATATGCTTTTTGCTCCTCCTACCAGATTATTATTCAATCTGCTGAATATGGAGATGCAACCGGCTTCCCAGGATAAGAACAGTTGTTATTTTGGAAGAGACCATGTAATACACCAGGTTCATCTTTACATGTTTGGGATCTATGTGTTTTTCTATCATGAGATATTTGAAATAAATATCATTTCGGCATTTAGGAACCAAAGAAGAAACAAGAAGTCGTTTAATGCCAAAACTAATACAGTCATCAAGGACTTTATTGTGGCATGGCGGGCATTTGTATTGTATCATGACTTAGGATATCCGATTGAGCTGTATGTAAAAAAACGCGGGTTAGTTTCAGAAGCAAACAAAGAGAACAAAGCGGAAAAAAACAACGAGGGGAACAACGACAACAAAGAGAAAAAAGAACAATCTCCGGCAGAAGATTATTTAGCCGCTTTCCAACAAATACCGAAATTTATCGGTAAGGACCTTTCAATGCGTTGCATCTCAAAAATTATAGCAGTATCTAAGTTGATTGAGGGCAGTAGAGAAGAAGAGTCCAATGATGAGAATGACAGTAATAAGGAAAGTCGTAATGATTATCGGTTTGTGGATTTAAACTCTATAGAATTGAAGGGATGTACTGTTATTTCTGGTATTTCAAAAAGGAAAGAAATGCCGAAAATACCCGAAGAAGAGGAAAGAATCAATGAAAGTGCGTTGAAAAAACTATTGAGTGATTATTCCAACTATGTTCTGATTGACAAGGTGTATGGCATAGATACGGTACGTACTATAACATCTATTTACGGCAAGGAGAACTTATTCGCTGTTTTGGGTAACAAGGAAGGCATGCTTTATTTGATTTACTTGCCTGACGGACAGATTATCTGTACAGATAACTGTCCTAAAGGAAAGGTAGTGAAAGAACTGAGGAATAATGTCAATGCTCCTTTTGAGAGAAATAGTTTTTTATATCCAAACCTGCATTGGCAATACTATATCAATAAGAAGAAAATAAATATAAAGAGCATCATAAACATCTTATTTGATCTGAAACCCAATAAGAGACTGAAAGACAGCAAAAGCTTAAAATCGTCTTGGGGTGATGCATTCGATACCATAGTTAAGACTGTATATGAGAAAACTTCCGCGAATTATGCAATGGTTATTTCAGACAATAGCTTTAAACAGTATTGTTTTGAAGTCTATTTAGCTTTGTATAATACAATCGGTTATAATAAACTGAACCGGGACGATCTGAGAAACTCGTATATCTATCACTTGGACGAACAGGTCGACAAATTAAAGACGGATATACCGGACGAGATCGCAAAGGCTATCAAGAAATGTTTTAAGGATCAGAATAGTGATTACCTGGATAAGGATTTAGATACCATTGTGACAGAGTTCTTAAAATCTGTTGAGCATTTTGCGGATAAGATTATCACTGATATGAAAGAATCCATAAATGCCAATTTGGAAAAGCAATGTAGATTCAAGGCTTATTTTGAAACTCTTAGATACTTTATGGGAGAAAAGATTAAAAATTCTGGTATTAGTTGCGGGGTATCTTTTAAAGAAAAGGCTGGCAAAACAGACTACTCCCTATTTGAATACCCTATCATTAACGAATCTGACAATGATTTGATAGAGGGAATAAAAAAGAAACTAAAACTCAGTAAGTTATTGCTGGAAGATGATGTTGCTAAATATCATCCGAAACATTCAGGCTATGATCATGGGGTGTGCGGAGGAATACTTGCATCTGCAATTGTAGATATTTATTGCAAATTCTATACTTTTTCCAATGAAAACTCCGGAAAGAAAGAGTATCCGTTTAAGCAAATACTGAATATTTCTTTAGGATTGGATTATGACTTGAATAAGAAAAATATAGAATTCATGCTTCAGAATACACTGGTTGAAGCTTTTTATGCGATTCTTATTCATAATATATACCCTTCGGCGTTCAGTGGACATGAGGAATTCAGAACGAAACTGGAAACTACCCCTTTTGCCTATTTTGCAACATTGATGGATTGCCTGCAATTCTGGGACCGAAAAATCAATATAAACCAAGCCATAAATGACTTGCCTTATGCTACGTATAGCAAAAGCCTGAATATTGAGGTTAAAGACAATAAAATAAGGATTACGGAAGCAGACAGAAGGTTGGATATTGCAAGAGCAGTCAGAGACCGGAAAGATGTATTGGATGAGTTTCTTGAAAATGCTTCAAATTATATAGAGTTGGGACTTTCTGAATATTAGGGAGGAAAGAAAAGTTTTATATAAAACGACTACTGGTGTGAGTAGCTGGTTGGAGTAAACATGAATATGGTAGATTATTGAATATATCACTATATAAAAAGTACAAAAATGAAACTAAGAACTATTTTTTTAAGTTTGATTTGTACGTTAACAGCATGTACAAATGATGAAATTCTGGAGAATGAAGAGCTGGGACAACGACCTGTTGGTGTGACCAGAAGTGTTGAAGTGGAATCATGGGACTGGACCAATTCCGCAAACTATACCTATGCCTATATACAAGGTAAGGGAAGCATACCTGTCAGTAGTCCGTTCACCACTGCCTCAAGTGCTAATAAGGATATTTCTTTGATTATCCAAGGAAAAGATTATCTCCCTGCTCAGGGGTGGGTATTATTGGATAAAGTTTTTGGTAGTAAAGAGCAATATGCTGAAACGGTGTACCCTTATTTCATGCTATATAATAAGTACAGAGGTATTGTGCGTTTGTTTGTTTTTAATAACAGCCAAGAGTCTCATAGTTCTGCAATGGTGACATTGAATTGGTTGGGTAGTAAGACCAATGCCTTGTTAGCGAGCAATTTCAGCTATACCTTGCCGGCTAATAGCACTCAAGCAAAAAGTACTGATACTAAAGTCGTGAATTATGTTGATGACTACTATTCTTCCTCCTGGTTTGTAACAGACTTTATCGTATCCTTTGACCCTAAGACAGATGCGAAGAATAATTATACTCTTGAATTTAAAATCTATTCAGAAGTAAAGTCGGAAGTTGATTTACAAGGTACATTGCATTTTGAAACACGATCAGCTACCATGTTAGGGAATAATGCTTCGTCCCCTTCAATCGGTTCTCCATTTGCAGTAGCAGGAAAAGTACTAAGTAAATTACCAGATGAAAAAGCTATAACTGATGCAGTCAAGGCAGTTAACACTTTGACCGGCACAGGTGGCGCGGGTGGAAAGGAATTGAAAGATAAGTTGAACAATACCCAGTCGGAACTGGAATCAAAGGGATTTGTTTCTTTTATAAGCAATATAACCAGTGCTGCCAAAGGGCTTGGAGGTATTATTGGTTCAGTGGCAGGTATTGCTGACATCTTTATAGGAAAAAGTAGCCCTATATCGAAGGTTGAAATCATGCCAACGGTGTCCGAAGGAACTACGACAATGCAGGGTAACATAACGACTAAAACGAATGCGGCAAGATATGTATTACAATTGCCGGGAACCAATCACGTGTATGCTGACGGTAGTGTGAATGCAGACGGACTCCCTGTATATGATAAACCATTAGGGGTCTTCTGTCTTGAAGAAGAACCGCAGATCGACCGGTTGAGAGTCATTGACCGTTACGAGAGAAGGCATGGTGATGATGAGTATTACGTGTCCTATAAATATAGAAGTTTTAAAGTTACCGGGAATATAAAAATAGCTATAAATAAAGCTTCCGGTCTGGAATATGTAGCGGGGACGGCTCAATTGTTAACCTCTTCGTCTTTAAATAGCAGACATGAGGAAGTTTACGATCCGGTGGATGATGATGAATATATGACATTATTGAGAAATGATGGTACCGAATGGTATGGAACTTCTCCAATAGCATTGGAAAAATTTAAAAATGTTTCACTCCGTGGAGAAACAGATAATCTTTATTTGAAAATAACATTAGTTCTGAAAGTTGTAGATGGCGTAGGAGAAGATACTCCGGTAGTCGTATCAAATACATATAAAATAGAAAATGCGACAGACAAGGGGGAATCTGGTAGTGTATGGGATAATCCTATGTCAGGTCGTGAACATATAAGTTGTGGTACTCCTTACGCTTTTAGCCCGTATCAAAAAAAGAATAATGCGGACCCGGCTACTAGTGAGAGTAATGCACTAACAATTAAATACTATTGATCATGAGAAGACTAACCGTACTACTGTTCCTTGCTTGTCTATTCTCTTGTCAGAACGATGATAATGAGAAAGCGACACAACCTGAAGAGAAAGAAAGCGTATTCAGGTTTATTGATAAAGCTAATATCACAAATACGGATACTTATGAGAAGGCCGAATTTTGTTTAAGAATATACTATCCGAAGGGAGACTATACCAAATTTATAAATGATTTTATATATGCGGATAATATCCCTGATACTTTGGATTACACAGTGCCGGAACTATATGAAGGATGTATCTATGAGTATCGTATCTTTTTGAGTAACAAGTCATGGGATGCACCCAAGAAATCAAAGGAATATCGATTTGCGGAGGTCAGAGTGGAACATTCATGTGATTCCGTACATTTTGAATATCCTAAGGATACGATAAATGCAATTGAGGCATTGGAAATAAGCAGACCATGAAATTTAATGTATTAACGGCAATAAAATGAGATATATGGTAACACGTAAGGAATAGAAACCAAGAAGAGAATTCACTGGGATAATCTTTTTAAATGACTTTAAGGCAGAGCTGTCTATCGTAATTAGAGAAATAGTTTTCGCCTTGAAAAACAATCGCTCTTTGACATGCTGGGTTGTAGAAAATGATGATAAATGTCTATTTACTCTATTTAATTATGTTACTTTTGCAGTACACTTAATTGAAGAATCTTAGAATGGAGAATATACATGCCAATGGCCAACAAGAATCATTTGAACTTTTAGCTCAAAACATTCATTCTGTCAATCAACTATTGCGCCAAAGTGCGGCAAATGCAATCAACAAACATGTGACTTGTCATAATTGGCTGATAGGTTATTATATTGTTCATTATGAGCAGAACGGAAGTGATCGGGCTAAATATGGTGAGATGCTCTTGAAAAAATTAGCGGAAAATCTAAGAGAGAGTAGTTTCTCATATCGAAATCTAAGATTATACCGCCAGTTTTATCAGACTTATGCACGACTTCTTTTACCCGTAAAAGAGTATTTTACGCAGTTGCTTTCAATTGGACAATCACCGATTGCCAAATTACAGATAGCTGATATTCAAAACAATGAGATTTGGCAATCACCGATTGCCAAATCAGAAGAAGAATCATGCAGCGTTTCGGAACAAATGCTCTTTGAACGGTTATCTTATACGCATTTCGTTCAATTACTTCCCCTTGAGGATGAATTGGAGCGAACTTTTTATGAAATGGAGTGTATCAAAGGAATGTGGAGTGTGCGTGAGCTGAAACGTCAAATCGGTAGCCACTACTTTCAGCGTAGCGGATTAAGCCGTGACAAGTCGGCTCTCAGTGCGTTGGTTAATCAGAAAGCGATGCAAACTAATCTTCAAGAGGTCATCAAATCCCCTTTCACATTTGAATTTCTGGGATTGAACGCAAAAGATGTGGTTGAAGAATCCGATTTAGAATCGGCTCTGATGGATCATTTGCAGGAGTTTCTGCTGGAACTTGGGTCCGGGTTTTGTTTTGAGTCTCGTCAGAAACGTATTTTGATTGATAGTAACTACTACTATTATGACTTACTGTTCTATAATCGCCTCCTTCATTGTGGCGTGATTTTAGAATTGAAATCGCATGAACTTGACTATAAGGATGTGGCGCAACTGAATATGTATCTTGCATACTACCGTAAGAATTTGATGGCACCGGGGGATAATCCTCCTGTTGGCATTTTGCTCTGTACGAATGCCGGAAAAGAAATGGTGGAATATGCCACTACCGGCATAGATGAAAATTTATTTATTTCGCAGTATATGCTTAAACTTCCTTCCAAGAAAGAACTGGAGAAATGGTTGCGGAATGAATTGAAGAAAATGGAATAATAAAGTTTTCCCAAAATAGGTATCATTGTTTTGTCCTGCTTTTCTCTCAAACAGAGAAAGGCGGGACGATTTGTTTTTTCCTACCCCCAGCTTGCCATATAGAAATATATTAAAATGGATATAATTTTAATCAATATCAATAATAAAAATGCTTATGGCAACAATTAGAAACAAAAAAATCAGTAAAACAGGCGGTGTATGCCTGTCATTCGTAGCTGTGCTGGCAATAGCGGCAGCAACTTTATTTACCAGTGGAAAACCGATTGAGGAGTTATCCGAAAATGCCGCTGTGGGTCGTAAATCGGTAATTACCGCCGCCGGAGCCACATTGCCGTTACCTTTCTACAGCGAGGCGTTCAAGATGTACTGGGAGAAGAACGACATCCCCGTTACTTATGCCGGTATCGGTACGGAACGCGGATTCAGAAGCCTGAAGAACCAACAGATAGACTTTGCAGGTGTGGACGTTCCACCTACCAAAGCGGAACTGGACAGTCTGCCGGCAAAATCTATCCTTGTACCTACGTGTATGGGGGCAGTGACTATCGCCTATAACTTGGAAGGTGTGGATAACCTGCGCCTGACGGGAGAGCTGATAGCAGATATCTATATGGGTAAGATATTGAAATGGAATGATGCAAGGATTGCAGCAGTGAACGCTGGTAAGCAACTGCCCGACAAGGAAATCTATCCGGTTTTCCGTCTGGACGGTAGCGGAACGACTTATATCTTCAGTGACTACCTGACGAAAGTGAGTACGGACTGGAAGGTCAAGATTGGTACGGGAAAAGCACTGACCTTTCCCCGTGGAGTAGCGGCTGCGGGAAATACGGGCGTAGCAGGACTGATAAGCAAAGTGCCGGGTGCCATCGGATACGTGGCTTCGGAGTATGCGGTGAGCTTCCACGCACAAAGTGCCTGGCTGAAGAACGCCGACGGTAACTTTGTGCAGCCCACTTCGGAAAGCGTTACCGCTGCCGCAAGCGTGGGGGATGCTACGGGCATGATTACCGATTCGGAGGTTGCCGATGCTTATCCTATCAGTTGTTTTACATGGGTGGTACTCTATAAAGAGCAGAACTATGTCGGACGTAGTCGCAGTGAAGCGGAAGAAACCGTGAAGCTGCTGGAATGGCTGATTAGTCCGGAAGCTCAGGCTATCACTACCCAGGTGCAATGTTCACCGCTGCCGGAAAAGGCTGTGGAATATGCCAAGAGCATGTTGAAGGAGATGACATACGACGGAAAAGCATTGAGAAAGTAATATAAGAATACGTTCGTACATAACAAGGAGGAACACAGCGTGATAACAAAAACAATGTCTACATCGGAGAAAAGAAAGGGGATGCAGGCTGATATGCCGGAACTGCAAGCCATGATATCACAAAGAATCCAAGAACTGAACTACCGGGAAGTACTGAAAGGAGTGACAGCCTTCCCGTGGTGTACGGATGATCCGTGTGTCTTTCAGACCACATCGGGAAACCTGTGGATAGCTGCTGGGCATGTGAACCGGAAGTCGGAAGTGCCCAAGTTCAGTTATAAGAACTTCCTCTGCGCCTATCTGCTGGGTAATGCAGAAGATGGGGTGGCTGCTTATCTGGACTTGCAGACTGCCGCCTGGAAGGGGGTGGAACTGGTGATGTTCTCTTCCCATGCGGATGGGCTGTCCGCTTTGTACGGAGATGGGAGAGCGAATGATCGGGATTTGTTGTACCGTTTCTTAGGACGAAACTACGTTTTTGCTGTCGGCTTCCAGAAAAAGGAAGATAAGGAGCAGGCATCGGCTGGTGATAAGATATTCATTGCCTCCGTGGATGCGGTTGGATTCGGGGAAATTGATAAGGACGGCAAACTGGCGGTCATCAATAAGATAATGAGCTATGAACATTTTTTTGATGATGAGGACTTGAAACCGATGTGGGGAGCGCTTGCCGTGAAACTATTCATCTTGAAGTGTAACGGTTATCGGGAATCGGCCAAAGACCGGAAAGCATTGGATATCCTGCTGCATGACACGATGAAGCTGTGCAAATCAATGGAGTTGATTGCCGGATTGGATGACCAGAAACGGAAACATCTGGAAAGTGCCGGGATGAACCCACAGATGGCTCTGCTAAAGAATGAGGCAATGGTAAAGGTGCATAACGGTATGGATGAAAAGGTGAAAAGTAACTTGCCGCTACTGGAATGGGCCGTCAATCACTTACCGGCTAAGTTGCTTCAGGAGTTTGGTACGTTCGTTGAATCAATTCCTCAGGTAGAGAAGCCTACACCATACGATAATTTGATGTCGCTGGAGAGTATGCTGAAAGAAATGGACCGGCTGTTCAAAAAGGCAGTGGAGGAAGAAAAGTAGTCTTTAACTAAAAACAACATGACAGATGGGTAAACAAGAAACGAAACCGGAGAAGAAGCCCATGCGGATGGTAACATCCAAGATGAGCATTGAAGAAACTATTGAGGTGCTTCGCGAGGATCTTAAGACTAATGTACGTTCTAAAGCATGGAGAAAGCATATCCTGCTGAATCCGAAGGTGGAGGAAATGACCAGATTTCCGTCCGGGGTTGATTCTGTTTTAATCAACACTCCCGTAATGGAATGGGGGGTGAGATTCTATACTCTCAGCAAGCAGGAATGGAAGCAACAGACTATAGATAGATGCGGTCAGTTCTATTGCCTGGTACCATCGAATGCCGGTTTCCACGTTTATCTCTTTGTCACGATGGATACGGGTGAGAATGTTGTTTTTGTTTTCCCACCCCATTTCTTTATACGTTACCGTGAACGGTACTGGGGAAAACACAGTACGCTATCCGGCAAGATTTTGAGAAAGACTTATTTGAAGGATAACCTCGTGATGCGCTACGGCCTGCAACCGGGCAGCGAGGAACGGGTGACCGGGGCACGGATATACGGCGCATCCTCCCATGGCGTTGCGCTGGGGATTGTGTTGAATGACGAAGCGTATCTCTTCAAGACATTCATCACCTACGCAATGACGAAAGGGGAACAGATACCGCTGTACATGCAAGAGAGATTGAGCATGGAAAGGGCACAGGTGGAGTATTACAATACCGGCAGGCTGGCTGACCCGGTGGAACTGGAAGAACACGACAGGAAACGAAAGGAAATGCTGATGGCCGAGGAAAGACGGCGTGAGGAAGAAGAGAGGCGCAAGGCTGCCGAGCCGGGTAGTCCGTACTTCTATGTGAGCGGTCCCTTGAACTTAGTGCAGGCTGATGAAGAAATACTGGAAGAAAATAATGGATTCTGGCAACGAGGAACTGCCATGTTCAGTGACTCCGAACTGATTGAAGAATCACAGCGAGAGATGCTGAATCTGGTATCGGTTGAAGCCCGGATTCTGGAACTAAAGAATACACCCCAAAAAAAGGAAGAGAAAAAGGGCGTTTTTAAAAGATTGTTTGGCTATTTTTTCTGAACAATCCTTGTTGATTGACAGATATTTGCCAGTGTAAGTTTAAACTAAAAAATATTGTTATGACAAGAGAAGAAATAATTCTTTGGTGGAAAGCGCTTGTTGCTTTTCTCTTTATGGTGGCTACCATGTGCTTAAGTATGCTTACGTCTTGCACCGATGAAGATGAACTGTTTGATAGGGAGAATACAGAGGCATTGCCTTCGGTGATTAGTGAGGATAAGACATTGTATTCTGATACGGAATACCTGATGAGTAAACCTGTATTTGTGACCAATGGTGCTACGCTGACTATACAGCGAGGTGCTTTGTTGAAGGCGCTTCCCGCATCGGGCCAAGGAAAAGCGGCACTTGTCATCACCAAGGGGTGTAAGATTGTTGCCAATGGCACGGAAGATACTCCTATCATAATGACGGCATTGGTGAAAGAACCCGGAAGCTGGGACGGTGTGATTGTATTGGGAAAGGCTCCTGTCAGTTATGAGTGTGAGACTATATATAGTGGAGCTGTTGCTACGGACATCTCTTATGGAGGTTCTGAGGAAAATGATGATTCCGGTTCCCTACAGTTTGTCCGGGTGGAATATGCCGGAGCAGCCGGAGGAGCAGTGACCTTTGACGGTGTGGGCTGGGGAACTGCGATAGACCATTGCCAAAGTTATTATAGCGGAAGCGATGGGTTTATGTTTAACGGGGGGACGGTCAATGCCCGGTATCTGATTAGTACGGGTGCAAGCCGGAACGGGCTGTGCTTCAATGAGGGATATACCGGGAAATTGCAGTATGTGATGGCTACTGCTCCTACCCCGAAGAGTGTGTGGAGTGTGGTTAGCTGTAATGGCAATGGAGAAAGCGAAGAAGTGGCGTTTTACACGCATCCGGTCATTGCTAACTTGTCGACTGCACATGATAACAAACCTCATGGACAACAGTATCCGATTGCGGTTTCTGCACGTAGCCGGTTGACTTTGGTAAACAGCAGTACCCGTGAGGCTGTGGCTGATGATGATATTCCTGTTCAATTGATTGGCGGTCAACCGGAAACGTTGCCGGGAATTGATTATATATTGATTAACGCTACGGGTGAAGTGAGTTCCCTGACCCCTGACAAATTTGTGCTGGATGCCTTTTTTGAGCGGACGGATTATGAAGGTGCCGTAGCTCCGGATGTGGAGAAGGACAAGGATTGGACTAAGGCTGAATGGGTGAAGCGGAAATGAGAATAGGCAAGAAGTTTGCGGAATGGATTGTGAAATTATGACTATGGTCCTGACTTACATAATATGAGTTAGTTAGGGTGTGGCGAAAGTAGCTTGTTGTGAAGCAGGCTGCTTTTTTAATAGGATTTTTAAATATATGAATGATGATACAATATAACGGAATAACCTTGCTGCGGGATGAAGACGGAAATCCGCTGCAAGTAAATATCGATCTGCGGATACACGGCACGGAAATGGATTCGTTCATGCGTGCCCACGGGTTAGCCTCACTGGAACAGAACGAAATGGCCCGTTCGGTGACGGGGGAAGATGTCTCTCCGACTTATGCGGAAAGCGGAAAGGCACAACCGCATGTACATTACCTTCCGGCAGTGAAAAAAAAGATACAGGTGGAAATAGACCGACTGTTCGCCAGCCGGAAGACAAAGCCCGCGGGAGTGACAAGAAAGGAGTTCCTGGACTTGCTGCTGCACCGCATCGACCGTGCGCTGACCCCCATCCCCCGGACGAAGGCGGCAACTCCGAAAGCGTTTGAACGGCATTGCGGACGGGACACCTTCTGGACGCGGTTCAATATGCAGTCCATGATGAACGTCACCTGGTGCGTCTTCTTCACAATCCATGACGAGGGGATCGTACTGGTGAGGCATCTTGCCGGGACGGGCGAAAACGACGAAGACCTATGAACTGCCGGATAATCATTGCCGTATTGTCCGTCTGCATTTTCTTGAGTATTTTCGTTACCCTTGTATGCATAGGGGGCAGTGCACAGGGCAGAAAAGCGTATGAGGACGAGGAATAGAACCAAACGATTGAAAGAATGGGATTGAAATTTAAAATATTCATAGGATACGCCATGCTGATACTTCTGTTGGGGTTTATTATCTATCTGTTCCGGGGGGAACGTGCGAAGCGGGATGAGTTGAAACGCGAGATGAAAGAACTGGGCATGATGTGCGACCTTACACGGGAAGCCTACAGTGATTTGCTGGAACTGACATCGCAGGGAGAAGTGGCGAGCATCTGGAGCGAAGGCGATTTGAAAATCTATCGCAGAGAAAGAGAGAAAACGTGTGCCGTCCTTGGAAAACTCAGGCAGTTCGTCCGCATGCCCGAACAGAAAACGCGTATCGATTCCGTCTGCCTGCTACTTGAACAGAAGGAAATGCTGCTGGTTGCCGCCATGCAGACATTCGATGAGCTGGGAGCAATTGGTGAGGCGGTGGATGAAAAGCTGCCCGCCATCGTCCGCCAAGTGCGCCGGATGCCGGTAAAGGAAGCTCCTGCCATACCGAAGAAGGAAGATGCGGCAGACGCAGATACCATAAAAGACGAACCGGCAAGGGAAAAACGGAATTTCTGGAAAAACCTTTTCAGCAAGAAAGAGACAAAATCCGTCTATAAGCAGCGGCAGGAGCAAAAGAGATTGCAGGAAATAAAGAACAAATCCCGGACATCCATAGCAAGAAACGGCAGCGATAATGCCGCTGTCCATCTGTTGCATTCCCTGAGGCATGAAGTAACTGCGAAACAAATGCGACAACGGAACCGGCTGTTCCTGCAGATGGACAGCCTGTATGCCGACAGCCGGATGCTGAATATCAGACTGAACACGCTGGCAAACGACTTTGAACGGATTGCCGACAACCGTCTGACAGCCGGATACAATGCCATGACGGTAGACAGAGAGAAGGCACTCGATGCCGTCACCGTCCTTTCCCTCGTCATGTTTGCCCTTGCCAATCAGATAATCTGATGGTTTACAGAAATCCGTGTATTCCCCTTACAGAAATGTAAGGCAGGATGAATAAGAGAGATTTAACAGTTGAAAAACGGATTAATCATTGTTATTCAGATAATGTTTTATATCTTCGCACCAACCTAATGAGTTGTTTGACAGACTGAAAATAAGGCAAAACGATGCAGACGGGTGGTTTCTAAACCGTTACCTATTAATCAAAAACTAAAGCGTAAGTATTTGATTTAAAGAGCGGTATTTATTAGTGCAACAAATGTATAGCAGAAGAAAAGAATAAAGGTCCGAATCAATGTTTTCATAATCATTTCTTCACGTGAGGATAATCTATCGTATAATGTAATCCGCGGCTTTCCTTACGCTCCATTGCTTGGCGCATAATCAGATAACCCACATTCACCATATTACGCAATTCGCAGATTTCTCTGGACGCTACGCTGCGTTTGAACAGGCTTTCAGTCTCTTCGTAGATAATATCGAGTCTGTCCCAGGCACGTTTTAGACGGAGGTCGCTGCGGACAATACCTACATACGTACTCATAATCTGGTTCACTTCCTTCATACTTTGCGTAATGAGCACCATTTCTTCCGGCGAACGGGTTCCTTCGTCATTCCATTCGGGAATATTTTCATTATAAGAATATTGATCGACCACTTGTAGACTGTGTTTGGCGGCAGCGTCGGCATATACGACTGCTTCTATCAGTGAGTTGGAAGCCAGGCGGTTGCCTCCATGCAATCCTGTGCAGGAACATTCTCCCACGGCATAAAGACGTTCGATGGAAGATTGTCCGTCCAAGTCGACAAGGATACCTCCGCAGAGATAATGGGCGGCCGGGGCTACCGGGATATAATCTTTCGTGATGTCGATGCCCAGGCTAAGACATTTCTCGTAGATATTGGGGAAGTGTTTCTTTGTTTCTTCGGGATCTTTGTGGGTGACGTCCAGATATACATGGTCGTCTCCACGGTTCTTCATCTCGTTGTCGATGGCGCGTGCCACGATGTCACGGGGAGCGAGTGAAAGACGGGGATCATATTTCTGCATGAACTCTTTGCCGTCCATTGTACGCAGTACACCTCCGTAACCACGCATTGCTTCCGTTATCAGGAAAGAAGGGCGGTCTCCCGGATGATATAGGGCGGTAGGGTGGAATTGTACAAACTCCATATCCTTCACCGTACCTTTGGCACGGTAAACCATGGCGATACCGTCTCCGGTAGCGACTAGCGGGTTAGTGGTTGTTTTATAAACGGCTCCTACTCCACCGGTAGCCATCAGCGTCACTTTAGCAAGATAGGTATCTACTTTTCCCGTTTTCGGATCGAGGATATAAGCACCATAACATTTGATGTCCGGTGTCTGACGGGTTACAGTCACTCCCAGGTGATGCTGTGTCAGGATTTCAATGGCAAACTGGTTTTCGATGACCGTGATATTCGGATGGCGTTGTACGGCTTTAATCAGGCTGTCCTGAATTTCCGCTCCCGTATTATCTTTATGGTGAAGAATACGGAACTCCGAGTGTCCGCCTTCGCGGTGCAAGTCAAATTCGCCTTTCTCGTTTTTGTCAAAATCCACTCCCCACTTAATCAGTTCTTCAATTTGTGCGGGAGCTTCGCGCACTACCTTTTCTACTGCGGCACGGTTACTGATCCAATCGCCGGCAATCATTGTGTCTTCAATGTGCTTGTCGAAATTATCCACCAGAAGGTTGGTGACGGAGGCTACACCTCCCTGGGCGAAGTACGTATTGGCTTCTTCCAGCCCACTTTTACAGATAAGAGCAACTTTACCTTTGTGCGCCACTTTCAGCGCAAAACTCATACCGGCAATTCCGGAACCGATAACGAGGAAATCGAATTTTCTTACCATAATCTTGTTATTTCTCACCGCAAAGCTACAAAATAAGTTACTTCGTTGTACTTTTCGTTGTCACTAATTCATAAAATTGCTACCTTGCAGGCAAAAATCTGACAAAATGAATCGAATTTTTCATGCCCGCATCGCCTGGTACCAATATTTCCTGTTGGTGGTGCTTACTGTGAATGCCGTCGGCGCATTGTGGTGTAAGTATATCTTAGTGGCGGTACTGTTTATGTTGATGCTGATTGTAGTGATCGAACAAATTATACACACTACTTATACATTGACAACAAACGGTGATCTGGAAGTCTCACGTGGTCGTTTTATTCGCAAGAAGATCATCCCGCTTTCCGAAATTACCGCAGTCAGGAAATACCATTCCATGAAATTCGGCCGCTTCTCGGTGACGGATTATATCCTGATAGAATACGGAAAAGGGAAGTTTGTTTCGGTGATGCCTGTCAAGGAACAGGAATTTGCAGAACTACTCGAAAAGAGAATGTTCGCAAAGAAAATAAAGGCCACAGAGGTAATAGACTCTGTAGACTCTCAAGCGGATGAATCGTAGCATGTTTTGATAATAATGAAAAGATTAACTGATTATATACTATGAAATATCAAGTAATTATCATTGGTGGCGGTCCTGCGGGATATACGGCTGCCGAAACTGCCGGTAAAGGCGGTTTGAGCGTATTGCTTATCGAAAAGAATAGTCTGGGTGGTGTCTGTCTGAATGAAGGCTGTATTCCTACGAAAACATTGTTGTATTCGGCAAAGACTTATGACAGTGCAAAACATGCATCAAAGTATGCAGTCAATATCCCGGAAGTCTCTTTCGATTTGCCTAAGATAATAGCGCGTAAAAGTAAGGTAGTGCGTAAACTGGTGCTGGGAGTGAAAGCGAAGCTGACTGCCAACAATGTTACAATTGTATCAGGAGAAGCGCAGATCATTGATAAAAATACGGTTCGCTGCGGGGAAGAGACTTACGAAGGAGAGAATCTGATATTATGTACGGGTTCGGAAACCTTTATTCCTCCTATTCCGGGAGTGGACGCGGTGAACTACTGGACGCACAGGGATGCTTTGGACAGTAAAGAATTGCCGGCTTCTCTGGCTATTGTTGGTGGCGGGGTAATCGGTATGGAGTTTGCGTCGTTCTTCAATAGTTTGGGAGTACAGGTGATAGTGGTTGAGATGATGGACGAAATCCTGGGTGGAATGGATAAGGAGCTTTCCGCTTTGCTCCGTGCGGAATATGCCAAACGAGGTATTAAATTCCTGCTTAGTACGAAAGTGGTCGGCTTGTCGCAAACGGAAGAAGGGGCTGTTGTTTCTTATGAGAACGCGGAGGGAAACGGCAGTGTCATTGCAGAAAAGCTGTTGATGAGTGTCGGCCGTCGCCCGGTGACGAAAGGTTTCGGGCTCGAAAACTTGAATTTGGAGAAGACAGAGCGTGGCGCTATCAGAGTTAATGAAAAGATGCAGACTTCTGTGCTGGGCGTGTATGTTTGTGGTGACCTGACAGGATTCTCTTTGCTCGCCCATACGGCTGTTCGTGAAGCGGAAGTTGCCGTACATTCCATCTTGGGAAAGGAAGATGCCATGAGTTATCGGGCTATTCCGGGCGTAGTCTATACCAATCCGGAGATTGCCGGAGTGGGTGAAACGGAGGAATCGGCGTTGGCAAAAGGTGTCACTTATCAGGTTATCAAACTTCCGATGGCTTACTCCGGCCGTTTTGTGGCGGAGAATGAAGGCGTCAACGGAGTCTGTAAAGTACTGCTGAACGAACAGCAACGGGTGATTGGAGCCCATGTATTGGGCAATCCGGCTTCGGAGATTATCACTCTTGCGGGCACTGCCATTGAGCTCGGATTGACGGCAGCGCAATGGAAAAAGATTGTTTTTCCGCATCCTACGGTAGGAGAGATTTTCCGGGAAGTGTTATAAACGGATTCCGATATCTGCGATCGTTCATTGATGCGGGTATCTTACTGATAAAATCAAATATATGATGAGAAAATATATAATCACTCCGGCCTTATTGGAAATAGTTTGTATGGTGATGTGTCATTGTACATTTGTTGATGTCATAAACTGTATTGTATGAAAAAAAGTCTTTTGTTGGTCGCCCTTTCAGTTTGTTTGTTGCCACTTTGGGGACAACAAAATTTCTCCCGGATAGATTCGCTTATCAAGAAGATGCTCCCCGAAGCATCCGAGGTCGGCATATCCGTCTACGATCTGACGGCTAAGAAATCGCTTTATAACTATCGTGCGGAGAAACTTTCCCGTCCTGCCTCTACCATGAAGCTGCTGACGGCTATTACCGCACTCTCCCGCCCCGAAGCTGCCGAACCTTTCCGCACGGAAGTATGGCACGATGGCGTGATAGAACATGATACTTTGCAAGGCAACCTGTATGTGGTAGGCGGCTTCGATCCTGAATTTAACAGCCAGTCGATGGATTCATTGATAGAAGAAGTTATCACTTTCCCTTTTTCGGTGATTAACGGACAGGTGTACGGCGATGTTTCGATGAAAGACTCTCTTTATTGGGGTAGTGGATGGGCATGGGACGATACCCCTGCGGGCTATCAGCCCTATTTGTCTCCACTGATGTTTTGCAAGGGGACTGTGCAGGTTTCTGTCGTTCCTTCTACGGTGCAGGGAGATACCGCGAGTGTTTCCTGTCAACCTGTATCCTCCTATTATACAGTGACGAATCAGACGAAAACACGTACCTCTTCTGCCGGAAAATTCTCTTTCACGAGAGACTGGCTGACGAATGGAAACAATCTCCTTGTTTCGGGAAATGTCACTTCGATCAGAAAGGACGATGTAAACATCTATGATTCTCCCCGTTTCTTTATGCATACTTTCCTGGAGCGTCTTCGTGGGAAAGGAATCACGACTCCCCAGTCGTATGGCTTTGCCGAATTGCCTCGTGATAGTGTGACTGTAGAACGGATGGCTTGCTGGAATACTTCCGTGCAGAAAGCGCTGAACCAGTTGATGAAAGAGAGTGATAATCTCAATGCGGAAGCATTTCTTTGTCGCTTAGGAGCCCAGGCTACGGGAAAGAAGCAGGTAGCTGCCGAAGATGGTATTGTCGAGATTATGAAATTGATCCGCCGCTTGGGGCATGACCCGAAAGATTATAAGATTGCCGATGGTTGCGGACTGTCCAATTATAATTACCTCTCTCCTGCCCTACTGGTCGATTTTCTGAAATATGCGTACTCGCAAACAGAGGTGTTTCAGATGTTATATAAATCCCTTCCCGTTGGCGGGGTGGACGGAACATTGAAATTCCGGATGAAAGGTACTCCTGCCTTCCGGAATGTTCATGCCAAAACAGGCTCGTTTACGGCAATAAATGCGCTTGCGGGCTATCTGAAGATGAAAAACGGACATGAAGTAGCCTTTGCCATTATGAACCAGAATGTGCTTTCGGCAGCTAAGGCACGGGCATTTCAGGATAAGGTGTGTGAGGTGATTATTGGGAAATAGATGGTGTCATAATACTCAAATTGAAAGACTTACCCCTGCTAAAGCTCTGTGCAACAGAAGCACTTTCCTAAAGAAAAGTGTTTTGACCCCCCAAAACAACCCAAGTGGAATTTCGTTGTTGAATCCGATTTCTATGTTGTCATAGGTTAAGTTTCTACTCTTTATGGAGGGCTTATTGATTCTTCTATAACTTATTGATTTTTCTATAAAAAGATAATTGTATTCTCTAATAAGCAAAAATCGTTAGATTTTGTTTACCAGAGAATACAATTATACTTGTTTAGAATCGAATATTGTAAATCCTATATTCTATATTACTTGGCGTATTCAGCCCAATTGGTATTCTTCATATCGCCACTTTTAGCCAACTCTGCGTGCATACCAAGTGCAGCCTGAATAGCGTGTGGAGTCTGCGCGCGGTTGCCGGCCAGTTTGAGGTAATCCCAAAGAAGCTCTTTGTAGTCAGGATGAGCACAGTTTTCGATGATGGCTTGTGCACGTTCTTTCGGACTCTTGCCACGAAGATCGGCAACACCTTGCTCGGTGATAACGATATTGACATCGTGCTCCGTGTGGTCGTGGTGGGATACCATCGGTACGATTGCACTGATCTTACCTTCCTTAGCCACAGACGGGCAAGTGAAGATAGAGATGTAAGCGTTGCGGGTAAAGTCTCCTGAACCACCGATACCGTTCATCATTTTTGTTCCGCCGATATGGGTAGAGTTTACGTTGCCGTACAGGTCGACTTCGATGGCTGTATTGATAGAAATGATACCGAGACGACGTACTATTTCCGGGCTGTTTGAGATTTCCGACGGACGGAGAACCAATTTATCACGGAAGAAATCCATATCGTTGTAAATGCCTTCCAGACAGTCGTTTGTTACAGTCAGTGAGCAGGCGCTACCAAATTTGATACGTCCTTCGCGAATCAGTCCGATCACGGAGTTTTGTATTACCTCTGTGTACATTTCGAATGGAGGAATCGTTTTATCACGTCCCAATGCACCGAGAACGGCGTTGGCGATGTTTCCTACACCCGATTGCAGGGGTAAGAAAGTAGACGGGATGATACCACGTTTCATGTCGGCAGCGAGGAAGTCGGCAACATTCTGTCCGATTTTGTCGGTCAACGGATCGGCAGCGGCGAAAGAACGGGCTTCGTCCGGCCAGTTGGTTTCTACTACGCCAATAATCTTTTTCGGGTCTACCTGAACGTAAGGGAGCCCGATACGGTCACTCGGTTTATAGATAGGAATCTCGCGGCGGTAGGGAGGGTCGAGCGGTTCGTATACGTCGTGCATACCCATGCCGGATTTGCTGTGTGCGCTGTTCAACTCCACGATGATCTGGTCGGCCAGACGGCAGATCGTCGGGGAAATACCACCGGCGGCAGTCAGATAAATCTTTCCGTCGGGAGTCACTTCGCAGGCTTCAATGATGGCTACGTTCACTTTGCCCATGAATCCGTAGCGCACTTCCTGTGCCATTTGTGAGAGGTGTATGTCGTTGTAGGCAATCTCTCCGTTGTTCACAGCTTTGCGGAAATCAGCGTTGGTAGTATAAGGGGCGCGGTAGCGGATCGCTTTGGCACGTGACAGTACGCCGTCGCAGGACTCTCCTGTCGATGCTCCTGTAAAAATTCCTACTTGAAACGGGTTTCCTTTCGCATGTTCTGCTTCAGCAATTTTTGCGAGTTCGGCTGTTACAGCCTTGGCCGTTCCGGCGGGAGTAAATCCGCTTAGGCCGATGTTGTAGCCATGTTTAATCAGGCTTGCAGCTTCCGCTGCCGAAATACGATTGAGTGACATAAATAGTAAATTTCGTGTTAAATACAGTTGATATCTAATTAGTTGAAAATTCGCTCAAAATGTATGTATACAGGTTGACACCTGATACTCCATGTTTAATACTTAATACTTAATACTTAAAAGAAGTCTCCTCCGACTGTCGGTCAGTATTTCCGTTGAAGTATTTCTCCCCAGATAATGGCTCGGCGTGCTTCTTCTGCCGAATGAATCGTAAAGTCTTCTTTATTGTCGGGTGAATCGTGAGGAGTATTATAGTGAGCACCTTGCCGACTGTTTTGTTCATCCTGTGCGACACTGTTCGCGAGGGATGCAGCCACGGATACTTCTTCTTTTTTCTTTTTCTGTTTCGAAGTTTGCTGTTTGGAAGGTTGTTTGGCGACCGGTTGCTCGCGAAGAATCGGCTGGAACAGTTCTTCCAGGGATTTGGGCCTGCCCCAAGCTTCGGGCATAGGAGCGGTATCGGGGTTTACTTCAACCGGAGATGGCATTGGGGGAACGGGGTGCTTGGCTTTAGCCTTTTTCGCCTTGCTGTTTTTATTCACCTCTTTGAATATTCCCACAAGAATGACGCCTGCTATCAAGAGAAATTTCAAAAAATCTTCCATTGTGCTTCACATCTAAATAGTTATCCGCCAAAGGTAGGCATTTTATCTGGTTTGAACTAACATTTGGGCATGAAAAAAGGGCAGCTTCACAGCTCCCCTTAATTTTTTTAACCTAAACCTTAACTATGAAAAAATCTAATGTTTCTTTCATTGCACAAATGTGAAAAATAAATTTAAATTTGCCAAGTATATGGATGGAAAATGTTTATCCTCTTAACATAAATTACAAATTTGCTTGCCAAATCATCAATTTTTGCGTTATTTCTGTGTCAATTAACCACTTATTGAAAGTGAAGCCGTATCTTTGCATCCGAATTTTTAAACTAAGATTTGAGTATGAACGAATTAACGGGAGCGGACTTTAAATCCGCAACTGAAATGACTGATGACAACAAGAAGTTGTTTATCGAAACATACGGCTGCCAGATGAACGTAGCCGACAGTGAGGTGATTGCATCGGTGATGCAAATGGCGGGATATTCCGTAGCTGAAACGCTGGAAGAGGCTGACGCTGTGTTTATGAACACTTGTTCTATCCGCGACAATGCGGAGCAGAAGATCCTGAACCGCTTGGAGTTTTTCCACTCGCTGAAGAAAAAGAAAAAGCGCCTGATTGTGGGTGTGCTGGGCTGTATGGCCGAACGGGTAAAGGATGATCTGATAACGAATCATCATGTCGACCTGGTAGTCGGTCCGGATGCTTACCTGACGTTGCCCGATTTGATTGCTGCCGTAGAGACTGGCGAGAAAGCAATCAATGTGGAGCTTTCTACTACCGAAACTTATCGGGATGTGATTCCGTCGCGTATCTGTGGCAATCATATTTCCGGCTTTGTGTCCATCATGCGTGGTTGTAACAATTTCTGCACTTATTGCATCGTTCCCTATACTCGCGGACGTGAGCGTAGCCGTGACGTGGAAAGCATCCTCAATGAAGTGGCAGACTTGGTGGCAAAAGGCTATAAAGAAGTCACCCTGTTGGGGCAAAATGTCAACTCATACCGTTTTGAGAGACCGACAGGGGAAGTGGTTACCTTCCCGATGTTGCTCCGAACAGTGGCCGAAGCCGCTCCGGGGGTACGTATTCGTTTCACGACTTCCCATCCGAAGGATATGAGTGACGAAACGTTGGAGGTGATTGCACAAGTGCCGAATGTATGTAAACATATTCATCTGCCTGTGCAGAGCGGTAGTTCCCGCATCCTGAAACTGATGAACCGTAAGTATACCCGTGAATGGTATCTGGACCGGGTGGCAGCTATCAAACGCATCATCCCCGATTGCGGACTGACTACCGATATTTTCTCCGGTTTTCATTCTGAAACGGAAGAAGATCATGCCATGTCGCTTTCGCTGATGGAAGCGTGTGGGTACGATGCTGCTTTTATGTTTAAATATTCCGAGCGTCCGGGAACGTATGCATCGAAACATCTTGAAGATAATGTGCCCGAAGAGGTGAAAGTCCGCCGCCTGAATGAGATTATCGCTTTACAGAACCGTCTGTCTGCCGAATCCAACCAGCGTTGCATCGGAAAGACGTATGAAGTGCTTGTGGAAGGTGTTTCCAAGCGTTCGCGCGATCAACTGTTCGGCCGTACGGAACAAAACCGTGTGGTGGTGTTCGACAGAGGGACGCATCGTGTCGGTGATTTCGTCAATGTGCGTGTCACGGAGGCCAGTTCGGCTACGCTGAAAGGGGAAGAAATCTGATTCACCACAGAGGACGCAGAGGACACAGAGGTCTTATTCTCATAGTCGTGGCTGTCTTGTAGTTGTGACTGCCTGTACGATATGTGGCAACTGCGCTTATACAACACATCCTGTGGGGGCTTTGAGGATTAATATAAAAAATCAGTGTTCCTCTGTGTCCTCTGCGTCCTCGGTGGTGAAACTTACATCATCATGTGTCTCCTGATGGAGAACTTCACAATTGCCATTGCGTTGATGGACGCGAATGGAATATCCATCGGTTCGTGGTGTGTGTTGTAACTCACCAGTTTGAGATGACCTTCCTTCTCCGAACGGTTTACGTATTTTACTGCCAGATACTCGTCTCCGTCAATCATAAACGATACCAGGTATATTTCCCCGTAAATGACGTTGTCGAAACTGCTGATTTCCTTGTATCCGATAATGTCTCCCGATTTCAATATAGGGTACATGCTGTCTCCGTTGACGTAGACCGCCCCGTCGCAGACGGATATATTGGGAATCAATATCTTCCCCAGTGCATACTGCTTTTTATTGGTGAACAATGTTTTCAGGTTCGCAGCTGCCGTAATGTCGTATAATGTCACGCTACGGTCGTCTATTGGTTCGGGTGTTTTCGGATTGTGTATAATCTCGACTTCTCCCTGCACCAGTTCGCTTTCGCAATGTCTCGGCTGATGTTTCGGATTTCCTTTTCCCAATAATAGCCAGTTGTAGTCTACCTTGTCCCCCAATTTGTCGAGCAACAAGCGGAAATCGATGCTGTTTCGTGCGCCCCAATTGGTGACTGTGGCTCTCGAAACTCCCAGATATTCAGCTAGTTCGCTGTCTCTTTTTAGGTTTAACGCCTGTTTGGCACGCTTGATGATACCTAATACATCCAAATTTGTATCCATTCTGTTTTTTTATTTAAAAGACTAATCCCGGATTTATAAATGGCAGCTATAAAATGGCTGACTAAAAAAATGTGTTTACTATATGTTTATAATCAATGACTTGTAAAATAGTTAAGATTAAAAATGAAAATCGATGTTTTATTTATGAAAAATAATCTATCTTTGTCCCATTGATTAATAGAAAACGTTTCAAAAATATAAATTAAAAACGGATATGCCATGCAAAACTTCAAGAAAAACACCGAAACCTTGAAAATTTCTCATCCGCCACCTGCGGAAAGCTTGCTGATACCTGTTAACAGCTATTTCCTCAAATGTTAATAGCTATTTCTCTAACCATTAATACCTGAAATGCCAGATGTTAATACCTGGCAATAGGATAACAAAAGGATAACATATTGTATACGAATACTCCGTATTTGGATGATTACAGACCTGACTGATAAAAACTAGCATTTATAATTTATAATTGGATAACAAAATGAAAAGTTCAAAAGTACAAACACTGTGCGTTTGCGGATGTTGCAAACGCTCTCTTCCGGCAAGTGCCTTTTATATCAATAAGAAAACCGGTCTTCCCGGCAACTACTGTAAGGAATGTCGTAAAACTGTCAGCCGGAACCACCGGAAGAACGAGAAACGCTCCCTGGCATGCGACAGGGAAAGCAGTTATCCGGTAATTACCTCTACGGAAGATCCCACGTTGCGGCGGGAACTTATTCTGCATGCCCTTGAAACCGTAGCTGCCAGCATTGAACGGAAAAGGCGGAAAGTCCGTGAATCGGAATTTGAATACGAATCAGGTTCTGAATCCCAATCCGGATCAGTCTTTGAATTGGAATTAGAATCAAAATCAGGATCAAAATTAGAATTGGCAGACTGATTTATAAAAACAATTTATATCATGGGACGAATAAAACAAGGGCTTGACTATTTCCCTTTGAATACCGATTTTATGCACGACCGTGTCGTACGCCGTGTGATGAAGCGTGAAGGCGATTCTGCCTTCACGATCCTGCTCTATACCCTGTCTTATCTATATTCGGGCGAGGGTTATTATATTCATGTCGACGATGACTTCTATGACGAACTCTCCGACCAGCTCTTCAGCACGGACAACGATAGTGTCCGCCGGGTGCTTCGTCTGTTTGTGGAGTACGGTTTCTTCGATTCCTCTCTCTACGAACGTTACGGCATCCTGACTTCCGCCGACATTCAGCGGCAGTTCCTTTTTATCACTAAACGTCGCAGCCGCCGTCATATTTCTCCGGACTACTGTCTGCTGCCGGATGAGGAAACCGTACACTCCACCCTTTCGGATGCTGTTGCAGAAACCCCGGATATTGTAACGCAAACCCTCGATACTGTAACAGAATCCCCGGATACTGCAACAAAAAGCACCCTCATAAAAAGAAAAGAAAAAGAAAGGAAAGAAAACATCCTCCCTAACCCTCCTTTGCCCAAAGGAGGGGATGAGGAAGAAGAGGGAGGAAATTTTTCTAACAGAAAACCGGCGAAGAAGAAACGTGAACTGACACAGTCGGATATTGACCGGATGCAAGCTCCTGCTGACGGACACCCGCGCAACCTTTCCGGACTGTTGGATAACCTTCGTCTTTATCATATTCCTCCCTCCGAACAGTATGCAATCGTGCTGAAAAGTAATTACGGAGAAATCGGTGGTAAGGTTTGGAAGGGTTTCGGTGTCATTCGGGCAAGTGCCGGAAAGATCAAACTGCCCGGTCATTATTTGTTGAGTGTCCTGAATAACTGAATTAATGAGGATTATGATGCTATTATATTATATAATGTATTGTAAATTAGTAGTATAGTAACGAATTTTCATATTAACGAATTTATTAACGCACACTTTTAAAATCTCTTGCACAGACAGAAATAAGGTCTTATATTTGCATTGTCGATAAGCTTAAAGACACAGACAAACTAGAATTATTAACGACTAAAAACTATTACAATTATGCCAGTATTGTACAAACCCTTCCAGTCAACTCTGGAAGACAAAAAAAGCGGTAAAAAACTCTTCTATCCCCGAGTTGTACGTTCGGGAAACGTAGATTCCGCACAACTTTCGAAAGAAATAGCAGCCTACTCTTCCCTCTCTCCGGGTGACGTAAAAAACACACTCGACAACCTAGTGACGGTGATGGGGCAACACTTGCAATCTTCGGAAAGCGTAAGCGTGGACGGTCTTGGTACCTTCCGTATGGTGATGGTGGCTCGTGGCAAAGGTGTGGAAACCTCTGACGAAGTGTCGGCTGCACAGGCTACGCTTACTGTCCGCTTCCAACCGACAACGACTAAGAATCATGACCGCACTACCGCTACCCGTTCGATGGTGACCGGTGCGAAGTGTGCCCGTTATGATAAACTTGTTTCCGATGCGGGTAGTGCAGGAGGTGGTAACTCCGGTGGAAGCGACAAGCCCGGTGGAAGCGGTAATGAAGGAGGCGGAGAAGCGCCCGATCCGGCTGCATAAATGACGTCACGGCAGTGAGGAATACACAAAATGTAAACGACAAACTTCGTAGGCTTAACTAAACATTTGGCTTTTAACTAAACTAGAAATCATCCACTAACATGAGGATTATCAACTTGATTGTGGTGCATTGCAGCGCCACGAGGGAGGATTGTACACTTTCACCGGAAGATTTGGACCGGTTACACCGGCGGCGCGGATTTAACGGAACAGGCTATCACTACTACATCCGCAAGGATGGAACAGTGCACCTTACCCGGCCCGTGGAACGCATCGGAGCACACGCCAAAGGTTTCAACGCTCACTCGATAGGTATCTGCTATGAAGGTGGTCTGGACTGCCGGGGACGCCCGGCAGATACCCGGACTCCGGCACAACGGGCTACGCTCCGGCAGCTCGTCGGGCAACTACAGGAGAAATTCCCTGGCTGCCGGGTATGCGGACACCGGGATCTTTCACCGGACTTGAACGGAAACGGTGAGATAGAGCCGGAAGAATGGATTAAACAGTGCCCGTGCTTTGAGGTGGCAAAGGAATTCAATGAGTTCGGAGCATTTGCCGATAGAACTGATGAGACTGGAAGTACGGAGAAACACAGAGTAACACAACACATTAAAGAACAGAAAGGAGGTAAATGATGGCAATGAAGAAATCAGTATGGGATATGATCCTGAAGGTGGTTATCGCAGTGGCTTCAGCTTTGGCTGGCGTTTTGGGCGCTAATGCGATGAATTTGTAAAAGAGAAATGCTGAATAATCCCCACTATGCAAAATTGTGCGCGCCAGTTTGGCATGGCGGGGCTTTGTAGAATTATCCAATAGTGAATTATAACAATAAACACAATGACTAAACGAATTATATTCATATTATTAGCAGTATTTTGGGGATTGGGACTGCAGGCGCAAACCGTAGAAAAAGATGGTACCTATTATTATGACGCAATACCAGTGACATTCGACATTGGAAAAATGATATTTACGGATGTACGCGATACACGGAAAGTGCCACCTTGGTATAATAGCTTCATTTACATGCCTAAAGGGAGCAGCCATTATCAGAAGACTCAAGGGAATGCCGTTTTTTATCGGATGGAGATTCCGGCTTCGGGAAATGTAATTGTCCATAACTGGAACTCACGCATGGGATTTAGTTCCTTGTTTGTATATCGACTCCTTTCTGAACTTCAGCCAGACAGTGATGTAAACATAGAAGAGGTCGAAATTTTTGAAGAGGGAGACTTTATGTCCCCGGATTTTGATCCGGAGAAGCTTGGTATCCCTGAAGGTGCTTCTCATGGACTTGCTTATATCCATTTGAAAAATTTACCTGCCGGCACCTATTTTATTATTACTGCAGGATATAAATACATGAATGGTTCTGTTCCCAATGGAGAACTGGGAATAACTATTATAGCCGATTTATCACCTGGCATTCCTGATGAACCGGAAATTCTGCCGGAGGAACCGGATAATAGCCCGGTATGGTACCAATACGATCAGTCGGGTAATCGAATTAAAACTAATAAGAAATAGCAATATATATGAAAAATATGATACAAAGATTCATTATTTTAATAATCGCCTCACTGACGGCCCTTTCTGCAAAAGCGCAGGGCGCAACAACATTAGAAGGTGGTAATGACTACGCTAATACGGGGTACGAAGTAGGTGAAATACCTATTCAATACGCCCTTACTCCCACGGGAGCTGTTACCTATCAGGTGGCAATCGATATTCATCCTGATCCGGAAGACTTTCACCCCCGTTTGTCGTTCTGTTACAATAGCCAACAACGTGAAAGCGCATTGGGGTATGGGTGGAATATCAGTGGGCTCTCCGGTATCACCCACGTGGCTGGAACAATCTATTATGATGGAAAATCATCTCCTCTCTCTTTGAACGAAGATAAGTTGATGTTGGATGGTATCCGCTTGTTAAAAACTGGTACGAATAGTTGGCAAAGCGAACAGGGATTCGTGAAAGTGAAAAAATTGGCGAACGGTTCATTGCAAGCTCGTTATCCAGATGGAAACATCGCTTTGTTTGAAGCCTTTGCGCAAGCTCCTTTCAGCTACGTGATGACTTCATATACGAACCGTAAAGGTAGAACTATTAAATATGACTATACTCAGGTTGATAATTTACCTTATATTCGTAAGATTCTGTATGGAGAAGCTGGAAGCGTATATAATGATTCCATAGTATTTACCTATCGCAATGTGACTGATGACATCACACGCTATGTTGATGGAAAAGCATTTAAATATAGTCGTTTACTGGAAAAAGTGGAATCTTTTTATAAAAGTACACTGTGGCGGCGTTATCTGCTTTCTTATCAAAATAGAGGCGTGGATCTGCCGGTACAATTGGATTGCGAGACAGAAAGCGGCAAATTAACTCCTCTGCGTTTCAAGTACGGAGATGGAAGGAGCATTGAGTTTCTTAGTGGGCGTACTATTTATTTACAGAAGTATTTTCCGAATTCTGTTCAGGGAGCCAATTCTCACAGGTCACTTGCCTTGTCACGTGGAAAGTTTAGCCGGGCGTCGAAAAGTGACGGTTTAATTTCGTATCCGGTGTTAGGTGAGTATAAAGAAGACCAGCATTTACTGGTATATAAAGATTTGTCGACTTCTCCCGTTTCTCCCGTCATATTTACAGCAGGAAAAGGCTTTAAGCAATTGGAAGCGGTAGATGTGAATGGGGATGGATTGGAGGAACCGGTAAAAGTGAATTATGATGAAGATCGGTTGATGGTGTCTGTATATACAAATAATGTCGATCCTAATCGTCATTCGGATTATGTATACTCGGAATGGGATGGATATGTTCATGAACGGCAGGTACTTACCGGTGACTTTAATGGGGATGGAAAGGCAGAGCTGCTGGCTATATCCACTTGCTATGATTCGAATAGAAAGAAATATCCGTCACGTGCCTTGCTGGTAGACTTGAATAGCCGTAAAGCGATTTATAATGGAACCTGTTTTGACTTTGCACTGTACCAAGCAGATAGTCGGGCATTGCATGCCGATCGACTGATTCCTATGGATTATAATGGTGATGGAAAAACGGATATCTGTCTGATCAACATAAACGGTCTTTATGTTTACGAGTTTACCGGTGATGGGTTCAGGCAACTGGCATACTCTAGTGCTATTAATATCATGCACTTCAATTTTGAAAGCGGTACTATAAAGGACAGGGAACTGATGGTGGCTGATATGAACGGTGACGGGAATATGGATATTATTCTGGGGCCACGTCGTGTGCATTGTAAGGATGGGTTTAAACACTTCGGAGATGGAATTTGCCATGGTGCATGTGATAGTGAGAGTAATCTGAAAAGCGTTAGTGCGAGTGGATATAAACATTATGTACATCCCTACTCCGGCCAGGAGTGTATGGTTGATCCGAGTGTACCCCAGCGTGACTTGGTGGTCTTTGACTGGAATGTGGAGAACGGCAAGCAGTGGAAGTTTCTGTTATCAACCGGCAACTCTTCCTACAGTTCCGCTAATCCTGGATTTAAAGTGCATACAGAGGAATTGTTCTACTGTTTTCACGAGACGGTTGGGCAGAACTTCATGTTGGTGGATGTGGATAGTGACGGCTTGCCGGATTTGCTGCGTAACGTGCGTGGGAAAATCTATCTTCACTTGAACGAGAATGGAAAAATAAGTCAGAACTATAATATCCGTTCTGTTTTGCAAATGGATAATCTTTCGGCGCAGTTTGCTATGGCTAATGTAGCGCAATCTTACTACTGGTCGGGCGGGCTTATCTGCGTGGACAATGAGAATCTCCATGTATATGATTATTCTCATAACGAGTCAGAACAGCGTATGTTACATGACCTAACCGATAGTTATGGAGTGACTTCGAACCACTATTATATGGATATAATGAAAGTTCCCGAAAGTCGCTATAAGGGTACTTTGAGTCCATCATTTGGGTATATTAGTTACCCACATGCGGTAATGACTCCTCATCTGTATGTTCCGTCATGGCTGAAAAAAACAAAGGGAGGCGAGCAGCTTTCGTGGGAATACTACAACTATACTCATGCCGTTTTCCACTGTACGGGGCTCGGATTCCGTGGTTTCCGGAAAATTGAGACGGAAGACGTTATAAATAAACGTCTGATGACTTCCGTATTTGATCCGGAATTGTTAGGTGCGGAGATAAAAAAGGAAACTCCCACTGATACAGTTGTACGTAAATATGTGTTGGAGAGGGCACAGGATAAAACGATCCTTCTGAAATTACAGAAAGAAACGGTGAAGAATGCTCTCAATGAAACGGAAAAAGTGACTAGGTATGAACATAATGGGTATGGGCAGGTGGTTGCTGTATCCACTTCCTGTGGCGTCCTTAAGGAAACGAAATCGCATGGTTATGAGAATGTGGAAAATAGTGATTTGTATCTATTGGGACTTCCGCTTTATTCCGTGACAAAGAACTTCCGTAATGATTCAACTGTTATCCAGGAAGTAAGAGTAGATTACGACGACCGTTATTGGCCTGTTTGTAGAACAAACTTTATCAATGGAAGTATCACTTCCCAAGAACGTTACGAGTATAACGACCGTTTGCAGCTAATCAAGCAGAAGCAATGCTCTTATGAGTCAACAGATACATTAGGATACACATTTATGTACTACCCTAACGGACGCCTGCTTAAAAAGACTAATGCCATGGGACTATCTATTGACTATACGTATGACCCTGCAACCGGACTTTTGCAAAGCAGTTCTGACGCTAAAGGACGCATCACCCGCTACATCTATGATGCATGGGGACGTCTTATGGAAACCAGCTATCCTGACGGGAGTGCGAAACAGCTATCAATTGCATGGAGCCAGGGAAAGGACCCCGGACTGTATGTTGTAACCGCTACTGAGACCGGAAAACCCGTGACGAAAATGTATTATGACTTTCTCAAGCGTGAAGTGCGTACATCGCAGATTCGCTTTGATGAACGGGAAATGAAAATAGATAAGGTGTATAACCCCAAGACTGGCTTGTTGGAAAAAGAATCACTACCGACTAAGGATAGCGTGCCTTCACACTGGACCCACTTTGTATACGACAAGTTCAACCGTCTTACCTCTACCCGCCACGCCTCGGGGAAAATAGATTCCTGCGCCTATGGAATTTTGACGGACACTGTTCTAGAGAATGGTATTCGCCGCATTCGCAAGTATGACGCTGCGGGACTGATGACGCAGGTTGCGGATAACGGGGGAATTATTGACTATTACTACCGCCCTGACGGACAACCGATAGTAGCAGTAGTAAAGGCGAATCAGAAAGAAATACAGACCCGTTTCTACTACGATAAGTACGGTCGGCGCATTGCTATCAAAGACCCGAGTGCCGGAATCAGGCGTACAGCATACGACGCTGCCGGAAACATATGTAAGGAAACGGATGCTGATAGTCGTGAGATTGTGAAAGAGTACGATTGCTACGGGAGAATAACCAGGCAGACTACCCCTGACATGACAACGGTCTACACCTATGACAATACAGAGAACCTGCTGCTCTCGGCAGTGTCGAGCAATGGCAGTGGTATGTACAACGTTTACGACGGATATGGCAGGCTGGAAATGCAGCGTGAAAAAGCGCCAGACGGCAAGTGGTTACAGAAAACGTATGGCTACACTACCACTGGACTGCCATCCGATGTGGTTTATACTTCTCAAAACGGAACATTGGCTACCGAGCATCTGATTTACCGGAACGGTTTCTTGTCCGAAGTCCGCTTGCAGGACGGGACCTTGGTGTATCGTCACGATGAAGAGAACGAGTTGGGCCAATTGACGAAGCTTACCGCCGGTGGTATGCAACGCAGCTATACCTTTAATGATTGTGGATTACTTACAAGACGCAGCATTATGAGGGCAGACGAAACAGTCATGTTCGACCATAGCTACAGCTTCAATACGGAAACCAACAGTCTAGAGAATCGTACGGATGAGACGAGAGGGTTGTCGGAAAACTTCGGTTATGATGAATTGAACCGCTTACGAATTGAAGGACATAACAGTATCATCTATGACGATTTGGGCAATATTCGCAGGAAGAGTAATGAAAATAACTTGGGCCTGAATTATACTAATCCTAATCGCCCCTATGCAGTGACTGGTTTGGATTACAACGGGGGAGACCCGGTAAAGTCAGGTATTGACATCACTTATACCGCTGCCCAGCGTCCTTCTGTTATCATGCTGGATACGAAGAAAGTCATGTTGACGTACAACGCCAATCATGAGCGCATACGTATGCAGTATTCTGTGAACAATCAGAATGAGTTGACTCGTTACTATCTGGGTGGTAACTACGAAATAGACGAATCTCTTGGCAGTGTCAAAGAAAAGCTTTATCTTGGCGGCGGATATTATGATGCTCCTGCGGTATTAATAAAAGAAGGTAATCGCTTATCTGTTTTCTTTATTCATCGGGATTACTTAGGCAGCATTTTACAAATAGCCGATGCACAAGGAAACGTAGTGGAAGAGAATAGCTTTGATGCTTGGGGAAGATTGCGCAATCCCGCTACCCAAACCGTTTATGCACCAGGTACGGAGCCTGAGCTGATGCTGGATCGAGGCTTTACAGGACACGAGCATCTTTCGTTCTTTGGATTGATTAACATGAATGCCCGTCTGTATGATCCAGTGCTGGGAAGATTCTTGAGTCCTGACCCATATGTGCAGGTGTTGGACTTTACGCAGTCGTATAATCGGTATATGTATGCGATGAATAATCCACTGTGCTATGTGGATCGGAATGGAGAGTTTCTTTGGTTTGTTCCTGTAATTATTGGTGCTGCAATTGGTATGTATTCGGGTGGTGTTATAGCTAATAAAGGACAATATAATCCTGTAAAATGGGATTGGAGCTCCGGTAAAACTTGGGGTTATATGCTTGGTGGTGCTGTTGTAGGCGGTGTGTCAGGTTATGTAGGTGGAGCGATAGCGACTTCAGGAATTCCAATGGCGAACACTGTGGCTATAGCTGGTTCTTCGCTTGTCAACTCGGTAGGTACTTGGGCTTATACCGGTGGACAAACGCCGATATCAATCAGTCTTGGTGCAGTCTCTTACGACTTTACGAATGGAGATTTTGGATATCTCGGCGAAAAAGGGAATTCTGTACTGGAGAATATCGGATATGGGCTTGGAGCACTGGCAAATTTGAGTGATGCGTTGATAGGATTTAATCCTCAAAAGGTTGATTTGGTTACTGAAAATTCGGATGCTGTAGGGCATTCTGCATTAGTAAATGAAGGAACTATGACAGGAACTGGTTTGGGCAATGGAAATCCTGCTAATGCTGACCCTAATGGTATTATTTCAGTCGGTCCCAATAGGTATGTCGACGGGAATGGCAGTTGGCATTGGATGAAAGGAACAAACCATTGGGATACTCATACAGGTGCAGGAGAAGTGTTTTGGCGACAAACTCTTAATGTCAATAAGGGTACAATAATGAAATATGGACAATGGCTTAATAAGATGGAGAATTCTGGCAAATTTATCTATAGCTTGGAATTGAGCAGTTGTGTTACACATACTTCTGTTGCATTGAATTTATCGGGATTGTTCAATATAGGAATACATCCATATCTCTTAAATGCACAAATGTATTTGTGGGGAAATGGTATTAGACCGTGGACTTATAGTTATTTTTTTAATAAATAAAAATGAAACATTTACTTTTAATTCTATTCCTGCCTATGATTTTTAACATTTCATTAATGGGGCAAGATAAATCCGAACAAGACAGGCAAAAAGATATTTTAGACTGTCTTGTCAAAATGGGGGAAGATACTATGGTTACCCTGAATATTTGTGAAAGTAAATATCTGAATTTTAATTATCAAACGATAAAAAGCACATTTGATTTTCACGGAAAGAGAGTTGCATTTTTTAAAGGCAATGCAGGGACGATCAAAAGCACAAAAAAAGAATATTTTGATAGGATAAAGTATTTTGTAAACCAAAAAGGTTACTTGCCCTTATGTACCGATCAATTGGTCATTTTTAACGAAGATCAAGTGGCAAAAACAGGGTATGATGCTGCGATTGTTTATCAAAGTAAAAGATTAGTACCCATAAACGAGGTCGTCAGAAAACTGAGAAAGAGCAAATAGAACTTTTATTCATCAAGTAGGAAGGGAACTGGGTTTGTTTTCTTCCTACTTTCTTTTATGGTTTATATTCAAAAAGCCCCGGACGACACTTGGCTACAGAGAATGTACAGTTACATCGCTGATGGATTGTCGTCCGATATGTATCTTACCCTAATATAAGTCGACTAAAAACAGCCAATTTATATCAGGGTATTTTATATTCTCTAAATTGAATGTTTTTTAGGGCTGTATAATATTCTTCGAAATTATGCATTCGAAAGTATGTAATTTGAATTTTGTTAGTAAAGGGAAATAGAAACTATCTAAAATATAATTTAAGATTTTTCTTAAAAAGTCTCATTTCTCTTTTAGTAGAAAGCTCCTTATAGTTGTATTTATATTATGTATATAGTTTTTCTATAAACTTTGATACATGAATAGTTTGTAGTAACCAAAATCTAAATATTTGATGCCTATGAAAGCATTTACTCTCAAAACTTTGCTTAGTTGTGGCTTCTCACAATCTTTGTACATTTCTTTGATGAAAAAAGGAGGTGCGATTCTTTTATTGGCCTTGTTACCTGTTTCTATGATTTATGCGGATCATGAAACTTCTCCAAAGGATACGGTGAAGTTGGCATACAGTCCACAACAGATTGATGGGGCCGATCTGATGAAGGTGAAAGACGCCAATTTCGTAAACTCCCTGATAGGAAGAGTGGCGGGAGCTGCTATTAATCCCAGTGCTTCCGGTGTGGGTGGTTCAGTAAGGATGGTGTTGCGTGGTTACCGTTCCATATTAAAATCCAACAATGTGCTTTTTACTTTGGATGGTGTACCTTTGCCACGATTGGAGCCAGAGCAATCTTTTAATGTAAATACCTCTAACTGGCAGACTGGTGATGGTATAGCAGCTTTCTCTCCTGATGATATAAAGAGCATTTCTGTTTTGAGTACCGCAGCAGCTTCTACTTTGTATGGTAGTCGTTCCGCTAGCGGTGTGGTGATGATTAATACAAAGAAAGCACATTCCGGAAAACTAAGAGTAGAGTTGGGGAATAGTACCACTTTCAGTTCGCCACTTGTCATGCCTGAATTCCAGCAGACCTACGTGGCGGGGTGGGGAGAAAAGACGAATCATCCTCAGTCATGGAATCCAGCAGACTTTTTCCGTACCGGACATACTATCAATAATTCCCTTAGCCTTTCTATAGGAAATGAATATAATCAAACCCGAGTATCGGCTGTCACAATGAATGGCACTGGCATCATTCCCAACAACGATGTAGATCGTTACAATTTCTCATTCCGGAATACATCTTCTTTATTAAATCATAGACTGAAACTCGACTTTACTTTGAGATATATTCATACCGCAGAACAGAATATGTTATCGCAAGGTATGTATGGTAATCCATTGGTTCCTGTCTATTTGGTACCTGATGTGTTGCAAGAGCGTATTAGCGTCAATCCCGATTATAACTACAAGAATCATTTTGAAGTTTACGATCCGAAACTTGGGGCTAATGCGCAATATTGGCCTTTAGGAAACATGGGGATGGGTATGCAAAATCCTTATTGGATAATCAACCGGAATCTGTACAATCAGAAAAAGAGACGTTTACTAGGTGGGATAGGAGCAAAATATGATTTGACCTCCTGGCTCAATGTGGCGGGGCGTATTCATTACGATCGTGATAAAGAAACTGCCACCGAAAAACTTTATGCGTCTTCTCTTCAAGCCAATCCTTTGGGCTCGTATTATGAGTCTGAAGATAAGAATACCCAGTTTTATTCCGATCTCCTGTTCAATGTCAATAAAAAGCTAGGGGACTTTTCGATTAATGCCACTTTAGGTTCTTCTATTTGTGATACGAAGTTTGATAACTCTTACATTGACGGTGCATTGGGAGTAGTGAATCAGTTTAATTTATCAGGGCTGGATAAACATGGGGGCTCTTACTATAGAGATCAAGACTTCAATTATCACGACCGGGCTACATCATTGTTTATGCTTGCGCAATTGGGATATAAAAACCTGTTATTTCTTGATTTGGGCGGACGAATGGAATGGCTGAAATTCTGGGATGATGATTCAAGTTATTCAACAGATGTTATCTATCCTTCGGTAGGGGTATCTGTAGTCCCAACAGGATGGTTGTCTGATAATCCCAACCGATTCCTTTCGTTTCTAAAACTCAATTATACCTATAGTGAAACCGGTAATAGTTTTACTGATTATATCTTTTTGAATAAAAAAAGGGTGGGTTTGAAGCCCAGATTGGAGGATAATATGCTGGATCCCGAGCATACTAAGTCTCACGAAATAGGACTCAATGCAGGTTTTCTTAATGATAAAATCAGTTTGGCGTTTACAATGTACAAGACATCTACTTCCGATTTACCGTTTGGAGGATATCTTTCTATTCCCTTTCAGGGGGATATTTATTTCATGTATAATGGGGCCAAGGTTGATAATAAAGGTTTCGAGCTTATCTTGAGTACAAATATGAATATCGGGCAGGTAAAGTGGGATGGACGTTTCACTTATTCTATCAATAAGAATGAAGTAAAGCAGCTTTTAGAACCTCAGAAAAATCCTATAACGGGTACCGATTTTAATTTAAAAGAAATCCAAATGGGTAAAGGTATCGGTTGGTATACTCCATTGAAGGAAGGTGGCTCTATAGGTGATATATATATTACAGATTTTCAGAGAGATGCACAGGGGAATGTTATTGTTGATAAATCCTCACAGACTGTCAATCCTGCATACGACTATGTGTATGCAGGTAATACTGATCCTAAATATACGATGGGCTTGGCTAACAGTTTTTTATGGAAAGGCTTTGAACTCGATTTTGTGATTCATGCCCGTTTTGGTGGTGTAGGTGTGTCGATGACGCAAGCTGCTATGGATCGATTTGGTGTCTCGCAGGCTACGGCAATAGCCCGTGATAATGGCGGTGTCTGGGTTAGTGATGAAAAGATTCCGGCAGAGAACTACTTTCGGCAGGTAGGACAGGCATGTACGGGAACAGTGTATACCTATGATGCCACTAATATTCGTCTTGCTGAAATGTCGATAGCCTATCATATCCCCGTTAACCGGTGGGTAAAATGGATACAAGATGTTCGGGTGGCATTAGTGGGACGTAATTTGCTTATGTTGTACAATAAAGCTCCGTTTGATCCGGAATCTACGGCAAGCACGGGAACCTGGGGGCAGGGCATAGACAATTTCCGTCAGCCTAGCTACAGAAACATGGGCTTTTCCGTTAATCTGACTTTTTGATCTTCTTGAAAAAAGAGAACTTGTCCCGATAGGAGCTGTCAAAACTACTTCTGCCTCCTATCGGGAACAACTCTTCTATTAAAAGTCCTTAACGAAACCCCAATCCATCACTTTTTATTTGTTTCTTTGCACCAAATTCGGGTATAGTGTTGTCTTGTCATTCGAGGCAGCACTTAATTTTGCTTAGATAGTTAATGGAGAAACTCAGTATAAATGCTTGTCCGGTGTGTGGCGGTATGCACTTGAAACGCGTCATGACTTGTACGGATTTTTATGCTTCGGGCGAACAGTTTGAACTGTATTCGTGTGAGGACTGTGGATTTACATTCACACAAGGAGTTCCCGTGGAAGCAGAGATAGGCAAGTATTATGAGACTCCCGACTATATTTCTCACACTGATACGCGCAAGGGCGCGATGAATAATATCTACCATTACGTACGTTCTTATATGCTGGGCCGCAAAGCGCGCTTGGTAGCTAAAGAGGCGCATCGTAAAACGGGGCGTTTGCTCGATATAGGTACGGGAACCGGTTACTTTTCCGATACAATGGTTCGCCGGGGATGGAAGGTAGAGGCAGTGGAGAAAAGCCCGCAGGCACGTGAGTTTGCAAAAACACATTTCGAACTGGAGGTAAAGCCCGAATCGGCTCTGAAAGAGTTTGCTCCTGCTAGCTTTGATGTCATCACTCTCTGGCATGTGATGGAGCATCTCGAATCTTTGAATGAGACCTGGGAAACGCTTCGCGAATTGCTGACAGAAAAAGGAGTATTGATTGTGGCAGTACCCAACTGCTCTTCTTATGATGCCAAGCGCTACGGTGAATATTGGGCGGCTTATGACGTTCCCCGTCATCTCTGGCATTTCACTCCGGGCACTATACAGCAGCTGGCTTCCCGTCATGGCTTTATTATGGCGGCACGTCATCCGATGCCGTTCGATGCGTTTTACGTATCTATGTTGAGCGAGAAACATCGTGGCAGTTCATGCAGTTTCCTGAAAGGGATGTTTGCCGGGACGTTGGCCTGGTTCAATGCTTTGGGAAGGAAAGAACGCAGCAGTTCAATGATTTATGTATTCCGAAAAAAGAGATAACGCATGGGAAATCAAAACAAATATAAGTCAGGTTCGATTTTCGACATGCAGTTCATCACGTCGAGTATCAGTACGACATTAGTGTTGCTGTTGCTGGGACTGGTTGTCTTCTTCGTATTGACAGCACACAATCTTTCCGTATATGTCCGCGAGAATATCAGTTTCTCCGTTCTTATCAGTGACGACATGAAAGAAGCGGATATACTGAAACTTCAGAAGAAGCTGAATCAGGAACCTTTCGTGAAACAATCCGAATATATCTCTAAAAAACAAGCACTGAAAGAACAGACGGAAGCAATGGGAACCGATCCGGAAGAATTCTTGGGCTATAACCCTTTTACCGCTTCCATTGAAATCAAACTCCATTCCGACTATGCAAACTCCGACAGCATTGCGAAGATAGAGAAAATGATTAAAAAGAACATCAACATACAAGATGTGCTCTATCGAAAGGAGTTAATTGACGCCGTGAATGATAACATACGAAATATCAGTCTGGTACTGCTTGCCTTGGCGGTAGTGCTTACTTTTATCTCTTTTGCCCTGATAAACAATACCATAAGACTGGCTATTTACTCCAAACGCTTCCTCATTCACACCATGAAGTTGGTAGGAGCGAGTTGGGGATTCATCCGGGGGCCATTCCTTCGAAAGAATGTATGGAGCGGGATATTGGCAGCCATCGTTGCCGATTCCATATTGATGGGGACCGCTTATTGGGCCGTGACGTACGAACAGGAATTGCTTCAGGTCATCACGCCTGAAGTCATGTTGATAGTCTGTGCAAGCGTATTGGCGTTTGGAATTGTAATAACGTGGCTATGCGCCTATTTCTCCATGAATAAATACTTGAGAATGAAAGCAAACAGCCTGTACTATATTTAGCGGATGGCGAATGACTGACGGCAAACCTGTGTTTGCGTGTGATTAGCATCCGTAACAACCGACTGATAGAGTAAGGGAATGATTGAATTTAGTAATTTGTAATTAAATAAACTATGTCTGACAAGCAGAAATTTGCCTTTGATAAAGTGAACTTTATCTTGCTCGCAATAGGGATGGCGATTGTTATTATCGGCTTTCTATTGATGACGGGACCTACATCGTCCGAAACGCTTTTTGAACCCGATATTTTCAGTGTACGCAGAATCAAGGTAGCGCCGGTCGTTTGCCTGTTTGGCTTTATATCTATGATTTATGCAGTATTGCGCAAACCTAAAACACAAAAAACAGAAGAATAAAGATGGGGGATTTAACAACATTTGAGACGATTATTATTGCTATTGTAGAAGGGTTGACAGAGTTTCTACCGGTTTCTTCTACAGGACACATGATTATTACACAAAACATATTAGGAGTAGAAAGTACAGAATTTGTAAAAGCATTTACTGTAATTATTCAGTTTGGCGCAATTCTTTCAGTTGTCTGCCTTTACTGGAAACGCTTTTTCCGGTTGAACCATACACCGGCTCCTGCAGGCGCTTCCGCTTTGAAGTGTTTTCTGCATAAATTCGATTTTTACTGGAAACTGCTGGTGGCTTTTATTCCTGCTGCAATTTTGGGTTTCCTGTTTAGCGATAAGATAGACGAGATGCTGGAAAGTGTAGCGATAGTGGCAGTGATGCTGGTAATCGGTGGTATATTTATGCTGTTCTGCGATAAGATTTTCTCGAAAGGAAGCGAAGATACCGTACTGACAGAAAAAAAGGCATTCAATATCGGTTTGTTTCAGTGTATTGCTATGATACCGGGGGTATCCCGTTCGATGGCTACCATTGTCGGAGGTATGGCCCAGAAGTTGACTCGTAAGGATGCTGCCGAATTTTCATTCTTTCTTGCCGTGCCAACTATGTTTGCGGCAACCGGTTACAAGGTGTTGAAACTCTTCCTGGATGGTGGAACCGAGATTCTTGTCAACAACATGCCGGCACTTATTATCGGTAATGTGGTGGCTTTTGTCGTTGCTTTGCTGGCTATCAAGTTCTTTATTAGCTTTGTTACGAAATATGGCTTTAAGGCATTTGGCTGGTACAGAATTATTGTTGGCGGAACCATTTTGGTAATGCTGTTGCTTGGATACAACTTAGAAATTGGCTGATGAATTTTAAAAAAGGAGAAGTACTGTTTTTCAATAAACCTCTTGGCTGGACTTCATTTAAGGTAGTAGGGCACGCCCGCTATCATATTTGCCGTCGGATTGGAGTGAAAAAACTAAAAGTCGGCCATGCCGGAACGTTGGATCCTCTTGCAACGGGGGTGATGATTGTATGCACAGGCAAGGCAACCAAACGAATAGAAGAGTTTCAATATCACACGAAGGAGTACGTCGCAACGTTGCGTTTGGGCGCTACTACCCCGTCATACGATTTGGAACATGAGATAGATGCCACCTACCCTACCGAGCATATCACAAGGGAGCTGGTGGAAGAAGTGTTGACGCGCTTTATCGGTGCCATCAATCAGGTGCCTCCTGCTTTCTCTGCCTGTATGGTAGATGGTAAACGTGCCTACGAACTGGCCCGAAAAGGCGAAGAAGTCGAACTAAAGGCAAAGCAGCTTGTTATCGACGAGATTGAATTGCTGGAATGTCGCCTGGACGACCCGGAACCGATGATTCAAATCCGTGTCGTATGCAGCAAAGGAACATATATTCGTGCTCTGGCGCGTGATATTGGTGAAGCGCTCCATAGTGGAGCCCATCTGACAGGATTGATCCGCACCCGTGTAGGTGACGTCCGGTTGGAAGACTGCCTGAACCCCGAACACTTTAAAGAGTGGATTGACGGACAGGAAATAGAAAATGAGGAAGAAAATAATTAACGTAATAAGGAATAGATATGAAATTATCACAATTCAAATTTAAGTTACCCGAGGATAAGATCGCTCTACATCCTATGAAATATAGGGATGAGTCTCGTTTGATGGTATTGCATCGTAATACAGGTAAGATTGAGCACAAGATGTTCAAAGATGTGTTGGACTACTTTGATGATAAAGATGTGTTTATATTCAACGATACGAAGGTATTCCCTGCCCGTTTGTATGGTAACAAGGAAAAGACAGGTGCTCGTATCGAAGTATTCTTGTTGCGTGAGTTGAATGAAGAACTTCGTTTGTGGGACGTATTGGTCGATCCGGCACGTAAGATCCGTATCGGTAACAAACTGTATTTCGGTCCGGACGATTCGATGGTGGCCGAAGTGATTGATAACACTACTTCCCGTGGGCGTACGCTCCGTTTCCTTTATGACGGACCTCATGATGAGTTCAAAAAGGCTTTGTACTCTTTGGGTGAGACCCCACTTCCCCACTCTATCATCAACCGTCCTGTGGAACCGGAAGATGCAGAACGCTTCCAGTCTATCTTTGCGAAGAACGAAGGTGCGGTGACTGCTCCGACTGCTAGTTTGCACTTCAGCCGTGAGTTGATGAAACGTTTGGAAATCAAAGGTATAGATTTTGCATATATCACTTTGCACGCTGGTCTGGGTAACTTCCGCGACATCGACGTAGAGGACTTGACAAAGCATAAGATGGATTCGGAACAAATGTTTGTAAACGAAATGGCGGTGAAAACCGTTAACCGTGCCAAAGATAACGGCAGAAATGTTTGTGCGGTAGGTACGACCGTGATGCGTGCTATTGAAAGCGCAGTCAGCACCGACGGACATTTGAAGGAATTCGAAGGATGGACTAATAAGTTTATCTTCCCTCCGTATGAATTTACCGTAGCCAATTCAATGATTTCCAATTTCCACATGCCGCTTTCTACCCTGCTGATGATTGTAGCTGCTTTCGGTGGTTATGACCAGGTGATGGATGCTTACCATGTAGCTTTGAAGGAAGGTTACCGTTTCGGCACGTATGGAGATGCAATGCTGATTCTGGACAAATAATGGCAAAAGTATATTTGGGACTCGGCACTAACCTTGGAGATAAAGAACAGAATCTCCGGGATGCCGTGCAAAAAATAGAAGAGCAGGTAGGGAACGTAGTTTCCCTGTCTGCTTTTTATGTTACTGCCCCCTGGGGCTTTGCTTCTGAAAACAGTTTCCTGAATGCGGCCGCTTGTGTAGAAACGGAATTATCTCCATTGGAAGTATTGCAAGAGACGCAAATGATTGAAAGGGAGCTGGGACGTACCAAAAAGTCCGTCAACGGAATATATAGCGACCGTCTGATTGATATTGACCTGTTACTTTATGAAGATTTAGTGCTTTCTGTGACCTCTGCTTCCGGAGCAGAGTTAACCCTCCCCCATCCGTTGATGGCAGAACGTGACTTCGTTATGAAACCACTGGCGGAAATTGCTCCGGACATCTTGCACCCTGTGTTGGGAAAGACAATGAAAGGTATTTTGAACGCACTCTAACCCCTGTTCGGTGGGCATATATACTCACCGTATTGGGCATATATGTACAGCGTATTGGATATATATATCCAGTATGGTGAGTATATATACGCACCAAACAGACTATTTATTTCTTTTTCTCCGCAATAAACACCGGCAAATAGGCGATGCATCCTATCAGTACTGCATACAGCAAATGAATCTCCTGAAACGGCTTGTCGATGAAATGGCAAACAATGGCGTAGATAGCAATCGTGAATCCTACATAGAGCGCCAGCACTAAAAGCGTTTTTAATTTCTTATTTAGAATCATTATAAATCTATTTATGTGTTAAATACGTGGCAAAGATACTCATTATCTCCAAAATCTCTTTATCTTTGCAACCGAAATGAAAGTGTGGACAGATTTGAGTAGCTTGCAACCACGGAAAAAAATGCTAAAACACGTCTGATTGACGCCTTTCGGCTTATCCTTTGCAGCACTCCCTCTCCTACTCTCTCATTCTTGATTCTTATTTTTTAATTCTTAATTTAAGAAAGATGGGATACTTATTTACATCCGAATCGGTGTCAGAAGGACACCCCGACAAGGTAGCCGATCAAATATCGGATGCCGTGCTTGACAAACTGTTGGCTTACGACCCCAGTTCGAAAGTAGCTTGCGAAACACTAGTGACTACCGGACAAGTGGTGCTAGCGGGTGAAGTGAAAACAAAAGCGTACGTTGACCTACAACTCATCGCACGCGAAGTGATTAAGAAAATCGGTTATACCAAAGGAGAGTACATGTTCGAAAGCAACTCTTGTGGTGTACTTTCCGCTATTCATGAGCAAAGCCCCGATATCAACCGTGGTGTAGAGCGTCAGGATCCGATGGAACAGGGTGCAGGCGACCAGGGAATGATGTTTGGTTATGCTACCAATGAAACGGAAAACTATATGCCGCTTTCTCTTGATTTGGCACACCGCATTCTGCAAGTGCTGGCCGACATCCGTCGTGAAGGAAAGGTAATGACTTACCTCCGCCCCGATGCCAAAAGCCAGGTTACTATCGAATATGATGACAACGGAACGCCTGTCCGTATCGATACAATCGTTGTTTCTACACAACATGATGACTTTATCCAACCGGAAGATGACTCTCAAGCTGCTCAACTGAAAGCTGACGAAGAAATGTTGTCTATCATCCGCCGTGATGTGATCGAGATTCTGATGCCTCGTGTAATTGCTTCTATTCATCACGATAAGGTATTGGCACTGTTCAATGATAAAATCATCTATCATGTGAATCCTACCGGAAAATTTGTAATCGGTGGTCCTCACGGAGATACCGGTTTGACCGGTCGTAAGATTATCGTTGATACTTACGGTGGTAAAGGTGCTCACGGTGGTGGTGCTTTCTCCGGAAAAGATCCTAGCAAGGTAGACCGTAGTGCAGCTTATGCAGCACGTCACATCGCAAAGAATATGGTTGCGGCAGGTGTAGCAGACGAAATGCTTGTACAGGTGAGCTATGCTATCGGTGTGGCTCGTCCGATCAATATCTTTGTCGATACTTACGGCCGTTCTCACGTCAACATGACTGATGGCGAGATTGCGCGTGTTATCGACCAATTGTTCGATCTTCGTCCGAAAGCTATCGAGGAACGTCTGAAACTTCGTAATCCTATTTATCAGGAAACAGCTGCTTACGGTCACATGGGACGTGAACCGCAAGTGATAACGAAGAAATTTTTCTCTCGTTACGAAGGAGACAAAACTGTGGAAGTGGAACTCTTTACATGGGAAAAACTCGACTACGTAGATAAAATTAAAGCTGCTTTTGGTCTGTAAAACAGTCTGAAACAGGGCTTAACTTGTTAAGAAAGAGCTGCAATTTCAACTTCCTTTAATGGAAATTGAAGTTGTAGCTCTTGATTTTTAATAAGTTATATTTAAATAAATGTTTTTTGGCTACTAAGTATGTTTTATCGGAAATTGCTACTTTTGTATCGTAAAATAAAACAGACTGCTAAATGAAAACAAGATGTTGTTGTTCTAAACGCTATTTATTGGTGTTCTCTATTTTACTTGTCAGCGTAGGTAGCATTTTTATGTCTGTCTCTCTTTCTTCCTGTTCCTCTCCTTCAGTGAAGAATCCATTGTTATTATGCGCTGATTCATTAATGGAGACATATCCAGATAGTGCTTTGTCTATTTTGGAATCAATTACTTATCCACAGAAGATGCCACGTGCTGACCGGGCGCTTTATGCGCTACTGCTCACACAGGCACGGCATAAAAACTATATTGCTTTAGAGGATGATTCGTTGATAAAAACGGCTGTTGACTATTATGGCGATAAGAAGAAAAGTTTGCGTGCTGCAAAGGCTCATTATTACTGGGGAGCTACTTATCGGGAGATGGGGTATACTTCATTTGCTGTAGAAGAGTATCTGACAGCAATTCGGCTGATGCCCGTTAGGGATGAATTCTTAGCAATGATTTATGATAACTTGGCGGAGTGTTATGCAAAAGATGGTTTGAATAATGTGGCTATGGAGGCTTATCGTGCAGCTTATCAGATATTAAAAGGAGAAAGAGCACAAGTATACCCATTAAGAGGGATCGCAGGCGTATTTTTCTCGCAAAGTGAGAAAGATAGTGCATTATGTTATTATCAACAAGCCCTTGATTGTGCATTGACAATGCAGAATTCTAGTATGATAGGTGCAATTTATCATGACTTTGCTATGGTTTATAATGAAGAGAAAGATTATATCCGAGCAGATCAATATATATCAAAAGCTATTCTAGCAATGGGGCAGGATGAAGCGACTAATGCTTATTTGTTAAAAGCTGAAATTATGCTTAATTTGAATAAGCTTGATTCTGCGAGCTATTTTTTTAATAAAAATATGGATTATCTTGATATTAATGGAAGGGCTGTATGTTATGATGGAATGTATCAAGTAGCAAAGAGAAAAGGTCAATGGGAAGCTGCGATGAAAAATATGGATGCATATAAGGTTCTTTATGATTCTATCCAAGTTATGGCTGACAATGAGGAACTTAATCGGCTCATGGACAAACATCAATTGGAGGAACATAAAAGGTTATTGTCTGAGCGTACAAAAACATTGGTTTTTAGTTTAGTTACTGTATTTTTTTCTTTGATGGTTATATGTATCTTCTGGTTTATGTGGAATGATAGGCGAAGGAAAAAGTATTATATTGATTTGCAACACGAATTAACTCAAAAACGAGTAGATACAATGTTGTTGAGAGAGGAGGAGGTTTCTGAATCTAATAAGGAACATATAAATAAGAAAAGGTCAGATCTGACGGAACAGCAGATTCAATTGTGTATATCCGTACTTAAGACTACTAATTGTTATGATCAATTGGAGGCGTTAGAGGGAGCGACTCCTAAACAGTTATTGGCGATGCGTAGCTTGAGGAAGGAAATACGTTCTGATATTTCTAACGCTTTTGTTGATGTGATGATGAATCTTAAGGAACGCTGCCCTGCTTTAACTGGCGATGATATCTTTTTTTGTGTTCTTTCACTGCTTTGTTGTTCAAAAACTGTTGTGATGGAGTTGATGGATGCTACATCAGATGCTCTTAAAACACGTAAAAATCGTATAAAGAACAAAATGGATGCGCAAATTTTTGAACGGGTTTTTGGTGTTGATAATCAGTGAAATAGGACATGTGTTTTTTGGCTGTTTTGTTTTTAGGTAACTGAGTGTTACCATTGTTACCACATAAAAATCGTTTCTTTTGCTTCATCTGTGTATTTTTGAAGCGAAATTTTAAACTCAATTATTATGAAAGCTAAATTTTTTCCTCTTTTGTTATTGACAATTTTGCTTCAAATGAGTATGTTTTCTTATGCGCATGAGATGATATCTGCACGGCAGATTAAATTGAGAACTAAGACTGAGGTACAACATCGATCTGTCCCTGTTACTCCTGCTGCTTTTATTGAAAACTCATTGTTGTCTATCGACCTTCTTTCTACTGTTCCTACTGTAACTGTTATCATAAAGAATGCAGAAACAGATGAAGTTGTTTATACATCTACTGATTTAAATGTAGATAAGGTTTATATTGATCTTACAGGTGAGGAGAAAGGTAAATATACTTTGGAGATACAACTTCCAAAGGAAGCCTTTACCGGAGATTTTGAATTAGAATAAGTCTTTGAAATATATATTATTTGCAACTAACATAATGATGATATACCTAAATCATTAACTGATGAAGCCCCGCTGTTGAAATATATGGCGCATTGCTGAAATGGCGATTAGATGACCGAAAGGGGAAAGATCGGTTAATTCTGTTCGTGGGCTTAATAAACCTTGTGAAAGGCGCATAAAGGTATATTGAAACGTAAAATTAAAATCACTTTTTTAAATTGTATGCTGAATACTACTGGTAGGGTGTTCGAATGATTTTATGATTCGAATAATAAAGTTCATTCAGCAACAATTTGATACACCTGTTAGTAGATGAGAAATCTGTGATAGATGTATTCTCTGTGAGAAAGGTTCTTGGACTTCTGGATAAGGAGTCCAAGATTTTTTTATAGGGATAGATAAATGTAGAGATAAAAATGATCTCTGATTAAGTTGAATGTGAATAACGGAATTTTTTCGTAATTTTGCCTTCTCGATATAATAATGGATAGTGATGAAGATGAATCAGATAAATTCCGTATGTGTATATAGTGCTTCCAGTACCAAGATAGACGCTGTTTACTTCCAAGCAGCCGATACTCTCGGCCGTTTGCTTGCCGAACACCGTATTCGTTTGATAAATGGAGCCGGAAGTATTGGCCTGATGCGTTCTATGGCAGATGCTGTATTGAAAAATGGTGGTGAGGTGACAGGTGTGATTCCTCGTTTTATGGTAGAGCAAAACTGGCATCATACGGGATTGACAGAACTGATTGAAGTAGAATCCATGCACGAACGCAAGCGGAAGATGGCAGATTTGAGCGATGGCATTATTGCTTTGCCCGGTGGATGCGGTACCCTTGAAGAGCTGCTGGAGATTATTACCTGGAAACAATTGGGATTATATCTCAATCCGATTGTAATCCTCAATATAAACGGATTCTTCGATCCACTCCTCGAAATGCTTGAAAAGGCTATTGATGAGAACTTTATGCGCCGGCAGCATGGTGATATATGGAAAGTGGCGCAGACGCCGGAAGAAGCGGTTCAATTGCTTTATGAAACTCCTGTATGGGACATTTCCATTCGTAAATTTGCGGCGATATGATAGGCGATATATTAAGTTCCCGAAGTGCGGATACGCTGTCCCTTCTTCGGCAGAACCAGACTAGTCCGGCAAAGGCGGACACTGATAGTCTGCAGTTGGTTGATCTTCATGCTGTGCAAGAAGTTGATTCCGGCTTTGAGGGGACACCTATCTCCTACTCTCCCCGCACGGACGATGCCATTGCGTTGACCTTGCTGGCTTGCTTCTTTCTTTCCTCCATAGCCTTGGCGCGCGGAAAGAAATTTCTCTCCCAACAGGTGAAAGACTTTGTATTGCACCGTGAACGAACGAGTATTTTTGATAGTTCTACGGCAGCCGATGTGCGTTATCTCCTTGTGCTTGTGTTGCAGACTTGTGTCTTGTCGGGTATCACATTTCTCAATTATTTTCATGATACATGCCCTGCTTTGATGAACCGGGTATCCCCCCTCCTTTTGCTGGGTATCTACGTTGGATTCTGCCTTGCCTATTTCTTACTAAAATGGCTGATTTACATGTTTCTTGGGTGGACGTTTTTTGATAAAAATAAGACAAATATATGGCTGGAATCCTATTCTGCGCTCATATATTATGTCGGATTTGCCCTCTTTCCATTCGTTCTTTTTCTAGTTTATTTTGATTTAAGTCTCACAAATTTGGTCATAATTGGGGCTATTATTTTAATTTTCACTAAAATATTGATGTTTTATAAGTGGATAAAGCTTTTTTTTCATCAATTTAGCGGGCTTTTCCTATTAATTTTGTACTTTTGCGCTCTTGAAATAGTACCTTGTTTGCTACTCTATCAAGGTATGATTCAAATGAACAATATTTTGCTAATAAAATTTTAGGACGTTGAAAATTGAAAAAGTACTAGTGTCGCAGCCTAAGCCTGCGTCAGAGAAATCTCCCTATTACGACATAGCTGAAAAGTATGGCGTTAAAATAGATTTCCGACCATTTATTAAGGTTGAAAGTCTTTCGGCGAAAGAATTTCGGCAACAGAAAATTTCGATTCTCGACCACACTGCCGTAATATTCACTTCGCGCCATGCTATTGACCATTTTTTCACTTTGTGTACTGAATTGCGCGTGACAATTCCCGAAACGATGAAGTATTTCTGCGTGACGGAAGCTGTTGCATTGTATATTCAGAAATATGTGCAATACCGCAAGCGTAAGATCTTCTTCGGAGCTACCGGAAAGATTGAGGACCTGATACCTTCCATTGTGAAGCATAAAACGGAGAAATATCTCGTTCCGATGTCAGACGTACACAATGACGATGTGAAAAACTTGCTCGACAAGAATAACATTCAGCATACAGAAGCTGTGATGTACCGTACAGTGAGCAACGACTTTACACCGGACGAGGAGTTTGATTATGACATGTTAGTGTTCTTCAGCCCTGCCGGAGTGACTTCATTGAAGAAGAACTTCCCTGATTTTAATCAGAGAGAGATTAAGATCGGCACTTTCGGCTCTACTACCGCACAGGCTGTACGTGACGCAGGTCTCCGTCTGGACCTTGAAGCTCCTACGGTGCAGGCTCCGTCAATGACTGCCGCACTTGATATGTTTATCAGAGAAAACAATAAATAAACAGAGTGGGTATATATACTTTGTGTAAAGCCGAAAGGCTGAATAGTAAAATTTTGATCGGAAAGATGTTTGAAGGCGGCGTTTCGAAGTCGTTTTCCATCTTTCCGATACGCGTTGTATATATGCCTGTTGAGCAGGGCGAGGCTCCTGCTTCTATATTAATCAGCGTATCGAAACGTCGTTTTAAACGAGCGGTGAAACGCAACCGTGTGAAACGTCAGATACGCGAAGCCTACCGGAAGAACAAATCTCTCCTGGTGGACGAATTGCAACGCCGGGAGCAGCGGTTAGCCGTTGCCTTTATCTATCTGTCGGACGAGCTTATTGCAACTTCCGAATTGGAAGAAAAGATGAAAATAGCGCTTGCGCGCATCTCTGAAAAACTATCCTCATGAAACCTCGTAACTCCCGGATATCTGCCCTGTGGGTATTCGTAACGGGAATTTTGAGGAAAGTATTCTCTTTCTTGTTGCTTGTTCCCATCTACTTTTACCGGGTTTGTATTTCGCCTCTTACTCCTCCCTCTTGTCGATTCACGCCAACTTGTTCGGCTTATGCTGTCGAAGCAATTAAGAAACACGGTCCTGTAAAGGGGCTTTACCTCGCTGTGCGGCGTATTCTGCGATGCCATCCCTGGGGTGGTTCCGGCTATGATCCCGTACCTTGAAGCAATTAAAATGAGAAATAGAAGATGAAAAAGAATGTGACTGACATTTTGGATATTCATACTCATAAACTGGAGGCCGATTCTCTGGGAAAATCTATCGTGAATTATCCGCTGTTGGCGGACTCTCCATTGTATATGCCTTTCGCAGGAGATGTGGAAGTGGATAGGGGATATTATTATTCTGTCGGCATTCATCCCTGGGAGTTGACAGAGCATAATGCCGGACAGCTTTTGGATTATCTTAAGCAGCAGTTGCGGAAAAAGCAGTTTGTCGCCGCAGGAGAAGCGGGATTGGATAAATTGGCAGTAGCTTCAATGGAACTTCAGTTAACGGTGTTTAAAGCGCAGGTGAGGCTGTCGGAAGAGTATGGTTTGCCGTTGATTATCCACTGCGTGAAAGCAATGGACGAGCTGTTAGCAGTGAAAAAAGAATTTCGTCCCCAACAAGCTTGGATATGGCATGGTTTTCGTGGAAAACCGGAGCAGGCGGTGCAGTTGCTAAAGAAGGGCTTTTATCTTTCTTTGGGAGAGTATTATTCTGATGAAACGATGCAGACAGTACCCGACGAACGGTTGTTTCTGGAAACGGACAACAGTTCGCTTGATATTGAAGATATCCTGTGTCGGGCAGCCAAAGTGCGTGGGGTAGAAGTGGAAGTGTTGCGTGAGACGATCCGCCGAAATATCCAAAATGTCTTTTTTAGGGCATAAGAGTTGTATCTTCCGAGAAAGAGTCGTACTTTTGTCGCACATGGGATTGAAATACAATAAAAAACAACTAATTAATAGAGTAATACGATGAATTTTGTAGAAGAATTGAGATGGCGTGGCATGTTGCAGGACATTATGCCGGGAACAGAAGAGTTGTTAAGCAAAGAGCAGGTGACTGCCTATTTGGGTATCGACCCGACTGCTGATTCGCTACACATTGGTCACCTTTGTGGAGTGATGATCCTTCGTCATTTCCAACGCTGCGGTCATAAGCCGTTGGCACTGATCGGTGGCGCTACAGGTATGATTGGAGACCCTTCCGGAAAATCAGCAGAACGTAACCTGCTGAACGAGGAAACATTGCGTCACAATCAGGCATGTATTAAAAATCAGCTTGCCAAGTTCCTCGACTTCGAGTCGGATGTGCCTAACCGTGCCGAACTGGTGAACAATTATGACTGGATGAAAGATTTCACTTTCCTCGATTTTGCTCGCGAAGTAGGTAAGCACATTACTGTGAATTATATGATGGCAAAAGACTCTGTAAAACGCCGTCTGAATGGTGAAGCGCGTGATGGATTGTCATTTACCGAGTTCACTTATCAGTTGCTTCAAGGATATGACTTCCTTCATTTGTATGAAACAAAGGGCTGTAAGCTTCAGATGGGTGGTTCCGACCAATGGGGAAACATTACTACCGGTGCCGAATTGATCCGCCGTACCAATGGGGGAGAGGTGTTCGCACTGACTTGCCCGCTGATTACAAAAGCTGACGGCGGTAAGTTTGGTAAAACAGAATCCGGAAATATCTGGCTGGACCCTCGCTATACTTCACCTTACAAGTTCTATCAATTCTGGCTGAATGTAAGCGACTCCGATGCCGAGCGTTATATCAAAATCTTCACTTCTATCGAAAAAGAAGAAATTGAAGCACTGATTGCCGAACATCAGGCTGCTCCGCACTTGCGTCTCCTTCAGAAACGTCTGGCTAAAGAAGTAACTGTGATGGTTCACTCGGAAGAAGATTATAACGCAGCGGTTGACGCATCCAATATTTTGTTTGGTAATGCTACTTCCGACGCTTTGCGCAAATTGGACGAGGATACATTGCTGGCTGTATTTGAAGGAGTACCCCAATTTGAGATTTCCCGTGATGCGTTGGCAGAAGGAGTGAAGGCAGTAGATTTGTTCGTCGATAATGCGGCTGTATTTGCTTCGAAAGGTGAGATGCGTAAGTTGGTTCAAGGCGGTGGCGTTTCGTTGAACAAAGAGAAACTAACGGCCTTTGATCAGGTAATCACAACTGCTGACTTGCTCGATGAGAAATATCTGCTTGTTCAGCGCGGTAAAAAGAACTATTTTTTGCTGATTGCAAAGTAATAATGCACGATTCACTCGATAGAATGTAAAAAAGTGAACGAAATATTTGGAGGTTTGCTTGCAAACCTCTATCTTTGCACCGCTTTTTAACAGAAAGCACATAAGTTTGGACTATGGTGTAATGGTAGCACAACAGGTTTTGGTTCTGTTTGTCCAAGTTCGAATCTTGGTAGTCCAACGAAGAAAAGCCCCGAAAGAGACATCTTTCGGGGCTTTTCTTTCGTGACTCTGAAGTCGTCGTTTTTGTATATCCTTATAAAATTGAAGTATATAGGGGATCAGGGCTCACCCGATAATCATTGGGGGTATGCATAAATCTTAGCCAGTCTAAAGAGGAAGAATTTCTCATCCACTACTCCTCTTAATGCGGTTCTGAATTGTTTGATTTTCGCATTAAAGGATTCAGCCGCCGCATTAGAGGATCTTTTATTATAAAAGTTAAGAATATCATCATAATGTTCATAGAAGGTTGCTGCAATTACATTGAAAGCATGAAAGCCTGCCTCTTCCACTTTATTATACCATTTAGCCATACTCAATCTTGCCGCATCTTTGATTGTATTTTTGGCAAGAATCATTCTGAGTGAATGACATAATCCATACGCCTGTCCCAATTCCGGATATTCCTTAAAAAGAATTTTGGCTCTTTGTTTTTGTGCTGGGGTCCATTTTTCGGAGGATTTAAACAGCAGATAGCGGCTTCTTGCCAACAGTTCTTTCTTTGAATCTCCATTTTCATATCTCATAGGCACATATGATTCCCCTTTCTGCTTTGCTTCTTCCATCTCATCATTGGCTTCCTGGATTGCGTCCCAGCGGAGTTTGATACGCATTTCCTGCACTGCATCGCAAGCTAATTTCTGGATGTGGAACCGGTCTATTACACGAGATGCCTTGCGGAAACAGGAGCGGACTATTTTACGCATTGAGTCCGATAAATCAAGTGTCACTTCTTCTACACTGTCCAACAGGTGTTCGGGAATATGGCGTAAAGCCGCTATGACCGTCTCTGACTTCGTCCCTGCAACAATGGCGACAAGGCACATCTCACGACCATGCCTGTCCCTGTTGGTTACTATTGTATAAAGGTCGCCATTCGACAGGGAAGTCTCGTCAATAGCCAGATTAGGTCCAATGTTCTCAGGAAAGACAAGCCACTCTTCCGCATGGCTCAACTCTTCCCAATTACGATAACCGCTTAGCACATCCTTGTATTGCTTCTCAAAGGTAGATGCGTCAATATGATAGAAATCATCAAGCGTACGGCAGGTCACCGGGGATGTGTCCATACGTTTCTTTTAAAAAAGCCGCAAACTCCTTGGAGTAGCGGGTGCCTTCGGCGGCTATTTTAAGAGGTAGAATAAAACTCTTGCCGGTACGAATATCAACCCATTTACGGCGTCGGAGCAAAAGGATTACTTTGTGGTCGCGGATGGGGAAATCGGTGATGGAAACCGCAGGAATAAAACCTTTGGATTCAAAGTGAACATCATTACGTAAAGTATCGTACATCTTTTCATCAAGATGAATGTTAATCTCGGTATCGGTACTTTCTACCTTAGTTATATCAAACGAGGAAAGGACTTCGCTTGGTAGTACTATTTGAGCTAAAGATATTAATGCTGCTTCTGTCATATTACAAAAGTAATCACTTTAAAGAAAGCTACAAATAGTTACCCCCAAGAAATTTCGGGTGAGCCGTGATCAGCGTATATAGAATTCATTAATCTTATTTTATTCGTTATATTGACTATTTTAATGCTTATCGTGTTGGTCGTTGAATAGCTTGTGTTTTAGGCTCAGTCTGAAACCTTGGGGGATTGCGTTAAAATTCTTATTTTTGCATCATGAAAACATCCTCTTCCCAAACGATTGATCCTGTTGCTTCTTTAAGCTTGTTCTTGCCTTCAGGAATCCTTGATTACTTTACCCTAGTCAATCATGTTTCTCAGGATACTTGCTTTATTCTTTATTTAGAGGAGAAAGCCACTATTCCTGCTGAGTACTCTGATCTCCATCTTCACTCAAAAGGTTTCCTCCCTGAGATTGAAGTTCAGGACTTCCCTATCCGTGGTAAAGCCGTTTATTTACGTATCAAGCGTCGTCGCTGGGAAGATCCATCCACTGGGCAGACATATAGTCGTGACTGGAGTTTGGTAGCCACCGGTACTCGCATAACCGCTGAGTTCGGTGCTTTTTTAAAAGAATTACTTAGATAATCACGCCGTTAGCTGCCAAAGTGTAGCTGAGCATTACTGTATGGATGGCAAACAGCTTCAAAGCCAATATAAAGACCACCTGAGTGACTTCCAGAATTGGGATCAGAGAGCACATGCCCAAGAGTATATCCTTTATCCAAAGAATATGGGTTATCACCTATGTATTGACGAAACGGCTTTAAGTAAGGGAGATCTTTATACCATCTTAATAAATAGAGATAAGCGAGGTAGGAAAGGTTCTATTATAGCTGTAATTCAGGGCACTAAAACCGATGATATCATTGCGGTACTTACAAAGATGCCACAGGAGCTGCGTAATCAGGTCAAAGAAATTACACTGGATATGGCAGGGAGCATGCAAAAGATTGCCAAAACGTGCTTTCCACGTGCCATGCAGGTGATTGATAGGTTTCATGTACAAAAACTTGTATACGAAGCTGTACAAGAGTTGCGCATTACATATAGATGGCAAGTGATAAAAGAGGAGAATAAAGCTATGAAAGCGGCAAAAGAGAAGGGGGAAGTATATAAAGCAGAAGAACTCGAAAACGGAGATACACTCAGGCAATTATTGGCCAGAAGCAGATATTTATTATTTAAATCACCTGATAAATGGACCAAGAGTCAGAAAATCAGGGCAGAATTACTTTTCAAGCAGTTTGAAGATATTAAGCACGTATATTACTACTCATTGGAGTTGGGAAAGATCTTTTCCACAAACTATGACAAGGATGTAGCAAGAGCAAAGCTGGCACTATGGTATAATAAGATTGAAGAATATGGATACGATACATTCACAACAGTAGCAAACTCTATTGAGAATCATTATGAAAGGATTCTGAACTTCTTTGTGAACAGGAGTACAAATGCAGCAGCGGAAGCATTTAATGCTAAAATCAAAGCATTTAGGGCATCATTTAGAGGAGTAGTGGATATGAGCTTCTTCCTTTTTAGGCTAGCAAAGGTATATGCATGAAGGGAATTGACTAAACTTAATCCCCCAAGAATTACAACTGAGCCGTGTTTATTATAGAAGGTTCAAACTGTATTAGGTAGAAATCTCTCCCAAATCGTATTATAGTTCGTTAAAAAAGTGTACATTGCACAGATTCTGGACATTTTTGGTGGATAATTGGAACAAAATTGCAAGGTAAACCCGTTTTCTTTTGCTATTTTTGCATCGTGTACGTAAACGAAGTGCACGTAGAAAGAGAACTTATTCAATAACTATAAATAAATAAGGTATGAAAACGAACTATGAAATTCGCTATGCTGCGCATCCTGAGGATGCAAAAAGTTATGATACTACAAGAATCCGCAGAGATTTCTTAATTGAAAAGATATTTGTCCCCAATGAAGTAAATATGGTATATTCCATGTACGACCGTATGGTGGTAGGTGGTGCGCTGCCGGTAGGAGAGGTGCTGACGCTTGAAGCAATCGATCCGCTGAAAGCTCCGTTCTTCCTCACCCGTCGCGAAATGGGTATTTACAATGTCGGCGGTCCCGGTATTGTGAAAGCGGGCGACGCAACCTTCGAACTGGACTATAAAGAAGCTCTTTATCTGGGTTCGGGCAACCGTGAAGTGACTTTCGAAAGCAAGGACGCTGCTCATCCTGCCAAATTCTACTTCAACTCACTGACTGCACATCGCAATTATCCCGACCGTAAGGTGACGAAAGCCGATGCCGTAGTAGCTGAAATGGGTTCTTTGGAAGGCTCCAACCACCGTAATATCAATAAGATGCTGGTGAATCAGGTGTTGCCCACCTGCCAGTTGCAGATGGGTATGACGGAACTGGCTCCGGGAAGTGTATGGAATACGATGCCGGCCCACGTACACAGCCGTCGTATGGAAGCCTACTTCTATTTCGAGATTCCCGAAGATCATGCTATCTGCCATTTTATGGGTGAGGTAGGCGAAACACGCCACGTATGGATGAAAGGCGATCAGGCTGTTCTTTCGCCCGAATGGTCTATCCACTCGGCTGCTGCTACCCACAACTATACCTTTATCTGGGGAATGGGTGGTGAGAACCTCGACTATGGCGATCAGGACTTCTCGTTGATTACAGATTTGAAATAACAAATCCAATAGTTTTCCTAATTTAATAATAAAAAGAATTATGAATCAGTATTTGAATTTTTCTTTGGAAGGTAAAGTAGCGCTCGTTACAGGTGCTTCTTATGGTATCGGTTTTGCTATTGCTTCTGCATTCGCAGAACAAGGCGCTAAAGTTTGTTTTAACGACATCAATCAAGAGTTGGTAGACAAAGGAATGGCAGCTTATGCAGAAAAAGGTATCAAAGCTCACGGTTATGTATGCGACGTGACAGACGAACCGGCTGTTCAGGCCATGGTGGCTACGATTGCCAAAGAAGTAGGTACAATTGATATCCTTGTAAATAATGCAGGTATTATCCGTCGTGTTCCTATGCACGAGATGGATGCTGCTGATTTCCGTCGTGTAATCGACATCGACTTGAATGCTCCGTTCATCGTTGCTAAGGCTGTTCTTCCTGCTATGATGGAAAAACGTGCAGGTAAGATCATCAACATCTGCTCTATGATGTCCGAACTGGGTCGTGAAACTGTATCTGCTTACGCTGCCGCTAAGGGTGGACTGAAGATGCTGACTCGCAATATCTGCTCTGAATATGGTGAATACAACATTCAGTGTAACGGTATCGGCCCGGGTTACATCGCTACTCCGCAAACTGCTCCTCTTCGTGAGAAACAAGCAGACGGAAGCCGTCACCCATTCGATTCATTCATCTGCGCCAAGACTCCTGCCGGTCGTTGGTTGGATCCAGAAGAACTGACAGGTCCTGCTGTATTCCTTGCTTCTGAAGCTTCTAACGCTGTCAACGGCCACGTTCTTTATGTAGATGGTGGTATCCTTGCTTATATCGGAAAACAGCCGAAATAATGTAAGATAGAAGAGATTCCGATAAGGTGATAGAATGGCAAAGAGCATCCTCTTTTCATCTGTCACCTTATTTTTTATCATTCCCTTTGCAGGAGCTATAGGACCGACTTATTGGACATATATGCCCAACGTGTTGGACATATATATCCAACACATTGGATATATATAGCTGACACGTTGGATCTATATATCCAACAGGTGCGGATATAATAGCCTCTATTTACGAAGTATATATTATTCATTCAATGTAGACTAATTATGAAAAAGATATTAATTCTGTTTGCTGTAGCCTTGATGGGGTTTGCTTCCTGTGCCGACAGTAAACAGTCAATGACAATCACAGTGACCAATCCGCTGGCTCTTGAACGGGTGGGAGAGATGGTTGAAGTGCCGATGAGCGATGTTGTTGCCAAATTGAAACTGGCAGATACAGCGCAGATTGTAGTGCTTGATGTTGACGGTCAGCAAGTGCCTTATCAGGTGACGTATGACGAAAAGGTTGTTTTCCCCGCTACGGTAGAAGCGAACGGAACAGCTATTTACACTATTCAACCGGGTACACCGGCACCTTTCGATGTCGTTGCTTGCGGTAAATATTATCCCGAACGTCTGGACGACGTTGCCTGGGAGAATGATCTTGGCGGATTCCGTGCGTATGGCCCTGCTTTGCAAGCCCGCGGAGAGCGTGGTTTCGGCTACGACCTTTTCACGAAGTACAACACAACGGAACCGATTCTGGAATCTCTCTATGCGGAAGAACTGAATCCTGAAAAGCGTGCCAAGATAGCTGAATTGAAAAAGACAGATCCTAAAGCTGCCTCCGAACTACAAAAAGCTATCTCTTACCATATCGATCATGGATATGGCATGGATTGCTATGCCGTTGGACCTACGTTGGGTGCCGGTGTTGCTGCTCTGATGGCGGGTGATACTATTATCTATCCTTACTGCTATCGTACACAGGAAATCCTTGATAATGGTCCGCTGCGTTTCACGGTGAAGCTGGAATTTAATCCGCTGGTAGTTCGTGGAGACTCTAATGTAGTGGAGACTCGTGTAATCTCACTGGATGCGGGTTCTTATCTCAACAAAACGATTGTTTCATATACCAATCTGAAAGAAGCAATGCCGGTGACTACCGGACTTGTGTTGCGTGAACCGGACGGTGCGACTGTGGCAGATGCTGCCAATGGCTATATCACTTACGTAGATCCTACAACAGATCGTAGCGGTGCAAACGGCAAGATATTTGTCGGTGCTGCATTTCCTGCACAGGTGAAAGAAGCGAAAGTGGTTCTTCTTTCTGAAAAGGAAAAGAAAGAACGTGGCGGAGCCGACGGTCACGTTTTGGCTATCAGCGAATATGAGCCGGGTTCTGAATATACTTATTACTGGGGTTCTGCCTGGGATAAGGCCGCTATCAAGACTCCGGATGCCTGGAATAAATATATGGCTGAATATGCGCAGAAGTTGCGCGCACCGCTGACAGTGGCATATTGATGTGTTGAATTGCTTTTCCAATAAATTAAGCAAAGGTTTCTTTGGTAAAAAGAAACCTTTGCTTAATTTTATTTTCCTGAAAAAGAAAGAAAGTTTTTGCGTTATAACGTCTTTGAATTATCTCGTAAAAGCGTGTTGTTCGTAATATTCGTATGTTGTTCCGTCTTCTTTCTCTTTTTCACGAAGTTCATAGACTAATTCATTCTCTGTCATAGTGGTCACTGTCCACACTTCTGTGTAATTATCCTCTTCAGTGTCGATGAGAGTCAGCTTATTACCGGAGTAGCTCCATGTACCATGATAATAACTAGTACTTCCGGAAGAGTTATAGACATCTTTTTCTACATACGTACCATCTTCCTTGAACTCTATGGAATAACGGTTGGTTCCATTTACAAAATCTTCTTTAGAGTCACTTACCTTTTCACCATCTTCCCATTCTTGTGAAAGATAATACACTCCATTCCATGTTCCTAACAATAAATCGCGTGAACCGACAGCGTCATCGTCGTCGTCGCCACAGGAATAAATGCTGAACGACAGTAATACTACAACTATGCAAACAGTTGCTTTCCAGATTGTTTTCATAATAAATTGTTTTAATTGTTTGATTTTGAGATGATTTGTTTTTTAGACTCTATTTGATAATAGTTTCCACATGTCCGTTCTTGAAGAACAGGTAGAACGAGCTGGAATACATCCATTGCACTTCTCCATTTGATTCTTGAATAGTCTGCGGTTTGCCGAAAGCCAGTAGACATTCATCTTCCGTCATGCCTTTCACCGGCTTGTTGATATTGATTTCATTCCAGTGAGTAATCGGTGAAAGCTGGTTCGTTATGATGAAGTCGAACATTTTGTTCAATACTTGCGATTCAACCTGTACGAAGTCATCCATGATTTCTTTGTGAGATGCTTTCTTGCCCGGTTGTAGCTTCTCCATAGGAGTGATTTTTTTCATTATCACTGCTGATGACTCTATCCGTATATTGGAAAGATAATAAACCAGTTTGCCGTCCTTTACTTGAAACAGGGCCTTGCAATAGTAAGTATTCTTTTGGCTTGAGTCTGCCTGCGAGGCAAGTATCAGATCGCAACTGAAGTTTTTAGCCGGTACGTTGGCCTCCGCTATTCCTTCCCGTAACTGTGGACAGACATTCTTGACGATCCATAGCAGTGCATTAGCGTAGATGTTTTCGTCTTGCATATCGCTGAAAGGGGTAAATCCGCTGACTACATATTTATTGCCGTCCGCACTGACAGGATAGCTCTTTTTCTGTTCGGTGAAGGTCTGTGCTATCAGTGGGATAATTCCTACCAGTAGATACAAGATCACCAGAAATTGTCGTTTGGTCATCATATTCCGTTCTTTTTAAGAAAACAGCATCCACGGCCCTTTTTGTGAAAAGAAAAGATCGTGGACGCTGAATAAATAATATGGTTTATTGAGGTTTGGTTGTCCTTAGAAGGCAATACCCAGACGAATCATAAAGTTACTGGTCTTGAATCCGTCGGCATCGCTGAATGCATCTATAAATCCGCGTTGATAGGTAAGATCCAGATTGAAACGGTCATACCAGACTCCTACGCCGATATTCATACCTGCATCAAAATGATTGTAGTCAACCTCCATATAATCTGCATAATCACCCCAACTGATGCTTTCTCCATCTTCTTTCATTTTACTTGTGTAATCGTAACTAGCGAAGACTCCTACATGCGGGTCGATACGGACGTTGTCCGCCACAGCAAATTTCCATCCGAATGTGAACGGAGAATATTGTATGTTGTGAGCCATACATTTCGTGTCGTCCACTTTGAAACCACGGGAACCAAGTCCAAACTCCATCCCCCAGTATCCTCCTGTACTGCCTAAAGGCTTCTGATAGCCAAATGTAGCATTATATCCGATGTTTGAATCAGCTCCTTCGGCTCCGTCACCGGAGAAGTTCATGATATTCAGGCCTGCACGTAAGAACCATTGTGTGCTGCTGGCTTGCTTTTCAGTTTTGACGATTGCACTTCTGGATGATACGATTTGTGCTTGAGCTCCTACGCACAGTAAAAGTGCGGCAACCATTGATAGTACTTTTTTCATTGTTATTAATATTTTAGTGATTAATTCTTATTCTTAACGACGGGCGCTATCTGGCTTTTTCCATCTGTGGGTGATAACTTTTGTAGGCGAATCCATTCATAATCCTCTTTTGTGGCCGGATGCCAGTTGACGAAGATGCCGGGATAACCTACTACTGTGACTGTGTATCCCCCTGTTTTCTCATTATCTTCCACTTTGAAAGTGGCTCCCATGATGACATCGCAGTTATATTTGATGGTGGACAGATACGTCCCCCATGCACGGATGTTGTCAAGTTCTCCTTTCATGGCGATCTCCACTTCCTCTTTGCTTAGTGACCATTCATCCTTTATCCGCCCTTTATCTTCAAGTATTTTCACCTCGACGACTGTAGGTTTCACGCATACCTCTGTGACTGCGTCACCTGCACGTGCTTGTGCGTCACGGAATTTGAAGGTCGTTTTTTGCGCATAGGTTGCTATGGCGCAAGTCAAAACTAATGCAATTAATAAAACAAGTCTTTTCATATCTGATGAGTTTTGTTGATATGTCGCAAAGGTATGTGAAAGAAACATAACAGCAGGAGAAAACATAGTTCCAACAAGTAGACAGAAATGTATCTTATTTGGATACATTGACGGAGTTGCTATTGTTGATGTCGTTGGATAAGTCGCGGAAAAAGTCATGGTTGAGGATGCAGGATATACGCCATAGCAGATGAATGTCGATATTCTCTTTTCTGAAAATCTTGTAGACGTTGGGCCGGGTACAACATAATTGAGTAGCGAACCAGGTGACTGTGCGCCCTTGTTCGTGAAGTTTTTGTTCGATCAGCTGTCCGGCATGAACCATGTGATGACTCCTGTATACTATGTCCCTGATTCCCGCAGACGGACGGATTGGTATGTTCAGTAATGGAGAATATACAGAAAAGGCGTGGGAATCTCACCTTCGTTCGTTCTGTGTTTCAAGGCCTTCGCAATGCCATATCACCGAGAACGAACAACGCAGAAAGCCCACGCCGATATGTACAACACCCGCAGCCTCTCTTTGTTTTCCAAAGTGAGGCACGGATGTATATAGATACACATCAGGAGGACGTCTTTATTGCTGTTCATCTTTCCGGTGGGTCAAAAATTGCGAAGTTCTGAAACACAAAAGATAAACGCTTGTAAACGTCTTCTCAATATAAACGGCTCTCCCCTTTCCACCCATAAGGCTTTCTGCGGAAGAGTCCGTTGCAAATGTAGAAAAAAATATGTTTGGAGATAGCAATGTGATTAAGAAACTTTTTAGATGTAGGTTCTTTTGTCCGTTTTTTATCGTGTATCGGGCGAAATATGCTTGTGCCAGTCACGTGTAGGGTAGAGGAAGGATCTTTCGATTTTGAGCCCGGAACGGGCCTTAAACGGCAAAAGGCTGCCTCAAACATGTTCTGTTGGTTACAGAAGATGTTGCTTAGGTGGTGCCTTCCTCAGATTTGAATATTTCTTCTTCATTATCAAGCATATATTGCAAACTCTTATCAAACTCTCTCTCTATCGTTGAGTTGAGAAAATGACTCCATATGGAATTCTCTTTAGCTTATCGAAAAATCGCTTTTAGTTGTCAAAAAGACCTGCCTTTTATCCAATGAGGGTTAGGGTTCCGGGAAGAATTTAGTCAGATAAAGCATGCATTTTCGAAGTTCATAGTTTAACGGTTCATATTTCTTTTTTTGATTTAAAAAGATTACTAAATATGACTTTTGTTTAAGTATGTTGAATGACTAATAACTTGCTGGTATAGCCCCACTATGGAGGTAAGTAATGGCCAGTCGTTAGCTTAGATTAAGGGTGGGTATCATGAGATAGAATTTCATTTTTATTTTTTAACTTGGTCTTTTAACTAATTGCCTAAGTAGTTGATTGCTAGTATTTTGATTCTATATTATATATTGAATGGTGATATATTTGGCCCTTGCTTGGTCTTTGCTTGGTCTTTTTACATTTCTCCACGTCTTTTTAGTTCTTCGCAGCCGAGGATGAAAGCTTTGTTCATTAATTCATCTTTCTTTTTGTAGTCGTTTCCCAATGAATAAGAAGTTCCATAACCTTTACCTTCAGATATTAAAATTTGGTTGTCTACTAGTTGTTGAATAAACGTTCTCACTTGTTTCCGACTGAGGTGCCCATCAAATAAGTTGACGAATTCTCCCATTTTAGCCTTTGAATTTTTATTGAGATAGGATACGATTAGTGAAAAGGCTTGAGACAAATCCCAACTTGTTCTTTTAAAATATTCAACTTTGTTGTCGGTGAACTCATAATAACTTTGAGAAAGAATATAATAAGCTCCTTTCGTCTTGCCTCTTTTTTCAATGAGCCCTCTTTTTTCAAGTTTTTCTATTATTTTTCTATCCAGTTCTTTATAATCATTTCCTTGCCTTATTTTATCTAAGGCTATGATCTCAAAAACGGATAATTTTTGTTCTTCAGTCAAACTTTGTTGGACAGATTCTAAAAATAAAGCAAAAGCTTTGTCTTTAATTGTTGCAGATAATCTAAGTTCCACTTTAAACATATCGCTATGGGAATAATCGGGGGCTTCTTTTCCTTCTGATAAGGTATTTTTAAAGATTTTGTCTACTCCCTGTCCAGAACGCTCTACGATTCCGGTCTTGGATAAAACATCAGCTAGCAGTCTGTTGCGTGGAGTGCTTGGTATGGTCAAAAGGTTGTCAATAGTTACTCCTATTGGAAATCCACCAATATTGGTAATGATTAGTTTTTGTGGATATTGCTTAATTACCGTTTCGCTATTTCTTCGATAGTCACGATGTGCAATGGCGTTATTTATTGATTCGCGGATGACTTCTTCATTGAAATAAGGAATATCAAAAATATAAGGCCCATCTTTTACTTGGACTGCTCCATTTCTAGCATCAATGTCTTTCCATAATTTATCGATCATGAGATAAAAAGCCTGTCGATATACTTTTCTGTTATCGAAAGGTATTTGAGATTCGGTTGAGCGATATTCGAGCATAATGGCTGCTTGTGGAAATAGCTTTTGTAAAATACTGTCTTTCCCTAATAGTAAAATTGCAGCGTTGGTGACTTTTTTACCTTCGATTAAACCAAGATCTGATAAGATTTGTTTTTTGGGTAAGGTGAGAAAAGAGGGGTTTTTTTGCTTGAGGGCATACTTTTGTCGTAAAATATTTATTGCGTCATCATCTAAGTCGTTAATGCTGGCATTTTCGCATAACTGTTCCGAGAAGTCAGGTTCTTGTTCTTGTATTATTTTCAAGAATACTTCGTCAGACATTGGTTTTAATTCTTCTCCTACTCTCATTAGAGCAACATCTTCAAACTTGAATACTCTTCCAAAAGGTCGAGAAGGTACTTCTATTATTAAAACACGTCCTTTTTTATTTATTTCGTTTTCGTAAAGTTCATATACTATTACTCGTATTCCCGTGTCCCTATATATGTCAGCTTCTAATTGTCCTATTGCTCCTTCACACTGGCTTGTGCCTATTATTCGGTGGGGATATTTATCTTCCATACCGATAATAATAGAACCGCCTTTTTCATTACATAATGCTGTTACATAGCCTAGGATACAACGTCTACGTTCGGATGGTTTAATTCGTGAACCGCCATCATAAGCGATATTCCCATGTTCTCCTTTTTTGAATTCGACTTTGTCTTCGGATTCTTTGCAATATTTTAATTGTTCTAATGTCCACATTTTAATGACTTTTTTATAACACCTTGAATTCATACCCTTCCTCTTTCAGGAATTCAATGGCACGAGGAAGTGCATATTGCAGGTTACCATTATTCCAGGACTTCAGTGAATCATGGAAAGTGATGATGGAACCGTTGCGTGCATAGCGCTTCACATTGTTCAATACCTGTTCCGGGCGCATCCGTTTACTATAATCACGAGTCACGAGATCCCACATGATAATGCGGTAATGATAGCGCAAGGTATAATACTGCCGGAACCCCATGTGTCCGTGTGGCGGGCGGAAGAGATCGGAATGAATAATTTCGTCTACCTTTCTGGCGTTTGCGAGGTAATCCGGATTAGAATATTCAAATCCACGGATGTGGTTGAAGGTATGGTTACCGATGCGGTGTCCGTGTTCTACCACCATCCGGTATTCATCCGGGTGCTTGCGTATATTGTCGCCTACCATAAAGAAGGTAGCTTTAATATGATGCTTTTCCAATACTTCCAGTACCCAGGGAGTTACTTCAGGGATGGGACCGTCGTCAAAAGTCAGATAGACTGCCCGTTCATTCGGATCCATCCGGAAGATAGCTTGTGGATACAACGCCCGGAAAAGCCAAGGTGGTTGTTCTATAAACATGAGAGTCTGTGTTAAACAAGTATTAAGTAATAAGTATTAAGTATTATCCATGCGGAAAACATATCGGAAGCTATGGTAATACTTAATACCTGATACTTAATACTTACTATTTATTTCCCTTTCATTCTTGTCACGTACTCGTTATAAAGTTGGTCGAGCTGCGTGGAGTAATGTTTCGCGAGTTCTTCTGATTTGTATTTTTCCATTAAGCGGACTTCGGCGTCAAGCAAGCTGGCGTTGTACACGAAGTTTTCGCCGGCGATGGCAAGCTGGTTATCGTTCAGGCTAAGATACCAGATCATGTATTCGAGCGATTTGTTGGCAAGCTCGTCAATGATCTTGTTAGCTTTCTCGTTCTGTCCCAGTTGGTAATAAGATTCTGCCATTTGGAAGGCGCCGTTTGCCCAGTCGTACGGTACGTTGTATGACGGAATCATCTTTTCGGCGTAGTCGAGTGCGGCGAGTGCCTTATCCTTCTTGCCTTCTTTGATAAGCTGGCCTACGAGTTGCGTGAAGATACGGCGGTGCGTGTAGCACATACGCATCACGTTCTCATCGATATAGATACCCGGTTTGTCGATACCGCCGAACTTGAACTTGTTCATCAGGTTGTCGTACATCTTTTCGCTGTCTATCTTGCTGTCCAGTTTGTCCGTATTGAACGGTGTGAAACGATAGGCAAGACCTTCCTGCATAAAGTGGTTGCCCATGCCCAGATGGTTTTCGCTTCCTACGGTGATTGCCATATAGATAGGACGTTCCCAGTTGGCATTGGCAAGCATTTCAAGCATCATCAGTTCACTCTTGTAGAGGGCGCGTTTCGGGTTGCCGTTGGCGTCTCTAAGGGTGATTGTCATGTATTCGGGGATAGAGTCGCCCAGAGCTTCCGGTATCTTCATGCCGGAGCGGCGTACGGCTTCTTTGTCCACCTTCATTACGATGCTGTCCGTAGGGATAAGCGGCAGTTGGATATCTTTTCCAGTCTTTTTGAGAAGCTCTTTCAACTGGTCGTTCTTACCGAGCATCCAGCGGTTGATGATTTCCTTCAATTCGTATGGATTCTCACCAAAAATGGAGTGAACGAGTGATAATATGGTAGTGTCTCCCTGTGCAGCCAGTTCGTTTGCCTGTTTGAAATAGCTGTCGATAAAGGCCTTCATTTCCGTACGGATAGGGATATATTCATTTTGTCCTTCCACATATTCCACACGGTCCCAAGTGATAGGAAGCGACGGGGAATCGTAGGCCGGACGTTTCATTTGGTCGATGTACCAGTCTGTTTGCAAGTAACTTAGGTTACAGGTGCGGGCATCTGTACGGAAGCCTTCCGTTTCCTGGTTGTACCACAATGGGAAAGTATCGTTATCACCATTGGTATAGATAATCGGATTTCCTTTTTCCTGTAAGGTCATCAGGTAGTTCTGTCCGAAGTCGCGGGCAACGAAGCGTCCGCTACGGTCGTGGTCATCCCAGGTCTGTCCCGCCATCTGGATGGGGACGAACAAACAGAGCACTGAAGCCAGTGCGGCTGCCGGAAGTTCCTGCATCTTACAGTATTCTCGCAGCATACGGATGATACCTGCCACTCCCATACCTACCCAGATGGCAAAGGCGTAGAACGAACCCGCATACGCGTAATCTCGTTCACGGGGCTGTGCAGGGGTTTGGTTGAGGTAGAGCACGATAGCGATACCTGTCATGAAGAACAGGAAGAAGACCACCCAGAATTGCTGGATACCCCGCTGGCTATGATAAGCCTGCCAGAAGAGTCCGATTAAGCCGAGAATCAGCGGCAGACAGTAGAATACATTGTGTCCTTTATTGTTTTTGAGATCCTGCGGAAGCAGTTCCTGATTACCTACCAGTAAGTTGTCGATAAACGGAATACCGGTGATCCAGTTGCCATGTTCAATTTCTCCGCTACCCTGTATGTCGTTCTGCCGTCCGGCAAAGTTCCACATGAAATAACGCCAGTACATGAAGTTCAACTGGTAGGAGAAGAAGAATTTGATATTTTCCCATTGGTTAGGCATGTTCACCATTACCATTTCTCCGCATTGGTCGTAAGGAACGTCGTGTCCTTTGATGTCTACCCATTGCTTGTAGAGTGGTGCGTGTGACGAGCTGTACATACGCGGGAAAAACATATTTTGTGCATATTCGTATTCCACACGTCCGGGAAGTTCGATATAAGAGTCTTTTTCGTCGGGAGAAGTCTTTTCCTTGCGGACAAACTTGCTTCCTGCTTCCGACTGGCGCGGAATACAATAGCCGTCTTTTACGTCGAGTGCCACTTTCGAAGAGAAAGCAGGACCGTAGAAGAGCGGACGGGTTCCGTATTGTTCACGGCCGAGGTATTCGCCTAGGGTGAATATATCCTCCGGTGAGTTTTGGTCCATCGGAGTGTTGGCAGTAGAACGGATAACGATCAGTGCGTAAGAAGAATACCCGATCACGATCATCATGGTGCACAGCAAGGCTGTGTTCATGGTGCGGGCGGTGATACGCCATCTCTCTTTGATTTTAGCCTGTACACTTGGAGCAAGATAAAGTCCCAGTGCGGCAATAACCAAAATACCGATGATGATACTGCTGGCTCCGTGTCCGTAGAATGGGATACCCAGCAAAGCGATCGTCAGGATAAAGGAGATAGCCATGCGCGCTTTGTTCTTTTCGGTGTAACTTTCGTATACACCCCAAATCAGAGCGGCTGCAAGCAGAATGATATAAACCACTACGCCCGAATTGAATGACATTCCGAGTCCGTTGACGAACAACAGTTCAAACCAGCCACCTACTTTCACGATACCCGGTACGATGCCGTAAAGCACGGCTGCAACGAGCACCATTGAACCTAATAGCGCTATTAACGAACCTTTGGCGGTAGCATTCGGCGTTTTTTTGTAGTAGTATACCAATACGATGGCAGGCAGACAAAGCAAGTTCAATAAGTGCACACCGATACTCAATCCGGTCAGATAGGCGATGAGGATAATCCAACGGTCGCTGTGCGGCTGGTCGGCTACGTCTTCCCATTTCAGAATCAACCAGAAAACAACAGCGGTAAAGAGGGAGGAGAAGGCATATACTTCACCTTCCACGGCCGAGAACCAGAATGTGTCACTGAATGTATAAACCAGTGCACCGATCAGTCCGCTACCCATCACTGTGATAAGCTGTCCTTTGGTGATATTGTTTTCGTCAGTGATAACCAGTTTGCGTACCAGGTGGGTGATGCTCCAGAAAAGGAACAGGATACAGGCGCCACTCATGAGGGCACTCATGTAATTCACCATTTTAGCAACAGTTGTTACGTCGGAAGCAAATTGAGAAAACAGATTCGCCACTAGCATGAAGAAAGGCGCGCCGGGCGGGTGTCCGACTTCCAGTTTATAGCCGGTGGTTATGAACTCCGGGCAATCCCAGAAACTTGCGGTCGGTTCTATTGTCAGGCAGTAGACGGTTGCCGCAATGATGAATGTAAGCCAACCCATAAGGTTGTTTACGGTTCTGTACTGTTTCATTAGCACTATCGTAGTTTATTCGTTAAAAACAAATTATGAGGTCGCAAAGATAGTGATTTGTAAGGATAATGAGGAAGAAAGTAAGAAATATTAAGTAACGGAGGGGTGATTTACTATCTCTTTCACTCTTCCGGAAGGCGGGAACTTGTGTGTTGGCAAGTAAGGAATTTGTTTTTAGCCCTTTAATAAATGAGCTCTGATGTATTAGAGATAAACTTCCTTTATCCTGTTAGTGAACTTCTTTTGCCTTAATAACAAACTTTCTTTTCATTAATCATAAACTATAATTGCAAGCTTTGTTTTTATAATTGCAAGTTTCATTTATAAAAACAAAGCTTTCAATTTTATAAACGTAACTTGCGTTTATAGATTATTCTTACTCAAACACAACTTTGCTATTGGAGAAGCGGAAGTTTGCTATTAAGGCAGTGGAAGTTTACAATTAATAGATTAGTTCTTAAGTGTTAACACTTGAGACATCAGCTGAAGTTAGAGATTGTTTGGTATTAGATAGGGAATGAACTAAAATACATGGGTTCTTGTTTCCAAAATAGGAACGTTTTTTGTATCTTTGCTACGTAAACGTGCGACAAGAGGTCTCACAAGTAATTGTTCAGCATCATGTCTGAACCTATTGTTCCGTCAATAGTAGCCTAAAGAGGCGTGCGTGACTGGTAACGGTCGGGTGCGGAGCCCTCTTGAGAACGACGTTCCAACCTAAACATCATAGGCGAAGAATGGCAAGGCTGACCGATAGGAGTAACGCAGGTGAATCGCTGCACCATCGTTACAAAGAATTGGCTTACGGATGTTTAGGAGCCATGCCAAAAGGCAAGCAGTCAGGATAGTACGTTGTTATGTCGTACTACACGGATGTTGCACTGCCGGTGGATGGGCGGACTCTAAGTCGGTCGTCAGTTACTTGTGCGAAACTTGGTAAGCCCGTATTTCTCCCATCAGCCAATAGCAAATGGGTAAGCCAATCGTAAGAGCGGCCGAACGGGGTGCGGGTAAAGGATTGTGGAGAAAGCGAATATCATGATGTAATGTTGTGGATAAGGGTTTCAACGTCACCCTACGCGAAAGCGGGCAGACTTCCACAGGGTAATTCTTTGTGAAACGAATTGTAGAACTTCAAGTATGGAGAAACAGCAAAGGAGCGAGGCGCAAGCCAAGTGTGCATCTTCAGCCGAACGCAAAACAGTGTGGAAAGGAATAGATTTCGCACGATGCGAGCGTAGGGTAAGGAAGCTACAAGTCCGAATAGCAAAGGCTCAGAAAGAAGGAAGATACAACAAGGTGACAGCCTTGCAACATCTTCTTGTCACCTCCTTTGAAGCCAAGGGATTGGCGGTAAAGAAAGTGACGTCCAATAAAGGAAAACGTACGGCAGGAGCGGACCATGTACTATGGGACACCGATGCCAAGAAAATAAACGCAGTGAGTTCTTTGAAACGGAGAGGGTACAAAGCCCTTCCACTGAAAAGGGTTAACATACCAAAGAAGAACGGAAAGATGAGACCGCTCGGGATTCCGACCATGAAGGACAGAGCCATGCAAGCTCTTTATCTGATGGCTCTAGAACCCATTGCGGAGACAACCGCTGATGCCAACTCTTATGGATTTAGAAAGTTCAGAAGTGCGGCAGATGCTATGGATGCCCTGCACAGATGGTTAAGCAAAGATTGCTCTCCCCAATGGATATTGGAGGGAGACATTAAAGGATGCTTCGACCACATCAGTCACCAATGGCTTCTCGATAACGTACGAATCGACAAGCACATCTTAGAGAAATGGCTGAAAAGTGGTGTCGTATTCAATAAGTTGCTACAACCCACCGTGGAGGGTACTCCGCAGGGTGGCATCATCTCACCGACACTTGCCAACATGACACTCGACGGCATGGAAAGAATGTTGAAAGAGAAGTATAAGGTGAGCTACATCGATGGAAAACTTTATCATCCGAAAGTGAATTGCGTGCGTTATGCTGATGATTTCATCATCACGGCAGACAAACGAGAAATACTGGAAGAGACAAAATGTATGTTGATTGAGTTTCTTGGGAAACGTGGTCTCACGCTATCCGAAGAAAAGACACTGATAACACACATCAGCGAGGGTTTTGACTTTTTAGGGTTCAATGTTCGGAAGTACAACGGCACATTGTTAATCAAACCATCCCCTAAGAGTCAGAAACGGTTCACAGAGAAACTGCACGAAGTCGTGTTCAAAAAGAACAAGGCTGTAGCACAGCAGAAGCTGATAGAAGACCTCAACCCTGTATTGAGGGGATGGGGAAACTACTACAGTAGTGTGGTATCGAAAACTACGTTTAGCAAGATAGACCATATATTAACCAACCAGTTAAAGCGGTGGTCCTATCGAAGGCATACGAACAAGTCGAGAGAATGGATAAAGAACAAATACTTTATCAAGGTCGGCAATCGGGACTGGATTTTCGGCTTCAAGTACAAAGATTGTGAAAAAGGTGCTATCTTTACACTTATGAAGCTGGCTGACATACCGATTAGACGACATGTAAAGGTGAAATGTGAAGCCAATCCATACGACCCGACTTGGGATGCCTACTTCTTGAAGCGGATGCAGAAACGCAACCGCTCACGTACGTCCCGAAAGGGAACTTTATCGGAAACAGTTGCCTGTAAAGGCGCGGATGAGCCGATTTAATTTTATGAGAATTAAATTTTGAATTATCGGAGCTGTATGCGGGGAAACTCGCACGTACAGTTCTTAATGGGGAATGCGGCGGTAACGCCGCAAACCTACATAACACAAAGTCATGGAAGAGAAAGCAAGGTTTAATGTAATATATATGGATGAAGCAGTTAAGTTCTTAGAATCCTTGGATGAAAAAGTAAGAGGGAAAATTGCTTATAATATAGGGAAAGCTATGCTGGTGATAGATAAGGAATTATTCAAGAAAATGGGCGATTCTGATATATGGGAATTCAGAACCTTGTATGGTGGAATGTCCTATCGCCTGCTTGCATTTTGGGACACTGATGAGGAAACATTGGTTATTGCTACTAATGGCTTTGTGAAGAAAACTCAAAAGACACCGTTAAAAGAGATTGCGAAAGCGGAAGAATTAAGAAAATTATATTTCAACTCTAAAAAGTAACGATATGGAAGAAATGAAACTTTATACTCATGAAGAAATGCTGGATAGAGTGATAGGTACAAAAGGTACTCCAGCACGCGAAAAATATGAGACTGATATTAATAACTTTCTTATAGGTGAGGCTATTAAACGGGCGAGAGAGGCCAAGAATCTTACCCAAGAACAATTAGGTGAGCTTATGGGGGTTAAAAGGGCACAAATCTCGAAAATAGAAAGTGGGAAAAGTATATCCTTTTCTACTATTGTAAGAGCATTCAAGGCAATGGGTGTGAAAACGGCAAGCTTGGAACTTGGTTCTTTGGGCAAAGTGGCTCTTTGGTAAATATTGTATTCTGCATTGGAACACTTAAATAATGAGAGGGGAATCTGATTTGCATCTTTAATGATGGTGATGATGTTCCCCTAAAACCCGATGAGGCAATGTGCCGTGTCCCAATAGCTCGATGGGGCAGTTGAAGTTTCTTTCCAGCCATTCGGTAGTGACGCCCGTGTCCGGATGGTAATCCAGCGTTTCGTTGACACAGGCGATGGATTTTACCTGTTGCAATACAGTGCCGATGTCGTGACTGACAAGGATAATGGCACATTCTTTATTGATTTCAGCCAATAACTCATAAAGGCGTGCTTCAAAACGCTTGTCGATATACGTGCTGGGCTCATCAAGAATCAACACTGCAGGGTCCGAGATGATGGCACGTCCTAACAGGGCACGTTGCAGTTGTCCACCGCTTAATTGTCCGATAGAGCGGCTTTCAAGCCCTTCAAGCCCCATGCGGGCGATAATCTGTTTGCCTTTCTCTCTCTGTTCGGGAGTGAACCGGGAGGTAAGCGACTTCTGTATGCTCAAGCCGGATAGGATCACTTCTTCCACGGAAATAGGGAACTTCCGGTCTATGGTGCTGTATTGCGGTAGGTAACCGAGGAAAAGCTGGGATTTCGCGGAAGAACTTTGGTGGGAGTTTTTGGCAGATGTTTCTGTCGAAGTTCCTTCCGTAGATGTTCTTATGGGAGCCTTCTCGGGAGTATGGAATATAATTTCCCCTCCGGTTGGTTTCAACAAACCGAGGATGCACTTTATAAGCGTTGTTTTGCCGCCTCCGTTCGGACCTATAATACCTAGAAAATCCCGTTCGTAGATGCTTAGATTAACATCGTGGAGAACAGTGCGACCGTCATATCCGGCGGAAAGATTCTTTATTTCGATTATCGGTTTCATCATTGGAAAGGGCTTGATTGGTTCTTTCTTTATACGTTTATTTGGTGGTAGCTTGCGGCGCAAGGGCTTTGGCTACATTCAGCATCTCTTCCTCCCAGTCATAACTTAACGGGTTGATAGGGACCACTTTCGTTCCGGTTTGCTGCGCGATGGTTTCCGCATTGCGTTTGTCAAACTCCGGTTGAACGAAGATAACGCCTACATTTTCCGCCTGACAGACGTCTATCAGGGCTTTCAGATGGGCGGGAGAGGGTTCTTTGCCTCCTTCTTCGATCGAAATCTGATGCAATCCGTAGTCGCGGGCGAAGTAGGAGAGGGCCGGATGATAAATCATGAAGGCTTTGGCTGCTTCGGGGGTGGAGAGTTGCCGGCGAATCAGGCTGTCGGTGTGCTGGATGCGCTGACAGAGAGAATCGTAACGGTTTCTATAATATGGTTCGTTTGCTTTATCCAGTTGGCTAAGGGCCTTGTAGGTGTTTCCGGCGATGATTAAAGCATTACTGGTAGAATTCCATACGTGTGGCTCTACGGCGTGGATATGGCCGTCGTGACTGTTGTGGTCGTGGGCATGACCATGGTCATCATTATTGAGTATGAGGTCGATTCCTTTCGAGGTGTCGAACACTTGGATATGGGGAGTATTGTTCATCAGGCGGTCCATCCAGGTTTGTTCGAAGCCGATGTACCCGATGCGGAAATAGGCTTTGCTGTCTCCTAAAGAAACAAGTTGCTGGGGGATAGGATCGTATGTCTCCGGGCTGGAACCTTTGGGCACCATGCTGACTACTTTGAATTTATCTCCGGCAATGGCCTCCGTGAAATAACGTTGCGGTTCCAGTGTGACGGTTATCACCGGCTTTGTCTCGTCATCGCTACTTGCTTGGGAGGAACGTCCTGTGCAGGCTGCCATCAGGAGGCAGGCACCAAGAAGGAAAAGTGTTCTCATATCTTTTAGTTGTTGTTTCATGATTTTTTCTGTTTCGGGGTTTCAATCTTATCTTGTTTCTACTCTTGTTTCCGGGCCCGTAATATTTCCCGTTTACCACCCGGAGGTCCGGGAAGGCGTTCTACTGTGAATCCGGCTGTCTGCAACATTCGGCGTACTACACCTTTGGCACAGTAGGTAGTCAGAATTCCGTCTTTATCTAATAAAACATAGAGACGGTTGAATAGTTCTTGCGACCACATTTCCGGTTGCTTTTCCGGGGCGAAGGCGTCGAAATAGACTAGGTTAAATGGAGAGTTCTCAACTCTCCACTTATTCACGTCCGTTTCTATTTTTCGTAAGGTGAAGTGCGGTGTAAGCTGCACGTCTTTTTCCCAGGGCGATGTATGAAGCTGCTTAAACAATTCGATAGCCGGTTGTTGTTCTTTTTCTTCATTCGGGGTAAATTGCTTATCGGTTGTTGTTTGCTTCCGATGTATGGTAAGCTGCTCATCGCTGGAGATATACCCTAGCTGTTCTACTGTCTGCCAGTCTAGTGGATAGAGTTCCAGTCCTGTATAGTGTATATTTCGTCTGCTTCTTTCCGCTTCTTCAAGGGTGAGCCAAGCGTTTAATCCTGTCCCGAAGCCGATTTCAAGAACACGTGGAGTAGCGGCAGGAGAGGCTTTCAGCCCCATATCGATGAAAATATGTTGAGACTCCGTGCGTGCCCCTTTCGTCGAATGATAATGTTCATTCAATTCCGGAACAAACAGAGTAGCGCTCCCGTCATCGGTTCTCTCAATTATTCTTTCCATCACTCAATCTTTAATACTTAATACCTAATACCTAATACTTAAAAAAGACCTCTACCCCGCCATAGCATCCCAGGCACTTTCGAGCACATACAGGAGAAGGATATAACGTATCAGTTTGCCGACAAACATGGAAACAATAGTAAGCCATGTGTTGCTTCGCATAAATCCCAGTGCAATGGCGATCACCTCGCCAATGGCAGGAAGAAAGGTGAAGAATGCCATCAATGCCCCTTTCCCTTGCAGGAATTTCACCATTTTGTCTACCTTTTCTTTCTTTACCTTGAAGTATTTCTCAATCCAGCTGATTTTGCCCAGACGTCCCATGTAGTAACAGGTCATTCCGCCTACTGTATTGCCGAGAGTGGCGGATATCAGACAGGCTATCGGGGGCAGGCCGAGCTTCACCAAGGCCACCAGTACCAGTTCGGAACTGAAAGGCACGATGCTCCCAGCCAATAAAGCCGAGATGAATAATCCCGGAAGTCCCCATTCTATGAGGAGTTGTATCGTTGAATCTACAAAAGCGTCCATATATTAAAAGCGAATAAGAGGATGAGGCCGACCAATGAAATGATAAAGAACACATTCGAACTTTTACTATTGGTCAGTACAAAGAAATGTCCGATCAGGATGCTGTTGCTTATGATAAGCAAAGGCAGCAGGGCACTGCAATATATCGGTTGCAAGGCAATCAGCAGGAACAGGAAGAGCGTCAGGTCTATCAAAAACTGGAGATAGGCACGTGTGCGTATCTTATCCTCAAATCCGGCAGCGATGCAATGAACGGCACTGACGATAAACATCACGAGCAGATAGCCCAGTATAGCCAATTCCCAGGGTTGAAGGATTTGTAAGTTAAAGACTTCTCCGAAAGCTAATAGCTGGTTGAAAGGGCGGTAGAACAACTCCATCTCATTATAGAAGAAGGCGTGTCCGAACAGCATCCAGTAGGGCAGCATCCATCCGAGCAGCGCGCCGCAGAAACTACGCGGAGTGAGCGACTGGAAACGGTAGGCTTCGAGCAACCAAAGCACCGAGAGGATGGTGAGCTGTGGGAAAAGAATACTTCCCGCTCCGATAAAGAAGAAGGAATAGAATAGATAGCCCGCAGCTTGAGCTTGCTGATAGCTTTTAAACAGAAAATAAATGGAAATAAGAGAACCGAGGGCGACAATGTCTCCTATGTATAGTAAATGCATTCCCGGACAAACGGTGACTAGCAGGAAATAAATAGCTGTCTGCATGGAAGCCCTCATGCGGATAATACTGAACTGGTTGTTCAATTCTATCAGAAAATAGCCGATGATTGCGTAAATCAGAAAGCTGACAATTCGTTCTGCCCATCCCGGAAGCAGTAGATCGCGGGTGGATTGCAAGAAAGAAGAGCTCTCCTTGGGTGTTGTTGAGGCTATGGAGTCGGGAAATAAAAAGTAAGTCAACACCCAGCATAGGGCGCAGATAAAGATAACGGCAGGCAGGGTCCACCGTCCTGCCGTCACTTGACTTTGTAGTCTTTTATTTCTCATTTGTCTGTCAGTTCTTTTGCTGCCCGGCGGGCATATATCATCGCTTTGTAGGATCTATATGCCGTGCAAATAGGGGATTTATGCCTGCCGTGGCGTATCATTACAGGTTGTTTCTTACAAATCAAATCCGATGTCGCGGCGGAAATACTTCTTGTCGAAGTCGATCATGTCTGCCACTTTGTAGCTCTGTGCCAGTGCTTCTTCTTTCGTTGCACCGTAAGAGCAAACGGCAATCACACGTCCGCCGTTCGTCACCACTTGTCCGTCTTTCATGGCTGTTCCGGCATGGAAGATGATGCTGTCGGTGGCGGCAGCCTGTTCCAGTCCGCTGATAGGGAATCCTTTTTCGTAGGCTTCGGGGTAACCGCCGCTGACAAGAATGACGCAGCCGGCCGAACGTGGGTCCATCACTAGTGTTTTCTCGTTCAGGTTGCCTGCCGCTGTGCCTTCAAGCAACTCTACGAAGTCGCTTTGGATGCGCAACATCACGCTTTCTGTTTCCGGGTCGCCCATGCGGACGTTGTATTCGATAACCATCGGTTCACCTTTCACCTTGATAAGACCGAGGAAGATGAAACCTTTGTAGGTGATCTTTTCTTCTTTCAAACCATTGATGGTCGGTTCGATGATACGTGTGCGTACTTTCTCCATATATACTTCGTCGGCAAACGGAACCGGAGTTACGCTACCCATGCCGCCTGTATTCAATCCTTTGTCACCTTCACCGATACGTTTGTAGTCTTTTGCTACAGGGAGGACTTTGTAGTTGTCTCCGTCTGTCAGTACGAATACAGAGCACTCGATACCGCTCAAGAACTCTTCAATCACAACGGTTGCCGATGCGGAACCGAACATGCCGCCGAGCATTTCTTTCAGTTCTTTCTTCGCTTCATCCAGCGTAGGAAGGATGAGAACTCCTTTCCCGGCACAAAGGCCATCAGCCTTCAGTACGTAGGGAGCTTCCAACGTTTCGAGGAAAGCGAGGCCCTCTTCGAGGTTTTTGGAAGTGATGCTTTTGTAGCGGGCTGTCGGGATGTTGTGGCGCATCATGAAGCCTTTGGCAAATTCCTTGCTGCCTTCCAGTTGCGCTCCTTGAGCCGAGGGACCGATCACGGCAATATGCTTTAGCTCCGGACGGTTTTGGAAGTAATCGTAGATTCCTTTTACCAACGGATCTTCGGGACCTACTACTATCATTTGGATGTTCTCTTTTAGAGCAAAAGCACTGATTGCTTCAAAATCGGTTGCTTTGATGTTGACATTCTCGCCTACGGCAGTTGTTCCGGCATTTCCCGGAGCAATGTATAGTTTTTCAACTTTCGGACTTTGGGCAATTTTCCATGCCAGTGCATGTTCGCGGCCGCCCGAGCCTAGTAATAATATCTTCATCTTTGTATTGTTATGGATTTATACTGTTATCTATGATTTGTATGGATACGGTGGTGTCTTTGTCAGTTTTATAAGTTCTGCTCAAAGTACCGGGTGATTTTCTCATGCAGATGTACACGGTCGCGTCCTGCTACGTTGTGCTTGTGGCACGGGTAGATAAACAGGTCGGGATAAGTGCGGGCATCTACACAGGCTTTCATGAACGACAGGGTGTGCTGTGGCACGCAGGTGTCGTCGTGGTCGTCGTGAATAATCAATAGGTGACCTTTCAGTTGGCCGGCAAGGTTTTTCAGATTACATTCTTTGTAGCCTTCCGGATTGCTTTCCGGTGTATCCATATAGCGTTCGCCGTACATCACTTCATAATAGCCCCAGTCGATTACCGGGCCTCCGGCAACGCCTACTTTGAATATTTCCGGGTAACGAAGCATCAGGGCGGTAGTCATGTGTCCTCCGAAGCTCCATCCGTGTACGCCGATGCGTTCGCTGTCTACGTAGGAGAGGGATTTCAGGAATTCAACGCCTTTTACCTGGTCTTTACCTTCTTCGATGCCAAGACGGCGGAAGGTGGCATTTTCAAATGCCAGTCCACGGTTGCTGCTGCCACGGTTATCGATGGTGAACATGATATAGCCTTTACCTGCCATGTATGTGTCCCATCCGCGTGCGCCGTTTTGCCATCCTCCGGTGACGCATTGCGCGTGAGGACCTCCGTAGACGTATACGATGACGGGATATTTCTTGGCCGGGTCAAAGTTGGCCGGTTTCATCAGGCGATAATGCAGGTCGGTGGTGCCGTCTGCCGCTTTGATTGTTCCGGTTTCGATGCTTGGCATTTGGTAGCCTTCGTAAGGGCTTTCAGCAGTCAGCAGATTGGCTGTTTCTTTGAAGTTTTTGGTGTCTACCAGGTTGATGATGCGAGGCTGGTCTTTTGTTGAATAACGGTCGATAAGATAAGTGCCGGAAGCGTTAAGCATGCCGCTATGTTCGCTTTCTTTGCAGTTCTCGAACGGTTGGCTTATCTTTCCATTGCTCACGTTTACAGCGAAATGTCCGCTTCTCAAGCCTTCTACGGCTGTGAAGATGACTTCTTTACGCTTTGTGTTGAATCCTAGGACGTCGCTGACCAGCCAGTTGCCTTTGGTCAGTTGTTTGACTTTGCCGGCCTGGAAATAAGTACCACCGTTGGCACTGTTATAAGTTTCACCTTTCATGTTGGCTGCATCGGCATCAAAGAGATAAAGATGGTTGTAGCCGTCACGCTGACTTTGATAGATGAATTTGGTAGGGTCCCACGGCAAAAATATGATTGCGTTTTGTGGCTCCACGTATTTAGGATGCATTTCTTCGTAGAGAACGCCCATCGGCTCTCCTGTTTCTGCGTTGTACCGGCAAAGTTTGGCGTGGTTCTGGTCACGGTTTACTTCAATCAGGTAGAGGCTTTTTTCATCCGGTGACCAGCTGATATTGGTGAAATAACGGTCTGTGGGATCACCTGCGTTCAGATAAATGCTTTTACCGGTAGCAGGGTTGTAAATGCCTACTTTTACCTGATGGCTCGTCATGCCTGCCATCGGATAACGTACATTGTTCACTTCGCCTACGCGTGCAGTGATGTCTACAAGCGGGTATTGTGTCACCATGCTCTCGTCCATACGGTAGAAAGCGAGCAGGTTACCTTTCGGGCTCCAGAAAGTGCCTTTGTTGATACCAAATTCATTCCGGTGTACAGTCTGTCCGCAAACGATGCCTTCGGGTTCATTGGTTACCGCTTTCTCGTTTACATACAGATTGTTACCTATCGTGTATGCCACGTTTCCACTGGCTGCGCAATAGTCTTCATTATCTGCTCCGTCTTTGGGTTTGAGAGTGCTGACAACTTGATTGCTCTTGAAATCATATACAATGAACTTTCCTGCTATCTTGAATAGCATTTGTGGCTTATCGGCCCATGGGAAACTGACGGAATACAGGTGTGATAACTTTCCTGCTTTGTTCTCTTCAAGCACTTTGTTGATCTGTTCACGAGTGATAACCATTGTTTCCTTTCCCGTTTTGGGGTGGATAGAATAAAGGGTATCTACACCCGGCTTGATACATTCGTCACCCCACCATTGCAGTCCGTACAGGTTGTCTGCATAGCGGTAACTTTCGCCACCCGGAATCAATTCTTCCAGTGTCGGCTTTTTGGTTTCTTGTGCCATAACATTGAATCCGATTGGTAGTGCCAACAATAAAAGCATGGCTCTTTTTCCAATTTTACTCATTGCTCTTTTCTTTATTATTTGTTTTTAAATCCTTCTATTTTTACTCTGTCCAAGGGAGTCTGCTTTATTTGAATGGCAGCACTCAACTTGGCGAAAGCAGAGAATAATTCGTCAAATTGCTTTTCGTAGCTTTCTCTGTCGGAGGATATGTCCTCTTCCAAGTATTCAATCCTTTTCCTCAATTCTTCCAATTCCTGTTTTGGAGCATGGGAGAGCAGGTACTGGCGCATGTGGACAAAGGCTCGCATGATGTTGATGTTGACTTCGATGGCTTTAGGGCTTCGAAGTACTCCGGAGAGCATGGCGACACCTTGTTCGGTAAAAGCAAAAGGTGCATATCGGTTACCGCCCTTGTTTGAGGTTGCAATTTGCAACCTCAAACTGATTTCCAGATAGTTAACTTCCTCGTTTGATAATTGGAACATGAAATCGGCTGGAAATCGTTCTATATTTCTTCTTACCATTTGCTTGAGATATTTTGTTTCAATCTCATACATTTCCGCCAAATCAAAGTCAAGCATAACTTTCTGCCCTCTGATCTCATATATCTTGTTTTCTACTATGATTAAATCATTCATATTTCGTTTAACTGGCAGCTTACTGTCTATGACTGTTGATTAATATGGTTATTTTGGGGTTCAAGATCGCAATTTGCGACCTTGAACTATTTATTCTGTGAGTTAATGATTGCTGAAATAAGTCATTAACTATTGAATCTTAGCCTATTCCTCTTCCTTCTTCGGAATCCTCGGCTCCCGGTTCCCCCTAAATTCTCTTGGCCCTCTTGAATCTCTTCCTCCACGAAACTCTCCCCGCGGCTTTCTATCTCTTCCATCGCCACCTTTGAACTCACCACCTTCTCTGCGTGGCTTGTATTCTCCCTCTCTGCGAGGTCTGGATTCACCATCCCGACGCGGTTTGAATTCACCTTCGCGGCGTGGCTTAAATTCTTTTTTTTCTCTGAATCTTGGAGTCTGTTCTCCTTCAGCCTCTTTCTTTTCTTCTCCCTCTTCCTGGCTCTTGAACTCTTTGTATTTTCCGTCAAAAATCTCATATTTGCGGAACTCACACTCCAACGGTCCATTGAACAAAGGAACTTTCTGACTTGCTTTCAAACCAATCTGATCGAAACACTCTTCCCGATAAGAAAGCACCCATGCTTCATTTCCTACAAACGCATGTTTCAGACGTTCACCGATCATCTGATAAAGTCCAAGCAAATCATTAGTGGAAATACGTTCACCGTATGGCGGGTTAGTGATGATAATCGACTTCTCCTGCGGCTGTTCAAACTGCTGGAACGGCTGCAGCTTCAACACGATGTCTTTCGATACACCGGCAGCTTTTATATTATGAGTCGCAATCTCATTAGCTTTCGGATTGTTATCGTATCCGTAAATCTTATGAGCAAATTCGCGCTCCTGACTGTCATCATTGTAAATCTCATCGAACATATCCGCATCGAAATCTACCCATTTCTCAAAAGCAAACCCTTTACGGAATACTCCCGGAGCGATATTCTTAGCAATCAGTGCCGCTTCAACAGGGATAGTACCCGAACCACACATCGGGTCGATCAAATCACACTCTCCGCGCCATCCGGTCATTAGAATCATGCCGGCAGCCAATACCTCATTTAACGGGGCTTCTACTGCTTCCTGGCGATAACCGCGACGGTGAAGTGATTCTCCGGACGAGTCCAAAGACAACGTACAGGTAGTCTGTGCAATATGAATATTCAGAAGTACATCCGGATTGTTGATACGTACCGACGGACGTTTTCCTGTTTTATCACGGAAATAATCCACAATCGCATCTTTCACCTTATACGAAACGAATTTCGAATGGCGGAACTCATCGCTGAATACTACTGCATCGATAGCGAACGTCTTGTTCACATCGAGATATTCTTCCCATGGAATAGCCTGTATTTGATTATAAACCTCATCGGCATCTTTGGCTGTAAAGTTTTTAATTGGTTTCAGGATACGGATGGCGGTGCGAAGGCAAAAATTCGCCTTATACATCATACGTTTATCTCCTGTGAATGAAACCATGCGGCGTCCTATTTGAATGTCGTTGGCTCCTAATGCTGTCAGTTCTTCTGCAAGTATCTCTTCCAGTCCCTGGAAAGTCTTGGCTATCATCTCGAATTGTTCGCTCATATAGATTCTTTTGATTTTATTTTTTTGCTTTAGTTTGTACGATTCTTGCTCCTGCAGGAACATTCTCCGTTACCCAGATATTACCGCCTACGGTTGCGTCACGTCCGATGGTGATTCTTCCCAAAATAGTAGCATTGGAATAAACAATCACATTGTCTTCCAGGATCGGATGGCGGGGGATTCCCTTGATTGGTTTTCCGTCGGCATCCAGCGGGAAACTCTTGGCTCCCAGTGTGACGCCCTGATATAGCTTGACGTTATTTCCGATAATACTCGTGGCACCGATAACGACACCCGTACCGTGGTCGATAGTGAAGTGAGTGCCAATCTTTGCGGCCGGATGGATATCAATTCCCGTTTCGCTATGCGCCATCTCCGTGATGATGCGGGGAATCAAAGGAACACCCAGTTCCAGCAGTTCATGCGCGATACGGTAATTGCTGATCGCTTTAATGGCCGGATAGCAGAAAATTACCTCTCCATAACTTTCGGCAGCCGGATCGCCGTTATAGGCGGCTTCCACATCGGTTGCCAATATTCTTCTCATGGCAGGTAGCTTACTGATGAATTTAGCAGCAAGACGTGCAGCCTCTTCCCGTTTCGAGTCGGAGCAGACGTTGCATTTCCCCTCTATGGAAGTGCTAAAACACAATCCGGCCAGGATTTGCTCACAAAGTAAATCAAACAATTTTTCAATGTTGACGCCGATGTGATAATTAATTGTCCGGCTGTTAATAGTAGAATTTCCGTAATATCCGGGGAAGAGAATGGAGCGTGAAAGCTCAATAATTTCATACAAGACTTTAGCAGAGGGCAGTGGTTCGCCATCTTTGTGCTGATGAAACAGTCCTTTATAAGATTCGCTTTCCGATAGCTCATCGACTGCCTGTGTCAAAATGTGGGTGAAGTTCAGTGGACTCATTAGGTCAGTTACTCATATTTATATGGGCACAAAGGTATTAAAAAAAATAATAAAATTCGCTGGGATTCAGGATAAATAATGTATTTTTGTCACATTCAAAACATGACATGAATAAGGGGACTGATGAATCGGAAGACTGCTATGAAACTATTTGGACTGTTGGGGTTGTTGATGTTGTTGAGTTGCGGATATGCTGATAGATACCGCAATAACTCTTCGTGCGAACAGGTGTTGGTTGATTCTCTGGAAGTTCGTATACAGGATTCTTTGTTTTCCAATGTGCATTATTCCCGCTCACAGGTGCTTGACGCACTGACACAGGCGCAAGATTCCCAGGTCTACTATCGTCTGCTTGCCCTTTATGGGAAAACATTCTTTGTCTCTTCCGATTTTGATTCTATACTCTATTACAACCGTCGGGTAAAGGAATTTTCCCGCAATGCTTCCCAATCTCTCCAATCTCCCCAATGGAATGATGTATTATCCGATGTTTATAATATCGAAGGCAACGTGTGGATGCAACTGAACCGCCCTGATTCTGCAATTACCGACTATAAGAAAGCCTACGAATATCGCCTGAAAGGAAAGAAACTACACCTGCTCCCGGATATTTGTATCAATACTGCTGATGCCTACCTGCATCGCAGTGACTTGGCACACACTGCTTCGTATTATCGTCGTGCCCTGTTTCTCTGTGATTCGCTAAACTTGTCCGAGCACGCGAAATTCCCTGTCTACTACGGATTAGGGCAAACCTATATGGAGCTGCGGGATTTCGATTTATCCAATCATTACTATGAATTGGCCGGACAGTATTTCGATGAGATGAACGTGAGCGAACGATGGACTTATCTCAACAATCGCGGTAATCATTATTATTACCGGAAAGACTATCAAGAAGCCTTGAAATATATGCGCAGGGCCAATGTGCTCGTCTCTTCTTATCCGCAGATGGTGTTTGAACAGAATTTTATCAAAGTAAACCTGGGAGAACTGTACCTGTTGACTGACAAACTGGACTCCGCACAGGTCTGTCTGGACGAGAGTTATCGATTCTTCTCCGATATACAGCATAACTCGGCCGTACATTACATCGAAACCCAGATGATTGAACTGGCATTGAAGAAAGGAAATATAGCTCAAGCGAAAACAATGATTGCCCGGACTGCTCCTGTCGGTCATCTTGACGCCAATATGCTGACTATACGCAATCAGTATCTACAACATTATTTTGAACAGATTGGTGATTACCGTCATGCCTATGAGTATCTGAAACGCGATTGTCATCTGGATGATTCTATTCGTAGCGAACGAGTACAGATGCGTGTTGCCGAACTGGATATGCGCTACCGGCAAGATACAATCGTGCTTCGTAAAGAAATGCAGATTCAGCGACAGGCAGGAGAGATGAGGGTGCTCAAATTGAGCGTATTTATCTGGGTGCTTGTCTGCGTGCTGCTTGTGGCGGGAGTAGTGGTGGTGGTCTGGTATATGCGTAAAAAGAGGGAGTTTCTTCGTCAGCGTTTCTTCCAGCAAATCAACCGGGTTCGCATGGAGAACTTGCGGAGCCGTATTTCTCCTCATTTCACTTTTAATGTATTGGGACGTGAAATCAACCAGTTTAACGGCTCGGAAGAAGTGAAACATAATCTGATGGAGCTGGTGAAGTATCTTCGTCGGAGCCTCGAACTGACCGAGAAGTTGAGTGTATCTTTGCAAGACGAACTGGATTTCGTGCGTACATACATCGAATTGGAGCGTGGACGTGTGGGGGAGGATTTTGTAGCGACGGTCACAGTGGAGGACGGATTGGATGCAACCCGCATCATGATTCCTTCTATGATTGTACAAATTCCGGTAGAAAATGCGATTAAGCATGGACTGGCGGGAAAGGACGGAAAAAAGGAACTAAGTGTATATGTTTCCCGTGAAACAAATGGGATTCGTATAACGGTTACCGACAACGGACGCGGGTATCTCCCGCAGGTAGTTTCCGCCACACAGGGTACTGGTACAGGATTGAAAGTGTTGTATCAGACCATTCAATTACTGAATACAAAGAACAAGAGTGATAAAATACGTTTTAATATAACCAACAGAAGCGATGGACAAACCGGTACGGAAGTGTCGGTATATATCCCGTTTCGTTTTTCTTATGATTTATGATGGAGACAGAAGAAAAGTATAAGGTAGTCATCGTTGACGATGAACGTACAGCGATTGATGCTTTGCGCCGCGAGTTAGAGCCCTATCGTGAATTTGAAGTAAAAGGAATTGCAGGGAATGGTGCAAAGGGTAAAAAGATGATTATGGAGTTGCATCCGGATTTATTGTTTCTCGATGTGGAGCTTCCGGATACATTGGGGCTTAACCTGCTAAGTGAAATTAGAGAGGATATTTTGTGGGATATGAAGGTGGTGTTTTACACCTCTTATGATAAATACTTGCTTCAGGCATTGCGTGAGTCGGCTTTCGACTTCCTGTTAAAGCCTTTTGAGGCGGAAGACCTGAAAGTGATTATGGAGCGTTACCGGAAGGCAATGACCTCTGCTGCGCTTCCTCTTTTGCCTTCTTTTGCCTCTTCTATCAGTGCATTAATGCCACAACAAGGCATGTTTATGATTAGCACAGTGACGGGTTTCAAGCTTTTACGCCTGGAAGAAATCGGCTTTTTTGAGTATCTGAAAGACAAACGTCAATGGCAGGTAGTCTTGTTCAATCAGACTCGCCTGAATTTGAAGCGGAATACAAAAGCAGAAGATATTATCAGTTATTCACAAGCTTTTGTGCAGATTAGCCAATCGGCTATTGTAAATGTTAATTATTTGGCAATGGTTGATGGTAAGTGTTGTCAACTCTATCCGCCTTTTCACGATAAAAACGATCTGATGATTTCTCGAAGTTATCTGAAAGAACTGCAAGAGCGTTTTTTTGTTTTGTAATGTAGACCTTATAAATTGCAATACGCCACTTCTTCAGCAGAAGCGGCGTATCTTTTTTGTTAGAATATTAGAATGAGAGAGAGTTTATGTTACATATTTGTATTATCCATCGTAACAGTCATTTCGGGTACCAGTATATAGGCTTGTTTTTTAGCGTTCCATTTATAATAATTGGTAGTAACGGTCTTGCCTTCATACGTATAGTTGATGCGTAGGTCTTTTTCCCATTCGTCCTTGTTGTTATTCCACTTTAAGGCTTCGCTTTCAATCATACGTTTATTGTCATCGTACTTGTAGTTGTACTTCATGTAGTTGGCAAGTGTGTTTCCGTCCATTTTGTAAACGGTCTGTCCTACTGTCATACCATTCTCTTCGATTGGATTATAAATCAATTGATTGTCGTAGCTACGTGCAGAAGTAGCAAGCGATACAACAAGAAGAGCTGCAGATAAAACGAACATTTTTAAAGATACTTTTGCTTTCATGGCTATTTAAGTTTTGAGTTATACTTTCATTTGTCTATCAAATGTATTGGTTTTACGCTGCAAATCTACATATTAATTTGGTATTTATGCATTTTAGAAGATGAAATATTGTCAAAATGTCAATGGGTGGGGCGGAGGATAGGTTGCTTTTTGCCAAGATTGGTGACAAAAAAATATCCGGCAGTCAATCTGCCGGATATAGAATGAATCACTTCGTCGAAAAAGGATTCCTTTTTCTAGCTTTCTGGATAATGAGTTAAATAATGTTATTATCTATACTTGCTTCTATTTTGTAAGCGGAAACCCCGGATAGGGTGGAGTCTCCCTGCGCAATTAGTATCTAAAAGATAGCAATTCCTTATTGAGGTGGCCTTTATCCACTTGATGGTTTAATGTGCCTCAAGCCAGTTTTTGCCCCATCCGCAATCTGCTTTCAAGGGGACGTGCATGCGGTATGCTTTCTCCATTTCTTCGATGACAATTTCTTCTACACGCTCTTTTTCATTGACAGGAACGCTGAAGTTTAATTCGTCATGTACTTGTAGGATCATTTTGGCTTGTATTCCTTCGGCCTGGAACCGTTGATAGATACGTGCCATTGCTACTTTTATAATATCTGCCGCACTTCCCTGGATAGGGGCGTTGATGGCATTTCGTTCCGCATATCCGCGTACAACGGCATTGCGGGAGTTGATGTCCGGCAAGAAGCGTTTCCGGTGGAAAATTGTTTCTACATAACCTTTTTCCTGGGCCACCTGAATACTTTTGTCCATATAGGCTTTCACTCCCGGATAAGTTTCAAAGTAACCGTCGATTAGTTCTTTGGCTTCTTTGCGGTCTACATTCATCCGTTCGGCAAGACCAAATACGGATATGCCATAGATGATACCGAAATTGGCAGTCTTGGCTTTACGGCGCATGTCGGAATCTACATCTTTCAGATCAATCTTATAGATTTTGGCAGCGGTGGCAGCATGAATATCGTGGTTGCTAAGGAAAGCATCAATCATATTCTTATCCTCGCTAAGGTGTGCCATAATACGCAATTCGATCTGCGAATAGTCGGCAGAGAAGAAGAGGCAGCCTTCATCGGGGATGAATGCTTTACGGATTTCTTTTCCATTCTCGTCGCGGATAGGGATATTCTGTAAATTCGGGTTACTTGAGCTAAGGCGTCCCGTAGCGGTTACAGTCTGGTTGAAAGAGGTATGCACCCTTCCTGTGCGTGGGTTGATAAGTAGGGGAAGCGCATCGATATACGTGCCCAATAGCTTTTTCAGTCCGCGATGTTCCAGAATCTTTTCTACCACAGGATGTTTATGCCGGAGGCTTTCGAGCACTTCTTCCGAGGTGACATACTGCCCGGTCTTGGTCTTTTTTGCTTTTTCTATAATCTTCAGCTTGTCAAACAAGACTTCGCCGACTTGCTTGGGTGAAGCGATGTTGAAGGTCTCACCGGCCAGTTCGTAGATTTCTTTTTCGATTTGCTCCATCTGGGCGGTGAAATGAGCGGATGATTGTTGCAGTGCTTCCGTGTCCAGCAATACTCCGTTCCGTTCGATATTGACTAATACCGGAACAAGAGGCATTTCTATATCATAGAATAAACGTTCGGCGTCATTCTCTTTCAGCTCTTTCTCCAATACGTTTTTCAATTTCAGAGTGATGTCCGCATCTTCGCAAGCGTACAGATATACATCTTTCGGGTCGAGGTCGCGCATGTTCTTCTGATTCTTTCCTTTGGGGCCTATCAGTTCGTCAATATGGATGGTCTGATAATGCAGATAAATTTCTGCCAGGTAATCCATACCATGACGAAGCTCCGGTTGAAGAACATAGTGAGCGATCATCGTATCGAAAAGCGGACCTTTTACTACTGCACCATAATTTTGAAGAACGATCATATCGTACTTGATATTCTGTCCGACTTTTAACGAATTCTCATTTTCGAAGACCGGGCGGAACTCTTTTACGATTTTTAACGCTTCGTCCCGATCTGATGGAACAGGAACATAAAATGCTTCATTTTCGGCAATGGAAAAACTCATTCCGACCAATTCGGCATCCATTGGTTCGGTTCCGGTGGTTTCCGTATCTAACGAGAGAATTTTTGATGTAAGTAACTTTTGAATGATTACTCTTCTTTTCTCCTCTGTATCAATGAGTTGATAGTTGTGTGGCTGCGATTCTAACGTCTCTAGATTCGATTTTTTTGCTTCATCCGGCTCATTGGGCGTGAAATTCGCAAACAAATCGCCTTGTATTCCGCCTCCTTCTTCGGGGAAAAGTGGAAGAGGAGAGGGGGCGCTTTTTCCGGTGGCTACTTTGCTTCCGGGAGTGGAGGTTATTCCATTTCCGGAAACCTCTTTTTTTAGTACCCGATCGATGAGCGTTCTAAATTCCAGTTCTTCGAAAATACTGCGAAGTGAATCTTCGTCTGCTTCTTCGCGGACAAGAGAATCCATTTCAAGTTGGATGGGCACATCGATTTTAATCGTGGCGAGGAATTTCGAGAAAGTAATCATTTCCCGGTTCGTTTCCACTTTTGTTTTCAGTGCACCTTTCAGTTGGTCGGTATGCTCTAATAAATTTTCGATGCTTCCGAATTCGGAAATCAGTTTTTGAGCAGTCTTTTCTCCTACTCCGGGACATCCGGGGATATTATCCGAAGAGTCTCCCATCAGTCCGAGCATGTCAATCACTTGTGCCGGAGACTGAATGTCAAACTTGGCTTTCACTTCTTCAACACCCATCACTTCGAAACCTCCTGTGTGCTTGGGACGGTACATAAATACCTTGTCGCTTACCAACTGTCCGTAATCTTTGTCGGGAGTCATCATATAGGTGGTGATACCTTGGCGGCCGGCTTCGGTGGCAAGCGTACCTATCACGTCGTCGGCTTCGTAGCCTGCAACTTCCAGAATAGGGATGCGGTAAGCACGAATAATATCCTTTATAATAGGTACGGAAAGACGGATCGCTTCCGGAGTTTCTTCACGCTGCGCTTTATATTGTTCGAAAGCTTCGTGGCGGAAGGTAGGTCCTGCAGGGTCGAAGGCTACTCCTATATGAGTGGGATTCTCTTTTTTCAGCACTTCTTCGAGGGTGTTTACAAAACCCAGTATAGCTGAAGTGTTGAATCCTTTGGAATTGATTCTTGGGTTCTTAATAAAGGCGTAATACGCCCGGTATATCAGTGCATAAGCGTCTAAAAGAAATAATTTATTACTTGAATCCATAGATTTAATTAATTTTTCATGGTAAAAGTACAAAAAAATACGGTATTCAGCGTTTTATTATTACTTTTGTGCTCAAATTGTGTAATTAATGGACAGCATCTCACTCATCAGAACTCCGATTGAAGCAGAACTAAGAGACTTCAAAGAACTTTTTGATAGTTCTCTCTCCAGTTCAAATGCATTGCTCGATAGTGTCGTATCTCACATACGGCAGAGGAATGGTAAGATGATGCGTCCTATTCTTGTTTTGCTGGTGGCACGTCTTTATGGTGCTGTATGTCCTTCCACTCTTCATGCAGCTGTTTCATTGGAACTCCTTCATACAGCCAGTTTGGTGCATGACGACGTCGTGGATGAAAGTACCGAACGCCGTGGACAACTCTCGGTGAATGCTATCTTTAATAATAAAGTAGCCGTATTGACGGGCGACTATCTGCTGGCAACCAGTTTGGTGCATGCCGAACTGACGAACAGCCACCGCATTATTCAACTGGTGTCTACTCTTGGGCAGGATCTTGCTGACGGCGAGTTGCTTCAGCTTTCAAATGTAAGTAATCATAGCTTTTCTGAGGAGGTTTACTTTGATGTAATCCGTAAGAAGACTGCCGCTCTTTTTGCTGCCTGTACGAAAGCTGCCGCTTTTTCGGTAGGTGTAGGGGAGGGAGAAGCCGAACTAGCTCGTTTGTTGGGCGAATATATTGGTATCTGCTTTCAGATAAAAGATGATATTTTCGATTACTTTGATAATAGAGAGATTGGCAAACCGACAGGTAATGATATGCTTGAAGGTAAACTGACATTGCCCGCTTTGTATGTATTGAACACGACAAAAAACGATGAGGCGCAGGAATTGGCAATCAAGGTAAAGGAGGGTGCAGCTACTCTCGATGAAATTGCCCATTTGATCTCGTTTATCAAAGAAAACGGGGGCATTGAATATGCCGTTCAGACGATGAATATCTATAAGCAAAAGGCTTTTGATTTACTGGCTTCTTTGCCGGAATCTGATATTTGTGTAGCCCTCCGGGCTTACTTGGATTACGTGGTAGACCGCGAAAAATAGTTACTTCCTGTGCTTGCCCAGAAGTGAATAGCACGATAATAATCGATCCCAATCTTCTATCTTTCCCGATTTCATCGCTTTTCCTAAAAGGAAACTCTTGTCTATTTCTTCAGCTGTATGAAGATCTAACGAACATAATTGGGCTGCTTGTTCTATGTACTTCCAGGCTTGTTCCTTGCTGATGTGCCCGCATGTTTGGGAGGCGCGCGCCAAGCTGACAAGCAATCCCATGTCCCATCCGATAATCCCTTTTTCTAAGTCATTTATCCATATAATCGGGTCTCTTCTTTCCTCTGTATATTTCACGAATTTGTATAGATTCTTTCCTTGCTGAATGAAGCGTTTTACTCCGAAAAAGCGCTTTTGGATGATACTTTCGAACTCGTTGATGTTCTCTGTGGAGAGCAGATAGGGGAGCATAATCTGGTAGGAGACCCTGTCTCCTTCGTTAATCAGGAACTGGAATAATCCGGTGACGGACTCGGTATCGGTGCAGTGGAACTCTTCTGTCAGCAGTCTGGATAGCTTTTGCGGATGGACTCCGGTCTCCATGGAGTTGAGATAGAAGCCTTGCAGTCCAGCTTCCATATAACCGATGCGTAGTCCCTTCTTTTTCTCTGTTCCGAGGATGAGATTCAGAGGGTTGTGATTGAATCGTAAGGTTCTCGTGTAAGCGTCCATCCTTAATACCTCCATAAAGTTCATGAAAAGCGTGAGAACTGTTGCCATGTATTTTCCTGAGGCTTCGGCAAGCCGTTATGAGTATACAAGCAACAGTCCCACGCTCCATTCGATATATAACAAAATTATATACATGAAGGTGCGTGAGACCCGTTTGCTTATTACCATTCATAACTTTGAATTTTGCCGAATTCCAGGAACTGGTAATAAATGAAACGTTCTCTAATATAACTAATTAGCTATATTTTCATCGCTAAACCATTTACAAAGATAATTATTTTTCCGAATTGCCCAGTAACTATCTTTAGTTTTTCTTAAATAAAAAATACCGCGTCGATTCCCGTGATACGGGAGTCGCGCGGTAAGGCGTATTTGATTGCTAATGTAGCCTTTAATTTTTAGAAGAACTTGATTTCTTCGCCTTTGATGTCGGAAAGGAGGAGGTTGGCTAAACGGCTGGTTCCCAAGCGGAACAGTTGATTATCCAGCCATTCTTCACCTAATAGTTCTTTTACAATAGTGTAGTAAATAATCGCATCGTTAACGGTGTTGATACCACCTGCCGGTTTGAACCCAATCTTGTTTCCTGTCTTCTGATAGTATTCTTTGATAGCTTCACACATCACGTAAGCGGCTTCCGGCGTTGCGGCAGGCTGCTGCTTTCCGGTAGATGTCTTGATGAAGTCTGCGCCCGAATACATGGATAGGATAGAGGCTTTCTTGATGTTGGAAGCACTCTTTAATGCGCCTGTTTCGAGGATTACTTTAAGGTGGTGTTCCTTGCAAACTTCTTTTAGTTCCTGTATTTCTTCGCACATTCCTTCGTAGTCTCCGCTAAGGAACTTGCCGATGGAAATCACAATATCTATTTCGTCTGCACCGTCTGCAATGGCCAGTGCTGTTTCTGCCACTTTCACTTCAATGAATGTCTGTGAAGAGGGGAAACCTCCTGATACACAGGCGATATTGACTCCGTCTACTTCCAGCGTGTTTTTAACGATGGCTGCAAAGTTGGGGTACACACAGATGGCTGCTACGTTTTTCAGATCAGGATATTCGTCGTCAAACTGATTGACTTTTTCAGTAAAGTGCATCACGCTTTCGTCGCTGTCCGTACTGTTCAGGGTGGTCAGATCAATGCAGTTGAACAGGAATTTCTTAACGTCTTCCGTGTTGTTCTCCGGCACTTTTTTCTCAATCAATTCAGCTACGCGAGCTTGAATATCTGCATCGCTCAGATTGGTATTATACTTTGCCAATGCGGCCTTGTACTTGTTGGGCTGTGAGTTATTCTCTTCCATGATCTTTCAGTTTTGGGTTGTTGATATGTCTTTTATTATCTCGTTTCGTTTTCTTTTCCATGCTTTTCCGGAAAGCGTCAGTGATGTCTACTCCCGTCTGGTTGGCGATGCAGAGAAGCACCCATAAGACGTCTGCTATCTCTTCATCTATGTTGTCTTTTTCTCCTTCCTTGAAGGATTGGTCGCCATATTTGCGGGCCATGACACGGGCCAGTTCTCCTACTTCTTCCGTCAGGACTACCATATTGGTCAACTCGCTGAAGTAGCGGACACCGTATGTTTTCACCCATTGGTCCACTTGTTTCTGTGCTTCTTCCAGAGTCATTTTTTTAATGATTAGTGATTAATGATTAGTATGGAATATCTATTCTTTGTTTTTGGTATCCATGCATATAGTAACAGGACCGTCGTTTAAAAGTTCAACTTTCATGTCTGCTCCGAAGATTCCTGTGCCTATTTCTTTTCCCAGTGCACCGCTTAAATCTTTGCAGAATTGCTCGTAGAGTGGGATAGAGATATCCGGTTTGGCAGCTTTGATGTAGGAGGGGCGATTTCCCTTTTTGGTAGAAGCGTGTAGCGTGAACTGGCTGATAACTAAAATTTCGCCTCCATCTTCTAAAATAGACTTGTTCATCACCCCATTTTCATCGTCGAAGATACGTAGATTTACTATCTTTTTGCAGAGCCAGTCGATGTCTTCCTGCCCGTCTGATTCTTCGATGCCAACTAATATCAGCATCCCTTTTCCGATGGACGATTTGCAGTGTCCTTCAATGGTTACTGACGCATGGCTTACCCGTTGTATAACTATTCGCATTGTTATTTATTCTATTTCGTGGTTAGGAAAGGCAAATTTACAAAATTCGAAAGAGAAAACGGTGTGTTGACAGGAAAATATTATAAGGTTTTGCCGAAAGCTTTAATGGCTTATTATTTAGGCACGGATTACACAGATTGCACGGATAACGCGGTTTTTAGTAATTTAACCGTGAAATCCGTGCAATCTGTGTAATCCGCGCCTAAAAATGATAGGAAGATAACTGGCTCCACTCCGCCGGCTTCTTATTCATTTTTTGATGATTCATTGCTTAATCCCTCTTTTACGGTCTTGGCTTTCGCTTCTCCGATGATAACGGCAATCTCCTCAAAAGAGGCTTCTTTTATTCGTTTTACGCTCTTAAACTCTTTCAAAAGTGCTGTTTTTGTCTTTTCTCCGATACCTTTGATATTATCCAGTGCGGACGCAACTTGTCTTTTGCTGCGTTTATCACGATGGAAACTAATAGCAAAACGGTGTACTTCATCCTGAATCTGTGTCAGCAGACGGAATAATGGGCTTTGCTGTTTGATGCCAATCGTCTGCGGAGGAAATCCAAAAAGCAGTTCCGATGTGCGGTGGCGGTTATCCTTTGCCAGTCCGGCAATAGGAATAGCCAGATTCAGTTCGTCTTCAACGACTTCTCTGACGACCTCCATTTGACCTTTTCCACCATCAGTGATAATCAGGTCGGGTAGAGGAGAATTCTCTTCGATAGCGCGTTGATAACGCCTTCTGACGACCTCTTTCATGGAAGCATAGTCATCAGGCCCTACAACCGTCTTTATATTGTATTTCCGGTAATCTTTCTTTGATGGCTTGGCCTTCTTAAATACAACACAAGCTGCCACGGCATCAGAACCCTGTATGTTTGAGTTATCAAAACACTCGATTTGCAGCGGCGGCCTTTCCAAATGCAATTCTTGCTGAATTTCTTTCATTAAACGCATACTCCTTTGTTCCGGATTCAGCTTTTCCGCCTGTTTTAGGCGGTCGGCCTTGTACTGTTTCACGTTTAGAACCGAAAGATCCAGCAATTTCTTCTTATCTCCCCGCTGTGGAACGGTAAATACGATATTGTTTAACTCCAAATCGAGTTCAAAAGGCACTATAATCTCTCTGGACTGGCTTTTATAGCGTTCCCGCATTTCAATAATACCAAGCGTCAAAAGTTCCTCTTTTGATTCGTTCAGCTTCTTTTTATATTCGAACGTGAAAGCCTGATTGATGGCGCCGTTTGTGATGTGCAGATAATTGATGAAAGCAGAGTTCGACTCGTCTTCTTCGATTGAGAATACATCGATATTGTGCAATACGGAGCTTACTACCTCTGATTTGGAGCGGTAACTCTCTATCAGAAGATATTTCTCTTTCACTTTCTGCGCCTCTTCAAACTTCATTTCGCTAGCCAACGTCTGCATCCTTTCCAGCAACATACGACTGATATCTTGTGTATTCCCTTTCAGGATTTCTTTGATTTCATCTATGTTTTTGAGATAATCCTCCTGTGATTGCAGACCGATGCATGGCCCGGCGCAGTTTTTTATATGATATTCCAGACATACATTAAATTTGCCCGCCCGTATGTTTTCCGGACTTAGGTTTAAATTGCATGTGCGCAAGGGATATAAATGCTTTATCAGGTCCAATACCGCATACATTGATGGAATGTGACTGTACGGGCCATAATAAGAGGAGCCGTTCCTGATAACCTTTCTTGTTTTGAAGACTCTCGGAAAGTATTCATTCTGCACGCAAATAGAAGGGTAGGTCTTGTCGTCCTTTAACAGAACGTTGTAGCGCGGCTTATATTTCTTTATCAGATTATTCTCCAGCAATAACGCATCTTCTTCTGTGTTGACTACGATATAGCGAATATCAGCGATTTTACTGACCAGTACTCGTGTCTTTCCCGGCTCATGCTCTTTGCTGAAATAAGAATAGACTCTTTTCTTTAGATTTTTTGCCTTTCCAACGTATATAATCGTTCCTTCCGTATTCAGGTATTGGTAAATACCCGGTTTCTCGGGAAGGTTGGCTACAATCCCTTTCAGATATTCATTGGTTTTGCTTTTGCTTTCCGGTTCTACATTCATAATCGTTAGGTATGAGAGATCGCTAGCTGCTTACTTTTGACATATTCGCTGCAAATAGATGCAAATCCTTTATAAAGTCAATACCGATTCTACTTCTACGTCGTCTCCGAATACTGATTTTCCATTCAGTTCTTTCAGTTCGATGATGAAGTTTACATATACCTTTTTAGGCTTTAATCTTTTCACCAATTCACAAGCCGCTTTCATTGTGCCTCCTGTTGCCAGCAAGTCGTCGTGTAATAGAACTACGTCATTCTCATCCAGTGCGTCTTTGTGAATTTGCACGGTGTCCTTTCCGTATTCCTTGTCATAGCTTTCTTCAATCGTTTCTGCAGGGAGCTTGCCGGGCTTGCGGATAGGAATGAAACCGGCGTTCAGGCGGGTGGCTAAAATCGGTCCCATGATGAAGCCCCTTGATTCTATTCCTACTACTTTGGTGATCCCTTTATCCTTATACATATCAAACATGATGTTTGATAATTCTTGCAGGCACCATGGATCTTTGAATAGGGTGGTGACATCGTAGAATAGGATTCCGGGGATCGGAAAATCGGGTACTTCCCGAATACTTTTGATTAGTGTTTCTTTGCTCATAATCATTGAATTATATCGTTTCTTTAAATGATTTGTTTCACGTGAAACGTTACCGCCTATCGTCCCGAAAGCACGAGCAGTACGTTGATGTCACTTGGAGAGACTCCCGGAATTCTGCTCGCCTGCGCAATCGTCTCCGGATCTATCTTTGCCAACTTTTGCCGAGCTTCGGTGGATAGGGACTGAATGGTGGAATAATCAAATTTTCCTTTGATCTTTATGCTCTCCAAGCGTGCCAGCTTTTCAGCAATCATTCGTTCTCTGTCAATGTATCCTTGATACTTGATTAAAATTTCAGCCGCTTCGAGAATCTCTTCTTTTCGATCTTGATCCGAACTTGTCGCTTTCTCCAGTTCCCGTTGAAACGCCGGAACATGTTCTATTATATTCTCAATTGTCACCTGCGGACGGTTTAGAATTTCTATCAACTTGCATCCCTGACGTAGGGGAGTAGTTCCTATCTTTTCGAGAGCATCATTAATTAATGCCGGTTTCATCGAATAGTTGCGTGCGAAAGAGACGATTTGTTCCACAGCTTCTTTCTTGCTTCTTACCAATTGATAGCGATCTTCCTTTGCCAATCCAAGTTTAAATGCTTTTTCTGTCAGGCGCATATCTGCATCGTCCATGCGAAGCAAAATGCGATATTCTGCACGGGAGGTAAACATACGGTAGGGCTCATCCACACCTTTGGTAACCAAATCGTCGATTAATACGCCAATATATGCTTCGTCGCGAGCTAGAGTAAATGCTTCTCCGCCGTGGCAGTTGATATGCGCATTGATGCCGGCTATCAATCCTTGTCCTCCTGCTTCCTCATATCCGGTAGTGCCGTTTACTTGTCCGGCAAAGAATAGGTTTTTGATAATCTTCGATTCCAACGTATGTTTTAATTGGGTCGGATCGAAGTAATCATATTCGATAGCATATCCCGGACGATAGATAACCAGATCTTTGAAAGCCGGGATTTGTTTCAGTGCCGCAATTTGTATTTCCATCGGAAGTGAAGAAGAGAATCCGTTAAGATATAACTCTTGTGTTGTTTCTCCTTCCGGTTCCAGGAATAACTGGTGCTGGTTTTTATCGGGGAAAGTAACAATCTTGGTTTCGATGCTCGGGCAATAGCGGGGTCCGATACTTTGTATCTGTCCGTTGAATAGGGGAGAATCGGGCAAACCTTCGCGCAAAATCCGATGTACTTCTTCATTAGTGTAGCATGTCCAGCATTGAAGTTGCTTTAAGTGGTGCGTGCTGGTATTCATGAAAGAGAACTTGTGGAAGTCACATTCGCCGGCTTGTGTTTCCATTTGGTCAAAATGAACGCTGCGTGCATCGATTCGTACTGGAGTACCGGTTTTCATTCTTCCATAGGTGATGCCGTGACGGGCGATGGATTCGGTCAATTGATAAGAAGCCGGTTCGGCCATTCTTCCTCCCGGTAATTGATGGCGACCTACGTGCATCAGTCCGTTGAGGAAAGTTCCTGCGGTGAGCACAACGCATTTCGCTTTGAAAGTGACACCCCACGCAGTGACCAATCCGGTAACCTCACCGTTTTCAACGAGCAGTTCGCATACCGTATCTTGCCAGATATGAAGGTTGGGTGTATTTTCCAGTTTCTCCCGCCAGGACCAGATGAACTTAGCCCGGTCGCATTGGGCGCGGGGACTCCACATGGCAGGGCCTTTCGAACGGTTTAGAATTCGGAACTGAATGGCTGTTTCATCTGTCACCAATCCCATTTGTCCACCCAGTGCATCTATTTCACGTACAATTTGTCCTTTGGCGATTCCTCCTACAGCCGGGTTGCAACTCATCTGCCCAATCTTGTTCATGTCCATAGTGATGAGACAAGTCTTGGAACCTAAATTAGCAGCGGCTGCCGCTGCTTCACAACCAGCATGTCCGGCACCAATTACAATTACGTCGTACTTAAAATCCATTCCTATCTTATTTATTATCAAACGCTGCAAAGTTACGGAAAAGTTGCGAGACTTGTATCTTCAAGCTGTTTTTGCTTCTGAAAATCCGGGGAGGAATCCGGCTTGACTGAAAAAATCGCCGTAATTTTGGGTTAGAAATAGGCAGATTGTTCGAAAATAGGTGGCTTTTTGGCTTTTGTGATTGTATGTTTTTGAATAGAATGGTAATAGATTGTGTTTTAAATTCCCTGTTTTGCTTTCTTTTTGTTAGTTGTGTGCTCGCTCAATTATGAATGCAACTAGAGAGTAAAAAGGAGAAATTTGTTGAAAAGACGGATTGTTGTGGGAATAAACGTGAGGTTTACACTCAAAATCTACCCTACGTCTTGACATAAGTCAAAAAAATAAGTCTGAATGTAATTTTTTGCATGATGGCTTTTGCTGTTTTCGTAAACAGCTATACCTTTGCAGTGTAGTTGTGAAACTACTTATATTTTAGGTATTAGAAAAAGGTAATAATTAAAAGGTATTAGTTTATAAAATTAAGGTATTAGATTTTAAGATTAGTTTTTAGGAAAAAGATTGTTTTGATTAGGTATTAGGAGAAAGATGTTTTCAGGTAAAGAGTAAATGAAAGATGAAGAAAAAGAAGAATCCCATTTATGGGGATTCTTTAAAGGTGGAGCGGAATGATTCGCTCTTTTTTTGTACCCTTTTATTTCCAACTATTATTTTCTTTTGCTTTTCATTTGAACTGTATGGTAAGCTCGTTCGAGTTTCTTTTGGGGCAATTTGTTATTTGCCTGGATCCAATTAGTTTCAACCCTATTTGAAACAGTTTGTTTCAAGGTTTGAAACGATTCGTTTCTCGGTGTGAAACAAAGTGTTTCCCGTAATGAAACAGAGTGTTTCAAAGCATGAAACAGATTGTCGTCTTGTGGGATACGAATCGCCGTTCTATAGCTTACGATTGTTTTGTCAGCATTTCTCTTGTCTGACTCATATTTGAAATCAAAAAAATAAAGTCTGGTAGCTATCATAGGACAAGATTCCCGGTAAAATTGAAGGGAAAAACCAAGAAATCAGAGCGATAAATGGTGGTGATAGATGATAGATAAGGTGATAGGTTACCGGCAATCTATCACCATGCTTGAAAGTACTATGAATAAACTGTTTCAAGAAGTCTGGTGATAGATGAAAGATGAAAGTGAAAAAATCTCTATGTATGAGAAAGAACTTTTTTATTTTCTATTTTGTAAGCCGGCAAAGTCTGCGTTTTTGAAAAAAAACAATATATTTGCAATCGTAAATGTCGCAAAAGTAAGTAGTTACGGCGATTTTTATGAATTCTGTTTCCTTTTTTCGCAGGTAATGTGACAGTATGAACGATAAAATTGACACTATAGTAGCGGGAGTAAACCGGAAGGATGAAAAGATGTGGGGCGATTTCTACGATCGTTTTTATACTGCCTTATGTGTTTATGTATCAAAGATATTGCCGGTCCCCGATGCGGTAGAAGATTTGGTACAAGACGTTTTTATTTCTGTATGGGAAGGGAAGCGTACCTTTTCTGATATTAAAGAGCTTACCAATTATCTTTATCGTGCCTGCTATAATAATACCTTATTATATATACGCAATAATCAAATTCATGATACCATATTGAATTCTTTAGCCGAAGAAGAAAGCGTGGAGGACGAAGATATGATTTATGCATTGACGGTGAAAGAAGAAATTATCCGGCAACTCTATTGCTATATCGAAGAACTTCCGTCCGAGCAACGCCGGATTATCTTAATGAGAATCGAAGGACATACATGGGAAGAGATAGCGGAACGTTTAGAAATAAGTATCAATACTGTTAAAACTCAAAAGACACGCAGCTATAAATTCCTTCGTGAGAGGCTGGGCGACTCTGTTCATTCTATTATTCTTTGTTTATTTCTCTAAAAAGATAAAAAGTCAATTTGATACATCTTTATCTTTTTATTGATTACTTAAGATTTGTTTTCTTTGTTAAAAACGAACTGATTCCTTCTGTATTGTGACATAATGTTATATTTTTGCCTCTAAATTCCTCTCCTTTATATTCTTATCTCAAAAAAATATCATCTTTTTGTCACCCTTTTCTGTGAGTTATGTATATCTATAATAAAGCAAATTAAACAGTTGTTTGATTTAAAAAGGAAAAATAAGATGAAGAAGTTCGAAAATGTATATCAAGATGCCGCTTTAATGAAGAAAGCTCTTTTAGGAGAAGCTAATGAATCGGAACAGCAAGAGCTTGAAAAGCGATTGGCGGAATGCCCGGACTTACAAAAAGTGTATGAACAATTGCAGAATGGTGAGACATTAAGAGTTGCATTTGAAGAATATAAAAATTATTCATCAAAGAAAGCCTATGAATCTTTCCTTCAGAAAATCGGACAAACGGAACCGGAGGTAATAAAGAAGTCTCGTGCTTTCCGGATTTGGTGGTCTGTTGCAGCAGCTGTTGTTTTAGTAATCGGTTTATCTTTCTATATGTCGAATTATGGTTCGATTGAAGAGGAAAGCAGACCATTGATTCAGCCGGGAGTTCAACAGGCACAATTGACTTTACCCGATGGCAGCATTATTGATGTACATAAGAAAGAAGTTAACGTAATAGTAGACGGCGTTCAGGTAAAATATAAGGAAGGAGTGCTGTCATATAAACCGACCGCCACAACACAATACACAGAGAAAAGCGTCGTAGAGAAGCCGGTAATATCAAATGAACTAGTCATACCACGTGGAGGGGAAAATACTGTGGTCCTCGCTGACGGGACAACAGTTCATTTGAATGCTGGTTCTAAGTTGACTTATCCGGTACGCTTTGTGGGTAAACGCAGGATTGTAGCTCTGGAAGGTGAGGCTTATTTTGAGGTTGTGCAGGATGAATCTCATCCGTTTGTGGTACAAACTCATCTTGGCGAAGTGATGGTGCTTGGTACGGCGTTTAATGTGAATGCTTATACCGATGCTTCCGTTTGTTACACTACATTGGTACATGGAAAAGTTCAATTTTCTGCACCGAATGTCGGAACGGTAACTCTTCAGCCGGGTGAACAAGCAGTAGTTTCTGCCAATGGCACAGAGAAACGTACAGTCGATCTGGATGAGTATATCGGTTGGGTAAATGGTGTGTACAACTTTAAAAACCGTTCTTTAGGGGAGATTATGGAGACATTCGAACGCTGGTATGATATACAGATTTATTATGAAACACCGGATCTACGCGACATAACTTACAGTGGCAGTTTGAAACGTTACGGAACGATCAATTCTTTCTTGGATGCTTTGGAACTGACAGGCGATCTGACTTATAAAATCAGTGGCCGGAAAGTGCTGATATACGATGGAATGAAAGAGTAAGAATAAATAGAATATTAGGTAAAGTTTAATCATTAATTTATGAGAGAAAAACGATGGCTACTATGTTTTTTAGTGGCAGTGTGTTGCACATTTAGCACATGGGCTCTACCGTCACAGGATAAGACGGTAACTTTAAACCTGCACAATGTCTCTATTGAGACTGTTTTGGATGCAGTGAAGAAACAAACAGGAGTGAATATGTTGTATAATTCACAAATGTTTAAAGGAGTTCCTCCCGTATCAATTAATGCAAAAAATGAGAAATGGGAAGTCGCTCTAAAGTTGATTTTAAATCCCCAGGGATTTGATTATGTGGTGAAAGACGGTATTGTTGTTGTTCGTAAATTGCAGGCCGAGAAGCGTGATAATCGTATCCGTGGTACGGTTATTGATTCGAATAAGGAACCGATTCCAGGAGCCAGCATCATCGTAAAAGGTACTCGTACGGGTACTTCTACTAATATTGAAGGTGAGTTTACTTTGGATGTTAAGGATGATAAGGTGACTTTGGAAATCTCTTTTATTGGTATGAAGAAACAGACTCTTCAGGTAGATGCTACACGTAAGAAGATGCTTGAGATTACTATGTTGGATGATGTGAAGACATTAGAGGATGTAGTTGTAACCGGATATAGCAATGTTCGTAAATCAAGCTTTACTGGTAGTTCTACCCAAATAACAGGTGATGAGTTGCGTAAGGTATCGCAAACCAATGTTCTGGATGCCATGCAGTCATTCGACCCTTCTTTTCGTTTGATGAGCAATACGCAGTTTGGTTCCGATCCGAACGCATTGCCTGAAATGTATATTCGTGGACGTTCAGGGGTAGGTACCAGAGATTTGGATAAGAATCAATTGTCTAAATCGAATCTGGAAAATAATCCCAATCTGCCTACATTCATTATGGATGGATTTGAAGTTAGCATCGAAAAGGTATACGACTTAGATCCCAGCCGCATAGAGAGCATGACCATCCTAAAAGATGCTGCAGCTACCGCTATTTACGGTTCGCGTGCCGCTAACGGTGTGGTAGTTATCACTACCGTCACTCCGAAACCAGGTGAAGTGCGTGTCTCTTACAACTTTACAGGTACGGTGGAAATGCCCGACTTGAGCGACTATAATCTGGCAAATGCTTCAGAAAAACTGGAGATGGAACGCCTTGCCGGACTTTTCGATAATAGTAACATGGAAAATCAAATTCTTGATTATAATAAGAGATTTGCACAAATTCAACGTGGTGTGGATACTGATTGGATGGTACTGCCTCTACGAAATGCATTCGACCATAAACACAGCCTCTTTATAGAGGGAGGTACGCAAAACTTGCGTTGGGGTGTAGATGCTTCTTACAATGCAGCGAATGGTGTGATGAAGGGGTCAGGACGTGATCGCTATAGTGTTGGTTTCTCTCTGGATTATCGTATGAAGTCTTTGCAAGTGAAGAACACTGTATCGTTCACTCATTCTAAATCGAAAGAGTCGCCTTATGGTTCGTTTAGTGACTATACCATTTTGCAACCCTATGATACACCTTATAATGATGACGGGACATTGCGAAAAAGGTTGAGCTTCTCGAAGAATAGCAATTTACGCGAGGCTAACAACCCACTATACGAAGCGACTCTTGGCAATTATACTTGGAGTGCTTATGATGAAGTATCCAATAATTTGAGTTTGAATTGGTATCTGACCGATTACTGGACTGTTAGAGGTCAATTTAGTGTGAACCGTAAATATTCTAGTGGAGAACGGTTTATCGACCCGCTGTCTTCAAAAACCACGGCTGCTCCTAATGAAGGTGGACATAACTTGGGTGACCTCTATGTGGATGATGGAAATAGTTTGAATTGGAATGCAAATGCAGCTTTATATTATACACGTTCTTTCAATAAACATAATTTAAATCTGTCTGTGGCATGGGAGGCATCTTCTGGTTCATCAGATGCGACAAACGTTCATTACCGCGGATTCCCGAGTGGACAATTCCATTCATCGAATTATGCAGCCGAAATATATGAAAAGCCGTCACGTACCGAAGGTACTTCACGCATGGTCAGTGCATGGGCTACCGGAAACTATACATGGAATGATATTTATTTGGCTGATTTCTCTGTTCGTTTTGATGGGTCATCTGATTTTGGCTCCAAGCAACGCTGGGCACCGTTCTTCTCCGGAGGTTTGGGGGTGAACATTCATAATTATGAGTTTCTAAAAGGAAATGAGATAGTTAACAAATTGAAGGTACGTGCATCGTATGGCCGGACTGGTAAAGCTAGTTTTCCAGCTTATGCTGCTACGACTATGTACGAAGCGCTTTTTGATGAATGGTATGCAACAGGTTTTGGCGCAGTGTTGAAAGCTTTGGGAAATAACAACTTGACTTGGGAAAAGACTGATAAGTTTAATGTAGGTATTGAAATGCAATTTTTGAATCGGCGTTTGACAGTGGATGCAGATTATTATCATGATAAAACAATTGATTTGGTGAACGATGTCAGCCTGTCTCAAACTTCCGGCTTCTCTAGTTATAAAGACAATATGGGTGAAGTACTGAATCAGGGATTTGAGTTGCAGGTACGTGGCGAAGTATTCCGTAATCGTGACTGGTTGGTGGCGTTATGGGGAAATATGGCACACAACAAGAATAAGATTCTAAAAATTTCTGATTCTCAACGTGCCTACAATCAGCGAGTAAAAGAATTCTATGAGAATATAGTGAATGAAGAGTATGGCCGCTATAATTCTAAATATGGAGTACCAATTTCTCAATATGAGGAAGGACAGTCACTTACTTCCATTTGGGCTGTGAAATCTTTGGGTATTGATCCTACTACAGGTAAGGAAATATTCTTAAACCGTGATGGTAGTGTGTCCGACACATGGAATGCCACTCAAGAAGTGGCTGTTGGTAATACTGAACCTAAATTCAATGGCTCTATCGGATTTAATGCTGCTTATAAACAATGGAGCTTATTTGCTGCTTTCCAATACGAATGGGGCGGGCAGGAGTATAATCAGACTTTGGTAGATCGGGTGGAGAATGCCAGAATACAATATCAAAACGTAGACTTGCGTGTGTTGACCGACAGATGGAAACAGCCGGGAGATATTGCGCAGTTTAAAGATATTAAAAATGCCGATAGTGCCACTATGCCGACTTCACGCTTCGTTCAGGATAAGGCTTATCTGCGTTTGAGTGCATTAACTTTAAGCTATGATTTCAATCGGGAATGGATAAAGAAGTATTTGGGAATGAATATGCTCCGATTGGAAGCAAGTACACGCGATTTTATTAACTGGAATTCTATCCGTCAGGAGCGAGGTTTAAGTTACCCGAAGTCATGGACGGTTGATTTCTCTATTAAAGCACAATTCTAAGTATACCATTATGATACGAAAAATATATACTACGTTTGTTTCTTTTGCGTTTGTAGTCTTGACACTCTCTTCGTGTTCAGATTGGCTTGACCTTTATCCTTCTGATGAGATAAAGGAGGAATATTTGTTCTCTTCTGGTGATGGTTTCCGTACGGCAACGAACGGTATTTACCGGAAGATGGCTACTTTCAATTTGTATGGAAGTAACCTTACTTGGGGCATTATGGATGCCTGGGCGCAGTCTTATTATATAGATCAAGCTCCAAGTATAGGTGGTGGAACAGCTATGAGAAATATGGCAGCGCTTCAGTTTAAAAATACAGAATTAGTCCCTGTCACAGATGCCATGTGGAATGCTGCTTGGAATGTGGTTGCCAATTGTAATGAATTGGCTCAACAGGCCGCCAAAGCTGACCCTAATCTCTTTAGTGGACTTGATGGTGAGCGGCAGATGATTTTGGGTGAGGCTATCGGATTGCGCGCATTTATACAATTTGATTTGCTTCGTATTTATGCTCCATCTCCTTCATCTGTTGGTTTCGGGAAAGATGATCGTACTTTCATTCCTTATGTTAATGTTTATCCTAGCTATGTCAACAACCATCAAACTGTTAGTTATTGTTTGGAACAGATTATTGCTGATTTGAAGGAAGCACAGCGCATTCTGAAGGAAGTGGATGCAACATCTAGTATGGGGGCGAACGCTAGATTCAATATCGAAACGGTTTCAGAGAGCCTGTTTGCAAAAAGCAGAGGCTATCGCCTGAATTATTATGCGGTAACGGCGGAGTTGGCTCGTGTTTTCTTGTATGCGGGAAAGAATGCAGAGGCTTATGCAGAAGCCAAGAAAATCATTGATGAAGAAAATAAAACCGGCTATTTCGAGGCTTCAACTAATTCGTCTGGCTTTAGGAATGGAAATATGAAGATGTATAATGATATTATTTTCGGGCTCTATTCTTCAAAGGAGTTGGTGGAATGGGATCAGGAAATAAATCATGGTTCCGATGGTGCCAGTGAGGAGAATTATTTGTGTCTTGATGGTGATGTTGCGAAAGAACTGTATGGGGATGAAATAAATAGCGACTGGCGGTTTAAGTATCAATTGGAAGAGAAGTATTATGGGTTTTATTATCGCACATTGAAGTATAACAAACAGACAGAGAGTACAAATGAAGGGAAAACAAATAACCGTATGCTCCCTATGATACGTATGTCTGAGGTGTATTACATTGCTGCTGAAGCGATTTTTGATACCAAACCCAAAGAAGCACGAGGCTATTTGGAATTGGTGAAAAAAGGAAGAGGGATATCAAAGAAGTTTGATAATGTGACAAATAAATCGGAGTTTATAGATTTGTTGGTAAATGATGCCCGTCGTGAATTTCTAGGTGAAGGGCAGATATTCTATATGTATAAACGGTTGAATAGATTGATCCCCGCCAGCTCTTATTATAGTAGTGATATTTTGCCGACTGATGAGAATGTGGTATTGCCGAAACCTGATTCGGAATCAAATATTTAAATATAAGGAATATTTTCATAATAACTATTTAAGAGAAATGAAAATGAAGATAAAATATGCTATATGGGGAGCGTTGATTTGTATTGCAGATCTGATGCTCGTTTCGTGTGAAGAGAAGGGATTGCTGGTCAACAGTAACGATACAGCCTATTTGAGATTTGCTAATGATATGACAAAAGACACGACTACAGTATCTTTTAAAATGTATAATGAGGGTGAGGATGCCGAAATACCGATAGAAGTCTCTGTCTACGGGCAAATACAGGAAGATGATTTACATTTTAATGTAAGTGTAGATGCAGAATATACAACCTTGCCTGCCGACTTATATGTGCTGCCTACAGACTGTAGGATTAGAAAGGGATTGCTCACGGATACCATTTATGTGATACTGAAGAATGCCCCAATGCTGGAGAAAGAAACGAAAATATTGGCATTGCAGGTAGTGGAGGCAAATGGGGTGAAGCAAGGTGACCATTCATATTCTCGTGCTTTTATTACTGTTACCGATCGTTTGTTTAAACCTCACTGGTGGTCGGTGATTGATGCAGGGTCAGAATCTAATCCGGGGAACTCGGTCGATTGGTTTTATCTAGGTGAATATTCGGAAAGGAAGTATCAGATGTTTTTGGACGAGTTGAAAAAAGATGATATGGTGTTCGATGGAAAGAACAAGCAAGTATTACGTAAATATTCATTAAGACTGAAGAATACCTTGAAGCAGATGAACGAAGGAAAGAAAAAGGAAGATTGGGAGAAAGATGAGCATGGAAATGTGATTACTGTGGAAGTGGCAGGATAACTATAAAATTGCAAAGTATGAAAAAATTAGGAATATATGCAGTGATGGCTGTTTTTGTCGGAGTTATGTCCGGTTGTTTGGATGATGACAATAATTATAACTACAAGCAGATTAATGACTTACAAGGTGGTAATTTCAATATTGAGAATATCAATTCTGGATATAACTTGATAGAGGGAGACGAATTGGTATTGGCGCCTACATTTAAGTTTACGATAGACAGCATTACGCCCGACGTCAGCTACGAATGGTACATAGACAAACAGTTGCAGACAGGTGAAAGTGGTGCCACTTATACATTTAAAGCCGACAAAAGCGGTACGTATCAAGTGACATTTGCAGTGACCGACAATAAGTCGGGGGTCCAGTTCGGAAAATCTACGATTATTAAGGTGATGTCTATGTTTCAACGTGGATGGACTATTCTGTCGGATGAAGGCGGACGTTCTGTGCTTCATTTCATTGTACCTACAACACAACATTATCAGGTAACGTATAATGGGGAAACCTTTACTCGTGATTCATTGGTTTATCATATAGTGAAGCGTGATGTCGTTTCCAATTTGGGATCAAATCCGAAAGGATTGATGAATAACATTGGTTATATAGATTATAATCTTCAGTACGGTATTAGCGTATACGATGAATTGGTAGTGAAACAAGATCGCTGGGTGGAGCTTAATGGCAATACGCTGGAACGTGAAGTGTACACAGATGAAGAGTTCCGTGGGGATATTCCTGCTCATTTTTCTCCGATAGAAGCTGCCATGACTTATACGGCTAAGGCATTGTTGGATAAGAATGGACTAATTTATTGGGAAAAAAAGGCAGATGCGGCTGATTTTCATGCAGGTACCTATATGTCTATAGGATTAAATAATGAAACCCGATTCAGTCGCTTGTTCCAAGCCTATAAGTTTAATTACTATTATACGAATGTGATGCTTGCGTTGACAAAAGAAGATAATTCATTAGTGGGCATTTTGGATGTGGGTGATGTAGCTGGAAGTGAGAGTTCAGCTATCGGCGAAATGACTAGTTCTGAAAGTGGGAATATGTATAATATTGCCGATCCGAGTGGTGAAGATCACTTCTCAAATATAAAAAAGACAGTGGTAGATGCATTGCCAGCTCCATATGATGGAGGGAATGATTTTACAATGGCTTATCCTTTTTGGACGGTTTTGCTGAAAGATGAAGCTACATCAGTATATGAATTGCGTTATTTCGGGTTAGAGGCAGATAGCAGATCCGTTAGTTGTATGGATGGTTGGTATTATGAGGCTCCTTTAGGAGTTATCAATGATTATCGTGGTATGGCTAATTTTGGAAATAAACGTTATGTGGTTATTGCCAGCGGAAACCAGCTTTATTATTATCAATACGGATGGGATTCTTATGGAGATGTGGAATATAGAGGGAGTTTGATGCCATTAGGTGAGCCGTTGCCTGCTGCTGTCAAGACCTTGTCAGGTATGGATGTGACCACCAATTTACGTAAATACAAGTATCCTTACAGTGGGCAATTAGGGGTTGCTTTGGAAGACGGAAGTTTTTATATATATAGTGTTGTAGAAACAAGACTAAAAGACGGTACGTGTACGGCGGTTTCTCTTAAACAGCAATTCCCGAATGAAACCACTTCAGAAGAAAATAAGAACTTTGGAGAAATTGTAGATGTCCTTTATAAATGGGGAAGTGGTGATGATTATATGTCATTTTCTTTCTAGAAGAATAGCTTTAAAAGTGATTCATATAGTAATAAAATAGCCATTATGGTATTAAAACGAGTTTTTATTGTCGGCAGCTTGTCTTTTATTTTTGCATTGCAAGGATGGGGACAAGCCTCTGGCAAGCATGATACAATACTAGCCAATTACGAGTTGGTACAGGAGTTTCAGGAATTTACCTTAGGAGGTAAATTATCTAATAATAGTCTATCGATTTATCCGCGGGAAATCAATGATACAGATAATTTCTGGTTTGATTTTCAAACGACAGCTGGTAAAGATTACTATTATGTGATGCCTGCTGCAGGAAAACGTGAACCTCTTTTTGACAAAAGTAAGATGGCTATGCAGTTAAGTGAATTCACCAAAGGCGTGGTGGATAAAAATAAACTGGACATTTCATCTATTACTTTTTCAAAAGATCAACGTTCATTTGAGTTCGATTATAAGGGTAAGCAGTATAGTTATAATCGTTTGACGGGTAAACTGACAATAGTTGAGAAGAAAGAAGAGAAGAAAGAATCATCAGACCCAAGCTATACTTGGATGAACTTTTCTCCTGACAAGAAATATATTTTGTATGCAAAGAATCATAATTTGTATGTGAAAGGAAATAAGTCACTGGGAGTAGATACAACTGAAGTGCAACTGACTACGGATGGTATGAAAGACTTTTCATATGCTCGTGAAGATGATTACGAACCTGCAGAAGACGGAGAAGTACCGACGCTAGCACGCTGGTGTCCGGATAATCGCCATGTATATGCAGTGCGTGATGATAACCGTTTATTACGAGATTTTTGGGTAATTAATTCAATAGAAGATTCACCGTCATTGGTCAAATATAAATATGAGTTCCCTGGTGATAAATATGTTACTCAAAATGATTTGACGATTATTGATATTGTAGAAAAAACGGCAAAGAAAGCGAAGGTAGAAAAATGGAAAGACCAGTATGTAATGCCTCTTCATGTTACCTCAGATAGCAAATATTTGTTTTTTGAACGCACTAAACGTACTTGGGATGAAGTAGATGTATGCTCGGTTAATCTCTCAACTTTGGAAGTAAAGGAGATCATTCATGAAGAAGATAAACCGTATCGTGATCCTCATGCTCGTAATGTGGCAATCTTGAACGATGGTAAGGATATTTTGTTCCGTTCAGAGCGTACTGGCTGGGGACATTATTATCATTATGATGGCGATGGAAACCTCAAGAATGTGATGACTTCTGGTGAATGGGTAACAGGCTACATTAATTCTATTGATACACTGAAACGCAAAGTTTATCTGTATGGATATGGAAAAGATAAGAAAGTAAATCCTTTCTATTATATGCTTTTCGAAGTTGATATTGACAAAGAAGGAGTTACTCCATTAAGTACAGAAGATGGGCAGCATAATGTGAATTTCTTGAAATCTCATAATTACTATATCGATACATATTCAAGAGTTGACATGGAGCCTAAAATCATGCTGAAAGATAGAAAAGGCAAAGTGATAATGGAGTTGGCAAAACCTGACTTGGACTTAGTCTATGCATCGGGTTGGAAAAAGCCGGAACGTTTTGTTGTAAAGGCAGCAGATAATATTACCGACTTATATGGAGTGATGTGGAAGCCGTCTGATTTTAATCCTGAAAAGAAATATCCAATTATTTCAGTCGTTTATCCTGGTCCTTATTTCGGCTTTGTACCTACTAACTTTACATTGGATGACAGCTATTGTACCCGTATGGCACAGCTAGGTTTTATTGTCATTACTGTAGGACATAGAGGGGATACTCCGATGCGTGGTAAAGCTTATCATCGCTACGGTTATGGCAATATGCGCGATTATCCCCTTGCAGATGATAAATATGCAATCGAACAGTTGGCTCAACGCCACTCGTTTATCAATGGCAAGAAAGTAGGTATATACGGGCACTCAGGTGGCGGATTTATGGCTGCAGCTGCTATATTCACTTATCCGGACTTTTATACGGCTGCCGTTTCCTGTTCCGGGAATCATGATAATAGTATCTATAATCGTGGTTGGGGCGAATGCTATAATGGCGTGAAAGAAGTTGAAAAGGTTGTGAAAGACAGCTTGGGCAACGAAACGAAAGAATATGAGTACAAATTCAGTGTGAAGTCTAATGCAGAGATTGCCAAGAATCTGAAAGGGCATCTGATGCTTGTGACGGGGGATATGGATAAGAATGTTAATCCTGCACACACTTATCGTGTAGCTCAAGCATTGATTGAAGCTGGCAAAGATTTCGATATGTTGGTAATACCCGGTGCAGGGCATGGATATGGCTCTGCAGATAAATATTTTGAGAAAAAGATGTATCGCTTCTTTGCTAAACACTTGCTAGGTGATAACCGGGCAGATTATTGGGGGGATATAAACTGTACCAAATAAGACAATAGACAAAATTTTATGAAAAACTCTCTTTTTAGATATCTGTGCTTGGCGGCTGTTGCATTAATATGCAGCATGGCCAGCGCACAGCAAAAAGCAAATTATCAGTTGGCGGAGAAGTTTCGTTTACTGACACAGAATCCTATCATGAAGTATTCTACGGAAGTCAACCCTACGTTCATCAATGATACGGACTGCTTCTACTATTCTTTCACTACCCGTGAGGGAGAGAAATACTATTATGTGAATCCGAAGAAAAAGGAAAAACGTCTGTTGTTTGATACCCCCGAACTCTTGAGTAAGATTGCAGTATATACCAAAAAAGCTTACTCTGCTGCAGATCCTCATCTGTCTTTCACTTTCATGAAAGATAATGAGACAATTCGTCTCGACTTCGACCGTGGGCTATATACCTATAACATTCGTACGAAAGTGTTGAAGAAACTCGATGAAAAGCCTATTTATAAAGACGGTGATCCATACTGGAAGAAATATTCTCCGGATAGCTTGTATATGTTGTATGCCAGTAAAGACAACCTGTATTTTGTCGGAAATCCGAAAAAGGGACAGGATACAATACCTGTACAGTTGACAACAGACGGGGGACCGGACTATACATTCAATCGTGAGGATGAAGGAAAGATGGAGGGACGTTTCGGGGCTGAATCAGCTCATTGGCTTCCGGGTACTCATCGTTTTTATGCTGTTCGTGAGGACAATCGGAAAGTGCGCGATCTGTGGTTAATCAATTCATTGTCAAAGTTTCCTGAATTAACGACTTATAAAGCCGAGTTGGCAGGAGATAAAGACGTGACACAATATGAACTTTTACTTGGCGACGTAGATAAAAGGGAAGTGAAGAAAGTAGATATCAATCGTTGGCCTGATCAGTATATCGATGTACTGTATACAACAAATGATGGTAAACGTCTCTATTTTCAACGTTATAACCGCTCTTGGAATCAATCAGATATTTGTGAGGTGGATGTCGAAACTGGACAGGTACGCGTCGTAATTCATGAAGAGAATAAGCCGTACCTTGATTATCAGATGCGTAGCGTGTCTTTCCTGAAAGATGGAAAAGAAATATTATTTCGTTCGGAACGGAACGGGTGGGGACACTACTATCTGTATGATACTGCTACCGGAAACCTGAAAAATCAGGTGACAGACGGAACTTGGGTGGCTGGTCCGATTGCAAAGATTGATACTGTCGGTCGAAAATTTTATTTTTATGGTTATGGTCGTGAGAAAAGCATCGACCCTTATTATTATATCCTTTATGAAGCTAAACTGGATCAACTGAATGCTATTCGTTTGTTGACACCCGAAAACGCATCACATGAAGCTAGAATTTCTCCCTCTAACCATTATATTGTAGATTCCTACTCCACGGTTTCACAAGAACCTGTCAATGTCGTTCGCAACTCACGTGGAAAGGTGGTTATGAAACTGGAAAAACCGGACTTGCAACCTGTTTATGAGATGGGATGGAAAGCTCCGGAGCGTTTTAAGGTGAAAGCGGGTGATGGTGTGACTGATCTTTATGGCGTGATGTGGAAACCTGCAGATTTTGACTCGACGAAGGTTTATCCCATTATTTCGAACGTCTATCCAGGACCTTTTTTTGAGTATGTGCCGACACGCTTTACTGTGAATGATGTATATAATACCCGTCTGGCGCAACTGGGATTCATTGTTATTACTGTAGGTCATAGAGGTGGTACTCCGATGCGTGGAAAAGCATATCATACATATGGATATAACAATATGCGTGACTATCCATTGGCAGATGATAAGTATGCTATTGAGCAACTGGCTGCCCGTTATCCTTTCATTGATGGTACAAAAGTCGGTATTTATGGTCATTCCGGAGGAGGATTCATGTCGGCTGCAGCTATATGTACTTATCCCGACTTCTATTCAGCTGCTGTCTCTTCGGCGGGTAACCATGATAACAGAATCTATAATAAGGGCTTTGTGGAAATTCACTTTGGCGTAGATGAAAAGGTGAAAACAGGGAAAGATAGCTTGGGAGTGGAGCATACGACTTATGATTATAGTGTTCGTGTACGCCCTAATCAGGAACTAGCCAAGAATTACAAGCATGGCTTGTTGTTATTTACTGGTGCGGTCGATAATACCGTAAATCCGGCGAATACATTACGTCTGGTACATGCATTGATTAAAGCAGACAAAGACTTTGATATGTTTGTACTACCGAAATGCACTCATGGATTCTTTGGTGAATCAGAAGTATTCTTTGAACATAAAATGTGGCGTCATTTCGCACGTTTACTATTGAACGATCATTCGGCGGATGCAGATATTGATCTGAATAAATATATGATAGAAGATGAAAGGAGAAGATAAGATGAACAGGACAATAATAAGAATCGGAATAGCAGTAGGACTTTTGATCGGATTTGGTCAGAATATTAAGGCACAAACACCGAAGAAGCCGATTGATATTGACGCGTGTATGTCATGGATGCGTGTAGAGTCGCCTGATATTTCTCCGACAGGGCGATGGGTGACTTATCGTATAGTTCCTATGGAATATAATCCCGAGTACAAAGACGGAAAGATCTTGCACCTGTTTGACTCACGCACCCGTAAGGAGATTCTGTTGGAGGATGTAGAAAATATTGAGTTTTATAATTCAGATCAAGCTGCATATTATCAAGTGTCCGATTCTACTGGGAATGCGAAAACAATCCTGTTAGAACTGCCTTCAGGCACAAAGACCGAGTGGACTTATAAGGAAGCTTTCCGACCAGCAAAAGGAATTCCTTACTCAATTTCTGTAACAAATGTGCCGAAGGATACCATCAATCATGTTCCATCTTTCGACCGCTTGATAGTTCGTCATCTAAAAAACGGCACTTCCTTTCAAATTGACAGTATTGGTTATTATACCTTGTACAACGAAGGACGATCTATCATCTTTGTACGTAAACAAGCGAAAGGTAACGCATTGTGTTATGGTCCATTAACCGGACCCTATCAGACTATTTATCAGAGTTCCGTAAAGAAAGAACCAGTTTCTTTCAACTTGAATGCAAAACAGATGATAGGAGGGTTCAGTATTAAAGATTCACTATGGTACAACTTTTCCTTAAAGAAGAACACCTGTGATTTGGTCTTTGACCGAAAAGAGATAGTTCTTCCTGCAAGGATGGAACTTGCTCGGGCTAGTCTGTCAAGTAGTCAGAAGTTTCTGACAATGGAACTTAGACCTTATCAGGAGAAAGTAAATAAAGATAAGAAAGAAGAGGAAATAAAGCCGGATAAGAGTTTTGAGCTGGAGTTGTGGACTTGGGATGAACATGAAGTTCCTACTTTGCAGACACGTAGTCGTTATTTCCGTCCTCAATATTCGAAATATATCTATGACATTGCTTCCCAAAAATTGACGGAAGTAGCTCCTGGGCATGCTGATTTGTTGGAGCCGGATCGTGCGGAAGAAATTCATTATGTGCTTTATACGGACGAAACTCCTTATCGTGCGCAGAAAGAATGGCTTAATGAAATGCCGTTTGACATCTATTCTGTAAATGTACATACGGGAGAAAAGCAATTGGTAGGACGTAGCTACCGGACAAGACCGAGGTGGTCGATGAATGGCAAATGGGCTGTGATGTATGATCCTATTGCACAGGTATGGAATAAGTTTGACGGAAAAACGGGTGAGGTTACCGATATTTCAACAGCTATTGGTTATCCGATATTTGAGGAAGCTTATGACAAACCAAATCCTGCACCTGCTTATGGTATTGCTGGTTGGACTGCTGATGGTAATAATGTGTTGATTTATGACGCTTATGACTGGTGGAAGATCGATTTGACCGGAGAACGTCAGCCAGAATGTATCACTAAGGGGTATGGTCGCAAAAATCAGAGATCTATCCGTAAAATGACCAGCAATATTGACAAAGAAGTATTCAATCCGGATGAGACGGTTATAGTCAGCGTATGGGATGAAAATACAATGGATGAAGGTATTTATTCACTTGACATGAAAGGCCGCTTGAAGAAGCTCGCAGAAGGCCCTTATATCTATTCAATTCATCGTTTTTCTGACAATCAGAAGTATTGTATTTGGAATCGTCAGAATATATCAGAATTCCGTGATCTGTGGTGGAGTAAATCGGATTTCTCTGATCCGATTCGTATAACGAATGCTAATCCTCAACAAAGCGAATATAAATGGGGTACTGCAAAGTTAGTGGAATGGACTAATTATGAGAATAAGCCTAACAAGGGAATACTTTACTTGCCGGAAGATTATGACGCTAAGAAAGAATATCCTGTTCTGGTACAGTTCTATGAAACACATTCCGGAGGGCTGAACACTTATCATGCTCCAATGTTGAGTAGTGCAATGGCGGATGTGATGTACTTTGTTAGTAATGGGTATATTGTATTTATGCCGGATGTGCATTTTACCATAGGAACACCGGGACAGAGTAGTTATGATGCAGTAGTAAGCGGTACGAAATACTTGATAGAGCAGGGGATAGCGCATCCGGGAAAGATAGGTCTTCAGGGACATAGTTGGTCAGGTTTCCAAACTAGTTATCTGGTGACGAAGACGGATATATTCGCTTGTGCTAATATCGGGGCTCCTATTACTGATATGGTAACCGGTTATTTGGGTATTCGTGGTGGAAGCGGTTTGCCGCGTTATTTCATGTATGAAGAATGGCAAAGCCGTATGGGGAAGAGTTTGTGGGAAGCCAAAGATAAGTATTTGGCAAGTTCTGCTATCGTGGAAGCGGATAAAATACATACTCCATTATTAATTTGGCATAATGATAAGGATGAGGCTGTTGCCTACGAACAAGGTCGTGCACTTTATTTAGCTATGCGTCGTTTACAACGTCCGGCATGGCATCTTAATTACAAAGGTGAAGGGCATTTTCTTGGTAATCAGGCTGCACAGAAAGACTGGACTATCCGGATGAAACAGTTCTTTGATTATTATCTGAAAGGAACAAAAGAACCGCGTTGGATGAAAGAGGGTATTCATTTGCGAGAACGTGGAATTGATCAGAAATATGATTTACTAGAAAAATAAATTAAAATGAAGAAACTATTAATGACAGTTATGGTTCTGTCTTGCTTTGCATTCAGTAGCTATGGACAGAAAGTGGAGAAACAAATTATTGGTAAATGGTGTAATCCTTACACCTATGAATCTACAGGGGAACTCAAAGGGTTTGAGTTTAAAAAAGGTGGTAAATGTTCTGCTATCAATGTACCGTCTTTAGATTTAAAGACTTGGAAAATTGATAATGGTTATTTAATCGTTGAAGGATTTAGCAAAGGAGAAGATGGGAAGACGGAAGTGTATAAAACACGTGAACGTATTGGCTATATAACATCAGATTCGCTAGAATTAGTTGCACAGGAAGCAAGCCCACGATTGGCCTTTCTGTATCTGAATATGAAATCAATCAAGAAATTGGTTACTCCAGAAGTGACCCCTGATAAGAAGTAATAAATCTCTCTCTTAAATAATTTAGTGTTTAAATTAGCATTACGTTGCTAATGAAAACGCCTCGTCGTAGTGATTACGATGAGGCGTCTTTGTTTTACAGTATTTATACAGTATGTTACAGTATAGTATGTTTGAATAAATCGCTTGTTTATTGAAATCGTTTGCTGTTGAGGCTTGTTTACACTTTTCGTATAGATAATGCTTTGTTTTCAGCACCTTCCATAATCTCCCGCTCCCCGGGACCTTTATCGTTGATGCCGCATAAGTGAAGAATTCCGTGGATAATCACACGATGTAGTTCGTTTTCGTATGAAGCGCCAAACTGTTCAGCATTGGTGCGTATCGTATCTAGGCTGATGAATAAGTCACCTGATAAACGATCGCCTTCACAATAATCGAAAGTAATAATATCCGTGTAGTAATCATGTTGCAGATACTGACGGTTTACTTCCAGAATTTTTTCGTCCGAGCAGAAGATATAAGCGATTTCACCGAGTCTTTTTCCGTAAGAAACAGCTACGGCTTTTATCCATTCCGTAGTCTCACGTTTCTTGATATCAGGCATTTTTACGCCTTCTGTTTGATAAGTTACAGCCATAATTGAATGTTATGATTTAAAAGAAAAATAAATAACTGATTAAGATAGCGGCTATAATACCCGAGAAGTCTGCTATCAGACCACAAGTTACCGCATTACGAGTTTTAGTGATCCCCACACTGCCGAAATAAACGGCCAGAATGTAGAATGTGGTGTCCGAAGCTCCGCGAACTACACAACTCATACGTCCTACAAACGAATCAGGTCCCAGTTCTTTCATCGTATCGATCATCAATCCGTTTGCACCGCTACCGCTAAGTGATTTCATCAATGCGGTAGGCAGCGCTCCTACAAAGCTCGTGTCCACTCCGCATAAGCCTACTATATAGCCGATGCCTCCCACCAGAAAATCCATTGCTCCCGAAGTGCGGAACACTGCAATTCCTACAAGAAAAGCAACCAGATAAGGAATGATGCGCACAGCCGTCGTAAACCCTTCTTTAGCTCCCTCTACAAATGAATCGTATACATTGATTTTTTTCCTGACTCCCGTCAAAATAAACAGGATGATGACACTGAACAGCAGAATATTCGCTATCAATGTAGAATAAGTACCCATATCCTCTCGTGAAACGCTTAGGAACAAGTAAATCAAGCCGGAAAAGAAAAGACAAATAATGCCCATTAAAAGGAGAATAGGCTTATTGATTAAGTTTATCTTTTGAGCGATGCTGACTGCTATGACTCCTACTAAAGTGGAAATGAAAGTACTTAGCAAAATAGGGATAAATACATCTGTAGGCTGTGCAGCTCCCATTTGTGCACGATACACCATGATACTGATCGGAATGATGATAAGGCCGGATGTATTAATCACCAAAAACATAATCATCGGATTGGAAGCAGTGTCCTTTTTCGGATTCAGTTCCTGCAGCTCTTTCATCGCTTTCAGCCCCAACGGGGTGGCTGCATTGTCGAGGCCAAGCATATTGGCAGACATATTCATGAAGATGGACCCTAACACCGGATGTCCCTTAGGAATATCCGGAAACAGTCGGCAAAGCACCGGACTAAGAAAGCGAGCCAGTGCGTTAATCAATCCACTGTTTTCTCCGATTTTCATGATACCCAACCAAAGAGCCAGTACGCCTGTAAGTCCCAGAGATATCTCGAAAGCTGTCTTTGAAGAATCGAATGTAGCGTTCATGATAGCTGTAAATATCTCCGTATCTCCCAGAAAAATCACTTTTACAAGGGCGATGATAAAGGCGACGACAAAGAATCCTATCCAAATGTAATTTAGAACCATAGTTGATAGCGTGTATATAGATAGTGCAAAAGTAGTTATTACGTTTCAAATAAACTAAATCTTCGTCTTTCTTATACTGAAAATGAATGTAAATCTCTATCTTTGTCTCCTACTTTTCAAGAAATAAATGGAACAGGAAGATTTTAACATACGCGAACATCAGCTTACTTCAAAAGAACGGGATTTCGAGAATGCACTCCGTCCGTTAAGCTTTGAAGACTTTAGCGGCCAGGACAAGGTGGTGGAAAACCTTCGCATTTTTGTGAAGGCGGCACGTCTGCGCGGCGAAGCACTTGACCATGTGCTGTTGCATGGCCCTCCCGGATTAGGAAAAACAACTCTTTCAAATATTATCGCCAACGAATTGGGAGTCGGCTTTAAAGTAACTTCCGGTCCGGTGCTAGATAAACCGGGTGACCTGGCAGGTGTATTGACCAGCCTCGAACCGAACGACGTGCTTTTTATTGATGAAATTCATCGTCTGTCGCCCGTAGTGGAAGAATATCTTTATTCGGCCATGGAAGATTACCGCATCGATATTATGATTGATAAGGGACCTTCGGCACGCAGTATCCAGATCGATTTGAATCCTTTCACGCTGGTTGGTGCAACCACGCGTAGCGGTCTGTTGACGGCTCCGCTTCGTGCACGTTTCGGTATTAACCTTCATTTGGAGTATTATGACGATGATATTTTGAGCAATATCATCCGTCGTTCTGCGTCCATACTGGATGTACCTTGCTCGGTACGTGCAGCATCGGAGATTGCTTCCCGTAGTCGTGGGACGCCCCGTATTGCTAATGCTTTGCTTCGCCGGGTACGTGACTTTGCACAGGTGAAAGGCACCGGCTCTATCGATACGGAGATTGCCCAGTTTGCACTGGAAGCATTGAATATCGACAAGTACGGACTGGATGAGATAGACAACAAGATACTTTGTACCATTATAGACAAGTTTAAAGGCGGTCCTGTCGGTATAACGACCATTGCTACGGCTTTAGGAGAAGATGCGGGAACCATCGAGGAAGTTTACGAACCTTTCCTGATAAAAGAAGGATTCATGAAACGTACTCCCCGTGGACGTGAGGTGACCGAACTTGCCTATAAGCATTTGGGAAGAAGTCTTTATAACAGTCAGAAAACACTGTTTAATGACTGACATAAAGCGGCATGTGATAAGTGGTATTAACGGTATAAAAGAACTTTATAAAGCATAGTTGGATGATGAAGCAATGGACTACTTTACTTGTTTTTCTCTTTTTGAGCCTTTCTCTATCGGCTCAACAGGGATATGGGAGAGATATTTTTGTTTCTTCTAAAGGAGATTCCTTACCTTACCGGATGATTCACCCCGAATCGGTGAAACCGGGTGAGAAGTACCCCATCGTGCTGTTTTTGCATGGAGCCGGCGAACGGGGAAATGATAATGAGAAGCAATTGACTCATGGCGGACAGATGTTTCTTAATCCGGTCAATCAAGAAAAGTATCCTGCTTTTGTGCTGATTCCGCAGTGCCCGACAGACGGTTACTGGGCTTATACGGAACGTCCGAAGTCTTTTATACCTGCTGAAATGCCGGTAGGACAGGAGATCAGTCCTATATTGCAGACACTTAAACAGTTGCTCGATTCCTATCTGGTGATGCCCGAAGTGGACACGCAACGGGTTTATATTATCGGCCTTTCAATGGGAGCGATGGGAACGTATGATTTAGTAATACGCTACCCGGAGATATTTGCTGCTGCAATTCCTATCTGCGGTATAGTTAATCCAAACCGGTTGTCGGCTGCCAAAGATGTGAAGTTTCGTATCTTTCATGGAGATGCGGATGATGTAGTTCCGGTGAAAGGTTCTCGCGAAGCATATAAAGCACTGAAAGCTGCCGGTGCAGATGTGGAATATATAGAATTTCCCGGTTGTAATCATGGAAGCTGGAATCCGGCTTTCAATTATCCCGGATTTATGGATTGGTTGTTCAAACAAAAGAAGAAACGTTGAACCAATCTGAATGATAATTACTAATAAAACATGGCTGGACTAAAATCATTAGCTAAAGATACTGCAATTTATGGGTTAAGTAGTATTGTCGGACGATTCCTTAACTACATGCTGGTACCCCTGTATACAGCTGTATTACCGGCTTCCACCGGAGGTTACGGAGTCGTATCGAACGTGTATGCGTTTACAGCCCTGATGCTCGTACTGCTTACGTTCGGTATGGAAACGGGATTCTTCCGTTTCGCCAATAAATCGGGGGAAGACCCGATGAAAGTATATGCCAACTCCCTATTGTCAGTAGGAGGCGTATCTTTGATTTTCGTTCTCCTTTGCCTGTTGTTCCTGCAACCGATTTCCAATTTGCTGGATTATGGCGATCATCCGGAATTTATAGCGATGATGGCTGTTGTGGTAGCTTTAGATTCTTTTCAATGCATTCCTTTTGCCTATTTGCGATATAAAAAACGCCCTGTCAAGTTTGCAGCTATCAAACTGCTTTCTATCATTGGCGGCATCGGTTTGAATCTGTTTTTCCTGTTGGTGTGTCCGTGGCTGAATGTACATTGTCCGGCAACCATCTCTTGGTTTTATGATCCGGACTATCTGGTGGGATATATCTTCATCAGCAACCTGATTATTTCGGTTGTCCAAATGTTCTTCTTTATCCCGGAACTGACAGGATTTGCTTATAAGTTGGACCGGGTGTTGCTGAAGCGAATGGTAGTATACTCTTTTCCGGTATTAATCTTAGGTTTGGTAGGTATTCTGAATCAGACTGTTGACAAGATGATCTATCCGTTTCTCTTTGAAGATCGACAGGAAGGGTTGGTACAACTGGGTATCTATGCGGCAACCAGCAAAATAGCGATGGTGATGGCCATGTTTACACAGGCTTTCCGTTACGCTTACGAACCGTTTGTATTTGGTAAAGACCGCGAAGGAGATAACCGAAAAATGTATGCGGCTGCGATGAAATATTTTCTTATCTTCTCGTTGTTGGCTTTCCTTGCTGTAATGTTCTACCTCGATTTGTTGCGTTATCTTGTAGCAAAAGGTTACTGGGAAGGTCTTGGAGTGGTAGCTATTGTGATGCTTGCAGAAATCTGTAAAGGGATTTATTTCAATCTTTCCTTTTGGTATAAACTGACGGATAAGACCTATTGGGGAGCTTACTTCTCGGTGATCGGCTGTGTCATTATTGTTGTATTGAACATATTATTTGTGCCGGTTTACGGCTATCTTGCTTCGGCATGGGCTTCTGTTGCAGGCTATGCGGTAATTCTGCTGTTATCCTACTGGATAGGACAGAAAGAATACCCGATTCGTTATGATTTGAAAAGCCTCGGACTTTATGTTCTGCTGGCAGCGGTACTTTACGTTATTGGAGAACAGGTGCCTATCCCTAATCTGGTGCTCCGTCTCGCTTTCCGTACCGTACTTTTATTGCTATTTATAGCTTATATTATCAAGAAGGATTTACCATTGAGTCAGATTCCTGTTATTAATCGCTTTATAAAGAAGAAATAACTATGAAGACAGATGAACGTAATAAGTTTGCTATCAAGTCCTTTCTAGGAGAATATCTGGACTTGAAAAAAGACAAGGATAACGAACTGGCCACCGTGGATTCTATCCGTAAGGGTGTAGAGTTCAAAGGTGCCAATTTATGGATTCTGATTTTTGCCATTTTTATGGCATCACTCGGATTGAATGTAAATTCTACTGCCGTAATTATCGGTGCCATGTTGATTTCTCCGTTGATGGGACCTATTATGGGAGTGGGACTTTCTGTCGGACTGAACGACTTCGAATTAATGAAACGCTCTTTAAAGAGCTTTCTCATAACGACCGCTTTCAGTGTGACGACGGCCACTATCTTCTTCCTTCTTGCCCCTATTGCCGGTTCACAGTCAGAGCTGCTGGCACGTACATCGCCCACTATTTATGATGTATTCATCGCGCTTTTTGGTGGTTTGGCAGGCGTGGTGGCTCTCTCTACCAAGGAAAAAGGAAATGTGATTCCGGGCGTTGCCATTGCTACTGCATTGATGCCACCACTTTGTACGGCCGGTTACGGACTGGCTTCCGGTAATCTTATTTATTTCCTGGGTGCTTTTTATCTTTACTTCATCAACTCTGTTTTTATCAGTCTGGCTACTTTCCTCGGAGTTCGTGTGATGCATTTCCAACGAAAAGAGTTTGTAGATAAAACCCGTGAGAAGACCGTACGTAAATACATCGTTCTGATTGTGGTGCTTACCATGTGTCCTGCGGTTTATCTGACATTTGGAATTATAAAAAGCACCTTCTATGAGGCGGCAGCCAATCGTTTTATTAGCGATCAGTTGAGCTTTGAAAATACACAGGTACTTGATAAAAAGATCAGCTATGAGCATAAAGAAGTGCGGGTTGTTTTGATTGGTCCTGAAGTGCCCGATGCTTCGATTTCTATTGCCCGTAGCAAGATGAAAGAATATAAGTTGGAAGATACGAAGCTAGTTGTATTGCAGGGGATGAACAATGAAGCGGTAGATGTGACTTCTATCCGTGCCATGGTCATGGAAGACTTCTACAAAAACAGCGAGCAGCGACTTCAGCAACAGGCAGTGAAGATTTCCCAACTAGAGACAACGTTGGAACAATACAGAACGTATGATGCAATGAGTCGTACATTAGTGCCCGAACTGAAAGTGCTTTACCCTTCCATCACTACGCTCTCCATCGCTCATTCGCTCGAAGTGCGGGTTGACTCGATGAAGACCGATACGGTAACATTGGCTGTTTTGAAATTCGACAGACATCCGTCTGCTGCCGAGAAACAGAAAATCAGCGAATGGCTGAAAGCCCGTGTAGGAGCGAAGAAGTTGAGGCTGATTACCGAATAATGAATCTAAAAATAGTAATATGAAATTCAGGCTAACCGTCTTGATAGTCTTTTCCCTCTGTCTGTCAAATGTATTTGCCGATGAGGGAATGTGGCTGCTGGGAAACCTACGCAAAAACAAACAGACAGACCGGGTAATGAAAGAACTTGGTTTGCAAATGCCTGTGAATAAAATATATAATCCGAAGAAACCCTCTCTTTCAGATGCTGTTGTCAGCTTTGGAGGTTTCTGTTCGGGAGTGGTGGTTTCCGAAGACGGTCTGGTGTTTACTAATCATCATTGTGGTTTCAGCAGTATCCAGCAACACTCTTCTGTGGAACATGATTATCTGAAAGATGGCTTTTTTGCACGTAGCCTTGACGAAGAGCTGCCGAATCCGGAGTTGTATGTCCGTTTTCTGCTTCGTACGGAAGACGTAACCAAACGGGTGTTATCTGCCGCCCGCTATGCTAAAACGGAAACAGAACGCCGTGTAGCTGTCGATTCGATCATGAATGTAATCGGTCTGGAAGTTTTCGAAAAAGATTCTACGCTGACCGGTATTGTCGATGCTTATTATGCAGGTAATGAATTCTGGCTTTCCGTTTATCGTGATTATAACGATGTTCGTTTAGTCTTTGCGCCTCCTTCTTCTGTCGGGAAGTTCGGATGGGATACGGACAATTGGATGTGGCCGCGGCATACGGGTGATTTCAGTGTATTCCGTATCTATGCCAATACGAAGAATGGCCCGGCTGATTATTCTCCTGACAACGTCCCTTATCACCCTGAATATGTAGCGCCCATCTCTTTGGATGGATACAAGGAAGGTTCTTTCTGCATGACGCTTGGTTATCCGGGAAGTACGGAACGCTATCTTTCTTCGTATGGTATCGAAGAGATGATGAATGGAATCAATCAGGCAATGATTGATGTGCGGGGAGTAAAACAAGCAGTTTGGAAACGGGAGATGGATCGTCGTCCGGATATTCGTATCAAGTATGCTTCAAAATACGATGAAAGTTCCAATTATTGGAAGAATAGCATCGGGACAAACAAGGCCATCAAACATCTGAAGGTATTGGAAAAGAAGCGGGCGGCTGAAGCAGCCCTTCGCGACTGGATTCAGTCTCATCCGGAAGAAAGAGAGAAACTGATTCGTTTATTCTCTTCTCTGGAGTTGAGTTATAGTAATCGTCGGGAAACAAATCGTGCGTTGGCTTATTTCGGTGAATCGTTTATCAATGGTCCCGAATTGGTGCAGCTTGCTCTTGAAATTCTCAATTTCGACTTTGAGGCCGAGGAGAAGCTGGTGATTACCCGCATGAAGAAGTTATTGGAGAAGTATGATAATCTTGATCTTTCCATTGATAAGGAGGTTTTTGCTGCCATGCTCAAAGAGTATCAGTTGAAAGTGGATAAGAAGTATCTGCCTGCTATGTATGAAAAGATAGATACACTCTATAACGGGAATATTCAGGCTTATGTAGACTCTTTGTATGCAACGTCCAATATAACGTCTCCTAAGGGCCTAAAACGTTTCCTGGAACGGGATACTACGTATAATCTGATAGAGGACCCGGCTGTTTCCTTGAGTCTGGACCTGATCGTGAAGTATTATGAGATGAATCAGAGTATTTCCGAAGCTTCCGAGCAGATAGAGCAAGGGGAACGTTTGTTCAACGCTGCCATGCGCCGTATGTATGCCGATCGTAATTTCTATCCGGATGCCAATTCCACCATGCGGCTTAGTTTCGGAACGGTTGGGGGGTATACTCCTTTTGATGGGGTCACTTACGATTATTATACCACTGTGAAAGGCATCTTTGAGAAGGTGAAGGAACATGCAGGTGATATTGACTTTGCCGTCCAGCCCGAGTTGTTGAGTTTGCTTTCTTCCGGTGATTTCGGAAGATATGCCAATGCACAGGGAGACATGAATGTTTGCTTTATTTCTAATAATGATATTACAGGAGGTAATTCCGGCAGTGCCATGTTCAATGCCAAAGGAGAATTGCTTGGGCTGGCTTTCGATGGCAACTGGGAAGCAATGAGCAGTGACATCGTATTTGAACCTGACTTGCAGCGTTGCATCGGAGTAGATGTGCGGTATATGCTCTTTATTATAGAGAAATACGGTAAGGCGGGCAATCTTGTTCAGGAGTTGAAGATAGCTCGATGAAGTAAATGTTTCGATAAAAGATATATATTTACTAAATAGAAAGGCAACTAATCTGTGGTAGTTAGTTGCCTTTCTATTTTATTTAAATGAATTCCTTTTTACTTTTTGGGTTTTCTACGTGCCCATCCTTCCTCGCTGAAATCAGGCTCTTTGTCTTTGAAAAATTCTTGCCAGTCATCTTTCTTTTTGGGACCACGGGCATCAGAATATCCTCGTTCTGCACGACTGGGTTTATCTTTTTTAGCCGATTTAGCACCTTTTGCCGAGGCATCTTTTGGTTTTCTGTCTTTATTTTCATAACGTGGTGTACGCTCGTCACTTTTGCCGCCGAATCGTTTACCTCCCTTGCGCTCATTAGAACTGCTTTCGCGTCCTTTTCCGCTTTCTTCACCGGCTATTTCAATAACGACCTTACGTCCGTTCCATTTAGCTTTGTTCAGCGCTTTAATTACATTGGTCGCTTCCTTTTCAGGTACTTCAAAGAAAGAATAGTTCTGCATCAGGTCAATGCGTCCCAATTCAATGCGCCCTCTTGTATTGCTGTTCAACAGTCCGATAAGATCACTTGGAAAGAAGCTGTCCGTTTTACCCAGATTGATAAATAAGCGGTTGAAGCCTGGAGCAGCTTTTCGGCTTCTTTTCTCGAAACCTCCTTCTTTACGATCACCACGTCCGGCGCGTTCTGCACGCATATCGGTTGGTTGTTCTATTTCAGGACGGTTGCGGTAATATTCTGCAAAACGGTTGAATTCGTGAGAAACCATTCGTTTAATCAAGTCCTCTTTGCTTAGCCATTCCAGTTTGCGATAGATTTCCGGCATAAAGTCGGCAATCTCTTCTTCGTTCACTTTTACTTTTTCGAGATCATCAATTACCTTAATCAGCTGTTTCTGACAGATACCTGCGGCTGTCGGCATTTCTCCGACAATAAATTTTTTGCTAATAATCCGTTCGATTTCTCTCATCTTTCCTTTTTCGCGGAGGTTGATGATGGCAATGGAAGTTCCGGTTTTTCCGGCACGCCCTGTACGTCCGCTACGATGTGTATAGCTTTCTGTGTCGTCAGGTAATCCGTAATTGATGACATGTGTCAGATCGTCTACGTCAAGTCCACGGGCAGCCACGTCAGTTGCAACGAGCAGTTGCAGATTACGGATGCGGAATTTCTGCATAACGGCATCCCGTTGTGCTTGGGAAAGTTCGCCATGCAAAGAATCGGCATTGTAACCTTCCTGCATCAATTTGTCTGCAATTTCTTGAGTCTCTTTACGGGTACGGCAGAAAATGATACCGTATATTTGTGGGTAGTAATCGACGATACGTTTTAAAGCTTCATATTTATCTTTAGCCTGTACGGTATAAACAACGTGTTTAACGTTGTTGGTACTTTCATTTTTACGGCCAATAGTTATTTCTTTCGCGTTACGTAAGTAGTTCTTGGAGATACGTGCGATTTCCGGGCTCATTGTTGCAGAAAACAGTAGAGTGTTACGTTCCTGCGGCACATCAGCCAGGATGGCATTGATACTCTCTGTGAATCCCATATTAAGCATTTCGTCCGCTTCATCCATTACAACGTTGTGGATGGTAGATAAAGATACGGTTTTGCGTTCCATCAAGTCGAGCAGACGTCCCGGTGTGGCAACGATGATATGTACACCTCGTTTCAGGCTACGTATTTGGCTATCAATGGAAGAACCACCATATACAGGCAGCACTTTCAGTCCGTCAATGTATTTGGAATAGTCGTTCAGATCTCCTGCTATCTGGAGACAAAGCTCGCGGGTAGGGCAGAGGATAAGCGATTGTGGAATTCTGTTTTTTACGTCAATCTGTTGGAGCAAGGGCAAACCGAATGCGGCTGTTTTACCTGTTCCTGTCTGTGCAAGAGCTACTACATCATTATTTTCTCCTAAAAGGTACGGAATCACTTCCTCTTGTACCGGCATGGGATTCTCGTATCCCATTTCTTCAATTGCTCTACGTATCTCCGGAGAAACGCCAAGCTCTTCAAATGTCTTCATTAAATCTCTGTATATCTTTTATTTCGGCTGCAAAGATAGTTAATTTAGTTGATAATGAATGGTTGATAATGCATAATTATTATAGGCGCCATCGTATTTGTCATTGATCGGCCTCAATTGTTGGTTAATAAAATGCTTCGCAACTGTTCTATGTCTTCCGTAGAGAGTCCGATTCCTTTTTGCAGATAGGCTTGTACGCTTCCATATTCTGATTCAATTTGCCCCTTTGCGGCATTCAGAAAATCTTCTTTGGCGGAATAGATGGTGGTGATTGCCTCTTGAGAGTTGACCGGTAATTTATATGCGTATTTAGAAGCTTTGGGAATATTGAAATAATCGTTACTCAATCGGTAATCTTCCATTATCACGTCTTCATTGACTCCTAGCGCGGCGAGCAGTAATGCGGAAACCACTCCTGTACGCCCTTTCCCCGATGTACAATGAATGACGGCCGGATAATTGTTGCGGTCGAGAAGAACGGCAAACAGCTTTTTGAGTTCTTTTTGGTGATTTGTGACTAATTCCCGGTTCATCCGTTCTACCAGACGGTAGATAGTATCGGTTTTTATTTTATCTTCCCGGATGCCTTGGAGGATTTTTTCCATGTTTCCTGTGAGGATAGGGATATGTACGATCTTAAATCCGTCGTCGTGCAGTTGCGGGTAGTTGTGGCATTCATTTTCAGAACGCAGGTCTATGATGGTTCGTATACCTATGTTTTTAAGTTCTTGGCGTGAGCCGGACGGGATGCTGTCTATTTGTGCAGACCGATAGATCATTCCCCAACGAAGCGATTTCCCCGTGGCGGCAGATTCGTATCCTCCTAAATCGCGGAAATTCTGTATGCCGGGAATATTAATGTTGCGGGTGGCTACTTTAATCCGGTATTTGTTGTTAAATACAAGCAAGTAATAATAACGTTGGGAAGGATCGTCGGTTACGATTGTCATTTTACCATCGGAGATGCTGGCCGTTGCGATAGGCGAATTCTCCGGAATAAGTTCGGGCGAAGTAGAGGTATATACTTTGACCTCTCCTCTCAATAGAGGTGCTGTCTCCCATTTGATGATACAGTTTCCTACATTGTTTTCTTCACACACCACAGATATGGTAGGTGAGGTGTTAGAACAGGATGGAAGCACTAATAAAACAGTAAGCCAGCTTAACAGGTTCTTGTACATAGTTTCTTTGTCTGGGTGAATCATATACGCAAAGTTAGGAATTACCGGCAGATCTGATAATTCCTTTGCGATAATTAGTCAAAGTTAATAGTAATTTACGAGCATAAAGAGCGTATTTTACCTCCCTACATGTCTTCTATTTATGTATCACTAACCTTGTTTATGAAAAAAGTGCCACCTTATCGCTATATCAGCTAAAGTGGCACTTGGTGTTTCGGCAACGGATTTATCTCTATTCGAGAATGCCAGCGAATCCACCGCTCTTGGCCATTCTGATAGAAAGCCTTTGTCCCTGTTTTACCTCCAGTGTTCTTCTTTTATAATGCATTGCTTGACGACTAGCATTGATACCATCTTCAAATGCTGTGAGATGATAACATCTGTCGGTTTTCAAGAAGTCAAGGCTGATTTCAAAATTTCTTTCTTCTTCCTTACTATTGGTCATGCCGCCAATGAACCATTTCTCACCTTTGCGTTTGGCCACGATTACATATTCTCCTATCTTGGCATCCAAAACAATTGTTTCATCCCAGGTAGTGGGAACTTGAGTGATGAAGCGTGTGCAGTCTTCATTACGATAGTATAATGTAGGATTATCAGCTAACATTTGAAGCCCGCTTTCAAAGATGACATATAAAGCTAGTTGATAGGCGCGTGTACCAATGCTTGCAGAATTAGGACGTTCGGTACGATAAACGTTCGGCTGCATAGTAATCATTGCTCCGGGGGTATAATCCATCGGACCTACGGCATTTCTCATGAAAGGGAGATATACGCTATTGTCTGGAAGGCAGTCCCACATGTGTTCCATCCCTTTTACTCCTTCATAAGATAGAATATTCGGATATCTATATTCTAATCCGGCAGGTTTGAAAGCCCCATGAAAGTCAATAAGAAGGTGATGTTTGGCTGCTTCTTTCGCTACTCGCTCATAGAAGTTGACCATCCATTGGTCGCTGCGGTCCATAAAATCTATTTTTATTCCCTTCACTCCCCATTCTCCTAAAACCTTAAAGAGATCGAAGTTCTTCTCTACTGTCAGCCAGGATAGCCAAAGTATAATATCTACATTTTTCTCCTTTCCGTAACGGATTAGCTCGTGGAGGTCTACATCTGGATTGGGGGTATAGGGGTCTTGAGTTGTTTTTGCCCATCCTTCATCCATGAGGATGTAAGGAATACCGTATTTGGCTGCGAAATCAATATAGTATTTATATGTAGCCAGATTGCAACCCGCTTTAAATGTCACGTCTTCTCCATAAGGAATCGCTCCATTCCACCATTCCCAACTTACTTGTCCAGGTTTAATCCATGATACGTCTTGTAGCTGATTAGGGGCAGCCAGTTTGTAGGTCATGGTATTTTCTACCAAGTGTTTGTCTTCTTTCACAATACTGAAATAACGCCATGGAAAACTTCTTTTACCATTAGTTTTGGCAATATAATCAGCTTCTTTTAGGATTTTGAGACTACGGTCTCCATCGTCACCAAATTCAAGAGGAACTTTGGGGAATACGGAAGTTATGTTATTGTTCCCGTCACTTTTTAAAAACATACAAGGATAGTCCGATAAATCAGCTTCGCAAACTAAGATCTTATATGATTTGTGAGTGTCAATTAGTATGGGGAGTACAGACATCCGATCCGATGGTTTCCAAGAGGTACTGGGAATATGTGAATAAAACTCTTCGTAACCAGTTTTAAAACCTTCAGGTTGCTGTAGGTGAAGTAGATATTCAGAGGGGAGCTGCAGAGAAAAGTCTTCTCCTATAACTTCTATGTCCTTTTTGAAGCGAGTTATGAAACGGTATGCTATTCCATCATTGAAAGCACGGAATTCTACGGAGTAGTTGTCTCTGAAATTAAGTAAAAGTTGATTGTATTCGTTATCTATGGATGCAAATTTTAATGGGACAATAGGCGTTAACGTTTCTTTTACACTCTTTCGTTTTTGTCCGGATAGCTTCGGATGCTCTCCTAAAACCTGCTCTTTTAGAGCGAGCATGAGAGAGTTGTTCTCCAATACTTTTTCGTTGCTGCAGGATACGTCGTAATAGATCTTATCGCTAAGGCGAATAGAAACTTTAATTTCTCCGTTGGGAGAAAATAGTTCTATTTTGTTTTGCGCCTGTATATTGAATATCAGGCAACATGCAAACAGTAATAAAAAAATGTACTTCTTCATTGATTAATAGTTTTTATATGGTATTATTATTTTGTCCGTTGCGAATTCTTGGAGTGATTGAATGATGCAAAGATATTGTAGTGTGATAGTTGTTATTGTCAATTGACATGCTTTTTGGGTGAAATGGCGCAAAGATGGACGTATATGTCTTAATTTGGTACTCTATCCAGTCTAATCTCTATGAAATAATGGAATACTGATGGGGTTATATATATTAATGGGTAGAAGCGAGCTCTATATACTGCCTTGCTTCGCTTTTCCCCAAGAAAAGAAGATGATAATGTATAAAGGATTAATTTAAGACTTCATGGATGCGTTATATGGGGGTATTTGTGTTTTGAAAGTCCTATATTGTGCCAAAAACGTCTAAAATTGAGTTATTCATGGCAATAAGCCTCATTTTCTAAAAAAACTTATAGCTTTTTGCTCACCTTTGCAGTGTTTTAAATGAGTGCCGGGCGAATTCGTTTTTCAGAGAATAAGGTAGTAGTGAAATTTGATTGAAGTGTCATTTGTATGACTTTAAGGTGAAGTGAAATTTTCAGGATAGCTAATTTGTATTTATGTGAAACCCTAAAATTAATACATGTTTTATGAAAAAAGAACAAATGAAAAGAAAAACTCCCCATTGGGCGAGTGTATTTCTCTTGTGTCTGATTGCATTTTCTTATAGTTGCAAGGATGATACGGTTAGTACGGGTGGTTACGACCCATCAAAACCTGTGGTTTTCAGAGATTTTTCTCCTGAAGAAGGTAGTATCCGTACTAAGTTTTACATTTATGGTGAGAACTTTGGCACCGATATCTCTAAAATTCATGTCTCGATTGGAGGACAAGTTGCGTATACGATTGGGAGTAGTGGAACCGAAATTTACTGTATGGTGCCTCGGCGGGCATTTGATGGTGTAGTTAAGGTTTCTATTGAAAGTGCCGATGGAAGTTCTGAAGTCAATTATGAATTTGAAAAACGTTTCAGCTATGTTTCTAAGACTTCGGTAGGTACTCTTTGTGGAAAGGTAGATGAGCAGGGTAATGCTGCAAATATTGACGGGACTTTTGATGAAGCAGGTTTTGTGTCAGCAGAGTGGATGTTGCTGGATACATTTGGTGTGGAGAAGTATTTATATGTGTCTCATCCGGGAAGTTGCATTAGAAAAATTGATCTGGCTAAAGAAGAAGTCTCTACAATGATAACTAATGGGCAGGGCGCATTTAAAAGTATGCAATATATGACATTTGATATGAAGGGAGATACAATCTTTGTTATAGATGATAATGGAGAAAATAATAAGGAGCGAATGGCAATCTCTTTTTTGCTGCGCTCTGAAAATTTCCGAAAAGCTCAACCTTATATATATGATCGTTGCGGGTATTCTGTTTATTATCATCCGTTAAATGAATGCCTTTATTATAATACCTGGTGGAAATCAGCTTTACAAAAGGCCGTATATGATCCTTCTATAAAAGGAATGGCGGGTCAAGAAGTTATTCCTGTATATGAAGGTAGAGATGACCGTTCTTATATATCGGGTCATCCTTCGGGTAAATTTATGTATATTTTGGGCGCTCAATGTGTTTTTAAATCTAAATTTAATACAACAACAAAAGAATTTCAGACTCCTATAATTTTTGCAGGCAGGTTTAATGAGTGGGGATATGTAGATGGTCAGGGCGAACAGGCTCGCTTTGATACTCCTGTTCAGGGAACATTCGTTAAAAATGAAGACTATGTAAGAGAAGGTAAAGAAGATGTTTACGATTTTTATTTATGCGATAGAAATAATCATTGTATTCGAAAGATCACACCGGAAGGTTTTGTTTCAACTTTTGCGGGGAGAGGCAGTACTTCTTCGGATGGACAAATTCAGGGACATATTGATGGAGATCTTCGAAAAGAAGCCCGTTTTAATCAACCGATGGGAATTGTTTATGATGAAGAAACCAGAACATTCTATATTGGGGAAAGAGATAATCATAGAATTCGCACAATTACGGTAGAATAACTATAAAAACACATATTACATGAGAACTTTATATATAATGTTGTTGCTTGTTATTTGCAGTACGTTGGGGTTGCACGCTCAAGCAAAAGTGGACCGAGAGGAAATAATTGTTACTGGTCTGGTAACTGATGAAAGCCATGAGCCTTTGGTAGGTGTCAATGTAGTAATTCAAGACCGACCGGGATTGGGTGCCATTACTGATATTAATGGTAAATTTAAGATAAAGATGGAACCTTATTTACGATTGGTTATATCGTTTATAGGATTTGAGACACAAGAGATTCTGATTAAAGAACAGAAAACCATCAAAGTTGTAATGAAGGAGGCGAAAGCTACAGCACTAGATGAGGTAGTTGTAACTGGCACCGGAGAACAAAGGAAATTGACGATGACTGGTGCGGTTACCAATGTAGATGTTAGTACTTTGAAAACGTCATCTTCAAGTATAACCAATGCGCTTGCGGGTAATGTGGCAGGTGTGCTGGCACGACAAACTTCAGGAATGCCTGGAGAAAATAGATCAGAGTTCTGGATACGTGGTATCTCGACTTTTGGTGCAGGCTCAAGTGCTTTGGTGTTAGTGGACGGTTTCGAGCGTAGTATGAATGAAATCAATATTGAAGATATTGAGACATTTACAGTTTTGAAGGATGCTTCAGCTACAGCTATTTATGGTTCACGTGGCGCAAATGGGGTTGTTCTGATTACAACAAAGCGTGGAAAAGAAGGTAAGGTGCATATTGATGCCAAGGTTGAAACAACCTATAATACCCGTACTTATACTCCGGAACTGGTTGATGGATATACTTATGCAACTTTAATGAATGAAGCACGTATTACCCGTAATCAAATCCCCTTTTATTCGGATGAAGATTTACACTTACTAGCCAATGGCTTGGATAAAGATTTGTTTCCTAATGTTGATTGGATGGGAATGTTATTGAAGAAAGGCGCACCCACTTATCGTGCCACGTTGAATATTAATGGTGGAGGTTCATTGGCCCGTTATTATGTATCTGCTAGTTATGTCAAAGAAGCAGGTATGTATAATGTAGATGAAGGATTGAAGGATTACGATACCAATTCCAGTTATCACCGTTGGAATTATCGTGTGAATGTTGATATGGATATTACAAAATCTACATTAGTAAGAGTAGGAATTGCAGGGTCTTTGGATAAAATGAATCAGCCGGGTGTGGGTAATAGTGTTTGGGAATCAGTAATGGGGTATAGCCCAATCACTTCTCCTGTATTGTTTTCCGACGGACGTATACCGGCCTATGGAAATTCTGACGGGCGTATGAATCCATGGGCTGCTTCTACGCAGACAGGTTACCAAGAACATTGGAATAATAAAATGCAGGCGGATATAACATTGGAACAGAAGTTTGATTTCATAACCAAAGGATTGAAATTTGTCGGACGCTTTGGTATGGATACGAACAATGCTCAATGGAATAATCGCAAGAAACTTCCTGAAATGTGGAAAGTAGAGCAGAATCGGGATTCTGATGGAAAGTTGGTTCCAACGAAAGTAAGAGGGGAAGAGATCATGAGTCAACAATCTTCTTCAACAGGTGAACGCAAAGAATATTTGGAGGCAGAACTACATTACAATCGTTCCTTTAGTGACCACCTTATTGGTGGAGTTCTGAAATATACACAGGATAAAATAATTAATACGACAAGCAATTCAGATGTCATACAAGGAATAGACAGACGGCATCAAGGACTGGCCGGTCGATTCACTTATGGCTGGAAGTATCGCTATTTTGTGGACTTTAATTTTGGATACAATGGTTCTGAGAATTTTGCTCCTAATCACCAATTCGGTTTTTTTCCAGCATATTCGGCTGCCTGGAATATAGCAGAAGAACCGATTGTTAAGAAACACTTGAAATGGATGAATATGTTCAAACTTCGTTATTCGTATGGTAAAGTTGGTAATGATACAATGAACGATCGTTTTCCATATTTACCTAGTTTCGGAAATTCTTCTGGTAATGGTTTTAATTATTCCGACCTCGAAACTTCCTATTTCTATGATGGATTAACTTATACGAAATATGCAACGACAAATGTGACGTGGGAAATTGCTACCAAGCACGACATTGGTATAGACTTTTCTTTGTGGGATGATAGATTTACGGGTACGATTGATTATTTCTATGAGCGTCGTGATGGGATTTATCAATCACGCAGTTTTATACCTGTGAGTGTTGGGTTGAATTCTTCGTTATCGTATGCGACTAATGTAAGCGCTGTTTCTTCAAGAGGACTCGATGGAAATTTCGGATTTAAACAAAAGATAGGAAATGTAAACTTAACTTTGCGTGGAAATATTACATATAGTAAGAGTAAAATTCTGGAGTATGATGAGGAAGTTACCAACTATAAATATACTTTGGCCACAGGTTTTCAAGTGAGTCAGCCTCGCGGTTTGATTGCTGAAGGATTATTTAAAGATTATGATGATATCCGTAATAGTGCAAAGCAGACTTGGGGAGATGTTATGCCAGGAGATATCAAATATCGCGATGTGAATGGAGATGGCATCGTCAATGATAAAGATTATGTACCTATTGGAGCCACAAATCGTCCGAATTTGATTTATGGATTTGGCTTTTCTGCCCAATGGAAAGGATTTGATGTGAATGTTCTTTTTCAAGGTGCCGGAAAATCTACATTCTTTATTGACGGGTATACCGTATATCCATTTAAAGATGGTGACTGGGGGAATATTTTAACAGATGTAGTGAAATCCAATCGGTGGATATTAGGGGAAAATGAAGACCCTAATGCTAAATATCCTCGCTTAAGTTATGGTGGAAATAACAATAATTATCAGTCATCGACTTACTGGATGCGTAATGGATCATATTTGCGACTTAAAAATCTGGAGGTTGGATACACTATTCCTAAGAGTATAGTCAACAAAATACGTCTGAATAATATTCGTATTTACTTTATGGGGACTAATCTGGTCACTTTCTCCAGCTTTAAGTTGTGGGATCCTGAATTGGGAAGTAGCAACGGACAGGTTTATCCGTTATCTAAAGCATATACATTAGGATTAACAATAAACATCTAAATATAGAAAGACACATGAAAAAGAAATATATAATATGGGCTATGATTTGTAGCTTGGGAATAGGAGCTGTTTTTTCTTCTTGTTCTGATTACTTAAGTGTGGAGAAGTTCTTCGAAGATAGACAAAACGAAGACAAAATATTCAAAAGTAAAGATTATTCCGAGCAATGGCTTTCATATTGTTATAACCATTTGTTAGGTGCCAATATTGAGATTGGGACTATTTCTCAAATTGTAACTAACTATTCTGATGATATGATATTTAATGAAACAAACGGAAATATTAATTATCGTAAGTTTAAATTTGGAGAATATGATTATGGTTGGACATGGGCCACTTACGTGAAATGTTATGAAGGAATCCGGCAAGCATCCATATTGATTAATAATATTGATATAAACGAGGAACTTACGCAAACCGAAATTGCTGATATGAAAGCACAGGCTCGTTTCCTGCGTGGATATTTTTATTGGTTATTGTTGAGGAAATATGGACCTGTGCCTATTATGCCCGGTGAAACTGTAAGTATTGATGCTACTTATGATGAGATGTCATACCCCCGGAGTACTTATGATGAGGTAGTAGATTATATTGCTGACGAGATGGTGTTAGCGGCTAAAGATTTGCCGGAAAAACGAAATAATCGGAATATTGCTCGTGCAACAAAAGGAGCGGCATTAGCTACCCGCGCAAAGGCATTGTTGTTCACCGCAAGCCCTATTAATAATCCTCATCCGGATGATCCGGACAAGTTTTCAGATTTTGTGGATGATAAAGGGCGTATTTTAATGTCGCAGACTTATGATGAAAAGAAGTGGGCCAGAGCGGCGGCAGCGGCAAAAGACGTTGTAGATCTTGCTGATCGAGGAGTATATAAATTATATACAGCTCCCTATAAGAGCAGGGGAAGTGAGGCTTACCCTGCTACGGTAAAACCGCCCTATCATAAATTGTATTCAGAAAAGAATTTTCCGGAAGGGTGGGCGGATATTGATCCGTTTGAATCTTATCGTGCTATTTTTAATGGTGATTTGTATGCTGTAGAAAATCCGGAATTGATTTTTACTCGTGGAAATAATGGATTAGGAGATGGTGTTAACTCTATGGCCAATGATCAGATGCCTGGTTCGGCTGGGGGGAATAATTGCCATGGACTGACTGCTAAGCAATGTGATGCTTACGCTTTGGCAAATGGAGAACCATTTGATCTCAATAAATTCTTGTCGGAAACTCCGGTAGGAGAACGCTTTGTAACGGAACAGGAAGTGAATGAGGGTAAATATCCCCAAGTGCGCTCCGGAGTTTGGAAGGAGTATGCAAATCGTGAACCTCGTTTCTATGCTAGCGTTGCATTTAACGGAGCATTTTGGCCTTTTGCAAGTGCGAGGGATGGTAACTATCGGAATTTACAGATGTGGTATTATAGAGGAAATACGAATGGTAGAACGAATGCTTCTGATAAATGGCAGCCGACAGGTATCGGGATGATGAAATATATTAATCCGAAAGATTGCAACACGAATAATGGTAAAATCTATGATAAAGTGGATTGTGCGATCCGCTATGCTGACATCTTATTAATGTACGCCGAAGCTTTGAATGAATTGACTCCGGGAAGTAGTTTTGAGGTGGCCACTTGGGATGGTATACCATATACGATCTCCCGCGATAAGGAAGAAATGAGTAGAGCGATTTCGCAGATTCGTATTCGTGGAGGAGTGCCTGATTATGAAGAACAGGTATATGAAGATAGTGGTGAACTTCGTAAATATTTGAAACGTGAACGGCAGATTGAGCTGTTGGGTGAAAATCAACGTTATTATGATTTAAGGCGTTGGAAAGATGTGGAAAAGGAAGAAGCGGAACCTGTTTATGGGTGTAATGTACTGATGACCCAGGCTAAAGCTGAAGATTTCTATGACCGGGTTCGGGTAGAAAAATTACAAACCTCTTTTTCGCGTAAGATGTATTTCTGGCCTATAGATTATGGTGAACTGAAACACAATAAACGCATGACTCAGGCTCCGGGATGGAAAACTTATGATTAATCTATAAATTTACGAATATGAAAAGAATAAATACTTATATAATGATGTTATGCATGTTTTCTGTTTTTAGTGCATGTAATAATGAGTGGGTAGAGGAATTATATCCTCATATGGTCTCTTTGAAAGCACCGGTTGGTGGCGAAGGTGTGGCAGATATTTATTTGCGTTATCATCCTAGTGGAGAAGTCGTTTATGATCTTCCCGTTCTGCGAAGTGGCTTGACTTTATCTGACGAAGCTGTCGATGTGAATATTGTCGTAGATAATGACACATTAGGTATTTTGAACGAAGAGAAATTCCAGTATAGGACGGACTTATGGTATTCACAGTTACCGGAGAAGTATTATGAATTATTGTCACCTGTATGTCACATTCCCGGAGGATCAAATAAAGAATTATTCCAAATAAAATTTAAATTTGAAGATTTGGATTTGTCACAGGAATGGGTGTTGCCTTTGAAGATAGAGGATAACTCCTCTTATATAACAAATGTACGGAAAGGAATCCATAAAGCATTGCTCCATATTTTGCCATTTAATGACTATTCCGGTACTTATTCTGCCATGGCAATGAATATCTATTTTATTGATACAGAGGATGCTCCATTAGTTGTAGATAGGCGTAGGGCACATGTTGTAGATGAGAATACTGTATTTTTTTATGCGGGAACCAAAGAAGATAATGCAATAGATAGAGCTGATTATAAGATAAATGTAAAGTTTGAAGAAGGACAGGTCGATGAAAAAGGAAAGAAGAAAGGAAATTTATCTGTTAAGGCCGTGAATCCCCAAATTAATTTTGAGGTTGAAGGTCAACCGACTTATGAGATTTGGGAAGAAAAAGATGCTGTTTTGCCCTACTTGGTTCATCGTTATTATACTATTTATATGAGATATAGATATGATGATATAACCACTGTACCGGGTAAAGTAATATCTTATCGTGCAGAAGGTTCATTAAGTATGGAACGTAAGATCAATAGTTTGATACCGGATATGGACCAACAAATCCAATGGAATTAATGAAAATAAACTTAAAAGAGAAATTATGAGTACAAAAATCAGAAAAGCATTATTTATTTCTTTTCTACTTTGCAACGGTGGTTTTGCTTTTGCGCAAAAATGGTATACCTCCGATGTGGATAAAAAGGTGGACGAGATTCTTAATCAGATGACCATTCAAGAAAAACTGGATTACATAAGTGGAGACTTTCAGTTTCACACAAAACCGATCAAACGATTGGGGGTACCGGCAATTAGGATGTCTGATGGTCCTCAAGGAGTAGGACACCGTATTGAAACGAATGCCTACCCATGTGGTCTGGCACTTGCTGCCACTTGGAACGAAAAACTGGCTTATGAATACGGACAGTCATTGGGACGGGATTGCAGAGCTCGTGGAATACATATCATATTGGGACCGGCTGTAAATATTCATCGTGCTCCGATGTGTGGCCGTAACTTTGAGTATATGGGCGAAGATCCATATCTGACAGCCAGAACAACAGTAGGCTATATAAAAGGAGTTCAGAGTCAGAAGGTGATGGCTACTGTAAAGCATTTCTTGGCGAATAATTCAGATTATGATAGGGCTCGGATTAGTAATGATATAGATGAAAGGACTGCCCATGAAATTTACTTCCCAGCTTTTAAAGCTGCTGTTCAAGAAGCGGAGGTTGGAGCGGTAATGACCAGTTATAACTTGGTAAATGGCATTTATACGAATGAAAATCCTTGGCTATTGAAGGATGTGTTGAGAAAAACATGGGGGTTCAATGGTATGGTCGTTTCAGATTGGAGCGCGGCTCAATATTCGATTCCTACTTGTAATGCAGGAATGGACTTAGAAATGCCGGGAGCGGAAAAGAATAAACCACAGGAGATCGCTTATTACCTGCGTACCGGCTATGTGACAATGGACACCATTAATGAAAGAATACGCCATATTCTTCGTGTTATAATCGGATTTGGTTTTTTAGATGCACAGCAACAAGATAAAAACATACCTTTAGATAATCCGGCCTCTGTGGAGACTGCTCTTAAAGTGGCAAACGAAGCAATTGTATTATTGAAGAATGAGAAGAATATTCTTCCTGTCAATCCTAAAAAATACAAGAAAATTGCGGTTGTAGGAAAAAATGCCAATGGTTATGTCTGTGGTGGTGGCAGTGGTTCGGTAAATCCGTTTAGTTATGTCAGCGCATTTGAAGGGATTCGTAAGGCTGCCGAAAAATATGGAATAAAGGCGGAATATGTTGATGAGTATGATTGTTTTGATCCTATTATATTTACGGATGGTAGTTTGAAACAGAGAGGATTCAGAGCGTGCTATTATAATAATATGAATTTAGAAGGTAGTCCGGTTGTAGATCAATTTGAAAGTAGAATAAACTATAGTTGGAGTAGTGGTACTGGTTATAAGGGTATGCCGGCTGATCATTTTTCAGTTAGGTGGACAGGAACTATTTGTTCGGATAAGAATGCAGAGTATGAGTTTACTCTTGGCGGAGATGATGGTTATAATCTGTTTATTGATGGAAAAAAAGTAATTGATGAATTCAGACCATCTGGTTATAGGACTTCCAAGTATACTATGCAGTTGAAAGCTGGTCAGAAATATAATATTCAGATTGACTACTTCCAGGAAGGTGGAGGTGCAAGTGCTAATTTGTTGTGGCAGAATACAGCGGAAGCTGATAATAGTAAGAACATGTTCGTTGAGCGATTGAATGAATATGATATGATTATTGCATGTTTTGGATTTAACTCTGATACGGAGTCGGAAAATAGTGATAGAACTTTTGAATTACCGGAAGCGAGTAGAACGATGATTGAGACGGTCATAAAGAGTAAAAAACCGATAATTGGAGTTGTCAATGCTGGTGGCAATGTTGAAATGCAGTCATGGGAGCCTTCTCTCAAAGGTTTGCTTTGGAGTTGGTATACAGGTCAGGAGTCGGGAAATGCACTTGCCAATATCTTGTTCGGTGAAGTAAGTCCGTCGGGTAAACTACCTATTACTTTTGAAAAGAAATGGGAAGATAATCCTACATACAATAGTTATTACGATCCTGACCATGATTTCCATGTGCCTTATACGGAAGGAATCTTTGTGGGTTATCGTGGTTATGATAAATTTAACCGTGAAGTGCAATATCCGTTTGGATTCGGTTTGTCATATACTACTTTCAAACTGTCTGATATGAGAGTTTTTCAGGATCCTGTGGATGATAGAAAGGCAAAGATAACTTGCAAATTGACTAATACCGGCAAGAAGGGCGGATCAGAAGTGGTTCAGCTTTATATCGGTAAACCGAGTAATAATGGTGTTGAACAACCTCTAAAAGAGTTGAAGTCCTTTAAAAAGGTATATCTTGAACCAGGGCAGTCAGCTGAAGTTGAGATGGACCTGACAAAAGACTCATTCTCTTATTATAGTGTGGATAAACATGATTTTGTAGTTGATCCGGGTGTATTTAAGTTGATGTTGGGAGTTTCATCAAGAAACATTGTCAGCCAACAAAATATTACGTTGAAATAAAAAGAGTTATTGAAAACTCAATAACTGACGAAACCCTATAAGATCTCCCGGATGCCGGATTTAATCCTTTATAATGGGATTTGAGGCATTCGGGAGATTTTGTATATAGTAGCGATAAGATAGTGGTAATCTTATTCTTGTTGTTTGCGAAATTCTTTGGGAGTAATGTGATATTTTTCCGTAAAACTTCTGAAGAAAGTACTTCGAGCGGTGAAACCTGATTTATAGGCAATTTCGTCAATCGAAAGCTTTGTATTGATGAGAAGGTCTTTTGCTACTTGCAACTTGCAATCCTTAATCATATTGGCTATAGACCTCACTTCTCCGATTTCGCTTAATTTACGATAGAGATGTCTCATACTAATGTGGAGTTCATTGGCAATGAAAGCTGCTGACAAGTCTTTATTATCTAGATTAGCATTAATGATATCAAGTATTGTTTCAATGAACTTTTTGTCCTCTTTGTGTATTAACTTTGCATTAGATAGATCGTAAGCACTTTTGGGAGAGTTGAAATAACTCTTTAAAGTTTCCTTTCTATTTAATATCTTGTTGACCGATATTTTCAGGTAGTCACTGTAGAAGGGTTTAAAGATATACATTTCGGCTCCTGCATTGATTCCTTTTATTTGTTCTTCTATATTTCGTTCACCAGATAATAGAATAACGGGAATATGTGCGTGATTCTTGCTACTTTTCAATTGTTGAGTAAATTCAATTCCTTCCACAAAGTTACCAGTAATGTCGTAAATTATTAAGTCTGGTTGGTAAGTCTCTAGTTTTTGCGTTGCCAGTGTGTAGTCTTGGATAGGGATGATGTTAAAATCTTCATGGAAAGTGTCTATAAGGAACCATGACATCTCTTTGTTTGGCTCAATTAAAAAGAGAGTCTGTCGGAGAATGTTAAATTCGGGAACCATATCCTTGATTTCCGGATTGTTTTCCATTTTTAGATGAGCGGAATGTATCGGATCGATATCGCTTACCTTCATCTCTTGAGGATCCGATTCAAGTTGGGGAAGTTTTATTGTAAACTGTACTTTTTCTTCTGTTGTGTCTACTATTAGTTCTCCTTGTAGTAGTTTCACCATATTATGTGACATCGTGAGCCCGAGTTCATGGCGTAGAAGTTTGGTGTCATACGTATCCTTTATATTTTTCAAAAGATGATACTCGCCTGTTATTACCTGGATTTCTTTTTTCGTGATCTTTCCTAGGAACGTGATGTTGATTGATAAATTATCTTCTTGTATATTGATTTGAACAACTATCTTGCCAGACTTGCCTGTATGGTGAAAAGCGTTTGATAATAAGTTGATGATAATTGTTCTTAAAAAGAAACGATCACTATTCCATATAAGTGCAGAATCTATTTCTTTTTCGAAAAGTATTTGATTTGAATATGCTTGATCGACGAAGGTGATAAGGTCTTTTGAGATAATTTCGCCCACTGGCAGTTGCTCTATATATGGTTTTCGTTCTTTGGACTCGATGCTGCGGAATGTGACTATCTCTTGGGTCAGATCATTTAGTATTTCCGCATTACGTTGAATGACTTTGGCATATTTTACTGTATTTTTATCTGAACAATTATCAATGATACGGTTACAAGGACCGAAGATCAGTGTTAGCGGAGTCGAAAACTCATATGCTATATTGGTGAAGAACTCTAATTTGGATTCATACACTTCCTTTTGATGAACTTGTTCCAATTCTTTAAGTTCCCGTGCTTTCTTTAAACGGTTTCGGCGGAGAATTGAGTGTATGATAAAGAATATGCAGGTCAGGCCGATTAAATAGTACACGATATAAGCCCAAGCAGAGGTATACCAAGGAGGAGTAATGTGAATGTGGATAGAGAACACATTACTTTCTTTGTTAATGGCTTGATTAATATATTTGATTTCGAGTGTATATTCTCCCGGAACCATGTTGGTAAAGTTAAGTGTATTACTTGAAATCTTAGTCCAGTTTTCATCTGTTTCTTTGATTCGGTAATATAGAAGAATACTGCTACTGTAAATATAGTCGGGAACGGAAATCTTTAGTGTGAATGAGTGTTGTTGATAGTTTAATGATAGTTTGTTTTTATCTTTTTCTTGTGATAAGAAGTCTGCTAACATAACATTTTCCCCCAGGACATTTAAATTAGATATTAAAATGGGGAATATGGATTCCTCTGTCTTCAACTTTTCCTTGTGGATGGTGACAAAACCATTGATGCCTCCAAAGTACAATGTCTGGCTTTGTTGGTCCACAAAAGATGCGCCATCACAATATTCAATGACATCAATCCCTTCTTCTTGACCATACAGCTGGAAGGTCTCATCATTAGGGTTATATCTTATGATACCTTTGTTGGTGCTTAACCACAGATTACCATCGTTGTCAGACTGTATGGCGTGGACTATACTGTTTATGAATTCATTGAGTTCTTTATATGTTTTGATTTGATTATCTTTTGTGTATTCCACAAGTCCCATACTAGTTCCTAGCCAAAAATTACCTTTTGGGTCTTTTTCCATGCTAAAGATGTCATTGGCAGCTTGTTCGGCTGGATTGTTATTGAAATATATATTTGACAAAACGTCTTGTTTTTGAGGGATGGAGAAGATGCCATATCCTCTATTTCCAAATAATAAAGAATCAGAACTCTGCAAAGATGTGAAGAAATAGTTGTAAATTAGGTTTTCTTCTTTGTGTATATACGTCTTAATCTTTTTTACAGTAGGAATAACTTGTTTTGTATCAAGGATTAGCTTAAGTACTCCGGTTCCTCCTGTCGTAACCCATAAGGTAGAATCATTTATTTCATGTATGGAGTGAACGTAATTGATTGATTCGATCTTAGGAGGGAGGATTACTTTCTGAATTTTCTTCTTTGTGTACGAATAGTAATTCAAACCTCCATCGTTTCCTATCCATAGGATATTTTTTCTACTGGGTGCAAATGCGTATACGGAATTTTCATTTAATTGGCTGTTGCCGGAAGAAAAATGAATGGGGGATTCTTGGGCTGAAAGGAAAGAGGGTAACAATATGATTCCGTCTCCTCTTGTTCCTAGCCACAAATTATCCAGATCATCTTTGAAAATAGCTCTGACCGGTTTTTGGACTTTGGTAGATATTTGAGAAAATAGGTAAGAATTTAAGGTGTATTCTTCCTCTGTGTATTTATAAACTCCTTGTCCGTCTGTACCTATCCAAACGATATTTTGTGATTTGTCTTTCATCATTGAAAGCACACCACAGTGAATCTGTAAATCAATAATAGAATAGGGTTCTTTTTTTTCGGGAGTAAGAGTTAACTTTACAACACCTTCTGTCTGGAAACTAATAAAAAGATCTTCTTTATATTTAATGATAGAGCTAATATCTCCTTTCTGGTGAGTAAGCCAACTGATGTCTGCAATGTGTGTTATCTGTGGAGCTTCGGAACTGATCATATATAATATATCATCTTGGTCCACAATAAATTCATAATCTCCATCCGCAAAAGCTTTTGTTATATTTTTATTAAAATGTTTTACTTCATGTAATTCAATATAAGGTTGATTTGTGTTCTTATTGTATAAGGAGAAACAGTAATACATTTCGTTTTTTACATATACCCAAAGTCTGTTTTGGGAGTCGAACTTAATATCGAGTATGTCTGAAAGAGGAATTGGCTCGGATTTATGGATTAGGACAGATTGAAATTGCTTGGTCTTTTCATTGAATATCTGTAAATTTCCGATTCCATCATATATGAAAAGGTCATGCTGACAATCTGTGAAAATGAAGTTGTGGCCGGCAAACTCTGGGAAAAACAAGAATTCTCCTTTTTGAGAATTCATTTTGTTTAGTCCGGAATTCGTTCTAATCCAATAAGTTCCAGGTTGAGTCGTGATAATTTTCTCTATAAAGTTTCCCTTGATAGCTTGATTGGAGGGTGTAGACCTGAAAATTTGGATATCTTTTCCATCAAAGATATTCAAACCATCGCATGTGCCGAATAACATCAGATGATTCTCGTCTTGTCCAACTGACAGGATTGAACTGTTGGATAGCCCGTCTTTATTATTGATTTGGCGGAGGTTATAGGCATTGCTGTTTAAGGTATAGCAAAGCAGACTGAATAACAATATAATGAACTTATACGTAAGTGTTTTCATGGTTATAGAATGAAGCATTGCACTTTATTCTTGCAATAATACAAATAATATCTGACTTTACTTTCTTGAGGACTTTTAAAAACGATTCTTCTTATTAAAAAAGCCTCCCTTGATAGGGAAGCTTTTATAAAATAGTTGTTTTTTTACTGTATGCTATTCAGTAAGTCGGTCTTTCCTTCATTGACAAGTTTTAAAATTAACTCGCCAAATAAAGTGTTTTGCCAGGCAAACCAGGCGCGGGTAAAGTTGTTTGGATCGTCTTTATGAAAAGATTCGTGCATGAAGCCTGTTCCTGCATCTGTATTCATGAGCATTTTTACGCAAGTCTTTATCTCCTGATCGTCCTGACTGGTGAAAGCTTTCATCATGATGCTCATAGGCCATACCATGTCATAACCGATGTGAGGTCCCCCAATACCTTCTCCTGCTTTTCCTTTGAAGAAATAAGGATTATCCTTGCTCCATACAAAGCGGCGTGTGTTTTGATAGATAGGGTCGTTGATGTCCACATCACCCAAATACGGCATCGCTAACAAGCTGGGCACGTTGGCATCATCCATTAAGAAATGATTTCCGAAGCCGTCTACTTCAAAAGCGTAAATCGTGCCATATTCAGGATGGTTATAGGTCGCATATTTTTTTAATGCAGCTTCTACTTCCTTTGCCAGGTCTGTACATTGCTTTGCCAGGTCGGTATTTTTATTGACTGTATTCAAAATCTCGGCAGCTTTCTTTAGAGAGGAAACCGCGAAGAAATTTGAAGGCACAAGGAATTGCAGGGTTGTTGCATCGTCCGACGGACGGAAAGCTGAAACAATGAGTCCGACAGGATTCACGGGAGCGCCTAGTCCGTTATTGTTTAAAGTGTCGAGTGCGCGTTCCGTTTTACGTTGAAATTTATAAGGACCTACACCCTCTTTACGTTGTTGCTCTTTGAAAGTAGTCAGCACGTTGGTGATGGCCTGTATCCATTCACTATCAAAAATGCTGGCATCACCCGTTTCCTTCCAGTATTGGTAAGCCAGACGTAACGGATAGCAAAGCGAATCTATTTCCCATTTTCTTTCATGCAATTCCGGTTTCATGTCGGTGAGGTCGGACATCCATTCCCCTCCGACAGCACCGTCGTTGAAAGCATTGGCATAAGGATCGATATTGATGCATTTAAATTGCCTGCGGATCACTCCTTCAAGCATTTTTTTCAGTTCCGGATCTTTATTTGCCAACTGTATGTAAGGCCAGACTTGTGCTCCGGAATCACGCAGCCACATGGCATGAATATCGCCTGTGTAAACAAAAGTGTCGGGCTTGCCATCTGTTGTGCGGTAATGAACGGTTGTTTCCAGGGTATTGGGGAAACAATTTTCGAACATCCATGCCAGTTTCTGATTGGTAAGCAGCTTTTTTACCCTGATGATTTCTGCTTCCACAGCTTTTGATTTAAAAAGTCGCTGGTTTACAGGTGGGCGGTTGCTTTTGTAAGCTGCAATTTCAGCCGCCTGATTGACTACATTGGTATGATCTTTGGCTAAAACAAGTTCGGTTGCTTGGGCATGGCTTCCCATGAATAAAGTAGTTGCAACAACGCATAATCCGATATTCCTTTTCTTCATATTTCCAGTGTTTTTGAGTGGATGATTAAGAGTGTTTATTGTAAATTGATTCCGGCTAGTCTGCCATACATTTCGACAAAAGCAGCTTGTGTCAGCAGCCATTTTTTATCGCTTTTATCTGTTCCGCTCCAATCTGTTTGGAAGAGTCCCCGTTCGTCCCTGGCATGTTGCCATGCATAATCGAGACTTTTTTGGAAATCAGTCAGATAGGTTTTGTTGTGATCTATCTTATACAGCTCTATAAACCCTCTTAACATAACTGCCGTGAACCAGATATTGCCTTTTCTCAATAATTGGAAAGTTTGACCGTCAGGAGAATTGAAAGGAGCGAAAAAGTATTTGTGGCATGCTTCAGCTATATTTTGAGCATCTTCCAGATAATTCTTCTGTTTGGTAATCTGATAGAGTAGGGCGGCGGCCTGCATCATTTGCCCGCTATTATAAGCAAATTTGGCACGACCGATTTTCTTGTTAAGTGCGATATTGTCAAAGTATAAATGATCTTTGGGATCTTCCAGGTTCGCTTTGGTCCATTCGTATAATTCTTTTCCTTGCTTCAGATAGATACTGTCTTGAGTGGCTTGGAACAGCTTGAGTGCGAATACGGTTCCGGGAGCATTTGAACAGGTGTTTTTTGACTCTTTTTTCTGTTCACACCAGTAAATACCTCCTCCGAGTACATCGTCTTTTCCGCTAAGAATAAACTCCCATATCAGTTTGGCTTTTTTCAGATAAGCTTGTTTTTTGGTCATGTGGTAAGAATCGGTAAAATCAATGCCTAGCCAAACGTTGTCATCATAAAAACGATCAGAGAGAGGTTGATTACTGATATAGGATGAGTAAGCGAATGGTTCTCTTCGTGTGTCGAAATACTCTTCCAATCCGGGTAGTACTTTATTTTCCAGAAGTTTCTTGTATTTTTTGTTTCCAGTGCTCTCCAACAGTGCGTTTACTGCAGAGAATGTACCCGAGTACGGCCAAAGATAAGAATATTCATTATGTCTTTTTGCTTGTTCTTCTGACGCTAGATAAGTTGCTTTGTTGTTCTGGTCAGAAGGATAATTTTCGCGCAGCAAACAAGTATTGGGTGCTGCATAGTTTTTGTAAAGGGCATCCAAGCTTTGCTGGGCTCTTTCTGCGTTAGGATTTGTGTTCGCAATGGCGAAAGCACAAATAACATTGAGCAATAGGCTATTCATAGTTTCCTTTCATTAATTGATATTTATAAAATAGTCCAATTTTGTTTTTCAATTTATTGGGGAATTAATCATTGGAGATCAAGTCCCAGGTATCACTGCTACTGTGACTCTACAAAAATACCTTATTCCGACTACTTATAAAATGGGTAGTAAGCGAATTGTAAATGCTTGTAAGATGTACCTGTTTGATAATTAGGTGTATACGTGTTGATGGATATCACATAAATGTAAATGCTATTGTGTGGCTGATAGACTATTATTCTTGAATTTATTGCCCGATTCGAGCCACTTTTTCTTCAAATTCATTCCGATCTCCATTTGCTTTGATTCGCATTTTTGAACGGTAATTATAGATAGTCGACAATGAATATTGCAGGAAGTGGGCTATTTTTACGCTATCTGTAATTCCCAGGCGGATTAGTGCGAAGATACGTAATTCAGGTGTTAAAAGTTTACCCGGACCTGGAATAATTACATTTTCCGGTAAGAGCAATGCATTAAAATCCTCAACGAAATTAGGAAAAAGATTTAGAATTGCTTTATCAAAGTTATTATAAAATTCAGTCAGATCTTCTTCTGTGTTGAGTGAAGAGTGAAGGAATGACGTCACTTTTTTAATATCTTCGCTTTTGGCTATTTTAAGCGCCCTCTTTTTAAAATTGGCTATTTTGTTAATATAACTGGTATATTGTTCCATATATAGTCCTACATATTCTTCTTTGATTTTATTATTATCTGCTAATATTGAGTTCATTTGTTGTATCTCATAAAGATGATAGGATAAACTTTCATTGGCTTGCTCCACTTTTCTTTTTTGTTTTTTTAGTTGTATGAACAAAGCACACAATAAGATACAGACAAAACACAATGCTACAAGCAATATGGTTATGGTGATAAATTTATTTTTTTCCTTTTCCTGAAATGCCTTATCTATAAAAAGGTACATGTCTGAAGCTTCAATAGTATTGATTCTCGCATTACATAGGATAGCATCCTCCATTGCATTTTTCATATATTTATATGCCCGGTCTATGTCTCCGCTTTCAAAGATCAATTTGGCGAGTATTTTTAGAGAGAGATTCTCTCTGGCTCCATTTAATACGTCGGAGATAGCGGATATCGCGAAATATTTAATCATATTTTCAGAGTCATTTTTGCCTTGATAGGCAGAAGCTAAAGAATATGCAATTATTCCGGCATCTCGTGAATAAGGTGCATAACTTTTGTAGACGCTGTCTAATATGTGAATAGCATTATCGTATTTTTTATGGAAGAGAAGTGTCGGTGCTGACATGAATGCTCGTACGTTTGAGGGGACTTCCTTGCATTGAAGAAGTGAATCGCGATAAATTTGTGCAATCAGATCGTTCTCTTGTGCATCATTCTCATTTGAGGCAAAAGTTTTCTGATGATTATAAATTGTGACTTGTCCGAGAAAATATTCAGCTTTCAGCCGCGGAGATAATTGCTCTTGTTGTGTTGAGTTGACAATCGCTAAGGCTTCTTTGAAAAAGCCCATAGAAGATAGTATTCTTGAATAATCTAATTTCGCCTCAATTAGTAGTTCTTTGTCATTACTTTTTTGAGCAAGGTTATTCATGTGGATGGCATAAACTAAAGCAGAATCTTTCTGAAAAGATGAATATTCAAAACAAAGGGACTGGGCAATTCCTATTTTTTCTTGAATATTGTCGGATTGCCTTAATACTATTTTTAAACTGTCTATTTGCCTTTGTTTTTGTTTAGTATAGACAGATTTGTGTTGTAGAGATTTATCTAATGTTTTTAATAATGATTCGATCTCATTATTTGCTTTTGTAGGCAAACTGGTAAGAATAAGGATTATTATTAATAGAGGCAGAATAAATCTTTTCATGTGTATTAAGTAAGATTGCGTATTAATTGTGGTGTTTGCAAAGATAAGAAAATCCATATTAAGTTAAGGCTTACTGATTAACTTAATATGGATTATATAATATAAATTCTTTGTAGGATAGGCTGTTGGTTTATAAATCTTAATCTGTAGTTTTACCTGTATTTCTTAGCAAACTCCACGGATACCGAATTACTGAAACTTCCGCAAACCTCCGCTGCGAAGTCTTTTCCGCATTGGATTATTTTATCCCATATTTCTTCATTCAAGTTATTTAGATCGCGGTATCGAACATCATATTTGAGTAATCCATAAATGAGTCCTGCATTAAAATTGTCGCCGGCTCCGATGGTGCTGACTGCCTGTAACGGTTCTACCGGATAATCTTTGTTGACCAGATTGGTGCGCAACGCTACCTTTTCCCCGCCTGCAGTACAGATGAATCGTGGGCAATAGAACTTGATTTTATCCTTGTATATCTTGTCTATATCCTGCATATTATACATATAGAGGAAATCCTCTAATGAACCACGTACGATATCTGCATATTCAAGATTCTCAATAATGGTTGGAGCCAGTTTCATGGCTTCGTTCTTATGAGAAGAGCGGAAATTCGGGTCATAATAGATGATGGCTTTCTTTTCTCGTGCCTGATCGAGTAATTCGAGAACCTTTTCCCGCAGTACCGGATTCAATGCATAATACGAACCGACCATCACAATGTCATCTTCCTCTAATTTAGGGAATAGGACGTCCAAGCGTTGTTTGGGATAATCCTTGTAAAATATATATTCTGCATCGCTTTGCTCGTTGAGAAAAGCCAGAGATACCGGTGATTTTCCGTCCGGGAATACGTTGACATGATCGGTTGGGATATTATTCTCACGCATAAACTGCAGGATAATATTGCCTACACGGTCATTCCCGGTTTCACTGATGAAGCCGACGTTTATTCCCATTCGTCCCAATGAGACGATGCCGTTGAATACAGAGCCTCCCGGTACGGCTGCGGAAGGCTGGTCGCCTCGAAAGATGATATCGAGGATTGTCTCTCCGATACCGATTACTTTTCGCATAGTGATCTTGATTTTTCTCCCAGATAACCACCATGATGGCGTTTTGAATATTCGGCGATCGTAAATCCTGTTTCTTTCATGGTTTGTACCACCAATATATCTCCGATCACTGTCATGGCAGTGGTAGAGGTGGTAGGAGTCATGCCTAACACACAGACTTCAGCCGGCTTACCGGTACTAAGACAAACATCCGACTCTTTTGCCAACGGACTGTCCGGATTACCAGTAATAACAATAAACTTCAAATCCGGATCCAGATTATGAGCCAGACGGGTTAATTCCACAATTTCCCGTGTCTTGCCCGAGTTGGAGATCAACAGGAGTAAATCATTTTTTTGTAAAATACCCAAATCACCGTGTTGCGCCTCGCTGGGATGCAGAAAGACAGATGGAATACCGGTGGAACAAAAAGTTGTAGCAATGTTCATGGCAATCTGTCCGGCTTTTCCCATACCGGAAGTTACCAGTTTTCCCTTTTTCTGATGTATTTGTTCTACAATCAGTTTTACTGCTTTTTCATAAGCGTCTGTTATTGGGATGTTGAGCACAGCTTGTGCTTCCTGTTGCAAAAGTTGTTTGATGGAGTCTATCATATAATCAGTTTATTTTTTCTTTTAATTCGTTCAATGTGTTTGCTACTTCGTAATAGGTTGAGAATGGTTGCCGTGCAAAACCTTTATCCTCCAACGTGTGGAGTGCTTTCAATAGTTCGTCATAGAAACCATATTCATTGTAGAAGATGACCTTTTTCCGGTGATAACCGATAGAAGCAGCGGCTATTACATGGAAGATCTCATCGAGCGTACCAACGCCTCCGGGTAGTGCGACTAGCACCTCCGACTTCTCCGTTATGATATCTTTGCGGTCACTCAAATTGCGGGTGTGAATTTCTTCGTCTAACAGAGTGCTTACTTTGCCGTTCTCCTCCAGTTTGGCGGGAACAACTCCGATGACCTTGCCGCCGTTTTCTTTCACGGCGCGGGCGATACATTCCATCAGTCCGAGGCTGGCACCTCCATATATCAAGGTTTTTCCTTTCTGCCCCATCCATTCTCCTATTTGGCGGGCACTTTCGAAGTACACTTTGTCAATGTTTTCGGAAGCGGAACAGAATATTCCTATCTTTTCCATATACGTTGTTGCTGTTATAGTCCACAAATATCTGCAATTTTCTATAAACAGCAATAAGTTTTATTGTATTTTTGCGGCATTAATTCAATAAGGAAGTAGAAAACAATGCATTGCAACGAATATACATTGCCAAATGGCTTACGTATTATCCATGAACCGACCCTCTCAAAAGTAGCTTATTGTGGTTTTGCGATCGATGCCGGAACGCGCGATGAGGCGGAGAATGAGCAGGGAATGGCCCATTTTGTAGAACACCTGATTTTTAAGGGAACGGAGAAGCGGAAAGCCTGGCATATCCTCAACCGGATGGAGAATGTGGGGGGCGACCTGAATGCTTACACTAATAAGGAAGAAACGGTGGTCTATGCCGCTTTCCTGAAAGAACATCTGGAACGGGCGCTTGAACTGTTGGGGGATATTGTATTTCATTCAACTTTTCCGCAGCATGAAATAGAAAAAGAAACGGAGGTCATTATCGATGAAATCCAGTCGTATGAAGATACTCCGTCGGAACTGATCTTCGATGATTTTGAAGATATGATCTTCCGCAATCATCCATTGGGAAGAAACATTCTTGGTAAACCGGAACTGCTGCGGAGTTTTCGCACAGAGGATGTTCTATCGTTTACCCGCCGGTTTTACCAACCGGGGAATATGGTGTTTTTTGTTCAGGGACAATATGATTTCAAGAAAATCATCCGCTTGGTAGAAAAATACCTTTCGGATATTCCTGATGTAAGAGTAGAGAATCGTCGCACACCTCCGCCTCTTTATATGCCGGAACATTTAACGGTTCCCAGAGACACACACCAGGCACATGTAATGATTGGTAGCCGTGGCTATAATGCGTATGACGACAAACGCACAGCTCTCTATTTATTGAACAATGTCCTCGGAGGTCCCGGGATGAATAGCAAACTCAATGTGTCCCTTCGTGAGCGTAGAGGACTGGTTTATAATGTCGAATCCAATCTGACCTCCTACACGGATACAGGGGCTTTTTGTATTTATTTCGGGACGGATGTGGATGATATGGACACCTGTTTGAAACTGACCTATAAGGAACTGAAGCGGATGCGTGATGTGAAAATGACTTCCTCCCAGTTGGCAGCAGCGAAAAAGCAGTTGATCGGACAAATTGGAGTGGCATCTGATAACTTTGAGAATAATGCACTGGGAATGGCGAAAACATATCTTCATTATCATAAATATGAATCATCCGAGCTTGTTTTTAAGCGTATTGAAGAGTTAACGGCACAGCAACTACTGGAGGTTGCCAATGAAATGTTTGCAGAAGAGTATTTATCAACGCTGATTTATAAGTAGCTTTTTGATACAGCTACGATATACTGACAATTAATAAACTGTTAATATTAAACTAACCATGAGAAACTTAACACGAAATGTTTGGATTTGCCTGGGTCTGATAATGTTTCCCCTTACAACATTCGGACAGCAGAAGAGCAATTTTACCTATGTGCCGGCCCAGGAGCTTTTATTGGTAGGAAAAGCGACTACCGAAGGTGAATATTTCCATCGGGTAGATACAGCAAAGTATTGTACGATGCCTCCTGCAGTAAAGAAGTTATTCACCAACTCTGCAGGTTTGGCTATTTCCTTCACAACGAACAGTCCGGTGATAAAAGCTAAATGGACTGTTCCTGACAATTACCAATTGCCAAACTTGACCAGACTAGCCCAGAAAGGCTTGGATTTGTATATCAAACGGGATGGGAAATGGCAATTTGCCGGAGTAGGGATGCCGGGTGGCGTGACTACGGAAAGAGTGATTGTCGATAATATGGGAACCGAAGAGAAAGAATGTTTGTTGTATCTGCCCTTATACGATGAGTTGAAGAGTCTGGAGATAGGCGTCTCTTCTGATGCTCACATATATAAAGGAGAAAATCCGTTCAAAAAGAAAATAGTAGTCTACGGATCCAGCATTTTGCAGGGAGCTTCTGCCAGCCGTCCGGGTATGGCCTATCCGGCCCGCTTATCCCGTAGCAGTGGATATAATTTCATTAATTTGGGATTGAGTGGTAATGGAAAAATGGAGAAAGAAGTTGCCGGGATGTTAGCGGATATTGATGCAGACGCTTTTATCTTGGATTGTATTCCCAATCCTTCTCCAAAAGAGATTACCGAACGGGCTGTTGACTTTGTAATGACCTTGCGGGAAAAACATCCGGATACACCTATTATTATCATACAGACATTGATACGCGAAACGGGAAACTTTAATCAGAAAGCCCGTGAGAATGTAAAGCAACAGAATGAGGCTATCGCCGAGCAAGTAGAAGTACTGCGTAAAAAAGGCGTAAAGAACTTGTATTTCATCAAAGAAGACCGTTTCTTGGGAACAGATCACGAGGGAACCATCGACGGAACTCACCCGAACGATTTGGGATTCGACCGGATGCTGAAGAAGTATAAACCTGCTATCAGCAAGATTCTGAAAATTAAGTTTAGAGACTAATAACGGAAAGAAATAAGAAGAAATAAAGGTCAATTCATGGGGGTGAATTGACCTTTTTTTTGCAAATGTGTTAAGTTGTTCCTGAAAACAAGAAGCTCGCTACTTCTTTAATAAATAAGATGTTTCGAATGACTTATAGAGAAGATTGTTCCAGATCTCTCAATCCTTTTTCCTCCAAATAATGAATAAGTTCTTGTGGACGGTCTGTTTGTATCATTGTTGCTTTATGCTTTAACATCCAGCCCCAATGTTTATCTTTACTTTCCAATAGAGCATTTTCATCATCATGTCCGCCACATAGACTATCCCATAAAGTATTCATCCATATCCGACTACCTGATTTAGCGATTTCATCTATTATTTTTAGATTCGGATTTGCATCATCTTTGAAGCATAATTCGTAAGCAATTGGGGTAAAGTTTTTGATAAAAGTTTGTATAGTGGCAACTGCTTCTTTATCCCATAAATTAACGATAGGCATATAAAGCATGCTTTCATTGGAGCCATACTCTTTTTTCACTTTCTCTACAGGATAGTATCCTTTGATGATGACCTGTTTCTCCATTCCACATTCCTGGATGATAGGCATAATTTCTTTTATGTAAGTACCTCCTTTGTCTATATTGACAAGAATACGGCCTTTACAGACATTTAATGCTTCTTTCAGTGTGGGGATTGGTTGGCGGGTCTTGATTCCGTTGCCGCTGCGTAGGACGAACTTTTTCAGTTCCTCGGTCGTATAATCTTTTATCGGTCCCTTTCCCGTAGAAGTACGGTCGAGAGTTTCGTCGTGCATACAAATAAAGTTGCCATCTTTAGTCGGTTGTATGTCAAGTTCTATCATATCAACTTTCATTGCAATTGCTTTTTCGATACTTTGCAGGGAGTTTTCCGGCGCATTGCGCCAGTCTCCTCTATGAGCGATAACAAAGATATACTTCGATTCATTATCATGTAGATTTTTCAAAAGTTTATCAGTCCTTGTTTGTGCGCTGATGGAAAATGCGGTTAGCAGAATAGGTAGTAAGAAAAAAAGTTTTTTCGTCATAACTTAATAGAATTCATTAATGATGGTAAAAGTCACCCGGGGCATCGCCCCGGGTGCTCGCTATTATTTGACAGTAATGCGGCGAATCAGGTAATTGACGGCGCCTGCCACATACATTGTTTTACAGTCCTCCGTAATTATGATTTCATACGGTTGGTTGAAGGTAGCCTTCAGTCCTTTTCCGTCGGAGAAACCTGCTTTCCCAGAACCAGCGATGGTTTCCAGCGTTCCTTTCGAGTAGTCTCCATTTGCGTCAGGAGTTAGTTTGCGGATGCAGTTGTACGTGTTATCCGAAAGATACAGGCATCCATCTGAACCGGCGGCTACCCCGAAAGTAGCACCCACTTTTGCACTAAGCGGATTACCGGGTTCTCCGTCATAATACTCTTGTCCTTTTACTCCGTCTCCTGCAATTGTTTTTTGCGTGCCATCTGGACTGATTTGAATCAACACATACCCATTAGAAGTACCAACAATCATATTCTTGTTTTTGTCGAACACAATATAGTTGGGAGATACGTTAAGAGTGGCGAAAGTTGTTTTTGTACCTGAAGGTGTGAATTTATAAATCGCCTTATTGTCGCGTGCCGATACATATATGTTATCTTCATCATCGAATGTAACATTCATTGGACTCTTCATTTCGGATGCTATGGTTGAAACAGACATACTGCCGGTTTCTATTTTCCGTAACATTCCTTTTCCTTTGTCGATGAAATAATAGTTTCCTTTCGAATCGAATCCACCTTGCCAGATAGCACTGCTACCGTCTACTGCCACATCGAGGAGTGAAGTGACCAGGAAGTCTGGAGAGATACGTCGTATATAGTTGTATCCTCGTTCTGTAAACCATAAACTGCCATCCGGAGCAAAAGCGATACCAGTGGGAAGCTTGGTTGTGGCTTCCGTACCGACTCCGTCTGTCATTTCGAATACTCCCTTCTGTCCAACGATTGTTTGAACGATATATTCCTGATCCGGTGTTTTCAGATAATTGAGCTCGAGGCCTGTCAATTCACCCGAGGGGGATTTGACGCGGATGGAATATTTTCCCGGAGCCATTTCAGGTAATATTATTTTCAGTTCGTCCTTGAAGGCTTCTATAACGGTTGCCTGCTGGTCGTTGATGAAAACAGCATTTTCTTCCGGCACCGTGCTGAAATTACGTCCCAGTATTGTAGCTATTTCACCGGAATAAACATTGGTGGGTTTCACGAGGACCAGCCTAAGCTCTGTCACTGACGCTTTGTAGTCATTATCATTGCAGGCTACAAACAATGATAAGAGTGAGCAGGCGAGCAGTAATATGTATATCTTTCTCATAGTCTTTTATTTATTTACTGTTATGGTACGAATCAAATGGTTTTGCTCATCAGCGATATATACTTTATCCGAAACCAGTACGCTTGCAGGGCAATTGAATGTAGCTGTCAGGGCAGAACCATCAATTTTACCTTTCGTTCCCGGAATACCGGCTATTGTTTTTAATGTTCCTTTCGTATAGTCGCCTTCTGCATCCGGTGTTAGCGTACGTATGGTATGCATTGTATAATCGGTGATATAAAGTACCTCATCCGGGCCGAATGCAATGCCGAATGTTGCCCCCATGGTTGCTTTTGCCAGGTCGTTCTGTTCACCATCAGAATAAGTCGCGGCAGTGGGTACTACGCCAGTTCCGAATACAGTTTTTAGTGTACCGTCCGTATCGAACATATGCAGCTGATAAGTACCGCCGGTACCTACAAAAATTCTTCCCTTCTTATCTACCGCCATACAATTGGGACCGGCTTTGAGTGAAGACATATCGTAGTTAGTTACAGTACCCCCGGATGTTATTTTCTTTACTGCCTTATTATCGCGGTCCGCGATATACATATTACCGTTACTATCAAAAGTGACGCTCATCGGACTTTTAAAGGTTGTTTCGGTGGAGAACACAGAGCAAGTGCCTTCCTGTGTAATCTTAATAATATTATTCAAAGCTTTATTGGCTACATAATATATACCCGAGAGATCGAAACCACCTTGCCAGGGAGCATTAAATGTAACGGTGCCACTTTTGGCAACAGTTGAAACATTATATTCCTGATCCATTTTTCTGATGACGTTATTTCCTCTTTCGGCAATCCATATGTCACCATTGGGTGCGAGAGCTAGTCCCTGCGGGAATTTGAAAGAGGCAGCCGTTCCCTTACCGTCAGTAGAGGTAGTTGCGGAGTTACCTGCTACTGTTGCAACTGTGTAAGATAAATCTTCGTAGGTGAAACTTAGATTCTCTACCGTTTTATCTGCGACAGTAACTTTGACTGGATAGGTACCGGAAGGATTCTCCGGAGCAATAATGGTTAGCGTTGTTGCGGTTACAACTTTTACGGTTGCCTGCTTTCCGTTTATGGAAACCATGTTCTCTTCGACCGTTGTTCCAAATCCTTCTCCTGAAATCACCACTTCCTCTCCGGCTTTTCCACGTGCGGGGGTTAGAGAAGAGGTCGTTAATGTCACTGTGTGAAGGTAAGTAAACAGGGGGCTTTCAGCTTCTTTAGTACCAATTCTCACACGGATAGGGTAACTGCCTTCCTCGGTGTCGGGAATGATAATTTTGAGTTGGCTGGAAGTCGCCTCTTTAACTTCAGCAGTCACTCCGTTGATTGTCACCTGATTTTCTGATACCACTGTGCTGAAACACTGACCGATCAGTGTCACTAAATCTCCTGCATAGGCAGAGGAGGGCATAACCTGTAATACAGCAAGTTCAGGTGGGTCTTGAGGTGTTGCATAAGTAAATTTGAGTCCTTCTACAACTTCCCCTTTTACACTAACTTTGATTGAATAAGTACCTTCCGGATTATTGGGAAGAGCAATCACTAAACGATTCTGGGTTGCATCGATAATTTCCGCTTGTACTCCGTTAATAAATACCTCATTATCAATTGCTGTTTCAGAAAAATGAACTCCTGAAATAATTGCGGTACCTCCTGTCGATCCAGCTTTCGGAATAATGGAAATGAGTTTCGGAGGAAATTGTCGGGAATCGGATTCGTCCGATTCCGAACATCCACAGAACAAGTTACAACAAAATAGGATAGATAAAATAAATATTGAGTTCTTCATATTTTCTGTTTTTTAAGGTTCATTGACTGTTACCATCCACGTATTTACCACAGGCCGCTCCTGTCCATCAGAAGGCCGGTTCCGTATTTGGAATATATCCGCTATCGGATGTCGTATAAGCATTTGGGCAGAACCGCCACTGTCCAGGTTCACAGCCCACGAGCACCCTAATGCTTTCATTATTGAACCCATTTCCGGATAAGTAAGTCCGTATGAATAGAACTCTACACGTCCGTCAGCCACCATGAAGTAGACATGACCATCATCTGAATATCCAAGACAAGCACGCGGATCAATACCTGGATAAGTTGCGCCGGATATTTCTCCATCCCGTAGCACGATAACTCCGCTCCCGGTCACTTCTTTGAGGTTGTACTGCATCCCACGATACTCCACAGAGTCGGCAATTACCATTTTGTTGTCTTTCGTCAGCGCGATAAAACTCAAAGCTTGTTGGGGAAGTGTTTCTTTAAAGATGAATGAGTTTTTTAAGATCACTCCATTGCGATGAATGGGCCCCCTGATATCCATTGTACTGACATCCCAAAAATCAGCATTAATCATGGCAGCTACCCGGTGCCACGGACGGTCGGCGTAATCTGCCATTTCTGTTAGTGTCTGCCGCTGGAAGTTGTTGCGTACATCCGCATCATACGGCATACCTACTTCTAATGAAACCCCCGGTTCATTCAAATCAATGTCGATTATAAATATATGAGTAGAGCGGCTGTCTGCCTTTTGAAAGTGGACATCTGTTTCCGTAACTCCCAATGCAACAACAAAGCTGGTATCGGTATATACACGTGCCACTGTTTCACTACCCGCTAATAGTTTTTGACCGATTTTTGTTTGCGGGGTATAATGTACGTCTTCAATTGTATCGTTTGAGCAACTTAAGAAAGCCACTGGTAATACAAATGACAGAATCTGCATGTATTTTAATAAGTTCATCATTTTCATTGTTTTAGTTAGCCCAATATGAATTTTGATTTAAAAGTTTATTGAGAGACCTTTCTTTGGCAGGAATAGGTAATTTGTTATACTTGCGCTCAAAGCCGAGATCACTTTCCAGGCGGTTGAGGCGGACAAGGTCGAACCAACGAAAACCTTCCGCCAGTAGTTCCGTATGTCTCTCATTGAGAATTGCATCTATGAAGTCTTCTTCAGTGGCAGGGTGTACAGAAGGAAGACCACGGAAGTTCCGAAGCTCATTCAAACGGGTAAGCCCTTTGGAAAGTCCTTGTGCTTCAGCACTAATCAGGTACATTTCCCCCAAACGGGTAATAATGATCGGATCGGTAGTCACCTCTCCACCGGGATATTTATTAATGACTTCATTTGTTTCCTGCATATCAATTGATATGGCGGTTCGTTTATCATCCGGTTCGAACATATTCATCACTTTTGTCGTCGGCGCATATGTATAGCTACCTCCATTGGCAGAAGCACGTGAATAGAGGGAAGCACTCAAGTTTACGCTTGATTCATTGAGCAGATTGACAAACGAGAATATTTCTTCTCGGTTTGCTTTTCCACGGAAGATCTGGTCGAAGTCGGCAAGTGAGAAATTGGCATCACCTATCACTTCTTCAGCAAGTTTGGCAGCTTCAGTCATTTTGCCTTGTGCAAGTTTGGTTCTTGCCATTAAAGCCTTTGCCGCTTGTTTTGAGACGTAATACTTGTCGGAAAAAGTAGGAGCATAATCTATTGCTACCTGAAAATTCTTTTCTACAAAACTCCATCCTTCTGTTTCGGTAGATGCTGCGATGTCTCCTGAAAAAGGAGCTTCGAGAATGGGAACTTCTCCATAGCGGGTAACCAAGTGATAATAAATCAGACCACGGAAGAAACTGGCTACTCCCAGTATCTCGTTTCGTGACTGGCTGGCTGCTAATTTGTCAACTGCGACAATCAGTGAATTTACTTGGTAGAGAGCAGTATAAAATCCATCCCACGGTCCGCTGACGAAACCGCTTTCAGGGGTAACCAGGTCTTTTACCAATAATACCGGATCTTTCAGTCCTGTCGCTCCGCCGCGGACAAGATCTCCGCCAACAATGTCTTGTGTAAGATAACCATTGACTGTTGGTTTGTTTTGTATATAAAAGTAGAGTCCGGTAAGCAGTAATTGAGCATCCTCCTCGGTGAGGTTATCACTGGATACGGCATTATGCGGATATTGGTCCATTTCGTTGCAACTAGTGGCAAACACCAATAATACTGTTAATAACGATATAATAAAATTCTTCATATCTGTTAGAATTTAAGATTGACACCTATTGTAAACGTACGCGGTTGGGATGGGTAGAGATAATCATATCCCATATTGGTTGCAGAGAGGCTTACATTTACTTCCGGATCTAGATACGGCCACTTCGTTAATATGAAGAGGTTATCTGCCTGGAAATATATGCGTAGATTATCGATATGTATCCGGTTAATCCAACTTTTTGGGAGGGTATATCCAATAGAAGCTGTACGGCAACGGATATAAGATGCATCGTGTAACATTCGGGTATTGACAAACTTGGTTGAGTTCCACGTATAACCATAAATGGCACGCGGATTTTCGTTAGTACTGCCCGGTCCCGTCCAACGGGATTCTGCAGCTGATTTCAGTATCGGCCATGTACCGTTACCCATTCGTAAACCTCCGGTCCACAGTTCATAGAGCTTGTTGCCTGACGAAAATGTAAAGAACAGGCTCAAGTCAACGCCTTTGTACTTGAATGTGTTATTGAAACCACCGGTGAACTTTGGATTAGCCGAGCCGACAAACTGTTTGTCGTTTTCGTCTATGACATCGTTACCATCCACATCTTCGTAAATACAGTCTCCTGCTCTTACGCCCTGATCGTAAATCTTGGCAGGAATTTCATCATCCGACTGGTAAATACCTTTCCACTTAATCATATAGAAGGACCCTATCGGTTCGCCGACTTTAAGGGCGTGCATCGAGCTGGTTGTCAATATCTCATTATTGTCGAGAAGCGCAGTCAGTTTATTTCTGATAAAGGAGATATTGAAATCCGAATGCCATGAGAATGAACCTTTGCTAAGGTTGGCTCCTAAGGTAAATTCAAGTCCTTTATTACGCATTGATCCGATATTACATACCTGGCTGGTATAACCCGATGTAGCAGGAGTTGGCTTTTGGTAAAGCAAGTCCTTGGTATCTTTGATAAATGCATCTGCTGTGAATGTGATCGCACCTCTGAAAAAAGAAAGGTCTACTCCGATGTCAGCTTGTTGGGCTTTTTCCCATTTAAGATCGCGGTTGCCTGCAGTAGTCAGTCCTAAACCGTTCTCACCGTTATAGTTGTATCCTCCACCGGCTAATGCTTGATAAGCATAAGAGCCGATACCTCCCTGATTACCGGTGCAACCCCAGCTTGCGCGGAACTTTACATCGGTTTGTGGATATTTCCACCAAGATTCTTCTCCCAAATTCCAACCAGCACTGACAGACGGGAAATATCCGTAGCGATTGCTGGATATGAATTTGGAAGAACCGTCAGCACGCATGGTTCCCGTTAGTAAATAGCGGTTCTTGTAGTTCAGACTTAAACGGCCGAAGAATGATTGGAGCAGGAATGAAGAAAGTCCTGTACTTATATCCGAGTATTCGGCAGCAACAGAGTTGACGTCAAAAGAAGGAGAGGGGAATCCGATACCCGTTTGTGCGGCTGAGGAAGTTACATCCTTTTGTATAGAATGCCCCAGCATGACGTCCAGAGAGAAATCTTCTTCAAAGGAGTGTTTATAAGTGAGCACGTTTTCCCATAAAGTACTCGCATAAGATTTTCGTCCGTCAATAAGCTTTCCTACTTTATTGCCATAGGGGTGATCGGCTGTGTAATAAATGTGTTCTTCCGTATAGTTGAAATCCTCTCCGAGTGTAGTTTTGAAGTTCAAGTCTTTCGTTATGTTAAACAGCATATAGAGTGAACCGAGGGCACGGTAATTATCGATATATACATCTTCTTCGTTAAGAGCCTGTATCGGGTTATGGTTGGCCAACTCCTGTCCTCCGACAGCATATTCTCCGTCGGGACGATAAGGGGAATCCCATGGACGTTGTTCGATGGCGCGGGTAATGACACTGGTTCCTATATTATAGCCGGTGGGAACGCGGTTATTACGCGAGTAACTTAAATTCAGGGCGGTTCCTACCTTGAGCCACTTTTTGATTTCCGTGTCCAGATTAACCTTCAAATTGTAACGTTTGAGCTGATTGTTGATAATTACACCTTCGTTGTGTTTGTAATTGGCGGACAAGTAATAATTCGTTTTATCTGTTCCGCCTGACACAGACGCGGTAGTCGTGTAGGTAACAGCCGTACGAAGTACCAGATCGAGCCAGTTTGTCTGTGCTTTTCCCGGTGCAGGGTTATCAATACGTGCCTGCGTACTGTTGGTTTGCAGATTATAGTTGTCGATAGCTTCGTTCAGAACTTCCAGAAACAGATCAGTGTCGGTCATATCCAGTTTGTCTGTTCTGGTCAGGTTGGAGAAACTAACATTCGTGTCAATGTTTACTTTGGCCTGTCCCTTGCTTCCTTTTTTAGTTGTTATCAGGATAACACCATTTGTTGCACGTGAGCCGTAAATAGCAGCGGAAGCTGCATCCTTCAAGATCTGTATAGATTCTACGTCGGAGGGATTGAAATCATTTAGACCGTTCATTGATTGTGCTCCCCAGGCACCAGTATCTCCTGACGTATTGTTGATAGGTACTCCGTCAATTACATATAGTGGTTCGTTACCTGCGGTAATTGAACCGATTCCACGGATACTGACCCGATTTTTACTTCCCGGTACACCGGATGCTGACGTTATATTCACTCCGGATACGCGTCCCTGCAGCAGTTCGTCAACACCTAATACCTGGCGGACATTGACTTCTCCCGGTTTATAAGTTCCAATGGAAGAGGTAACATCCCGCTTGGTTTTGGAGCCATATCCGATGACGATAACTTCATCCATGACGTGTGCATCTTCTTCCAGCGCTATGTTGATTGTCGGTGAAGCACCGATGCGGATAGATTTCTTTTTGTATCCGATGTAGGATATTTCCAACGGCTTGGATAGGTCTGCTGTGACGGTGAAATTTCCTTCAACATCTGTAATTGTCCCGATGCCACCTTCCTGTATTACATTGGCTCCGATAATCGGTTCGCCTTTTCCATCTGTCACAGTACCTTTGATGGTTTTCTTTTCGTTTTTTTTCTGTTGTTGCACTTCTTGCTTCACTAATACTATGGTATTGTTATTAAGCGAATAAGAAACATTTAATGGAGTGAATACTTGTGACAGTACTTGATCGAGAGGCTTATTTTTACAGTTGACGGTCACTTTCGCTTGGTCGTTGAGGACATTGTTCCGATAAACGAATGTATACCGGGTTTGTTTCTCGATCTCCTTTATGAATGTTTTCACCGTACCATTATTGATGTTTACCGACACATTTCCTTTTTGTGCCAGTGCTCCTGTTGTGGATAGTAAAATCATTCCAGTGAGCAAAATGGTAAAGTTTCTAAAAATAAGGAGATTATGTCTCCTCTTTTTAAAGGAAAAAATTAACTTTGTGTAATTCATAGTTGATACTATTTTTTCATGTTTTAATGGATTAATTTTATCGACTTTCATACAACCAAAGGATTGGGCGATTCTTTGGTTGTTTTTCTTTAAATAGCTTATATTATATCTTTCATAGGCTCCTTTCTTTTGAGGTTAATAAATAATGATTTTATCTTTATGTATCTCATATTTGAATTTATACTGAAGGCTCAATGAATGGATAACATTCTGTATATTTTCATGGCGGAAAGAACCGGACAGTAAATCTTGTGCAATCTGTGGATATTTTAGTTCTATATCTACTCCATACCACCGTTCTATTTGCTCTATAACATCAATTAAAGGCTCGGAGTCGAAAATTAGATAATCATTACACCAGCCTGTTTCTACATGCACATCAGCTTTTGTAATTTTGAGGGCTTTGTCTACACTGGAGTAGGTTGCTTTTTCACCGGGAGTAAGCGTATATTCGTGCGGGAGAGAGCCGCCGGATATTTTAATTTTTCCGGTAAGCAGAGAGGTTTCGATGACATCTTTCTTATATGTATTCACATTGAAAGAAGTTCCCAATACTTCGATCTGGAAGTCATTTACCATGACTCTGAAAGGACAGTCCGGGCTTTTGGCTACATCGAAGAAAGCTTCTCCTGATAGATGTACGAGTCGTTGTTCTGTATCATTGACGTCATATCTGATGGTAGTGGCACCATTCAGTTGCACTTTTGTTCCGTCCGGCAATATGATCTCTGATTTGCTGCCGGGTTTTACATTGGCAGTTATCATTTGTTGCGAACTTGGAGTATCGAATAAGGAATATATGCCGAAGGAAGAGGTGACGAGTAGAGCGATGACAGCGGCATATTTCGCAAATTGATACCAGCGTCTTCTCCAGATGATTTGATGAAGTTCCTTACGTATCTGCTTTTTCATCATGGGGGGCATCCCGATTTCCGGTGCAGAATCTTTTTCCATGTTTATCATGGTATTCCAAAGTTCTTCATCCGGTATGTGGTCAAGTTCTTTTTTGAACTCTCTCAAGTCAGAAGAAGGTAGTCCCTTCTCCATATATCGGCGGTATAAATCTTTAAAATGTGTAGCCATATTATAGGTGTTTCTATTGGTTATACGTGAATGGAATAAGAGAGTACTATGATTTCTTTGTGTTTTATAACATAAAAATCAGATAGAGATATTTTTTGTGGGAGAAGATATTATTGCCTTCCCCTTGTGATGTGTTGCAGTGACGATATTATAAGAAGAAAATAAAGAGAATATTATATTTCATTATTTCGCTGCGAAGGATCTTCAGAGCGGAAGTCAGATAGTTCTTTACTGTTTGCTCGGAAAGCTCCAGTTGCTCGGCAATCTGTTTGACTGGAATATGTTTTTCTCTGCTTAGTTCATAAATCTCTCGTTCCCGTTGTGACAGAATATTCTTTGATTTCTTCAGTTGTTGCAGGAATTCATCATACAATAATAGGTCTTCTGGAGATACATCGCTCTCTTGGTTCTCGCAATACTCCATAAAGTCTTCGAATTGTAGTTCGTTGACTTGTTTGCGGAAATAATCGATTACCTGATGTTTGGCAATAGTGAAAATAAAGGCTTGCAGGTTGCCAAAGCTATTCAGTTGGCTACGGTTGTCCCATAGGCGTAAAAAGGTATCCTGAACAATATCTTGTGCCAGGGAACGATTTTTTAGTTGTTTAAGAACAAAGCTGTAAAGTCGGTCGGCGTAGGCTTCATAAATCTGGGTAAAAGCCTGGTAAGAGCCGTTGCGTAGTTCTTTTATGCACTGTATTTCGTCTATTTTCATCCTTTCTGTAATAGAAGTAGGTCAGGCAAATGTACTGAAATAATTTAGAAATAAACAAATCTATGTGAATAAATAAAGAGAAACCGATGTCCGGTAGTTGGCAGATGAATTTTATTTTGCAATCATATTACAATCATATATTGAGCTTTATTGTACCGTCTCTTGCTTTCCGCTAATTAATTTTGTATCTTTACTGTTTTTTACCCTTGCAAAGACAAGTGGTCATCTTATGCAGTGATAAATATCACTTTATAAGGTGATATTTGTTTTTCTATAAGGTGACTATTGTCCCGTTACAATTGGACAACTACCCGAGTGCATAAACTATGATAAATCTCTGCACTGAAAATCTTTATTCTCTGCACTGAAAAGTCTTAAATATAACAATAAGATTATGGCCTTTTACAATTTAAAGAAAAAGCCTGCCTTGACTACTAAGGAAGGAGAAACGGAAACAATGTATGCCGACATTGTCTACAGTGGAACGATTCCGGCAGAACGATTGAACCGTGGCGTTGCTAAGAGAACCGGATTTAAGGAAGGAGTGATAGAAGGTATCCTTATGGAACTGAAAGAGGATGTATTGCAATATCTGGGTGAAGGATACCGCGTCGAATTGGGAGAGTTCGGTTTCTTTTCAGCCAAAGTGAAAGCTTCCCGATTGGTAGCAAATAAGAATGATATTCGTTCTGATTCCGTAGCTTTCAACGGGGTGAATTTCCGTGCTTCCAAGAGTATGCGTGTAGGTATTCGCGGAGATTTGGAGCGCAGAAAGTGTGTCGATTTCAATACTTCGCGTAAGTGGGACAGGGAGAACCTGAAGAAACTCGTCCTGCAATATATCGGAGAGCATGGCTTCATCACAAGAACCACTTATACAGAACTTACCGGGCGTTTGAAGAATACTGCATTGGATGATCTTAAATCTTTTGCAGCCGAAGGCATTATCAAGCGGGAGGGACGGGGTAATCAGATGCATTTTATAGCACCGCCACGAAAGGAACCGGATGGCGAGTAGTGAACTCTGATTGGATATGTTTAACTTGCGCTCGTATGTCTAAAACATACTGTTATCGTCCATCATTAAATGATATTATGGCTAGAAATTTGTATCTTAGCGCCCATGTTGGATTGCTAATCCGGTAACCGTGTATGTTTGTTTTTATAATACTTCTAAAATAAGAAAACGATGTTTCAGAAACTTGTAGCTATAGAGCCGGTCAGTCTGGTTTCGTCGGCCGAAAAAACGTTGTATTCATTTGCCGGTCAGGTGGTGATGTATACTGATATACCCGCAAATGATGATGAAATCATTGCCCGTATCGGAGATGCCGATGCGGTGCTTTTGAGTTATACCTCCCGTATCAACCGGTATGTACTTGAATGTTGTCCGAATGTGAAATACATTGGAATGTGTTGCTCGCTCTATTCTCCCGAAAGTGCGAATGTCGATATTCGCTATGCCAATGAACGGGGTATCACGGTGACAGGTATCCGGGACTATGGTGATGAGGGAGTGGTAGAATATGTAGTCAGTGAGTTAGTGCGCTGTTTGCATGGCTTCGGGCAGGAATCGTGGGAGGAGTTACCTCGTGAGATCACCGGCTTAAAAGTCGGAATAGTCGGATTGGGTAAGTCGGGCGGCATGATAGCGGACGCTTTGAAGTTCTTTGGTGCTGATATTTCATATTATGCCCGCAGTGAGAAAGAAGCGGCTACTGCCAAAGGATATTGCTTTTTGCCGTTGGAGAAACTCCTTGCAGAGAGTGAAGTCATTTGCTGTTGCCTTAATAAAAATACGGTTCTGCTGCATGAAGAGGAATTCAGGCAGATGGGTAACCGGAAGATCTTATTCAATACCGGTTTGTCACCGGCATGGGATGAGGCTGCTTTCACTGAATGGCTGGAAGGTGATAACCTTTGCTTTTGTGATACGATAGGCGCATTGGGGAGTGAGCAACTGCTCAATCATCCGCATGTACGTTGTATGCAGGTGTCTACTGGCCGTACGCGTCAGGCGTTTGACCGCCTGAGCGCAAAAGTATTGGCCAATCTGTCAGAATACAATGGGTGATGCGATATTAATCAGGGTGCTCACTACTGACCACCCTGCAATATCTGATGTAGCGCTATAAATGTCTACTACGGCATGCACCTGGTCATTTTTGATTTCTACCTTTTGCGTATCTCCCACAAATCCGGGGGTAGATTGTATGGATACCTGCATGTTCTCCGGACCGACAGAAGCTCGTGAGGCGGCAACTGTAACATTCACTTTGGTTGGAAAGAGGCGAATAGCTTCCGCAGCACTTCCGGAGAAAACGGTACGTTGCTCCGTTTGCAAAGAATCATCATAAACGGGAGTCCCTTTGAGTCCATTAGGACCTTTTTCATTGAAGAAGCGAGCCGTCGTATTTCCCATCAGAGAGGCAGTTCTTAAAACATCGAATCCACCGGTAGCTCCGGATGCAATATAGATTCGTGTACCATTTGCCTTGGCTGTTTCTGCCACTTCCTGATAGAATGTCTCGTCTGCCAAAGCACCGATAGACAAGGTAATGACAGAGGTTCCGTTTCTCAATGCTGGCAAAGCCAATTCCCGCATAGCGGCAGGAGAGGCCGATTCCACCAAATAATCTGGTTTTAATGCTAATAACTCTTCCAATGTGGCGCAAGCAATGCAAGGCTTGCCATGTTGCTGCATTTTATGAACGATGTGCGCTGCTTTTGAAGCCGTACGCGAATAGACACCTACCAAGTCATAATCTGGTAATAAGCCTTTGACAACTGCATCCGCAACGATTCCTGCAAGTCGTCCACATCCTACAATGACTAATTTTTTCATGCAACAAAGATAATACTTTTATTGGTAAGAGCTTGGGTTGGTAATATGGTATTTATTTTCATCAGGTATGTATCCAGTAATGGTATTGTCTGATAGAGTAAAGCTGGTTTTTATTGATGATAATATAACATATACTCTATATAGCTTTTAAGATAGGCTGTTTGTTCCTTTAATTTATGAGCCATTTGTAATCAGATTACGAAGATTTTCTCTACATTTGTCTTTATTAGTCTTGTAATCTTCTATTAAAGTTTAATACTCCGATGAAAAAAAAGTACCTGATATTTCTTTTGCTTCTCTCTTTTCCACTATATACCTGGGCCGATAAGACCTTGGACTCACTGTTGAATGTGCTTGATTTGACGATTCAAGAACATGAGACTTATGTCGCTCAACGTGAATCACGTATCAAGCACCTTAAAGAACTGACACACGGAATAGAACCTAATTCCGCGGAACAGTACAATCTGAACAGTCAGATATACAAAGAATATAAAGCCTTTATCTGCGACTCTGCAATTCACTATTTGAATGAAAATATCCGGATTGCAGAGCGCTTGCGTGATACGGACCGGAAGATAGAAAGTCAGTTGCAGCTTTCGCTATTATTATCATCAACTGGAATGTATAAAGAGTCTCTTGATGTGCTGGAATCGGTAGACCGTCGGAAAATCATTCCTCGTTTAATAGCCGATTATTACACCTGCTTTGACCATGTGTATGGCGAGTTGGGCGTTTATACACAGGATAAAACCCTTTCGGGACGTTATTGGAGTATTTCACAGGCATATAGAGATTCATTATATGCTATATTGCCTCCGGAATCGGAAGAATACCTGCTGATGCGTGAAGCATCATTTCGCGATCAACACCAGTATGAGGATGCCCTGAAAGTGAATGATCTCCGGTTGACGAAAATAGAACCATATACTCCCCAATATGCGATGGCTACTTATCATCGTTCTTTGATTTACAAGTACAGTAATGATAGTCTGGGAGAGAAACGGAATCTTTGTCTTTCTGCTATATCGGATATTCGTTCTGCCATTAAGGACCATGCTTCGTTGTGGATGCTTGCCCAGCTACTTTACGAAGATGGTGATATGGAACGTGCGTACCAATATATGCGCTTTTCGTGGAATGCGACCAAGTTCTACAATGCCCGTCTGCGTAGTTGGCAGAGTGCTGACGTGCTTTCATTGATTGATAAAACCTATCAGGCAATGATTGAAAAGCAGAACGACCGTCTTCAACAGAACCTGCTGCTTATCACTGCACTGTTGGTGTTGTTGATTGTAGCTTTGGGATATATCTACCGTCAGATGAAAAAGCTGGCAGATGCAAGAAATCATCTTCAGGTAGCTAATAAGCAGTTAAACGGATTGAATGAGGAGTTGAGGCAGATGAATAGTTGCTTGTCTTCCACCAATATCGAACTCTCGGAGTCCAATCAGATCAAGGAAGAGTATATTGCCCGTTTCATCAAGTTGTGTTCTACTTATATCAACCGTTTAGACGCTTACCGGCGGATGGTGAATAAGAAAGTGTCTGCCGGACAAATTGCGGAGTTATTAAAGATAACGCGTTCCCAAGATGCTCTTGACGAAGAACTGGAAGAATTGTATGCTAACTTTGATACAGCCTTTTTGCATCTCTTCCCTAACTTTGTGGGAAAATTCAATGACTTATTACAGGAAAATGAACAGATTTTACCGAAGAAAGGCGAGTTATTGAATACTGAACTGCGCATCTTTGCTTTGATACGTCTGGGTATTGAAGATAGTTCACAAATTGCGGAGTTTCTTCGTTATTCAGTGAATACAATTTATAATTATCGGGCGAAAGTAAGGAATAAAGCCCGTGGATCGAGAGAGGATTTTGACGATTTAGTGCGAAAAATTCGCTAATTCGGACTGTAAATCAACCACTTTTTTAGGTATATGTTCTGAATGTAAATAGATGAAAATGAGTGGATTGTCGTTTTGTGTGATCCACTTATTGCCCCCTCCTTGTTAGCTCACTTTAATTTCTTTATACTTTTGACCTGTGCTTCGAAAGTAATGAGAATAGCCCATTGCTGACGAGCGTCTTATTATTAACTTTAAAACTTAGTACGCATGAAAAAAAACAGGCGAAAAATCCTTTCGGGGAGTCGCAAGATTTTCTTTGCTATCTTGGCAATGTTTTTATCTTTGAGTGCATCCGCACAGCAAATTACTGCATCCGGTCAGGTCCTGGATGCTCAAAAAGAACCGCTAATCGGTGTTAGTGTACAAGAGAAAGGTACGTCTAACGGAGCAATTACCGATTTAGATGGCAACTTCACATTAAACGTTAAGCAAAACGCCATTTTGATATTCTCTTATGTGGGTTATAAGTCGCAGGAGGTAAAGGCAGCCCACCAGATGAAGATCACACTTCAGGAAGATAATGAAGTGCTTGATGAAGTGGTGGTCATCGGTTATGGTTCGGTGAAACGGAAAGATGTGACTACCGCTATCTCTTCCGTATCTACCAAGGATTTGGATATGCGGCCTATTGTTTCGGCAGGACAGGCCATTCAAGGTAAGGCAGCCGGTGTCTCGGTGATTCAGCCTAACGGTACGCCGGGCGGTGAAATGTCTATCCGTGTTCGTGGTACTACTTCAATGAATGGTAGTAATGATCCGTTGTATGTAGTAGATGGAGTGCCTGTAGACAATATCAAGTTCCTTTCTCCGAATGATATTGAGAGTATGCAGATATTGAAAGATGCTTCATCGGCATCTATCTACGGTTCGCGTGCTGCTAACGGAGTCATTCTAATTACTACGAAGGCCGGTGCAGCCGGTAATGCCAAAGTTTCTTTGACAGCCCAGTTCGGTTTGAACAAAGTGGCCGATAAAGTAGAATCCCTGAATGCAGCACAATATAAAGAATTGCAGGATGAAATCGGACTAGTGTCTTTGCCGGACGGATTACCCGATCGCACCGACTGGTTTGATGAAACGTATACGACCGGAAAGACTCAAAATTATCAGGTAGCTGTATCCAATGGTAATGAGAAAATGAAATATTACCTTTCTGCGGGTTACCTCAAAGAACAGGGAGTGTTGGACATCTCTTATTACAAGCGTTACAATTTCCGGGTAAATCTGGAAAATCAGGTTCGTAAATGGCTGACAGTAAGTGCTAATATCTCTTATTCAGATTATACAAGCAATGGAGGCGGAGCAATGGGAACAGGCTCGAATCGGGGTGGTGTTATTCTGGCTGTTATCAATACACCGACTTATGCGCCGGTGTGGGATGCTTTGAACCCTAATCAGTATTACAATAACTTCTATGGAGTGGGTAATATCACCAATCCATTAGAAAATATGGCCCGCGCGAAAAATAACAAAGACAAAGAAAACCGCTTGTTGGCATCGGGTAATATATTGCTGACTCCATTTCCGGAACTGAAGTTTAAATCTACTCTTACTCTTGACCGTCGCAACGCCGTTAATACCACTTTTCTTGATCCGATTTCTACTGCTTGGGGCCGCAATCAGTATGGTGAGGCTTCGGACAATCGGAATATGAACACAGTGCTGACATTTGATAATGTATTGACTTATAATAAAAACTTCAAGAAACATGGCTTGGAAGTAATGGCCGGTTCGTCATGGACGGATTCAGACTATTCAAATAGCTGGATCAACGGTTCACACTATCGTAGCGATCAGATTCAAACATTGAATGCTGCCAATAAAATATCTTGGGATAATACAGGTACAGGTGCATCTCAATGGGGAATTATGTCATTCTTCGGACGTGTAGCTTATAACTTCGACAGTAAATACCTGGTAACGGCTAATCTTCGTGCCGATGGTTCTTCTAAATTGCATCCCGATCATCGTTGGGGCGTATTTCCTTCATTCTCTGCAGCCTGGCGTATTTCTTCGGAAAAGTTCATGGAGAACCTGACATGGATTGACGATTTAAAATTGCGCGGTGGCTGGGGACAAACCGGTAACCAGTCGGGTATTGGTGACTATGCATATTTGCAGCGTTACAATATCGGTCGTATCGAATGGTTTAAGAAAGGCGGCGAAGGTGATTCTACTGATTATGCAAATGCTGTTCCTACCATTAGCCAGGCCAACTTGCGTACATCTGATTTAACATGGGAAACCACGACACAGACCAATATAGGTCTGGATCTGACCATATTGAATGGACGGTTGACGTTTAATGCCGACTATTATTATAAGAAGACCAAAAACATGTTGATGAATGTATCATTACCTGCCGGTGCCGCAGCCGCTACGTCTATTGCCCGTAACGAGGGTGAAATGGTAAATAAGGGTTTTGAGCTTTCTATTAGTTCGAAAAATCTTCGTGGAGGAGCATTTACATGGGATACAGACTTCAATATCTCTTTTAACCGGAATAAATTGACAAAACTGGAATTACAGAAAGTTTATTACGATGCTAAAACTGCGGATGTGGTGAATGACTATGTGGTACGTAATGAGCCGGGCCGTGCTTTGGGAGGTTTCTACGGTTATATAAGTGATGGGGTAGATCCTGAAACCGGTGAATTGATGTATCGTGATTTGAACAATGACGGTAAAATATCATCTTCCGACCGTACCTATATCGGTGATCCGAATCCGGATTTCACCTATGGTATGACTAATACCTTTTCATGGAAAGGCTTTAACTTGAGTATCTTTATCCAAGGTTCTTATGGAAACGATATTTATAATGCTTCACGTATTGAAACGGAAGGTATGTATGATGGTAAGAATCAGTCGGCCCGTGTATTGAATCGTTGGAAAATACCCGGACAGATAACAGACGTGCCTAAGGCTAATTTCAAATTGCTCAATTCTACCTATTTTGTAGAAGATGGCAGTTATCTAAGATTGAAGGATGTTTCCTTGTCCTACAACGTTAAAGGTAAACTATTGAAGAAATGGGGAATTACCCGTTTGCAACCTTACTTCACGGCTACTAACCTGCTGACATGGACCAGCTATTCGGGAATGGACCCGGAAGTAAACCAATGGGGTAACAGCGGTACGGTACAAGGTATCGATTGGGGTACTTACCCTCATTGCAGATCATACGTGTTTGGTATTAATGTTGAATTCTAATGAAAGGAAAGATTATGAAACTAAGAACTATATTTTACGGATTAACCTCCGGCTTGCTATTGGGACTTTCTTCCTGCTCGCTGAATTATGAGCCATTAGACACCTATTCGGATGTGACGGAAGGAGTGACAAGTGATGGTACAAAAATCGTATTCAAGGATAAAGCTGCAGTTGAAAGTCATCTGACAACACTTTATAATCAAATGCGTGACCGTCAGGAACATTGGTATGTGGATTTACTTTTGATTTCAGACTCCCATTCGGATAATGCTTATGCCGGTACTACCGGAGCGGAAGTTGTTCCGTTTGAGAATAACTCTATTGAAGGTTCCAATTCTGTGTTGGAACGTGACTGGAACCGTTATTTGGAGGATGTGGCCCGTGCCAATAAACTCATTTGTAACATTGACCTGGTGACAGATAATTCGTTGACTACTGCCGAACGGGCGCAATACAAAGCAGAAGCGAAGATATTCCGTGCCATGGTAATGTTCGACATGGTACGTCTGTGGGGCGATTTTCCGGTGATTACAACGGTGGCTGATGATATTACTTCTGAAAACATTGATGAGGTATATCCACAATATTTCCCCAAACAAAATACGGAACTTGAAGCTTATCAGCAGATTGAAAAGGATTTGTTGGATGCAGTATTGTATGCTCCGGACAATACGCCGGGGAATAAAACGTTGTTTTCCAAATCTGTAGCTCGTACCTTATTGGCTAAAATATATGCCGAGAAACCTTTGCGTGATTATACGAAAGTTATCCAATATTGTGATGAGGTGAAAGCAGACGGTTTTGATCTGGTAGATGATTTCAGTGATTTGTTTGGAATGAATGCTGCGGGAACAGATGCAAAGATGCGCAATACAAAAGAATCGATTCTTGAAGCACAATTTACATCCGGAGCAGGTAACTGGTGTACATGGATGTTCGGACGTGATCTCGTGAACTGGAATAACAATTTCACGTGGGCGAAATGGGTGACTCCGTCACGTGACCTGATTAGTGCTTTCAAACAGGAAGGGGATGAAGTCCGTTTCAAAGAATCAATAGTCTATTACGATTGTAATTGGAGCAACTATTATCCGTCTGATAATTATCCGTTCATGTATAAATGCCGCTCTGCCAACAGCAGTATCATCAAGTATCGTTATGCCGATGTCCTGTTGCTGAAAGCAGAAGCGCTGATTATGCAGGATACGCCGGATTTGGAAGGAGCCGCCGATATAATAGATGAAGTGCGCGACCGTGCCAAATTGGGAGCACTTCCCACCTCTGTCCGTTCAAACAAAAACGTCCTGCTGAATGCTTTGCTTAAAGAACGTCGGTTAGAACTGGCTTTTGAGGGACAACGATGGTTTGATCTGGTCCGTCTGGACAAGGTAGAAGAGGTGATGAATGCAGTGTATGCTAAGGATTCAGGTCGCAAAGCGCAGATTTACACTTTTGATAAGAACTCTTATCGTTTGCCAATTCCGCAGTCGGTAATCGACGCGAATGATAAGATTCACCAGAATCCGGGTTATTAATTCAACTAAAAACATAGAAAACTTAAGATTATGATAGACATGAGAAATATAGCATTGACCTTTTTAGGATGCTTCACCATATTAGCTGCATGCAGCAACAGTGACGATGCGGAGAAACCGGTTACACCTGTTGCGACCGGAGATGTGACTATTTATGCGACCACTAGCAGCCTGACTCGCGATTTGACCCGTGATGCCGTTAATTTCAGCTCGAAAGATAATTTGGCACCTACTTCAATCACATTGAACCCAACTGAACAATATCAGACAATGGATGGCTTCGGAGCTGCTATCACAGGCGCCACTTGTTTTAATCTTCTGCAAATGAAACCGGAAGATCGTCACGCCTTCCTTACGGAAACATTCTCTGACGACAAAGGCTTCGGATTTAGCTATATCCGTATCTCTATCGGCTGCTCGGACTTTTCATTGAGCGAATATACCTGCTGTGATACGAAAGGTATTGAGCATTTTGCTTTGCAAAGTGAAGAGAAAGACTATATCCTTCCGATTCTGAAAGAGATTTTGAGCATCAATCCTTCTATTAAAGTCATTGCCGCCCCTTGGACTTGTCCAAAATGGATGAAAGTAAAGAGTCTCACAGATCTTACTCCGCTGGATTCATGGACAAACGGTCAGCTGAATCCAGCCTATTATCAGGACTATGCCACTTATTTTGTGAAGTGGGTACAAGCCTTCAACGCCGAAGGCATTGATATTTATGCTGTAACTCCCCAGAACGAACCGTTGAACCGTGGTAATTCCGCTTCACTTTATATGAGTTGGGAAGAACAGAGGGACTTTGTGAAAACAGCACTCGGACCTAAATTCAAAACAGCCGGACTGGCTACGAAAATTTATGCATACGATCATAACTATGATTATAGTGATATTGCAACGGAAAAGAACTACCCCGGTAAGATGTATGAAGACGCAGCTGCTTCCCAATACCTGGCCGGAGCTGCTTATCACAACTATGGCGGGAATCGCGAAGAGCTTTTAAATATACATAAAGCTTATCCTGAAAAGGAACTTCTTTTCACGGAGACTTCTATCGGAACATGGAATAGCGGACGTGATTTGTCGAAACGATTGCTGGAAGATATGAAAGAAGTAGCATTGGGTACGATCAACAACTGGTGTAGGGGAGTTATAGTGTGGAACCTGATGCTTGATAATGACCGTGCTCCTAACCGTGAAGGCGGTTGCCAGACTTGCTACGGAGCGGTGGATATCAGTAATAGCGACTATAAGACAATTATCCGCAACTCACATTATTATATCATCGCCCATCTCTCAAGTGTGGTGAAACCGGGAGCGGTACGTATCGGTGCATCCGGCTATGCTGATAGCAATATCATGTATTCTGCTTTCGAGAATCCGGATGGAACGTACGCTTTTGTACTGATGAATAATAATGAAAAGACTAAAAAGATAACCTTAAGTGATGGTAAGCGTCATTTTGCTTATGATGTTCCGGGCAAATCTGTGACTTCCTATCGTTGGGCAAAGTCGGAATAAGAACTTTAAAACGATCAAGACAATGAAAAAAAACAGTTATATTATATTGGCTTTGGCAGGAATGTTATCCATGAATTCCTGTAATGATGACGAATTCTTGCCCGGTAATCCGAGTATGGAAATCAAAGCAGAGAATGCAGATGCTCTTTTTGGTGACAGTCTTCCGTTTACGATTAAAGCCTCGGATGTGGATGTGCCTCTTTCTACGTTGAAAGCACAGCTTTTTTATGGAGAAGAACAAGTGTCTGAAACGGTCATCCGTACAAAGACAAGCGGAAATGACTATACTGGTAAAATCTTTGTTCCTTATTATGCTAATATTCCTAATGGAAAGGCAACTTTGAAATATATTCTTCAGAACATTCATTTTACTACCACAGAAATGACGAAAGAACTCGCTCTGGCACGACCGGACTTCCCCTATCTGACATTAGTGGATGAGGAAGGAAAAGAGTACCGGATGGAACGTCAATCCATGTACAAGTATAGTGTGACAGGAGACTTCTCGCAAAAGATGAAAGCGTATATCAAGACTCCGAAAGTGGGAGAGAATGGGAACGAATTGACCTTCGGCTGGGAGAATGGAACGATTGAAGCCGGTTCTACTAATGCTATCTCATTTTCTAATACGGAACCGGGAAATTATGCTATCAAGTTTAATACGTTGACTTACGAGGCAGAACCATTTGCCAAGTTAAAGGTGAACGGTGAAGATATGGAATTGGTAGAGAATGATATTTATGCAATCAAGTTGACTTTGAAGAAAAATGACATTCTAGCGTTTGAAGGGGTGCCTGATTATGATAATTGGTGGATAGACCAGGATTATTTTGAAAAGCAGGAAGATGGAACATTGAAATTCCTGCCGATTGACGGAAGTTACCAAATAACAGCCAATGGTAAAATGAAGTATTTCTCTGTCATTGCTTTGAAGAATGGTGAGGCTGCCAAGTTGCAGGATGATGGAACAGGTGCTATCTGGGCTATTGGAACAGGAATCGGTAAACCGTCGGTGGCACTTTCTGAAGTAGGGTGGACTCCGGAAAACGGTCTGTGTATGCCACAGCTTACTGCGAAGAAGTATCAACTGACATTTATAGCTGGCGTTACCATGAAAGTGGATGATATTAACTTTAAGTTCTTCCATATCAATAAATGGGACAACGGCGAGTTTAAGGGTGATGCTATTTCTACAACGAGTGAATTGGTTAAAATCTCATCGGACGGAAACTTGGGACTGGAAGAAGGTCAGAAGTTCGAAAGAGGAGGTATTTACAGGTTTACAGTTGATGTGACGAAAGGCAATACCAAGGCTGTGTTGACAGTGGAGAAAGTAGGGAAGGTAGATTTACCTGCACCGGATATTTTCTTTGGTAATGATAAGATGGAGGTGACAGATACTGATATATATAAGTCGGATCAGGCGTTTACACAAGGACAAATGATAACTGTCACGGGCATTGATAATTTGAATGAATGGTGGATCGATCCTGATTTCTTTGAGAAACAAAGTGATGGTGCATTGAAGTTCCTGCCGATTAACGGAGATTATCGGGTGACAGCTAATGCTGTTTTGAAGTATTTTTCTGTAATGGCTTTGAAAGATGGTAAACCGGCCAAATTGCAAGATGACGGAACGGGTGCAATCTGGGCTATCGGGAAAGGAATCGGTAAGCCTTCTGTTGCGTCTTCCGAAGTAGGTTGGGAGCCAGGTAAAGCGCTCTGTCTGGCGCAAGTTGCTCCTAAAAAGTATCAGCTAACCTTGAAAGCCGGGGAAACGTTGAAGACTAGTGGTGACCCGGAAGTGATTAGTTTTAAGTTCTTCCATCAAAATGATTGGGGAGGAGAATTCGGCAATTATGCAAACTCTATTTTAGTGGAACAGCTTAAACTTGCAGATTCCGGAAATTTGGAAATGCAGGATAATAAAGCATTTGAAGAAGGAGCTGTCTATCGATTTACCATTGATGTAACGAATGGTAATGCAAATGCTGATTTGAAGGTTGAGAAAATAAATTGATCTGAAGATTGATGCCGGATTTTTATTGAACCTATCCTGAAAGGGTATGATGAATTGTACCCTTTCAGGATTCATCTTTGGTCGGAATAATGTAAAAAACATTAATAAACCCGTCCGGCACTAGGAAATATCCCCTGTTTGGGAGTCTATATAAATAAAGTATTAACTCATTTCTTATATCATCAATAAACATGAAACTCAAAACAATGTTACTTGGCTTGTCTGTGATGACTGCGTTGTCTGCCTTTGCGCAGAAGCCCGTGTATCTGGATACTGGTAAGCCTATCGAAGAGCGAGTGAAAGATGCATTGAACCGGATGACCCTTGAAGAAAAGGTGAAGATGATTCATGCGCAGTCTAAATTTAGTTCGGCAGGCGTTCCCCGCCTCGGAATCCCCGAAGTATGGGCTACCGACGGTCCTCACGGTATCCGTCCGGAAGTGTTGTGGGATGAATGGGATCAGGCGGGATGGACAAACGACTCCTGTATTGCCTATCCGGCACTGACGTGTCTTGCTGCTACATGGAATCCCGAAATGTCGCATCTTTATGGGAAAAGTATCGGTGAAGAGGCGCGTTATCGCAAGAAAGACATCTTGTTGGGTCCCGGTGTGAATATCTACCGTACTCCCTTGAACGGACGTAACTTCGAGTATATGGGAGAAGACCCGTATCTATCCGCCACTATGGTAGTTCCTTACATCAAAGGTGTACAAGAGAACGGGGTAGCTGCCTGTGTGAAGCATTATGCATTGAACAATCAGGAGTTCAACCGTCATACCACCAATGTGCAATTGAGTGATCGTGCTCTTTATGAAATATACCTGCCTGCTTTTAAAGCGGCTGTTCAGGAAGGTGGAACATGGTCGATTATGGGCTCTTATAATCTTTATCAGGGACAGCACGCTTGTCACAACAAGCGTCTGCTTAAAGATATTCTTCGTGATGAATGGGGCTTTGATGGTGTTGTAGTGTCCGACTGGGGTGGTGTGCACAACACCGAACAGGCTATTCACAACGGCATGGACTTGGAATTTGGTTCCTGGACGAACGGACTGTCTGCCGGAACGAGAAATGCGTATGATAATTACTATCTTGCTTTCCCTTACCTGAAACTGATAAAAGAGGGTAAAGTAGGAACAAAGGAACTGGACGAAAAGGTTAGCAATGTCCTTCGTCTGATATTCCGTACTTCAATGGATCCGCACAAACCGTTCGGCTCTTTAGGCTCCCCCGAACATGGACAAGCCGGACGTGAGATAGCTGAAGAAGGAATTGTATTGTTGCAGAACAACGGTAACGTATTGCCTATTGATTTGAATAAAGCGAAGAAAATAGCAGTGATCGGTGAAAATGCGATAAAGATGATGACTGTGGGCGGTGGTAGTTCTTCTTTGAAAGTGAAATATGAGATTTCTCCGTTGGATGGACTGAAAAGCCGTGTGGGCTCAAAAGCGGAAGTGGTATATGCCCGTGGGTATGTAGGCGATCCGACAGGAGAGTATAACGGTGTGAAAACCGGTCAGGATTTAAAGGACAACCGTTCGGAAGATGAACTGCTCGCTGAGGCTTTGCAAGTGGCTAAAGATGCCGACTATGTTATCTTCTTCGGTGGCTTGAACAAGAGCAATCATCAGGATTGTGAAGATTCGGACCGTGCTTCTTTAGGTTTGCCTTACGCGCAGGATAGAGTGATAAGCGAACTGGCAAAGGTGAATAAAAACCTGATTGTTGTCAATATCTCCGGCAATGCAGTGGCTATGCCTTGGGTGAATGAAGTGCCTGCTATTGTTCAAGGTTGGTTCCTGGGTTCGGAAGCCGGAACAGCTCTTGCTTCCGTATTGGTGGGAGACGCTAATCCTTCAGGAAAACTTCCTTTCACTTTCCCTGCAAAACTGGAAGATGTAGGTGCTCATAAACTGGGAGAATATCCGGGTAATAAAGAAGAACTGGCACAGTCTAAACATAGAGGAGACACCATTAATGAAATCTATCGGGAAGATATTTTCGTAGGTTATCGCTGGGCGGATAAAGAGAAAATCAAACCGTTGTTCCCGTTCGGACACGGATTGAGCTACACTACTTTTGCCTATGGAAAACCTTCGGCCGACAAGAAGACAATGACAGCAGATGATACCATTTCTTTCACAGTCAATGTGAAGAATACAGGCACTCGTGAAGGTCAGGAGGTTGTTCAGCTTTATATCAGTGATAAGAAATCCTCTCTCCCTCGTCCGGTAAAAGAGTTGAAAGGTTTCCAAAAAGTGAAACTGGCTCCGGGAGAAGAGAAAGCGGTAACGCTGACGATTGATAAGAAAGCATTGAGCTTCTTTGATGATGCCAAACACGAATGGGTGGCCGAACCGGGCAAGTTTGAGGCAATCATCGGTAGTTCATCCAGAGATATTAAAGGTATTGTACCATTTGAGTTGAAATAGGTAGATGTTTGGTTAGAGATCTTTTTTAGGAGATGAAGGCGGTTCCGGGTACAGGAGCCGCCTTCTTTGTTTATAGTCAGGATAGAACTTACTACCATTCACCCTTAATTTGTATTATCTTCCCATATAGGAAAAAGTAGCTTTAAGTTCGATGAGAAAAGGATAAAATCGAATTTGTCCACAAAATGTGGACGATTTGCCTGTTCCGTACAGAATCGAATAATTTTTTCCACTGGATATTTATTTCCCACCTTTTCAACTCCCCTTTCACCTTTTCTCTGTTTCCTCGATGAATAAGGAGTTTACGGGTGAAGGGCAACAACTTCACTATCTCTTCACCAGTAGCGATTAGTTTCAAGAATTGTTTCAAGGCTTGAAACAATCCGTTTCTCGGTGCGAAACACTTCGTTTCCCTGCTTGAAACAAAGTGTTTCAAGCAGGGAAACGAAGTGTTTCAAATAGGGTTGAAACTAATTGCGAAATAGCTTTATAAATCTTGCTCAATGGTCTACGAGTTTGAGGCAGTCATCGGTAGTGCATCCAGAGATGTGAAAGGTACTGTGCCGTTGTTTTAAGTATTAATACTTGAGTTATAGGCTATTAATACTTTGTATCTAGGTTATTAATACTTGAGTTGTTGGATGTATATACCCAAGACGCAGGATATATATATCCAACGTGTAGGATATATATGCCCAATACATTGGATATATATACCCAACAAATTGGATGTATACACTCATTAATTTATATGATGTAAGCATTTCCACAGTGCTATCTTGTCATTTATCCCTCGGCTTTTTATCTTTGTGAAGGAGGTGAAGGATGGTTCTTTCTGTATTTTGCATCCTCTTTCACCATAAGATTTTGATTTATAGTCATTCAGCTAAAGGTGAAACCGGTGAACCTTCAAAATGAATCTTATAGTTGTAAGTAGGCTTTAGAAAGTTCTGTCTTAAGCTTATTGCTGTAAACTTCAATTAATACTGATTTTCTTTTCTCTTTTCTGATTTTATATTCTATCTTTGTAGTGCATTCCATTTTAAACCACGGCGGAGAACCTGCCGTATCAGTGTGGCGGGCTTTTTTATGTCCGTCTCATTAATCCTATATGGCGGTTTCGTACCCCCATGTAGGATGTTAGTGCACCTACTGCTGTCGTGGATAGTGGAATGCAATGGGACAGGCGGAACCGCTTCTTTTATTCCTTAAAACTACCTTTCTGTATCGCCCCATTAAACTTAATTTATTCACCATTTAATTAAAATTCTTATGGAAGAAGTTTTAAGCAACCAGGAGGCCCGTCCGGGGGACGCGACGCAACTCATGCACGCTATCTTTTCATCCGATGATGAAATGATGTCTTTTTATCTGACCCTCAATTGTTTTATGAATCCTGAAAGCTATCTAGTGGAACGAACAGATCGAAAGAGACTGGAGGATTTAGCTAATACGCTTTATAGTAATGTGGCGGCCTTTGAAGCCATCCGTACTTATAAGTCGATAAGTGTGAAAGAGGTGATTAGAGGATTCGGCGCGCACATGATGAATACGCAAATCTCCAATACCAATCGTTTCCAGAGTGCCGATGCAGTGGGAACGTTAATGAATTGTATACTGAATACCACTAAAAACAGTTGGCAGTTTAAGAAAATGGATCGGAATAACAATATACATCTTCAGAATGTACGATACTTATTGAATCGGTTGGATGTGGCAGAATCTAATGAAGAAAAGAATCGTGAAGAAGTAGCGGTATAAACAGCTTTATAGAGCTCATTTAGTGATTATGGTTTAGTTGAGAGTATGATATGAGATACATCACATGTGACGCTATCGCTAAACCCTAATCATTTTGTCAATGATAGAAATATTTATAGATAATGACAGTTTGAAGCGGTAAACATCTTCCTCCAGATGGGAGGGCTACAATAACTTCATGAACTCTGTTATAGTTACAATTTTTGTCCGGTTATGTTTTTCTAGGACTAATAAATCTTTGTCTCCAGTAACAATGTAGTTAGCTTTGATCGTATCGGCTAGAGAGAGTAAATAAAGATCTTTTTTGTCTCTAATCTCTGATTTGCTTTTTGTTTGGATGACGACATATTTTCCGTATAAATGGATAAGTTTAAGTGTATCGTCTAGATCTTCCGGACGAATATATTTTCGTATTTTCTCCCGCGAAGAAACATCATAGAATTCATCTAGCAGCTCACGGCATACATATATTTCTAACGAGGGATGGGTAAGTAATGTGCGCATAGTCGCAATCTTGCGTCCTAGCATGAATGAAATCCATAGATTTGTATCAATAATTATTCTCATTTCTCGTATCTTATAGCATTTAATTCTGCAAGAATTTCTTCTTCAGAAAGATTCACTCTTTTTGGACGTGATGCTATATAGTCTTTTAAAAAGTCTTCTCTGATATCAATGTCCCAACCCATTTTCTTTGCAAGCTCTTTGAAGAATTTTATATCAGACTTTGGTATACTCAAGAAAATACCTTGATTCATAGTTGTATCCATAACTATTTCCCTTTCATTATTAAGTATCTAACGAATACAAAGATAAGAAAGTTCTCTTGTTTCTCAAATCATTTATCATATCTTTATTTCACTTTAGCAAAAATGAAGGATAACATACTGGGCACAAACAATGTGAGGTTATCGCTTGCCCAGTACCAACAGACTTTCCGGTCCCATATTGAACAACAGGTCTATGATACTCAAATTAGGCAGGAAACCCAGTTTGGACTCGAAAACCTGATAGTAAGGTTGCGGAACAAACTCTGTATCCACTTCCCTGAAATCCTTTTTCGGATGAATTACTTCCCGAAAATCGGATTCTCCGGGAGCAAACTCCATCTTATATTCGGAAGTGCGCTCAATGGTGGGGTGAATATCAATCAGTTCACAGACCATCCGGCAGAGTTCTTCGTTGAAATCGATTAAAAACTCGTATTTCTTTTCATAGAAGGGGCGGAAGTCGTCCTTGTAGTACTCAAAGAAAGGAGTATTGTTGTAGGCCGATTCGATGGCGTTCCAATGTAGATGTCTCCAATTGCCGTGGTCGGAGATGCGGATATCCTTCATTGGGCACTTCAATGTATCGGGCTTTACGGTTGGGATGGAAAGAGCTAACTCACCCGATGGGCCGGCAATGGTGCACCGGTTGCGGTAGGTTTGTTTTATATAGTGGTCGTATTGTTCTACAAATACCTTGTCATAAGCCAGTAGTTTGGTATAATATTCAACGGGAGCGAGATAGGCTGAAGATAAATAAGCGATGTTCATTTCTTTCATTTTAATTCGTTTAGGAGGCTCTGTTATTAAGGATATTATGAGATATTATGAAGGGGTTGTTTCTTTTATGATCCGGAAGATTATTTCACTGTTCTGAAGAAACGGTTCCATCGATATCCGTCAAACACCCCTGTTTCTTTTTCTTTAGAGAACCAAATAATGGAGGCTTTTCCGATGATATGGTCTTGCGGGACAAATCCGAAGAGCCGTGAATCGGAGAAGTTGACGGTATTGTTAGACCCCATCCAATAGTAATCTTTGGTGAAATAACAGTGTTGTGTGGGTTTTCCGTCCACGTAGAGAGTGTCGTTCTTTATTTCTGCCTGTTTGCCTTCGTGCATCACGAGGGTATTCCGCAGCAAGGTCATGTTCCAGGGATAGACCCGGATAAATTTCCCTTTTCCGGGGACAATCAGCGGATTTGGTTCGGCATCTTCTTTGTTTGACAAAGGTTGAACGAAGCTCTCTTTCCCATTCATGGCCTGTTCCAACAGATAATATTCGTAACGGCTGAAACTGCGCACATGGGTGCTGTCATTACTTCCCATCAATCCGTCGTTGGTGATGGAAAGAGTATGCATGAGTGACGTAATCAGATTTTCTTTTGAAGCGGGATACGAATAAAGTCTTTTCTTATCCGGATTAAACTGTGCCTCCGGAGAAATAACGGAGAAAAGAGAATCGACCAATAACGTATCTCCCGGAACTCCGAGACAGCGGCTGATATAGATTTCCCGACGGTCGATGACAGGTTGCCGGATTCCGGCAGGATTATTGAATACTACGATGTCTTGCCGACGCACAGGACTCTCGCACCAGCGGTGATAAGAAAAAAGCGACATGAAAGGAACCCGCAGCCCGTAACTCCATTTGTTGACCAGGATACGTTCACCCTGAAAAATGGAATTCTCCATGCCGGTGGAAGGGATAAGGCAGGATGTGAAAGCAAATCCCCGGAGCAGAAGCACTACGGCTACTGCTCCGGCAAATGCTAGTATCCATTTGAATTTACGAATGTTCATCAACTTTTATCACCTTATCACTCTATTCTATCCGTACACTTATCAGTCTACCCACTTGAAGAGGCGGTTCCAGCGAATCTTGCCGTCGAACCATCCACGGTCTTTGTCAAGCGATAGCCATACAACAATCGGTTTGCCCACTACGTGATCTTCGGGTACAAAACCCCAATAACGGGAGTCGGCAGAGTTGTGACGGTTGTCACCCATCATCCAGTAATAATCCATTTTGAAGGTATACTCGTTGGTCTTTTCACCGTTGATGTAGATACCGTCCGGTTTCACTTCCAGCTTATTGCCTTCGTAGGCTACGATGCAACGCTCATAGATAGGCAGGTTGTCTTCTGTGAGGGTAATGGTAGCTCCTTTGGCAGGAATCCAGATCGGACCGTAATTGTTGCGGTTCCATTTGGTATAAAGATTGAGCGGATACATCTGTCCGGCATAATCTTCGGGTTCCATTACTATTTTGCTGATTAGCTTTTTGTTGCCCAAAAGCGTTTCATACATCTTCTTGGTTAGCGGGAAATGATATACCGGATTCAGTTTGCCTTGTGCATTCCGGCTGTCCAGTCCCATTTCCAGCAGTCCGCTTTCCCAGCCGGAGTCTTCTATCAGCATGGTGTCGTCCTTGCTGATACCCAGTTCACGAAGCATATCTTCGGGAATGTACGGACCAGTGGTCTGTACGAAATAGTTGAATTGCAGGTTTTCGGGGTTCTCAATCGCTTTACCGTCAATCATAACCTGTCCGTCTACAATCTGAAGGGTATCACCGGGCAGGCCGACACAACGCTTCACATAATTCTCGCGACGGTCTACCGGACGCCAGAGGACTTCACCGTAAGTGCGCGGGTTGTTCATTATCTGTTTACGTCCGGCAGCATAGTACAAATCATAGATGGCACGTTGCTGGGCGCGTGTCAGACTATCCATTTCAATCTGTTTGGAATAGATACGTTGTCCCTCGCCGTAAGCCAGCGTATAGAAGTCCGTTGTCTGTTGGTAGTTCACTGCTACCGTATCTCCTGCGGGGAAATTGAAAACAACAATGTCATTCAGTTTCACTTTGCCGAAGCCCGGTACCCGTTTGTACTTCCATTGTGGCCACTCGATATATGATTTAGTATTGAAGACAGGTAGTGTATGCTGCGCCAACGGCATGGAAAGGGGAGTGTTCGGTACGCGGGGACCGTAACTCATCTTGCTCACATACAGGAAGTCGCCCACCAGCAATGATTTTTCCAGCGAAGAAGAAGGAATCTGATAATTCTGGAAGATGTAGATATTGACGAAGTAGACAGCAACCAACGCAAACACGATGGCGTCTACCCAGCTCATGACACTGCGGACAGCCGGATTCTTCGACTTCTTCCAAAAAGACCAGGGAATTTTCTTTGTGATATAAATATCGAAAATGAAAGGAACAACAATTAATCCCCACCAACTCCGTACCCAGATAAGGAAGATGAGGTAAAGTAGAATAGCAGTGGCACATTTGATCCATTGTGCGCGTGTGGCTTGTCTCATAATGTTATATTTGTTTAGAACTAGCTTCTGATATTTTAGTCATTTAAGAACGGGAATAAATCACTCATACCCAAAAAACCTTCGTGTGTGGCAGTATATTCGGCTGCCAATACGGCTCCCAATACAAACCCACCGCGGCTCTTGGCATCGTGGGTGATAGAAATGGTGTCTACATCGGACTCATAACGGATGGTATGAAGTCCGAAAACTTCACCCTCACGGATCGAGCTGATAGGAAGTTCGTTAGGAGCACAATCGTTGGTTCCGCTAATGGTTCCGTCCGGCGCAAGGAAAGTTCCTTTCACCCATTTGTCTTTACGGTCTATCTTTTCCAGAATACCTTCCGCCAGTGTAATGGCTGTTCCGCTGGGGGCATCCAGCTTGTGGATATGATGTGTCTCGCTCATGGTGACATCGTATGCAGGGAACTGATTCATGATTTTAGCCAGATACTTGTTGAGAGCGGAGAAGATGCTGACTCCCAGGCTGAAGTTGGACGACCAGAAGAGTGTTTTACCCCCTTCCGTGCAGAGCTTCTTGATTTCTTCGCCGTGCTCGGCCATCCATCCGGTACTGCCCGATACCAGTTTCACACCGGCTTTGAACGCTTTCATATAATTGCTGTAAGCTACCATCGGATTGGTAAACTCAATGGCCACATCGGCCGATTTGAATGCTTCCGATTCGAAGTCATCCTGATTATTGATGTCAATGATGCAGACGATTTCATGTCCGCGACTACGGGCAACCTTTTCTATCTCTTTGCCCATCTTTCCGTAACCGATCAGTGCTATTTTCATTGTTTTCTGACTTATATTCAAAATAATAGTCGCAAAGATAAGATTTTTATTACATTTGCAGCGCACATTAACGTCTTGTTAACATGGAACATCTTCTCCACTACGTGTGGAAGCATAAATTATTTCCCCTGAAAGTACTGCAAACCACCAACGGCTTACCGGTAGAAGTGATTGACCCCGGTCTGCAAAACCCCAACGCCGGTCCCGACTTTTTCAACGCGAAACTAAAGATTGACGGCGCCTTATGGGTGGGAAACATCGAAATACATACACATTCTTCCGACTGGTTCCGCCACGGACATCATTCTGACAAAACATACGATTCTGTGATTCTTCATGTAGTAAGCGAAGCAGATACGGAAATAACCCGTTCCAACGGTGAACAGATACCGCAACTGTTACTTACCTGTCCGGAAAATGTGCAATTGCATTACCACGAACTTTGTGTCGCGGATCATTATCCGGCTTGTTATTCCATCCTTGCCTCTCTTCCCAAACTTACGATTCATTCCTGGCTGACCGCTTTGCAAACGGAACGTTTGGAGCAGAAAGCGCAATTAATCACACAGCGTCTCAAACATTGTAACAGTAATTGGGAAGATGCGTTCTTTATCACCCTTGCCCGTAATTTCGGTTTTGGCTTGAATGGAGATGCTTTTGAAACGTGGGCGGGATTATTACCGTTTCGTGCGATGGACAAGCACCGGAATGATTTGTTTCAGATAGAGGCTTTTTTCTATGGTTTGGCTGGATTGTTGGAAGAAACGTTTCTGAAAAAAGAACAGGAAGACGAGTATAGTCTCCGTCTTTGCAAGGAGTTTCGTTATTTGCAGCGGAAGTTTGAAATCGGGCAGGGGATGGACGCTACGTTATGGCGTTTTCTACGGCTTCGTCCGGAAAACTTTCCGCATATTCGTCTGGCGCAGTTGGCTTATCTCTATCAGAAAGGGGATAAGTTGTTTTCACGTTTGCTGGAAGCGGAAACTCTGGCGGATGTGAGAACCTTGCTGGATGCCCGTACGTCTCCTTATTGGGAAAATCATTATTTATTCGGACGACTTTCTTCACAAAAGGAGAAGGCGATGGGAGAGCGTTCCAAGGATTTGATAATCATAAATACAGTGGTTCCTTTTCTTTATACATACGGCTTGCATAAGGCAGATGAACGAATGTGTGAACGTGTCGGACGTTTTCTGGAAGAATTGAAGGCGGAGAGTAATCATATTATTCGTTCGTGGAGTGATGCCGGGCTTCCGGTTGTCAGTGCGGCGGATAGTCAGGCGTTGATACAGTTGCAAAAAGAGTATTGTGATAAACGCAAGTGTCTGTACTGTCGCTTCGGTTATGAATATTTGAGGAAAAAGTAATCAATTATTTCTTTTGGGCTTTATAGACGTTTTTTAGATGCAGGTAGCTTGTCACTGGGCAGGGAATATCATGGTTTACACTATTTCTTTCTTTCTTTGAGAATCCTTAGTTGTAGTACTATCCATAATTTTAGTGTTGCAAATCATATTGTAATGAATGTGCAACTGTGAATCTTTTTTGTATATCGGATGAGGGCATAGTTATGTGTAGACATTGACTAAACAATCTTTATAAACTTTCAATAATTCCGCTGTGATACTTAATATTTCATATAAATTGTGTCGATTTTAGGGCTAATAGAACATATAAATTAAAGAGATATAATGTAGCCCTGAGAAAAGATGTAATTAGTAAAAATGGATGATTTTATCCTATTAATGTATTTTTTAGACGTATACTTTTTCATTTTATCACCATCTTTGTATTACGCAATAAACAAAACATTTTATAGAAAGAACAATATTATGAAAACATTTTTTGCAATAATTCTAGTTTTTCTCTTATTGAGTTGTACTTCTTCAAGTGAGAGGATTGCTTGGATAGTAGCCAATCAGTCTGCAAATAAATCAGAACTAACTCATTTCTTAGACTATTACAAAACAAAGAATAATAGGGATAAGTATAAAGCAGCTTGTTTTATAATAGAAAATATACCTAATAAATATTCTCTTAATAGAGAAGGAGAGAAAATATACGATATAGATATTGTAAAAGCAGACTCTCTCATACAGTCATTGGAATATTCTTTCTTGTTAAAAGAAAAAAGTCCTTATTTAAAGAAATATACATTTGAGCAGTTTTGTGAATACATTCTACCTTACCGAGTTGCAAATGAACCATTACAGTACTATTGGAAATGGGACTGTGTGAGGTGGCTGAAAGGTGGAAATAGCGATGATATTGTTAAGACTGCACAAAACATAAATGCGCAAATTAGAATAGAGTTATCGCCAGATTTTTATAAAGATACATTGAAGACTTATACTTCTATTATCCAGTCAGGGTGTGGTAAATGTGATGATAGAAGTACATTGGTTGTAATGGCTTTGCGCTCAGTAGGCATTCCTGCTGCGTTTGAATTAATCCCCTATTGGGGTAGTAGCAATAATGGACATTCTTTTGCTTCAATGATATTGCCCGATGATAAGATTGTATCCTTTCAAAATGATAATGGAAACGAAAATAATGCATTACCTATTCGTAAGATGCCTAAAATATATCGAAAAATTTATACTATAACTCCTGCGGAAACTTTTGACCGTTATCAAAAAATATATCCTGAATTGTTTGCGAATTGCGATGTGCTTGATGTAACGAAAATGCATAAAATAGGTTTCAGAACTATTCCTATTCCCTGTCCTAGAAGAAAAGAACCAATTTATTTATCTGTTTTTTCTCCTAATTCATGGATTCCAATCGCTATTAGTGCCGATGATAACTTTTACGATATAGGTACTGGAACTCAAAATGGTGAGAAAGAATCTGAAGAAGCATTAGATCTAGGAAACGGTATTTTGTATTTGCCTTCCAGTTACATTAATGGTGACATAATTCCTCTATCAGATCCTATAATAGTTTCGGATAACAATATTTATTCATTACATCCAGATACTCTTCATAAAGAAACAGTTATATTGAATCGCAAGTACCCATTAAATAAAAGAATTATAAGATTTGCCCGTGATATGGTTGGTGGTATATTTGAAGGAGCCAACCATGCAGATTTCTCAGATGCAGAAGAAATATACAAAATAACAGAGACTCCAAAGAGCCAAATGCAAAAAGTGTATATATCAACGGGCAAAAAATATCGGTATATTCGATATAGGAAACCAAAGGGAATATTCAGTATTGCAGAATTTTCTTTATATCAGTCAAATGGAAAGCCTTTACTGTTTCATCCAATATCATGTGAGGCTATCCGAAAAGATAATAATATGGGAAATGTCTTTGATGAAAAAATACTTACCTATTATCAAATCAATGGAGGGGTCGATATGTGGATTGGCGGAGATTTAAATGGAGGGGTAAACATTGATGCAATAGGGTTTGCTCCCCGTAACGATGATAACTCTATAGTTCCCACAGATATATACGAACTTTTTTATTGGGATGAACAATGGAATAGTTTAGGAGTAAAAAAGCCTGATGGAGATAGTGCTGTTTATAGGAATGTTCCTCAAAAAGCTTTATTATGGCTTCGTAACTTGACTAAAGGTAGAGAAGAACGACCATTTACATATGAAAACGGGCGACAGATATGGTGGTAGAATGAAAATATACAAACCTTTAAAATATAAGCTTATGAAAAAAATTATTTTATCTTTAACTCTACTTTTGGTAGGGAGTATAAGTTACTCACAGAGTTTTTCAAATGTAGATGTGGGCAAACACAAGGAATACATGATGAAAACATATAAATTAGATAGTAAAAAGGCTGATGTGTATGAACAAATACTTTCATCCTTAAAGCAAGAGAATGAACAATTAAAGAATCGAAGAATCAGTTCAGATAGGTTTAAAGATGAACAAAAGAAAATTTATAAAAAGTATGGAGAAATAATAAGCCAAGCTTTTAGCAAGGGGAAATACAGACCATGGAGTTCCTGTACACAAGAATTGGAGCGTTATCATGTGCTAAGTGAAACAAAGTTTATTCCTATTGAAAAAATGCGTTCTTTATATAAAGTAGAACATGAATGGAAAAAGACTCGTGATCAATTATGGAAAGGTATGAGTGACGAACTGGAAAAGTTAAAAAAGATAGAAGAATTGCTTGCAGAACTGAATAAACACATTCTAGAAATATTAGGAACAGATAACGGCAATTGGTACTTATCTTATAAAATGTTGATTTATGGGGCACTTGATAACATGGGCAAATATGGAGCTACATATAATGAAGGTTATCTGATAGCACAAATAGAGAGTAACTATTCTAGGCAACGTAAACAAATCTGGAATGATCGTCCTAAAAACCGACATGACAAATTACAAGAAATCGAAGCTAATGAACTAAAAGATATAAAACAGGCTGTACCTGCACAAATTGCAGAAAAATGGTTATCTGTTAATAATTCACTTTTAGAGTATACTCTTGCTAAACGTTATGGATTAAACAAAACTCAAATAAATCAATATAAGAATGCGTATAATTCATATGCCATTGAAGAGTATAAAGTTATTAATGATCAGAAGGGGCTTCCTACTTCAGAGAGAGCTGATAAACTGAGAGAAGCAAATGATATATTTTGTGAAAGGGTACGTCCTTTATTCAAAACTAGCTCATATAAAAAATGGAAAGGAAAACGGGTATATGACTTTGAACAGAGAGTGGAACAAAAAACTGGAAAATAAACTAAAAATTTTAGATCATGAGAAATGAAAACATCTTTATATGTATAATAATGTTTGTTTTTGTATTTACATCATGCATACATGATAATATATCTTCTTCTGTCGAAGAAGACAAAGGATTTGGTTTGACTGTAAAAGAAGCTAAAACTTTCTGGGAAAATCAAATATTGACACGGTCTACTCCTCAAACAACAATAACATTAGATCCTGGTGATTATATTCCGGTTTGGGATAAAAGCATTTTATCTCATAAAGATTCGATTGCCAATGTTGATATACCCATTTCTGCTGAAATTCACTATAAAGTATTACGTAGTAATTTCACTAATCGAAATATCCAAATACATAAAGTTGATGTGACACAAAAAATTGTAATTACAAAAAATATAAATAGTAAGAAAATTAGTCAATATTTAGTGACTCTCATTCCTGAATATAATAAGGGAGGAAATATCAATGAACATTTTACAAGCCTAGGGAATAAAAAAGATTATTCGGGATGGGCTATCTACTTTTTATCATTTATGAGATCTCCATTTAAGATAGAAAAATATCAAAGAGGAGAGAAAGTATTAAGCATTGTACTACCAAAAGAAAAAGGGAAAAACCCGCTTTCTCTTAGTAATCTTAAAATGATATTAGGGCATATGCAAATTTCTGCATACAAAACGGTTACGACTCGATCTTCTGAGGACTATGATGATTTTTGGGATTGGTTTGAAAATGAAGTTTGGGCTAACGGCGAAGATGGAGATCATCTTACAATGGAGCACGAAGATGGTGATTGGTGGCTAGAGGACCAAAATGGGAATCAATATGATATTCCTGACGGTTTAATGAATAATAACGATATAGATATCAGTGGTCCTGATACTAATTCTGACTTTGATTATTCCGATCCACCTGAACCTGATAATATTGAAAGTAGCGACGCCATACCTTACTTTAAGGCTAAAATTTACCATAAGATTTGTGGGACTTATTTGGGAGAAGTCGATTTGGGAGATCTTGATTCGAGTTCACATGGCTCTGGAGAATATTATTGCTCAAAATGCTTAGTATGGGTACATGTTGAATGGTGAAATATATAGATTATGTCAAAATAGTAAAAGTGTGCATAGAGGTTTTTATTCCTGTATTGATATAAGAGCTTCTATGCATATTCCTTCAAATCAGATAATGCAATGACTAAAATTTTTAACTTTTTTATAGCTGTGCTTTTTAGTGTATATAGCTCTGCACAGACAAATTCGGAAAGTCTTAAAGAATCTTTAATGACTCTTGATGAGATACCGTCATGGGTTTTAAGTAATATTCAATTTCCCCAAGAAGCATATGAATATGGAATAGCTGGTATTGAACAAGTTTGTATTAGTGCATCTTGGGATGGAAAAGTCTTTATAACAAGCATGCTGAATACATTAAATCCTGCTTTTGAGAAAGAAATTGTGGATGTCATAAGTAAAGCTCCTAGATGTCGATATAATGGAAGCCAGCCTAAAGATATATATAAATATATGCTAATTGATTTTTATCAATATATTCCTAAAAATCATCGGTTTGAAGTGAGACAAGTTACTATGCATACTCCACCGCGTTTATCAAATATTCCGTCAAGTCCTTTTAATAGTAGGGATAAATTTATTCAATGGATACACAATAATATCCGAATACCATCGACACTGAAATGTTATTCAGATACAATACTTTTTCAGTATACAATAACAAAAAAAGGAAGGGTTAATAATATATCTATATTACAATATAAAAGTGATATTATAAAATGTGCGTTAGAGGGGTTATTAAAAAAATCTCCTAAATGGGAACCGGCTATTGCAGATAGAACAGATCCAATTGATGTTACTATATGTGATAAAATTATTATAAAAACAGATAATAATGGAATTCTTTTGCCATTAATGGTGTATCGTGACGATGTTTTTTGTAATACAAGAAGCAAAATAACTGATCCTGATATGATCGTTTTTAATCCAGAAATAAAGGCAAAATACAATGAAGAGGGTAACTTCTTGAAAAATATTATGTGTGATGTTTCTGTTGATAAAAAAGTAGTTCTGAATGGTTCGTTTATTATAGAAAAAGATGGTACTACTAGTCATATCGAAATTTTAAATAGTTCGGATGTAAAAATTGATAGTATTGTAAAAAAAGCTATCGTCCGAACAAAATGGATTGCAGCGGTACAGGGTGAAACTCCAGTACGAACACTTTATTCATTTGGGATAAATAAACAACCACGAAAGCAAAAACAATCCAGAAAATATTCTTATTATGATATTTTTGGCAAATATTTTATAGCTCTCCATGCTGATCCAATGCGTATATCATATAGATTCATTCAGGGTGATGGAACTATACAGAATTATCCATTTAACAGTCAAGGATTATTTGACTATAAAGCTTATTATCAAGGAATGTTATATTACTACAAAAATTCCGCAAAAAAAAACAGTAATATATCAAAAAAATATTTTGATAAACTTTACAAAATGTACGTTGAATATTAAAAAAAATAACTTGTGCAAAAGGTAAATTGTAATATATTAGATTTTCTGCTATTGTGTTATTCTTTAATGGCAGGGTTTAATTTTTATTTTACCCATCAAAATCGGCTTTGTCTTTTTGAGGTTGCAAAATGGAGTACATTTTTATTATGCTATATTGTAGCTAGGAAAATATCTCATAAAGAAAGGATATTATGGGGAATTATTTTTTTAGGAATGGTAGAAGGTATTATTGCCATTTTCCAAAAAACACATTGGCTTAATAGCGTTCATCATGATTTTAATGTGACAGGCACATTCAGTAATCCTGGTCCATTAGGTGGTTTTATGGGCGCAACAATAACCATAATACTAGGACTTTATTTAACTAAGAAATGTTTTATTCCTAAATGGGCTTTATTTACCATATTTATCTTATTCTGTTTCATTCTATTGTTAGCAGATTCCCGGGCGGGATTTCTATCTACACTGTTTGGTATGGCGACTCTTTGTTGTTTGTTCAAAAAAATGAAGGTAGAATCATTTGTATTAATAAAAAGTGTCAGTCTTTTTCTATTTATGATCTTATTCATAATTTCTATATATTATTATAAGAAGGACTCTGCTGATGGACGTTTATTGATATGGCGTGTTTCAATCGATATGATAGCAGATGCACCATTGGTTGGACATGGTATTGGTACTTTTGAAAATAAATACATGTATTATCAAGCTCAATATTTTGAATCACACCCTTATTCAAAATATGAAAAGTTGGCTGACAATATAGTTTATCCCTATAATGAGTTTTTACGAATAGGGGTAGAACAAGGTATTATAGGGATTATTTTTATTTTATGTATCATAGCATCAATTTTTAAATACACATCTAAAGAAAAATATAATAAAGTTTATTTAGGAGGATTTGTCTCATTACTCACTTTTTCTATGTTTTCTTATCCATTCAATGTGTTACTATTATGGCTATTAGGATCATTATTGTTAGGTGGAATACAATATCAAAAGAATATATATGCATTAACTAAATATAAGTTCCAATCGAGTTGGATAATCATAGTATGTTTAGTACTAAGCATAAAGGGGGGGCATGATTATTATAATTTAAAACTAAATGTTAGAAAACTTTATTCAGAATCTCTGCAAAAACGTAAGGTTGCTGAAGCATATATTGAGAGATGCCAAGTCTGTTTGCAATCTACCCCACATTTATTAGACGTATATGCTCAATATAGTTTTCTGCAATTACCTGCCACAAAGAGTCTATTAATATTAAAACAAGCTAGTACAATTATTCCAAGTTCCGAATTGTATTGTGATTTAGGAGATGTCTATAAAGAACAAAAACAAATAGATAAAGCTATGGAATGCTATATTTTAGCAAAAAATATGTTACCTAACCGCTTATTACCTAAGTATAAATTGTTTTGTCTTTATCGCGAGCAAAGAGACTCTATTAAAATGTATAAAATAGGTCAGGAAGCATTACTAACTGAAATAAAGATAACAAGTACTAAAGCACTACGAATTAAAAAAGAGATAAAAAGAAGTTTGAGTCAAAGGTGTGATAAAATTTGGCAATGTGCCCTCGAAAAGTAGTGAAGAGACTTTTCTCTTAATTTATCAATTCCATAAAAAGACTTTAGTTATGTCATTTTTATTGATATAATGGATTCTTTCTGTTGGATTACGGGCTTCTACATGTAATCTTACTTCCACCAAATATGCGGAATCTACTCATGCACTTAAATCCAATATGTAACTTTGTTTTTGCAAAGCTCCTATAACAAAATCGCCTTTTCGTGATAAATCTTGATGATATACATATACTTCTCTATTTTTTAGAATCGTACCACTGTTATCTTTTAATGTAATGGTATAATATGTTCCTTTTTCACTCTCATCATCAGATTTGGGATTTAATAGGATAGGAACGTTGTATTTGTTTTCCAATATGAGTTGAATGGCTTTTGTTTCTTTGTTGAATGTAAAATTTGCATCAACTTGGGGAAAAACTATTAATGGTAAACCCAAAAATAAAATAACTAATATTGTTCTCATGATTTATTGTTTGAGTAAGCTGTTTTATTGCATTAATATTTGTCGGTTTATTCTAGTGAATAAATCCGCTTGATTTTATTTAGATAAGATTTTCTTGTTGTATAATTGATTGCTTCTATTTGAATTTCAACTTCTACTGAACAAATCTCTCCACTATACCATTTGGCAAACTCATATTTATATTCGTTATTTTCATGAGGTAATAGATATTGCCCTAGTCTATACTTGGTTAATGGTAATTCATCATATATAAAACGACTCCTTTTATATATTACTTTATCATTTTTATCACGATATAAAAAGGTATAAATACAACCAGTTCCAGGCTCGTATTGATCTATTGATTTGGGTGATAGCCTATATATATCATTACTTGTATTTAGTAATAATAGCATGGCTTCTTTCGCTTCTTTATCAAAAGAAAGTTGAATGCCAATTTGTGCAGCTCCAATTAAAGGTAAAGATGCCAGAATTAATACTAATATTATTTTCATAATATATTGTTTTTAGAATATTCATAAGTTGCTCGTATTTCCATTGCATAAAGTCTATAACTCTGTTTTTGTCTATGCTAATTATCTTTTTCTGTTTTAAATTGATAATAAATTTCATAATTGGCACTAATCTTTATAGAACTGTATCGTATAATAAAACTTCTTAGTTTAGATATAAATTCTTCTCATATCTTTTAGAAGTTAGTTTTCCAGTTTTTTCATCATTAGAATATGTTGAAAGAAACAAATGTGCCCTTGTTAAATTATTGGCTGGGATAGAATCCAAAGGATAGAAGAGTTCCATTCTTCCTTTTGGAGATAATCCCTTGTGTAATATCCATTTTCCGCTTTCAAGAGTAAATAGGCAAATTGTTAAATCTGAACTTTTTCCATTAGAAAATTCTGTTAAAACAATATAGCTCCCACTAAATTCACTTAACCGCCCCTGATTCATAATTAGAATTTCTTTGTCTGTATTATTAGTAAGTATTAGGGTTAAAGAATTATTCGGTTTATCATAAGAAAATTCAATTTTTACTTCTTGGGCGGTGCAAAAAATGGAAATGCCCAAAAGTACAATACTTATAGATAAATGTTTACTTGTTATCATTTAATTTGTTTTATGGGTAAATCATTTTTGTATTTTTTGCTAACTAATTTTCCTGTCTTCCTATCTCTAAAGTATGTGGAGAGGAATAATCTAGCTCTTGTGACATTATTTGCAGGGATAGCTTTAAATGGATAAAAAAGTTCTAGTCTTTCGTTAGGGTTTATTGTTTTAGAACGTATCCACTGTCCATCTTCATAGTCATATAACGAGATGATTAGATCACTCTGTCCATTATCCTGTTTTTCAGTTAAAATAATGCAGCTTCCAGATGATTCATTTAATAGACTTTGATTCAATATCATTATTTCTTTATCCGTATTATTGTAAAGTTTTAGAGTCAAAGCATTGTCTTGTCTATTATAAGTCAAAGCAATTTCTAACTCCTGTGTTTGTCCCTTGCTAAGAATTGACATACACAATAATATACCTATAAAGAAAGATTTAATTATATTCATAATATTGTTTTGGTAAATTGTTCAATCTATTTCCATAAAAAGACTTTGGTTATGTCATTTTTATTAATGTAGTGGATCTTTTCTGTTGGATTACGAGCTTCTACGTGTAATCTTACTTCTACCAAATATGCGGAATCTGCCCAAGTACTTAAATCCAATGTATAGCTTTGTTTTTGCAAAGCTCCTATAACAAAATCGCCTTTTCGTGATGAATCTTGATGATATACATATACTTCTCTTTTTTTATAATCGATCCATTGTTGTCTTTTAATGTAATAGCATAATATGTTCCTTTTTCACTCTCATCATCAGATTTGGGATTTAAAAGGATAGGAGCATTGTACTTGTTTTCCAATGTAAGTTGAATGGCTTTTGTTTCTTTATCAAAAGAAAGTTTTGTATCAACTTGGGAAAAAACTATTAAAGGTAAACCTAAAAATAAAATAACTAATATTGTTTTCATAGTATTATAATATTAAAGGGTATTCTTTTGCTTGTATGTTATTACAAAGGTGAGGAGAAATAAGTATTTAGGTATGAGTAAATAGTACATTAGTAGGATGAGAACGTACATTATTTGACCGTAAACGAATGGAATCGGATATTTCTTTAAAATCTTTCATCTTGAACGTGATAAAGAAGTTTCTTTTGTGGCTTGATTTGGACCAATTTTAATGTATAAAAGTATTGCAAAACCAAACTTGTTACTATCTTTGCGCCGTCAATTAAACTCTTAATTTATATAGTGTTATGAGAGCTAAAAAGTTTGTATGCTGCTTGCTGGCTATGCTGTTGCTCGCCGGTGTTTCGTTTATCTCCTGCGGTAATAGTTCCAAGGCGAAAGCCGATAGTGAACTGACTACGCAAGACGGTGAAGATTTCAAATCGTTTCTGGATAAATTTACTTCCAGTGCAGCCTTCCAGTATACTCGTATCAAGTTCCCATTAAAGACCCCGATTACTTTATTGGCAGATGACGGCGAAACCGAAAAAACATTCCCTTTCACCAAGGAAAAATGGCCGTTGCTGGATAGCGAAACCATGAAAGAAGAACGTATCACTCAGGAAGAAGGGGGAATCTATGTCTCCAAGTTTACGCTGAATGAACCGAAACACAAAATCTTTGAAGCGGGCTATGAAGAGTCCGAGGTGGATTTGCGTGTTGAGTTCGAATTGCAGGCTGACGGGAAATGGTATGTGGTGGATTGCTATACAGGCTGGTATGGATATGACTTGCCGATTGGGGAGTTAAAACAGACTATCCAGAATGTGAAAGAAGAGAATGCTGCTTTCAAAGAAATACATCCGTAGAGATAAGTATCAATATCAAGTATTAAGTATCAAGTATTAGCCAGTCATTTAATACTTAATACTTGATATTTAATACTTATTATTAGGGTTCTCCTACATAATATCCCAACTCCGATTCTTTTCCGTCCACCATCTCCCTGACAATGCCGTTTTTAGTGTTGAAATCCTGATAGAGTTCTTCATAATCACGTGTATAATCTGCGTCGGGGACTACGTTAACATCAAATTTTAGTTCTGCTTTTCCATTTGGGAGCATATTGCCGAAAATCCGGATGTGGTGAACCACTTCGCCTACATTCTTGATGCTGTTGTAGGTTGCCTTGAATTGCCTGATACCGTCTTCGGGAATGATAATATGTGAACTTTTATCCAGAATGATACAGCCACAGGAAGGTTGCATTTCTGAAATGATTAACGGAGCGTCTCCCGTGTTGGTGATGGTAAACATGATATCGAGTTGCTGACCTTGTTTGATAGGGTAATAGTGTCTGACGGAATCTTTTATCGTCATGCTGGTGGGACGTACTTCCTTCCTGCACCCTGTAAAGCAGAGCGGAAGTGCCGTCAGTAGTAAAATATAGAATATAGATTTATTCATTGTTGCCATTTATTTTTGTTATATCACTTTTTCAGTATCTAAGGGATGAATGCAATTTCATCGATACCCATTTGCGTTCCCGGTTTCTTTAAACAACTGATTTTTATGCTTAATTGTTCTGTTCCGTTCAGGTCTGCCGGAACGGTGGCTTTCATCATTTCTCCTTTTTCCGGGGAGTTGTCCGGTTTCAAATCTATTGTTTTATAGGCTACTCCGTCTTTCAACAGTTGAACTTGCTGTGGCGCATAGATGCGGTGACGGGGAAGATTCAGAAAACTGATATAGAATGTTCCTGATGCATTGAGTCCTTTAACCGGCAGGTCGATGGTACATTCTTTTCCCGGAATGATAACCCAACCGCAATGATAGTCTCCGGGTAAGCCGTGAGTGCCGTCGGTCAGTTTCTTTGAATCATTTTTATTCAGTTTAGGGGTTGTGGAAGGATTCATTCCCAGAAACAAACTTTTCTTTATGTCGGAAGCAAGTATATATTGTTCCCATTCCTTTATATAATAGTCAATCTCATAGGCTGACTCGTTATAATATTCCATTCCGGCAAATGCTTGATGCTCTTTGAGCTGGGTGACCCATTTACGAGCTTGGGGAAGCGGTTGAATATCCTTTCCATTCCGCTTGGCATATCCGTAAGCGTCGAAACCGTGGTCACGTGCTAATTCCATGCGCGTGAAAGACAAGGCGGTTTGAAGCTCGTGCAGCTTTTTGCGCTCTTTCCCTTTTGCTTCGGATACAAAATCTCCCATTTCATCATAGAATTTGATAAACTTCTTCGGATAGAGGAATCCTTTTTCCGATTCTCTGATACCGGCGTAAAGTCCGAGTCGCTTTCCGGATTGAGCGTTGTTTTCTAGCTCTGTGTAGTAATCGTACAGCCATTTTTTGGATACCGGGTATTCCTGATTGAAATAGCTTTTAATTAACTCATCAACCGGAAGTTCCGGGTTGATAAGAAGGGCTGATAATACAAAAGTCCTCATTTCATCGAAAGAAGAATAGCTGTAGCCGCTTCCGTTGAAGAATATGCCGCTGGCTCCGTGTTGTTTGAAAAGTTGGAGTCTTTGCTGGGCTATCTTTAATATGGGGAAAGGAGTGAGGTAGTCGTCGAAGTTGTTGATATAGTCCCATATATAGATGTTGTTCGTTACTTTCTTCCAGTTGTCGAGTTGTTCCGCAAATTTCTTGTCTTGCTCGTCCTTGCCGTCTGTCCGGCGGAGCGGGTAGTCGATAGTGCTGACAATTACCCCGACGTTAGGCGGAAGTTGCTTGTCTGTGACTTGTTGCGTAGTCAGGTAGGAAGTCGTAAAGAACGTGTGTTTGGGGAAACGCTGCGACAGGCGGAGGATCAGTTCCGTAACGGCGGGAGTTGCGTTCTTCTCTGTATTTCCCAATGCGGTGCAGGTGGCACACGTACAGGCGTACGGAGTATCATCCGGTGCGATTACAAAACGGAAATTCCCCTTTTCACCGAAGTTATCTACGATGTAACTTTCTATCTGGCGATACATATCCTCGGAAGAGAAACACAGTTGTGAGTCATCTGTCTTCCCGTGAATGGTGGCATATACTTTCTCTGCATCTTTTCCCAATACTTTTCGCAGGTTGTGTCCCCATATTCCCCAGCTGTCGTCAAAGTTGTTCAGGCCGATAACGCCTGTATGATCGGCGTTCAGGCCGTATGGAGAATAAATACTTTGATAGTCAAATGCAAAAGCTCCGCAAGTATCGTTGAGATTGATAAGGGCGGGAGGAAGATCTGAACCGTCTATACGCGGGTCTTCTTTGCTGATCTTCTTTATCAGTTGGTATTGCAGCCATAACATTTGTTTGTCGTCACTTGCGGTCAGTCTGATATCCGAACCTTTGCAGGCTACTTTGAATCCTCTCTGCAATGTTGGGTCTATCTGTATGATGATACGCCACATATCCATCTCGGAGACACCGAAAGCGACCATTTCATCGTCGTTTGCACGTTTCTTGAGGTGCTCGTACAGGTATTTGGCCCATCGGGTATCTCTGTCCGTCGGATCTTCGCCGATTGTGATGAGGTATCCTTCTTTAGATGGGAACATCTCCGTGCGTGCCTGCATGCGGCAGCCGGATAAAAGGCAGCAAATACATATCATTCCTGCCAATATGGGGCAAAGCGTATCAGAATGAAATATAGACTTGTGCATAGATGTTATATAAATTTTTATAGCGTGTCGATATGGATTCTATCGGGTTGAGCGGACTACTCCCTCGCACGGTGTTGGTCTGGTTATAATAGGTATTCCAAGTACCCATCAGACCTATGGTAATATTAGGACTGACCATGTATTGGCCTCCCAGTCCTACCATTGTATTGGTGTGTGAGAAAGAGCCGGGCAGCGCGTAATCCAATACAGCCGTTTCCGGGGCCGATCCAATACTTGCCATGGCGTTGATATTTGTCTTTCCGTCATTAGCCGGGAAGTATTTGGCACCAATCTGTGCATTGTAGTAGAAGTTGGAATTGAAGAAATGCATATCTATCTTCGTGTTGAGGCGAACGACTTCGATAGTTTTGGCTAATTCTCCGCCTACGGTGAGCAGGTTGGTCTTTGACTCATTCCAGCCGGTAAATAGATAACCGTTATCTCCGGTGCCTCCTGCAAAGAATTCGTCGTTCCATTCATAACGTTTCGTATAGGCAGCTACACGTCTGTATCCCACATGCGCTCCTATTTCCCAGTCATTCTTGAGATAATGCCGTACGGCAACATCGGCGGTAATATCCGGGAAGTATTTGGTAGCAAAGGCGGCATTGACCGTAGTGCTCCACTTCGGTGAGAAGTGGTGCGTCCATTCTCCCTGTACCTGGATGCCGACCCCTCCCGGTGTCTGTTCTTCAGCCTCCATGCTGTCGCTTGCCGAGCCGCTTCGTCCTGCATAGTTGAGACGTCCCGTGTAGCTGTTCTTCTGGCCTTTTCGGGTGTATTCGGCGGTGGCAACGGAGGTAATGATGTCTTCTTCTCCGTAGCGTGCACGCAGGTAGGTCAAAGCGATCTCATTCTTGAGCATCATGCTTCTAAGGCCCGATAAGTGCCGTTGGAAAGAACGGTATTCCATGATGGAAGGCTCATAATACTTTTGATAATAATAGGCTGAATCCGCTTGTCTGTTGGCTTCATATACCACGCCTTTGGTGTATTTCAATGACTTGTTCTGGCTGTCGTAAAGCAAAGCTGTATCAAGAACAGCGAGAGCTTTTTCGGGTTCTTTCGCCTTTGTCAGTTGCAGGGCACGATATTCGCTGCTTTGTGAGAATGCGCCTATAATCTCTTTGTTGCTCGGGTATTTATTGAGTATCGGTTTCAGGAATTCCAAAGAAGCTTCGTATCTCTTGTCGCGCTCAAGGACAGTAGCCCTCTTTGCCTGATAGAAAGGTTCTTCAGGATAGTAATTGATTCCTTGCGCTGTATATTTCTCGAATTCATCGTATTTTCCGAGTAAACCGGACGAGTTAATGGCATACCGTAATCCAAGATCGCTCGATGGATTCAGGCTGACCAGTTTGATGGCTTCTTCGTATGCTTTCTTCGTAGCTCCGGCTTCCATGCACTTTTTGATGTAGGGCACTGCCAGTTCCTCGTATCCGATGACGTAGAAGATACGCATATCCTCGTCGCTCTGCTCGATTGCAGACAAGTATAGTTGCAAAGCCTCTTCGGTTTTGTCCATTTTATCGAGAATAAAGGCCCTTTTCAACGTACCATTCTCGTAATCCGGGAAGTGAAGGGTGATGGTATCCAATGTGGCAAGTGCTTCATTGTAACGTTTCATATTGATATAGCAACTCAAGGCTTTTTCCCATGCGGCACCGTTCACATCGTTGTCTACATGTTTTTGAGATACAAACAATACGTGCGGCAATGCTTCCGCATACAGACCGAGTTCCATCAGCTTTTCGGCTTTCTTCATGTGCTGTGCGCTCATGGCAAGCGTAATGTCATAATTATCAGGATACATCTCGTACATCTTTTTCAGCGTTGAATAGGCAAGATCATCCTCATTCATCTGGCGATAAAGCATATATTCTTTATAGAGAATTCCTTTATCATTGTTGCCATATTGTTTTTTAGCTTCTCTGATATAGAAGAGAGCATCGTCGGTATATCCGCGGGTGACGGAAGTGTTCAATAAATAGTCTAATGCTTCCTTGTTCTTGTTGCCTCCTTCGTAGGCCATGCCATATAATACATAAGGGTCCCGCTGTTTCTCTGCACGGGCAGCTTCCATCAATAAGTCGTTGTACATACGCCGTATGGCAGGACTATTGTTTCTTTTCATTTGCTCGCGTATAAATGCCAGTGCTTCCGGATAACGCGCCAATTCACTGAGGATACTTGCCCTTTTGACGATGAGGGCACCACTTCCCGGTATGGCAGCCAAACCGTTGGATGACCAGCCTAGAGCTGCTTCCCGGTTTCCTTCCTGTAAATGCAGGTTGATGATGTCCAGGTAATATTCTTCGTTTTGAGGAGATACTTTGATTAGCTCCGTCAGTCTCTCGATCGCTTCTTTCCGGTTACCGCCTTTTTTCATTTGTTGGTAGCCTACTTCCATGCTGTAGATGTAATCCTTCCTTAGAATGGTATCGTTCGGGTAAATCTGATTGATTCGTTTCAACAGGCGATCCGCTTCCACATCGTTGTTCTGCTTGCGGTATAGTTCAATCTTCCTTCGCCATAAGCCTCTCCAATACGGATTCACTTCCAGCAACTCATTAACGTAGCAAATGGCACTGGAGTAGTTTTCGGTAATATCTTCCACGTCTACCAGCAGGTGTTTGGCATTGACGTTGTTATAATTGTCGTCTATTGCTTTAACAAGATGATAACGCGACTGGTCATAATTCTTTTCGTGAAACCAGTATTTGCCCATGAGCCATTCAAGGTCAGAAACATTCGGGTATTTCTGAAGGCCCTCCTCCAACAGCTCTTTCCCTGCTTCCCATTCCTCGTTCGCAAAATGCTCCTGCACAATCTGGGCATATTGCTCCGGCGTCTGGAATCCATTATCGGTTCCGGAGGAAGAGGTTATCAGCAAAAACAGACAACCTAATAAGGTGATCTTATGGAGAAATTCTCTGTTCATTCTATCTTGTCTTTAATCTTTCTTTCTTGTTTAAATCGTTGCCGGTTCAGGCTTCATAGCCGCTGTTTCAGCATCATCCGTATTTTCTTCTTTCTGCTTGAATCCTTTACGCTCCATATTCTTCCACTTGAAGTCTCTATTGGTCAGATAACTAAGGTATCCTCTCAATGAACAGAAAGTGATGATGGGATGATAGAAGATGGGCTCCAATATGGACGCTATGATAATCCACAGATATTCGTATCCTCTTTTATAAAGCATCCCGACGTAATAGTCGTAGGTAATAACGACGATGGAAAGGAACTGGCAGAACGTATAGATCGTCAGGTAAATCATCCACGCCGTATTCCAGTTGACCGCTCCTGTAAAGGCCAGATAGATAAATACGATCAAACCGGTAAGTTCGATGATGGGTGCCAAAAACTCAAATACGAACATATAAGGCAGAGTCAGCAATCCCATCTGTTTATATGTTTTCTTGAAGATCATCTTATGGTGGATACTAAGTGTCTGGAACAATCCTCGTGCCCAACGGGTACGTTGACGGTAAAGCATCGCCAAGTTGGGAGGCCCTTCCGTCCAACAGCAAGTATCAGGAATCTGAATAATCTTATAAGGACGGGAGAAGTCGCACATATATCCTACCATGCGGGTAATGAGGTCCATATCTTCTGCAAAGGAAGTACCGTCATATCCTCCGGCTGCAATGGCTACGGAACGGTCGAAAAGACCGAATCCACCGGAAACATTCGGCATACCATTGATTGCAGACCATCCCATCTTACCAATCAGGTAGGAACGCATGTATTCGAGGTTCTGGAAAAGCGGAATCGGAGTACGCGGAGTTCTCACGTCTACTATCTGCCCGTCTTTCACTACGCATCCGTTTGCCATCAACATCGTTCCGCTGACTGCGATTACCTGTTTATCGGAAGATATAATGGGCGATATACAGCGGTAAAGAGCATATTTCTCTAAGATACAGTCTACGTCCGTACAGATGAAATAAGGATATGAAGAAACATTGATACCTGCATTGGATGCATCCGCTTTGGTTCCTCCATTCTCTTTGTCTACAACGATGAGTCGACTGTATTTCGGACTGGTAGATTTGAAGAGTCTTCTGAACGGTTTGGTTTTGATTCGCTCAATATAGGCATAGGGCACTTCTATCAGTTCGTAATGTTCAATCATCTTCTTCAACGTACTGTCCGTGCTTCCGTCATTTACAATCACCACCTCGAAAAGCGGGTATTCCAATGCGAGCATAGAGTTCACGTTATCAATGATTGTCTTTTCTTCATTGAAAGCAGGGGCAATTACCGAAATACCCGGTGTATAGGGAGATTCTTTAATTGTTTTCCGCATATAACTTTCCACATAGTAATCTTTTCTCCGTTTCAGAGAAATGAAAGAGAGGAAGGCGAATGTGACGAAGAATATCGCCAGCATACTCGTATAAAAGAATACGAAATAATTGAAGAATGTAAATATTATATCTCTCATATTCTCTAAATTAACTGGTTGATTAACGGATGCTTGGTATGGGCAAACAATATAGCTGTGTGGGAATCTGCTTTTCTCTCCAATTGATCGAATGTTTTTCTTCCCATTGAACTGTATTCATAGAGGGCTTTCAGGATGATACGTTTTGTCCCCCAGTTGTCTGCTTCATCATAAGCATTGTAAAGAAATCCTAATGCCTTATCTGTTTTCAGGTCTGCAACAGCCGAAATGATTTGTCGCTTGACTTCTTCCGGTTGCACATGGTACATTTCAATCAGCTTGGGCTCGATCTCTTTGTATTTTAGCTTTCCTAAAGTTCTGATCGCTTCGCCCCGGATTTCGGTAGAGCGTGCGTTGATCTGTTTAGCCAGAATGGGAGCACTGTCGGTTTCATTATATAACCGGATTTCGTTGATAAAGAATATCTTAACATTCTCTTCGGCCGAAGTATTCACCCATTTTATAAAGCTCGGTGTGTTATATCCCACCTTCTTGCGGTGTTCCAAAATGGCATGCAATTCCATCATATCCCATTGTCTCAACTTCATGCCGATGTCTTCGTCGAAGAAACGGAACGGATCTCCCTGGCTTAGCCACATATAAGTGTAGCGTGCAGAGTTCCTCAATTCTATTTCACGATGATAGAGGAAGCGTACCAATACCGCTTCAGAGGCATATCCGTTGATGGATTGAATAAGTTTCAGCGCTTGTATCTTTGCTCTTTTGGAGCCGAATTGAAGTTCGCGTTCAAGGAAACGCGTGATCTGGAATACGGTTTGAATCGTTTGATAGTTTAGTTCATGGATGTCATCTTCATGTACACTCTTGATTTCTGTTAATAGTTGAGTGATAATACGTAATTCATTAGGCTTGGGACGTTTTTTCGTATCATACTGTAATCTGTCTGCGATTTCCTCTTCACTTAATGTGTTAGAATCTAGCGAGATAGATTTCATTTCCTCGTAATATTTGTCGAAAGCTTTGTTGTATCTTCGCTTCTCTTTCCGCCTTTTGAATATACCATATATAATATGGAATAGGAGAAACAAGTACGCAATAATACAAAACATTACCGCAATTGAGCATATTCTTATGATTAAAGGATAGCCAATAAACTTGTAATATATCCAATAGAAATAATATTCTATGTAATCTATACCATACAGTACTTGATCCATTTCCCTTGATATTTAATCTATAAAACTTGTATATTCAAAACAAAAGTTCTATATTTGTTGTATTGAATGTTCTGTCTAATGCAAATATACTAAATAACTTGTATATATTATCCATTGTTTATGAACAGGGCTTTTGAGCCATATTTGAGCTCTTGTGATTATTTTCGATGGAAAGGATTGAAATTACAAATAAAGGCAGGTAAAATGCCATTAAGCGTTAATTATATTTTTGATAAGTTAACATATAGGGCTCGGATATGGGTGCGATAAGGTAGAGCTTTCATAGGAAACTGAAACAAACAATAAATTTAAAAATTAGATTAAAATGAAGATTAAAAGTTTGATGTATGTCCTTATGGGGACGATGTTGGTTGTTGCTTGTACAGACAGTAACAATGAAGAAGGAATAGTGGATAATGGAGGAGGAGATGATTCCCCGCAGTATGTTATTCCGGCAGGGTTTGATTTTGCAACTAGTCGTACTGTCTCTGCTAAAGTTTATTCAAGTAAGCCTGTAGCGGTTGATTTGTATTGGGATTCAGAAAATCAGGAAAGAAGTTTGTTGGTGAGTGGCCTGCTTGTTGATGGAGAGAAAGACTTGGAATTGAATGTGCCTATTCACTGTGCCAATATTTATTTGAAGTATTCTGATGGAACAGATAAAACAGCATCATTTCCGATAAATAGCGTGACTCGGAGTGGCGAGACTGTAGCAATAACTGTACCTGAAGATGCGGTGGCGGTAACTAGTGAGGAAGATGATGGATGGTTTTTCTATCATAATACAGGCGTTGCTATGTTTGAAGACAATTGGCCGATTGAACCAGGTCAAGACAATGATTTGAACGATGTTGTTTTTGAGTACGATTTGAAAGTAACCGAATGTCAGGCTGAAAAATGGTTCGAAGCTGGTCAGGGATATAAAGAAGGATTGAAGTTGACTTTGGATATTCGTGCTAAAGGCGGTAGATATCCTATTAAATTAGGTGTAGTATTAGGTGGCTTGGATAAAAAGTATATAGAGACTGTTGCAACCCGTATTCTTTTGAAAGAAGGACAAGGAAAAGAAACCGAACTTGCTACTGGGGAAATGAAAGCAGAAATGCCTCAACAGCAACTCTTTGGAAAATCGCAATTTTGTAAAGTTACGGTAGACACGGAACACGGTAGTCCGGTTATCATAATGGATGGTTTGAGTGCTTTGGGTGATAATACTAATTTCTTCCAGACTACAAAAGGTTTTATAAATCCGGGACAAGGCATGTTGCGTGCAGAAATTATTTTGGGAGCTAAGGTTCGTACTAGTCTTACTGAAGATTTGGATCAATTGAAAGCTTATCGTGCTCTTATTACTGATACTCATAATCAGAATTTCTTTATTGTGACAAATACGAATAAAGAGATTCACATGAAAGGCTATAGACCTTCTTATCTTTATACTAATTACGAAGCTGATTCAGCCGGTGAAATGATGGAAGGTGTTCCATATTGTAATAAGAATGGTTTTGTTTGGGGAATTAAAGTTCCTGTTGGCGTAAAACATGCTTATGAAAAGGTGCTTTTTGATAACGCTTATCCTGAATTCCGTGCTTGGGTGACTAGCAATGGAGCTGATAACAAGGATTGGTATTTGCATCCGGCTGCTGAAAAAGTGGTAGAAGCTTGGTAATACAAAATCCCGGTCAATACATTATTTGAGATATTTTGTACAATTTGAGCCCCTCTTTTTTCGAAAAGAGGGGTTTCTTTGTATCCGGAAGAATTATCTTTAAACTAATACCGTAATGACGAAGCGATTTTTTATTAGCTACAGTTTGATTACTTTATTTCTCTTGGATAGTGTAGTGCTGTTTGCACAATGCGAAAATGCGTTTGCACAACAATGGAAGATAGAAGATGCATCCCATGCCTTGCAGGTGATAGAACGTACAGATACATTAGAATTGATCGTGCCGGATGGATTGACTATGTGGTATCAGCAGCGATTGGCGGGGAATTATGAGGTTAGTTACCGCACTTGTATGGTGATGCAAGGAGGGAAGTACGATCGCTTGAGTGACTTGAATTGTTTTTGGGCTGCCAATGACCCTAAATACCCAGATGATCTTTTCACTCGTAGTCAGTGGCGCGACGGCATCTTTAAAAACTACAACACATTAAACCTTTTCTACGTTGGATACGGGGGAAATGATAACTCGACGACTCGTTTCCGTCGTTACAGAGGAGAATATTATGGAGTAGCAGATGACAAGGTGAAACCCTTATTGAAAGAATATACTGATGCCTCTCACTTGCTTGTTCCCAATCAGTGGTATCAGATTCGCATTAAAGTGGAAAAAGGAATCACGACTTATTCTGTGAATGGTGAAGAACTGTTCCGCTATGTTCTTACAGGCGGCGAAGGTGACGGACACTTCGGTCTTCGTCTCTTGCAGAATCATGTCCTGTTTACAGATTTTAAAGTGACTACTCTCTGACTTATATACTGAAAAACCTAATAAGACGATATATCCATGATGAAACAACCTTTTATTAAATTTGGAGTGACAACTCTATTTTCTCTTTTGTGTTCAACATTCCTTCATGCGCAAGTCGTAACAGATGAGCGGATGTTTTCTTTTGAAAAACCGCAAATACCGGATTGTATCACCGCTACCCATTCCCGCCTGTCGGTATCAGATCTGCATTATAAAGATGGAAAACATTCGTTGGAATGGACATTTGAACCGGGTGGTATATTGGAATTCAAGAAAGACCTGAAGTTTGAGAAGAAAGATCCGACCGGCAAGGATTTATATCTTTCGGCTTTTATTGTGTGGGTTTATAATGAAGTGCCTCAGAATGCGACTATTGAGTTTCAGTTTCTGAAAGACGGCAAACGATGCACATCTTTCCCTTTTGGTATTAATTTCAGTGGTTGGCGCGCTGCATGGGTCTGCTATGAACGTGATATGCAAGGCACACCGGAAGAAGGCATGAATGAACTCCGAATTATTGCTCCAAATTCAAAAGGAACCCTTTTCATCGATCATTTGATTACGGCTACTAAGGTTGATGCACGTCAACAGACGGCCGATCTGCAAGTCCCTTTTGTCAATGCCGGAACCACCAACCATTGGCTGGTTGTCTATCAACACTCGCTTTTGAAACCGGATATTGAATTGACTCCTGTAGACGATAAGCAAAGAGCAGAAATGCAACTGTTGGAAAAGCGTTTTCGTGATATGATCTACACGAAAGGCAAGATCACAGATAAAGAGGTTGAAAATATTCGCAAGAAATATGATTTCTATCAGATCACTTACAAAAACGGTCAGGTTTCGGGAGTACCTATCTATATGGTACGTGCCGCCGAAGCTTATGAACGAATCATTCCGGATTGGAACAAGGATATGCTCACTAAGATGGGTGTGGAAATGCGTGCTTATTTCGATCTGATGAAAAGAATAGCTGTTGCATATAATAATAGTACGGCGAAACCGGTGATTCGGGAAGAAATGAAGAAGAAGTTCTTGGCAATGTACGATCACATAACCGATCAGGGCGTGGCTTATGGTAGTTGTTGGGGAAATATCCATCATTACGGGTATAGTGTTCGCGGCCTGTATCTGGCATATTTCTTGATGAAAGATGTGCTTAGGGAAGCAGGCAAACTCCAAGAAGCCGAACGGACATTACGCTGGTATGCGATTACTAACGAAGTGTATCCCAAACCGGAAGTTGACGGAATTGATATGGACTCTTTCAATACACAGACCACAGGGCGTATTGCCAGTATTCTAATGATGGAAGATACACCGGAGAAACTGCAATACTTGCGGTCTTTCTCTCGTTGGATTGATTATGGTTGCCGTCCTGCACTGGGGCTGTCCGGTTCATTTAAAGTGGACGGAGGTGCTTTCCATCATCGCAATAACTATCCGGCTTATGCCGTAGGCGGACTGGATGGGGCAACAAACATGATTTATCTTCTTAGCCGGACGGAATTTGCAGTTTCCAAGTTGGCTCATGAAACGGTGAAGAATGTATTGCTGACCATGCGCTTTTATTGCAATAAACTGAATTTCCCTCTTTCTATGTCCGGTCGTCATCCGGATGGAAAAGGTAAACTGGTTCCTATGCATTTTGCCATGATGGCTTTAGCCGGTTCTCCCGATGGAAAGGCGGAATATGATAGTGAAATGGCTTCTTCTTATCTTCGTTTGATTTCAAATTCGGGCGTTGAGAATGATGCTCCCGAATATATGCCCAAAGTTTCAAATGCTGAAGAACGCAAAGCGGCAAAGCTTCTGATAGAGAAAGGTTTCCGTCCGGAACCGGATCCACAGGGGAATATAGCAATGGGCTATGGTTGTGTCTCTGTTCAACGTCGCAGTAACTGGTCTGCCGTGGCCCGTGGACATTCCCGTTATTTATGGGCGGCTGAACATTATTTGGGAGCGAATTTATATGGTCGCTATCTGGCACACGGCAGTTTGCAGATATTGACTGCTGCACCGGGGCAGACAGTGACTCCGGCCACTAGTGGTTGGCAGCAGGAAGGTTTTGACTGGAACCGTATCCCGGGAGTTACATCTATTCATTTGCCGTTGGAACAATTGCAGGCTAAAGTACTCAATGTAGATCGTTATTCAGGAATGGAAGAGATGCTTTATTCTGATGAAGCTTTTGCAGGCGGATTGTCTCAACAGAAGATGAATGGTAACTTCGGAATGAAGTTGCACGAGCACGACAAGTATAACGGATCGCACCGGGCACGTAAATCTTACCATTTCATCGATGGAATGATTGTCTGCCTTGGATCGGATATTGAAAATACAAATACGGAATTCTCCACTGAAACGACTATCTTCCAATTGGCAGTCACAGATAAGGCGGGACATGACTATTGGAAAAATTATCAGGAAGATAAGAAAGTATGGGTAGATCATTTGGGAACAGGTTATTATGTTCCGACAGCCATTCGATTTGAGAAAAACTTCCCTCAATATTCGCGAATGCAGAATACGGGAAAGGAAACAAAGGGTGATTGGGTTTCTTTGGTAGTAGATCATGGAAAGGCACCGAAAAACGGAAGGTATGAATACGCTGTTTTGCCTCAAACGAATGAAATCGCGATGAAGAAGTTTGCGAAAAAGCCAACTTATAAAGTTTTGCAGCAAGATCGGAAGGCGCATATTGTAGAGTCCGCTTCCGAGCAGATTGTTTCTTATGTATTGTTTGAAACTCCTGAAACAACGTTGCCGGGTGGTCTGTTGCAACGTGTGGATACTTCCTGCCTGGTTATGACTCATAAAGAATCTGCTGATAAGATTAAACTGACGGTAGCACAACCTGATTTGGCTTTGTATCGCGGTCCAAGTGACGAAGCGTTTGATAAAGACGGGAAGCGGATTGAACGTAGTATCTACTCTCGTCCGTGGATTAATAATGGAAGTAGTGAAATACCAGTGACTGTGACCATAAAAGGCCGATGGAATGTGGAAGAAACTCCCTATTGTACGGTAGTCTCTTCCAATGAAAAGCAAATAATCTTGCGGTTCAGTTGCAAAGATGGCGCTAGCTTTGAAGCGGAACTGAAGAGGTAAGAAGTCTGGCAACCAGAAAATGTTTTGTTTCCCTTTGTACAAGCGTGGTTTCCAAAGCTTTGAAACTATTGTTTCTAGCTGCAGAAACTTTGGTTTCAAGCGTATGAAACTCTAGTTTCAAGTAAGGAAACCAAAAGTTTCAAATAGCGAAACGATTGGTTTCTCGGTGTGAAACTAATCGTTTCCCGTAATGAAACAAAGGTTGTATATAAGTGAAGTAAATATGACTGTTGGGGCTCCCGTAATGAATGTCTCCGATTAATGAAATGTAGTTTGCTGTTTTCGGTGACAGCAATATTGTCATCACAATGCTGTCACCGATTGCTGTCACAATGCTAATCGTTTATAATCAAATCATTAGGTAGTAATCGATGACAGGTGACAGATATATAATCAAAAGAATTGTGTAGAGAGAGATTAGAACATGAACATGGCAACAGCAACAATGCGGTTGTTGCATACGGCATGAGTATCTCTGATTTTTCCATTGGAGGCATTGAGTGAACCATACCATGCAGAGCTTAAGGTATATTCCAAACCGAATTTCCAGTGGGGAACATTGTAGGTCAGTTCTGCCCCTGCTGTTACTAACTGATCGAGGTTTGTTCCCGTTCCATACACTTGAGCGTCAGTTCCATCTGGAGCATATAGTGCATCGCTTGTTCCCAAATTTTTGGCATAACCTACAAAAATACCAGGTTTCCATTTCTGTCCGTAGACAACATTCAACCAAGAGCTGGAGAAACGTATCGGAGTATATTTTTGTTTTCCGGTGTGCCCGTCAACTGACTTTATGCCGAATCCGCCTAACCCGGAGGCCTGCGTGAGATTGGAACCCAATACACTTTTTGCAGCAATGAACCAGGCTTTATGGGTATATTTCGCATGGGCCTCGTAAGAAAGGGTAGTTATGCGTTCGTCTATTTTATATTGATCTCCGTTCGCTCCCCAAGCATGTATGCGTGGCTTTAATGATAATAATTCAATGCCGACACCTGCCAATAAGCCGTCTTTCTTGTAGTCAGCTCCTACATATATCTCCGGGATGCAACCATTCTTTAAGTATTCATGACTTTTTTTACTCTCTTTCGGTTTGTCAGGATTGATACCTTGTGAAGTGTATTGTGATTGCCATACTGCTGCTCCGGTAAGTTGGAAATTCTTGTTTGTATAGCGATAACGAATTTGAGGTGCACGACTAAATGGTTGGAACGGTGCTCCTACGGAGAGATTAAGAATCTGTGGAGACACATCTCCAAATAACGGATGCCAAGTCTGCCCGAGCAATACAGCCGATTTTCCCCAATCCAGATTCAAATAAGCATGGCGAAGTCGAATGACCGAATAAGAGGTACCTGTACCACGGAAGTCAACCTCTACTTTGGCAGATGTCTTGGCCGTCCCCAGCTTCGGACCGGCAACGTCTACTCCGAGACGTGAATACAAGGTATAGAAATTGCTGTTGGGCGTTGAGTTCAAATCATTCCCATCCGGATCACGTACCTTATCTTTCGGATACATATAGAACAATCCGTCTACGGTTTCTTCATTAGCACGACTATTATAATATAAGTCAGTACGAATCTGTCCGTAGAATTTGAACTTGAAATCCTGCATTTGTGCGAAACTGCCCGATACGATTATCAGGCAAAGAAATAAGAGAATGTACTTTTTCATAATGTGCATATTTGTAAACGGGTGCAAAATTACGTAAAATTACTGGTTATTAGTTTATCGTTGATTAAAAAAGGCAAGGATTGCCTGATTGTATTTGTTGAGGCTTGTGCTTTTATGAATTGCTTTCAGTAATTTTCTGTCCGCTTGCGGCATTAAATATTCCCAGAAAGTTTTCATTTTGTTCAGAAGCTGTTCGTCTCCTCCTTCTAACTGTTCTGCATATTGATTGTATACACATCTATGCATCGATTGCAATTTTTCTCTTATTTCATCAAGCTCAAGTGTACGGTTTTGTCTATATTCCAATGCCAATGCCGGGTTGGCAAGTAATCCTCGTCCTATCATCATTCCGGCTAATCCGGGAAACTGTTCCTGAATGTGGTGAATATCTTCCACACTATTGATATCCCCATTATAGATGAGCGGATGTTTGCAGACTCCCTGAAAGGCTTCAAACGCTTTAAGGTCGACTTCTCCTTTATATTGCTGTTTTCCTAAGCGGGGATGCATAACCACTTGTCGTAGGGGGAGCTCATTGATAATCGGAGCCAGTTTCAGACATTCTTTCGGATCTTCCCAACCCAACCTCATTTTGATAGAAAAACTTATTTGCGGATATTCCGTAATCAGCAGGCTAAGTAACGCTTGCACTTCTTCGGGATAAGGAAGAATACCGGAACCATTGTGGCGTTTAGCCAGCATGGGAAAAGGGCATCCCATATTGATATCGACTTCCTTATATCCCTTTTCAATGAATAGGGATAAGATTTTGTCTGCTTTGTCAAAAGAGGGAGCTATCAGTTGCGGAATCAGATGGGGTACTTGATTATTTCCGGGCTCGATTCCTCGGACATCTCTATGACGAAATCCGCCTTTTTCGAGTCGTACAAATGGGGTATAATAAGTATCTATACCTCCGAAGCAGGCAGCATGAGCATTACGGTAAAACACGTCGGTATAACCTTGTAATGGGGCAAAATGAATAGGAAGAGTCTTTTGCATTGTTTTTATTTTTGTGCAAACTTATATATAAATGTTGATTTATACGCTAGTTGAGTAAAGAAAAATGTTTTTTCGGAAGAGAAGAAAGGGAAGAGGGTGAAAAGATATGGTAAAAGTAAAAGAGAGGAACCTCGCGGACCCTCTCTTTTTAATGTTAAATTGATTAAAGTCTGATTTTTATAAACGTTTTCTATGATTGAAGGTTAGAAAAATTGGGGGATATACTATTATTCTACAACGTTTATAGTCAGTTCACGTACTACTTGACCACCTTGATGGACGTAGTTTGCATTGTTGGCTACGAAGGTAGCGGTGTATGTCCCGGCTTCTTCGTAGGTATGTGAGTATATCTCTAATGTTTGCGAGATATTCTTGATGCTTTGTCCTGCATCCGGATAGCAAGTACCCAGCAAGACGGGAGCCGAGATAAGCCAAGTGTCTGCTTTTGTTGTTCCTTTACTTCCTCCTGCGATTTGTATTCTGGTAGGTGTGGTGGTACTCCAGAAGTCAGGGATTTGTCCGTCAACAAGCAAATATGGATATTTTTTTATGTTCTCTTCACTGTTTAGGTCCTCATCCGGCATTTTCTCATTTCCCAATGCCTTCTTAAGAACTTTTTTGTGACTGTCATTTAGCTTCGTTAAATCATATACGAGATTTAGCGGTGAGAAACCGAAATCTTTTGCATTAACCGTATTCCCTTTGCCGTTTGTGAACATCAAGTCAATATTCATATCCATGATGTTGAGCTGTGGCATTGTATTTGAGTTATCAATGGGGTTATAGTGAACCGCTATTGTTATTTCTTTAGCAAGATAAGAAGATAATTCGAATGTAAAAGTTTTGCTGGATTCTGCTGTCTCGCTAGTGCTGTTCGGTTTGGTTGGAAGTTCTTCCTGTGCAAATACCTCTGTCCATTCACAGTTTTCTACAGTTTGTTTATCTTGATCTACATTACTGCCGTTTATGCCATTAAATTGGTCGGAAACGAGTACATGAGTAGAGCCTTTAATTGTGCTTGCGTTTCCATATCTATACCAAATGCGGAAACTAAGTTCACACTTTTCAATATCCTCTACTTTCATTTCTGTACGGTTTCGATGTTTGTATTCATGACCTATTTCTCCACTGAAGAAAGTGATAAAGTCAGGGTCTCCATTAAAGCTGAACGTTACCGGACTGCCTTTTTTGACAGTTACAGTGTTACCGTTAAAGCTGACATTGTTGTCTGTCACCACACCCACTTCCATTGCTGTTTCTTCTTTTAATTCCTTGTCGCATGAAGCGAGACACAGTCCGGCAAAAGCGATAGTCATCAAACTTTTATATATTGTCTTCATATCCTTTTCTTTTTAAAGTTAATAAGTGATTTACCAACCCGGATTATTTGTTTTGATAGCACCGTTCGAGCCAATTTCATTGGCAGGAATCGGGAAATAGTTGTAAGACTTCGGAATATTGAAGTAAGTATATACATTGATTCCGAACTTCCAGGATTCGTCAGCCTGTGCCTTGTCCACTTGTTCCTGCATCAGTTTGTAATAGTCTCCCCAACGGATCAGGTCGAAACGGCGTGTGTACTCGAAACAGAGTTCCATTGCACGTTCGTCTTTGATAGCTTTGCGGAAGCTCTCTTCATCCAGATTTGCTGCAAGTTTTTTGATTCCTGCACGTTCTCTTACTGCATTGATACATTCATACGCCAAATCATTAGGGCCATGGTTGACTTCATTTTCTGCCTCTGCAATCATTAGCAGAATGTCAGAGTAACGGAGAAGAGGGAAGTTGATGGAAGTATCGTTTTTACTCTTCTTGTCTGCTTCATATTCTCTACGATATTTGGCGGCAGCCCTGTTGCGGTTCTTATTGGCATCGTTCTTCGATTCACGATCACCGTAAGTAGACCCCGGCTCTGTTTTACCATAGCTGAAGGATTTATCCCAGTATTGTTGTTCCACTTCATCTCTTTTTCCTTTTACAAATTCACGACCGTCTACCGGAGTACCTTCTCCTGCTGACTGGGTGTAAGTGAATGGAGCGATGTTCCAGTTGCAACGGTCAATGTCATCGTTTGCTTCATACAATTCCAGCAGTTTAGGAGTATTCCAGATAAAAGCGTATGCATAGCCCGGATCACCTTTACCAGTGATGGATGCTTTGGAAGAAAGGTCCTTACCCTGAATGCCGATAATATTACCGATTCTACCTTCTGCACGTACATCCGTCGAACGGTTACCTGCAAATTCTACTTCCCAAATACTTTCATTAGCCTTGGCACCATCCTTATTGAGAGCAGTGTTATACTTATCAGAACAAATGTCGATAAAGAAGTCCCAATATTTGGCAGTTAGTGAATGACCCTCATTCTTGACTAACTGTGCATAGTAACTTGCTTTTTTGAAATATTCTGTAATCTCGGCACTAGTCGTGTTGTTAGCCAAACCCACTTCCTTGTCACGTTTAGGTTCACCGGCCCGGAACATATATACACGCGCCAACATTCCCCAAGCAGCCGATTTGGAAACACGTCCCGGTAAATAGTTCAAATCTTGAGCAGATTTGAGATCCTCGGCAGAACCATACATCTCTTTGATGATAAAATCATAAATCGTCTGTTTGTCCGTACGTGGAATGGAGAGGTTATAGGCATCTTCTGTAGAAGTAGTCTTGAAAGGTACATCTCCCCAACATTCTACCAAAGTAAAATAATAGAATGCGCGTAAGAAACGGGCTTCGGCTTTGTACTGCTTGCGGGTATCATCGTTCATATCGGGCACTGCATCAATATTTTCCAGGAAAATATTGGCTCTGTTGATGCCGGAGTATAATGTGTACCACAATGCTGCAACGGCCGGATCACTTGTGTTGGCATTGTTACAGATCAACCCACTTTTGTTAGGTCCGCGGTTGGCACCACCATAGTGTCCCAGATCGTCACCTCCTACAAGGTATAAGAACTCATTTCCGTAGAAGGAACTTTGTCCCAGAATGGCATAGGTTCCTGTCAGCCAAGAGGTAGCGTCCGCTTCATTTTTGAAGAAGTTTTCAGGAGTGGTGTATGTCGGGTCTTTTTCCAAGAAATCGCAGGAAGTCAGGTTAAGTCCGACAAGAAGTGATATGATGATTATTTTTATTGTTTTCATATACGTAATTGTTTGAAGGATGATTGATTAGAAACCTAAGTTTATACCAAAACTGATAGAGTAGGCTCTCGGATAAGCGGAGAAGTCCAGTCCCGGAGTCAGTGCGCCTTCACGGATAGATACTTCCGGGTCGTAACCGGAATACCCTGTACATGTCCATAGATTCTGACCGGCAACGAATACGCGTGCATTGTCTATCTTCCATTTCTTGGTCAGTTGTTTCGGCAGTGTATATCCTAAAGACACGGTCTTCAGACGAAGGAACGAACCATCTTCGATAATACGTGTAGAGAACACTTTGTTAGAACCGGAGTCGGTAGCTCTCGGAATATTACTTTCCGGATTTTCCGGTGTCCAGCGGTCTGCGTAACTTGCGTATTGGTTCAAGTCACGTGTTTTATTGCTGTTCTCGAAGAACAGGCGGTTGGCATTCAATACATCGTTTCCATACGACCATTGGAAGAAGATGCTCAAGTCAAATCCTTTGTATTCGAAATTGTTGGTAAATCCGCCCGTATGTTTCGGCATACCGTTACCGATCATAGTGCGGTCGTTATCGTCGATGATACCGTCACCATTCAGGTCTGCGTATTTCGGCATACCCGGTTGTGTATTACTTTCGGAAGAGAAATACGGAACATTGCGTTTCAGTGTATATGTATCACCTACTTTGTCGAAATCTTCGTATTTGTATGTACCTTCGTAGATGAATCCGTACATCATTCCCATCGGATAACCCACTTTGGCAATGTAGCTGTATTGAGAGTTATAGTTCTGGTCAAATTTGGCTGCACTCAACAGAGAAGATTGGTTTTCGGCCAATTCTAATACTTTGTTCTTGTTGAATGCGATATTAAAGTTAGTAGTCCATGAGAAATGACGGTTCTTGATATTGGTTGTGTTCAATGTGAGCTCGATACCTTGGTTGCGTACCTTTCCTACATTCTTCATGGCACTGAAATAACCGGAAGAGGTGGGAAGTGCAGTATTCAGCAACAAATCACGAGTCGTTTTACGATACCAGTCTACGGTTAATCCGATGCGTTCGTCCAGGAAGCCTAAGTCCAGGCCTAGGTTCCACTGTTCGGTAGTCTCCCATTTCAGTTTTCTGTTTCTTAAGGAAGTGGGCACTGTACCTACACTTGTCAGGCTGTTTTCGAACGGATATACACCACTCGGTAGGCTACCGATCGAAATAAAATCTCCAACTTTATCTTTTAATATCTGATATAAAGCATACGTATCATACTCGCCTACACGGTTGTTACCGGTCAATCCCCAGCTTGCTCTTAATTTACCGGAAGAAACAACAGACTTCAATGGTTTCATAAAATCTTCCTCCATGAATCCCCATGCCAATGAACCGGAAGGGAAATAGCCGAAACGGTTATCACCACGGAATTTGGAAGAACCGTCGGAACGGAAAGAAACCGTTGCATAATACAATGATTTGTAGTTATAGTTCAAACGTCCCAGGAAAGAGAGCATAGACCAGGAACTCTTTAATGATTTGGTCGTACTGGGAGTTCCTTCACTCATTCCTGCCATCCCGAGTGCTTCGTTTGGAATTTGCACTGTCTTGTATGAATAGTATTCATAGTCAGAATTTTGCAGAGTTACACCTACCATACTATTAAAGAAATGCTTCCGTTTGATATTGGTCTGATAGGTTAGAATATTTTCGTTCAACCACGTTGCACGTTGAGAATGGTAGATTTCTGCATTCACCTTATCGGATGATTTCGGATTACCATAACGAGTTTTCGAGTTGTTGAATGTTTCTCCTTTGCGGGTATCGAATGTGTAACCGCCGGAAACTTTCAACTTCAATCCTTTGATAAATTCATATTCTGCAAATCCGTTGAACTGGATATAGTTCGCGTACGTCTTGCGATATTCATTTTTCAAAGACATGATAGGGTTGAAACGATAGTCGTTGGTATTGTTTATCGCGTCGTCCATGATGTTATCCATCAACGAGTTTAATGGTCTGTCCGGTTCGGTCACAGGGCGATATCCCCATACACTATAGAACAGGTTATTCATACCACTGTATGAGTTCTGGGAAGGAGAACCACCAGTGGTTGTAGTGCTTGAATAGTTGGTTGTCAGATAGATTTTCAGTTTCTTCTTTTGGATGGTAGTACCCATACGGCCTTGTACACGTTTGTAGTTTGATTCCAATAAGATACCGTCCTGGTCATAATAAGATAAAGAAGCATTGTAGCGAACTCCTTCCGAACCACCGGTCAGGCTGACATTATGGCTTTGCATCCATGCGCTGCGGAAGATTTCATCCTGCCAGTTATATTGCGGGATATTCCTATAATCTTCCAGTCCCCATTTCTTACCGTCATAATCCATGAAGTAGGTAGTTTCCATATCTTTGGGACTACGTTCTGCCTGTAGTTTGACGAACTCGTATGCATCCATCATCGGAATCGTTTTGGTGATATGCTGAATACCGAAACTTCCGTCATATTTAATTTTAGGCTGGCCGATTGTTCCTTTCTTGGTTGTAATCATCACGACACCATTGGCACCACGGGCACCGTAGATAGCAGTAGCGGAGGCATCCTTCAGGAAATCGAGTGACTCAATATCGTTCTGATTGATGGCTGCGGCTATGGAAGGGTCTTCCACCGGGAAACCGTCAATGACATAAAGAGGAGAGTTGTCCTGTGTCAAAGAGTTGTTACCACGGATGACGATGTTCATCTGTCCGCCCGGCATACCTTCGCCCGAACTTACGTTGACACCGGCAATACGTCCGCCTAATGTCTCGCCGAAAGAAGCAGTCGGAGTGCTAAGAAGTTCTGCCATGCTGGCTTTGGCAACAGAACCCGTCAGATCCTTCTTGCGTATTTCCTGATAGCCGACTACTACCACTTCGTCCAATGTCTTTGTGTCTTCCTTCAATGTGATAACCATTGGCTTTTGAGTATCCGCCTTTATTTCTACAGTGACATAACCAATGAAAGAAATAACCAATATTGAATTCTTATTGGGCACGTTAAAAGCAAATTTACCGTCAAGGTCAGTGATTGTTCCTTGCGAAGTACCTTTTACCTGAACACTGGCTCCCGGCACTCCTTCTCCTAAGTTATCCTTCACTGTACCTTTAACAAGTACCTGTGCAAGTACAAAAGAAACAGAAAACAAGATCAGTCCGATGGAGGAGAGCATCCTTTTTCTAGTTTGAGTGGATAAATGTTTTTTCATATATTAAAAATTAAGTGATTTTATTGAATCTACGCTTGCAAAGATAGACGGATTGAATATTCTAATATGGATAGAATTATTCAAGATTGGTGCAAAATCATACAATTTTTCTGTTCTCATAAACTATTTTTCTTTAACGGATTCCAGTAATTCAGATAATTCTTTCACTATGTCGGGATATTGTTTTGATACATTCGTTTTCTCCGATGGATCGGAGGATAAATCGTAAAGTTGAGGCTGTTTGTCGTTGCCTAACTCCATTTTCGTCCAATGTTCGATAGCAGGGCCGTCGCTCGGTTCGATGTATTTCCATTGACCTTTTATGATGGCAAGTGTGTTATTGAGATTCTGTTGAACGACATACTCACGGTTTGTATTATTTTTGCCGAGGAGAACGTTCAGATGCTCCTGACTGTCGGGGGCAGCTCCCTTGCGTAAAGGTTGCTCTAAAAGTGAAGCGAGCGATGCATACACATCTATTTGAGAGAAAAGAGCTTGTTGCTTGTTCGGCTTCACCCGGGCAGGCCAACGGACAATAAATGGAACGCGTGTACCCGCTTCGTAAGCGCTGTATTTTCCACCACGGTAGATACCCATTGGAGTATGTCCGTTGAGAAGTTCGTAAGCTTGGTCTTGATAGCCGTCGTCGATAACAGGACCGTTATCGCTGGTAAAGATCAGGATGGTGTTGTCTGCGATGTGGAGGCTGTCCAGTGTGTGCATGATTTCACCTATGGTCCAGTCCAGTTGCAGGATGACGTCGCCACGAGTGCCGAGTCCGCTTTTGCCTGCGAAACGTGGGTGGGGGATGCGCGGTACATGTACGTCTTGCGTACCCATATATAAGAAGAAGGGTTCTTCCTGATGGGATGCAATGAAATTTTTAGCCTTATGAGTGATGATATCGGCTATGTCTTCATCTTTCCAAAGGGCGGATTTTCCTCCGGTCATCCAACCGATGCGGGGAATGCCGTTGATAATTGTATTGTTGTGTCCCTGGCTGGGCTTTAAAGTGACGAGCTCCGGATTCTCTTCTCCCGTAGGCCAGTCGCCTACTTTGTGGTCGTAGCTTACGGTGATAGGGTCATTGGGGTCAAGTCCTACGACATGTCCGTTTTCTACAAATACACAAGGTACACGGTCTACGGTAGCCGGAATAATAAATTCGTAGTCGAAACCGATGCTTTGCGCGTTAGGGGTAATTGGGTTGTTAAAGTCGGTTCCACCTTTCGGACCGAGTCCCAGATGCCATTTCCCTACTGCACCGGTTGCGTATCCTGCATCTTTCAGCATATCTGCCATGGTGACGCAGGTAGTGTCGATAATGAGTTCGGAGTTACCGGGAGCGATTCCTGTGTTTTCCTGTCTCCAGGGATACATACCTGTCAGGAGTCCGAAACGGGAAGGGGTGCTGGTGGCAGAAGTTGCATAAGCATTGGTGAATTGTACTCCTTGTCCTGCCAACCGGTCAATGTTGGGAGTGCTCACTTTTGTTGCTCCATAACAACTTAAATCACCAATGCCGAGATCATCTGCAAATATATAAATAATGTTAGGCTTTTGGCTATTCTGCCCATTGTTCTTTTGGGGTGCATGATTGCATCCTGACAGCGTGACGATGCCAGACAATAGGGGAAGTAGACGCGAAACGTTTTTCATAATGCTGAATGTTTTAGGAAATAATGTAATGAACACAAAGATAAGCGAATGGAAGAAAAAGAATGAGTAGGAATGTACAAGTGAAGTACAAAATAGTACACTTAAGAAGTTACCTTCTTTATTCGGGCGAAGATGTCCGGACTAAGAAACCGTTTATATCATAAATTTAGGCACGGATCACACGGATTAATGCTGTTGTTCTCATACTCAGCGTTTTTTTATCCGTGAAATCCGTGTGATCCGTGCCTAATAATATAAGATTATTTTGCAAGAGTGCTTATAGAGTTACCTGTTAATCTGTTTCTTCTCCGTCTCCTTCTTCTTCGCTCTCTTCTCCTTTACGATAAGCCAGCGGACTGACGTGATAAATCTCTTTGAAACATTTACTGAAATAGCGGGAGGAGGAGAACCCAATCCGGTCAGAAATCTCCGTGATATTCAGTTCCGGGTTATTCCTTAACATGACAGCGCCTTTTTTGAGACGTATGCTTAAGATGAAATCATTCGGGGTCTGGCCTGTAACTGCTTTCAATTTGGTGAACAGGTTTGTACGTGCCATACCCATTTCACGGGCGAAGATATTAACGTTGAAATCTGTATTGTCCAGATGACGTTCGATAATGGCCATCGCGCGGTCGAGCATCTCCTTATCCATCGGGTTGGTAGCCAACATTTGAGCAAAAGCCTGCGGTTGTTTGCTGAACTTCTCTTGCAATAGCCGGCGGGAGTTAACCAGGTTATTGCAGCGGGAAATCAGAAGATTGGTATTAAACGGCTTCGTGATATAATCATCCGCACCAATCTTTAAACCTTCGATATTGTGCTCTATAGCAGTACGTGCAGTTAATAATACTACCGGAATATGGCAAGTATTAAAGTCTGTCTTGATCTGTTTGCAAAGTTCCGTACCCGACATGCGTGGCATTACGACATCACTTAAAATGATGCTCGGCATATCCTTCTGTATCATCTCTAATGCTTCTACTCCGTCGGAAGCCGTACTGACCTGATAGAATGTTTCGAAAATACCGGCTAACATCTGCTTGATAGATTCATTGTCTTCCACTATCAGCATTTTGGCGTCTTCGATACGCTTGTTATCTTCTTCTTTCCATTCCGAATCAGGGATTATTTCTACTGAAGGAACAATAGTCTCTGTTTGCTGGATGGTTTCCGTATCATCTTTCGCTATTTGCTCTTCTGTGAAGTGTTCCTTGCCTAGTTTGAGGGTGATAATGAAACTGCTTCCTTTGCCCGGCTCGCTTTCCACCCGGATTGTGCCGTGATGAAGTTCCACAATACCTTTCGTCAGTGCCAGTCCGATGCCTGTACCGGCTCCGGTATTCAGCGAGTTGAGATGCTCGGTCTGATAGAAACGGTCGAATATCTTATCAATTTCGGCTGCGGCGATACCTGTACCGGTATCTTTTATTTCAATGATGACATGGTCTTTCTCCTGCGATACATTAATCGAAATCGTATCTTCGGCCTTGGTATGCTTCACTGCATTAGACAGCAGGTTGTTTATTACTTTCTGCATCTGCTTTTGGTCATACCACACTTCAATGTCATCCTTTTGTTTGTTGAACTTGAAGTTGATTTGTTTACTGCTGGCGTATTCGAGGAAGAGCAGATAATTCTCATACAGGAAGTTAACCAGGTTGTGCTGGCTTACTTTGATCTTCATGTGTCCCTGTTCCTGTTTACGGAAATCAAGAAGTTCCGTAATCAGTTCCCGTAATTGGAGACTGTTCTTGTAGATTCCCAACACCTTATTATATATATTAGGCGTAAATGTCTGCACCTGCAACAAAGTTTCCACTTGTCCCACGATCAGCGTTAACGGTGTGCGGAATTCGTGCGAGATGTTAGTGAAGAAACGGAGTTTTGACTGGTTCAATGCTTCAAGGTCTTCAATATGCTTCTTTTCGTACTTCAAAGACTCACGGAGTTTGATGCGCGAATTATAGTTCTGAATAAGATACCATAACAGACTGATAGTGACAATGGTATAAATCAGGTAAGCCCACCATGTCTCATACCATGAAGGGAGTACGATAATCAGCAGTCTGGCCTCTTTTATTCCTTCCCTCTGTGATTTGATGACAAGGGTATATTTACCCGGATTCAGGTTTGTATAAGTAATCAGCGTTTGCTTCCGGTAAGTATGGTTCCATTCGTCCGAGAAACCCTCCAGGCGATAGAGAATTTCATCTCTGTTGGCAGGGATGAAGTTGGAAGTGGCATATTCGATGCTAAACATCGATTGATTCGCTTTCAGACTGATTTCCGGAGTATGACAGATCGACTGTTCCAGGATGCCGCTTTCATCTCCCGGAACTACTTCTTTTCCGTTGACAAGCAGGCGGGAAAGAATGATATTATACGATTTAGGAGTGAAATGTAATTTCTTCTCCCAGAAAGAAATCATTCCCTGAATACCGCCAAGGAATACTTCTCCGTCATGTGTCACAAATAGTGCGTTTTCATTGACGGCAGTCAACGGGAATCCATTTTCCGTACCGTAATTATAGAATTTCTTGCTTGGATAGTTGAACTGTGAGAATCCCTGATTGGTAATCAGCAATAAGTCTCCTTTCTGTATGGACGATTCGCATACTTCGTAGATACAGTCGCTGGATAAACCATCTGTCTGTACATCGAAGTTTTCAAAGTCATCACTTGCCTTACGGTAACGGTCGAGACCGCTTCCGGAGGTGCAGAACCACAGATTACCGTTACTGTCCTGCATGATACTGTTGATATTATTGTTGCTAAGACTGTTCGGATTAGCGGGATTGTGTGGATAATTAGTAAGTTTACCGCTGTCGAACCGGTAAGAATAAACACCCTCCCCGGTAGCCGCAATCCACAATGTACCGTCTTTATCAATGCAAAGACTGGCTACCATGCCAATACCTCTTCCTTCTTTAGTCTCTTTGAAGAGCTGTTGGCAAGCGCCTGTTGCCGGATTGAAAAGACAAACACCGTTTTGTGTGGCGACAACCAGCTTGTCCTTATAAGGTACAATGTCTCGGACGATATCCGAAGGTAGTGAGGTTGGGTCTCCGGCTTTCATTCGGTAGACTGTGAAACGGTTAGTACGCAGGTCGAGTTTGTTCAATCCTCCCAAGTGTGTACCTATCCACATGATTTCATTAGTCCGGTCGTAGTAGATTGCTTTGACATTGTTATGGGAAATGCTATTTTTGCCCTCTTCGTGGCGATACCACCGATAGGTGTTATCCTTCCGGTTATACACATTCACGCCGCCGCCTTCGGTACAAATCCACAGGTTTCCGTCCTTATCTTCAGTCATTCTACCGACGATCGGACTACTTAGACCTTCTTTCTCTGTATCTCCGGTTTTGTAACGGGTATAGATTTCATATTCTGGATTGAAATAGTTGACACCTCCGAAATAAGTACCCAGCCAAATTGTTCCTTGTTCATCTTTGACGATGCACCAGATGGAGGAGTGGGTAAGTCCGTCGGGTTTGTTCGCGTTGGCAGTGTAAAGTTGGAATTTACCTGTGCTCTTTTCATAGCGATTTAACCCGTGAAAGGTTCCTATCCACAGATTTCCTGCATTATCTTCACAGCAACTCCTTACGAAATCGGTGCAAATACTGTTTGGATTTTTAGGATCATGACGGAAGTTCTCAATGGTACTATCTGTTTTTATCCGGTAGAGTCCTTCTTCCCAGGTACAGATCCATAATTCTTTAGACGAATCTTCGTAAATACTCGCGATATTACCTCTTGTGACAGGTTGGGAAATCTTTTTGTCTCCCGATAAACAGTAAAGTCCGTTACTGGTAGTTCCCATCCACAGATTTTTCTTTTCGTCCAGGTGGAGGCAGGAGAGGGTGATATCTTTTCCGGCAAGATGATAGTAGAGATCGAAGTTTCCGGTACTTTCATTATATACAAACACTTCTTCCTCAAATCCGCAACTAAGCTCTTCAGCGTCCTTCTTGCGTCTAAACGTCCTCTCATCACTGAATTAGCAGATAAATTGAGGCTGAAATACCCACTTCTGCCCACAATATCCCCTTGCCCCACTATGCGACTTGAGGCAATACGCAGTATCATACCCATAAGTTGTAGGCGTTATCCAAAATCAGTCTGAAAAATATCTGCGTAAGCATTATTACAGGTATAGATATTCAG